>DATAWK010000027.1:0-244703 GCA_036267255.1 Acidobacteriaceae bacterium | reverse complement strand
CTTCCCGCCGGTTGATTTGTATGAGGGGCAGCGGCCACCTGAAAAGTCGTGAGCCGTGGATCGACCGGTGCGCCTTCGCGAAGCTTCTGAAGATTGTCGATAATCACGAGAGATCCACCGGCAAGTCCGCTTTTGACCACGCAGCTATTGCCGTACTGGGGGCCGAGGGTCACGTTATTCGTGTGGACCGTGTTGTCTTTCCCAACGGTGTAGACCTGCTCCTGCCCCTGAAACTCGGTGATCGCCACCTGCGGTACAAGAACCGCATTGTGCAGAACTCCGGTCTCTGCTTTAACCCGGCCGAACTGCCCCGGACGAAGCACGTTGCCCGGATTCGGAAAAGCGGCAGCGATTCGAATCGCTCCGGTCTGCGTGTTCAACTGCCGATCGACGAAAACCACGTGGCCCTTGTAGGGATAGACTTCGCCATTTGAAAGAGTCAGCGTGAGGGGAAGCTTCGATGTTCCGTGAAGCAGGTCCGCGCCGCTCCCATCCGCGCGCATTGTCAAGGCAAGATACTCGCTGTCGCTGATGGAAAAATAGACCTTGATTGGGTTGAGCTGGGAAATCGCGGTCAGCACTGACTGGGTATTCACAAGGTTGCCCACTTGAGTCGTCGCCTGTCCTGCAACGCCGGTGATCAACGATCGCACCTTGGTGAAACCGAGATTGAGGTTCGCCGTTATCACGGCAGCCTCCGCCGTCTCCACCGTTGCTTTCGCCTGAGCCTGCTGCTGGATATCGTTGTCGAGCTGGCTTCGGGCAATCGCATGAGCCTCGGCCAGAGGCGTGTCGCGCTTCACGTTGATCCGGGCGAGCGCAAGCTGCGCCTGCGCCTGCCCAAGCTGCCCCTGCGCCTGTTCAAGCGCCGCCTCAAACGGGCGAGGATCGATCTCGAACAGGACCTGACCCTTTTCCACCTGCGTGCCTTCGCGATAATCCTGGCGGATCAGGTAGCCGCTCGCCTGTGGTTGGATCTGAGCGTTAACGTAGCCGTCGAGTGTGCCCACCCATTCGCCCGTCAGTGGCACATTGCTCCGCTCCACCTTCACCACATTCACGTTCATTACGGGACGAGTGCTGGGAGATGAAGCACCAACGCTCTTACCGCACCCCGCGAGGAGTCCGGCGCCAAGGGTCAACAATCCCACCGGGATAGCTACCATGGCTGTTTTCAGGAAAACCGTCAAGGCCCTTGGCTTAAGAGGCGCATTCATACTCATTCTCCAATCAAGCGTGAAACTTTCTCTCAGTTAGATTCTCTGTGTGCGATCGTTCGCGCCGCGAGGACACGTATGCATGTAGAAACTTGGATGACGCGATAGAGACCATGGATTCACAAAGTCAGCTCTGCAATAACATCGCATTGCATCCAGCGCTTTTGCTTTCAAATCGGAGAGATAGAAGTTCCACTCAGCAGAGAGATGTAGAAATTTCTCGATCGAGGGCTCTCTGAAACTGGATTGCCCGCCGGAGTCCGCATCCGAGCAAGATGGAGATCATGGCTACATCACGGGTACAACGGAGGTTCTCGCCATCTGATTTCTCAAGAAGCAAGACGTCTGATCGCGGCAAGTCTTTGGTTGATGGTACCTGCCACCAAGCCCTGCGATTCGAGATGCAGCCGAAATCTCAGGACCACGGCTCGGTTCAGAGCGAGTCGCGGTTCTGAACAATACCAGATGATGAATTGTTCCATTGCGAACCTGTAGTTCCGCCTCGAATTTGGCGAACTCAGACTGTTGAGTACTGAAAGGCATCGATTGGCGTGGCTGAATTCTGATTGATGCGACGAACGCGCATATAGATCCTAAGCCCGACATCAGTCTTGCAGGAGTTACCAAATCGCGGGCCGCGTTGAAGGAACGAACATCGGGCGAGATGGTCGCTGAAATGGCAGTTGGCGCGCGGCTTGTAAAGTCGATCAGCAACATACCGATGGCATGGATACAGGACTTCTCACCGAACAAGCCCAGCACCGTCATCTTTACATCCGGCGACGACGTTGAAGCCAAGCAGCTAGTGATTGAGTTGATCAACGGCGTCGGATTTGTCGCCATTGACCTCGGATTGCTCGCGACAGGCGGTGCAATGCATGAGGTCGGCGCTCCTTTGTCTGGGCTCGATCTCCACTTTGTCCGCCGGCTCCGATGAGAATGCCCGAACGCCGCCTGACAATTCCTTGCAAGCACTTCAATTGCTAATGCCGTGAATCAAGCACATAACAGGCGAAAGTACCGCAAAACTGACTGCTGCTGTATACACTCCGCGAAGCCCAGTCAGGGTCGCTCGTTGGCGAATCGTCTCGTCTTCACCGGACCGCCTCCATTAATTAAGTCGACCGGCGTGCAAAGAATTGGCCGCCGCTCAATTTATGCAAACAGGGCGTAGCACTCAGTGAGAGATCCATCGGTGTGCCGTTACAGGTCCCGGCGTGTGGTAGGCAATTCGCGCACAACCTTCCAGTCCAAAATTTGGACTATTGGAAACTGCCAACATGCAAAAATTTCGAGACAGAGTTTTGTTGGTGCAACCAGTGGGCTTTGCGGCGACGTGCCCCCGGACCCCTGCGCTGGCGGGTCCGTCCAGACTGTCATGGTTTGCGCAAGGCGAACAGCTGGACTAGCCGAAGATCAACCATAAGGTATGCCGAAAGATTTGTGTCACACCTTGCGTTATAACCCTGCCATCCCTGCCGGTATCTGTGTCTGCCCACCGCCGTATCACTCAGGCACCGACGACAGGCAGCGAACATGCATAGAACCCGTATGGACACTGCTTCTCTGTGTCACTCATGCTTCTTCGGTGTCGCATCGTCTGAAACGGGGCCACGATTTGACATCGTAGAGATCAGAGTTCGAGTCTCCTCGTGCCTACCATATTTTTCAACAGCTTACGGGATAGAGCCGTGGTGCAATAAAAGTATATCGACTCTCATACGCTCATCCTTCCGTTGTTGCTTCTGCCCTCGGGCTGCGATCCACCTATATATACGTGACCCTCGGCAAAAGAATACGTGAACGTCCATACATTCAGAATAGAATTTCCTGCTGTAGATTCTTCTCAGCCGCACTGGATTCGTGTTTCAGAAGCCAGGATTTACGCCAGATTCCGCCACCATAACCTGTGAGAGACCCGTTCGCTCCGATTACCCGATGACAAGGCACAACAACTCCAACAGGATTGGAACCATTGGCCATGCCGACTGCCCTTACCGCAGCGGGCCGGCCGATTTGCGCAGCCAGTTTCGCGTAGGAAACTGTCGCACCACAGGGAATGCTTCGCAACGCACTCCACACCTGACGCTGGAACGGTGTTCCTTCTGTCTTCACGGGCAATGCATCGAGAGTTGTGAATTCTCCCGCGAAATATTTTCCGATCTCGTGCGTCAGACCGTGCGGGTTTCGTGCGGGTTTCAATGTGAATTGTTGTTCCCCATAGTGAAGCTGCAGAAACCGGCGCATGCGCGTCTCATGGTCCGCCCAATCTATGGCGCGCAGGTTTCCTTCATCGTCCGCAACGATCCGCATCTCGCCAATGGGCGTGTCGAGATGGTCCAACAACAAGAGCAATGGTTTATTCATACAGGCTCCGTGATCTTGCAATTGCATCTGCATCGGCCGTCCACAGATGCTGCGCTGCATACGCTCGCCAGGGGCGCCATGATTCAGCGCGTATCTGGAGACTGGCCGCGGTCGAGCGCCTCTCATCGATTCGGGTCATACCCCGAAGAAGGCCAATGTCCGACGACGGAAACGCATCCATCTCCCGCATGGCACGCAGCGCGATGTACTGTGCAGTCCATTCGCCCACCCCGCGAATTGTGCGCAATCGGGCGATTGCATTGTCGATCGTTCCCTGGGGTCGAAACAGATTCGGATCGGTCGCCACGGCTTTCGCCAATGCTTTTAACGAACGTATTCGCGCAACAGGCATTCTCAGACCGAGCGGTTCCGCCAGGGCCAGATGCCTGGCCGTCGGAAAGACATGGGTCAGCGCCGGATGGATTGCGTAAGTCGCCGGTACAGGATCGCCGTGAAGAGCCACGATCTGTCCCGCCAGACGGCGAGCCGCGACAACGCTGACCTGCTGCCCCAGAATCGCCCGCACCGCCAACTCAAAACCATCCCAGCCACCCGGTGATCGCAATCCCGGACGTTCTGCCACCAGCGGAGCCAACAGAGGATCGCGCGCGAGGTGTCCACCGATTGTCTCTATATCCGCGCCGAGATCGAAAAGTCGTCGCACGCGGCTCACAATCGCGGGCAAAGCCCGGACCTCCGGAAACCGGATGGCGACACGAAGGCTCTGTCGACGCAGAACGTGCGTTACTTCGACGCTACCGATCGAGCCATCGATTTCGACCGTCCGCACATACGCGCTCTTGTCCACCACTTCCATGCCGGGAATGGCGCGCGTCCGCAGATACGCAAGCATCGACTCCCAATCGTAAGGAGGACGATATCGCAGGTGCAGCGTCATCCTGGCTTCAGCCACTTCCCGGTTGCTGGTAGCCGTTTTACGCCGCAATGCACTCGGAGGACGCTGAAACAGCGCCCGAAATGTTTCATTGAACCTGCGCACGCTGCCGAATCCCGCCGCAAGTGCAATCTCAGCCATGGACATTCTGCTTTCGTGAATGAGCTGTTTGGCGAACAGCACCCGCCTGGTCTGCGCAACTGCAATCGGAGAAGCACCAAGATGCTGAAGAAACAGCCGGCGAAGTTGGCGCTCGCCCAAACCAAGACGTTCCGCGAGCTTTTCTACAGTCGCACCATCGCCGTCGAGAGCCCCATCGTCGATCAAGGCCAGCGCACGCGAAACTGAGTTGGATGTGCCGTGCCAGGAAGCCAGATGCGGAGCCGTTTCAGGTCTGCAACGCAGGCACGGACGAAAGCCTGCTTCCTGCGCCGCTGCAGCCGAGCTGAAAAACCGGCAACGCTCAAATTTTGGCGTACGTGCCGGGCAGACAGGTCTGCAATAAATCCCGGTGGACTGAACGCCCACAAAAATCAAGCCGTCGAAGCGGGCGTCTCGGCTCTGCAATGCGCGATAGCAAACTTCTGGATTGGGCAGCTCCATAACGGAATTTTCTCACTCTTTCCCTTACAGATTAGCGGTTTCCGGACATCGTCATCGCTGGAGACAAAGCTAGATACAATCCGCTATGTCTGGACGAATGGGAGCTTGCGAGTCGCCCTCGAATGCAATTGGCTCTGCGCTGGTCTTAACTCACGGATGCCTGACAAATCAAGGAACTGTTTTGGTCTTGGTGGCTTCAGCAATGACACAGGGGAATGAGCGCTCAGCGGGAGACGTATTAAGATAAAACTTGAAGTCGGACTGAAGATGTCGTATATTAACTGTATTGCGAACCAGTCGCAACTAGACCTATGCTCAAGAGACATGACTTGCTGAACGAAGTAGAAGCGCAGGGAATACGCCTGACCACGCAGCGCCGTGTGCTCATTGAGACTATTCAAGAAGCAACGAGCCATTTGGATGCGGCAAGCTTGCTGGACCTGGCACGCAAACGCGACCCGAACATCGACCGCGCCACAGTTTACAGAACGATTGAGTTACTGAAACGCCTGGGCATGATTGACGAATTGGACCTCATGCACCTCAACGGAGAAAAGCATTATTACGAGGTCAAGACACAGAAAGACCATCTGCATCTGGCTTGTTTCCACTGTGGGGCCATCGAGGAGTTTGCCAGCCCCACGTTTGAGCGATTGAAACGGGAAATCGGCGCAAAGAACGATTTCGATATTCAGGTGATGCGCCTGGAGGTCGGTGGGGTTTGTCGTTCGTGTGCTGCGAAAAGAAAGAAACACCTGCAATAGCAGATAAAGCACCAGGTCCCCGCGGCTGACTCTTGGCAGAGACCGCAAGGACCCGGATAACCAACAGCAAGATAGACTGCGGGCTTCCTTCACTATAGGTTCCCAGCCCGCAAAGTTTCAACCGTCAAAATGGCCTGCGGTACTGCTTCGCCGGTCATGGGACGAAGGTGTACTTTGTGAGGCCGAAGTAATGAATCATCAGATAAAAGCTCCTTTTCTATGCCAGTATGAGCATCTGCTGTTATGCAGCTGGCCAGGTATATGTCCGCTTTCCAGCGGTGCAAGTGGCACGACAAATCCATGCTCGCCCCGATGTTGATGGCCGGTATCTTCACAGTTTAGTGACAGGCACATCGAGTATAGGGTCTGCGCAATACCAGGCCAGCGTTCATGTTCCCATCACCATCGAGCAGGCACGCATGTACACAACAGTCAGAAAAAATCTGGAGTAAAAATATGTTGCATGTAGTGGGTCATTTTGTACGTAGGGTTGGCAAAATTCTCTGCATCGCCGCTGTACTTTCTGTGGTTCTATCTTCTGCTGCACCAATCTGGGCGAGCGTGGGAGGAAGTATCTCAGGCGCAGTCAAAGATCCTTCGGGACGCGTTGTTCCAAGTGCGAATATTACACTCCGGGAGGTAAACACAGGGCTTTCCTACCAGACACACACCGATGCCAAAGGGTATTACATACTGCCCGTGCTACCGGTTGGCCGCTACGAATTGGACGTGGACGCCACAGGTTTTCGTGAGTATCAACGCAAAGGCATTGTGCTCGACACAAATGCTGCTCTTGCTCTCGATGCCACGCTCGAAGTCGGCAGTGTTGCTCAGACAGTCAGTGTCACTGACAACACGCTACATGTCGAAATAACCAGCACACAACTGGGGCAAGTCATCAGTAGTAGACAGATGACCGCTGTCCCACTCAATGGCCGTAGCTATACAGATCTTCTTTCGCTCCAACCGGGTGTTGCTCCGGCAACCACCATTACGTCTGCAACGGTGCAGGATGTTGGCGCTACGATCCTGAATCCCTCGGGCACGCTTAACCCCGGTACGATTTCCGTCAATGGGCAACGGGAGTTCGCCAACTATTTCAATGTAAACGGCAGCGACGCTGAAGAAGATGTCAATTTCGGCACGGCCATCGTGCCCAACCTAGACGCAATTGCCGAGTTTCGTATCATCACCAGCAACTACGATGCGGAGTATGGCGAATTCAGCGGCGGTCAGATCAGTGTCATCACCAAGTCCGGGAGCAATGGATTCCATGGAGACGTCTTCGAGTTCCTGCGCAATACGGACCTCGATGCACGCAATTATTTCTCTCCTACGCGAGGTGTCTTTCGGCAGAACCAGTTTGGCGGCACCGTCGGGGGTCCAGTTCGCCGCGACAAGATATTCTTCTTCACCGATTATCAGGGCACACGGCAAACGCAAGGCGTCGATACGGGCAACATCAGCGTACCTTCAAACGCAGACCGCACGGGTAACCTGTCGGACCTCGCCAGCAACCTGACTGGAATCGTGGGCGGCCCTTATTTCGCAAACCTGCTAACGCAAAAGCTGGGCTATAGCGTGACTGCCGGTGAACCTTATTATCTGCCGAGATGCACCGCTTCCTCCGAATGTGTCTTTCCCAACGCCATCATCCCGCAAAAGGCATGGTCCACTCCAGCCCAGCGAATGCTCCAATATATCCCGGCGCCGAATACTGCTGGCGGCACTTTTGCAACCTCTGCATATAACCAAACCCTACGGGATGACAAGGGCGCCGTTCGTCTGGATGCCAGCACCCGCTGGGGATTGATGTCTGCGTACTATTTCGTCGACGACTTTGATCTCGATAACCCATATCCTACGGCGCAAAGCGGTGCCAGCGTTCCCGGCTTCGACGCACTTACCACAGGCCGCGCCCAACTGCTCTCTCTCGGCAATACCAAGACATTCATTGCCACAGCGGTCAACGAATTCCATCTGAGCTACATGCGCGACTTCACCAATCTCGGACAGCCTGTTGGCGGTCTCGGTGTCAGTCTGGCTTCGCAGGGATTCGTCAATTCCAACGGCACGCCCAGTATCGTTGCGTTAGATCCGAAGGGACAGAGCGTTGAGAATCTCAACTTCAATGGTTACTCTACCGGCGCTGCCGCCAATCAGCTGATCCAGACCAACAATACGTATCAGGTCGCTGATACCTTCTCTAAGGTGCTTGGCAATCACTCCATGAAATTTGGCGGTGCGTTCCACGCCGATCAAATCAATGCTTCACCTATCGCTCAGTTCAACGGCAACTTCGTCTTTTCCGGAACGGAGACGGGTCTTGATTTTGCCGATTTTCTTGTCGGCGTTCCCAGTCAATACAACCAGAGCCAACTCAATCCCTTTTATGCTCGCAACAAATATATCGGCCTCTTCGCTCAGGATAGCTGGCATGTACTGCCCAACCTGACGTTCAATTACGGCCTTCGCTGGGACCGTATTGCGCCCTGGACCGAAAAGTACAACCAGATATCGACCTTCGTCGCCGGTGCTCAGTCCGTCGTCTTTCCTGGAGCACCTCCGGGTATCCTCTATCCCGGCGACCCCGGAATACCCAATACGCTCGCTCCCATTAGCAACCACAGCTTCTCGCCGCGTGTGGGTCTGGCGTGGTCGCCTCAGGCCGAGCGGGGCAGTTTCCTTGAGAAAGTGCTGGGTGCTCCGGGAACGACCAGCATCCGTGCAGCCTTCGGCAATTTCTATACTTCGATTCCGGCAGTGTCGATTGGAGTACTTGCCGCCAATGCGCCGTATGGCACAACGTACACCAGCCCTGCTCCACCTCTGTTCGCGACGCCGTTCGTTACAGCGGCGAATGGGCAGAACAATGGACAGCCCTTTCCGTACACATTTGCTCCGCTGAATTCCTCGCGCAGTAACCCGGACCCCAATATCGATTGGAGTAATTATGAACCGATCAGCGGCATCCCCGGATACGACATCCACAACACCACTCCATACACCGAGGAATGGATGCTTTCCATCGAGCGACAAGCCGGACCGAAGACGGTTTTCAGCGCCAGCTATATAGGCACTTCCAGCCATCATCAGCTTGTACTGATTGAGCCGAACCCCGGAAATCCAGCACTCTGCTTAGGCCTGAGCCAGCCTGGCGAGGTGCAACCGGGAACGCTCACCTGTGGTGCAGGCGGTGAGGATACCGTCTATTACCCAATTGCCGGCGGACAAGTGAATGGCACACGCGGACCGCTTGGACCGAACTTCGGCAGCAATGCGCTGCAGTCCACAATCGGCTACGCCAATTACAACGCACTGGAACTCAGCGCTCGCCATACCAGTGGTCGCCTTGAGTTCTCTGCCGCCTACACCTACGGTAAATCTCTGGATCAATCATCGAACGTGGGCGAGGAAGTCAATCCCTTTAACCCTGCGCTCAGTTATGCCATTTCCTCGTTCGACATTCAACAGAACTTCGTTATCAGCTATGAATACAACTTACCGTTTGATCAGTTCTTTCGTCCCAATCGCCTGAGCCAGGGTTGGTCGCTTTCCGGCATTACCCATTTCGCCAGCGGTTTTCCTATCACCATGATCAACAATGGAGACAATTCGCTGATCGGAACCAATCCAAACGGAATCAATAACAGCAGTATCGACGAACCGGATTACGATGGCGGCCCTCTTCATCTGAATAAGAACCCGCGCAAAAATGGCAACAACTACTTCGACACCACGGTCTTCAGCATGAATGCGCTTGGCACACCCGGCAATGCAAAGCGGCGATTCTTTTATGGTCCCGGTACAGATAATTACGATATGGCGGCCGCCAAGAATTTACGGCTTACAGAATCGAAGTCTGTACTCTTTCGCTTAGAAGCCTTCAACGTCTTCAATCACACGCAGTTCAGCGGGCCCAGCTCCGTCGATGGCGATATCGGCAGCTCTACCTTTGGAGATGCCATCAGCGCCGCCCCTCCACGCATCCTGCAGGGAGCAATGAAGTTTAATTTCTAAACGGCAGCAAACCCGAAAAGATCACCCATGTTCCGCCCCAGAGGAGCGCTCCAGCGGTCCTCTCCCTGTATCTTCCTGTCTTCGCAGGAGAGCCACAAAGAATAAACTCAGCACGGAGGCACCCGCTGCCACGAAGACCGGCCACTTGTAGTCGTGGAAGCGATCTACCAGCGCTCCTGCAATCGGCGGACCCACGAGACATGCAACCCCAAATCCTGTGAAGAGAATGCCCAGCAGCTCACCTAGCCCTTCAACGCCAAATGCGGATGCAGCCACGGCTGGAGCCATCGCCGCGATTCCCCCATAGCCAACTCCCATCAACAAAACAAATGCCACGAGCACTCCATAGGAGTGTGCTGTCAGCCATACAGCAAAGCTCACCGCCAGGGTCAGATAAGCAGCCTGATACATCCGGATTAAGCCAAATCTCGGCGCCAGAGCATCGAGACCTAGACGGCCAACAACACTGGCAGCACCAATGTAACCCACCAGCGCGGCTCCTGCCACGCGACTGGCGCCAATGTCCCCCGCATAGGCCGGTAGAAAGACGAACGAGACATAGACCGCAACTCCCGCAAACAATAACGATATGTACTGGATTGCAAAGACACGGGTTCGAACCATGCTGGCAATGTCCACTTTTTTCTTTTCGCCAACTACAGGTGGCCGAATGAGCAAACCCGCGCAGAGCAGCAGAAGAGCCGCGCCGCCCAAGCCGAAAATATCGAATGCCGTCCTCCAACCGTAGCGTTCGATGAGCAAGGCCGACAGCGGCGCCGCTACCAGAGTTCCGCAACCGATGCCACTGATGGCAATGCCAAGCGCGACATCGCGGCGCACCTTGAACCATTCACCTACTGCTGCTATAGAAGGGATATAGGTACAGGCCAGTGCCCCACCGAGGCCAATTCCATATGTTAGAAATAAAAGCGGAAAGCTGTGCACATGCGCTGCAAGAACCATTCCGCTGCCAATCAGCAAAGCGCCGGTGACTACAACTGGACGAGGTCCATAGCGATCTGCCATCTTTCCCGTTAGCGGTGCTGCAAAGAACGACAAAGCTGTAATCGTCGAAAAAAGCGCCGACATGGCGACATGGCTGACGTGAAATTCCAACGCAATCGGTTTAAGAAAAACCCCAAAGCAATAGGTGATCCCGAACGTGACGAAGGCTCCCACGAAACCAGCAAAAACGACGATCCAGGCACGCCCCGAATCAAGCCCGGGAGTATGGTGATCCATCATAGGATGGAGGGCCGCCTTTTGAGCACAATATATTGCGGCACGAGGCAACCATCCCACCTTTCACCTTGCAGCGGGAATATGAGATGCAGGCTCAATCTGGCCTTTCTTCAAGGTACTGGCAACTTTATTCGTTCTCTAAACGTCCAGAAATACTACAGTAGGGGGATGCCGCCAAACTTGAGGAACTCGCATCTTAGAAAACTTAACACATACATTTGCAGATACTTAAAGAAACCTTGCCACGTGTAGTCTTGGAGATCAATGGCTTTCAGAATGAGGATGTTTTCTTGCGATTGCACCAAGCTACCTTGCCGGCATTTTTACAATGAAACATGATGATTTGCAGACTATGCCTTGTTGCGCCTTTTGGATAAAGTTGACAGCAAAGACAGTAAGAGAGCTTGCGATTGAAGCCTCTGCATAGAGATCAACGCATGCATATCCGTACACTTTCAGACTTCAGCAACGGAAAAAGTTGTATAGGACACCAGGTTATCCAATGCAAGAAGACACAATGGAACAGAAACCCTCGACTTCGCATATCGGGCCCGACCACCAACTGCCTTCGTCCCATCCAGAACCGCATCGCTCCAAAGGAGTCCGTGCACTGGTATGGATCCTGATATTGATCGTTTTTGGTGTGCTTTTCTGGGTGATTTTGCACCATCACGCAGCGCAAAAAGCCGCCTCCGGCAGACATGCGATGACCGGACCGGTCACCCTGACGACCGTCACGGCGCAAAAGGGCAACATCGGCGTATATCTGAATGCCATCGGAACAGTCACTCCGGTTTATACCGACGCGATCACCGCCCAGGTAACAGGGTTGATATCCCAAGTGCATTACAGGGAAGGACAAATAGTGCACCGTGGCGATCCGCTGATTGACATCGATGCACGCCCATATCGCGCTCAGTTGCTGGAATCGCAAGGAGCATTGGAACGGGACACCAACCTGCTGGCCCAGGCCAAAATGGATCTGGCGCGCTACCAGGCAGCGTGGGCGCGCGATGCGATCGCCAAACAGGTGCTGGATGATCAGGCAAAGCTTGTGCTGCAGTATGAGGGCACGGTCAAGGTGGACCAGGGAACAGTGCAGTACGACGAGATTCAAGTTGCTTTTTGCCATCTGACGGCACCGATTTCCGGTCGGGTGGGCCTGCGGCTGGTGGATCCCGGGAACGTGGTGCAGGCCAACAGCACGACACCCCTGGTGGTCATTACCCAACTGCAACCGACCACGGTTGTCTTTACCATTGCGGAAGATAATGTGGGTCAGGTCACGTCGCAGATGCACCATGGAAACAAGCTTCAGGTGACAGCTTATGACCGCGACAACCAGACGAAGCTTGCCACT
Organism: Acidobacteriaceae bacterium; assembly: GCA_036267255.1. Classification (GTDB taxonomy): domain Bacteria; phylum Acidobacteriota; class Terriglobia; order Terriglobales; family Acidobacteriaceae; genus DATAWK01. The sequence continues at coordinate 232,235 of DATAWK010000027.1, read as the reverse complement.
GGCCAATTACAGACGATTGATAACCTGATCGACACGACGACAGGAACCTTGAAACTGCGGGCGATTTTCGATAACAAAAATAACGCGCTGTTTCCCAATCTATTCGTCAATACCAAACTGCTGGTCGAGACGCTGCAAGGCGTAACGTTGATTCCGTCTTCGGCTATCCAGCAGAATGGCGACACTTCCTATGTCTATGTGATTCAGAATGGCACGGCCCAGCTTCGCGATATCAAACCTGGCGTATCGGACTCCGATATGACCGAGGTACAAGGCATCAATCCGGGAGACGTTGTAGCCAACAGCAGCTTTGAAAAACTGCAGAACAACGCGAAGGTGGCAATCTCGAAAGCGCCGCCAGCATCCACGACAAGCGAGACCAACGCCCCGTGAATCCGTCTCGCCCATTCATCCAACGTCCCATCGCAACCGCACTGCTGATGGCCGCTATCATGCTGGTTGGCATCGTTGCGTACACGCAGCTCCCGATCTCTGCGCTGCCAGAGGTCGATTATCCAACAATTCAGGTCGTTACCTTCTATCCGGGAGCCAGTCCGGACGTCATGGCAACCACGGTGACCGCACCGCTGGAACGCCAGTTCGGCGAGATGCAAGGTCTCAGCCAAATGACGTCCACCAGCTCCGGCGCTTCGTCCGTGATTGTCCTGCAGTTCAACCTGAGTCTATCGATCGATATCGCCGAAGAGGAAGTGCAATCGGCCATCAACGCGGCGCAGAGTTATCTGCCTTCCGACCTGCCGGCGCCACCGATCTACAACAAGACAAATCCGGCGGATGCGCCTGTGCTCACGCTGGCGATTACTTCCGATTCAATGCCACTCCCCCAGGTGGAAGATTTGGTAGATACACGTCTGGCGCCAAAAATCTCTCAATTGAGCGGAGTGGGACTCGTCAGTATCAGCGGTGGGCAAAAACCTGCCGTCCGTATCCAGGCCAACCCAGCCCAGTTGGAATCCTATGGCATCGACATGGAGGACCTGCGCACCGCCCTTACCCAGGCCAGCGTAAATGCGGCAAAAGGTAATTTCGACGGCCCCAAAAAAGATTATCAGATCGATGCCAACGATCAATTGGTGACCAGCGGAGATTACCAGGACATCGTGGTAGCATACCGAAACAACGCGCCCGTACTGCTGAAAAATGTGGCGAATGTGGTCAATGGAGTCGAGAACACGAAGCAGGCGGCATGGATGAATCAGACGCCTGCGGTCATAGTAAATGTGCAGCGGCAACCCGGCGCGAATACCATCAACGTGGTCAAGAGCATCCAGCAGTTGATGCCGCAGCTCAAAGCGAACTTGCCGGCTGGCATTAACGTAACCACGCTCACCGATTTGACGACCGATATTAAGGCCTCCGTCTCTGACGTCGAATTTGAGTTGATGCTGACGATTGTGCTGGTCGTTCTGGTGATCTTTCTTTTCCTACGCAACTTGTATGCGACGATCATTCCGAGCGTCGCCGTACCTCTGTCGATCATCGGCACTTTTGCCGCCATGTATGCCCTCGGTTATAGCCTGGATAATCTTTCCCTGATGGCCCTGACCATCTCCACAGGATTTGTGGTGGACGATGCCATCGTGATGATCGAAAACATCTCGCGCTTCATCGAAGAAGGCGACCCGCCGATGCAAGCAGCGCTCAAAGGAGCCGAGCAAATCGGCTTTACCATCCTTTCTCTTACGGTCTCACTGGTCGCAGTGCTTATCCCGCTGCTGTTCATGGGAGGCGTAATCGGCCGCCTATTCCGCGAGTTTGCGGTTACGCTGGCTGTCACCATTGTGATCTCCGCCGTGGTGTCACTTACTTTGACGCCAATGATGAGTGCCCGCATTCTGCGGCACACCGACAAGGACAAACAAGGACGCTTCTATCAGGCATCAGAGCGGGTTTTCGAACGCATGATTGCGTTCTACGGCCGGACACTCAAAACCGTTCTCCGCTACCAGACGATCACCTTGCTGGTTGCGTTCGGCACACTTGTACTCACCGTGATTCTCTACATCATTATCCCCAAGGGATTCTTCCCGGTGCAGGATACTGGGGTAATCCAGGGGATTTCGCAGGCAGCGCAAAGCATCTCCTTCACGGCGATGGAAAAAAAGCAGCAGGAGTTGGCGAAGGTGGTTCTCCAGGACCCGGCGGTCGAGAGCCTCTCCTCCTTTATCGGCGCCGATGGAACCAATACAACGCTGAACAGTGGCCGCATGTCTATCAACCTGAAGCCTCTGTCGCAGCGTAGTCTGAGCGCATCCGATGTGATTCGCCGGCTGACATCGAGCCTGAAAAAAGTGCAAGGCATCACGCTGTACATGCAGCCGGTGCAAAATATTACGGTAGATGACCGGGTGAGTCGCACCCAGTATCAGTACACGCTGGAAGATCCGGATGTGGATGAACTAAATCTCTGGACCAACCGGTTCGTCGACAAGCTGAAACAGTTGCCGGAGCTGGAGGATGTGGCAACCGATCAGCAGACCGGCGGTCTGGCTACGACACTCGCCATTGACCGGGTTACGGCATCGCGATTGGGCATCGCTCCCGAAACGATCGATAACACGCTCTACGATAATTTCGGTCAGCGACAGATCAACACCATGTACACGCAGCTGAACCAGTATCACGTAATCCTGGAAGCCCAGCCACAATTTCAAACCGATCCGAACAAGCTGAGCAAGATCTACGTACAAGCCAATGCATCCTCAGGTGCCTCCGGCGCAGGCGCTTCTGCATCGTTCTCGTCGTCTTCCTCGGCGTCCGCCGGTTCCAATGCAACCACAACCGGCGTTCTCTACACGCCATCTTCCGGCATCCTGACTCCGCCTACAAATGTCTTAACCGTGAAGTCCACCAGTTCCTCCGGATCGAGTTCGCCGAATACAACCTCAAGCACCACTTTGAGCAATGCCGTACCGCTGAGTGCATTTGCCCACTTCACCACTGGCACAGAAGCTCTTTCTATCAATCATCAAGGTCAGTTTCCATCGGTCACTATTTCCTTCAATTTGGCGTCAAACGCTGCGCTGGGGAGTGCCATTACGGCCATTGATAAAGTGCAGAAGAATCTCAAAATGCCGCCGACAGTGCAAGGGGCCTTTCAGGGTACAGCGGCGGCATTCCAAAGTTCTCTATCGAATGAGGCACTCCTGATTCTTGCTGCGCTAGTGGCGGTATACATCGTACTTGGCGTGCTCTATGAAAGCTTCATCCATCCAATCACCATTCTCTCGACTCTGCCCTCTGCGGGAGTAGGAGCGCTGCTGTCGCTGATCCTGTTTCACCAGGATTTAAGCGTGGTAGCCATCATCGGCATCATCCTGCTGATTGGCATTGTGAAAAAGAATGGCATTATGATGGTCGACTTTGCCCTGGAAGGGGAACGGCAACATGGCAAGAATGCGACCGATGCCATCTACGAAGCATGTCTGTTGCGGTTTCGTCCGATCATGATGACCACGATGGCAGCGCTGCTAGCGGGTATTCCGCTGGCATTCGGAAGTGGCATGGGTTCGGAGATCCGTCGGCCCTTGGGCATTGCCATGGTAGGCGGTCTCCTGTTGAGTCAGGTGCTCACGCTCTACACCACGCCCGTGATATACATCTTCTTCGATAATCTGGAACGTAGATTTTTGCGCTCACGCAAAACATCGCAGAGCGGCAATGAGCCGCACTTGGCAGAGCAGCCATGAATATCTCCGCACCGTTCATCCGGCGACCCGTGGCCACCACCCTGCTGACGGCAGCCGTTGCGATTGCCGGTGCGATCGCCTTCAATGTGCTGCCGGTTTCTCCGTTGCCACAGGTGGACTTTCCTACCATCTCCGTCTCAGCCAGCTTGCCGGGCGCGAGCGCCGACATCATGGCATCCTCCATCGCAACGCCTCTGGAGCGGCAGCTTGGCCATATTGCTGGCGTCACTGAGATGACTTCATCGAGTTCGTTGGGGTCTACCAGTATCACGCTGCAATTTGATTTAAGCCGGAACATCGATGGCGCAGCGCGCGATGTGGAGGCTGCCATCAACGCAGCGCGGACCTATCTGCCAGCAAACTTGCCGGCGAACCCGAGCTATCGCAAAACAAACCCAGCAGACGCGCCCATCATGATTCTCGGTCTTACCTCGGACAAATACGATCGGCAAACATTGTATGACGAGGCTTCTACCGTCATGATGCAGAAGCTCTCCCAGATCCAGGGAGTGGGACAGGTCGTAGTCGGTGGAGCGTCCTTGCCTTCGGTGCGAGTCGATGTGAACCCCGCGCAACTCAATAGCTACGGACTCACACTGGCAAATATTCGATCCATGTTGACCTTGCAGAATTCTGATATGGCGCGAGGCCAGCTCTCCAATGGCATGGTGACAGCGGACATTCTCGATAATGATCAGATCTCAAAGGCAAATCAGTACAAACCGTTGATTGTTGGCTATCACAACGGCGTGGCTGTCCGCTTGTCCGATGTTGCCCAGGTCACAGATTCAGCGCAAAACATCCGCAATGCCGGATATCTGAATGGCATTCCTTCCGTAACTGTCATCATCTTCCGCCAGCCGGGCGCCAATATTATCCAGACCAACGATCTTATTCGGAGCCAGCTACCGTTCCTGCAGGCAGTGATCCCTCAGGGAATAAAAACAACCATTGTGTTGGATCGCACGACAACTATCCGCGCCTCGGTAAATAACGTCGAACAAACGCTGATCATCTCTGTCCTTCTGGTGATCCTGGTCGTCTTTCTCTTTCTGCGCAATGGTCGCGCTACTCTTATTCCCAGTGTCGCCGTTCCGGTATCGCTCATTGGCACTTTCGCAGTTATGTATCTGTTCGGCTATAGCCTGGACAATCTCTCGCTGATGGCTCTGACTATATCGACCGGGTTTGTTGTGGATGACGCCATCGTAGTGATGGAAAATATTTCACGCCATCTGGAGCAAGGGATGGAGCCCATGGCTGCTGCGTTGCTAGGAGCGCAAGAGATAGGACCCACTATCTTCACCATCAGCATGTCGCTGATTGCTGTTTTTATCCCCATTTTATTGATGGGTGGCATTGTGGGCCGGCTCTTCCGCGAGTTCGCCGTGACTCTGGCAACCGCCATTGTTATTTCAATGCTTGTTTCGTTGACCACCACTCCCATGATGTGCGCGCATCTTTTAAAACAGCACAAAGGTGAGAAGCACGGAAAGATGTACCAGATAAGCGAAAAATTCTTCGACTGGATGCTGGCAACCTATCGGCATTCCCTCATCTGGGTCCTGGATAACTCTGGCTTGATGCTGATCGTGCTTCTTTTGATCATCGCTCTCAATGTGATCGTGATTGTCAAAATACCCAAGGGATTTTTCCCACAGCAGGATACGGGATCGATTGTGGGAAGCGTACAGGGGCCGCAGGATGCATCCTTTCCAGTGATGGATAACTCCATCAAGCAGCTGGTGAATGTCATCAAGGCAGACCCGGCGGTAGCAAATGTCAATGCCTACACCGGGGGCAACGGGGCCAGCAATCACGGCTTTATCTACATCGCTCTCAAGCCGCTCAATGTACGTAAAGTCAGTGCGGCACAGATCATCAACCGCCTGCGACCGAAGTTGAATCGACTTCCCGTGGCCTCGGCGTTTCTACAGGCTGCACAAGACCTGCGCATCGGCGGCCGGTCGAGCGCGGCGCTCTACCAATACACATTGCAGGCGGACAATGTACAGGATCTATCCAAGTGGGGTCCCATTCTGCTGGCAAGTATGAAGAAGCTTCCGGGATTTCAGGATGTGAACACCGACCAGCAAAATGGCGGCCTGGAAGAAATGTTGACCTACGATCGCACCACGGCAGCCAGGCTCGGCCTCACCTCGCAATCGCTGGACTCATCTCTCTACGACGCATTTGGGCAGTCCGAGGTCTCGATTATCTATACGCAGTTGAACCAATATTATGTGGTGCTGGAAGTGGCGCCCCAGTATTGGCAATCCCCTGAGGGGCTCAACTATCTCTATCCATCTGCATCGACGAATGGTGTCGTACCGCTGAACGCGGTTTCCAAAGCGCAAACCGGCTCCATGCCCTTGCAGGTAAATCACACAGGCTTGTTCCCCTCGGTAACAGTTTCCTTCAATCTGGCCCCGGGAATGTCTCTAAGCGATGCCACTCGTCTGATTGACCAGATGCAACAACGACTGGGCACACCGTCGACGATTCGTGGCTTCTTCGCCGGCACGCTACAGGCCTATCAGCAATCTCTGAGCACGGAACCTATCCTGGTTGCTACGGCACTGTTGGCCGTGTATATCGTTCTCGGTATTCTTTACGAGAGCCTCGTACATCCCCTGACGATCATCTCGACGCTGCCTTCGGCGAGCGTTGGCGCTATGTTGGCCTTGATGCTTTTCAAGATCGATCTCAATGTGATTTCAATCATTGGCATTGTGCTCCTCATCGGCATCGTAAAGAAGAATGCAATTATGATGATCGATTTTGCTTTGGTGGCAGAGCGTGAGGGAGGAATGAGCACTTCCGACGCGATTTTTGAAGCCTGCATGCTCCGTTTTCGTCCAATTCTGATGACCACAATGGCGGCACTTTTTGGCGCACTGCCATTGGCTTTTGGCACGGGCACCGGATCGGAACTGCGCCGGCCGTTAGGCATTACGATTGTCGGTGGCTTGATCGTCAGCCAGATGCTGACGCTGTATACAACCCCGGTGATCTATTTGTACCTGGACCGCTTGCGCCTGCGGATGAAGGGCGGGCACCATGACACGCTGCAGGCATCACTGGGAGAAGCAATTTAGAAAATGTGGTGGCATTTTATGAAGAAAACCATGCGCACCTTCCGACATCTCGACACCTTCCGGCACCAGCCGTTTTCACGCTGTAGCGTCAAAACGTTGCTTGGATGGGCCACAGCGGTCACTCTGGCCGCCATACTTGGATACGCCCTCACCGGCTGTACAGTTGGACCCAAGTATCATCCCCCGGTTGTTCAGGCACCCACCGCATATAAGGAATCCCCGGGTACGTCGCAGAGCACTGCGCAAAATGCAGGCACATGGACCGTTGCTCAACCGCAGGACGCCATGTTGCGCGGCAATTGGTGGGAGATCTTTCACGATCCAGAATTGAACGCGCTCGAAGAACAGCTGAACATCAATAACCAGAACATTAAACAATATTTCGAAAACTTCATGGAGGCGCGTGCGGAGATTCGCGAAGCCCGCTCGCAATACTTCCCTACCGTGTCGACCTCACCTTCATGGCAACGGTCGCGATCCTCCGGGAACCTGAAAAATGCTGCCACAACGACTGGTTCTGGCGGAGTAACCACCAATGCAGGACAGCAATCCAGCATCTACTCGCTTCCCCTGGATATTTCCTGGGCCCCTGACCTCTGGGGCAAAGTACGAAATGAAGTGCACGAGTATCAATATGCAGCCCAGATGAGTGCCGCCGATCTGGAAAACGAACGGTTGACGGAGCAGGTGAGCCTGGCGGAGTATTTCTTTGAGATACGCGGGCAGGATGCCCTGGTAAAGCTGTATGCAGACACCGTGGAAGCAGATAAAAAAGCGCTGGAGCTAGCGCAGGCACGGTACGATACCGGCGTGGATGACAAGCTTTCCGTTGTGGAAGCGCAGAGTACGCTGCAAAGTGCACAATCGGAAGCCATCAATCTTGGTATTCTTCGCGCGCAGTATGAGCATGCCATTGCGGTGCTGGTGGGCAAGCAGGCTTCGAATTTCTCCATCCCTGTCAGGCCCATTACAACGGCTCCGCCGCCCATTCCTATAGGTATGCCGTCCGAGCTACTGCAACGCCGGCCAGACGTTGCCGCTGCAGAACGCAACATGGCCGCAGCCAATGCCCAGGTTGGCATCGCATACGCCGCGTATTATCCAACCCTGACCCTGTCCGCGGGAGGAGGGTACGAAAGCTCCGCGTTCAAGCACTTGTTCGACTGGCCCAGCCGATTCTGGTCGATTGGCCCATCGGTCTCGGAGACCATTTATGATGGCGGACTGCGCCGCGCCACGGTTCACCAATACATTGCCGTCTACAATGCGGACCTTGCCAGTTACCGACAGACGGTGCTCACAGCGTTCCAGCAAGTGGAAGATTCTCTGGCCGACGTCCGTTTACTCTCCCAGCAAATTCAGCAACAGCGACAGGCCGTAACTTCGGCCCAGACGGCTCTCAATCTTGAAATGGCCCGATACAAGACCGGGATCGACCCGTATCTGGATGTTGTCACTTTACAGACGACGTTGCTGGGCGATCAGCAGGATCTTGCCAACCTGCAGATTGAGCAGATGACAGGCGCGGTCGAGCTGGTGGGAGCACTCGGCGGAGGGTGGGATATTTCGCAATTGCCAACGCCATCCCAGGTGACACAGAAACCAACTGTAGCAGAGACAAAAATCCAGCAATAGAAGCGATCGGAAATCCAACTCAGCATTTCCCAGGCGTCTACGCATGACTTTGCCCTCCCCGGATAAGACTTGGACCGCTCGCTCCTGCAATGTATCTTGTTGCATGGAGATCTTTACCTTGATGAATTCTCGCCTGTCTCGTTCTGTATATATTCCTTTGCTTTTATGTTGCACACTCGGTCTTGTCCGTAGCCTGTCCGCACAGGCAAATAATCCGTTGCCAATCATGCCGCTGCCTAGGAGTGTTGTGCAAGGCCAGGGAGAATTCCTCATTGATGGCCGGTTTGGTATAGCACTGGAGGGGTACAAGGAAGCCCGCCTGGAACGCGCACGGCAACGCTTTTTAAATACTCTTTCGCGGGAAACAGGGATTCCCTTATGGCGCGAAGCACAATTCAACAGCCCAAACTTCACGATCAAAGCCACGGGACCGAGCGCCGCAGTACAAGAACTGGGCGAGGATGAGTCCTACCATCTTGAAATCACGACGACGCATGTGCTGTTGACTGCTGCAAATCCACTTGGCGTGTTACACGGACTACAGACCTTTCTGCAATTGGTGAGGACGACTCCCGGAGGCTTTAGCGTTCCCGTGGTCACCATCGATGACAAGCCCCGGTTTCCATGGCGCGGACTCATGATCGACACAGGGCGACACTTCATTCCCGTCGATGTCATCGAGCGCAATCTGGATGGAATGGAGGCAGTCAAGCTGAATGTTTTCCATTGGCACCTTTCCGACGATCAGGGGTTTCGTGCGGAAAGCAAGAAATTTCCACTGCTCCAGGAAAAGGGCTCAGACGGACTCTATTACACGCAGGATCAGATTCGAGACGTGATCGCGTATGCGCGGGACCGTGGAATTCGCGTAGTTCCGGAGTTCGATATGCCTTGCCATACCACTTCGTGGTTTGTTGGCTATCCTCAACTGGCAAGCGGAAAGGGTCCGTATCATATTGAGCGGAAATTTGGCGTCTTCGATCCGGCGATGGACCCGACACGAGACAGCACCTATCAGTTTCTCGATCAATTTATTGGAGAGATGAGTTCCCTGTTCCCTGATGCTTATTTCCATATCGGTGGCGATGAATGCGATGGAAAGGAATGGGATGCCAATCCCAACATTCAGGCTTTCATGCGTGCGCATAACTTGCACGACAATGCAGCTCTGCAAGCCTACTTCACAGCCAAAGTACAGAAGATAGTTACCGCACATCATAAGATCATGGAGGGTTGGGACGAAGTGCTGCAACCCGGTACCCCGCACGATGTCGTGATTCAATCCTGGCGCGGGGAGGCCTCTTTGATAAACGCAGCGCAGCGGGGCTATCGCGGTCTGCTTTCCACGCCCTACTACATTAATTTGAATTATCCCGCAGCACAGCACTACCTGTCGGATCCGCTGGGAGATGGCGCTTCCAAGCTGACTCCCGCGCAGCAGGCCAGCATCCTAGGTGGCGAAGCAACCATGTGGAGTGAATACGCAACGCCTGAAAATATCGACAGCCGCATCTGGCCGCGCCTTGCTGCTATCGCGGAACGCTTTTGGTCGCCTCAACAGATACGAGATGTGAACTCCATGTATGAACGGCTCGCAGTGGTTTCTCTAAAGCTGGAATACTATGGACTGAATACTAGGGCCGACACAAATGTCATGCTGCAACGAATGAGCGGAAACTTGGATCCAGCACCATTGAAGGTGCTTGCCTCCATAGTTGAACCTCCCAAGGAATATGCCCGTGAAGAGCTGCGATCCTATAACAGCTTCACGCCTCTCAATCGTCTCGTGGACGCCGTGCCTCCAGAGAGCGTTACAGCGCGTGAATTTAACCAGCTGACCGATCGCATTGTTACAGGAAAAGCAACGCCACAGGACTGGCAACAAGCGAGGCTCTGGCTCACCCAGTGGCGCGATAACGATGCGAAGCTGCAGCCCTTGCTTGCTCAATCCGATCTGACGCAAGAGTTAATTCCCGTGTCGCATAATTTATCTCAAGTGGCAACAATCGGTCTGCGGGTATTGGATGATCTGCAGAACCAGCGTCCCGTCAGCGCAGCCATACGGCAGCAGGATATGGCATTCCTTAAATCCGCCGAAAAACCGCAGGCTGTATTGCTCCTCATGGTGGCTCCTTCGGTCGAACAGCTTGTACGAGCAACAAGGATTCCGCAGTGAGAACGCCGGATTCTTTCTATTCCGGTTGATTGCAACCTGCGCACTGCTGACTGGCAACTCAACGAGTCTCTTCGATACGTTTACTGCAGGTGCTGCGACAGCAGCCACCTCATCAATTCCGGATCGCCGTAAGCCCGATCCCAAATCTCGTGGCCTGCCCCTTGATATTCGGTGTAGCGGAAATTTGCACCAGCCGCTTTCAGCGCAATAGCCATCTTCCGCGATTCTTCTACCGGTACCGTCGGATCATCGCTGCCATGAAAGATCCACACCGGTGTGTTCCCGATACGGCGCGCTGTCTCTGCATAAGGATCGGCAACCTTCGGATCAGCGGCCAAAGTCACACGTGCGTCTGGGACCTTCGGCGGTCCATGAATGCCGCCGCAGATCGGGACATAGGCCGCGAAGATGTGCGGATACTTTGCTGTCATATCCCAGACGCCGAATCCTCCCATCGACATTCCCGTCAAATAGAGCCGCGTTGGATCACCGTGAAATTCCTTCACCGATGCATCCAATGCTTTCAGCGCCTGCTTCTGCATCAGATCCGTGTTCCAGCGTTGACCCTTTCTTGCCTGCGGCATGACGACAATGGCTGGAAATCTATCGCGATGTTCGCGAATAGCCTGCGCTATTCCAAGATCGGTCGGCTGCAATCCATCGTCTCCGCGTTGCGATACTCCGTGCAGAAAAAGGATCACCGGCCATCGTTGATGCTTGGTGTATCCGAGCGGAACATAGACCTGATAGCGATACGTGACACCATCCACACGAACCGAACGATCCAGAAATCCTGTGTCCCGCTGACGGCACCACCCCATCGCTGTCAGTAAAAGCATGATCAACAAAAACTGAACACGATCTCCCTTTTTCATTGGGCATCCATCACACAGCGAAAGCCAACTGTGCCTGAGCGATCTTCACTCGGCGCCATCAGCAAAAACTTGCCATGTTGATCGTTGCGGTAAGCTTGAGGAAAATACCAGATGGAAGTGCCTGGCTGATAGTAACTACCACCGCGTAGAATTGCGGCGCGTGTGTGGTTATCATCAAATTCATCCGTCCATTGCCACACATTGCCGACCATGTCGTAAATGCCAAAAGGGCTGACGCCATTCGCGTGCGCACTCACGTCATCCGGCCCACGCAGCGTTCTTGCCTCGTCCGACACAGGCACAGCGGAGTTATTCCAGTCATTCCCCCAGGGATATAGTCGTCCGTCATTGCCTTGCGCCGCATACTGCCACTCCCACTCGTGGGGCAGCCGCTTACCTGCCCATGCCGCATAAGCACGAGCATCTTCCATAGAAACCCAGGTCACCGGCTTATTCTGCCAACCAGTAGGATACGTTCCATCTTTCCAATCCTTCAAAAAATTTGCGGCATCCACTGGATGGTAATGGGTTGCATCCATAAATTTCTTGTACTGCTCATTTGTGACTGGATATTTATCCATCCAGAAAGAAGGAATATGTAGCAGATAATTATGGTAACGCCGTGGGGAAGGTTCCCAGGGATATTGAACATCCACGCCAACATCATCACGGCCTTCAATCTCGATTCCTTGGACAGTAAACCGGAACTCCGCAGCGGGAATCAGCACCATATCCGCCGGAGCCGCTTTTGGACGCGGCGTGGCCACAATCGGCACCATTGTCTGCGGCAGAAAAGTCCATTCGCTGCTGTAACTGGATAATGGCTTCTGCGTCATCGCGTGCATGCGATCCATCAGGCCCTGCATGTTCGCACCCACTGGTTTGCTGGTCATCAGCACGGCGCCATATCCATGCGCTTCTATATCGAAACTCAGGATTGCGTCGTTGCCCTCCATGCGCGCCTGCAGTGGAACGCCATGATAGAGATCGTAAAAGTGCGTATCTTGCGGAACATCATGGATGCGCAATGCAGGCCCATCCATCTCATAATCGCTACGATTGACTAACGTCCACACAGCTTCTCCATCCAGCGGGAACCGGCTGGAGAACAACCCTCGCGAAAGTGTCGGATAATATGGTTGCCAATCCTCGCTCACCAGAAAAGGCGCAACCCCGCGCTCGATGGTTGCAAACCGCCGCAGCGCTTCTCCGTCGTGGGGCGTTATGCCGTTCCAGATACCCCAGACATTCTCCCAGCTTTCAAATCCCACTCCATTTAAAAACGCGGACTGGAAATAATCTGTTTTTGAGTGACTCCATCGTGCGCTGATATTGACCATCGAGCGAGGCTCCAGCCATTTGCTGCGACTGACCCAGGGTGCATACGGATACATCCAATAACCCCATGTTATCGTGTTCCAGGCAAGCATCTCATCATGCCCGGGAAAGCCTTCCGGCTCCAACGCCAAGGGATGTCCGACTTTTGCGGCGGCTTCGCTGAAAGCTTCCGGAATTCCATCCATCGTGTCGCCATTCACGCCATCGGCATCAATGGCTTTCATGATTTCAGCAGTAGCTTCCCACACTGGTTTCCCTTCATCTCGTGTTCCCTGGTCCCACACCATCACCGGGAAAAATACCTTCACGCCATGCCGATGAAAATCCTCTACCATCGCCCGTACCCCTTCCAGACCGCCCGGCATATCGCGCAGCAGATCGTACTGATTCCGGTTGTCGATCCCAATGTTTGTGTACGTATGCCAGATCAGCACCGAGTCGATTCCGCCATATCTCTTCGTCACATCATCCAGATAGCGGTCCACCGTGTACTTATGCGCGACAGGATCGTAGAAGTATCGGTCTTCCATCATCATTTGCGGCTGAATAAAACTCGACTGCGTCCATTTGAGTGCCGGAAGTCCGTACAGGTTTTTTTCATACCCCATACGAAGAAGCCGTTGTGTACGCCACGCACGCATCTCCAGCAGCCATTCGTCCATTTCCTGCTGGGTGCATGAATGCCCTCCGTGGATAAGCAATTTTGGAACGTTGAGACAACCGGGCCCTTCAATCCCTTCGGACCTAAGGTTCAGCTGTGGATAGTCGAGCAGTTGCCCCTGAGCAAGAGTGCTTGCGAACACGGCAACAAGAATTATCAGAAGCAACATACTCCGTTTCATACCTATCTCCTGTATCGCTTCCATCGTGGAATTGCGAATATGTTATTCAAATGAGACCTTCAGCCTCTTACCTGGTAGCCCAACTACTTGACGGTGAAGATTTGGTGCCCGTAGGCAGGTAATTGAACCTGCATCCTGCTCTCGCTAATTGTCGGGGCCGGACCATCTCCAAGCTCTGTATATCGAGAACCGTTGATTGCTCCCAGATCAACATCCACCTTGGCAGCCTGCTGTTGAAAGTTAAATACGATCAAGAGACGCTCGGAATGATCCGCTGCATCTCGCAGAGTGGCGTAGAACCGGTTGTCGTCATTCGTTGGAATTTGGCGTCGTGAGCTGTTCTGATACAGCGCCGGATGGACAGCCTTCAGTTTTAAAAGTGAAGGGATGCCTTTTGCAGGATGCGTAATCCCACCTCGCGGATCGCAATAGCAAAGTAAGTCCCCGGAAGTCGCCAGCAAGGCTTCGGCAAGCTGCTGTTGCCCTGCATCAGGAAGATGCGGGACCGGCATGTAGAGAGTCCCTCCGACGGCAACGACGCGATCGTGATATGCCCGGAGGGCATTCTCCAACAGCTGTGGATTTCCAGTTTCCACGCTTCTTTGAAGCGCTTGATTGTTCTTTTCCCACCATATCCCTAAGCCGTAATCGTACAAATTGGTCCAGCGCCCCTCTGTAACCCATCCCACCGGGTCATCAGTATGAAAAGCACCGCCACCTTCCGGTTGAATGAGCTTATCTCTATAACTGGAAATTGGCTCAGTAATACTGTTGTTGGTTTTCTTCCAGGTAGCGCCGGTATACCAATTGACTGCGTCAAGAATCATGCCATCGAGGCCAGTATCCATCCAGAAACGAACCACCTTTTCTGCCTCGCCGGGCCACTCACTTTCTGCCCAGTTATATTGAGGCAGATGGGTTAGCTGTCCTTTGGCATCCTTTCCGGGCCAACGTGTCCAGTAGTACTGTTGCGCGCGATCACTCCATTGCCAGAACTCATTTTTTGTAGGGTTATAGCCCGACTGTTTGGGACGAATCAGAAAATAGCTGTTACTCATTGCAGGTGGCGGAGCATTTTGCGTCTTGCTCCAGAAGAAGAACCGTGCCTCTCGCGTGTCGCGGCCTGCCCGTATGTCATTTTCTGCTTTTAAAAATTGCGGGGCATCCAGGCTGCTGTATCCAAGATTCTGAAAAGTCACTACGGCGAGTCCGACTATATGTGCCTGCTTCACCAAATTCCGAAAGTCCCGCAAACTGCCGAGTCCCGGGTCCAGACGGAAGCGATCTTTTGTATCCAACCCGTCGTAACTGTTACCACCCTCTTCTGGCGCAAAGATTTCAAGAGCAGTAATGCCTTCTTTTTTCCATGCGAGCATCTGCTGCTCGGCTTCGGCCGGTTTCATTGAGAGCTGTTCGAAACGCCAATACTGTGTTTGCGGTTTCAGCGTAACCCGATGAATCGCGGCTGCAGAGACGTACCAGGGCAACGCTGAAGCCGATGTCTTCGCACGCGGACGGGCCTGCAAAGAACTTGCAGCAAGCGAAATAAACGCCGCAAAGCAGACAAACCTGTGAATCCTTGTTCTTAAATTGCCTGCATGTTCGCGGCTACTCTTTTCCCATACGCGCGTTCTCTCCCCATAAAGCGCTTTTTTACTCATTCTCACTGTATGGATGTTCTGGGCCAACGCCGGCAAAATCTCCCTACGATCTGCCATGGAGCATCCTCGTTACTTCAGTAAACGTCGGCATGGCGGCCTGCGCTCCCGAACGAGTGACAGACACGGATGCGGCAGCCACAGCGAAGCGCAAACTTTCAACCGGAGTCTTGCCTGACATCAGGCCAACCGCAAACGCGCCGTTGAGCGCATCTCCCGCGCCAGTCGTGTCCGTTGCCTCCACAGCAATTGCATTCAACTGCTGTTCTAGTCCATCGCCTGCCAGGTAGGCGCCGCGCGAACCCATTTTCAGAATCACGCCTGCAGGACCTTGCTCGAGAAGCAAGCGCGCGGTCAAACCCGGAACCCCATTGGCCAATCCATCCATATCGCTGCGCACATAAAATGCCGCTTCTGTTTCATTCGGAGTAAACCAGTGAATGCGTTTTAGCAACTGCGGAGGGAGTGTCTGAGCTGGCGCTGGATCCAGGATCAACGGAACACTCTCGCGAAAACATGCTTCTGCGAGATACTCCACTGTCTCGATAGGAATTTCTAATTGCGTTAGGACAAGGCCTGCATTGCGAATCAGATGTAGATGTGATTCCACATACTCCGGTGTCACATGCGCATTGGCTCCGGAGTTCACGACAATGCAGTTTTCGCCACGCGGAGCAACGAGAATCATGGCTGTTCCAGATGCATCTTCCACGCATTCCGTACCTGTCAGCCCCACGCCTGAACTCTGCAGATGATCCAGCAATTGCTTCCCGAAAGAATCGGATCCCAGCTTCCCGATCATTTGCACCGGATACCCGAGCCGGGCAACGGCAACAGCCTGATTCGCGCCTTTCCCTCCGGGGTGCATTTCAAAACAGGATCCCAGCACCGTTTCTCCAGCAGAAGGAATTTTTTCAGCTGTGGCAACCAGGTCCATGTTGATGCTTCCCACAACCACAATTGGCCTTGTTTCTTTTGGCATATCAATCTCAACTCTTCCGCTGTGGTTAATGAGTTCCGATGATGGGCGCAGTAGCAACCGCAAATAGCCCAAGGATAAAAAGAAAAAACATCAGCGCAAGCAACTTCTTGGCAAGCGGCGCCGCGCCTGCAAATTCACGCCAGACGAAAACACCCCAGGCAGCAGAAATCATCGTAGCGCCCTGTCCGATGGAATAGGAGACAGCAGGACCAACAACATGCGCGCGCGAGGCGACAAAGTTAAAAATCGCGCCGGTACACCAGATGGCTCCGCCCAATATTCCCCATCCATGCCATCGAGCGGAAACCTGAAAATATCTCCGCATCGCTACTGGTGGCTGCCCATCCAGTGGCTTGCGCATCAGCACATAATTGAAGGGAATGGCGCACAGAGCCACGCCAACTACAAAGTAAAACGACGTCGCATAGGGTCCCGGCGCATGCGTAAGACTCATCGCGTGCGATACGAAAGGATAAAAGCTGCCCATTAACAGTCCCGCGACAAGGCTGATCGTCAGACCACGACGGCTCATTGCCTGGTGCTCTCGCTCACGCATTCTATAGGCCACGGCATCGCAAACAATCGCAGCCACGACCAGGGCAATCCCTCCAAACAATAGAAATGGATTCCCGCGCGGCAACAGGATGTAACTGCTGACTGCGCCCACAACCAGTGCCAGACCAATTCCCACGGGAAACGCTACAGCCAATCCAGCGATCTCAATCGCGGCCACCAGTAATAAATTGGCAGCGTTAAAAATGATTCCACCCAGAACAGCCCACAGAATGCTCGGCACACTCGCACGACTTACATCTATGATGAACTGCCGCCCTGTGTCTCCTGTGGAGCCAAGTGTAAGTCCCCATACAGATGTTCCAGCAAACAAGCCTAGAACATAGTCCCAGTAAAACAACTGGAATCTGTATTGCGGGCATAGCTTGACCGTGTTAGCCCATGATCCCCAACAAAGCATGCTGAGAACCATGAAGAACAGAGCGATGCTATACGTCTCTGGCTGATACACAAGAACTCCCATGAGATTGGAACAAACGCGACAAACCATCTCGTTCTTTGGCCATTCGCACGATGGTTACAGGAACACTGTCAATTGGAACTTCCCTTACTCCGAATTAAAGAAAGCACCAATTACGCGTGGCTTGGCATCGGTCCATCAAAACAGGTTAGAACACCAACTTTGCTCCCAACTGGCCGATGCGGGCCTCTCTTGCCCCATTGACCTGTCCAAAAGGGTATTGCGTACTGCCGCTGGGGTAGGTCGTATTCACACCAGTCCACTGTGTGTGGTTTAAGGCATTAAATGCATCTGCTCGAAACTCCAAATGTAAAGTTTCATAAATTGGGAATGTCTTTGCGATCGAAAGATCCAAATTGTTCTGCCCAGGACCTCTTACTGTTCCGAGGCCTGAGTTTCCGCGAACATTCATTCGTGGCACCGAAAACTTCGACGTGTCGAATTGGCGAGAAAAAGTCTTCTTGAAATGGCCTATATTTGCATTGCCTGAAACATTCAGTTCATCAAAACCTGCACCGTCCTGCGCGCTCGAACCATAGCCTGTGGGACAGATGCTGGTTCCAGCGTCGCCGGCAGGACAGGCGGTGCCGGGGCCGCCATTCTGCA
The DNA here is from genome assembly GCA_036267255.1 of Acidobacteriaceae bacterium. Lineage (GTDB taxonomy): Bacteria > Acidobacteriota > Terriglobia > Terriglobales > Acidobacteriaceae > DATAWK01. The sequence goes on along the minus strand of DATAWK010000027.1, from coordinate 214,282 downwards.
CCGTAAGCGCATCGCCCGACTCCAGCGTTCCGATCCCGCTGATACGCCAACCGGTCAGCGCCACCTTCGCCCATCCCGGCCAGGTATTGCCATAGACTGGACCCCATATCCCGCTATAGACGAAGCGATGACGATGAGATTGGTTCCCTTCGCCACGGTCATTGAGATTTGGGTATTGAAATCCACTGACGCCTGCTCCCGAGCTGCCATTATTCGTGAGAGTGTTAACCCAAGGATAATCAGAGACCGTCTTGCTCCAGGTATAGTTGCTCATAAACTGGAGCCCATTGCTGAACTGATGCCGGTATTGAACGATCAAAGCGTTGTAAAAGGCGTTCAAATTCGGCCTTATCACATAGATATCGCTAAACCTGCCGGCATTATTGGGCCGCGCAGCGTTGAACGTGGGGTCCCCACCGCCGCCACCATATATCCATCCTGTTTGATAAGGAGGCAGGTTGATATTCATTTCGTTCTGTCCCTTCCGGCCCTGTGCTCCTGCGTACGACAAGGTGAAGACATCATGGCTTCCCACTTGTTGCTGGAAATCAAGGAGCATGCGCTGGTAGTAGGGCAGCGGCACCGATTTCTGATCATAGTACGTGATCGAGGTCAATTGGCCAGCCCCTACGTATCCCTGGCCCTTCCCTGTTGAAACCGGAAATGTTCCCAGAGTCGTATTCAACGGAGCTGGAAAGATGTTCGATAGATTCAATGCCGGAGTGTCGGGCGGATCGCCCAGGGTAACGTTGTTCACGTTATAGTTCACTGTGGCTGCTGTTCCATAGCTCGCATTTCCCACATTATTGGATATCAGGCTGGCACCCGTGTCATAGAAGATGCCGTAACCGGCGCGGATGACCCTTTGAGGAGTAGGACTATAGGCAATGCTGATGCGGGGAGCGAAATCTTTCTTGGGAGCCGACAGATAATGCTCCGGCAGGCCCGAAGCAATGCCCGGATACTTCATCACTCCACCCTCCGGCGTGGGAGTATAGATGGCGCAGCACGGAGCGATGTACGGATTGGGGGTATAGTCTGGAATGCTCAAGTCATAGCGTAGGCCCGCTGAGACGGTTAATTTTGAGTTGACGCGAAACTTTTCGTTCACATACAAGCCCCAATAAGGAAAGACCGTATTGTAATCCGGCGAGGTGGGGGTTCCACCGTTGACGGTATAACGTACCCACAGGTTATTGGGAAGCCCCATCACCAAGTCTGCCATGTTATCGCCGCCAACATAGCCAAGATTGCCGCCGCTCGTACTAAAGCCTCCGAAAGACACATTTCGCTGGATGTCCCAGTCAATCTCGCTCTTCCGAAAGTAGTTGAAGCCAGCTGACACTGAGTGGCGGCCATGCACCCAGTCGAGGTTATCGGAATACTGATAGGACTCATTTTCTGCGCGGAATACCTCACCGGCGCCCGCAGTGGCGTAGGTGTAGTTAACAGGCTGCACTGCCAATACTCCGTGCGTTATACCCGTGCCGGTGTTCTGAAATAGCGTGTTCAGTGGATTGCTGTTGCTGTTATACCAGGCGAATTGGCCTGAACTCATGGTCACCAAAGCACCGTCGCCAGTTCCGAAGATGAACTCATTGGTCAGGTTCGGAGTAAATATATGAACGTAATTTGCAGTTACCAGGTAGGCCTGGTCTTGAGTGGGAAAGTTATGAAGTTCGTCGGGAGGAATGCCACCTGTTAGGGTTGACTGTCCACTGGACCTCGACCAGGTTACGAACATGGAGTCGTTGGCGTCGATTTTCGCGTCAAAACGAGTGTCGATATGATAGTTGGAGATGCCCGGAGTCTGGTAGGCAACGTAGTTCACCTCGTTGCTCGGCTTATTCGGAACGTTTGGCAACGGCCAGAGATCATTCAGAATCGCTGCGGACCCTGGATCGACCAACGGCGATCCATTCGGGCGTTTAGCCTGATCGAGGCGATTGTTCAAAATTGGTGGCCGTGAACTGACTCCGTTCGCGTTATACGCGGTGAAAAATGGGTTATACAGTTGCAGAGGGTTGGGATTGCTGCCGAGAAGTTCGCTGAAGTTTCCTGTACGTTCAGCGGCGGAAGGCACCGATGTAGTTACCGCTTGATTGCCGTCGTGCTCGATGAAGTCCTCATAATTCGCGAAGAAAAAGAGCTTGTTCCTCAATCCAGGCAATAGTTTCGGAATGAAGATAGGCCCCCCAAGGTTGCCCCCGAACTGGTTACGGCGCAAAACTGGCTTGACTGCAGGCACCCCGGCAATAATTTGATTGGCCTTGTCCCAGGGATTGAAGGCATTCAGGGCGTCGTTCTCCATGAATTCGAATGCTTCGCCATGAAACTTGCTCGTGCCTCCCTTGGTTTGCATAATCAACGCAGAGATGTCGTGACCAACGGAGGCGGAGAAATCCTCGATCTGGACCGTTCCCGTGCCAAGCGCTTCAGCGGAGGGTTCAAAGCTGATGCTGCTCTCGTAATTGTCGTTGATGTTGACCCCGTTGACGTAGAAGCCGTTGTCCCGCGAACCCTGGAATGCCCCGCCAGCAGTAATTTGCGTTCCACCCATCGCGAACATCGCGCCCACGGAGTAGGTTCCCCCCGGGTTAATATTCAGCTGCGGATAGGTGGATACTCCCGGCGCCAGAGCGGCGATGGAGGTAAAATTGCGTCCGTTCAGGGGCAGATCTTCGAGTTGCTTCGTAGTAACGTTGGTGTCCAGGCTTGTTTTGTCAGTCTCCAGACCGACCGCCGCACCCGATACCGTTACGGACTGTTGCACGGAGCCCGGGTGCAATTTGAAATCGTAATGTGAGACCGCGCCGAGGTTGACCTCAACCAATTCGGATTTTTCCGTCTCGAATCCCGGGAGGGTTACCGTCAGTTGATATGTTCCGGCAGTAAGATTATCGAATTCGAAATGGCCCGTAGCGTCGGCTTTAATTTGGCGGCTCTGATTCCGGGCAACATCGCGCAACGTGATTTCCGCTCCAGAAACTACAGCGCCCGTCGGGTCGAAGACTGTTCCCGCGATACCGCCTCGCTGAGCGAACTGTGCCCAACCTGAGATAGTTACTATCAACAGGAGCACGAGTAGGGAAAGAGTTACACGAATTGTTCGGTTCACGGCCAATCTCCTAAAGCACAAAATCTTGAACTATTTTTTGAAAGCTTTCAAATTCCGTAGCAGATCATAGGAGCATGATTTGTAAGTTGTCAACATGATTATTTTTCGATCCATCATTTTCACGTCTAATGCCCAAATTACCCGGCCACTGCTAATACAGCCGTGGTTCACAGTATGAGGGCATGCCGCCTTTGTACCGCCTTTCCGGCGGCATGGGTCTTCGCTTCCCTTTCAAGATATCTGCCAGTCATGCCAGTCTCACAGGAATGGATAAATTTGAACCGTTTCATCCTTGCTATACTCCTCCTACAAGCTTGTCGATTGTTCTCACTAGGCTTCGCCACAGGCACATGCCGAACATGAAACAAATCGCGCGAATGGCTGGCGTTTCCCTCGGCACCGTTTCGCACGTAATGAACGATTCAGCCCGCGTGCGCGAACCGCTGCGCCGCCGTGTACTCGATGCCGTGGAAGCACTTGGTTACCAGCCCAGCGCGTTGGCCCGCGGCCTGCGTCGCGACAAGACCAATATGATCGGCATGATCATCCCCGACGTGACCAACCCCTTCTTCCCTGCCGTCGTGCGCGGCGCAGAGGATGTGGCATTCGCGAACGGTTATCGGCTCGTCTTATGCAACACAGACAATAATCACGCCAAGGAACTGGAACATCTTAACCAGCTCCGCACCTATCTGCCGTCTGGCCTCATTGTCATTCCATCCAACTTCAGTAAGTTGAGCGAGCAGGTAGAGTCCTTTCGACGTTCGGGAGCCGCTGTGGTCTGTCTCGACCGCATGCCTCGTCACTGGAAGGGCGATACGGTTACGGTTGCCAATGAAGACGGGGCCTTTCGCGCCACACAATATCTCATCCAGCTTGGACATCGCCGGCTGGCGGCCATCACTGGTCCGCTACATCTGACAAATGCTCAGGAACGCCTCGCCGGTTTTAAACGCGCGTTGAAGCACGCGAAGATATCCATCGCTGCCGGCTATGTTCAGGAAAGCACCTTCGATCGCGCCGGGGGATATTCCAAAGCCACTGTGCTGTTGCGGATGCGGCATCGACCTACGGCAATCTTTGCCCAGAACGATCTCATGGCAATGGGCGTCCTGCTGGCCATTCGTGAGCTGGGTCTGCGCTGCCCGCAGGATGTTTCCGTAATGGGTTTCGACGACCTCGATGTCACGGAACTCATGGATCCGCCTCTGGCCACGATCCATCAACCCGGCTATCAGCTTGGCGCTACCGCGGTACAGATGTTGCTGGATCAAGTCAAAGGGCGCGAAGGCCCGGCACAGCATTGCGTGCTCAAAACCGAGTTGCGCGTTCGTGAATCCGTTGCCCCTCCGTCCGTGCAAAAGCGCGCTGCGCGCTCGAAACGGCGGAGCTAACTAATCCCGATCGCATAAACGGAAAGGCCAAAATTTATGTTCAACCTGGCGCAGCTTTCCGCCACTTCCTCTCCAGGCCCTCTTTCCCAGATCCGCATTATCGACCTCTCGCGGCTAGTCGCGGGCAACACGCTGACCATGGTTCTGGCAGATATGGGTGCCGATGTCATCAAAGTGGAGCCACATGCAGGGGATACCTTGCGTGAATGGAAAGTCTCCGGCATCTCGACTGCGTGGAAGACCTATAGCCGCAACAAGAGAAGCATTTCGCTCGACTTCAGAAACCCTCAAGCAAAAGCAGTTCTTTTGAAGTTGGTATCCACAGCAAATGTACTGGTGGAAAGTTTTCGTCCCGGCACGTTGGAAAAAATGGGGCTGCCTCCCGAAGATCTCCTCCGGGAAAATCGCAATCTTGTCGTCGCCCGGATTTCCGGCTGGGGCCAGGATGGACCGTATGCTCAGCGCCCAGGCTTCGGGACTCTCGTCGAAGGACTTTCCGGATTCGCCTCGATGAACGGCTTTTCCGATCGCGAACCCGTACTACCTCCGATCTATCTGGGAGATATGACAGCGGGACTCTATGGCGCCATCGGTGTCCTGGCCGCACTCCGCAACGTTGAAGTTTCTGGTGGCTGCGGTCAGGTAATCGACGTTCCTCTCCTCGATCCTCTTGTTTCTATCCTCGGCCCACAGGCTGCAAATTACCGTTTGACCGGAACGGTGAAGCAGCGAACCGGCAGCCGCTCCTCGAACAGTGCACCCCGGAATGTCTATCGTACTCGCGACAACCGATGGCTCTGCCTCTCCGCATCCACGCAGGCGATGACAGAACGCCTGTTTCGAGCGATAGGTCGCGCCGATCTAATCACGGATCCACGGTTTCAAACTAATGCGTTGCGCCTTGAGAATGTAGAATCTCTGGACGCCATCCTCTCGGACTTCGTCGCGGGAAAAACCCAGGCCGAGTGCTTGACCTTTTTTGAAAATGCATCCACCACAGTGGGCCCGATCTATGACATACGGGACATCGAGCAGGATCTCCACATTCGTGAAAGAAACATCGTCGTAGAGCTTCCAGACCGGGAAATGGGTTCGATACCGGTACATACCATCTGTCCCAGACTGTCGAGCACCCCGGGGGGATTTCGCAATCCTGCACCCGAGATCGGCGAGCATACGTTTGAGATCTTGGAGGAGCTTGGATATACGGAATCCGCGATTGCGAATTTGCGGGAAAGCGGCGCAATCAAACTCTGGATGCCTACGGATTCTGAAGATGCGCGGAAGACAAAGAACGTGATGGAGGATGACGAGTAATGCGAAGCAAACTTTTCGTGCCTGGGATCCGTCCGGAGCTTTTCTCCAAAGCGCTTCGCTCGGAAGCGGATGCAATCTGTCTCGACTTAGAAGATGCCGTGCATCCCGGCCGCAAGGCGGAAGCGCGCACAAACGTGCAATCCTTCCTGCAGTCCCTTTCCGCCATTCATTCAGAAAAACAGTGGATTGTGCGCGTCAACGCCGTACACTCCGCCGAGTTTGCGGAAGACATCTCCGCCGCGGTATGTCCCACCCTCTGGGCCGTGATTCTACCCAAGCTAGAAGACCCGAAAGACATCGAGCAGGTTTCCTCCCTGCTGGCAAAACTCGAAGCACAACGAGAGCTGTCCTCGAAGATCAGGATTCTGCCCACCATTGAGTCTCCTCGCGGGTTGCGCCTCGCTGCGGAGATCGCACAAGCAAATGATCGAGTCTTCGGCCTTCAGCTTGGTCTTGCAGACCTCTTCGAGCCATTGGGAATCAAGCGATCCAACCTTGCAGCGATCCATCATGTACGCCTTACCTTGCGTCTGGCCGCAGGACAGGCTGGCGTTGATTGCTATGACAGCGCATTTACAGCTATTCAGGATCTCGAAGGATTCGCCACCGAAGCCACTGCGGCAAGAGATCTCGGATATGCAGGCAAAAGCTGCATTCATCCGAGCCAGATCGCCATTGCCAATACAATCTTCACTCCTACAGAAGAAGAGTTGGCCTTTGCTGCTCGTGTCTTCGAAGCGGCTAAAAATGCAACGGAATCCGGCATCGGAGTCTTCACGGTCGATGGCCAGATGATCGATCGACCATTCATCCAACGAGCCGAAGCAATTCTTCGTTCCCGCTCAATAAAAAAACTCTGATCCTCGTCGCTTTCATCTGCACCCGTACAGCGTTGTGAGGATGCATTCCGTTGTCTCACGCCAACTCTGCCAATGACAGCAAGCGTTCCTATCCATTTATGGATAGTTCGTCACCTTGGGTGTAACGCGCGGATGAATGGCGGTTGCTGCGCCTATATTGTTAATGACATTGTTGATGCCGCCATTATTGCCCAGGCACACCGTAATCATGTGGTGGAACCGGACGTTTGGATTCTTGGGCACCTCAATGGCCCGGGTCAGCAAAATATTCGGATGCGTAAAGACGCTGTAGATACCCAGCCCCCATGCTTCATGGCTGGTCACATGGTCCGCTACCTTATAGGAGGCCCAGCCGTCCGTGCCCGATGCGCTGGTGTAACTCGCCTGATTCGGAGGATCGTACGGAATCTCGGATTGATAGAAGTAAGTCCGACCGCCATTGCCATTCCAAAGAACCTGGAACTGTTGATGATGTTCGACGAACAAACCGTAAATCGTGACGTTGTTGCCATTAACCACCAACCCATTCGCGCTGGTATTCAGATTCCAGCCCACCCCGGAACCGTGGTCAGCCCTCCATATCCAAGTGTGATCAACAATCGTGTCGTTGCTGTTGATCTTCAAGTTGACTTCCGTGCGGCCAATTCCAGCGCCACCCACCCGGAAAAAGACATCATGCAGCGAGATGGGATTCTTTGCATGACTGGTATTGCTTCCATCTGGCCCCACTTCCAGCAGAACTGGTGATTTGATAGGTCCCGCGTCAAACAGCAGACCGGCGATGATGATTCCGTCCACGTCCGCCGTTGTTATGGCAGCGGTTCCGTTGACCGGACGCAGCGTGGCAAAGCCAAGTCCCATCACCACTGTGTTGGGCCGGGTCACACGAATGGCATCCTTCAATTCATAAATGCCCGGGGTGAGCAACAGGTTCTTGCCTTTCGCCAGTTGTGCATTGATGGTTGCAGCAGTATCGACATCTGAATGCGCGATATAAAACTTGTCGATCGGGATGGATTTTCCCGGCGTCGATCCGCCATGCCACGTAATGCCGACGCTGTTGCTGCGCAGTGACGGAATGCGCACGCTATAGTTCCCCGACGCATCCACCTGCAGAAACGGTTTCTCCCGAATAATGGGGGTCTGGGCAATCTTGGTGTACGGCGGTGTCGGCCATTCCCCTTCTGGTGGATGGACCACGCCGACAAAAACCATGTTCCAGTTCGCGCCAGTCCAACTGCCCCACTCGGTATTTCTCGAAATCCATTGCTGCTGGGTACCGGAATCGACGTTGCCGTCTATCAGATCATCCGACATCCACCCACCGCTCGCCCATCCGTGGTGCTGATTCAGCACCATATTGCCGCGCACGTGCATGCGGCGGAACGGTGCGGCCTGGGAAACAGCCCACTGCATGGTGCCGCCTGCAGGTGTCACGGAAAATCCTTCCATGGCCCTCCAGAACGTTGTGGTCGCATTGTTGTTTCTCGCGCTGGCATCAGCATGCACATTGCCCGTGATGTGAACATCGTCGGGCGACGCCCCCAATCCCAGAACCTGCGTGTAAAACCCCACCGGAACATCGACCTTGTAGTCGCCCGGCAAAAACAGCAGGGCGTTGCGCTCGGGACCAAATTCATTTCTCCGCTGCGTGGCATACACCGTGTCGATCTGCTCCTGGATCGTCGCGGATGGCATCGATGGGTTGAAGATCAGGACGTTGGGTCCGAAATCCGGCTTTGAATTTTTGGCCGCCATCACTGGCGCAATGGCATATGCCAGCAAACCCAGAATCAATCCAAACCGCATCATTGCTCTGCGATTCCTGACACTATGCTGACCCCAATGCATCGACTGTCTCATTTCATGCTTCCTTATCTGATCCATTTTGAATCGCTTCTCCGGGAATCCATCTGCGCGCGCCGAAGTTCCGGCCAGCAAGAAGGCGAGGAAGAACTATAGAAATCCCGTAGACATCAATGGCAAACGGTTCGTTGCAGCAAGTTCCCTTCGCAGCTTCCGGTTCGTATGGTATCCATCGAAACGCAAATACACAATCGTTTGTCTTGAATGCGGCTGCCTGCGTTATATCGGCATTGCATACCCTCGTTTTCTTATTGCACACTGCAGATCTCTCCGCAACCTCAATGTTCGATTCCATCCCCGTATCCTGCGCTACACTAACTCTTCTACGGAATTCATCTCCGGTGTGCCACGAATGTTGGCAATTCCATTGCAAGGAGACGCATGAAACACCGCACAAACCCTGCTACCTTTTTTCTTTCCTGCGTATTTGCTTTGCTTCTGCTGCCAACGTTTGCTCTTTCGGCCCGCGCGCAAACACCTGCTTTCACAATTCTTCCTCAGATTTACGGACCTTACAGTGGTCATTTTCTAGCTGGTGGCACCGGGCTGACCAAGCCTCTACCGGAGAAAGACCCGGTGTTGACGGCTGCATCGCCGTGGACCTTGTCCGCATGGGTCGAGATGGCATCGTCCACGGAAAATCCCATGCTGATTGGTGGAGTTGGTGATCCCTTGAAAGAGGACTCGCGCTTCTTCGTCATCATCGATGGGAAACCGGCTCTGCGCCTTGGCAAAAAAAATATGCTCACTGCGTCCGCGCCGTTGAGTACGCAGCCGTGGCACCTGTTGGCGGCGAGCTTTGACGGGGACACGGTGCGGCTCTATGTGGACGGCGCAGAGGCAGCACACGGCACACTCCGTATGGGCGCCGTCCAGCCGCAAATTGAGCTGGCCCCGGTAGACACTCCGTGGTCCAATGCGGCTCACTTTGGCGGACGTATCGCTCTGTTTACGCTGGACCGCCACGCACTGTCTCCAGAAGAAATCGCAACGCTTGCCCGTCAAAAACCTGACTTTCAACTGATTGCATTTGAGGAAGGCTCGAAGCCCTGGCCGATTCAAACCATCCAGTGGGCCGGCTATACCGCACCCCAGGATCCGTCTACATTGCCCCATAGCACCGCACCCTTCAGCACTCCAAAGGCAGCGCCCTTGCCGCCAGCGAAAACTACGCTGCAGCCTAGTGGCGAAGGAGACTGGACGCTGTCCGGAGGCTGGAGGCTAACGGAAGCTCCAAAGGTAACAGCCGCGCCGGAAGAGATTGCAAAGCCCGGCTTCGACACCAAAGGCTGGATGGCTGCGACGGTTCCGGGCACGGTGCTGACCACGATGATCGATCGAGGCATCTATCCCGATCCCGACTATGGGTTAAACAACCTGGCGATTCCAGAAAGCCTGAACAAACAGGACTACTGGTACCGCTCTGAGTTTGAAGCGCCAAAATTCTCAGGCAATCAGCACATGACGCTGGTGCTGGACGGCATCAACTATCATGCCGAAGTCTGGCTGAATGGCCAGCATGTGGGCGCCATGACCGGCGCCTTCATCCGCGGCGTCTTCGACGTGACCAATGTGTTGCGCTCCGGCCAGAAAAATGCACTGGCGATTCTCGTCTCTCCCGCGCCGCATCCCGGAATTCCCAACGAACAATCCATCCTGAATGGATCGGGCCTAAATGGCGGTGCCCTGTGCCTTGATGGTCCAACGTTTATGGCGACCGAAGGCTGGGACTGGATGCCAGCCATCCGTGATCGCGATACGGGCTTATGGCAGAATGTGCACCTGCTGGCCACTGGGCGTGTAGAAATTGAAGACACACAGGTCATCACCCGGCTGCCGCTGCCAGATATTTCCCAAGCCTATATCACTGTGAATATCCCGCTGAAAAATGTCGCCAGCGAACCGGTACATGGAAAACTTACAGCATCGTTTGAAGGCGTAATCGTCAGCAAGGAAATTACAGTTGCTCCCGGCGAAAGCACCGTTTCTCTGCAACCGGCAGAGTTCCCTCAGCTCCACTTGCAGCATCCTCGTCTGTGGTGGCCAAATGGCTATGGCAAGCCGGAACTGTATCACTTAACCGTGGATTTCGTGGCCGACAGCGGCCTCTCCGAGGAAAAGAAAACACAGTTCGGCGTCCGCGAAGTTACCTATGAACTCAGCCTGCTGGACAACACAGGCCATTTACGGCGCGTGGATTACGATCCTTCCGTGGCGCGCAATACCAAACTACCAGTGGTCGATGTAACCCATGCAGGTATGCGCCAGATTCCCAATGGATGGGCCTCCTCTATTACTGCAGGCGCGGACGCTTCTCCCGCTTTTCATACCGTCGCAGATACGCGTGCGACACCGTATCTGCTCCTGAAGGTCAACGGTGTGCGCATTGCAACACGCGGTGGAAACTGGGGCATGGATGATACCCGTAAGCGCATTTCACGGGCGCATCTGGAGCCTTTCTTCCGCTTCGACCGCGATGCCAATCTGAACATCATCCGCAACTGGCAAGGCCAGAATTCCGAAGAGGTTTTTTATCAGCTTGCCGACAAATACGGCATGATGGTCTGGAACGATTTCTGGGAGGTCACACAAGACTCCAATGTCGAGGCCGAAGATCCGGCGCTCTTTCTGAAAAATGCGCGAGACACTATCCTTCGCTATCGCAATCACCCCTCCATCGTGATGTGGTGCGGGCGCAACGAAGGTGTCCCGCAACCCGTCATCAACCAGGGCTTGATTCGTCTAACTCATACGCTGGACGGTACACGCTACTACTCGCCGAGTTCCAACCGGGTGAACCTGCAACCCAGCGGCCCATATTCCTATCAAGACCCCGTCAATTACTACACGAAACTCAATCCGGGTTTTGCTGTGGAGACCGGAACGCCTTCTCTGCCAACGCTGGAGTGGTTTCATCGCTGGCTCCCGAAAGCGGACCAGTGGCCTATCAGTGATGATTGGGCCTATCACGACTGGCATCCAGACGATCCGTTCAATCAACATCTGCAAACGGAGTTCGGTGCAGCCAGCAACCTCGCCGATTATGTGCGCAAAGGGCAAATGCTCAACTACGTCGAGTATCGTGCGGTCTTCGAAGGTTTCAACGCGCATCTCTGGGCGCCGAATAGTGGCCGCCTTCTGTGGATGACGCAACCGGCGTGGCCCAGTACCTTGTGGGGCATCCTGACTTCGGACTACGATACGCAGGCATCCTTCTATGGAACCAAGAAGGCCTGTGAGCCCATCCATGTGCAACTGGACCTCTCCAATAACAATGTCGCTGTCATCAATACGACACGAACAGCGTTGCCCGGACTGAGCGTAAGCGCACGCGTCTACAGTCTGGACAGCAAGCTGCTGCTCAGTCGAGACATGACCGTGGATGCCGCGGCGGACTCTGTTACACCCGGATTTTCACTGGCCCTGGCTCCCTTGATGGGGGATAGTGTCGTTTTTGTGCAGCTGCAATTGCATGGGCAAAACGGCCGGTTACTCTCCGACAATTTCTATTGGCGCGCCGCCTCCGATGCCGGATACCGCGCTTTGGACCAGCTGGCTCCAGCCACGGTCACTGTGACAGCCAGACTCGATGGCCAGGGAGACAACCGTCGTGTTCAGGTCCATCTCAAAAACAGCGGCAATGTTGCAGCACTTGCCAACAAACTGATTTTGTTGCGCGCCGCCGATGGCTCCGAACTACTGCCGGCCTATTACAGCGACAACTACATCTCTCTGCTGCCGGGACAGGAGGCATCCGTGACGATTTACCTGCCTGCTGACCTGCCAAATCTGCCTCTGCGTATCCATTTACGAGGATGGAATGCAACACAAACAACAGAAGCCGTAACGCAGTAAGCCATGCGGCATTTCGAGAGAAATGCCGTGGTGCAATATAGGTTCCACTTTTCTTGACAGTCAGAAAAACACATCGATACCGTACAGAAGAACAAAGAAATGATGTCACCCATTCAGAAATATTTGGCAATGACCACTCGATTGAGCGGAGCCCAGGCACTGTTCCTTTCGCTCGAGTCCATGTCCGCTCTGCCATGCCACACTTCCTTGCTCAAAAAAATCAGAAAAGTCGGCACACCTCTTATCGCAATTCTGGCCCTTGTGTGCGGCTCGCAGTTGGCATGTCCAGGCCAACAGGACCATAGCGAAAAACCGTCCGCGGTTGGAGATTCTCTAGCGGTGACGCCGCCTTTGGCACGCAATCTATCCGCAAAACTAACCCATCATGCCATTAGCCTCGCGATACAGAAAGTGGCGGATTGGCAGTTACAACGCGCCCAACCCTACTTCAATAAGGACTGGACGTTCGCGGCCCTCTATGCCGGCTTCATGGCGATTCCAGACAGCGTTGCGGGGAATAAATATCGCAATGCGATGAAGCAAATGGGCGAGACTTTCCACTGGCAACTTGGCCCACGTCCATTCCACGCAGACGATCAGGCGATCGGACAAACCTATCTGGAACTGTATCGCCAATATAAAGACAAGCAAATGCTCGAGCCCACACAGCGACGCATGGATGCCATGATCGAATCTGTCGATCCCAAAACCCAGCCTCGCTGGTGGTGGTGCGATGCGTTGTTCATGGCGCCTCCGGTTTTAGCGAACCTTGCTCAGATAACCGGTCAGCAAAAATATTTGGACTATATGAATCGCCAATGGTGGATCACTTCCACGCAACTCTATGATCCAAACGAACACCTCTTCTATCGGGATGCAAGTTTTCTAAAGAAGCGCGAGGCAAACGGAAAGCCGGTCTTCTGGTCGCGCGGGAATGGCTGGGTGATGGCAGGCCTTGTCCGCCTTCTTCAGGCAATGCCCCCGGATTATCCATCGCGTCCGAAATACATCGCACAACTAAAGGAAATGGCTGCTTCTCTGGCAAAAGTTCAGGGCAGAGACGGGCTATGGCGCCCCGGCCTTCTGGATGCCGATGCCTATCCGCTCCCTGAGAATTCAGGATCTGCATTCATTACCTATGCCCTGGCCTATGGCGTGAATGCAAAGATTCTCGACAGAAAGACATACGAACCGTGTGTGAAGCGGGCCTGGAAAGGACTTGTTTCCCATATTTATGCGGATGGCAGACTTGGCTCAATCCAGCCGATTGGAGCCGCACCGGGACAGTACACAGCAACATCAAGCTACGTGTTTGGAGTAGGTGGCTTTCTATTGGCAGGCTCTGAAGTGTACCGCATGGCTTCGCACTAGAATACAACGCTACTACGACGTCGTATAGAAGTACGCAAAAAGAGGGCGCAACGAACATGGAGAAAAGAACAAAAGCTGCACTTGTTTTTCTTGCGGTGGTCCTTGCTGGTTTCGATGCCTCCTTTTCACGAGCTGCCCCGGTACACCACGAAAGCATCCTGGAAGTTAAAAATCCTCTGGATGTCCCGCGTTCAGAGCAGGTGCTTGCGCTCCCTTTGGCTGCAGTGATCGCGAAAACCCATGTAGATCCGAAGCAGCTGGCTATCGAAGATCTGGCATCGCACACGGAGCTGGCCACGCAGCTTTACAGTAGCAAAGCAGGTGAGGCACCCGACCAGTTGCTTGTGCTGGTGAACATCGCGGCCCATCAGACGATACGGCTGCGTATCCACGAATCGGTACATCCATACGCTGCCACGCCTCGGGTCTATGGCCGGCCGGTACCCGAACGAATGGATGATTTCGCCTGGGAAAACGACAAGGTCGCCTATCGCGTCTATGGGCCCGCGCTGCAGGCAACGGGCGAAATTACCTCTGGAATTGATGTGTGGTCCAAGCGGGTTCCAGATCTGATCATCAATGCTTGGTACGCACGAGACGCTGTGGGCATCCGTACCAGGAATCCAGCGCTTTCCTATCACAAAGACAATGGCCAGGGATTGGATGCGTATGATGTTGGCCCCTCGCGTGGATGTGGTGGAACATCGATCTGGAATGATGGGAAGCTGTTCTCATCGAAGAACTACACATCCGTAAAGATCTTGGCGTCTGGCCCGATTCGCTTTGAATTTCGGCTTCAGTACGCGCCTTGGGATGCTGGCGAAGACACCGTAAGCGAGCAAAAAACAATTACGTTGGATGCCGGTTCTCATCTGAACCGTATACGATCGAATTTTTCCATCACAGGGCCCGAGCCGGTAAAAATCGCAGCTGGTCTAGCGATGCATCCTGGCGCTCAACTTTTAGATAGTTCCTCGAAAGACATTCTTGCCGTATGGGAGCCACTATCGGGCACAGCGGCAGGGATGGATGGAACGGCAATTGTGTTACCCGATCTCCTTTCTGCAGAAAAAACTCAGGTAGCAGGCAACGCACTCTTCCTGTTCCCAGCGGCATCGGCAATAACCATTGCTTATTATGCAGGAGCAGCCTGGTCTAAAAGCGACATCCCCACGCCCGAAGCATGGAATACATATCTGAACAGATTTGCACTCGAACTGGAACATCCGCTCGAAATACACTGGCGTTAAGACGGCGAAGCAACTCCTGGAATGAGTAGAGGGAACCATGAAAATTCAGCAAGTGGCAGATCAAATCCGCTTTCCAAGAATGACCACAGAAGAATTGCGCGAAGCCTTTTTGGTGCAGGAGATATTTAAAGCCGGAGAGATTCAGACCGTGTATGTGGATCTGGACCGGGCCATCGTTGGATCAGCAGTTCCTACAAACCATCCTCTCATTCTCGAGACAGACGATATGCTGAGGGCTTCGTATTTTACTGAGCGAAGAGAACTTGGCATTCTCAATATTGGTGCTCCGGGTATTGTTCGTATCAACGATCATGCATATGAGATGGCAACTCTGGATGGCCTTTATATTGGGCGCGGAAACAAACATATTTCTTTTCTGAGCGGCAACCCCGCAAATCCTGCCGAATTTTATCTGCTCAGCTATCCAGCACATGCAAGTTACCCCACAACCTATATCCCATCCGCCAGTCTGCAGCGAGCCTGCATTGGCAGTCCGGAAACCGCAAATCAACGGGAGATCCATCGAATGATCCATACAGAAGGACCGGCGAGCTGCCAGTTGGTCATGGGTTTCACTCGAATGGCTTCCGGCAGTGTGTGGAACACGATGCCGCCGCATACGCACATGCGCCGATCGGAAATTTATTTATACTTTGGCCTGCCCACAGACGAACGGGTCATCCATCTCATGGGGCCATCTCATGAAACTCGCCATATGGTTGTTGCCAATAAGCAGGCAGTTATCTCGCCGGGATGGTCGATTCATGCCGGCGTCGGCACGCGAAACTATACCTTCTGTTGGAGCATGGGTGGAGAAAACAAGGCCTATGCCGACATGGACCCAATCGCCATAGCAGAGTTACTTTAACGCGGACAGGTTATGGAGAAAGAAGAAGCCTTGATACTCGATGCATTTCGTTTCGATGGTAAGAAGGCTCACGTAACAGGGTCGTCGCGAGGTCTCGGCGTAGCATGAATAAGCTGTTAACAGTGAAAGAACGAAGGGAGCCGGAAAGTGAAACGAATGATCACCTGGATTACACGCATTCTGATATTGATCGTGGCGCTATCGATTGCAGCACATGCGCAGTCAGTTGCTATAGACCATTACAGTACTTCCACGCTGATGGAGCGAGCTGCCCAATTGCACAAACAAGCAGACATAAGTACCGGTGCGGCAAGCGAAATCCTGGGAAAATATCCCAATCACTTCACCATGCTGGCCTTTCGAGATAAGTCCGGAGGCGCCGAACTGCACAAAAAGTTCGCCGATATCTTTTTCGTGATCGACGGCCACGCAACTCTATGGACTGGCGGCAGCATCGTGGATGCAAAAACAAACGCTGATGGGAATGAAGTAACCGGAACTGCAGTAAGAGGTGGTTCAAACCAGAAGCTACGACCTGGAGATGTCGTCCACATACCAGCTGGCCTTCCCCACCAACTAATACTCTCTGCAGGCGATACTTTCACTTATTTTGTCATTAAAGTACAACAGTAACTCCGCAAAGGTGCACCGCATTTCAAGTCTTCCGATATTTTTCATATTCCTATTTCTTCTTATCTTCTGCCTCTGCACGAACGAACGCCTTATGCATACTATTCAGCAGGTCCTGATTTTTTCCATCATAATCTGCAGATAGCTCCCACATAAAAACTCCTCCAAGGTCGCGTATCTGCAAAATGTACGCCACCTTTCTTGCAATGGATTGAGGGCCATCATACGTGATAAACCCAGGAGGGTTCTCATGAGTTAAATATGGCGTCATGGCTATGGGGTCGAAGTGTCGAACCCATCCATCTTTATTAATTCTCTGCTTGATATACGACCCATAATTGCGACTGATCGCTGTTTTCTCGCAACGGCATGGACTATACATCTTTGATACTGGATATTGATAACCGTAGAATGCCACGCCAATATTGAGCTTCTCCGGTGGTACACCAAACTTATTCAAGTAGTTATTTACGCTATCATCAATGCTGCCTTCGTAGCTTGGATCATCCGCATCGGTAAACAGGGGGGAATTATGCCCCGTATGCTCTGTCCCTGGCTCGTGAAAATCATAGGTCATAACATTATAGAAATCGACAATGGGTGTCAGGCTCGTAAAATCGTAATCTCCCCATCTGCCTGGATTGGATGGCGTTGCCATGGATAACAGATACCTTGGCGAAGGCAAAGCATCGCGAATGGCCTGCATGAGAGCAACGCTGTTGACCACATCCGCATGACCCTGTGGAACCTCCCAGTCGATGTCCACACCATCATAGTGGTATCGAATGACGAACTCTTTTAAGCTGGCCGCGAATCGAAGCCGCGCAGCAGGATCTGCAGCGATTTTGCTGAACAAACTGGCTGCTCCCTGAACACATACCAGCACGCGTACTTTCGCTGCGTGTGCCTTCGGAATCAACTCCGGCTCCAATGCTCCCGGAGCAATCTGGATCGTTCCGTCACCGCTCGGTGCTGGATGGATCGCGACATGAATCAGGTCCGTGAGCTTCTTATATGGAATCTGCGCGGCCGTATACTTCGGGATTTCATTCTTATCGCCATAGAAGTAATAGGCAACCATACGTTTTTTACTCTGCGCCACTATGCTTGCGGCACAACCAATAACTACAAACAGGATGACAAACACTATCCTGCGTAGGCGAAGTGAGCGAGCCCATGGTACCGGAGCGGCAGAATTCAAGTTAGGCACTTCTTTCCTCATTTTTCTTATAACAAGATTGTTTCAAGAGAACGGCAACAGAGTGGTGACAAACCATAGAAATTTGCATCAATTTCGCTGATTCGCGATACCTGTGACTTCCTTATGTGCGCTCAGTATGTTGTCGGGAACCACTACAGCTACCCACGGCGTATCTGGAGACATCACATGGGCATGCCAGATTGCTTCCTGTGGCTCTTGAGAATTCAACATGATCGTTTGCTTTCCTGCTTCGTGCACGGCAAGATTGTCGGTCCGAATCGCAAAATCATGCCTGCCGGAACCTTGCGCTAATACTCGTACAATTACTTCATCATGGCCCGCATTTTCGGAAGTTACCTTAAATTCAAAGACTCTATCGCTTCTTAACTCGACATGATAGGTTCCACCAGGCAGAATAGTCAGCGTTGTTTGCAATGCTCCACGCTGCACCGTATAGTGACCTTCGGATAAGAGCAGACGAAACGTACCGCTTGCAGGATCCACCGTTGCCGTTGCGGTGCGCCCGGTACGCTGGTCGCGGAATTCCACAGGCTCGCGTGTTGCAGTGTCCGCATGGCCTTCCACAACCGATGGTCCACTCAGATCACGCATGAGCCCGATCCATTGACCCACCGGCTGCGTCCATACTTCTTTATATGTCCAGCAAATCTGCGTAGGCCAGTAAGGTGCATCGCTATCCCCCTTTGTTTCGATGCCTACAGGAATCGCTCCGACCATCTCTCCTGAGCGAACACTATAGAGTGGGGTCCAGTCATAGCCTTCTCCATACATAATGCTCGTGGAAAAAGGATTTCTCCCAATAATCCACTGTGCCTGTTTTTGGGCCAGGTCTTCAACATCCAGATCGCCACGCAATTGTCCGGCCAGGGAAAGTGCTTTTGCCTCGGAGAGTAAAACACTGGAATTTCCACGAAAATTAAACCAGACAGGAAATCTTCGAAGGTAATACTCTCCCCCCAATGGAAAGCCCTGTCGCACCTCTTTTACATAGGTATCCCTATCCGCCGCGCGTAACGGGGTCCAATTTTTCGCCAGAGGGATGAGGCTTGCTCCGCTTTCCTTGTACACTGCGGCCGGCAACACATCGTACGGTTCATCGATCTTGGCTGCAGCCATCAAATAATATTGCGAATGCAAAACAATTGCGGAATACCACTGCATCCATTCCTTATTGTTTGGAAATGATTTGCATAGGAGTGCCAGAGCAACAATCGGCTCTTGTTCTTCCCCAATATGGAAACGATGAAACAGATTGATTCTCTGCGGGCTGGTGTAAAAATAGCCCGTCAAGGGGATGGTCCAGGGTTGCAACTTTCGTTCTTGAGATGCGAGTATCTGGTTGCCCAATTTCAAGGCTTCCTCAGCATAGCGTTCGTCTCCCGTCGCCTGAAATAGATTCACCGATGCGACAACGCCAAATGAAATACGCTCCAGGTCGTCTTTCTGGCCATAAACCGCTGGCAACGGCGGAGCTGTCTTCAGGCCTGCGACAGCATACTTCCAATCGTCTTCCGCGGTATAAAGACTGCGATGCGCCAACTCTGGATCACTGTCTTTCAATACTCGTGCAGCCAGAGCTTCGACGCCACTTACACGGAAATTCCACTCCGGATCATTGACAGCCTGTCCAAACCGATCATCAGCATCGCCCATAATTCCATCAGTCCAGTAACTGATCAATTGGCCGGTTGTGCGGTATCCATTCCCAAACCTTGTTTTCAGCACCCAATTGAGTCCCCACTTTGCTTCTTCAATCACTCTGCTGTAAAGGGCGGGATCTTCGTTTTGTTGTTTCAGACGATTAGCCAGCGAAAACAATGCATACGACATACCCGGCGTATTTCCAGTCGCGCTCAGGTCTCCTGCATCGTGATACCCGCCATTTACAAGTATGCGTTGATTACCGTGGATACTGTAGTCGTCCTGATGGCATATTCCATGAATGCCAGGAATCACGGTTCCGCATCGCTCGCTATACATGAAATTAATCGCTTTCCAAATGCTGTCACGCCAGGCATCGTCCCCGATCCGGAAAGGCTGTGTGTCCGTGTCTCCGGCGTGCAGGATATACGTGCCGGGTACTTGCACTTCGGAGAAGTCGAGAATCTGGTAATTCCCCAATGAGGTCTTTTTTTGCACGACTGGTTTTGTCAATACCACCCGACCAGTCGCCTGGTTGATCAAGGAGAATTCCTGGGCTGAAAGGTTACTGGCAATCGCGGATTTCGGCTCACCAACGGTGTACCCGCTATGGCTAAAAGCGATCTTTCCCGCAGCGACGTCCCATCCTTCCACATGATCGGGTGTAACACGCTGCAGTTCAAGTTTGTCGATATAGAGAATTGTTTGATCGCCTAGATCTGGAATCATCTTGGGAAGGCTGTAAGCACAATCCAGCGCCGTCACTTTATCGCGGGATAAAGGTTCAATCTCCCATACAACATGATTCCATGTATGGTTCTTCAGAATGATGGACTCATCCCGGCCTTCGTTATATTGGTCAGGCAGCTTGTGCGTGCCTTCATTATGAAGAGTCAGCGTGAAAGGAATCGCTGGTGCACCAATAACGTCTGGATACACCCATATAGAAATCCGATTGTATTGGCTCCAGTTTTCCCCTGGAAACTTGCGCGTAGCTATAAGGTCTTCCCACTCCCCGCTGCCATCGACTCGGCCCATGTTTGAAATGGAGCGTATTCGCAGAGAATGCTTTCCCTCTTTAACATGGGCCTCCGAAAGCACCATGTCTCCATCTCCCTGAAATGACCAGGTAGAGATGTCTTCCATGCTATCTAATAACCGTGAAGCCAACACCTTCTTGTTCAACCAGCGATATTGAGCCCCATCCTCATATTTCGCCTTCATGGGCATCGCTGGAACATCTTGCCAGGCAAAGCATGCGGTAGCAGCCTGCCCACACGTCAGGCCAAGAATGACGCTGAAAAACACAACCCTTGTAGAGTTGTATCTTTGGAAGGTCCGGAGATTCATGATTGGTTCCTTTTAGCTGCCGGATGCCTGAGTAGAAGTCGATAAAAATTCATCTCTTCTCCTCGGCGCTCTTGCCTTGCTCTGCACTGCGCATAGGACTGTATTGAGGGTCAAACGCAGAAGCCGACGATCCCAATCAGAATTTATTTCGCATCGGAGCTGTAAAATCTTGAGCTGCTTTGTAATGTTTAGTTAGTATCAACGCAGGCACGCAATCGACGCAAGCGTTTTCTATAGATTCTGACCGCAAACGAAGACGACACGCAAATGGGGCCTTTGGAGGGCACATGGGAAAGAAAGCTTTCGTGCAAGTTATAGCCGTACTCATTTTGCTTTGGTTGCCTTCGGCAGCGTGGTGTGGCGACGGCATACCAAAGGCAGCATGGAAGCGCCCGATCGGACTTCCGCTCGCAAATCCCGGAGTTACTCGCGTCCACGGTGACATCGATGATGGCTACTGGCAAGGTGCCCCTGTGGGTGGCTTTGGGTCGGGAACATTCTCGCGTACCTATCGTGGCGATTTCGCGCGTTGGCACATCAAGGCCGGTGTTCATAAGTATGAGACTGTCTATGCAAATGAGTTTGCCATGTTCCAGCAATCCGAAGGCGACGCCAAAGGAACAGCACGGGTTCTCATGACAGACCACCCAAAAAACGGTGAACTGTCAAGCTGGCAGTGGAATTATCCCGTAGGCGCAGGCAACTATTACGCACTCTATCCAAAGTCCTGGTACGACTACAAATGGAATAAGTTTCCGGCGCATGTTGTGCTGGAGCAATTTTCCCCTGTCCTTCCAAACAACTATCGCGAATCGAGCTATCCAATTGCCGTCTATCGCTGGCATGCGGATAACCCTACTAAAAAGGCAGTGACCGTCTCCGTGCTGCTGTCGTGGACCAACATGGATGGGTGGTTCCGCACCTATACGCATGATTTCAACGGCGCCTTAAATCAGGGCAATCACAATGACTTTCGTAGCGAAGCGGTCGGCCCTCAGGAAACCATGAAAGGCATCGTGTTTGGAAGGAATCGAGCTGGAGCCACTTTGAATGATTGGGATGGTCAGTTCACGATTGCAGCTCTTGAAACACCGGGCGTGGAGGTCACCTACCAGACAACGTTTCAGGCAGCCGGGGATGGCAAGGCGGTCTGGACATCGTTCGCGAAAGATGGAAGGCTCGCAAACAGCAACACATCGTGGGTAAGCGACGGCGAAAAACTGGCGGGCGCAATCGCCATTCGTTTTACGCTGCAGCCAGGAGAAAAAAAGACGATCCCCATGGTGATCTCCTGGGATTTCCCGGTCGTTCAATTTGGAGAGGGCCGCAAGTGGAATCGGCGGTATACGGATTTTTATGGCACAACTGGCGACAACGCCTGGAAAATTGCTCGCGATGGATTACAGAACGCAACGAAGTGGAGCAACGCCATCGACGCCTGGCAGGCTCCCTATATCAATGATGAAAGCAAGCCCTTATGGTACAGAGGCATGCTCTTTAACGAGCTATATGTTTTAACGGATGGAGGC
The DNA here is from genome assembly GCA_036267255.1 of Acidobacteriaceae bacterium. GTDB lineage: Bacteria > Acidobacteriota > Terriglobia > Terriglobales > Acidobacteriaceae > DATAWK01. The sequence goes on along the minus strand of DATAWK010000027.1, from coordinate 192,011 downwards.
ACATTCTGGGGCCGGAAGGTAGGCAGCAATCCAAAAGCTCCGCCGTCCTTCGCATTGTTGGAATGCTTTGACTACGCGTACTATGCAACTCTGGATGTTCGCTTCTACGCCTCGCTGCCGCTGCTGAAGTTCTGGCCGGATATCGACAAGCAGGTGCTCCGCGAGTTTGCTGCAACAGTGCCGCGGGAATATCCGGAGCAGGGGCTTTGGGTCTGGAAGACGGAACAGACAGGAGTTCCTGTGCTGCATATGCGAAAAAAGATCGGAGCAGTACCGCACGATTTAGGAGTTCCTGCAGGAGACCCGTTCGTTGCCGTCAACGAACCCGGCTGGCAAGACACGAATAACTGGAAGGATCTGAACTCTAAATTTGTCCTGATGGCCTACCGGGACTATGTATTCACCGGTCGCAAAGACACCGCGTTTCTTCAGCAGATGTGGCCAGCAATGAAAGATGCCATCGAGTATTTGCGCCAGTTTGACCACGGCGGCGGTGTGCCGGAAAATAGCGGCTATCCCGATCAGACCTATGACTCCTGGGTCGTCACCGGGGTAAGTGCTTACTCCGGCGGACTCTGGCTTGCGGCCTTGCGCGCTGGCGAAGAAACAGCAAGAACGCTCGGGGATAGCCGTACAGCCGCAGAGTATCATGCACTGTTTCTGAAAGGCCAAACGACCTATATCGACAAGCTGTGGAATGGCGAGTATTTCCGCTATGACACGACAGGTGAATATAAGGATGCCATCCAGGCGGATCAACTCGCCGGGCAGTGGTATGCCAATATAACCGGGCTCGGCGACCTGGTTCCCCGCCAGATGCAGCGATCCGCGATGCAAAAGATATTCGACTATAACGTCATGAAATTCGATAAAGGGGAAATGGGAGCAGCCAATGGTATGGCTCCCGATGGATCCATCCTTAGCAGCAACGAGCAGGCTAAAGAGGTATGGGTGGGTACGACTCTAGGCTACGCGGGATTGTTGATGAGTGAAGGGATGAAAGACGAAAGTTACAAGACCGCCTGGGGCCTATATCACGTGATCTATGAGAGTAAAGGATACTGGTTCCGCACACCCGAAGCATGGGACATCACTGGAAACTTCCGGGCCTCCATGTACATGCGCCCAGCAGGCGTGTGGGCCATGGAAATGACGCATCCCGGAGTCAACTAAGCGCCTTCCCTGCGTGCATCACTTCCATCTTGCGATGAAGGTGTTCACACCTTCATCGCAAGAAAAGCGGTGGGGCCTTCATGCGCGCCAGACACGCTCAGGATTGTATCTCTAGGCTATTCGGCAGCCCAGTATTTATTGAAGCCGATATAGTCTGAGGGCAAATTCGCTAGAATCGTGCGGCGCAGTTTCAGCAGATCGACATCTCCTTGTGTCTCGTATAGCACCTTACCGTCCCCTGAGAGCAAAATCGTATACGGCACGGCTGACTCCCATTTCGGATCAAACGCCGCTTGCAACGCAGCTGTGTCGGTGGAATCAAACAGCAGGTTCCGGCTTGTGGCATGCATTTTATTCAGCCATCGTGTGACGCTGGGCTTTTCATCCGGCATATTGACCGACACGGTAACAAATTGAAAGTCGCGATCGCTATACATCCTGTAGGTGTCTTCCAGATCGGAAAATTCCCGCAGGCAAGAGCCGCACCACGTGGCCCAGAAATCAATCAGGACCATCTTACCTGTCTTATTGGCGCGCAATGCTTTCAAAGTATCCGCAGAGGCCATTTCGAGCGGTACCGGCTCCGCCTCGAGCTTTTGTAAATACGATATCTGAGCAGCCTCTTTCTCCTGCCACTTGGTCGAGCAGCCAAACACACCCGTATGTTTTACCGTTACTTCCTTGTTGGCTAGAAGTTCATTGATGGCGTTGCGCGCATATTGCGTTTTTGGCTTAACTAACTCGATGCGATAGCTGTTGTCCATAGCGCCCTCATACCGCAAATGGCGCTGTTGATCGAAGATAAATACATGCGGCGTTGCTTGCGGACCGTAGGCTCGCGTGACCGACTGCGTGGCACCATCATAGAGATAGGGATAGGTCAGATGCTTGTACTTTACCCGAATTTTCATCTCCGCCAGGCTGTCGCCGACATCCGAAGAATCCAATTCATCGATTCGAGTAGCCTTTGGGTCATTGGGCTGAATCACAACGACAGCCACACTCTTGTTTTTGTAATCGGCAGCTAGCTGACTGATTCGCTGCTCATACATCTGCGCAATTGGGCAATGGTCGCAGTTAAACACCACCACCAATATCTTGCTGGAGGAATAGTCACTTAGCTTGTGAATCTTTCCATCCACTCCGGGAAGTACAAAATTAGGCGCAGAAGCGCCAAGCGGAAGGATAGGATGCGTCTCCGCACTGCAGACAGTGAGAGGTAACAACAAAAGTACCAAAAGCTTCCACATTTTTATTTCTCCATCCCTGCAATCACGCGATATTTTCCAACGTATGCAGCGCGACCTTTTTTAAGCCAGTTTCCTGGCAAATGCTATTTCCTGTCGCATGTCCTCATCGACAGGACCTTCTTTTTCATACTCCACTGCAACCAAACCCGGGTAATTCAGGCGATGTAGTTCCCGCATCACTCCCGGAATATTGGCAATTCCAGTTCCAAGCAGCACATTCACTTCTCCGCCGACAGCCTGGACATCTTTCAGGTGTACCATTTTCAGGCGCGGTCCCAGTTTGCGAACTGCATCCACCGGATCATATCCGCAGGATGCAAAGTGTCCCGTATCTGCCGTGGCGCCACAATTTTTAGAAAGACCGGAAAGAGCATTCAGGACGTCTTCCGGACTCTCATAAGCAAACCGAATGCCCTTAAAGAAATGGTTGTGAATACTGAATGTCAATCCGGCTTGCGAGACACGTTGATCGATTTGCTTCAATAGACTGCTTCCCGTCGCATCGCCTGTAATGTTCTGGGAACCCAGCAACTTGGCAAAACGCACCGCAGTCTGCGCCTCCTGGTCATTTTTGAGAGTAGCAGAATAATAAGAAACACACTGGATGCCGGCACGGTCCAGTTTTTCTCTGGCAGAACGGAATAACTCATCCGTAGGATGGCTCATCACCATGAACTCCCCACGCGACATCTCGATTTCCCGAATGCGAAGATCCTTCAACTGGACGATCATATCGTCCATGGAAAGGCTGTGATAGCTGTACGTGCCAACGCCGATATTCAGACGGCTTAAAGCCTGAACCGGTAATGCTGCAACAGCCAAACATCCAGCAGCACCTTGAACGAACGTTCTTCGCGTGGTCATGAAGCTTCGCACTCCCTAAGTTACTTAGACGGCAGTGGACTTACATCCGCACCCACCAGACCCAGCGCCCACTCGATAGCTCCGATATACATCTTTTGCACGTTGGGATTGTCCCAGCTTTCCTTCGTATGTCCGATGCAGGAGTAGTACACACGGCCTTTCCCATACATCTTCGCCCACGTCACTGGGAAATCGCGGTCTTTGCGATGTACCAACGGGTTCTTCAGGTCGAGCTTGCTGGCATCCAGGCTCATCAATACACGCAGGTTGGCACGCGAGAAGTCTTTCATCTGATAAATCTCGTCATGTATCACAAAAGAATGCGGCCATTGTTTCATCCCCGGGAAATTCGAGTCTTCCACGATGATGGGTGCATCGAAGGTCCCCCACGGATGCTCATCGTAGGTGCCTCCAAGCATCTGTACAAATCCAGGCCAGTCGACGAACGTAATCGCAGCACTATGAACGCCGATAAAGCCTTTTCCATCATCGTGAATGAAAGACAAGAGATCCGCCTTTTTCTGCGGATCCATTTCCAGGTCGCCTCCCGTAAAAAACAGTACGGCATCGAAGTCGTTGAGATTCTTGGCATTATATTCAAGCTTCTTTTTCGTCAACGCCTCTGTATCGGTACGAATATAGGTGTCCCACAACCCCGTCTGAATCCCTAGCCGTTCAATGGTGGCCATCGCATGAGAAACAGACTCGTGTCTGTATCCTTTTTCTTCCCCGATAATCAGCAACTGCTTCTTTTTCGGACGGCCACCCGGTTGGGCCATACCGAAACTGCACAACGTAACGCACAGAACCAGAATGGCAAAGCGGACAGTTTTCATAGTGTCGCTGTTAGGCACCTGCAATACTCGTCGGATCCATAAGCTGGAACACGCACGCTCGGGCACTCCTCATACCGATGCGCGCAATCTCGAGAACCGGACTCATTTCGCAACCGAAGCCGTCTCGACCTTCGGTAGCGGAAACAGATCCCTTACCGGCATATTGGCCGGAAACGCCAGATCGAAAAAGCAGACCATCATCTCGTCAAAACTTTGATCTCCCCATGTTATGGTCTTTGTCGGATCTGGATTCTGCGGATTGTTCGCTGAATTATCCCAATGCGCCGTACATTCTATCTTGCTGCCTTTCGGCAGAGAAATGGGCTTCTCCAGGTTGTACCAAAGCTGCCAGCGCCAGTTGTAATGCGGCACATTCAGGATCTCCACCTTTTTCCCGTCGGGATACACAACCCAATACGTCATGTTCTTGCCGCGTTCGTGCATATGCGGGTGCAATCCCAGTAGCGTCACATTTTGCAGAACATCAAAGGAAGCATTAGCTCCGTAATTTGGATCGCCCGGAGGAATTTTGAAGGTCCCATTCGTCGCGGCCAGCGTCATAACCCGCTCCTCGGGTGGCTCCTTCGCAAAAACCAATCCTAACTTTGCACGGTCCTCGGTAGCCGTTCCATTCGGCATATAGTGCAGCTCAAACACGATATCGGATCCGGCTTTGATTAGTTTTGCCTCACCCGGCTTCCAGATTTCCGCAGGTTGACCCGGTGCATAGCCAACCAGAAAATCACTTGGCAACGCACTGGTATCTACTTTTTTGTTTGTGGCTTTGACGGGCGGCTGTTCAAAGAAAACTTCCTTCTTCTCGCCTTTGAAGTAGGTAGATCCTGGCGCTCGCACATAAGCAACAATATGATGCACGACAGCGCGATTCGTCGGTCGCACCTCTGCCATCTGCACCCATTTGTCTGTGGTGAATCCGGTCGGCACAATCACATACTGATATTGCATGATTCCTGTCGCGGGAATTGGAAATGGCCGCGGTATCTGAAATATGACATCTGGCTTGGGAATGCTCCATCCTTCGACAAAATTCAACGGCGCCGGCATGTCTTTCGGATCTCCCCTTGGTGTGCCTGCATTCACCCATGCCACAATCGTGTCGATCTGCGCCTTTGTCAGCGAACGATCATTCGAAAAATGTCCAACGGAAGGATCGGCGAACCAGGGAGGCATGATTCCCTCTTGAATCACGTCCTTAATCATCAGCGCCTTCGTCTGCACATCTTGATAGGTCACTAACGAGAATGGTGTTCCCTCGCCCGGGCGATGGCAACTTTCGCAGTGTTGCTGCACAATCGGTGCTACATCTTTGGTAAACGTCGGGGGCGTCTTTGGCGCCGTCTGGCCGAACGCCGCTGCAACAAAAGAAGTCCCAACCGTCAAGATTGAAAAGATGCGCTTCATAAATGATTTGTCCTTAAGCGTTGGCCCAATTCGGAGAAAATTTCCTCCGGAACCGATGGAATTAGGCGGGCCACTTTGTAATATTTAGTTAGTATGTAACACGGATCACGCCAAAGCAAGCATTTTTCTATATTTCTTGTCCCGTAGACTGCCTGCCATTTCCTCCATCGAAAACCCGCATCGATTTTGCAGCAACATAATGCCCAGGATGCGTTTCTAAGCTGGACATAACTTGGAAACTACGGTTTTAATCGAACAGTGAATGAAGTAACCAAAGAACTCGTTCCGGTTGGCAGGCCCTCGTTCCTGCGCCAGACCAATGCCTCGACCATCTTGAAACTGCTGCGAGAAACCGGCCCGTGCTCTAAGGCAGATCTGGTTCGCGCCTCTGGTTTAAGCGCGCCCACTGTGACCAACGTTGTGGCTCACCTTTCATCGGTCAATCTGATCGAACCAATCGGCGAAGGAGAGTCGAGTGGTGGCCGGCCTCCCGATATGATCCGCTTCAAAGCAGATCGCGGATGCGTGGCCGCCGTGGATATCAAGATAGGCCATCTCCGGTTTCTGCTGACGGACCTGAATGGATATCCGCTTGAAACTGCGGAGGTGGCCTTACCCCAACACTCGGCAACTCCCGAAGTGGTTTGCGCACAGATCAAAGAGACGCTGCGCAGCTTGGTCCGCAAACGGAAACAGAAATTAGAACAATTGCTGGCGCTCATTATCGGCGTTCCTGCCATTACAAATGTAAAGGATGGCACCGTGCTCTCCGTTAGCCCGTTGAAGGGCTGGCGTAATGTTCCTCTGCGCACCATGCTGAACAAAGAGTTTGACTGCCTTGTGCTCGTAGAGAACGACACCAACCTGGCAGCACAAGGGGAGCGTTACCGCGGCGCAGCTTTGGCTGAGGAAAATTTCGTCTTCATCACCATTGGCGAAAGCGTCGGTGCAGGAATTTTTATCGATGGCAAGATTTATCACGGCTCCGAATGGTCCGCAGGAGAAATTGGTTATCTCCGTGTGCCTCGCATCTCCACGCGACGTTCTACCATCCACGAGTTCGGTCAGCTTGAAAAAGTGCTGGGCAGTTCGGGCATTCTAAAAAGCTGGCGCACAAAAGGGCAAAGCATGGCTCCACATATTGCGGTGCATCATGCCGAACAGGTGTTGGATCTTGCCGTGGAAGGGAATGCTCATGCCAGGAAAATCCTTCTGCAGAAAGCTAGCATCCTGACTGATGCCATTTTGAATCTCGCACTGATTCTTAATCCGGGTCTCGTTCTTCTTGGAGGAGAAATCGGCAGTCACCCGGCACTCCTCGATGCCGTGAAAACATTGCTGAAAGGCAATGAATTCGCGATAGCGCGTGTAGCCCTGGGATCTCTCGGCAACTCCGCTGTACTGTGGGGAGCCATCTCCATAGCACTGGAATCCACGGCTACTTTATTGATACAGCAACCTGATACCGCCAGCCTGAAGTAGCTCAAAACATATTGTTGTCCAGATGTGCTTAACCTTTAAAGCGTGTTCTCACCGAATAAAGAGAATGATGCGTCAGGATGAAAAGTGTCCGTCCATCTTTACCTCCGAAAATCAGATCGATCGGGCGCTCCGGAACATAGATCGTGCCTATCCGCTTTCCCGAGGGGTCATAGACAAATATGTTGCCTGCCGCCAGGTAAACATTCCCTTTCGTATCCTGGACAACACTTTCGCCCCCCCGCTCGGCAAAAAGTTTCAGATTGGAGAGCGTACCGTCCGTTCCTACAGAAGCAGAATAGGTCGTTTCCTCAGACTCTTGCGTTATATAAAATGGCCGGCCGAGCATTGGTTTGGCAAGGCTGAAGGCGCGCAATACATCGGTCATCTTGACGCCCCAGGTAAGCGACCCTTTGATGAAGTCTTCTCCTGCCGGAATAAACGTGCTGCCATCCGGAGAAATATATTGATAGGGCTTGGGTGCCTGTACGGTGCGAACAAAATCGTGACCACCCCAATAATCGTCAGGAATAGCGGGTGTCATTCCTGGACGCGGAGCTGCGGCTACAGGCTTTATCAGCGTGATCGTGTCATCCAGCGAATCCGGCTGAAAGCTATACACCGTACCGTTGCCTTCGTAGGACACGACCATCAAGTTCCCTGCCTTATCCAGCGCAAGTTGAACCGGGTGAAGAGAGTTGTCCCGGAGAATCTTCAGGTCCTGTGTTTCCGGCGACCAGCGATAAATCCTCTGCCAATGAGTATCGACAAAATAGAGTCGTCCCTCACGATCGACAGCCGCTCCGGAAATGCTGAAAAATCCATCACGCAGCTTTTCCACTTTGGCTCCGTCAGCAAGGGCCGTGATGGATTGCTTTGGCTGCAGTTCCGGCTTTTTCCCGGAAATGGTAAGCGCGGCAAGCTCGTTGTACCGAACCTGCACGTCATATGACGCATCGAAGACGGAGTTGTCGAACGCGACTTTGCTGTTGCTGTTCACGTGGAGGTTCCGGAACAGGATGTTGCTGGAGCGAGCCACGCGCACAGCATAAGGAAAGGGCTGGTAACTTGCAATCACTCGATACGAATGGAAGTTCGCAACAGTGATGTTATTGGAATCGTCTATCTCCAATGGCAGAGTAAACGGGCCTTCTCCCCATTCTTCCTCCGTTTGCAGGGCGTCAATCTCCCAATTTGATACATGGCGAAGCACTATCTCATTACGTACATGATGTTCGCTGGAGAGCTCATATACGTGGCCTTCGGTTGAAGTGTTCGAGATATACATGCCGGCTTGCGCAAACGTAGAAGGTGTCCAGATATCGGCAAAGGTGCCCCCGCCGCCATTCGTGACCCACAAGCTAGGATACTGGCTGTCCCATCGACGATGGAGGTCCGGGTCCGCTGTATGCGTATTGTTGTAAGGATTGACACGCGTTCCATCGGCATTGTTCGTACCATGTCCGCCCAGGAATCTTACGTCATCCATCAGCGAGTCTTTCCCAGCCATCCACATAACTCCTACCGCGCGGCTGTTGATTCCGTTGGTATAAATTCCAATTCCAGTCACGATGTTCGTTCCACCTTCCGGTGTTTCGAGTAACGGCTTCGGATTTCCCGGACCTTGAAATCCGGGAGTGGAATCGAGCAAATCAAACTGAGTCGTGCTGGGATGGAGCCCGATGAGCACAGTATCCGACTTTAGAGTGATCGTGTCACTTACAACATAACGCCCAGAGGGAACATAAATGGTGGAATGCTCATCAATCGCCTTTTGAATCGCCGCCGTATCATCCGTCACACCATCGCCCTTCACCCCAAGAGAGCGCAGGTTCACCCATGTATCGCGCGCCGGGAGATTGGGAATGACGGGTGCCCCAGGGGGCGGTAACGCAGACAGGGGCACACTTTCGAAGCTTGTCTGGATTTTGGCAGGCGCTCCGAGATCTGCAATCGTTAGCCCATGCGAAAATACGTTGACCCGATAGATTGCAGCCGGTACGGCGACCTTCTCCCCGCTTTCTCGAAAGAGAGCGAAGACTGGCACGTGGCGACAGAGAATGCCTTCCAGATTGATTTCTGTTCGAGGGTTCTTCTCATTGCTGATAATTACGGCAGGACCGCTGATGTTCTCGAACCGGGAATTTTTCACCCACAGCTCGTCAGGATAACCAGCATCGATCGAAATTGCCGTTGGAACATTGCGGAACTGATCTCGGACAAGAGTCAGTCCTGCTTCATGTTCCTTGATCGCCGCGACGCTCTGCCCATCAAAGGTCGAATCCAGCAAAGTAAACTGCCAGCCCGGGGATGGCATCTGCGTCATAATTCCATACTGACCGCCATAGAAATGCAGGTCTTCCGCCTCGTTTCCTATGTCGTGCAGTGCTGCAAGTCCGGAACCGATATGAAAATCCATGTGAGTCAGGAAGCAATGCTGCGCCACATGGAAGCGAATTCCAACGGCCGCCGGATTGCCGTCACGAATTTCAAAGTCAATGTTGCTCATCGCCGAATAGAATGTCCCTGGATTCGCATCCGCCACCTCAGTGGCAGGTACGGTTCCCGGGAAAGGGCCTCGATGAAAATACGGCCTCCTTCCACCGGCAAAAAACACCATATACCCAATGCCCTGCTGAAACCCCGGCGTATTTTCACCCAGCACAATCACCGGGCGAGTCGCGCCATATCCAATGACACGCACGCCAGGCCACACGTAGATGGTCCTGCTGATGCGATAACGCCCGGATGGGATAAAGACAATTCCCTGTTTTGTGGTCTCCTGAACTTTGTCGATCGCCTGCTGGATCGCGGCGCTGTCATCGGCAATGCCATCCCCATGAACAGGGAATTTTTCAGGAGTCAAATAGACGGCACTCGGATCATTTAGTTTGACAGGGTAGTAGGAGGCAGCGGCCAATGGCAACGCAAAGAATACCACCGCAATAAAAAAGCACACATGTCTCATCGCTCCAAATTTCATACGCTGCCTTCCCATCGATCGCAAAAACTTAATCCGGATTGCCCATCTCCGTTACCAGACATAGGTCCCTACAGACCCAACGGCCAAAGACCCCGTAAAGCTCTTGCCGTGATACGTGACATCGAATGTCCTGTCGAAGTTTCCGGTATTCGACACCACCAGTACAATTTTTCCATCTGGAGCTTGGAAGGCCACATTTTCCAACTGTTCCAGATCGTTCGATCCAATACGAACAGAACCGGGCCGCACAAATTTCGAGAAGTGCGCGATAACGTAATAAGCCACATTGAGCGTTGCGTTGTCGCCGTCAAGGGTCACTGCGCCGCGGCACATCGTGCATCCGCCATTGTTGGTGTGCGGCTCAGCATTCGGATCAGCGGCAAGATTCCACAGAAGTACGTTCTGACTCCAATTTCTCGTGCTGCCGATCACTACCGTGCTGACCGGCTCGGCAATATTCATCATTGTTGCGTTTGGACGTTCCGTTACCGATTGTTCTGTAAGATAGAGGCCCTTATTCGGATAGGCATCGTGCACTTCTGTCATCGCACTGGTTTCACCGCCATATAAATGAAAGGCCGTTCCGGCAACATACTCACTGGCTTCCGGGTCTTTCAGAATCGATAGAGGGTAGGATGGAACGTCGAGGTTGTGGTCATACAAAAGTATTTTTGTCGTGATTCCCGCTTTCTTAAAAGCAGGCCCAAGGTACTTCTTGATGAACACATCCTGCTCCTCGGCAAACATCACCATGCTCGGCGTGTTTTTCGGATTCAACGGCTCATTCTGTATGGTGAGAGTGTTGATCGTAATGCCTTCAGCCTTCATGCCTTCGATATACTTCACGAAATACTTTGCATAGGCACCGTAATACTCAGGCTTAAGACGGCCTCCCCTGGAGTTATCATTCGTCTTCATCCAGGCTGGCGCAGACCACGGCGAGCCAAGTATCTTGATGCGCGGATTGATAGTCAGAATTTCTTTTAGCACGGGGATCACGTCCGAGCGATCAGGCCCCAGGCTGAATTTAGCCATGTCGACATCTGTTTCTCCTTCCGGCAAATCATCGTAGGAGTACACATGGTCATTCATATCGGAAGATCCGATCGTGAGCCGCAAATAACTAACACCGATGCCGTCGCCATCCGTCGAAAAGAGTTTCTTCAGCAATGCCGTTCTTGCATCCGGCGACATCTTCATCAGAAGCTGCGCACTTCCACCTGTTAGCGCAAATCCAAATCCATCGATCGTTTGAAATTTCTGCTTGTCGTCGATAGCAATCACTTGAACTTCGCCGTTCCACGGAGAAAGCCGAGTGCTCTTATTGGAAAAATAAAGAGGATGCGTTTGTAGAGCGAATAATGAGGATCGATCTTGCGTCGTCAACCAGAGCTGGACATCACTTTTTTGTTGGGCCTGCGATGGCATTGGAAGCAATACGAAAGATGCAAGCAACAAAGGAAAGACAAATCTCAGCTTCATGGAACCTCCTGGATGATACTGGCATGAATCGCTCAAAATTCGGATGTCTGTCGGAAAGCGCGCTGCCTGCAACGAACTCTTCCACCCAGGGCAGATCGCTGGCAGCTTTATCAACTGCCGGAATCAAGAAACCATAGATGCGGATCGCGCAGCGCGAGAGAATCCAACAAAAAAAATCAATCCATCGTATATCTGGGAATCATACTGCTTTAACCTTCAGGGATCGTGAAACCGGTAGCCGGGCCTTATGTCGATTCCTTGTCCGCCTTCTTTCGCCCCACAAATTCCGACTATCAAACTCCCGAGACATTAAACGTTTTCAGGACGCAGACTGTCAAGCGAAAACTCGAAGAATGTCCAATCGACAATCGTTTGTCTTTTACAGGCAAGATGACATAAAAGCGGGATTCGACTGTATATGTTTCAGAAAATTCGCCCGCTCCTACGAGAAGTTCCGTAGCTGAACTAAGACGCATATAGAAGCACGCAGTAATAATGGCGAGGAAAATCGCGTTCCGGATAGCAAGCTGTACCAGCACTAACTTCTCTATCAAACAGCGGTTCGGCTGCTTCTATCCATCCTGTTCCCAAAAATCATGGCCGCCATTACCAGAGCGGCAACCACGGGTACTGTCAGACCAACACGTAAAGACCCGGACTCCGTAGAAATAGCTCCGGTAAGCCACGACAATACCGCTCCTCCGAGGCCCGCAGTAGCGAAGACCCAACCTACATTGCGAGACTCTCCCACCCTTTCCATAAATAGAGATAAAGTCAGCGGAAACACCGGAGCCAATGCGAAGCCGGTAAATACAGATCCCGCAACCAACAATCCAGGGCCATGTGCCGCAAGAATCATACAAACGCCAACAATCATGGCAAGCACCGCAACTCGGTATAAGCGATGCTCCGAAATAATTCTTAAGATACCCGGTGTAGTCGCACGTCCCAGCAGCAATGCCCCCCAAAAACAGGAGACCGCCAAACTGCTAAGGCTGAAGTTCCAGGAGATCGTGCGCGTTACATAGGTGGTCATCCAGTTACCAACAGTGGCCTCAATGCCCACATACAAAAATGACAGGAGCGCGAAGTAAAAGATCGCTTTCCTTTCATCGATCTTCGTTAACGGAGCGTCCATTGCTTTTATTGCGTGGAAATCCCTCTCTGTCGCCAGAAGCGGCAGTAGAGCGAATGGAGCTGCAAATAGAGCCACTGGCGCAAAGGCGATTGTGCTTCCTGCTAAAGGAAGGTACCGCGCGACCAGAAGGGGACAAATCACTGAACCCACACTCCAAGAGAAATTCAGCAGGGCAAGAGCCGCGCCTTTGCGGTCCGGGTACAGACGGCCGATAAGCATGCTGGTCGATGTCATGGCCACGCCAAGTCCCAGACCATAAAAGCCAAAGGCTGCCAGAGAGACTCGACTATGCAGAAGCACGATACTCAAGGCTGACAAGCTGGTCAGCGCATAACCACACGCCAGCGCCTTCCAATAACTTCCTCGAACCAGAAGTGCTCCGCTTGCAGCAGCTGCAAACTGTACCAGAAGAAAAAGACCCGCGCCTTGATCGCGCAGATGCCCCGTAGCAGATAACCGGGGTAGGATGCATCCGAGCAGCACGGTACCAATGCCCGTAAGGCCAAAGCCGAGATGTAGCAGAAGTGTAACCCAACGAAGGTGGCGACTCACACTATCCTGGCTATGTCGCGACATTCCGAGATACGCTCCTCGAGCGCTGCTTCGTATTGGCTTCCCTTCTTACCTTGTGTGTGGATTCACGAACGATAAGCTCTGGCTCAACTGCTATCTCTTCCGGGTATTCTGCTGTTCCACGGATGCGATCAAGCAGTACCTTTGCCGCCAGTTTCCCCATGCTGTATAAAGGCTGGCGAATCGTGGTGAGACTCGGACTCATGAAGGCAGCGCCCTTAATATCATCGAACCCTACGACAGAAACATCCTGCGGAACACGCAACTGAAAATCGTGGAGCGCGCGCACGGCGCCTATGGCGGCCATATCGTTAAAGGAAAGCAGAGCTGTAAAGGAACGATGGTGCGCTAAAAGCTGCTGCACCACAGGATATCCAAGCTCAGGAGACGTAAGATCCCGATCCAGTTGCACAGTCAGTTCTGGACGAATCGTCAGCCCAAGTTCTTTCGCTACACTCACGATACTTCGCCAGCGTTCGTCGGAATCCGAACTGAAAGGCTGGCCCCGCATAAACGCAATTTTCCTATGCCCCAGATCATATAAATGATGCAGGGCAAGCTCTGCAGCTCGATGATGATCGAGCACCACGTTGGTCACGCCGCTGATTCGCCGATGACCTGCAACTGCGATCACAGGCAGTTGTAGTTTGTGGTCCAGAAGAGTATCGACTGCGATAATTCCCTCAACGCCACGACCCATTAGCAATCGCGGATAGCCTTCTACCAGGTCGTGACGATGGCGATGGTGTGCGGTGAAGTAAAAATAGTTTTCCTCCAGCAGATGATCGCCAATGCCACTGATGACCTCCGTGTGGTAGCCGTCCCCTAACACGGGAACTAAAATGCCGATGGTCATTGTCTGACGGCTGCGAAGCGATCGAGCCAGAAGGCTGGGCTGGTAATTGAATTCTCGCGCCGCAGCTCTTATCCGTTCGCGCGTGGATTCCGGGATGGATCGCCCCGGAACCTCATTCAAAACGACAGAAACCGTAGCCGGATTGAGACTCAAATGGGCCGCAAGCGTCTTGAGGCTGATGCGTGCCCCGGTAATCTTCGTTCCTTTTTTAGGATTTGTCATGATAGTTGTGCGCGCCATCTCGGGGGCACAGGAGGACCCAACAACTATCTCCACGACTTGGTTCCCACCGTTATTCGATAGCTTACACCTCTTAATGGGTACTGCGACAAGGAATGATCATCCGGATGCTTATAGGGAGGGAGATATCAACCACTCAGTAACTAAGCCCCCTGCAAGCGTATCCTGGCAATGTCATCTTGCAGCAATTACTTCGCTTTTGGACGAATCTTTTCCGCGGGAACGACGCCCTGACCTTCCAAAACGCTATAAAAATGGTCCGCTGCAAGCGTGGGTAAAACTTCTTTTACCCCAGATGGCCAGAAGATTTCAACCTTGTCGACTCGGTCGTGTTTGCCCAAACCAAAATGCAGGCGCAGGTCGCTCTGGGAAATATAACTGCCCCCGCTCAAAACCTCTTTTTCCTGGACAAGATCGCCGGCGGTTATTTGTACACGCGCATTTAAAGCCAGCCGGTTGTCTTTTGTGCCCTGCAGTTCAAAGCTGATCCAGTAGTTTTTGGGGTCAACATCATCAGGACGAAGGATCATTGGCTCGCCTTCCAGATTTTCCACCACGAGTTCCATATGTCCGTCGTTGAAAAGGTCTCCCACAGCAAGCCCCCGGCTTACCTGCGGTATCTGGATCGCAGGACCAACAAGTTTGCTGATATCCCGGAATGTGCCGTCATGCTGGTTATGAAACAGCAGTTTTGGCTCACGATATTTTGTGCCGATGTCCACACTGTCCACCTGTGGATATACATGCCCATTCACCATAAAGAAGTCCGGCCAACCTTCATTCTCCAGATCGACAAACGCATCCCCCCAGCCAACATAAGGTGTCGTGCTGCGCGCAATGCCGGACGCGTAAGAGACATCCGTGAAGTTGAGGTTTCCATCGTTGCGATACAACGCAGTATATTCTTCGCTAAAGTGGGTAATGGCGATAGAAAATCGCCCTGTGTGCAAATAATCTCCGAGCGCCACTCCCATATTGGCTTGCTCGTCTCCATCCTGATTCACAGCCACCCCGGCCTGAAAAGCAACATCGGTAAAGTGACCGTTCCCGTCATTGCGATAGAGATAATTTGGCTCGCCATCGTTGGCTACGAAGAGATCGAGATGGCCATCGCGATTGAAGTCCGACCAGACGGCCGTCAGCCCAAACAACCCTTGCGGATCATCCACGCCCGCCTGCTTCGATACATCGGTGAAAGTACCGTTCCCATTGTTGTGATAAAGATTGTCTGGCGATCCTTTAAGTCCGCGCGGGCCGCACTGGACGGCAATGCCGTGGTACTGACAGGTCTTTTTGGAGCCGAAAGTTGGCAGGTCGTGTAGATCCAGATCCACGTAGTGCGAAACAAACAGATCGGGCCAGCCGTCTCCATCGTAGTCGCCAAATGCTGCTCCTGTGGCCCACGCTGCATCCTTGCTGAGACCTGCCTGTTTGGTTACATCGGTAAACGTTCCGTCTCCATTGTTGCGATAGAGCACGACCCCGCCAAAGCAGGTCACCAGAAGGTCGGGCCAGCCGTCGTTGTTGTAATCGCCAACAGCAGCGCCCATAGCCCAGCACGGATATCCCACTCCTGCTTTGTCCGTCACATCTGTGAACGTTCCATCGTGGTTGTTGTGGTATAGCGCACCGCGCGCCTTCTTTCCGGCAAGCTGCATGGCGACACTAGGCGCATTGGTGAAATAAATATCCGGCCAGCCGTCACGATCGTAATCGATCAACGCCACTCCGCCGCTCATCGACTCCACAATATATTTTTTCTCTGGTGAAGAAAGATGATCAAAATGGATTCCTGTGGAATGCGTGATGTCCACGAGATGTGGAAGCGTCTCGGTAGCTGCACGGGGAACGGTACGTGCCTGCGTCGAATGCCCCGTGGATCGAACCTCGCTGACTGGCTTCTGATCCGGCTGCGCGTTTGCACTTCGCTGCAATAACGCTGCAAACAGGAACAGCAGAGTACCGGCAATCCTCATCCGGCGCACGATAGAAGCGGCTGGAGCAGCCATTCCGGTCGACTTGTAACTTGCCGAGTTACTTCTCTGCATCGGAGTCATCGCGTGTATTCTTGCCTGATTCGACCCGCATCTGATGAAAGATATTGCTAAGCTGGTCTTTCAGATCCTTGTACTTCTTGTATTCCTCCAGTTCGTGCTTCGCGTCTGCAGGTCGCCCCGCCCGCGCGTAGAGCGTACTCAGACGATAGTGAGCGACATAATCCGTAGGATCAATCTGAAGCGCCTGCTCGAGGAGCTTTTGCGCCTTCTGCGGCTGGTTCATCGACATAAGCACTTTGGCAAGATCCGTGTGGGCCTCGGCGTCATTTGGCTGAAGCTTCAGCGCATGCAAGTCGTCATCGTAGGCTTCCTTCAGGTCACCGCGTTTCGCGGCAATGTTTCCTAGTGCGAGTTCTGACTTTTCATCCATCGGATTGATCGCTAGGGCAGCCCGATATTCCGCTTCTGCCTGGGCCTTCAGGCTTGGGTCTTCAGAATTGTTAAGTATTTCTGCTAACTCAAAATGAAGTCCGGGTAATTTTGGATCGAGCTTGATCGCTTGCCTGTAATTCGCAATCGCCGCATCGGTATCTCCGTGCCGGGCCAGTTCATGCGCCATCACCTGATGCATCTGAGCCGAATTTGGCGAGGTCAGCGCCATGGTCAACATCGATTGGTCTGCCAAATCGGAGTAAAGACGATAGGCAGTATAGAGCAGATTCACGTCCGTAGGCTGTAGTTTCAGCATGGCGGAAACCGTTGTCGCTGCCTTGTCCAAGTCTCCGGTAGAAGTGTAGCTGTCGATCAGATTATTTCCGACTTCAATCTTGAATTTTTCGTCCTGCATGTACGGAAACGCAGCTTCAAGATCTTCACGGCCCTCGCTACTTTCGCCAATCCGCCTTTCAGACAGGCCCAGCAAACCCTGAATTTTCCATAAATCGGGTTGCAATTTTAGCGCCGCACGAAGCTGCAAAGCAGCATTAGCATAGTCTCCGCGAAAGAAAAGCAGGACCCCCAGGTTGCCGCGCGCATCTACATTGTTGGGGTCGAGAGCAACAACCTCCCGTAACTCCGGTATTGCCAGGTCCGGCCGCTTCTCTCTCAGGTATTGTTGCGCCAGACGGGTATGCAAATTCAGCTGTTCCTGGCGACTGGATACTGCTTGAGAGGCTTGAGAAAAAGACGGTACACAAACCAGCAGCATTAAGAGAATGAAGAGAGATTCCTTTGCACGCATAACTATCAAATGATACCGGGATAAACTTTGTTTCGGCGCTGAATGCGAAAAGGACGGCGATTTCGCCGTCCTTTTCGGTTGAGTGTGGCTTTAGATTAGAACGATATCCGACCATAAAGCTGCATGGTGCGGCCACCAACAGTCGTACCAGTGATTTGAGCCGACTGCCCATTACCGATGGCATTATTGCCAGGTTGACCGAAGCTCGCATGGTTGAACACGTTGGTTGCATCGGCACGAATCTGGAAGGCCACGCTTTCCCATACGTGAAAGTTTTTTCCCAATGAGAAGTTGACTACATTCAGACCAGGACCGGATACGACGTTTCTACGGAAGTTGCCATAAGTGAATGGAGCCGGAACCACTAAGGCATTCAGGTTGTACCATTCATTCAGGCGGGATTTCGTACTACCCGGCAGACTTACGTTCCCAACCTGGTTCGCAAACTGCGTATAGGAGCCCGACTGGTTGTTGGAGGAATTGTTGCCTCCAGTAGTGATACCGATTGGAGCGCCGGTTTGGAGCACCACCGTGCCTGAAGTCTGCCAGCCGCCGATCACTGTATCCAGCAGCCTGTTGTTATTCAGGAATTGTCGCCCTTCGCCAATGGGCAACATATAGACAGCCTGTGCCTTGAACATCTCTCGGAGATCAAAGTTGGAACGGCTGTAATTGGCATTCGTATCGAACGCATTCTGGTAGTTCTGGTAGCCTTCACGGCTGCCCCATCCAGAAGAATCCAGGTCATTCATGAAGTGGGACCAGGTGTAGTTGGCGTTAAACTCCAGCCCGGTTGCCATGCGCTTTGTGATCTGCGCCTGCAACGCGTTGTAGTTGGAGACGGCATTGTTAGGACTTCCCGTGATCGAGCCAAACAGCGGATACGGCTTATCGGCCAGATCGTTCGGCCCGAGCTTATCTTCGGGAACCTGGTCAATGTCTACCGGGAAGTTCAGATTCGTGCCGTGATTGCCGATATAGGCGATTTCACCCACATAGTTCGTCCCAATCTCACGTTGTACGGCCAGCGTCCACTGATAATTCAGGGGCACAGGCGTGTGGTACTGGTTATAGGTCACGCTTGAGTTTGCACCATTCTGCGCATCCGGAGTCGTTGGAGAAGTGAGATATTTGGAGTTGATACTGCTCGGGTTATTGTTACCAACGCCGCATCCCGGATCCCTGGTGTCGGGTGTCGAACCATCCGTATCCAGTTGCACAACCGGGCAAAAGCCGTTGGTGGAATCATTGACGGTGCCGCTGCTGCCAAAGGCATTTCCTATTCCGCCGCCATAGGTGTCCTCACTCCAGACTGACCCATACATACCGAAGCCGCCGCGAAGAACCATGTTCGGGCTGGGTTGATAACTGAACCCAACACGAGGCAGAAAGGTGTTGTACTTAGGTGCCTGAAGCGTAGTACGGCCATTGGCATGGCTGAACGCATACCACATGGCGCCAAGCGAGTTGTTGGCAGGGTTAACCACCGTGGGATCGAACGCCGTGATATTGCCCTTCACTTCCGACCAACCGGTCATACCCTGCCAGCGCAGGCCCAGGTTGACGGTCAGGTTGGGACGCATTTTATAGTCGTCCTGAACAAACAACTGCGGGCTCTTCCATCTCGCTCCATATTCTGGAGCCACCTTTGCGTTCCAATTTTGCGTCTGCCCAAGCAGGAAGTCCGCATAGGCCGTGCCGTCATACGCGGTGGTAGCCGCACCGCCGGCTGAGGTATACGAACCGGAATAAGCCACGGTTCCAGCGACGATGTTCCCCCATGCCGTGGAGTCGGCCCGGTTGATCAGGAACTCGCCACCGAAGTGAAGGACGTGCCGGCCGCGGATCATTGTCACCACGTCAGAGGGATCGAAGACAAACTCCTTATAGACCGCGTTTGGCGTGCTGCCATTATTGCCAAGCTCGTAGTAGGATCCGTTCCCGATCTGTACGTCTGGAAAGTTGTCGGCTTTCGCCATGGCAAATCCCAGCTTCGCCGCATAGCCCTGATCGAGCGTATCTGGAACAAAGAAGTTCAACTGGTCGGTAAACCCAAGACGCGCTTCGTTGATCACCTCCGGACTGATAGTCCAAACATCGGAGACCTGGGCATTGTCGCGGCTCACATCCTGGCTCTCGCAATTGATCGGACAGATACCGATGCCCACATCGGTAACAGGGTTATCGCTTTCCGTCTCGGAAACTGTGAGCCGGTTGTGAGAGGTAACATCAAAATCCAAACGGCCAAAAAACTTGGTAAACGGGGTCTTCCCGGGAGTATTGGAAGTGTAATTGTTCAATGCGATTCCAGAACTTGGCTGCCCGGCAAGATTCGGCGCCGGGAAATAGGCCTGAATGTTCTTGGCTACCGGATTAATCATACCGGGGGGGAGTACGTTGCCATTGTGGTACTCCGAATCGAACGATTGCCGGATGACGCAGGGACAGGTTACCTGCAGTGCTCCACCCGGATATTGCGATCCCGTATAAGTATGAGTGCCCGTCATTTGAAATGTTTGCGTAGTTGGATCGTAAAGGGTGGGCGATCCTGCGGCGGTAAACATCCCATTCTTAACAGCCGGAGTAGGCACTGTATTGAAACTAATGGATGCTCCACCGTTATCGATGGTCTTATCGTAATCGAAATAGAAGAATAGCCTGTGCGGTAGGATCGGGCCGCCCACGGCGACGCCGAAGTTGTTATAGTGCAAAACCGGGACCGGGGTATTTGTGCCGAAGGCGTAAGGCGATGCATTCAGCACATTGTTCTGGAAATACTCGTAACCTGCGCCATGAAACTTCCCACCGCCGCCTTTGGTGATCTGGTTGTAAATGATGTTGCCAACGCCGTACTGCGCTGAAAAGGCGGAGGTGCTGACCTTCACTTCAGACGTGGTCTCAAAGATCGTAACGTCGGAGTTCTGGCTCATCGGCAGCGTTGTCGTTGCGCCATCGGCCAGCACGCTAGCATAGGGGAGGTTGCCATTGATCGACGTTTGGCCCGCGCCTGGCTGCATGGACATGCTGTCGTTCTCCGGAGTGCCCGCAGCACCCGGTAGCAGCATGATGAAGTTCTGCCAGTCCGCACCTGTCTGCGGCAGCTGCGCCATGGTTTTTGAGTTCAGCGTCGCCTCTTGCGCGCCAGTCTCGGTCTGCAGCAACGGCACATCGGTACTCACGACGACCCGTTGCGTCGTGGCTCCAACAGACAGCTGGCCGTTAACCATCGTGGTTCCTACATAGAGGGTGATGGGGCCGCGCTCATAGGTAGTAAAGCCTTCTTTGGTAAATGTCAGGATGTAATGATCCGGAACGATTGAGCCAGTATCGAATAAGCCTGCGCCGTCCGTTGTATATGTATGGGTAACACCCTTATCGACGTCCAGAACGGAGACCGTCACTCCCGGAATTACGGCCCCGCTCTTATCGGTCACCGTGCCGCGGATATCGCCGGAATTTGTGTTTTGCGCAAGCGCCGCGCTTGCACATATTGAAATAGCTAACACGACGGTAAATCGCATTATTTTGCCCATAAAACTGCCTCCTAAAACAAACAATGTACTGCGCGCCCAGGCCTGAAAATGCACCCGGACAGGATCGGCAATGGCATTTCTGCTTTGCCTTGGTATAGACAACCGATTGTCTTCCAAACGACAAGGAAAGACATCTGCTGACCGACGAGGATTAAATCACCCACAAGTTGCAATTGTCAAGTAAACAAATATCGATTTATCTTTGAAGACAATCGTTTTACTAGAAGGTTGGCGGGCGGGATAGCAAGTAACCGATTTCCTGCCTGCAAACTGGCTGACAGGAACCTGCAGTCGATACAACGAAACCTTCCCCGGCATCGAATCTACGGCGAGGGCCTTCTTAAGAGAAATCCAACTGTAGCTGGTCGATATAGCACCATCCCCAGGTTTCTCCGGGTTCAAAAGATCGCATAATCGCATGCCCAGTCGCATGAAAGTGCTTAGTAGCGTGTCGATTCTTCGAGGAATCACAGCAGCCAACATGACCGCAGACCAGACACAGGCGCAAATGGACCCAGCGATCGCCCATCTTCAGACACTCTTCGCAGCCGTGACTGTGTGCTGTAACTTTTTTGATTTGATCCATATGCGTACAAACCGGCATGGTTCTCTCCTGGGCACAGATCGACACGCGCATCACAATTTTGACGCTACCTATATTGGTAGCTTACATCTTTGCCCGAGCGGATCTTCTATGCATCGACGGACTTATGTGTACTGACAGACTCGCAGCTACCGGTCTGTCCAGGCGACTGCTCCCCGATCGATTTCTGGGATCGTGAATTCCACCTGATCTCCTGACACGACACCATGGACGATGGTTGTTGTGCCCAGGAATGGCAATATATGCAGCGTTTGCCCCACCCTCGAAGGCGCAAGAAGGCGCACATTGTGTTCTGCTTCCGGTGTGGTCGCAGCTCCGGCTTTCAGTCCCTTGAAATTCGCGAAAAACCAGTGTGTTTGATGATCTACATCTGCAATATGAACCACCATTGCATCCGATGCCTGAACCTGAAAATTATCTTGGCTTCCGAGCGCGTGGAGAAATGTTGCTTGCGTATCGGGAGAGGCATTGGGAAAATTGGCATTGGCAAGCGCCAGATATGCTTTCCCCGGACAACTTGGGAAGCGAACAACATGGGCAAGCGCGGTAAGACGTCCATCGCTCTCGCCGGTCAGGATCAGTTTTCCTTTGGAAGCAGTAAATTGGCGAAGCAACTGTACCTCTTCTTTGCTCAGCACGCGCACATCTGGCAGGACGAGTGTGCTTCCATGAAACGCTGCCAGCGTTCGCGGTGTAACAATCTGGAACTGGATATGCTTGCGCAGTAGAAGCAGCAAGACCCCCCGATACGAATCGACGAATTCTTTGGGGAAATAATTGCGCGTCGTGTCCGAAAAATAAACACCGATGCTGCCGACCGGACTTCGCGGTGAACTGAAAATGGTTTGATTCCCAGCGATCCATTGGAATATCTGCTTCCGAGTTGCCATATCGTTGGATCCAGCCATGCTATGACCCGGCGCATCCCAGACGTTGGCTCCAGCCATCAACTCCGACATGGCAAGGTTCTTCATCGCATCTCTGGGGTCCACCTTTGGGTTTCCATCCCAGGAATAGTTCAGTATCCACGTAGGCTTGTCTTCCGCGAAGGCCCGAAACGTGCGCATACCTATCTGATACATGAACCAGTCGTATTGGCTGCGGCTGGCCGCCGTGTGGTCTTCCGAATCGCCAAACTCATATTCGTGAGCAACCGCATCCACCACTGGATAAATTTGGTACACGTCGGCGCCAACGCGGACAGCAGGCTCCTCAATGCCCGGATAAATCTCCGGAATAATTGCAATGTTTGGATTTACCGAAGTTGCGTTCTTGCGAACGTCCGCGAGAAATTCCGTTATCGTTTCGATGCGAAAATCGATCCACTTTCTGAACCCAGGATCGCTGAAATCTCCCAGCTTGATATCTTTGCGCGCATCCAGTCCGGTGCGGTCGTGGAAAGCCTTCACAGTGTAGCTGTCAAAGCTGGCCCAGCTATCTTCCCATCCTGTAAAGTGTGTCATCCAATACGGTATGTCGACATATATGCCGTCAATGCCGGTGCCGGCAATCTGGCGGATGCGCTGCATGTAAATCTTGCGCCATCCGGTTGCATAGGGACTTACCCAGACATCTTCATCTCCAGGTTTGATCCAAAATGCGGCTTTCGTAGTAAAAATTGCCGGCTCGTCGGTGCGTTTACGCTGCAGCCATCCCGGATGATCTTTCGCCATCGTGTGCGGCGAGGTGCTCGCGTTTGCAGTGATACATTCAAACCCCGCGACATAGACAAAGGCGCGATTTCCCTCCTGATGGGCTCGCACGGCAATCTGTCGAATCGCCTGCAGCTTCGACTCAGGATTCAGGAAACTTTCGTAGCGGCCGGGAACGTCGTTGTCCACCTCGATGCCGTAAACATCGCTCTCCTGAGCCCGGCGAACAACTTCGTCGGCATTTTGCTGAGTGAGGCCGTACGCGCCGATGCGTACTTCATGCATCCATTGTCTTGGGTTGGTTGTTGCATTTTGTGCGGAAACAAAAGTCGTAGGCCACGCAACGGCAACCAGGACAATCAACACTCTACGCGAAAGTGGCTCCCGCCGCATGATGGATCCTCATTCTTGTTTGCGGCAACGTCGCATAAATGGGCCGCCTCCGCAATTGCGAGTCTTCATAAGACAAACGAAAGTAGAGCGGCATCGCTGCCGCTCTCAGGAGGGGACGGTCAAAATTGGTATCGCACGCCGATCTGCATGTTTCGCGGCAAGGCACCGCCTGCGCTCGACGAGATGACGCCAAAGGTTGAATCTTCATAGCCATTGTCTGGCAACCCGAAGCGAGGGGTATTCGTGCAGTTAAAGCAATCGGCATGTACCTCCAATTGCCCGATTCGTTCGCCAAAGTCGTACAGTTTTTCCAGCGTGACATCCGATTCGTGGATGCCATCCGTACGCAGATTCGAAAAATATCTTGGCGCGTTTCCTGCCTGCTGATCGCCGGGATCTGCAAAGCAGTTTGAGTTGAGATAGGGCAAACCGTATTTCCCAGCCGAATGAATGCTGATGCCAGTCGTCAATGAAGTGCCACTGGCACAAACGACATTCGGGCGCTGATTGCCATCCGCCAGCCTGGCATTGCTGACATATATGGGCAGAGGCTGACCTGTCTGGTATGTTGTCAGTGTCGTGACCTTCCAGCCGCCAACCACGGCATCCAGCGCATGATTCATATGTGGGCCAATTAGATACCCTCTTCCGATTGGAAGCTGCCATACGATAGCAGCTACAAACCGGTTGGTTGCGTCGTTGGCGCTCAAAGACCATTCCGCTTTTAGATTGTCGAGTTCCTGTGGATTCCCATCGTCCAGCGTGCCCACAAAAGCATTGAATCCGGTCGAGGAGTCATCCATATTTTTCGACCATGTATAGTTCCCTTCGAAGTTCAGATATCGTCCCTGTCGTTTCTGAAAGACCACCTGAAGCGCGTTATACCAGGAAGCTGCCTCCAGTAACGGCAGGCCTTCAAAGGCGCCATCGAACTGTGGATAGGGCCGCAGAAGATTCAACAACGGCAGTTGCGCGTCCCCATACCGTGACTCCGGCTCATTAAAGATTGCATTGGGACCGGAGAATAAACCTTGAAAAGGATTGTTAACCAGGGCTGCTAGTTGTTCGCTTGTGTATTTCTTTCTGATAGACGAAGCAATAAAGTTTCGGTTGCTGGTGCTGTTATAGCCGCCCCACGGCAAATGCGTGCTGCGGTTTGCCGAGTAGTTGATTCCAAGAGCAATGTTTGCGGGGAATGCCTGTTGAATGCCCAGGTTCCATTGATATATGTCCGCATTCATGGCAGTTTGCGTGCCAAGGTTATTCCCGTTCGCAAGCCCCCACTCTGCCAGCTTTCCATACTTCCTTGTCTGGGGCTGTTCAATGCCGCCCGGGAATGGATTTTCCAGCGTTGCATACTGTGTCAGATATCCATTCTTCGTAAAGAATGCGGATGGGCTGGAAGTAAATGCAGTCCCTGGATACTGAAAATTTGTTGCTACGCTCAGCCCATAGTAGATTCCGGCGCCTCCGCGAATCACAAGGTTGTTATTCGCCAGATAAGCAAAACCAAAACGAGGTGCAACATTGTTGCGATCGACCGGAAGACGTCTATCCTGGTCGGTCGCAAAGATTGTTGTCCCCTTCAGTGTCCCGCTGTGTCCTGCGATAGAAATTCCGCTGTCTCCATCGAAGTCGCTGAATTGGCTGTTATTGTGTCTTTCCGTGTAGGGAGTACTCCACTCATAGCGCAAGCCTAGGTTCAGGGTCAGCTTACTAGTGGCTCTCCAGTCGTCCTGAATATAGAAGGCTGTTTCTAGTGATTTGTCCGCCACCGATTGTGTAACGTTGATGCCTCCCGAATCTCCATAGCCCAATAGAAGCCCGGCAAAAGAATTTCCCTGTACTCCATTGTCCGTGTCGTATGGAATCTGCGCGGTTACGTCCTGCGCGAAGCTGAAATATCCATTGGGATAATTTGGTTGGAAGAAATTGTTGTAGAAAATTCCCTGCTCCCCACCGAACTTGAAGGTCTCCTGTCCTTTGGTCCAGGAGAAGGACGAAGAATAGTTCACCAGCGTATGGGCAAATTGTGTATCCACACAGCATTGGTCATAGATGGAGGTCCAGGGCGACGGCAAAAGAATCGACGGCATGCGCACGACGCTGTTTTGCTCCAGATAGCTCGGGAACCCCACCGAGGTAGGACTTGGATAGTTGGTATGGGACGGCTGCGAAACACGATCCAGGCCGATTGTGCTGGTCCAAAGCGTGTTTGGTGTCGGCGTGTAAGAGTAGATTATTCCATCGTTATATACGAGCGTTGTGTAAGCCAGGCCGTCATTGAACTCATCATCACCGAACACTGTTGGCGTCGATCCACTTCCGAATACATTACTGTAACGTGCGGAAAGCGACGACTTGTCCGTAAAATGCTGATCTATTTTGACATCGAACTGTAACTGGTTCGAGGAACTTAGAATGACATCTCGATAATTATTAGCTCCCGACACGGAGTCACCTGGAGCATTTGGCTTAGGATAGAGCTTCAGGATTGCCTGACCTACTGGGTCAATTTCTCCAACAGGAATTTTATTCATGGAATACGCCGGGCGGGTATAGGTTGCCGGATTGATCTTTTTTGGATCGAAAATCTGGTTGAGTACCGGGTTCCCATTGACGTCGTACGTCATCGCATGGGAAAAATCTCCGCCAATCTCAGCCGCCGTAGGAACCGTAGCAACGATGTTGACTGGATTGCTCGCGATGACCGATTCCAGGTCGGTAAAAAAGAAAGTCTTATTTTTCTTTATTGGACCGCCGAATGAAAACCCATCCTGATTTTGCGTGTGCCCTGGTTTGGGGCCGCTATTGAAAAAATCTCTGGCATCGAGTGCCGCTCGCTGGCCGAACCAATACGCACTGCCATGGAATTGATTTGTGCCGGACTTCATCACCTCATCGATCACCGTTCCACCATTGTTGCCGTACTCAGCGGAAAAGCTGTTGTTCTGGACCTTCATCTCCTGCAGCGCTTCGACCGTCGCCTGATAATAAATATTGGTCGTACCACCCTCGCCTTGCTCCGGCGCTGTCGTCAGATTGCCATCGAGTCGTATGTCAGCCGTGGAATTTCTCTGCCCATTCGAAACGAAGTTGGTCCCTGCAGGGTAGGAATCCTGGATTCCTGATCCCGCTGTTTCCGTCACGCCCGCAGCCAGGAAGGCAATGCCAAAAGGATCGCGATTTTCTAACGGAACCTGTGTCAAGTATTGGCTGCCCACATCCGTTCCCAGTGTGGCGTCATCGGAATCCAGCAGAACGGGCACTGCTTCGACTCTCACGCTCGTCTGTTGGCTTGCGGGTTTCAGTTGAACGTTCAGCGTGGTTTGCTGATTGATAGCTAATACGATGCCCAACTTCTCCACATCGCCAAAGGATGCTGCCTGGATCAGCATCTTGTAATTCGAAGCTCGCAGTGCCGTAAAAGCGTACGCGCCACGAGCGTTCGACGTTGTCGTCTGAGAGATGCTTGTGCCAACATCGGTGATGACGACTTTCGCTCCGGAAATGACCGCACCGGATGAGTCCGTAACCGTCCCTCGAATCTGTGCCTGATTGTTTGACTGGCACAACAGCACAAGGGGAAAGAGACACGTTCCCAACACAATCCCCGCGCGTATTGCCGATCGGTAAAGTTTCATTGCGTTCACCTTCTCCAGAAATGTAGACAGCTTGTTATTTATCATTATGTAATATTCTGTTTAGTTTCTTTTTGTTCCCATGTCAAGCAAAATCAATGGAGTTTTCGAGGCAATCTATTGCCGCGATCGACAATCTCAGCAACCAGGCCATGTCTCTGCCCTATCGCGTGGCATCCTTGTTGATAGCCCCTAGCCCTCCGTCCCATGCAGCGGACAGATCCTCTTTTTGCTTTGCGATGAGACGCACTACATGCATTATTTTTTGTTTCTTATTATTTGCTTTACGGAATCGCGCAGTATTAGCTCCAACTGGATGGGAAGGATGCAGCGAACTTCCGCGTCTGCCTACGCGCCATGCGCAACGGGCTATTCCTAGAGGCTAGCGTGCCTTACACCAGCGTCAGTTCGATATTGAGTGTGCGCAGGCCTTCTGCCACATCGTCTGGCAGGTTCGTGTCGGTAATCACCTGGTGAATGGCCGATGGCAGCACAATTCTGGAGAGGCTGCGGCGATTGAACTTCGTGGAGTCGCACACTGCGACCACTTTTTTAGCGGCCTGCACCATGCAGCGGTTGACGCGCGATTCCAGAACATTGGGCGTCGTCAAACCGACCGTCAGATCAAATCCATCCACACCAAGAAACAAAATGTCGGCATGCATTTCTTCCAGCACATCTTCTGCAAGCGGGCCAACCAGAGAGAATGAGTTTTTTCGCAAACTGCCTCCCGTAAGAATCACCTCGAAATCCGTTCCAGTCAATTCAGCGGCGATGTTGACCGCATTCGTGATGACCGTCAGGTGAGAAAACTTCTTCAGCGCATACGCAACGGCCGTCGTCGTCGTGCCGGAATCCAGCATGACGCATTGCCCTTCCTGTACCAGCTTCACGGCTGCTGCTGCGATCCGCTCCTTCTCCTGGTGGTGCTTCCTCTGTTTTTCTTTGAGAGATGGATCGAAGAGCGCGCCGCTTTGAATCGGAAGCGCTCCGCCGTGGGTCCTTAAAATAATTCCTTTGGCCTGGAGGTAGTCGAGATCTTTTCGGATTGTGATTTGCGATATTCCCAGAGCCTTGGACAGCTCTCCCACTAGCACCCGGCCATCTCTCTGAATTAAAGACACAATGTGCTGTCTTCGCTCCTCGATGAGCATCTCATCTCCATCGAGTGCCGAGGCGTTGCCATTTTTCTTATTGGTTCGTGGCATTGTTTACTCTCAAACTTTTCTTGACCGCACAATTCTGCGCTATCAGTGCATCGCAATCCTATTCCATGCAGCATGTACGAACCAATCATAATGCCATAGCATCGCTGTGACTCGCACGAAATGCACGATTACGATCGTTCTTTATCGCTTCTTTGGCTTCTTCTGCCTGTGTTTCGGTTTCCGTTTAGATGGCTCATGTTTGAGCGGCATTCCAGCAGTAATTGTGCGCAGCGCATCCGTCAGATCCCGTGCAGATAACGCTTGTTCTGGATCAATGAGAAACTGAGAGATAAGGCCGGACAGAAGCGCGTGATAGAAGCCGCCGGCTGTGCGCACAGTTTTTTCATCAATCGCACTCTCGTCTTTGTTCAGAAACAATGACGCTAATCCCGCCCGTGCCTGTTGAAAGCTATCGCCCAAAACACGGCGAATCTCCGGCATACGGTCGATTTGCACAAAAAGCTCGAAATTCGCCGCCCATAAAGGACGATGCGTTTCAAACGTTTTGATCAGTTGCGTCCATATCGTCTCGAACCTCTTTGCAGGATCCGCGTCGGCACGCACGGCTGAATCCAGCGCACGACGAAATTCCTTTTCCCAATCTCCGATCGCGAGTATTAGCGCCTCGGTCAGCAGCGCCTCCTTGGATCGGAAATGATATCCGATGGCGGCTAAGCTGACATCGGCAGCCGCAGCGATATCGCGGGCGGTCGTGCGCTCATAACCCTTTTCCAACAAGCAGCGTTTCGCGCCGATCAGGAGAGCCTCGCGATTTCCCATGTAGCCAGAGTATCAAAAGCGAACACCTGTCCAATACAAATGTATAGTACGAACGTTTAATACGATTCGCTCCCATTGCAAACAATACATGCCTGCGCCGTGTAAGTGGGATATAGGTCGACAGAGTGGCCACGTCGATTTCCTTGAAAGTGGTTATTGCCGCGAGCCATCTGACAAAGGATAGTGAGGGGTGAATCAGAGGTACGCAGTGAAACCGTCCTGCTTGAGACTCCAGTAAGTGCTCGGTGGAGTGATGCAGCAATCTCGGCAAGACATGCTTTTTCTCAAATGGATAGTTCGGTGATTTCTAAGTTTCCTACCAACATTTCAATCAAGTAACAATTGTGAGCCAGATGTCATTCCGTATACAGATAAGTCGCTTAATAACCAAGGAGAACAATATGCATGTCGAGCCTTCCCCCACACCCCTGCAGAGGCCTAGCCTACTGCTGCCGATTCTTATCGGCGGTTTTGCAGCGGGGGCATTGGATCTTACATCGGCGTTTATCATATATGGGTGGAGTGTTCCACGCGCAATCGCCAGCGGACTGCTTGGAAAGTCCGCATTTCACGGAGGCCTCGGCCCCTGGATCCTGGGCGTTTTCCTCCAGTTCTTTATTGCGCTCTCGGCAGCTGCGCTCTATTGCATTTCTAGCCGGTGGCTCAACTTCCTGAAGGATCATTTCCTTGTGTGTGGCGTGTTCTATGGAATCGCAGTTTTCCTGGTGATGAATCTGATTGTCGTACCGCTCTCCGCGGCTCCCTTCAAGAGCACCACATTCCACCTTTCCGGATTGATTCAGGGCCTCCTCGTGCACATGGCTATCATCGGCCTGCCGATTTCAATTAGTCTTTGGAAGTTCTCGAAATAGACAAGCTAGACTGGAGGACATCACCCAGTGAGAATCGTCTCCAGCTTGTTTCATGGTATGCGGAAAGGAATGTTGCCTATTGGTGGCTTCATCCTCGGCTTCACTTTCACCGTGAACGCAGCCGTCCCGCTCTCGCATACCTTCGGCGATCCAAATATCTGGCAATGGGCGCCGAGTCGAACGTATCGGGTCGAGAATTACAAGCTAACGCTGCACTTCGACGAGCCAAAAGGCGAAGTTTTTGGGGATGAAGTGGTTACGCTCCAACCGTTCGAATCGCATTTTCGCAGGTTTTACCTGGATAGCTCTGATCTGAAGATTGACTCTGTATTTTTAGAACGGTCGCAGGATGCGCCTGTCAAGCTGGCCTTTATTCTGCGGCACAGCCACCTCTGGATTTCGCTCGATCACGGGTACGGCGCAAAAACCACGTTGCATGTGCGCATCTCGTACAACGGCTTTCCGCGTACGGGTCTGTTCTTTGTCAATCCGACGCCAAATTATCCCAACTGGCCGCACGAGGTCTACTCACAGGGGGAACCCGAGTTCAATCATTATTGGTTTCCATGTTGGGATTATCCGAACGATATGGCGACAAGCGAAACGATCACGACGGTTCCTGAAGGACAAAGTGTGATTTCGAATGGCAAGCTTGTCAAAGTGACGCGCTCCTCTAGTCAGATTACCTATGACTGGGTCGAAAGTATCCCGCACAGTTCCTATTTGATTTCGATCGCTGCAGGGCCCTTCCGTAAAGTGATCGACAGATATGAAGATAAACCAGTCGACTACTATGTTCCCGATTCCGTTGATGAAGCCACCGCGCGCCGATCTTTTCATTTAACACCAGACATGCTTGGCTTCTTCTCGCGCGCAACCGGCGTGGACTATCCCTACGAACAGTACGCTCAGACGACGGTACACAACTACATATTTGGAGGCCAGGAAAACGTCAGCGCGACAACGCTGACAGAATGGACGCTGCACGATGAGCGTGCCGACCAGGATTATCCCAGCACAAATCTTGTGTCGCACGAGCTGGGCCAACACTGGTTTGGCGATTTTGTACAAGGGCGCGATTGGGCCAACATCTGGCTCAATGAAGGGTTTGCGACGTATCTCTCTGCGTTGTACACGCAGCATCACGAAGGCTACGACGCGTATCGCTTTGCAATATACAACGATCAGATGGCGGCGCAAACCCAGGACCGTGAGGATTACCGTCGTCCGATTGTTGACCGCCATTACATCGATCCCTTGCAGATGTTCGACGCTATTACACACGAGAAGGGCGCAGCCGTTCTGGATATGCTGCGTTATGTGCTCGACGGCACCCAGTCTGCATCGTATCCTGCGTCCCAAAACGAACCGCTATTTCTGGCGCTGCATCACTATCTGGCCGTTCATCATGCTCAGACCGCGGATACCGCTGACCTTGTCGAGGCCATTCGAACAGCGACAGGACGGGAGCTTGATTGGTTCTTTCGTGAGTGGGTGTTCATGGCTGGCCATCCCGACTATCGCGTCGAAGCCAGCTATGACACTGCCCGCAAGATCGAGAAGTTGACCGTCACGCAAATGCAGCGCGTCGATGCCGTAACGCCCATCTTCGATATGCCCATCGAACTGGCATTTTATGGCGTGAACGGAGAGCGGAAGGAAATTAAGGTTCGTGACAATTCGCAGCAACAGGAATTCGATGTTTCACTTGATTTCAATCCGCAGTGGGTGGATTTCGATCCCGACGATTTCATTGATAAGACCGTGCAGTTCGACCAGCCTCTGGACGCATGGATCGCGGAGGTAGAGAGAGATCCATCCATGATGAGCCGCCTATGGGCCGCCAAACAACTTGGCGGCAAGAATCGTACAAACGCGGACGCTCGGGTTGCGTCGCTGAAACGTATACTCAGCACCGATGCGTTCTATGCTGTGCGCGCGGCCGCTGCAGCAAGCCTCGGCAACATTGGAACACCGCAGGCCAGGGCTGCTCTGCTTTCTGCATTGCAGCAGCCAGATAGCCGCGTGCGGACTGCGGTCGTTGATGCGCTGGGTAATTTTACAAATGATCGCGCTGTATACGATGCATTTGTCGGAACACTGCACAACGATGAGAGTTACGCGGCACAGGCAGCTGCAGCGGAGGAACTGGGCAGATCGGGAGTGGCGCAGGCATTCGACGTATTGCAAGCCAAAGCGAAAACAAAGCCCGAGATATACGTTATGGAAGCTACGTTGGACGGTCTGGTTGCGACCAGAGACTCGAGGGCGGCGGAAATTCTGCTCACGCAGGCCCGGCCCGGCGTACCGGAACGAATTCGATTGAGCGCGCTCGCGGGACTTCCGGAATTGAAGGACGCAGTACAACACGATCACGCGCAGGAACTCGTCGAAGTGGTCCGAGCGGCGCTGCATGATCCATTTCTCCCGGTGCGGGAGACAGGGGTGCAATTAGTCGGAACCTTCGATCTAACCCAATTTCAAGCCGACATTCAAATCGAGGCACAGAGCGCGCCCATGGCTCAAGACCGCGAAGCCGCAAAGCAGATTCTGGAGCAATTGCAGCACTCGCAGTGATGCGGTAAAGTTCGTTAGCTCATGCTACGATCTGCCGGAGGGGTGCGGAGACGTCTATGGCGGACAAAATCAATCTAGCTGCAAAGCTCGAAACATTCTCAGAATACTGGTCGCCGCGTACGGTAGCCCAGATGAATCATTTCGACGTGATGGTCGTCAAGGTTATGGGCGAGTTCGTTTGGCATAAGCACGATGAAGCGGACGACTTTTTTCTCGTATTGAAAGGCACATTGGACATTCAGTTGCGTGATCGAATCGTGACTCTTGGGCCCGGAGAAATGTACGTCGTTCCGAAGGGTGTTGAGCATTGCCCCAGAGCAAACGAAGAAGTCCATTTGTTGCTGATCGAACCGACCGGTACACCGAACACGGGAGATAAGAAGACCGCGGCTCCTCGTAAGACAGCGTGACCCTGGTGAGAGCAGTAGAGTTCTTAACCTGAGGTGAGCAGGCGACCGAGCTTGCGCACGGCGCGGGGAATGTCCGTTGCCGCAACACTACCAAAGCCCAAAATAAAACCGGGATGGACCGCCTCGCCCAGGTAGGAGTCGGAAAGAGGCCAGAGAAAAAGATTTTCACCGGCGGCACGCTCGGCGATTTCTCGATCGCGGCTGCCCTTGGGCAATATTACAGTCAGTTGCAAACCAGCCTCGTCACCAAGCACTTCGACCATGGATCCAAGCTCTTTGCGGATGCTGTCTACCAGCGTAGTCCTCCGCTCATGGTAGAGAACGCGCATCCTCCGAAGGTGGCGCGCAAAGTGTCCTTCACCAATAAACTCTGCAAGCACTTCCTGATAGAAGGTCGGCGACGCAATATCCATCGCACGGCGTACCTTTCCAAAATGATCGACAAGATCCAATGGAATAACAACATATCCGAGACGTAAAGAAGGAAATAATACCTTGCTGAATGTCCCGATGTATATGACGCGTGCGTTGACATCCAGTCCCTGCAATGACGTGACCTGCGAGCTTGCGTAGCGAAATTCGCTGTCATAGTCATCCTCAATAATCCAGGACCCCGTGCTTTTGGCCCAATCCAATAATTGAAGCCGTCGCATGGCGCTTAGGGTCACGCCGAGCGGAAATTGATGCGAGGGTGTAACGACCGCGACCCGCGCCTTTCGACATCGCTTGATGCCAACCGTAACATTCAACCCTTCTCTGTCCACGGGAACAGGCACAAGCTGACAACCAGACAATGCCAAAGCTTCCCGTGCGAAGGGATAACCGGGATCCTCGACCCATACCGAACTTCCAGGATCGAGGAGGACGCGACCGGAGATTTCGAGTGCCTGTTGAGAACCGCTGACGATCATCACCTGCTCCGGTTCACAGCGTACCGATCGCGAGGTCCTTAGATAGCTCGCGATCGCTTCCCGAAGAGCCTGATGTCCCATCTTCCTGCCATAACCGCATGACTGTGCGTCCATCTCGCGGCAACGGCGCGCGACCAGCTTGGACCATAACTTTTGTGGAAATTGATCGAAAGCCACTTGTCCGACACCAAATGCCCCTTGTCCTTGCAACCACTGGGGGATTTCAATTTGGGGAAGTATAGAAGTGCGCCGCGCGATCGGCCGAGGCCCGGAGCGAGGGGGCGTCCATTGCTTACCACTCGGTTCATTCAATGTAAACCGTTCTGGCAGCGAACTGGAAATTACAGTACCTGCGCCGACACGACTCTCGAAGTAGCCTTCCGCCAGGAGCTGTTCGTATGCATTCAGAACGGGGAACCGTGAAACACCCAGCCCGGCTGCAAGCTCCCGGGTTGATGGAATTCGCTGTCCTGGACGGAGTATGCCATCGACGACAGCCTTGCGATACGCGTCATAAATTTGCCGATGTAGAGCCTTCGGGGCTTTCCGGTCGATCGCAATCATCGGGAAAATTCCTGAGGCTACTTTCTTCATTTCAGCAGAGTGTAATGGTTATGTCGAAACTGAGTCAAGTGGGTATTGCCACCGACCACTCTCTCAGCCACTATTGAGGATGGCGATTGCTGCGAGTGTTCATCGTCCTGCCTTTGGCGCGTGAAAGCCCCGTACCTGGGCAAGGTAAGCGCGGCTCGCGAACAGTGTGCCGAAACATCCGTGCGAATCTCATCGTTGGTGGAGGCCAGTGATGGAGTGTGAAAACGGATGAGACAAAGCGCGAGGAATTGTCCATGACATAACCCTGTTGTATTCCCAGGAATGAAGTCGCTCAACCTCTCGCGACAACAGGGTTAAAACGAATTGTCAGATTGCGCAGGCGTCACGAACAAACGTGACGCTGGCGCTTTCGGATGACCTTCGGCGGAAGTTTTATGAAGGCGAGTTCCGTATATCCAGCTTTATCAAAATGATGAACTCAGCCAGGAACAATACTCAAGGGGGCGGAATGCAGTTTTGCCTTAAGGGATGGGCCGGAAATACAGTAGCGTTCGCAATGATCTTTGGTTTTGTGGCAGCAATTCAAATTTTGCAGCCGTCGGCGCTTGCGCAAACAGCGACAACCGGCAGCATCAATGGCACTGTCGTAGATTCGACCGGAGCAGTTGTTCCCAACGCCACGGTTACGGTGAAAGACCAGGCCACTGGCGCCACGTTGAATTTAACAACGAACGCGGAGGGGCGTTTTATTGCTCCCTACCTGAAGCCGGACACATTCAACGTCTCGGCTACGGCTCCGGGGCTGCAATCTGTCACGACGACAGTCCTGGTTTTGACGGGTCAGCAGTCGGCAGTCAATGTGACTGTAACTTCCACTGCCAGCACGCAGACCGTGCAGGTCAGCGTAAATGATGCACAGTTGATCGATACGCAGACCTCGAACACAACAACGACTTTTACGACGCAGCAATTTCAGAATCTACCTGCACCTGGCGGTGACATTACCACGATTGCGTATACCGTGCCTGGAGTCGTTGTCGGGGCCGGCACCCAGGGCTTTGGTTCCATTGTTTCCGACGGACTTCCCGGCCTTTCCAATCTGGTCATCATCAACGGTTCCGACTACAGCATCTCGCTTTATAACATCGCCAATTCCGGCTCTTCCAACCTGACGATCGGCCAGCAGGAGATTGCCCAGGCTTCCGTTGTACAAAATGGCTACAGCGTGCAATATGGTCGCCAGGCTGGCATCATCGAAACCTACGCTACCAAGTCCGGCTCCAACCGGCTGCATGGATTGGCGCAATGGGACTATAACAGCGCTGGATTGAACGCAAACGACTTTTTCAATAACCAGGCTGGTATTCCTCGTTCCAAGGCTGTCTCTAGTCAATACGCCGCGCAGATCGGTGGGCCCATCCTGCACGATAAGCTGTTCTTTTTTGCCGACACGGAAGGAATCCGATACATTCAACCGACTACCGGTTTTGTCAATCTGCCTTCCAAAGCATTGCAGGCCAGTGTCTTGGCAAACCCCAACATTACGGCTGCGGAAGTCTGGCGGGAACACCCGATTACGCAACCGGAAAAACGCTTGGCACCAGCGCGGCGGAAAGCTGTATCGACTCCGCATTCGTGAACACCACGGCGCTCAACCGGGAGTGGCTGGCGGCAGGACGAATCGATTGGAACGTCAGTGACAAACATAGAATTTTCTTCCGTGTCACGGACGACCAGGGCGAACAGCCTTCTTTCGTAAGTCTGATCAATCCCGCATGGGACATGGTTAGCAACCAGCCAAATTACACGGGACAACTCAATGACACATACAGCTTCACTCCGACCCTGACCAATCAATTCATCGCGGGCGCACTTTACAGCGGTGGGGTTTTCAAACCGGAGAATTTAGCGGCTACCCTCGCTGCCTCACCCACAGAATTCAACGAAGGCAATGACGGCGGAACAAATGCACTGGCCGGTGTTGGGCAATTTTCCTTTTTCGCAAACGCCACTACGCTAGGGACCATATGGGATGATTTTCCGGGAGGAACGAACACCACGCAATACCAGGCCGTAGACGGCCTTTCCTGGCTGAAAGGAAACCATAGTATCAAAGTGGGATTCGACTTCAAGCGGTACGTGGGATTCGACTTCAAGCGGTACGATTTCACCGACATCAGCCTGCAGACAGCCGCATACGGTGGTTTTTATGGCTTCGGCAGCATTGCAGATGAAATGGGAGGGTCTCTGCCCGGCAGCGCCGGTTCCACCTTTACGCAAAGCTTTCCGCGGTTTGCCAACATTTATAACGCCGTCTATAACCTGGGGATTTATGGCCAGGATGAGTGGCGCGCAACACCCAACCTGGTTCTTGACTATGGCATCCGTGTCGATCGCAATGGAAATCCTATTTGTACCAATGGCTGCTATTCGCAGTATTTGGGAGGATTTCCTGACGCTGCAGCAACGCTGGACACTCCCTATAATGCAACCCTTTCCGCCGGACACGACAGCTTTGCCCCTGCGATAGAACCGGTAGTCTTGCAACCACGCGCGGGGTTCAATTGGGACATGCACGGAGATGGAAAAACTGTCCTGCGCGGCGGCGCAGGATTGTTTTCTGACAGCTTTCCCGGCCTTATCCTCGAGCAAACCTATCTTTCATTCCCAAACCGATATTCTGCCGGTGTGAACACGGGAGCAATTGCTCAGGGCCCGGGAAGCGCCCAGACGGTCGCAGCCGGTTCGGCCAACGCAGTACTGAACGGCTTTTCGCATGGAGCAACATTCAATTCGATATCCACTGCTCTGACTGCGCAAGGAATACAATTCGCGCCACCGAATTACGCCACCACTCCACAAACGTTTCATAGCGCACGCTATTTGGAATACAGCATGCAAATCCAGCGACAGATCACCCCAACGGACGCTGTGATTCTTTCGTATGCCGGCAATCACGGGTATGACCTGTTCGTCGCAAACAGCAGTCTGAACCAGAATGTTGGCACCTCTCTCTATGGCAGCTATGGAGATGGGACTTTTGCCGATGTACCAAAAACGTCGCCAGACCCGCGTTTCGCGCAGGTTCAAAGCTTCAGCAACAATGCGATCTCCAACTACAACGGAATTTCCGTGCAATATAAACATATCGATCGACGGGGTCTGACAGCCGACATCTCGTATACATATGCTCATTCCCTGGATGACATTTCCAACGGCGGTAATGCGCAACTTCCTTACAATGGCAACACTTCTGTGCCCTTTCAGATCACTCCGGATGGCCCATCTAGATTGATGTATTCCAACTCCGACTACGATATCCGCAACAAATTCGTGCTGGATCTCGTCTATATGGAGCCGTACCATTTCGGCAATAGATTTGTTAATTTCGCGGCTGCGGGATGGACCTTAGGCAGCAAGGCATATTGGCGCTCCGGACAGCCGTTCAGCGTATTGAACGTCAATGCAGAGGCTGCGCTGGGCTCCAATTCAACGGGAGGAGCCAGCACGGTACTTGCTCAGGTGCTGAATAACAATTTCAGCCATCACTGCGCCTCCTATTCCAGTCCGTGCTTTCAAACACCGGGGATATTTAACGGAACCGGTCTGACGGTCAATTCTGATGGCGTTGTTGTTCCCGCCTACCCAACGACATCGGGTGGAGGTTCTCTCGTTCAGCCAGTGCAAACCAATTTTGGCAATGTGCCGCGAAATGCTTTCTACGGACCGCACTATGCTGATGTCGATATAAATCTCTATAAAAACATCTTCAAAAGAGAAATGATGACTTTCCAGATTGGTGCACAAGCCTATAACGTATTGAACCACGTTAACTTTGCACCACCAGCGAATAACGCATCGAGTCTGCCACCTTGGGACGCATTTCGGGGGACATCAACGCACCCACCAGTCCGTATGGATCCAGTCAGGAGCCAACGGTCGCTGGCCGTGTGCTGGTGGTGCAGGGTCGGCTGCTCTTCTAAAACATAACGTGCGAACATGGGCCGTGCGATGCTCCTGACCGACATCCACGGCCCGTCAACATTTTCCACGCGTTTAGGCCGGTCACAGTCATTTGATAAATCGCGGATATTTTTCTTCATTTCCTTGAATCAAAATGGTCATGGTGAAGCCGAGCAAAGTGGGTATTGTCTCCAACCATTTTTCAGGTCAATGTAAAGAGTGTGAGGCGGTTTGTGCCACGTTTATTGCCATTGAAACTGACTCGAACGAGTTTTTTTGAGAATTCAACAGGGCCCTGTAAGTTTGGCCTGAGAAAAATTTATGGTGCATTTTTCAACCGTGGAACCGATAGACAACGACCAACCCGTTACCTGTAAAGTAAGTGAGTTGTCCCAGGTCTCTGGGGTTAAGAAACAAGCGTTGCGTCGCTATGCCCGGATTGGCCTCTTGCATCCTGCAGTAAGGTTGGACTCAGGCAGGCCACTCTATACCCGGCACGACCTGATTCAGCTTGAGCGTCTTGCGATAATGCAGATGCTGGAATTGTCGCGTTCTGATATCAAAGAACGCCTGAGCCAGAAGGATCGAAATCTAAAAAGTGAACTCCGGCTTCAGAGAGAAATACTGGTTGAAAAACGTAGACGACTGAACCGTGTCATCTACTTTTTGGAATATGCCGAGCAGGTTAATCGTGACCCAAAGTCTGGCGACTGGCATTATTTAGGAAGAGTTGTGGAGGCAATCCAAATGCTAAGAGATCCAGAGTATTTCAAGCAGTCCTATATACATGGATACCTGCAGGAGGAAGACGCACATGGAATGCACCTTGAGATACCGCAACGTTTCGGATTCTCTACAGAATGCGATTGAACCGAGTCTGGATGGGGAAGGCTACGGATGCGGTACTCAGCTTAGGTCCCCCTGCGTTTTCGTTTGCAAACATCGCCTTGGGCATCGAGACGTTATTGTGCGCACATTCCTCGTTTGCCTTAGGCCGATATGAGGTCATTCCGGTCTTGCCTTTTTTGCCACCTATTCCTTGGGTGGCCTACGTGTTCGGCGCAATCTGGGTGGCTTGCGGCGTAGGCCTTCTATTCAAACACATGGCGCGAACAGCTGCGATAGCCCTGGGCGGTCTGCTGTTTCTAAGTACATTTGTCCTTGAAGTACCAAGGTATGCCGCGCACCTAAGCAATATGTCGTTGCGTACAGGTGTGTTTGAACCTCTCGCAATCGCGGCACTCGCTTGGCTCTTTCCCAGCCCTGGCACATTGCCAGGTTGGTTGGTACGCGGCAGTCGCTATCTGCTCGCACTGTCTTTTATCGTGTTTGGAGTGGACCATTTCCTCGCCCTCGCATCGATCGGCACACTAATACCAAATTGGATTCCGTGGCACGTGTTCTGGATCGCGTTCTTCGGTGCTGGATTTGTCGCTGCCGGGTTGAGCATCGGTCTCAATATCCTGCAGCGTTTGGGCGCAGCCTGTATCGGCCTGATGTTCGCGATTTGGGTCTTCACTCTTCATCTGCCTAGAGTCCTTGGATTCTACGGTGGAGGGGGCCCGCACAGTCCCGACGAGTGGTCCAGCCTGTTTATCGCCGTCGCTCTGTGGGGAGGTCCGTGGGCGCTGGCTAGGAATCATGCGGTGCCACAACGTGGCACGCAAAACATTTAGGATCAAGCATAGTTCCAGTGACAGACACGGTTGTGCTTGCGCGGAAGCACAGGTCAGATGTCCCCTGCGTGTTATGTTTCACCGTAGCAACTAAGAACCGATCCTACATACGACGGCGTTGCCCCCACATTCGACGGCATTACTCATGATGCAAGGCGACCATACCGAGCAGAATCACTGTGAGAGTGCACTTAAAAATTGTACATTTGTCCAATACGTACGTATAGTACAAGCGTATAATACGACGGTACCACTTCTATGGCACACAGGATCGCAGGCGGTGAAAAAACATGAAAAATCGAAATATCCTCATCTCTGGAGCGAGCATTGCCGGCCCCGCTCTCGCGTTTTGGCTTAGCCGTTATGGCTTTTACCCTACGGTTATTGAACGCGCGCCTGCAGTGCGGCCAGGCGGCTATGCCGTGGATTTCCGGGGTGCTTCCATGCAGGTACTGAAGCGGATGGACATTCTAGCCGAGGTGCAGCGCCTACAGACCCGCACCGGAGCTATCACAATGGTCGATAGCGCCAACCGGAAATTTGCAAGTATGCCTGACGGCTTCACAAGCGGTGAGCTTGAGATCATGCGCGGCGACCTCGCCGGCGTCTTGTATGAGGCCACACGGCAGAATGCAGAGTACATCTTCGGCGATTCCATTATGAGCCTTGCTGACACGAACGCTGGAGTCGACGTAACCTTTGGCCGCGGCCAGCCGCGCACCTTTGATCTGGTTGTCGGTGCGGATGGTTTGCACTCCAACGTACGCGCGCTCGCCTTCGGCGAAGAGTCTGGATTCCTTCATCATCTCGGCTACTATGTTTCAATTTTCACCATACCGAACTATATGAATCTCGACCGCAGCGGACTCTACTACGGCACATTGGGCAAGAAGGTCGGTATCTTTAGCGCCAGGAACAACAGTGAGGCCAAAGCATCCTTCTTCTTCGACTCTCCTCTGTTCGAATACGATCACCGCGACATCGGGAAACAGAAGAATATTCTGCGCACCAGATTTGCTGAAGAGCGTTGGGAGGTTCCGCGCCTTCTGAAGATGATGGGGGATGCGCCGGATTTTTATTTTGACTCCCTCAGCCAGATCAAAATGGATCGATGGTCGACAGGCCGCACAGCATTGCTCGGAGATGCAGCCTACTGCGCTTCTCCGCTTTCCGGCATGGGCACAGGCATGGCTATGGTGGGAGCTTACATTCTAGCCGGGGAGTTGAAGGAGGCGGACGGGGATCCAATCGCTTTCACCCGTTATGAAGCACTGATGCGCGGATTTGTGGACCGGTGTCAGAAGATCGCCGATGGTGCCGACTGGTTCGTACCGCGTACACGATGGAAGCTATGGCTCAGCAATCAAATGTGGCGAGTCCTACCGTACACGCCGTGGAAAAATATGATGATTGATGTCCCTCTGAAGGTGGCGAATTCCATCGACTTGAAGGATTATCCCGCAGCAATGCAACGCGATTGCAGATTATCCGAGGAATATGCGAATTGCAATTGATCGCCCATGGCGTATGTCCTATAGTCGGTGCAGGCGAGGGAATCCACCATAAACGTCTCCAAAAGGGAGGCTGATGACTCCTACAAATCGTAAGAGTTTTTTGTTGCTCCTCTCAGCTTTCAAAATGAATCCCTACAATAGGGGAGCCAGCAACAGAACACACAGAACTCGGCCGATTTGGAGAAGAACAAGAAGAACATTGGAAAGAATCACGGCAACCGGCCGCCATGAAAAAAAGATTTTCGGAGAATTCCATTCGTTCAACCCTGCGGATGCAGGACGGCTCGGTGAAAAATTCCGGGGCTTGTATTACTCACAAGACTCCTCCTGTTGTAGGAGTCATCAGCCTGGAAGGCGGTTAAGGTAGACTTCATCACCGAGTCGAATTATATGAACCTGAATGTTCCTGCAAGGGCCCTTCCTTTGTCAAGACAATAGATTCTTCGTGGTCCATCGATCCTGCAGGCTATCAGTCGAATCACAGCCTATAGACAACACGCAGCTCCAAGCTCTGAACCTGAAAGGGCTGTGTGAGAGACTGCTTTCACTTCAATGGTTGACAAGTCCGGTCACCGCATCTTAAAAAAGATGTGTAGCGGTGAAGGAGTTCACCCATAACCGCTGCCCAATCAAGTCGTCGCAATTCGAATGGGCAGCTGATGACTCCTAACAGGGAATCCTGTTGCGGAGTCATATCCCTGCAAGATTCCCAAACAATTCCGCAGTACCAGGGCATATCGTTGGTCTATGCTCTGAAAACGTTAGGATCACGAAAGTTGCTCTCCTTGCCGATATCCGCGCCGATTTCGCAGCGTTGCGAGGATTTCCTGAAACATAGGACGAACTCAGGGTCATCGACTGGGTATACGCAATAGTTCAAAAGCAATGGAACGAACGTGTCACAACGGGCAATGGAACAGCCTGGAGATTCTAAACAATGTCGGAAATTCAAAAGCTCGAAGCACTGGAAATTCTCAATTCACGAGGGAATCCAACTCTTGCCGTCACTGTACCCCTGAACAATGGCGTCAAGGCGACGTCGAAGATTCCATCAGGAGCGTCCACTGGACAGCGGGAAGCGGTCGAATTGCGCGACGATGACAAAGCTCGCTACAACGGCAAAGGTGTATGGAAGGCCTGCGCTTTTGTTGAGGGGGAGATACGGAACGCTGTGCTCGGTATGGATCCTAAGGAACAGCAGGCGCTGGATCAGCGTCTCTGCTCACTAGATGGAACCCCCAACAAATCTCGCCTGGTCGCAAACACGATTCTCGGTGTTTCGCTGGCAGCGGCTCATGCTGCTGCTCTCGATCTTGAAATTCCCCTCTACACCCATTTGGCAACTGCCTCGGACTATCTGTTGCCTACCCCCATGCTCAATGTTCTCAATGGAGGACGGCACGCCGACAACAGCGTAGATTTCCAGGGGTTCATGATTGCAACGGTTGGTGCTCCTTCTTTCCGAGATGGCTTGCGAGCTGCCGTCGAGGCGTTCCATTCTTTAAAATTTTTCCTGCAATTAAAGACCTACAGCACAGCTGTCGGCGATGAAGGCGGCTTTGCTCCGGAGCTTGAATCGAATGAGCGCATCGCGAAATACAACCGGCTGTTGGTTATTAAAAAAGAATTGGGGACGAAAGCGCACTATGCAGGAGGCAGCGTCTATGCGCGATGGAAAGATTTACGAAAATCCGAGCAGGCAGTAATGAGATAACCGAACTGTACGGCGTTGGAGTTCGCCATAACCGCTCAACTGGGCAAATGACTCCTCGAAGCACATCATCGGTTGGAGGAGCTATGCCCGAACAAGATCTGAATGCAGAAATCATCCGGCACCTTGGGGAACTGAATGAGCATCAGAAGACCCGGTTAAAGATTACGTGCCAGTACATCGATAAGCTACTGAGCGATGTTGAGGACATTCTTCATGCTGCCACGTCGCAATCCCCATTTCCCCGTTACATCATCGATATAAATCCTGCCCAGGTTCGTGTGATTGAAGATCATCTCCGCCGGTTGCGATCCCAATTGGTTCGCACGATTGCCTGGCAGCAGATGAAGCCGGGGCGTCCGGACATTCCTGCGTCACGGGCAGTCCTGACCAATCTTGCTTTCATCGATATCGCCGTTGAAGAGCTGAAGCCGAACTACATGAGAGGTTCCGGTGCCGTACCGGACGATGCAGTAAGCGAGCTCAATGGCGTGGTGTATGAGCTGCGCTCCCTCGTGTGCGGTATGGAACGATATCTTAAGCAGGAACTCTCCATCGATTTAGAGAAGCGTCTTCGCAGGTTGGAGGAAGCAGGGTCCGACGTTGCACTCCTTAGATTCCTCGAACAGATCGTCACGCGAGATGGCCTGGTTGAGTTCCGGCCGCGGATCGATATGCTTGCCTCGCGTCTGGAAGGCGATAGTCTTGAGGTTGCTCTTTTCGGACGGGTAAGCTCCGGAAAATCTTCACTCCTGAATGCTCTCCTCGGCACACCGGTTTTACCGGTTGGCGTTAATCCGATTACGGCAGTTCCCACCAAAGTGCGGTACGGCAAAGCCCTGAAAGCTGGAGTC
Organism: Acidobacteriaceae bacterium; assembly: GCA_036267255.1. GTDB lineage: Bacteria > Acidobacteriota > Terriglobia > Terriglobales > Acidobacteriaceae > DATAWK01. Next base: position 147,624 of record DATAWK010000027.1, on the reverse strand, counting down.
TCCTACGGCGATGGTCGCAGTGCGATTGTCACCATAGGAGAACTTTCCAATCTGGTGTCGGAGCAAGGGAATCCAGGAAATCTGCAGAACATTGTGCAGGCTATTGTTGAGATTCCGTCTCCGCGACTGAAACAGGGCATCCTGCTCGTCGATACGCCTGGACTTGGATCCCTCGTGAAACGCGGTACCGCAGAAACTCTCGCCTATCTTCCCGCCTGCGATCTCGCGCTGCTGCTCATCGACGCCGGCGCCACCCTGAGCGAAGAGGACATAGGCACGCTGAGGCTTCTCTATGAAGCGGGAATTCCAGCTCTTATTCTGCTAAGTAAAGCCGATCTGCTTGCGGAAGGTGACTTGCATCTAGCGGTTTCCTACATCCAGCAACATATTAACCGTGATCTTGGTCTCGATATCGTGGTGCACGCGGTCAGCGCTCTCAGCCAATATTCGGTCACGCTCGACCATTTTTATGAACGAGAATTATTACCCCGTTTCGAACAGGCACACACTCTGAAAGGGGCATCTGTGTCGAGGAAAATTGGCGCCCTTCGTGAAGCCGTCCAGTCCGCAATTGAGGTCACTCTGGATCGCCAAAAGCGGAAAGGCTCTAGCTCTACGCATTCCATCGATGCCAACGCACTGGAAGGAACACTCCGCATCGTCACCGGCGGAGTTGGCGAACAAGGTACAGCACTTTCCAGAACATTTCGTGAAATTGGAGAAACACCAAACTCGGTCGTGGATTTGGTTGCAGAACAGGCTGTCCTTTGGGCGCGTGATGGCAACGCAAGCCTCATTCCTTCCCTGCAACTTGCCGAATGGATCCATGACGTTGTCTGGAGGCTTGTGCAACAGCCCATCGAAAAGCTGCGGAGCATTGGAATACAAGCGATAAAAGAATTGCAGCGCACCTCAAAGGAACTGGGAAATATAGACGCTCCATCGCACGATGATTTTGATCTGCTATTGCGGGATATGCCCCGTTTCGAACTGGCCGCCCTTCCGTATGAGATCACGATTAGCTATTGGAAATTCTTGGGCGAAGGAATTGTTCGTTCAAGGATCAAAACGAGTCTACGTGAGAGTATCGGTTCCCTCCTGAAAGACGAACTCCATCTGTATGGAATGTCCCTTGCTCAGTGGAGCCAGCAGACTGTTCGGCGGCTGGAAGCTCTTGTTAACTCCTATGCGGATGCCTACCGTGCGCAGATTCACCGGATCGGTGGAGTTTCGGATGCTGTGGTCGACGCTACTCAGCTTCAAACCGATTTAGAATTGCTGAAAAACTGGGGGTTCAAAGAATACTGTGGACCTTACGAACACTCTTGCCTGAATAAGGAGAAATAGATTTGCAGAAATATTTTTTCATTGCCGTCGGCGGAGCTCTCGGGGCCATCGCCCGGGTTTGGGTCGGTGCCACAATTGCCGGCCGCATGGGTACCAAATTTCCCTATGGCACCTTTGTCATCAACATTACTGCATGCGTCATTATTGGTTTCTCTCTTGTTTTTCTTGATAAGCACACAAATTTGAATCCGGCCTGGAGATTTCTGATCCCTGTGGGCTTTGTCGGCGCATACAGCACCTTCTCTACTTTTGAATGGGAAACTTTCTCAAGTCTGCAAACGGGGACCTTTTTCATTGCTGGTCTGTATGTCGTCCTAAGTCTCGTCCTTGGCTTGCTCGGCGTGTGGTGTGGCGTTTTGATTGCGAGGGCCATTTCATGAAAATCAATAAAGTATTGCATTACGAATCGATTCTGCAGGTACTGGATGAATCTGGCTGCCCTCTCTACCGCTATATAAAAAACTTCCAGACTTCCCTGTTGCAAGATCAAAACGTGAAAAATATCCATCATCTCTGTAACTTCCATACCTGGGGCCTTGCGGCCAGCCAGCGGGCTGCTTTGGCGGCAGGTCTTTTTCTAAACCCTTTGGCAATACAGCCTGATGCTGTTCCTACTTCTGCCTGTGATATCTGCGTTTTACTGCAACTGGAGGAAGACCGCAGCATCCGTGAATTTATCGGTTGTGTGCGCCATAGGCTTGTCGTGCAATGGATGAGGTCTCATGCGGTTCTCTGCATGATCCATGGAACGAAGCTAAGAAAATATGCATCTCCGATTTTTGCCTCCACTATTCACACCGTCGTAGAAAACTATCGCGAACATCTCATCGAGGAACTTATCCATCTGCGAGATGAGTACCAGCCGGAGACCGCTCGGTGGGGAGCGCTGGGACATGCTGCAGAGTTTCTGGTTTCACAACGCGGGTTACACACATAAAAGGGAGACAACATGTTGACAGCGGGAAAAGCCGTAAAAGTTTCGATTTATCTAAGCGAAGGCTCCACGCATCATGGAGCTGCGACATCCTCGAGCATCCTTGATTTTTTGTTTTTCAGCGGAGTCTCCGGTGCAACTGTACTGAAAGGGGTTGCAGGATTCGGCGCCGATCATCATCTGCATTCTTCCAGCCTGGTGGCCATCTCCGATCACCTGCCCTTAAAGATTGAATTCATTGAAACCCGGGAGAAGGTCAACGAACTGCTCGGCAAGCTGGAGGAAATGGCCGGTTCCGGCATGATTGAGCTGCAGGAAACTACGATTGCCAAACCAGCACAGGTTTCAAAACCGAAAGAGACCGCTGCTCCTGAACATAGCAAGATCGAGGGCAAAGCAAAGATGATGCACATCTACATCGGGGAGAGCGATCAATGGCAGGACAAATCGCTTTACGAAGCTCTGGTTCGCGCCATGCGCGCTCATGACCTGGCAGGCGTAACCGTCTACCGCGGCATCCTTAGCTATGGCGCTCACCGCCGAGTCCATAAAGATATGCCGCTGCATCTGTCGCACGACGCCTCCATCATGCTCTCGGTCGTCGACACCGAGGAAAAATTGCAGTCCTTTCTACCTATTGTCGACAAGATGGTCCAGGAAGGTCTGGTGGTTCTCTCCGAAGTGGACATCATCAAGTACGCGCATCGCGCACCAGAGATTCACGAAGAGAAGAGGTAGGCCATGAAAGAACAATTTCAAGCCAGAATGTTGCGCATCCACTTCACTGAGGCAGATAAATGGCAGGACAAGCCACTGTACAAAGCCATTATGGATAAGTGCATGGAACTTGGTGTCGCGGGTGCGACGGTCTATCGCGGTCTCGAAGGCTTTGGGGCAAGTGCACGAATCTATCACGCCCGGAACTTGTCGATATCGAAAAATGCGCCAATTATGATGACGGTAATTGACACAGAAGAGCATATCCAAAAGCTCATTCCGCATCTGGACCAGATGATTGCTGGCGGCCTGATTGCCAGTTCCACGGTCGAAGCCATCCGCTACTTGCGCTCCTCATGAATTTCCACATAACCAATTTAAGTGGATAAAAGACGGCGTATGACTGTCACGGACAAAAACCTTGAACGCAGCATGGAAACAGTGTTGCACGCTCTGCTCTCGATCGATGATCGTTACCCGCAGGAATCAAGCCCTGCGGGAAAAAACTTCTCTCCCTCGAAAAGAAATTAGCCTCCAATCAACTTCAGCTTGCCGTTCTTGGACAGATGAAGCGGGGCAAAAGTTCCTTTATCAACGCACTCCTGGGAGCGGAAATCCTGCCCACGGGCGTCCTCCCCGTAACTGCGGTTATCACGAAAATCAGATATGGCACCGTGCCGAACGCAACGGTCATTTGTTCCGTAGGTGACCTGCGTGAGCAGGTCGACCGAAGCAGTCTGGCGGATTACATCACCGAAGCGGGCAATCCAGGAAATACGAAGCAGGTCGCCTCCGTGGAGATCGCATATCCTTCTCCTTTTCTCGAGAGTGGAATTGTCTTCATCGATGCTCCGGGAATTGGCTCCACACACGCTCACAACACCCGGACGACAGAGAGTTATCTACAACATGTGGATGCCGGAATTGTTGTTCTTTCTGTCGATCCGCCTATTATCGAAGCGGAATCGCAGTTTCTGCGAAATCTAAAAGAAGATGTCCCCTAAATTATTTTTCATCCTGAATAAGATCGATATGGTTTCGGCTGGCGAGGTTGGTGAAATTACACACTTCCTCCAAAACAAATTGGATCGGCTGCAAATAGGCTCGCTTGATATTTTCCCTTTGTCGGCACGTGGGCTCTCCAGCAGAAACACGAAGAATCTTGCGCTTCGGATACAAGTGGGATTGGGCTCTTCGAGCAGCGACTGCGGACCTTTCTATCGAACGAAAAAGGCCTGGTCCTCATTCGCTCCGTTGCCCTGGACGCTTTGCGCATTGCCCGCACGCTTAAGTTGCCGCTGCCATCGGTGTTCGTGCACAGGCTATGAGTCCGGAAGAATTGAATCGGGAGCAGCAAACTCTCGACCGGCTGCTGGAACAAACGGAATTACAAGTGCGTGAGCTACAGGTGCTGCTGCGTCAGTATGCAGCCGACATGGTCACCCGCGTCGAGTGCGATCTGACGGCCCAAGTAGAAATCTCTGTCCCCGTAGTACAACAACCTTTGAATTTGTTTCAGGTTCAGTATCCAACAGAAACCGGATGCTCCTTCGCGACCCTTATCGAAGAATTTCTCATGGGAGAAGTAGAATCCGTTTTTCGGAATTGGAGAATACGGGAGGATGAAGAAATTCAGGTACAACTGGATCTGCTTTCCACTCGCTTCGTTGCTCAGGCAAACGAGATTCTGGAACGTCTCCAACAATCCGCAGGCTCTCTTTTTCAGGTACCGGTGGAACCTGTGTCGATTGCATGTCCGCTTCGTGTGGAAAGCCATCTCTACTACAAAGTCGAAGCGGTTTTTTATTCACTCGATTCGTTTTTCCTCGTATTGCCGCGTTTTCTTTTGCGTCCAATTGTCCTGCGGAAAATGAATGCCAGAATCTGGCAACTGTTAGACATGAATGCAGGCCGCATTCGCTACGACTATCTGGAGCGTCTCCAGTCGAGCATGCCACAGTTTGAGAAGGACCTCACTGCTGCCGTCAGGATGGTCATCGAAAGCCTCAGGTCCGCTCTGCACAAACCCCACACCATAGCGACAAATGTGACAGCAGTCTTGGATGCTCTGGACTCTGCCATAAGCGATTGTTGTCGGCTACAGCGCGAAGCAATATCGACAGATGTTTGAACTCCGCCGGTACCAAATTGGTTGACTTGAGCGACCGTAAATTGTTTGGAGAATTGGTGGACGCGGAAGGAATCGAACCTTCAACCTGTCGATTAAGAGTCGAATGCTCTGCCAGTTGAGCTACGCGTCCAAAGATGACTGGATGAAACACTTGAACAAGTGTTTCGGGGTTTCTACAGAAGCTAGAATATCACAGCCCATTCGCATCGGCGCAATGCGTGGTAGGCACAAAACAAGCGGATACGTGTGATAGGTAATCCGCTGAAGCAACGTTGCATGGAGTCTAAAACGAGAAGGCCAGGCCACCGGTCAACGCGCGTGCAGTCTGGGCGAAGTACACGTTCTTGCCATCGATGATGTAGAGTGGCCGATATCCCTGGGCAAGAATATTTTGCATTTCAAGCATAAGGACCAATCTGTCTGGAGATGCATCGGGATAGGACAACGGCTGGCGGATGCTAAAGCTCAAAAACGGATTGCTGAGACCCGTGTTGAAAGCATCGACCGGGGTCACGGCTGTTGTCGGTTGCCAGCGATACCCAGCTGTCCATGCCGTCCCTGTTCCATGAACTTTTCCATGCATCGAAACAAAAACAGATTGCGATCTACCTTCTGCGATGCTGGCAAGGGCCGCATTCAGTGTGCTGCCTCGCACTGCGCTAACCGGCATAATAAGAGCAGGGCCATCCGTATATTCAAATGCGGTCCATAAGGTGTTGTTCCACGGGCGGCTGGCAAACACCCGCACTCCGCTGCCGGAATAGCCTGGACCGACGGAGCGAAAAGCGCCCGTTACCGGGTCCATCAGCACATTCCCCGATGCAAATTCCGACGCGCTGAGATTCCCATACCCATTCAGCACAGGATCGATCATGCGATCAAAGAACACCGCCGCCTCAATCTGTGCACCATGCAGTTGGCGCTGTACGGCAACCTCCTGATGCAGGCATCGCGTCGCGTGTAACGTACCGTCCAGATTGGCGACCTGGGGCACCGATGCAAATGCCGGGGCCATGTCCTCCATACTCTGCATATCCATCGCAGTTGCCAGTTGGTAGGAAATCTGCATGTCCTGACCTGCGTGAAGATGCGCACTCACAAATGGGTGAACCATGGCCAGAGACTGAGCTGCCTGGATAAATTCCGTCTCTGCGCCGAATTGTGCCATAAGCAAATCGCCAAGCTCCATCTGCTCACCACTGCGCATCTCTACGGATTGCAATGCCTCACGCCCACCGGCGGCAACAACCGGTAAGGATTGATAGGAAGCCGTCGTGCGAAACACCGTGCCCGGCATAGGGTCGCGCTCAAACCCCGCTGTCACCTCGGAAGCGCCTCCATTGGGCGCGATCTGTGCGCGATAGATCGATTCCGAAGAACCGCTTTGGTCCACACGCACGAATGTCTGTTGCCGCAGGCCGCCATCTCCAAACTGACGAGACCCCGTCACAACGGCTAGGTTGACGCGCGCTTCGGCCGCAAGGCGACGCCGCCTGCCCGCAGGAGCGTCTGTATCGGCGGTCGAGGTATCACTGCCGTCATCGTCGTCCCAACGCAGAATTGGCCGATTGGTTGCAGTACGAAGTGTCCATGTCCAATCATCGTCTGGCTCGTCCGCAGACCGGGGCCGGGCTGGAAACCACTGTGCAGCATCAAAAAGCGTGGTCAGCGTCAGGTCCACAACCGCGCGAGACCCATTACGCACCAGAATGTTGCTGCGATGTACAGGAAGATAAAAAGCCTGGGCGACGTAGACGCGATAGCGTCCGGGCCGCAGATGCGCAAATACATATTGACCGCGCTGGTCGGTAAACACTGTACTGATCGGAGCGTCGTTTGCGCCAAACAATTCCACAACCGCGCCAATGAGAGGAGCCCCATCGTGGTCGTGAACTACACCCGTCACCGCTGACGGACCCTCTGCAAAGGCCGCAGCGGTCAGCGTCAGGACGAGGCACACAGCGAATTTGCGAGTATATCGATTCACCAGGACCACACGCCACCGGGCGCATTTTCCCAGAAATCCGCGATCGCAGCTTGTGGGGTGAGACTGCGAAACTGCGCTGGGATCAAATGTTGCACGTGGGCTTGCCACCAAACTATTGCACGACCTCAAAAGGTGCCGACTGCACCAACTGCTGCTTGGAAACCCCGTCATCTACCTTGACGGTAATCCGATACTTCCCAGGCTGCAAACTCGCCAACGGCATGGTCTTCTCTACCGTTACCTGGTCGGAGTTCGGATTGAGCTTGCTCGACGCCTCCGTTGTATCCAGCAGCATCTTGTTTGTGTCCAGATCCATTACCTGATACGCCAGCCTGGCATCGTTATGCTTTGTCTTTTTGTCGATGCCAAGATTGTATACCTGCATCCAGAAATTCAGGCTCTGATTGCGATGGAAGCTAACTGGCTGGTTCGCAACGGAGCTGACACGGGGGCGAATGTATGTATTGCTGATGACAAAATTTCCTGCCCCAATCTGCTTAGACGGCACCTGCTCCATTTTGTCAGCAAGAATCAGTGAGGAGGCGGCCAGACGGTCGTCGTCGTATTGCGGCACCACAAAAGCACGCGCATAGGTCCCGATATGGTCTGGGTTGTTCACGTCCTTGATAACAATGTCCAGACGATATCTCCCCGGTCGCAATGGAAGCGCCTTCCAGTAGACAGACTGGCTGTTCAGAGATTTCGCCAGCAGTTCCGCAGGCTCATCCACTTCCACCGTGTTTTCAAAGGTCTGGGCGATGCGGCCCGTTATGGTGGAAACCCTGCCCAGAATGTTGACTTGTCCGCGCGACACTCCATCCTTGGTGTTGTAGGTAACGTCGCGATTGTTTATCTGCAGCGTAATCGGAACCAACACGGTATCGTCTGTCACACGAACAAAGTCTGTGCGCACGTCAAACGGGAAAAAAGGCCCTGTCAGCACTTTGTGGCTGGTCATAAACTCTTCCAGATCCGTAAATTTGATCTGCGGAGCCGCCTGTAATTTCGCGTACTGGTCCAATCGGTCGAACTCCTTGGACGCCACCATGCTGGAGTCCGGCCCTGGGCCCAAGTCTTCCAGGCCGCCACGAAAACGATCTTTTTTCTGGGACCGCCCCATTTGCTCCCAAAGGGTCTCACCACCGCCCGGCACATGCAGCAACGCGTCTTTCTCTGAACGATCCAGGGTCATGTGGTAATCGCCGCACATGCACGTATCAACAAACTCAATATCGATGTTGTCGCCAATTCCATCGATATGCCGGTAATGCCATACCGTAAACGGATAGGTTTCTGTGCTGCCGCCACCTTCGTCCATGGGGCGATCGTACATACCACCCGAAGGGTGATCATCCGTGCTATCCGGCGGCCCGTAAGCAATATAGATGTGGCCGCGATCCGTCATCCATCCCGGTTTGCCGGCTGCAAAATGCTCATTGGCGTAGGCGATCCGGCGATAATGCTCTTCCCGGTAGCTGTTGTCCGGCGATTCCGGATCTGGATTTCTGCGCCGCCAGAACTGCTCGATAAAGCTGTCCCGCTCTTCGTCATTGCTCAGGCTGAGAAACGCCTTGCGTTCCTGATCCGTAATGATCCAGCGCACGTCCTGATCCAGCCACTTCTTATACGTTCCCTTCAACTCCTGCCGCAAGGCCTTCTGCTGTCGCAGCTTTTCCTTGTCAGACAGTTGCCTTTTTAGCGGGTCTTGCTGGGACGCATCGGTACTGGGCGTGCTGGATGCTTCTGGCGCCTGAGCATCCTGGGCCAGGACGCACCGGGCCGGGATACCTGCGAACACGCCTAAAACCGAGAGAGCAACAATGAACCTTAGCCGCAACATATACGGAACGTAGACTCCTGGACGTTCCCCTCATTGTAAGGACTTCTGGAGAGGACTTTCAAGCTAAGTGGGCCAATCTTTTCAGGAATGGCGTAGCCGACAAGCCATTCTCCGAAGAAAGGACTGTTACGCGTACAATGAGTTTGGTATCAGGCATATACGATTAGCCCGGCACAGTTTCGGTATTTCTCGGACTTCTGTTAGGAACTTTTGACCTGCTGGCAACGTATGGCATGATGCGACGGGCGAATCCAGCAAGCAGGATTGTCGAGCTGCGTCTTACTAAATCTGCGTGGATGTGGGAATGAGCGCCAAGAAAATTATACTTATCTCCGTTCTTGTTGTGTTGGTTTGTGGTGCCATCGTCGGCTTGACGATTTATCGCAGCCATGCACACGAACTGAAGGTCCTAAGCGCCAAAGCGACGATCGAGGATCTCTCCTCCACTGTCTCCGGTACCGGCCAAATCAAACCTTTGGTGTACGTCAACGTGGGTGCCCTGGTTATGGGCCGCGTGACCCACCTCTACGCAAGAGAAGGCGATCACGTCAAGCAGGGCGAGGTCGTAGCTACCATCGAGAGCATTCCGCAGTCATCCAGTGTTGATGCACAGAAGGCCACCATCTCTTCTTCGGAAAAAGACATAGCTGCCGACATCGCAGCGGAAAAAGTTGCTCAGGCAAACATCGAGCACGCCGAAGCGGACCTGGAACAAAAAAAGCTGGACTATCAGCGGGCACAGGAACTGTACAAGGATGCCCTGATCGCCAAGCAGGACTTTGACTCGAAAAAGGCCGCCTACGATACCGATGTCGCTACACTGGCCCAGGATCAGGCTTCCCTGGTACAGGCAAATGCGGAGACTGCCTCGGCGCGCGCCAAGTTATCCATGAATGTGGCTACCTTGCGTGGCGATACGGATCAGCTGGATCGAACCATAAGTATCGCTCCTTTTAACGGCATTGTGACCAATGAGCCGGTGCGTGAAGGCGAAAGCGTGGTTCCCGGCATCCAGAACACCGAAGGCAGCACTTTGATGACGTTGGCCAATATGTCCGTCGTCACCGCAGAAGTAAAGGTCGATGAGACCGATATCACCAACGTTGCAATTGGACAGCCGGCGGACGTGACCGTGGATGCGTTGCCTGGAAAAGTCTTCAAAGGCCACGTTACTCAGGTTGGAGATCAGGCTCTTCTGCGCTCGACAGGCATCGCCACCAGCCAAAGCACCAGCGGCACCGAGGAAGCAAAGGATTTTAAGGTTGTCGTTACGTTGGATAATCCCTCGGACGAACTTCGTCCCGGCCTCTCCACCACCGCAAAAATAACCACGGCCCACAAATCGAATGTGTTGACCATCCCCATTCAGGCGCTCACTCTGCGGGTTCCACCCAGCGCGAATAAGCCCGGGGTCAAAAAAGTAGATGCCTCGCTGGATACGACAAAGAAGCAGGCTCCGGTTCAGGGCGTTTTTGTGATGCGCAAAGAAGGACGCAGAATACATGCGATCTTCGTTCCGGTACAAACAGGCATCACCGGGTCAACGAATATTGAAGTCACCGGTGGACTGAAGGCAGGCGATGAAATTGTCATCGGACCTTATCGTGTGTTGCGAACACTGAAGAGCGGCGCTCAGGTTAAACTGGACACTACCCCGGTAGGAGCGCTGCCCAGCGGCGATAACGGCGATGGTTCGTCAAGTTCCTGAGGAAGAAATGCTGATCCCGGATATGGGTGGCGTGGGGCAACATTCCCTGTCCAGGCATGCAACCGGTCAGTGCAGCAAACCAAGCAGCGGGAGAAATGCATGGATTCCGAAACACTGAGCCAGGGGCCTGTCGCCACCCATACCAGTCCCAGCACAGAGGATGTCATCGTCGTAGAAAATCTTTGGAAGACCTACGACATGGGCTCCGAACAGCAGGTGCACGCCCTGCGCGGCGTCAACCTGCGCATTCGTCACAACGAGTATGTGGCCATCATGGGTCCATCCGGCTCCGGCAAATCCACGCTGATGAACCTCATCGGTTGCCTGGATACGCCCAGCAAAGGCCAATATTGGCTGAATGGCCATCTGGTCAGTGACCTGAATGACGACGAGCTGGCCCGTATCCGCAATAAGGAAATTGGCTTCGTCTTTCAGACCTTCAACCTGCTGGCCCGCGCCACGGCACTGCACAATGTGGAGCTGCCGCTTATCTACAACGGCACAGGTGCCGAGGAGCGTCTGGAGCGCGCCAAAGCCACGCTCAGATCTGTCAATCTGGAAGAACGAATGTACCACAAGCCCAACGAACTTTCCGGCGGCCAGCGCCAGCGTGTCGCCATTGCCCGGGCCCTCGTCAATCGCCCATCCATCATCCTTGCCGATGAGCCGACAGGCAACCTTGACTCCAAAACCGGCGTGGAAATCATGGCGCTTTTCGACGAGCTGCATGCCAAGGGAAACACGATCGTGCTGGTTACCCATGAGCCGGATATCGCCGAATATGCACACCGTGTCGTGCATATTCGTGACGGCGAAATTGCTTCGGACGTTAAATCCAGACGCTCTCTACAGTAAGTTCTGTATCGAATATCATCGAAATGCAAATGGCGTCGCTGCATGCGACGCCATCGCTTTCGGATGCGGCTTACATGGCTCTATTCTGAGGCTGCCCCGTCCCGCAGATTCTTCTGCACTTTGCTGTGTTTCACGCTGTAGGTGAAGTAAATGCACAACCCGATCAGCAGCCACAACAGCACTACCTCCTTGGTGAGTGCGGGCAGCGTCCATATCAGGTAGAACGCCGTCACGATGCCAAGGAACGGCACCACAGGCACCCACGGAGTCTTGAAAGGCCGGGGCATATCCGGCAGTCGGCGGCGCAAAATCCACACCCCCGCACTGACAATGGCAAACGCCAGCAGGGTTCCCATGTTGACCAGCTCTGCCAGCCTGTCGATGGGCAGCATCGCGGGCAAAAAGGCCACGATGCATCCCACCACAATGTTGGAGAGATACGGCGTGCGAAAGCGTGGATGAATCTTTCCAGCCCACTTCCACAACAGGCCATCGCGCGACATGGAGTAGAAGATGCGGCTCTGGGCCAGCAACATAACCAGCATCACGGTGGCCAGGCCGAAGACCGCGCCCACCTTTACCAGAATCCCGCCCCACCGAACGCCCGTTGCATCGATGGCAAGGGCCATTGGGTCGGCCACGTCCAGCGTTTTGTAGCTGACCATGCCCGTCATCACCACCGATACCATGATGTAGAGGATGGTGCAGATCACCAGCGTGCCAAGGATACCGATCGGCATGTCGCGCTGCGGGTTCTTCGCTTCCTGCGCAGCCGTCGAGACAGCATCGAACCCGATGTAAGCAAAAAAGATCGAGGCCGCACCGGCACTGATCCCGCCCCATCCATACCGACCCGGTCCCTGCGATGGCGGAATGAAAGGATGCCAGTTCATCTGGTGAATGTGTGGATGATGCAGCAGGAATCCAATTCCAATAACGAGAAAGACCCCGACCGCGCACAGTTTAATCATGACCATTGCGGTGTTGAGGTTTGCCGACTCCTCAATGCCAACCACCAGAATCAGCGTGACAACCAGAATGGCAAGGAACGCGACCAGGTTGAAAATGCCCGTGACGTGTGGCAAACCCGCAAGACTCGTTCCCATCGGCAACGAGCGCGCCGGCAACCAGTGGGCCTGGTAAAGATATAGCTTGGTACCCGAGGTGGTCGTTAGCTGTGGCGGAATATCAATGTGGAAGTCCTGCAGCAGGCTGACCAGGTACCCGCTCCAGCCGGAGGCCACAGTGGCTGCGCCAAACGCATATTCCAACACCAGGTCCCAGCCAATCATCCACGCAACAAATTCGCCCAGCGTCGCGTAACCGTAGGTGTAAGCCGAACCGGCAATCGGAATCAGCGCAGCAAACTCCGCATAGCACAGACCGGCAAACGCGCAGGTGATGCCCGCCAGAATAAAGCTGAGTGCAACGGCTGGCCCGGCGTGCAGTGCAGCGGCTTGGCCGGTCAGCACAAAGATGCCCGCACCGATAACAGCGCCAATCCCAAGTGTGATCAGGTTGATGGGGCCGAGTGCGCGCTTCAGTTCATGTTCGCCCTCTACGCGGGCCTCATCCATCAATGCGGACATAGGCTTCGTAGCCCAGAGTTTTGCCATGTACTAGAAATCCCTTCTTTCATGTTCGGATGGTTGCCTTGTGCTCGACACAGTCTGCATTTCCCTTACAGCACAAACACCTCCGACACAAAACCACCTGCATGTTTGCGGCTGCATCCGGAAAATTGTCTTCGCGAAAGCTGTACCAGACAGCCTATCGTATTCGGGTGTACTTTGGCTGTATCATTTCGCAGCCAAAGAAGTTTTACAAAATCGCTACACGGCATCAGATCATCAGGAGTGCTAGAAACTCCTCGGCGATCTGGCGGACCGTGCTTGCATCGATTGGGCCCGGCTGCGGAAGCAGCTCGGAGATCACCGCAATGGAATCGGCTCCCACATCTATTACGGCGCGGCCATTGCTGCGCGTGATGCCGCCGATCGCCACCAGCGGTTTCTTCGTTGCCCGCCGTGCCGCGCGCAAACCATCCAGGCCAACGACAGGGTCAGGATTCGCCTTGCTTGCGGTCGCAAAGATTGGTCCATACGCGACATAATCGCAGTCCGTCGCATCGGCGATGGCAACCTGCTGCATCGTGTGCGTGGAAACACCCACGATGGCCTGTTGGCCAACCAACCCGCGCACCGACGCAGGAGCCAAATCCTGCTGCCCCACATGCACTCCGTCGAATTTTGATTGTGAGAGAAGACCGGCACGATCATTCAGAATCAGGGATGTCCGCGTGTCAGCAAAAATCTCTCGCAAGACTGCCGCGCTCTGCAGCACCTGCTCGTCACTTCCCTGTTTGTCGCGATATTGCAACAGCTCGATCCCGGCAGCGCGCAGCTCCCTGGCAAACGCAGCCATATCCCAGGCCCGAACGGAAAGAAGGCCCGCATCCAGAATGGGATAGAACTTCGGAAAACTGTTTCGATCTGGTTTGGACGGCATGCAGAGATCGTCTCGCAGAGATTATGGAACAACGTAGGCGTAGAAAAACAATAGGCCGGAAATCTTACGAAGTCTCTGCCTCACGTTTTTCTTTTTCACGCTCGAAGAAGCGCTCCATAAACTTTGTATCGAAGTTGCCCTTACGGAATTCTTCGTCCGCAAAAATCCTGCGATGCAATGGAATCGTGGTGTGGATACCCTCCACGACAAACATGCCCAGGGCCCGCTCCATGCGCGCAATGGCTTCGGTGCGATCTTTGCCGTGCACAATCAACTTCGCAATTAGCGAGTCGTAATACGGCGGCACAACGCCTTCGGCAAATTGGGCCGTATCCACACGCACGCCATTGCCGCCCGGCACATTGAACGTTTCGATCTTACCTGCGGACGGCGTGAATTTTTCCGGATGCTCCGCATTCACGCGGCACTCAATGGCATGGCCGCGAATGTCGATCTGCTTGGGAAGAATCTCACTCAGCTTTTGCCCTGCGGCAATCCGCAACTGCGCTTTCACCAGATCGATGCCAGTCACCATCTCTGTGACCGGATGCTCCACCTGGATGCGCGTATTCATTTCGATAAAGTAAATCTGGCGATCTTCGTCCATCAAAAATTCGACAGTGCCCGCATTCATGTATCCAATGTTCGACAGGGATTTCTTGAGCGTTGCGCCAATCTCCTCGCGCAGCTTCGGCGTCACCTGCAGCGATGGCGCTTCTTCAATCAGCTTCTGATGGCGGCGCTGAATGGAGCATTCCCGCTCGCCAAGAGAAATCACATTGCCATGCTCATCGGCCAGCACTTGAAACTCGATGTGCCGCGGACGCTCGATAAATTTCTCCATGTACAGATCGCCGTTGCCAAAGGCGTTCTGCGCCTCGGTCCTCGCGGCGCGAAACAGGTTCGGCAGTTCGTCGGCGCTGCGAACCACTCGCATCCCGCGACCGCCGCCTCCGGCAGAGGCCTTCAGAATCACCGGGAAGCCGACACTCTTGGCCCACTCCACTGCTTCTTCTTCCGTCTGGATCACGCCCTCGGATCCCGGCAGAATCGGCACCTTGGCCTTCTTCATGGCCATGCGCGCTTTTTCTTTTTCGCCCATCAGACGTGTCACTTCCGGCGGCGGCCCGATAAATTTAATGTTGGATGCGCGGCAGACTTCCGCGAAGTTGGCATTCTCACTCAGCAATCCATAGCCCGGATGAATGGCATCGACGTCGGCAATCTCCGCGGCGCTGATGACCGCCGGAACATTCAGATAACTCTCCGCGGACCGTGGCGGTCCAATGCAGATGGCCTCATCCGCAAAGCGCACGTGGAGAGAGTTGCGGTCTGCCTCGCTGTAAACGGCAACCGTGCGAATCCCCAACTCCCTGCAGGCACAGATGACGCGGAGTGCAATTTCGCCTCGATTGGCGATGAGAACTTTCCGGAACATAGAAATTTGACTCACTTCGACGGCTTAAATTTGGACACCGCGCTCAGCGCGGACGAATCAGGAAGAGAGCCTGACCATACTCGACAGGCTGGCCGGTAGTTACCAGACGCTTCACAATCTCGCCACTCGCGTCGGCCTCAATCTCGTTCAT
This sequence comes from Acidobacteriaceae bacterium, assembly GCA_036267255.1. Classification (GTDB taxonomy): domain Bacteria; phylum Acidobacteriota; class Terriglobia; order Terriglobales; family Acidobacteriaceae; genus DATAWK01. Next base: position 132,008 of record DATAWK010000027.1, on the reverse strand, counting down.
CAGCTTCATCGCCTCTACGATGCACAACACCTGGCCGGATTCGACGACATCTCCCGGCTTTACAAACGGCGGCGCACCGGGTGAAGAAGCTTCATAGAATGTGCCGACGATCGGAGACTTTACCGTGTGCAGACCTGCTTCTTTCTCGGCATTCGCACCAGCGCCAGTCGTGTCTGCAGATTGCAACGCGAATGCGGGTGCGGCATGGGCCGTGGCAGCAGGAGCCATCATCGCAGGCGCAGCAGCCTGTGGCATGGCGCCCAGCAGGCGAACCAGTTGCGCAACATCGGTCGCGCCTGCGGAGCTGGCTGCCTCCTGCCCGGCAAATTTCAACTGCACTTTCAGATCCTGCTGTTCCAGAGAGAACTCGCCTATCTCGTTCTGCTTCAGCAACTCGATCAGTTCTTTGAGTGTCTGTAATTGCGCTGCGTTCATGTCGACTCTCTTTGCTTCTCTTCAAGCTATTCAAAAATAATAGACTTTGAGCTTTCTAAGTATAGATATTTGCGTATCCGGTACCCGATTCACTACGAATCTTACACAGGACTTCCGCCAATCGTCGCTCATCCCATCCTGTTGCAGTTCTCAAAGCTGCGTCCACGCCTTGGGGGCGTCCTGCGTCAGCACTCGTCGCCCGTGCCGCGTTACCAGCACCATGTCTTCAATCCGAATCCCAAACCGCTTGGCCAGATACACTCCCGGCTCCACCGTCACCACCATACCCGGCTCCAATGTTTGCTTCTGTCCAGCGGCAATGCGTGGCCCTTCATGGATCTCCAGCCCAACACCATGCCCGGTGGAATGCGTAAAATACTGCGCCAGCTTGGCGTGCCGTAACACACTGCGGGCTGCCTCATCCACTTCGCCACACGTCACCCCCGGACGAACTGCCTCGACCGCGGCCATTTGCGCTTCCAACACCGCATCGTATGCTGCGCGTTCTGCGCCCGTTGCGTTTCCCAGGTGCACCGTCCGCGTCATATCCGAACAATAACCCCTGAGCATAACACCGAAGTCGAGCACAACAAACCCCCGCTTCGGCAGACGCTGCATCGTGGCGCGTCCATGCGGCAGCGCGGAACGTGGCCCGGACGCCACAATCGTCTCAAACGACATGCCATCCGCTCCGGCCCGCCGTGCAGCCGACTCCAGGTCCGCTGCCACTTCCACCTCTGTGCGGCCCAGTGCAATGGTCGTCAATACCTGCTCATACAGCGCACACCCCAGGGCAGCCGCCGACTGCATGCGCCGTATCTCCTGTGCATCCTTCATCTCCCGCAGACACGCCACCGGCGCCGCCGCCGGCACAAAAAATCCTCGCCGCAGGCGGCTGGAAATTGCCTGCTTCATGGCATCGAGTGCGGTAACCGTTGTGTGTTCGGCATCGAAGGCGCAGTGCTGAATTCCGTACTGCTCCATCCATGCGCAGGCCTCGCGCAAAGCCGAGCCTTTTGCAAACACCACTCGCAGAGGATGCGTCTCCTGCCTGGCCTGCTCCATGTAGCGGCCATCGGTATAGAGGACGGGGTGGCCACGTTTGGCAAGTGGGATAACCAGCGCCGCGTTCGAACCAGTGAAACCTGTGAGATAGCGCACATCCGGCGCATAGGTGACAAGCATTGCGTCTGTGTCGGGAGTACTGAGGGCAAGAGCGGCAACCAATCGCTGTATGCGTACCATATCCCTCTGGTTATAGCAGGAGCCGCCCACGACAGAAACCTGGAAAACCGAATACGCTAGGACTTCCCATTCATCTCTTGCGTCAGTTGCCGAATCAAATCCACTTCGTGCTGACGATACGGTTTGCCATCCGGATAGAAAATGTCGTGGAACCAAATCGTTGGCTGCGACAGCACATAGGGCCGCTGCCAAGAATCCCACGGCAGGTTAGTCTGCGTCTTGCCATTCACCAGCCCCCAGTTGATCGCCGCCACACGATACTTCATCGCGATGGGAAGAATTGTGTCGAACGTACTGCCCGCTCCACGCGCCATGTACTCCGTGCAGAAGATCGGACGATGGTACGTTTCCAGTTCCACAACATGATGCTCAAAATCCTCCGGCCAGCCATAGTTATGGAAGGAAAGCACATCGGACTCGGTCAGTTGGATCTTCTGCACCGGTGTCAGCTTATTCGGATTGTCCCAATCTCCATAGAAAACACCGCTGGTCAACGGCTGTATTGGATGTGCCGACCGCGCCCAGGCGAAGACCTGCGGCAGGAGCTCGGCAACCAGCTTGTCCTTACTTTTTTCCGGATGAATTTTTCCATAGCTGTCATCGTCGCCATTGTCGGGTTCATTCCACAAGTCCCAGGCCAGAATGCGTGGGTCGTTCGCGAAAGCACCTACGACGCCCTTCACATAGGCCTCCAGGCGCGGATATTGCGAGGAATCGCGCAACGCGGCCATGCCCGGGCTTTGCACCCAGCCGGAATTGTGTACTCCAGGAATAGGCGGATGCTGCGGACCCAGTTTTGGGTTGGGGTCCCAACAGGAATCAAACAACACAAACATGGGACGGATGTGATGTTTGTTGGCGATGGTCAGAAATGTGTTGATGCGCTGCTGAAAGCCCGCGGGGTCCTGCTGCCACAGCAGGTCATGCAGAAAAACGCGCATCGTATTCATGCCGATGGCCTGCGCCCAGCCCAGTTCCAGGTCGATCTCTTTCGGATTGAACGTCGCAGCCTGCCACATCTCCAACTGGTTGATGGCATCTTTGGGAATGTAATCACTGCCCACTAGCCAGGGCTGCTGCGCATACCACGCGTTCGCCTTGGCCTCGCTCCAGCGCTGCTGAGGGGCATCCGTATGCGCGCAACTGGTCGTGCACAGGAAAAGGGTGAGGACAAAAAACGAGGGCAGAAGAAAAAATATGCGTCGCATGGATGTATCCGATTACACGCCCACCATACTGTAGGGTGGCTCTGCAGGCAAGGTACAAGGCTATTTCTCCCACAAAATAAGAAATATTTGCTTATTGAATAAGATGAATTGTCTTATTTTGTAGGATAATCGTGCAGCTTTACGCAATTTGAACTAGCGGGCACGGGCAACCGGCTTTTTCTGGCGTGGCCGCACGCGGCTGGTGCTGTGTTTTGCGGCGGCGACGCCGCTCTGCTGCTCCATCCAGCTTTCCATCAGCGACCGCTTGAAACGCCAGCGATTCCCCAGCTTGAAAGCCGGAATAAACCCCTCGGATGCATATTTGTAGAGTGTGTCGGGGCTGATGCTGAGATAATCCGCCGCTTGGCGAATGTCCATGACCTCGCGCATTGCCAATCTTGCTATACCTGCCATTTCCATTCCTCCTGCGCGCGCCTTGCGCGTCGGCCAAATCCATTCCCGGACCATGCCTGGAACTCCGGTTATAGACCGGTTTCGAGCGGAATTCAATCACGTTTTTCAGGGTTTTTCCGGCGTAACTAGGTGGGATTCCCCATTTTCAGCCAGCATCTTCGGCATTTCCGCAATAGACTGTGGAACGGCGCAATGGCATCGCAATCCATTGGGTTATGGATGCAGATAACTCCCTCGGCTAATGTTTGTTGGCTAAAGGCTACGGCCAGCGCGAAGGCTGGCCGCTTTGTGCTGTTGTCTGTCTGATGACTACTTTTTGATGATGGGTTGCAGTCCCTTGCCAAGGGCCAACAGGTCATCGCCTACGGTACGCGTTTTGGCAATCGCATCCTTTAGAGGAATGTCGGTAATCTCGGTACCGCGCAGAACGACGAGGCGGCCAAATTTTCCTTGATGCACCAGATCGATGGCCGCGGAACCGTAGCGTGTCGCTAGCATGCGGTCGTATGCGGACGGTGTTCCCCCGCGCTGCGTGTGACCCAGATTAACCGACCGTGTTTCAAAGCCGGTGCGCTTTTCGATCTCATCCGCAACGATGTTGGCGATGCCGCTCAGACGGGCGTGACCGAACTCGTCCACCTTGCCGCCATAGGTTGCCTGTACGTCCTTGGCCGGCAGCTTGGCGCCTTCGGCGACGACGACGATGCTGAAAAATTTCCCACGCGCGTGGCGTTCCTTCACAATGGCGCAAACTTCGTCCAGATCAATTGGCTTTTCCGGTACCAGAATGGCGTCCGCACCCCCCGCAATGCCAGAATAGAGCGCGATCCATCCGGCATCGCGACCCATCACTTCGCAGACGATCACACGGTTGTGCGCTTCTGCCGTGGAGTGCAACCGGTCAATCGCCTCAGTGGCAATGCCAACAGCGGTATCGAAGCCGAAACAGACATCCGTTCCACTCAGATCGTTGTCGATCGTCTTGGGAACGCCGACACACTTGATGCCTTTTTCAATCAGCGCATTCGCTACACCCTGTGTGTCGTCGCCGCCAATTGTGATCAGCGCATCCAGCTTGTTCTTCGCAATCGTTGCCAGGCATTTGTCGATAGCGCCTTCGGTCTTGCGCGGGTTGGTGCGCGAGGTACGCAGAATTGTTCCACCCAATTGCAGGATGCCCGACACGGTCGTGATTGTCAGCGGCATCGTCTTGTCTTCGACCACGCCGCGCCAGCCTTCGATAAAACCGACAAATTCGTCACCGTAGTGGAAGATGCCCTTCCGCACAACGGCACGAATCACCGCATTCAATCCAGGGCAATCGCCTCCACCTGTAAGCACGCCAATACGCATGTTGCATTCTCCTTTGTCATTGAAAAAGTGTTTGAAATGTCGATGCCCGCACAAAAGGGTGGCAAAAGAAACACTCGCTGCTTCTCTCTTCTGCACTTCGGCAGGCGCTAATGCGTCAACTGAATTTTCTTTCCGTTGAACTCACTGTCTACCAAGAATCATCATATAACGACGATTTCCATAGGGCAGGCCGGCTTCCTGATTGGCGATGATGCGGGAGTTGGCAAATCACGGTTCGTGATCATTGCAGGGGGATGAGGATATTGTGCGCTGCCTTCGGGTCATGAACCCAAGGCCTATTGGCCGCGTAGGGGCTAGAGATGCGTAAATAAAAATTGCAGGAACAATTTCAGACGGTGGAGAGGACTGCCATCACAAAAATTGCTGAAGGCTCGCATGCTGGAATACGGAAATATATGTATCTAGGATGCAGGGAAATCAAACCCGTAAAGCGTAGCCAACAAGCTGTTGAACTCCAAACCTACTCAGAACGCAGCGCCTGTATAGGATCGACGGAGGCCGCGCGGAGTGCGGGAACATACGCGGCGCAAAGCGCGACGAGGCCGAGAACCAGCAGCGACGCGCCAATCACTCTTGGGTCAAGAGAGGAGGTGTCATACAGATACGCACGCAATAGCCGGACAGCAAAAATTGTGCCAATTCCACCCATCACGGCACCGATCCCGACCATGCGGAGCGCTTCGCTTAGCACCATGCTCACCACCTTGCCACGGCTTGCGCCTACAGCCATGCGGACTCCAATCTCCAGTGTCCGCTGCTCCACGCTTGTCGCCATCAAGCCAAAGATGCCGATACCGCTCAGCATCAACGCCAGAGAAGCGAATACCACGGTCAATATCGATAGCATCCGGTCCGTCCCGATGGATTCATCCACCTGTTCCTGCAACGGCAGAAAAGTCAGCAGTGGAGTTTCTGGGGCAAACTCCGCCAGCACTTTTCTGTAATCACTGGTAGCATCCGCATCGGTCCTGGCCCGCATCAGGAAGACAAGATTGTTATCGAAGCCGCCGCTGCCGAGGGTCTTTGTTGTGATCGGAAAGTAAACCGTGCGGGGAGGTGCCTCTCGTAAGCTGGCATACTTCGCATCTTCCGCGATGCCCACCACGCGGCAATCCATGGAAGAGGTCGCCGGTCTTTTCAACGCGGCATGGATATATTGTCCGATTGCCTGTTGGTGTGGAAAGTAATAGTTCGCCGCGGAACGGTTCAAAATGCAGACGTCGTTGTCCCGGTCGTCGTCTGTAAATTCGCGTCCTGCCAGCAGCGTTGTCTGCAGCGTCTTAAAGTATCCAGGTCCCACGTCGTTGTATGTAGTTTTGTTATCTTCTGGAAGATTGGGCGTATCTCCGACGGCGCGAAAGTCGCCTTGTATGCTCTCTCCTGTAATGGGAGTTACCCATGTGAGGGCAGCGGATTCTATCCCCGGCATTTGATTCAGCCGCTCTGCCATTTGCTGATAAATGCCGACGATCTCCTCAGGTGTTTTCTTGATGCGCTGGAACTGTGCACAGGTGATCATTACGTGTTGCGCATTAAAGCCGGTATGCTCGCTACGAAGGTGAATCAAGCTCTCGGCAAACAGGCCGGCCGAAATCACCAGCAGCAGCGAAAGCGCAATCTGTATCGGCACAAAGATGCGCCCGGCAAGATTTTTGTACCGGCTGGCTGCGGTACGGGACTTCAATAGGCTGCCTGGATCGGAGCGCGCAGCCAGCAATGCCGGAATCGAGCCAAAGAGCAGCGTGGTGACTACGGCCAGCAAGCCAGTCATCAGCAGCATCGAAGGATCGGGCCGCAACACGATTTTTTCAACCGCCCCCGGACTGGTTAGAAATCCTGAGAGGAATCCCGTCGAAAACCAGGCCAGCGTCACGGCCACGACCCCGCCAGCAAACGCCAGCAAAAATGCCTCTGTAAGCGCTTGGCGAACGATACGCAAGCGAGACGACCCCAGCGCAGTGCGTACCGCGAATTCATGGCGACGCGCAAAAATCCGGACCAGCATCAGGCCGGAGATGTTTACGCAGCACAACAGCAAAACAATGCCTGCAATGCCTTGGACCAGCATTAAGGGCTTGAAATACTCCAGGCTCAGAAAGGACCAGCCATGCCTGGCCGATACGACCTGAAGCGTGCTCTGTTTCAGGAACAGTGCCATTTGCGCGTTGGGTGGAACCAATGAGTGGAATATCGGATCTTTCAGCGTAGCGATATTGGCATTTGCCTGCTGGAGCGTCACGCCCGGCTTCAGGCGACCAATGGGAAACAGGAAAAACGCCATTGGGTCGTGCAGTAAATCCTGCCGGGCATTTTGTTGCGTCACGCTCATGAAATGCAGCGGCAGATACACTTTCGGCCTGTCCCCGATGACGACGCTTTCAAAATTCGGCGCAGCAACACCAACGATTGTGACCTGCTGGTTCGTAATGGTCATCTGCTTGCCAAGGATGTCCGGGTCTCCCTGGAAATGATCTTTCCAGTAGCCATAGTTCAGCACGACATTCCAGCCGCCTTCCGTGCCGCCAGGAACGTCGTCCGCAGGCGTCAACATGCGTCCTTTGAACGGCTGGACACCAAGCAGGCCAAACGCATTCCCGGTGACAAACTCCGCATTCTCGGAACGGAGCGAGCCTTCTTTGTCGCGGATAAAAACCAGGTTGCTGCCCCATCCTGAAAGATCAATCAGACTGTGTTGCGCCTTCCGCAACTCTTGTAGCACCGGATAGGAGAAGACAGGGTCGGCCACGCCCATGGCCTTATTACTAAGCTCCAGGCGCACGAGCTGTTGGGGATTTGAAACCGGCAAACTACGCAAAAGAACAGCGTACAACAGGCCAAAGGCTGCCGTGTTGGCGCCGATTCCGATTGCCAGAGTCAAAATGGTGGTCATCGCAAAGCCGGGCGACTTCCGTATCTGCCGCAGCGCGAACAATATGTCTGCCCAAACACCTTCGAGCACGGGAAACTGCCAGGCTTCGCGGCTGCGTGCTTCCAGCATCTTGTTGCCGGACTCGTAATGGGCTCGATGCCCTGCTGCCTCCGGGCTGAGGTCTGCTGCGGTCAACGCGTCCTTTTTTTCCGCGAGATGCTGCTGCATCTCCTCAGGCCGATCGCTGTACATCCGCTTCCGCGTAAAGAGCGTCCGAAACCAATGCATCGTGCGTCGAAGCCTCCGTGGGAGATAGCGCCCAATGAATGCCTGCCAGCATTCGTTCAAAGTGGGGTACTTCGCATTGTAGATACTTTCCGCCCGCTGCGTGGCCTTACTTATATATTCTTAATCGGCGATTCATAAGCCTCGCGGTACGGATTCGATGACTATTCGATTCTGCTGCCATCCCTGCGCCCAAGTCACATACAACTCGGAAACGGACCCGGTCCAATTTTCCTAAGCTCTAAACAGAATGTGCGGCAGACGCGAAGTGTTTCCTTCAGCAGAAACAGCTTTGCCCGGTTGTAGCGCGCGCAGGTGCGCCGTCGATTCGTCGGCGTAGATGCGAGCGATTTCAACCGCGCAATTGCTGCAATACATTTTCGGCTGTGTCGGTCTCGCCGAGTTTGGGGAAAATCTTCTCGATGCTGTGACGGTGCGCATCGGCGTCCCGATCGGTCATGGCATCTGCGACAAACACCACGTTGTAGCCATGATCGTAGGCACTGCGGGCCGTCGCTTCCACGCCGGCACTGGTCGCAACCCCCGTCAAGACAATCTGGGTCACACCGCGCTGACGTAAGGAATCGTCCAACGATGTACCAATGAACGCGCCCACTCGTTGCTTGGTAATCAGGATGTCGCCGGGTTGCTGCTCCAGTTCAGGAACAAGCTCGGTCCAGTCGGGTGGAAACGAAAATTTGGGGCGAACGGTGTCGGCTCGACCTGGAGCGACACCTGCCACATTGACGAGAACTACAGGCAGACCGCGCTCACGGAAAGCGCGCGCGAGCTGGGCAGTTTTTTGGATGATCCCCGCAACAGGATGCACGGTCGTCAAACCGACGATGCCTTTTTGAAGATCAATCACAACCAATGCGGCGTTGGGATCGAGTTGCGTGAGAGGCATGATTTTCCCTTTCGGCTGTGGGCTGCGGTGCATTGCGCCGGTTGGCTTAGCCAGTCAGCTGGCTTGCTTCTTTTGAAAGCTCACGCTCGCCGGGATGCTGATAGCAGCAATACCGGCAAAGAAGAGAACAAGAGCCAGATCGTTCTCGCTCGAAATCTTTCCAGTACGAAACAGGATGGTCCCGACGACCAGATTGAAGAGCGCCCAGAGAACGTTCACCGTTGGCGAGGACAATCCTTTTCCGGGAGGATGGGAGAATGGTGTCGGGAAACGATCACCGGAAATGCCATGCACAAAATGAGGCACGGCATTGGCGAGAAACATTCCGGCAAAGAAACAAGAGATGGCGTGATACCAGTTCATTGCGGCTTTTCCTTTCGGTTGAGGTTATTAGAAAACGCATATCGACGATTCGCGATCGTAGGAAATCAGGTCCAGGCTGCTCATAGGCAGTATGCCTATCTTCCGATAAAGCGGCCCTATGACTGCATTGATCTTTAGCCGCTTGCGTGCGGAGCGTCTTCTCTGGCCAGGGCTGTCTTATCGTACCGTGGCCGGTTTGGTGGCGCCGTTGTCGCCGTGCGCCGTCGATTCGTCGGCATAGATGCGAGCGATCTCTGTCGCATAGCGTTCGAGAATCACGCGGCGTTTCAGCTTCATGCTGGGCGTCAATTCTCCAGTTTCGAGCGTCCACTCATCGGCCACCAGATGCAGGCGCTTCAGCGTTTCAAAGCTGGCCAGCGTGGCATTCACCTGATCGACAATCTCCTGATACAAAGCCTGCACCTGCGGATGCGCGACCAGTGCTTTACGGTCCCTGACATCGATTGCCTTGGTTTTGGCCCAAGCCTCCAAGGCAACAAAGTTCGGCGAGAGCAGGACGGCAGCAAATTTGTGTTTGTCGCCGATCACGCAGGCATGGCCAACCAGCACGTCCGCCTTCAACTTATTTTCCACTGGCTGCGGTGCAATCATCTTGCCGCCGGAGGTCTTTATCAGCTCCTTCTTGCGGTCGGTGATGAATAGAAAACCGTCCTTGTCGAGCTGTGCGATGTCGCCGGTTTTGAACCAGCCATCGGCGGTGAAGGCTTCTGCTGTTTGTTCCTCTTTGTGCCAATACCCGGGAAAGATCGATGACCCGCGCACCAGCAACTCACTGTCTTCGGCCAGTTTCACTTCGACGTTGGGCAGGACTTTCCCCACGGAACCGATCCGGTACGCCGGCGCGTTGTTGAGCGCAATGACGGGCGAGGTTTCGGTGAGTCCATAGCCTTCAAAGATGCGAATGCCCGCCTGTATGAACCAGTTGGCCGTGTCCATGCCAAGCGGCGCGCCACCGGAGATGAAATGAATGACGCGGCCGCCAAAGGCCTCGCGAATTTTGGTAAACACCAGCCGGTTGGCCAGCTTCCAGGCGCGGCTGCCGGGGGTTTCTCCGCGCATGACAGCATCGCCATTCTTGCCGCCTCGACGGAGCGCCCAATGGAGCAGACTTCCACGCGCGCGCGACTCGCTGGAGCGCCGCAGTACTTCGTGGCGAATCTTCTCATAGACGCGTGGCACACCGACAAAAATCGTAGGGCGTACTTCGCGCATGGCCTGCGGCAGCAGATCAAATTGCGGACAATAGGCCAGCACGGCGCCGTAGCAAAACAGGGCGTAATCCAGATGGCGGGCCGTGATGTGCGAAAGCGGCAGGAAGGAGATGCTGGAATGCTTTTCATCCCAGCCGAAGGCCGAGGTGGAATGGTTCAGGTTGGAAGCGATGTTGCCGTGCGTCAACATCGCGCCCTTGGATTCGCCAGTGGTGCCGGAGGTGTAGATGATGGTGGCCAGGTCGCCGGGCTGCACGTCGTAGGCGCGGCGGTCAAATTCCGGATCGCGCTGCAGCGTGTGGCCCTTGTCTGCGGCGGATTCCGCAGGCATCAGATCACCAAACCAGATTGCCAGCGGCACTTTCGGCTCGCGGTCCATCACGATGATTTTTTCTATCGCGGTACGCGCGCGCACGGCTGCGACTTTCTCATATTGCTGAGCACTGGAAACAAAAATAATACGCGCGCCGGAGTCTGCCAGCATGGTTGCAATCTGATCGGCGGTCAGTGTTGCATACAGTGGCACATCCACGGCACCGAGCGCGAGCACAGCAAAATCCGTAACCGCCCACTCCCAACGGTTCTCCGAGAGCAGCGCCACGCGGTCACCCTTGCCAATACCCCACTTCGCCAAAACTGAAGACAGGGCGCGCACCCGCTGGTAGAGCTGGCGCGAGGAGATAGTTTGCCAGGCTCCCGCAGCGTCCCGCGACTGCATGACAGGGTCGTCGCCACGGCTGCTGGCGCGAAAAAAAACATCGTTTAAGGATTTCAGATCAAGCATAGGTTTGCTCAAGCATGGGGTTGTGTTGTCTCGATTCCTCGAAAGATTACATCCAGCACCTGGGACGCTGTCGTTGCCGGTTCAAAGGGGCGTTCGGTGAAGACCCAGGAACTGACCATCTCATCCAATGCCCCAAAAAGGCAATGCGCCACTGTGCGGTCGGAGGCATCCGCGCGGAAGACGCCTTGCTGCTGGCCACGCCGGATGACCTCTCGCGTCAGGTTAAGATAATCCACCAGATGCTGGCGTGAAAATTCGGCAATGAAGCGCGCACTCTGCCGCACCTCGGTTTGCATTACGACGGCCAGCGCATGGTTGGCTGCCAGCGTTTCCAGATGCAAGCGCACCAGGATGCGCAGTTGCTGCTCCGCATTCTTCGTGTCGGCCATCTCCGCGCGCACGCGTTCAAAAAACCGCAGAAATGCCGTGTCAATAGCCGCGCGCAGGATCTGATCTTTGCTTTTGAAGTAGAGATAAACGGTCCCGTCCGCAACTCCGGCGCGTGCGGCAATTGTACTGATGGGTGAGTTGAAGAAGCCGTTCTCGGCAATCACTTCAATGGCAGCATCCAGAATGCGCTGATGCTTGTCGCCACCGCGAGCAGATGTGACGTCGCTGGTTGCAGCGGATGCGCGATTGTCTTTCAGCGGCGGACCTCGTGAGGCGTTTCAGCCTTCGTGCCACACTTTACTGGGAAGCGGAGGATTTGCCAAGGGGCTGTATGCATCGGTTGGCACAGCCGATTTTTAAGGATCGGCTGCGCACAATCGATGCTGTAGAGAGAACGGGTTAAACAGGAGGTAACGGCGTGAGGCAGACAAACTTTTGTGCCGCCGTTGGCCAATCCTGCAGCAGCGTCTGTGCCTTCCGGCTTTGTGTCTTGCTGGCGTGGGCCTGCACCAGGGCCTGCAGTTGTTGCTGCTGTTCCGGGCTCAGGTCGCTGTAGGACTTTGGAGCGAGAAATTCCGGATGATACCGTTTGTCGGCTAGAAAACGACCGTCTTCATCCAACACATAGGCGTGGCCACCGGTCATACCCGCGCCGAAGTTTCCTCCGGTTGCACCCAGCACAACGACTACGCCGCCAGTCATGTACTCGCAGCCGTGGTCGCCCATGCCTTCCACAACGGCGTTAGCCCCGGAATTGCGCACCGCGAAGCGTTCCCCTGCACGGCCCGCAGCAAAGAGCGAGCCACTGGTCGCTCCATACAAGGCAACGTTGCCAAGAATCACATGCTGGGCGCTGTCCCGCGCAGCCTGACCCACGGCGCGCAGTACAAGATTGCCGCCGCAGAGTCCTTTGCCGACAAAATCATTGGCCTGGCCGACCAGCTCCAGATGCATGCCGTCCGCGGCAAAGGCTCCAAAGGATTGGCCCGCGGTCCCGGTGCAGCGGACATCCACGGCATACTCTGGACCGGCATCCGTTGTCTTGCCTGCGGCCTCTGCTTTTGCGCGCGCCAGCACCAGCTCTCCGGCCAGACGCGCTCCAATCGTGCGGTCCTGATTACCAATCTTCGTATCCAACGTGAAACTCTTTCCCGCTTCGTAGGCAGCCAGCGCAGGTTGCACCCAGGCTTCATCGAGTGGCGGATGCTCTTCGGGCCGATCGTTGCGCTCCTGCGTACAACATACCGGGCCATCGCCGGCACGCACCAGCAGCGGGGAGAGATCCAGACCACCGTCGTGCCGCACCTGATGCAACAGATCGACGCGCCCAATCGCAGCTTCCAGCGAAGGGAGGCCAAGGTTTGCCAGCAACTCTTGCAGCTCTGCAGCCAGTTGTTCAAAGAAACGGACAACATGCTCCGGCTTGCCACGGAACTTGGCGCGCAACTCCGGCTTTTGTGTAGCGATACCTGTGGGACAGGTATTCAAATGACATTGCCGGGCCATGTCGCATCCCAGGGCGACCAACACGGAAGTGCCAAAGCCGTACTCTTCCGCGCCCAACAGGGCGGCAATCAGTACATCCCGTGCGGTGCATAGGCCACCATCCGCACGCAGCCGCACGCGTCCGCGCAGACCGTTGCGCATCAACACCTGCTGCGTTTCGGCCAATCCCATTTCCCAGGGATTGCCCGTGTATTTCATGCTGGACAACGGCGAAGCGCCTGTTCCACCAGAATGGCCTGCAATCACCACGTAGTCCGCATAGGCCTTGGCCACGCCAGCAGCCACGGTCCCCACGCCAAGCTCCGACACCAGCTTGACACCGACACGCGCACGCGGATTGATGCGCTTCAGGTCATAGATCAGCTGCGCCAGATCTTCAATGCTGTAGATGTCGTGATGCGGCGGCGGGGAAATCAGTGAGACACCCACCTGGGCATGACGCAGGCGCGCAATCAGCTCCGTCACCTTGTGGCTGGGCAACTGGCCGCCTTCGCCGGGCTTGGACCCCTGCGCGATCTTGATCTCCAGTTCCTCGGCATGCACCAGGTATTCCGCCGTGACGCCGAAACGTCCGGAAGCCACCTGTTTGATCTTGTTGTCGAGCCGGACACCGGCATGCACCGCAGGCGCGCCGTTGCTGCTCATCGAAGGGTTGCTATTCACCGAAGGATGGGAGCCGCGATGATAGACATCCGGATCTTCGCCACCCTCCCCGGTGTTGGAACGCGCACCCAGCATATTCATGCCGACGGTGATGGTCTGGTGCGCCTCCGGGCTCAGCGATCCCAGAGACATGGCGCTGGCGATAAAGTTCCGCACCAACTTCTGTGGCGGCTCCACGGCATCGATGGCCAGCGCCGGGCCAGCGGCTGTGACATCTAACAGGTCGCGGAGCGCCGTGGTACGACGGACCGCAACGTCATGACTGAAGCTATGCCAGGCCACTGCCGGTTCCAGCACCGTGGTTGCACCGCGCGCTGCGCCGGTGACCACCTGCAGGGCCTTCACGGTCGGTGGCTGCCACGCATGCGGCTCGGCACGATCGTCCTTGCGGAAGCGCACCCAACCATAATCCGGCAGCTCTGGGGAGGTTTCTCCACCGGTCCATGCTGCGCGAACCCCTGCCTCCAGACCATGAAAGTCAATTCCAGAGATGGGCGAGAGGCTGCCGGGGAAGCATGCATCGACGACCTCGGCATGCAGCCCGAGGATGTCGAAAAGATGCGCGCCACGGTAACTATCCACCACGGAGATGCCCATCTTTGACATCACCTTCGCCAGGCCGACATCGAATGTATGCAGCAGACGCTCTTCGCCTGCCGCAGCATCGATGCTGTGCGCCGTTTCCAGCGCGAGCCACGGACAAATCGCGCCCGCACCAAAGCCAATCAGCACGGCTGCATGATGCAGGTCGCGACAGTCCCCCGCTTCGACGGCAAGACCCACGAGCGTGCGCAGACCGGCACGCACCAGCGCGGCGTGGACCGCTCCGGTCACCAGCGCCATTGGAATAGGCAGGGATTGGCCCTTCGCATTCCGGTCGGTGAGCAGGAGAATTCGCGCTCCACCATGCACCAGATGTTCCGCGTGAGTACAGATTTCCTGCAGGGCTGCTTGCATTGTTGTGCCGACGTCAAAGACGCATTCCAACACAGCGAGCGGCAATTGCAGGGTGAGCGGATGACTGCGGCGATGCAATGTTTCCATCTGGCCCAACGATAAAAACGGCGAAGCCAAAGAAAGCCCGGGCAGGCGGGCATGGCGGTTCAATAGATCGGGCCAGGGACCCAGCCGCGTATGCAGAGAGATCACGCAGGACTCGCGCAAGGAATCAATGGGAGGGTTCGTCACCTGCGCAAAGCGCTGGCGGAAAAAGGCGTAGACCGAGCGCGGAGACTTTGCCAGCGGTGCAATCGGGGTGTCGTCGCCCATCGACCAGACAGCGTCTTTCCCCTCCAGGGCCATCGGCGTCAGCACCATCTTGACGTCTTCCCTTGTGTATCCAAACCGGCGCTGCTGGGCTTGCAGATTCGCTGGGTCTGGATACATCACAGAATCTTTTGCAGCGTGCAGCGGAATCTCCTCCAGCAATTCGGCGTAAGATTCGACGCGATCGAAGAGCGTGTGCAACTCCTCGTCTTCATAAAGCCGTTGCGCCTTCAGATCGACAACGAGCATTTGACCGGGGCCAAGCCGTCCACTGTGCGTCACATCGTCGGCATCCAGATCGAGCAGACCTGCCTCGGACCCCACCACGACCAAGCCTTGTTTGGTGACAGCATAGCGGCATGGGCGCAGACCGTTGCGGTCGAGCACCGCTCCAACAAGATTGCCATCGGCAAAGGCCAACGCCGCCGGGCCATCCCAGGGTTCGGCACAATCGGCGTGATAGCGCAAAAACGCCGTCTGGCGTTGCTGTGCAGCAGGCGGCAGCAGCATGCGGACGGCTTCGGCCAGTGTGCGTCCGTTTTTCGCCAGTAACTCTACCGTCTCATCCAGACTGGTGGAGTCCGAGCCGTTTGCCGAGAGAATGGGTTGACACTCCGCAGGCAGAGTGGACAAGCGCGCATCCATGCGGGCACGGTTTCCCCAGATCGTGTTGATTTCGCCATTGTGCGCCAGGGTGCGCAACGGTTGCGCCAGGTGCCAGGACGGCAGCACATTGGTCGCATATCTCTGGTGAAAGAGGGCAAAGGGAGTGGTGAACTCCGGGTCGGCGAGGTCCGGATAAAAATCCGCCAGCAGACGGCCGGCGCAAAGTGCCTTGTACACCACGCTTTCCGTCGACAGCGAACAGACGTAGGCATCCTGCGTATTGCGTTCAAACTCCTTGCGGGCAAGGTAAAGGCGACGCTCCAGCTTGTCGGCGTTTTCTGCCGTCACGATCGCCTGCCATATCTCCGGTAGGCTGGCCAGCGCACTGGCTCCCAGCACATCGGTCGCTACGGGAACGCGCCGCCACGCGACAAGCGATATTTTCTGAGCGTTGAGTGCGGCCACAAACGCAGCCTGAAGCCCAGCCACGTTTGCGGGCGCAAGGAACAACATGCCCACGCCGAGCGGCTGGCCCGGTGCAACCGTGACACCGGTCACACGCTGCATAAATGTTCGCGGAATCTGCGCCATGATGCCGACGCCATCGCTACTTTTGCCATCGGCGGCTACGGCTCCGCGGTGAGCCAGACGGCCCAAGGCCGCCAGGGCCGACTGCAGTATCTGATGGCTGGTATATCCGTGGATCGACGCGACAAAACCTACGCCGCAGGAATCATGTTCGTAACGAGCATCATAGAGGCCCTGCTGGCCTGCGGGAACGACACAAAAACCAGATGCAAATGAAGAGAAATTTTCACAATCCATAATTCACTCTACGTAGTTTGTTGGGCTGAGAAAAGGAAAAAATAACCTATTGCGATCGTTTGTAGAAAATGCCGCTGCTACCTAGCCTCCCGAAACCATGAAACAGACTTGACAGGAAGGCTTTGTATATTTATACATTAAGTTGCATGTTTATGCGCTGGCAAAATCATCTGCAGCGCATATTTTTTCGGAAGTACAACAGAAACAAGCGCAAATGAAGAATGAGCGGCACAACGCGATCCGCACCCTTCTGGGGGAAGCTTCGATTTACAGCCAGGATGAGTTGCGCCGGAAGTTGTTGCGCCGTGGCTTTGATGTGACACAAGCGACGCTTTCGCGCGATATTCACGAGCTGCGTCTCTATAAAGGGCCCAGCGGCTATGCGTATCCCAACGGCTCGGGCGACGAACAGGAACTGCCCTCGGTGGATTCTGTCTTCGCCAGCTTCGGCCTGGAAGTTCGTCAGGCGTTGAATCAATTGGTTTTGCGCACCACGACTGGGAGCGCGCAGCCGGTAGCGGCGGCGCTGGATCGCGAACGGTTGCCTGAGGTGCTGGGCACCATTGCTGGAGATGATGCGGTGCTCATCATCTGCCAGGATCAGAAACTGGCCAGCCACCTGCGCCAACGGCTGGAGAAATTGCTGGAAGGATGACCTCTTTCGAAACACAAACCGCTGTAGTGGGAGTCAGTGGCTATGCCGGTGCGGAACTGGCCCGGCTGCTGACGCATCATCCGCGCCTGCACGGATGTCCTCCGGTATTTTTTGGCCGGGAAGAGGATGACTCTGTGGAAAACAGCGCCAGCGCTGGTGTCGCGCTGACCGAGTTGCATCCGCAGCTTGCCGATAACAACGGCTCGGCGTCGCTGCGCGTCGAACCGTTTCGCTGGGCCGCGCTGCGCGAGCGTGGCATTTCCGTTGTATTTCTCGCTACACCGCACGAGCAGTCGCGTGCCTGGGCGCCAGACCTGCTGGCCCACGGGGTACGCGTCATTGACCTGAGCGGTGCGTGGCGCATGCAGCAGCAGGAAAACCGGGCTGTGTACCGTTTTGAGGACGTCGACGCTTCCGTCGCAACCAGGATTCAGCAACAGGCCGTTTACGGCATGCCGGAGCTGCACCGGGAGGCGATCAAAAACGCGCAAATCGTCGCCAACCCCGGCTGTTATGCGACCTCCATCATTCTGGGCCTGGCGCCGCTGGTGCGTGCGGGATTGGTTGACGTGGAACATGGCGTCATTTGCGATGCCAAGTCCGGCGTGTCTGGAGCGGGTAAAGCGCCGTCGGCGAAGACGCACTTCATGTACGCGGCAGACAATCTTTCAGCCTATTCGGTCTTCGGCCATCGCCATACGGGCGAGATGCTGGAGCAACTGGAACTGAAGCCGCAGCAGATTACATTTACGCCTCATCTGTTGCCGATTCCGCGCGGCATTTTCTCGACACTGTATATTACGCTGCGCGGAAAAAAATCCTCGCAGGAAATCGCCGACTGCTATCGCAGCTTTTACAGCGGCTCGCCGATGGTTCGCTTTCACGGCGAACGGCTGCCGCAAATTCAGCATTCCGTGCGCACCAACTATTGCGATATCGGCTTTGCGCTGGCTGAAGATGGCAAGCGTCTGATCGTCGTATCGTGCCTGGACAACTTGCTGAAAGGCGCTGCCGGTCAGGCGGTGCAGAACATGAATCTGCTGCTCGGCTGGCCGGAGCAAGAGGGACTGCTATGAGATACGTCGTCAAGATTGGCGGTCAGGCAATCGACAACGCAGCCACGCTGCACTTGTGCGCACAGGCCATTGCGGAGATGGTACGCGATGGCAACCAGGTGGCCGTGGTGCATGGCGGCGGCGCAGCCTTGACGCGTACGTTGAAGCAAATGGGCAAGCAGAGCGAGTTTGTCGCCGGCCTGCGCATTACGGATGCGGAGACGCGTGATACGGCCATCATGGTTCTCGCGGGCCACGTGAACAAGCAATTGGTGGCTGCGATCGGTAGCCACGGGCAAACAGCGGTCGGGCTTTCCGGCGGCGATGGCATGGTGTTTCGCGCACGCAAGAAACGCACGGCGCCGGACCTTGGCTTTGTCGGCGAGATTGCCGCTTCCGATCCTCGCTGGCTGCACGCGGTTTGGCAGATGGGCGGCGTACCGGTCATCTCCAGCATCGCGCTGGGCTTTGACGGCGAATACTACAACATCAATGCAGATGAAATGGCTGCGGCCTGCGCGGTTACCTGCCAGGCGGAGGCGCTGGTATTTCTGACTGACGTTCCCGGTGTGCGCGGCGCCGATGGCGAAGTGATGCGCTGGCTCAGCCTGAAGCAGATTCCGGAACTGACCACGAGCGCCGTCATCAGTGGCGGCATGTTGCCCAAGCTGGGCGCGTGCCGGGAGGCGCTGCTGCATGGCGTGCAACGGGTTCGCATTCTGCCGGCGGATGCCGCAAACATGCTGCCCGATCTATGTTCATCACGCATTACGGAAGGCACGGAGGTAATGGTCGCATGAAGCTGGACGATATTCGCGCAGCCGAAGCACGGCTGCTGGTACAGACTTACGAACGCCACCCAATCCTGTTTGTCCGGGGCGAGGGTGTGCATCTGTACGACGAAAACAACAATGCCTATCTCGACTTTCTGAGCGGCATCGGCGTCTGCGCGCTGGGCTATGGCCATCCTGCAATCGAAGCGGCGATAGCGGAACAGAGCCGCAAGCTGCTGCATACTTCGAACCTCTTTTTTCACGAAGGGCAGGCGGAACTGGCGTTGCGGTTGACAGAGATGACCGGTCTGGATCGCGCCTTCTTCTGCAATAGCGGCGCCGAGGCCTGGGAAGCGGCGTTGAAGCTGGCGCGCGCCCATGCAACTCTGCTCCGCGCGGAAGGCAAGAATATTGGCACCAGGTTTCTTGCACTCGAACACAGCTTTCATGGCAGGACGATGGGTTCGGTCTCCACCACGCACAAGGCGAAATATCGTGAGCCATTTGCGCCGCTGGTTCCCGGCGTCGAGTTTGTCCGTTTCAACGATGTCGCAGACCTGAAAGCGAAGTTTTCCAACGAAGTCTGCGCCATCTGTATCGAGGCCGTGCAAGGCGAGGGTGGCATTCATCCCGTTTCGCAGGAGTTTTTCGCAACGGCGCGGGCCTTGACCGAACAAACCGACGCGCTGCTGCTCGCCGATGAAATTCAATGCGGGCTTGGCCGTACCGGAGAATGGTGCGGATATCAGAACTTCGGCATTCTTCCGGATGCCACCACGCTGGCGAAACCTCTTGCTGGAGGCCTGCCAATTGGCGCGATGCTCTGCTCCGAAAAGGTTGCGCGCGCGTTTACGCCCGGCATGCATGGAACGACCTTCGGTGGCGGGCCTCTTGCCTGCGCTGTCGCCATCGCCGTCATCGACACGCTGCGCAGCGAGAAGATGCTGGACCATATCCGCCTGACCGGTGCGTACTTTCATTCGCAGTTGACGACACTTGCCGCAAAGCATCCCTGCATCACGGACGTGCGCGGCATGGGCCTGATGGTTGGCATGGAGCTTGAATCCGCAGAACTCGCAAAATCCGTTGCCATGCAGATGCTGGAGCGACATATCGTAATCAACCGCACCAGCGAAACTGTGCTGCGTTTTCTGCCGCCCTACATAATCGAGCGGCAACACATTGACCAGATCGTCGAAGCACTCGACGCTACGCTTACGGCGACTGCGGTCGTCACTGGAGTCATGCAAAATGCCAAGTAAATCCTATGCCCTGCGGCCGAGTTCCCTCGCCGCCCCGATTGCCCCCGGGCTATCCGATCATGGACTGCCAACCTCACTCTATGGCCGCGATCTCTGCTCCATGCGCGATCTGACGCCGGAAGAAGTCCAGCTTATCCTGCAGACGGCGCACCAACTGAAAGCGCAGCCACAAAACTATCGTCGCGCGCTTGATGCCAAACAAATGGTGCTGTTTTTCGAGAAGGAATCGCTGCGCACGCGCCTGACGTTTGAGGCGGGCATCAACACGCTGGGTGGCTCGGCCATCTTTGTCGACCAGACCAGTTCCCGGCTTGGCCAACGCGAACCGCTGGCCGATGTGGCGCGGAACCTGGAGCGCTGGGTGAACGTGATTGTGCTGCGTACCTACGCGCACGACACCATCACCGGCATGGCGCAATATGCCAACGTTCCGGTCATCAATGCGCTCAGCGACATCGAGCATCCATGCCAGGCACTGGCTGATATCTTTACCCTACAGGAGCACTTCGGTGATCTGCGCGGACTGCGGCTGGCATATCTGGGCGACGGCAACAATGTGGCGCACTCGCTGATGCTGGCGGCGGCGCAGGCCGGCATGCACTGCACGCTGGCTACTCCACCGCAGTATGGGCCTGCAGCAGAATATCTGGCAGCAGCACAGTCGATTGCCGCCGCCACCGGCGGCAAGGTGGAATGGATTCACGATCCACGCAAGGCCGTCATCGGCGCCGATGCTGTCTACACCGACGTCTGGACCAGTATGGGCCAGGAGGCAGTGATGGAGCAACGCAATGAGGCCTGTCGGCCATTTCAAGTGAACCAGCAGACGATGTCGCTGGCCGCTCCGCATGCCATCTTCATGCACTGCCTGCCGGCGCATCGCGGCGACGAGGTGACAGAGGAAGTCCTGGACGGGCCGCAGTCGGTGGTCTTCGAGCAAGCGGAAAATCGCCTGCATGCGCAGAAAGCAATCCTGTTGCTGGTGATGGGCGGCATGGCGGCCAACGATAGCAGCTGTGTCCACGAGGATGGGTACGCAGCGACGCGCGGAACACGCAAACGCTCGCACGTTCCAGCATTCTCCTAACAAATTACGAATTTCAGAAAGGTTTTGTGAGTTTTATGGCAAAGAAAGTTGTATTGGCGTATTCCGGTGGTCTTGATACGTCCATCATTATTCCCTGGTTGAATGAAAACTACGGTATGGACGTCATAGCCATGATTGCCGACGTGGGCCAAGGCGAAGACATCGACGCGGTGGTCGCCAAAGCTTACGCCACCGGGGCAAAGAAGGCGGTTGTGCGCGACCTGCGCGATGAGTTCCTGCGCGAGTATGTCTTCCCTACCATCCGTGCAGGCGCGGTATACGAGGACAAGTATCTTCTCGGCACTTCGATGGCGCGCCCGGTCATCGCCAAGCATCAGGTGGAAGTAGCCCTGGAAGAAGGAGCCGAAGCCGTTGCCCACGGTTGCACCGGCAAGGGAAACGATCAGGTGCGCTTTGAGCACGCATATCAGGCGCTTGCGCCGGATTTACGGGTGCTGGCCCCGTGGCGAGAGTGGAATCTGCAGTCCCGCGAGGATTGCCTGGACTACGCTGCCGCCCACAATATTCCTGTCGCGGCCAGCCGGGAGAAGATACACTCCCGCGACCGCAACCTGTGGCACATCAGCCATGAAGGCGGTGAGCTGGAAGATGCCGGCAACGCACCGCTGGCCAGCACATGGACCTGGACGCGCTCTCCGCTGGAAGCTCCGGATCGCGAAGAGACGGTTGAGATTGGATTCGAGAAAGGCACACCGGTTTCCGTGAACGGCATGCGGTTGGATCCGGTGCAGTTGCTGGAACTGCTGAACGAGATCGGCGCGCGCAATGCCATTGGCCGCATCGATATCGTCGAGAACCGGTTTGTCGGCATCAAGAGCCGCGGCATTTATGAGACGCCCGGCGGGACGCTGATCCTGACCGCACTGCGTGAGCTGGAAGCATTAACACTGGAACGCGAAACGAAGCATTACAAGCAGCAGATTGCGCTGAAGTATGCCGAGATCGTTTACTTCGGCCTGTGGTTCACGCCGCTGCGCGAGGCGCTGGATGCTTTTGTCGACAACACGCAGCAGAATGTGACCGGCTCCGTCGCGCTTACGCTTTACAAAGGCAATATCAGCATCGCCAGCCGCAAGAGCGAATTTGCGCTCTATTCGGAGGAGCTGTCCTCCTTTACGATGGGCGCCAGTTATGACCAGAAGGACGCGGCAGGGTTCATCCGTATCCTTGGCCTGCCTGCGCGCACGCGGGCGCGGCTGCTGAATCAGAAACTGGGCAAGCAGGAGAGTGTGCGGTGAAGATGTGGTCGGGCCGCTTCCGCGAACCGCTCGATCCTCTCTTTGAGCAGTGGCAGCGTTCGTTTACCTTTGACTGGCAGTTGCTTCCCCAGGAAGTTGCTGCCAGCAAAGCGCACGCCGGAGCCTTGCTGAAGGCTGGCGTGTTAAGCGCAGCGGAACATGTGGCTATCGTGGGAGGACTGGAGGACATTGTTGCTTCGTTCCCTGCAATCGAGGGAAAGGGTGCGTCGCCTTCCGAGCAGGAACTAAGTGAAAAAGCCGAGGATGTGCACCACTTCGTCGAACTGACGCTTGTGGCACGCATCGGCGATGTGGCCTTGAAGCTGCACACAGGACGCAGCCGCAACGAGCAAATTGCCACGGACCTGCGGCTCTATGTACGCGAGTCCACCGAACTGCTGATCGCGCATCTGGCAGCCTGGGCCAGCGCATTGATACAGCAGGCAAAATCTGCGGGCGATGCCGCGATGCCTGCCTATACGCACTTGCAGCGCGCAGAGCCCGTGCTGGTGGCGCACTGGCTTCTGGCCTATGTTGAAATGCTGTTGCGCGATGCTGCGCGGCTGGAAGATTGCCGCAGGCGGCTGAATCTGTCTCCGCTGGGTTCGGGCGCCGTTGCCGGAGCGACCCTGTCGCTGGATCGCGCGCAAATGGCCGCGGAGCTTGGCTTTGATGGCCCGACGGCCAACAGCATGGATGCCACCAGCGATCGCGATTTTCTGCTGGAGTTCCTGCATGCTCTCTCTCTGATCGCGCTGCACGCCAGTCGATTCGCAGAGGAGATCACGCTGTTTGCCACGCAAGAGTTTGGTTTCATTGAATTGCCCGAGGCCTTCTCCACCGGGTCGAGCGCCATGCCACAAAAGAAAAATCCGGACTTCACGGAGTTGGTCCGCGGAAAAACGGGACGCATTCTTGCTGGGGCACACGCGGTAGAGATTCAGATCAAGGGGCTACCGCTGGCGTACAACAAGGATCTGCAGGAGTTGCAGGAACCGCTCTTCGACGCCAGAAACAAGGCGCATATGCTGCTCTATCTGCTGGGCAGGTTCACGCTGCAATTGAATTTTCGCAAAGACCGCATGCGCGCTGCCAGCGAAGCAGGCTATCTGAACGCGATGGCTGCGGCAACCTATTTGGTACATAAAGGCATTCCTTTTCGCACGGCGCATGAAATCATCGGCAACGTTGTGCGTCATGCACTCGAGAAGAGCTGTGAACTCCAGGCGCTACCGCTGGAGGAACTGCAGGGCTTCAGCAAAGCCTTCGCGCCGGATTTCTTTGCGGCCGTCACCTTGGTGGCTACGCTCGACTGCCACGATGTTCCGGGGGGGACGGCACGGCACCGTGTCGCGGTGGCTTTGGCGGATGCAGAGAATCGCGTGGAAGCATGGATTAACCGCTTTGGCGGAGTGATGTTGGAGCAGAAGCAGCAGGAGGTGCAGCATGCGAGTGCGTAAGGCTAAGCTGCCGGATGCAGCCAGTGTTTACGATCTGATTCACAGTCTCTCCGACGATGGCACCCTGTTGCGGCGCAGCTTTCCGGAGATCTGCGAGAACATCCGCGACTTTACTGTTGCAGAATCTGATGCTGGAATCTTTCTCGGTTGCGGTGCGCTGCATTTATACGGGCCGCATCTGGCGGAGGTGCGCTCCATTGTTGTGACGCCAGCGGCCAAGGGCCAGGGCGCGGGTAGCCGGCTGATGCAGGCTCTGCTCGAAGAGGCTGAAACCCATGGCGTTGCGTGCGTCTGCCTCTTTACACGCATTCCGGATTTCTTTTTCCGTTACGGATTCCGGCAGGCGGAACGCACGGCGTTGCCGGACAAAATCTACAAGGACTGCACCAAGTGTCCGCGTCTGCATGCCTGCGATGAAATCGCTATGGCGCGTGGACAATTGCCTCGCGTTGCAATCCTTGGCCCGGCACGGATTGAAGAACGCCTGCTGACTGTGCTGCAACAGTAACAACCATAATTCTGAATCCATTGAGTGACGATGACCACTGCCGTAAAAAATTTAACCTCGGAACTGCCGATACACGCGATCCCGAACGATGCCATTCCTGCAGGCTTCCAGTTTGCCGCTGTGCGCGCGAACATTAAGCCCAGCGGCAAGCCGGATTTTGCCTGCGCCGTTGCCACAGCCTCGACAACAGCCGCTGCCATGTTCACCAGCAATCGCGTGGTCGCAGCGCCCGTAGTTGTGGGACGCGAATCCCTGGAAGCGAGCGCAGGCTCCGTGCGCGCTGTCATCGTCAATGCCGGCAATGCCAACTGTGCCACGGGCGAGGAAGGCATCGTCACATGTAAACGTGTCTGCGTGGCTGCCGCAGAACAATTTGCCTGCACGCCGCAACAGGTCTTTCCATCCTCCACGGGAATTATCGGCGTGCCGTTACCGGCGGAAAAATTGATTTCCGCATTGCCGAATCTTTCGACAAAGTTGGGACCGACGGCAGCGCACGTTCAACAATTTGCTGAAGCGATCCTGACCACAGACAAGCGCGCCAAAATCGTCCATGCACACGTGACAGTCCTGGGCAAACCTGTTCGTATCCTTGGCATAGCCAAAGGCGCCGGCATGATCTATCCGCAACTGGTGCCGCACGCAACCATGCTGGTGTATCTCTTTACCGACGCCCAGATTGCCGCTGCGGACCTGCGCGCCCTGCTGCATGGAGCCGTGGAAGAAACATTCAACTGCATCTCGATTGACGGCGATACGTCCACCAATGACACGGTGCTGCTGCTGGCCAGCGGCGCCAGCGGCGTTGCGTTGCAGCGTTCCAATGTGGCGGACGCACAGGCGTTCGCAGACGCATTGCAACAGATTTGCGGCTCCCTTGCACGGCAAATTATTGACGATGGCGAAGGCGTAGGCCATGTTGTCGAGTTGCTGATCGAAGACGCTGCGACGCGAGCGGACGCGCTGCGCATTGCGCGCAGCATTGCGCATTCCCCCCTGGTAAAGACGGCGTGGGCAGGTTGCGACCCCAACTGGGGGCGTATTCTGGCTGCCATTGGATACTCCAGCGTTGCCATCGATCCGTCACGCATCTCCATTCGGATTGGCGGGCAGCTAGTTTGCTACAACGGTGGCCGCGCACCGGGCTTCGATGGAGATCGCGTGCATGCCGCCATGCAGGAGCGCAATTTTCAGGTGCGCGTGGCATTGGGCATGGGCAACGCATCCTGCAGTTTTTTAACCAGCGACCTGACAGCGGAGTATGTTCGCGTGAACGCTGAGTACTCCACATAAGCCGCGCATCGCATCGTTTGTTGTGCATTGCGTAGCAATCGGCTTGGAGGGCTAAGTTTCATCAAGTTACATGCCAAATTTTCACAGAGTTTTGCACGGAACTGTTGAAATCGTGGCCGGGTTTTTGGCAGGCCTCCAACGACCGGGGAACCGGTCATGCGAACTGCATTGGAACCCTGATTTTTCTATTTGAAATGGGCGGCACGATGAGTAAGCAGCTCGGTCCAGCAAAGGCTTTCTCATGCGATACAATTATTTTGCGAGGATTATGCGGAAATGGCTACTAAAGTAAAGGAGCCCGTCGCGGTTGCGACCGCCAGTTCCAAGAACGGCAGCTCTCTTATCAACGACGACAAACTGAAGCAGCTGTACTCCACCATGCTGAAGTGCAGGCTGCTGGAAGAAAAAGCGCGCATTCTGAAGAAGCAGGCTCGCTACAAGGGAAATTATTACGCTGCCGTTGGGCAGGAGGCCACCGCCGTTGGGGTGGCCGTTGATTTGCGGCCCGAAGATGCGGTTGCTCCCTCACATCGCGACTTTATCGCCAACTACATTAAGGGCGTTCCCCTAAGCGCAATGTTCAGCCAGCTCTACGGACGAATTACCAGCCCGGACAAAGGGCGCTCCTCGCCAGCACATTGCGGATATGCACCGCTCAACATCATCACTCCCTCCTCTACAATCGCCGCACAACTCAATATAGGCACAGGTATCGCTCTTGCGAACAAGTTGAAAAAGAACGACAACGTCGTCGTGGCTTTCTCCGGCGATGGTTCCACGTCTCTGGGCTTCTGGCATGAAGCGTTAAATTTTGCCGGCGTGCAGAACCTTCCTATCATTTTCGTTTGTCAGAACAATCTGTGGGCCGAGTCCGTTTCCGTAAAGCTGCAGACCAAGGTGGAAGATATCAGCCTGAAGGCAGCGGGATACGGTTTCCCAGGGATCACCGTCGATGGCAACGATGTGGTAGCCGTCTACCGCGTTGCGTATGAAGCGATCCAGCGCGCGCGCAACGGTGGCGGCCCGACGTTGATTGAGGCAAAGACCTACCGCTGGTACGGCCATTCTGAGATCGACCCGGCCAAGTATCGCTCGCCGGAAGAGGTGGAGGTCTGGAAGACAAAAGACCCGATCGCCGGAATGGAGCGCTACCTGACGCAGCGTAATCTTTTCACTCCAGAGTGGAAGCAGCAATTGAGCGAAGCGTTCAACAAAGAACTCGACGAAGCCATTGAGTTTGCCGAAAAAGCACCACAGGCGGAGCCGGTCGAGTGCCTGGATTATGTTTACTCCTTCGATGTGCGTGGACGCGAGCTGGACCGCAAAACGCGCACTCCAAAGTATTAGGTATTCGCTAAACATCTAAACAATTGTTCAAAGTCAGGACCTATGTCTGTTAGCTATATTGAGGCAATCACAACCGGGCTCGCAGAGGAAATGCGGCGCGATGATCGGGTCTTCCTTATCGGGGAAGACGTTGGGGTAATGGGTGGCGTCTTCGGCGCAACCAAGGGCCTTTTCGAAGAGTTCGGCGCAGAGCGCGTCATCGATTCGCCGTTGGCGGAAGGCGTCATCGTCAGCTCCGCCATTGGGGCTTCGATGGCTGGCCTCCGTCCCGTTGCTGAGATTCAATTTGCCGACTTTATAACGCCGGCCATGGATGCCATCACACAACAGGCTGCGAAGCTGCGCTACCGCTCTGGCGGCTCGCAAACCTGCCCGCTCACGCTGCGTGTTTGCTACGGAGGCGGCACCGGTGGTGGTCTGTATCACAGCCAGACCAACACCACATGGTTTGCGCATGAGCCTGGCTTGATTGTTGTCGCTCCAGCGACGGTAGCCGACGCAAAAGGCATGCTGAAGGCTGGCATACGGCAGGACGACCCGGTTATCTACTTTGAGCACAAGCGGCTCTATCGCCTGCCGACCATCAAGGAAGATTTGCCCGAAGGCGACGATTTCGTCACCGACCTCTTTCACGCCGCCGTGCGGCATGAGGGCAAGGACGCCACCATCGTCACCTACGGCTACATGTTGCAGATATCGTTGCAGGCCGCGCAGAAGGTTGAGCAGGAAACTGGCGCCAGCATCGAGGTCATCGATCTGCGCGTGCTGAATCCGCTGGATCGCGATACCGTTCTGGATTCTGTCGCCAAGACCAGCCGGCTCTGCATTGTGCAGGAAGATCACCGCACACTGGGCATCGGCTCAGAAATTGCCGCCATTGTTGCAGAAGATGCCTTCGATTGCCTCGACGCTCCGATCCTGCGCGTTGCAGCACCCGATGTCCCGGCCATTCCAGCGGCAGAACCGATGGAGCAGTTCTACATGCCCAATGTCGACAAAGTTACAGCCGCTCTGCACAAACTGCTGCAATATTAAATTGCGATCGTTACCGCATTGTCTCCTGTAGGGAGACAATGCGGTTGCATGCGTTAAGAAATATTTTTCGTATATCCTTTCCTTGCTGGCTCCGTGCTAAAAAGCAGAATTTTTTCGTCCTTTTCTGTTTTTTTTGTGTCTAACTATGTGTGGCCTGTGTACTACAGGACCGGCCTCCTTGTAAGTTTGATTTGAGAGAAAGGTTCCTCATTGGGACGCAAGTACGTTACACGCAGAGAGCTTCTTCGCACGGTGAGCGCATCCGCCGGGGCTCTCGCGTTCGCATCGCCTGTTGGAGCATTGGCGCAACAACAGCCTGCGGAACCCCCGGCCGCCAAGCAGCCAACGACGGAAGCTGAGACAGCAAAAAAATATCCTCACCCGCCCGGCATCTTCATCAACCGTCCGTTAACGCAAATCTCCAAGGTCGCCGATACGCTGCTCGATGACATGGAAGACCGCGGCACTGCCTATTTCTTTGAACAGTCGCACCCGCAGACCGGTTTGGTTCGCGACCATGCACCTGCCGTTGGCGGCACAGTCAGCCGCCAAGGTAGCATTGCCGCCACTGGCTTCGGCCTTAGCGCGCTCTGCATTGCCGCGAATCGCCATTACCTGCCGCCAGGTGCATGCGAAGAACGTGTGGAGACCACGCTGGCTTTCCTGCTGGAGGAGTGCCCGCACGTCCATGGCTTTTTGTATCACTGGGTGGATATCGAGAGCGGCCAGCGCATGTTCAACTCAGAGCTTTCGTCCATCGACACATCCTTGCTGCTCTGTGGTGTGTTGCATTGCAAACAATATTTCTCCAACAATCATCGCATTGTCGCGCTGGCCAATACGTTCTATAACCGCATTGACTGGCAATGGATGCTAAACGATGGAACCACGCTTTCGATGGGTTGGACACCGGAAAACGGCTTTATCCACTATCGCTGGGACACTTACGCTGAATTGATGACGATGTACCTGATGGCGATCGGTTCGCCCACACACCCTATTCCTGCCGCAACCTGGAATGCCGTCCAACGGCCCATCATTGAATTTGGCGGCATTGAATATATCAGCGGAATCGCGCCACTCTTTATCCACCAGTATGCCCATGCGTGGTGCGACTATCGCACGGTGCGCGACCAGCATGCCAATTACTTCGTCAATTCCATCGCCGCCACACGCGTCCATCAGCTTTTCTGTCTGACACTTGGCAAAGATTTTCCGTGGATCAATCAAAACCTATGGGGGATCACCGCGTGTGATTCCAGCAAGGGATATCAGGTGTGGGGTGGACCGCCGGAGTTTGGCGGTGTCGATGGAACCATCGCGCCATGCGCCACAGCTGGCTCTTTACCTTTTCTGCCTACGGAATGCGCGCACGTCCTGCTTTCCATTCGGCAGCACTATGGCGAAAAAGCATGGACCCGCTATGGATTCGTCGATGCCCTTCAGCCCCATGCGGAGTGGTTTGCGGAGGACCTGCTGGGTATCGATCTCGGAATCAGCATCCTGATGGCTGAAAACCAGCGCAGCGGTTTTGTCTGGGAGTATTTCATGCGCAATCCAGAAATCAAACAGGCCATGCAGCAGGTTGGTTTCCGCACGGATCCCGATGTGTTATTGGTTTCATAAAATGGAAACGAAGAGCTGCCTCGGAATTGGCAGCTTATGGAACGCTCTGGAGCCAAACAGCAGGGAGATCTCCCACGGCTTCACCCACTCGCAGCATCATCCTGCCATCTTCCCGGTGCAATGTGTGCTGGCCACCCGTCAGAGGATTCCTCAGCCGAAGCTCTGTTTCTTTGCAAGGTAGCTCCAACAGAGTGTTCTGCAGATGTTTTCGCAAATCTTCCAGGCGATACGGCGCCTGTAGTAATTTGGAAAACCACCGCAGTGCAATCACGATGATCCACTGACCTTCCTGCTCTCGTGCAAAAGCGATAACGTGCTCGGCATAGCGCCCTTGCACTTGCAACGGATAGTAGGCGCCACGGAGAAATACTTCTGGATACTGACGACGTAGCTGAAGACCGGTAGACAGGTAAAGCAGCTTCAAATCGCTGGTCCACCAACCTCGACACAACCTGCGCAAAAAGCGCCCACGCTGTTCAGAGTCCATGCCGGTTGCAGCGAGCTGTGCGTTCAGTAGCTCCAATCGTTGCTGCCGTATAACGTAATCGACTGGCCGGCGGTTGTCCGGGTCTACAAGATTTGTATCCCAGAATTCAGTTCCCTGATAAGTGTCTGGCACACCTGGACTACTCAATTTCAGCACGACCTGGGAGACGGAGCTCCATGCTCCCAGCACCGCAGTGCGACGCGCAAATGGCAAAAACGAGCGTAGGAAAGCAGCGGAACAGGAACCACGCAAGGTCTCTTCGACGAAGTGCTCCATCGCGGCGTCATAGTCATTGGATGGATTGATCCAACTTGTATGCACCTTAGCTTCCTTTAGTGCCTTGTTCATAAACTGCTTCATGCGGGCCGTCAATGCTTCATCCGGTTTTGACTGACGCATTGGCCATGCTCCAAGCAGGCTTTGATAGAAAAGATATTCATCGCTTCGGTCCGGCGCAGGCACACCTTCGATCTCCGTTTTTGCCGCTGCATTCACGCGAGACCACTGCAACAGGCGTGCGCGCCACTCGTCGGGCAGCTCGGTCAAAACATGAATGCGCAAGCGCGCGTCTTCTCCACGCTTGGTATCGTGGGTGGCTGTGGCAAGCATGGCTTGCGGCCAAGCTTGCAGCCTGCGCTCATTGGCGCGATGAAATTCCTCCGGCGTTGTCGCTGTGCGTTTGGTACCGCTACCAACTTCATTTATAGATACAAGCGGACAGTGTCGATAGAAGACAGTGTCTTCAATCCCCTTTGCCTGTACAGGACTGGTGTATTGCTGGAACTTCATAGCAAAGCGCAAACGGCGAGCAAAGCTTTCGTCGCTTTCATCTTCCCTGCGTTCCGGGAAAAGACTTTCACCGATAAAGTGAAAGATCGACGATTCCAGACTGGGGTTACGCAGTGCAGCAAGTTCGATTGCCGCATCAATTCTTTTCTTACCTGCGGCAGCTTGCCCCATCTCTGACAAATAAGTGCGATACACAGGAAAGCAGGCTACTACCTCGCGCAACGCCTCCTGCAAACTGTCGAGCGTAAAGTCGCGGCTACGCCGGTTTTGCTCTGATAGACGATTGAGCTCATGTGCCAATACGTTCAATTCGCTGGCCATGGAGGTTGCTGTAATCAGCCGCTTCGCCTCGTATACAAAGTCCTCGGCACTGGCGGCCTTGCCTAGAAAACGCCGGTAAATATGTTCGACTTCCGCCTGATTTTGCTCCTGCACCCAAAGGCCGTTGATCAACGCAAGAAAGTCATACCCGGTGGTGCCTTCCACAGGCCAGTTGGAATTGAGTGGCTCTCCACGAGCAAGAATTTTTTCAACCAGGATATACATGGGATGATGAACTTTAGAGAATTCCTGCCGCAACTGCACCAGGTATTGTTGAGGATTGAACAGTCCGTCGATATGGTCCAGTCTGACTCCATCAATCCAACCCTTCTCGGCAAACTCCACCAATTTCGCATGCGCCGCGTGGAACACCGGCATATGTTCCATGCGCAGTCCGACCAGTTCGTTTACGTCAAAGAAACGCCGGTAGTTGATCTCCTGAACCGCTGTGCGCCAGTAGGAGAGCCGGTATGCCTGCTCCTCTAAGAGCGCATGCAACAGATCGAAACTTTCCGGATGACCAGGTTTTCCATTAAACTCCTTGATGCTTTGCTGGATATGCCTGCGCATTGCGTCGTTATTTTCAATCACGTGCTGCAAGCGCTTGGCTGCAATGGCTGTTTCTCTCTGCCTGTCTGTACGCGCTTCTGCATCCACCTCCAAATAATGGGGCAAATGATCCAACTGAAATAGGATGCTCTGATATTCCATCAATACATCCGGTTCCTCAGCCAATGCAGCAACCAATTCATCCAGTCGATGGCGGAACAAGAGACGCATTTGCCGTGGATTTAACGGGAGATTTGTATCGTAGTAATTCAGACAGAATTCACCATCGCGATATTCCATCTGCAGCTCGCCGCTTTCCAGAGCCTCTCCATATTGCTTGCCCAAAATGGGAAGCAGAACCTTGCCGGCCAATTCATCTTTCACAGGAAACCAGTCGACATCAAAATATTCGGCACGTGGAGAGGATGGGCCGTTGGCCAGTAAATCGCGCCACCATAAATTCCACTGCGGGTCCGCACTCATGTGATTCGGGACAAAGTCCACGATAAAGCCCATGTCGTGCCGGTGTAGTGTTTGCACCATGCGCTCTAGACCAGCTTCTCCGCCCAACACGGGATTTACGAGGGAGTGGTCGCAAATGTCATAGCCATGCTCGCTGCCTGGCTTTGCCGCGAGAATCGGCGAGCTGTAGATATGACTGATGCCCAATTGAGCCAGATACGGAATCATCGTCTCCACATCTGCAAACGTAAACTTCGGCGTCAATTGCAGACGATAGGTTGCGCGGATTGCGTTGTTTTGTCTCATTCTTCCATTCCGGCAAGACGTTTCGCTGTAGACGGCCGCGTAAGAATCATCACTCCCGCACGCTTCGCGGCAAGCGAGCCGGTACTGCTGTCCCAAACAAGAGGTTTCGGATCGATGCAGTAAGCCGGATCTTCACTGGTCATTGACAGATGCAAACCTCGCCAGCGATTCTGCTGGAATCTTTTAGATTCTCCCAGCAGAAGGATCACGGTAACACGATCAGCTTCTACCTTCCATTCCATCTGCAGACTTGAGTCATCCATGTGAGCGATTTCGCACACGCCATGCGTGGCGATTAGCCTGTGCCGCCATTGCAGCAAAGCTTGATACCACCGCCAGCAAGCAGCATGGTCCGCTTGCAAGCGTACCCCCCAATCGAGCTTGCTACGCAGAAAGGTATCGCGTGCCTGCGGGTCGGGAATTTTATCGCGACTCGCAGGATCAGTGAATGCAGCGAATTTAGAAAATTCGCGGCGGCGGCCCTCGGTTACCTGCCTGCCCAGCGGCTCCGCATGATCCGTAAAAAATAAAAATGGCTCGGATGCAGCCCACTCTTGTCCCATAAAGAGCAGCGGAGTTTCCGGCGCCAGCAAAAGGAGCGCCGTGGCAGCGCGATATTCCGCTGCGTCGATCTGCGTGGAGAGCCGTTCGCCGAGCGCACGATTGCCAACCTGATCGTGATTCTGGAGACAGAAGATGCGCGACTCGGGCGTTAGACCTTTGGTGCTAGTGCCTCGTGGATTGCCGGGATATTGTCCCTGAAAAAACCACCCATCGCGCACTGTTTCCACGATGTGCTCCATGCTTCCGTCAAAATCCGCGAAGTATCCGTCGTGATCTCCAGCCAACCGGTGCCGCATGTGATGATGAAAATCATCGGACCAAACAGCATCAAAGCCCAATCCGCCCTCTTCCACCGGCGTCACGGTGCTGCGTTCGTTGCGATCATCCTCTGCAATCACCAACACGGTTCGATGCATATCCTGTGCCGCTGCATGGAGGCGGGTAGTCAGCTCGGCCAGGAAATGCGGCTCTCTCGTGTCCGTAATGGCATGCGTTGCATCCACGCGCAAACCATCCAGATGAAATTCACGAATCCAGTACAGCGCATTCTCCAGAAAAAATTCGCGTACCAGACTGGATCCAGCGTCATCAAAATTCAGACCATCCCCCCAGGGAGTCTGGTGCTTTTTTGAATAAAATTGCGGTGCAAAGACAGAATGATACGCACCATCCGGCCCCAGGTGGTTGTAGACAACATCCAGAAAAACAGCGATTCCACGCTCATGCGCGGCGTCAATCAACAGGCGCATCTGGTCTGGAGTTCCGTACGTATGCGCCGGAGCATAGATCGCAACGCCGTCATAACCCCAGTTACGTGTACCCGGAAAATCAGCAACCGGCATCAGCTCGATTGCCGTCACGCCAAGATCATGCAGGATATTCAATTTTTCAATTGCAGATAGAAATGTGCCTTGCGGCGTAAAGGTTCCTATGTGTATCTCGTACAAAACAAGCTCTCTCACGGAGGGCGAACAGAATGCCGAGTGCTTCCAGAGGAATATGCCGTCTTCCAACAGTTGCGATGGACCGTGAACGCCATGCGGCTGATAACGGGATGCAGGATCCGGAAAGGGGCCTTGTCCATCGATCGAGAAACGATAGAGCATGCCCGGACGAGCGCTTGCTATGGTAGCTTCATACAGTCCGCTGGGTTGCCGCTGCATGGGAATGCGCTGCGAAGAGCCATCATCTTCGAGCACCAGCTCTACACATGCGTCTGGCTTGGCTAATAAACGGAAATGGCATCCATCTGGAGCAAAGACAGGTCCAAACCGCGGTATCCATTGTCGTCTTGCATGGAAAATGTCTCACCTCCGTAGTTTTTCATCAAGATGCACCGCAGCGCTTATTAAGCCGAGATGCGTAAATGCCTGCGGGAAGTTGCCCAGCGCCTCTCCCGTTGGGCCAATCTGTTCGGAATACAGGCCCAGATGGTTCGCATAGGTCATCATCTTCTCAAAAATAAAACGGGCATCGTCTACGCGATCTGCCAGTGTGAGCGCTTCCACCAACCAGAATGTGCACATGCTGAATGTGCCTTCTTCTCCGTTGATACCATCCCAGGCCGACAGGTTGCCATTCAGTTGATAGCGGTAGACCAGGCTATCGGAAACGAGATTTTCGATTGTTTGATTCAACGTCTTCCGCATGCGGGGATCTTTCGGCGCGATGAAATGCACCAGGGGCATCAAAAGATTGGCTGCATCGAGGACCTTCGACTCATAGGATTGCGTGAAATGTTCCTTCTCTGCATCCCAGCCGTTTTGCATGATGGACTGAAAGATTCGATCGCGTTCCGCCTCCAGCCGTTCGCGATCGAGCGGCAGGCTTCGATGCTGAGCTAAACGAATTCCGCGATCGAGCGCCACCCAGCATTGCAGCTTGGAATAGACGAAATTCTGCCTCTGGCTGCGAATCTCCCATATGCCTTCATCCGGAAGATTCCAGTTGTTAGCGACCCAGTGCAACATCCGTTCCAGCCGTTGCCACAAATCATAGGAAATCGGCGTGACATGCTTGTCATAGAGATAAATGGAATCCATCAATTCACCGTAGATGTCCATCTGCAACTGATTGTAGGCGCCGTTCCCGATACGCACCGGACTGGAATTCTGATAGCCGCTCAGATGGTCCAGATGCGTTTCTTCCAGGTTGTGCCGGCCGTCAATGCCATAGACCACATTCAGCGGACCATTAACATGCTCCTCTTCCTTAACACGTTGCTGCAGCCATTCGAAGAATGCAGTGGCTTCTTCTGTAAAACCCAGCCGCACCAGGGAATACACCGTAAAAGCTGCATCGCGAATCCATGTGTAGCGATAGTCCCAGTTACGCACACCGCCGATCTCTTCCGGAAGACTGCAGGTTGGAGCAGCGACGATGGCGCCGGATGGACGATGCGTCAGAAGCTTCAGCACCAAAGCTGAACGTGTCACCTGCTCGCGCCAACGGCCCTTGTACGTGCAATGCTCCAGCCATTCCCGCCAGAACTGCACGGTCTCTTCCATCAACCGGTGTCCTTCGACGGGTGTATGGATCTCCGAATCATCCTCCTGCGTTAGATAGCGCAGAGTGAATTCGGCCGTCTCGCCCGGCTGCAAGGTAAACAGAGCAACTGCCTTTCCATTTTCTATCTGCCAATCGACAGCGCCGAGAAGCGCGACGCGCTCCCCGTTGCTGCTGAACAGCACTCCATTTTCAACTCGCGCAACTTGATGCACGCGCCTTGCATAATCAAATGCAGGAGCGCACTCCAGACGAAATCGCACAGCGCCGCGCACGGCACGGGCGATGCGGACAATTTCATGCATCACAAATTTGCTGCGCACATAGCGATCGTCCCGCACCGGCATAAAGTCGATGACTTCTCCAACACCTTCCTTACGGAGAAACCGCGTCAGCAGAACATTCGTCTCCGGCAGATACATCTGCCGGTTTGTGCCCTTTTCCTCTGGAGCCAGACGGAAATATCCGCCCTTTTCTTCATCCAGGATGGTGGCGAAGAGGCTTGCAGAATCGAAACGGGGCAAACAGCACCAGTCAATGGTTCCATCCATAGCCACCAAGGCTACGGTATGAAGATCTCCAATGACCCCACAGGCTTCAATCGGTCGATATGGCATATTGGTTTAGCAGCAAGCAAACTCATAGAGGTTCTCGCCACATCTAATGATAGATGTGACACGATAGAGTTGTGTTGTGAATTGCAAACAAAGACAAGATTCTGTACTTGTCTGTGAGGCTCTGTCCGTCGAAATATTTGATTTTCTAATTTTCGATACACTTCATTTCGCCTTCGTAAATCTGTCAAAGCAATCAAAGGATGCACGTGACGGAAGCTACCACATCGAATGGATTTCTGGAGGCCTGGCGGTCGCGTCTGGAAGCGTTGCGAAACCTGCCTCCGGTCCTGCGTATCGTCTGGGAGTGCGGCCCGTGGGTGGTTGTCTGGGCAATCCTTCTGCGCGTTGCCGTTGCGGTGATGCCTGTGGCACTGTTGGCGGTCTCGCGATGGATCGTAGATGCCATCGCAAACGGCCTGCGATACCACGCAGTGCTTCCACACATCTTCTGGTGGGTTGTGGCGTTAGAGTGCTTGCTGGCCTTGATTTCCAGCGTACTAAGCAGGGGAATCAGCTACTTCGATGGCCTGCTTGGCGACCTTTACAACCATCACGTGAGTGTGCGGGTGATGGAACATGCGTCGCAGCTCGACATCACTGCATTCGAAGACCCCATCTACTACGATCGATTGGAGCGCGCGCGTGTGCAAGCGACTGATCGCCTGATGATGATCCAGATGATTGGGACGGTCTTCCAGCAGGTGGTCACGACCATATCCCTGGCGGGAACCATTGTTTACTACTCACATTCCCCCTGGCTGCTGTTGCTGCTTGCCGGAGGCACGTTTCCGGCGTTCCTTGGGGAAAGCCACTTTGCTTTTCTGGGTTACGCAAAAAATTATCGCCAGACACCGCTGCGACGGCAAATGGACTACCTGCGCCAGGTGGGAGGCAGTAAGGAGGCGGCCAAAGAACTCAAGCTCTTTGGACTGCGTGATTACTTCGTTGAAAAATTTCGAGGACTTTCGAAAACCATCTTCGAACAGAATGTGGCACTGGAGCGTCGCCACCTGATAGCGGGAACATTTCTTTCGCTGCTGGGTACTTTGGGCTATTACTCGGCGTATGCGTATGTACTTTGGCGGACCATCCAGGGCGTACTCAGTATCGGCGACCTTTATGTGCTCATCTCTGCCATCCTGCAAGTCAACAGCAACATTCAACAGATCTTCGTTAATTCCTCCGGCATTGCGGATCAGGCGCTTTTTCTGACAGATTTGATCGCATTCTTCAAAATGGAGCCGTCCGTGCGGTCGAAGCCTTTGGCCATCATAGTTCCGAAGCCTATTTTGCAAGGCTTCGAGTTTCGCAATGTGTCCTTCGCCTATCCCGGCACAGAACGGCGCGTATTGAGGAACTTCAATTTTCATCTGCATCCGGGCGAGCGCGTGGCTTTGATTGGTGAAAATGGTCAAGGCAAAACGACCATCGTGAAATTGATTACGCGCTTATACGATCCGACCGAAGGTCAAATTTTGCTAGATGGCATTAATTTGCGTGAATACAACCTGGAAGATTTGTGCCATGAAATCGGCGTCATCTTTCAAGACTTTATGCGATACGAGTTGCCCGCGCGAGACAACATCGCCATTGGGCGGATTGAAGAACGTGACGAATTGGAGCGTATCCAGTCCGCCGCGCATCTGAGTCTTGCAGACGAGGTCATTCAACGCCTCCCGCTTGGCTATGAGCAGCAACTGGGACGCCGATTTGAAGGCGGCGTCGATCTTTCGGGCGGAGAATGGCAGCGGCTGGCGCTGGCGCGCGCATATTTGCGGGACGCGCAACTACTGGTTCTGGACGAACCAACCGCCTCCCTGGATGCGCGCAGCGAACTGGAGGTTTTTGAGCGCTTCGCAGAATTGACCCTGGGGAAGATGGCTCTGCTGATCTCGCATCGTTTCTCCACCGTTAAAATGGCGGACCGCATTGTTGTGCTTTCCGGCGGAGTATTGGTTGAAGAAGGCACGCACACAGAGCTGCTGCGACATGGCGGCTTGTATGCGGAAATGTTTGAAATGCAGGCGGCCAGCTACCGATGAAGAACGGTTTCTCCAATATCGACCTGGAACAACAAGGGGCAACGCTTGCAGGTCATCAATCCACGTTAGCTACATCCACACAGCTGCGGCATTTTCGCGATCACGTTCTGGAAATCACGGATTCCACCTTTGCCCTGGCGCGTTATATCGACGAGCAATCCCACAAGACAAATACGTTGCAAGACACAGGACCCGGCGTTCGACGCCTGGCAGAAAACACTCGACTGTTGCGCTCCTGTGCGCTGGAAGTTCGCGATGCCCTGCGCATCTTCCGCAAACTTCCGTTGGTACGCAGCGTACTAGGGCACGAGGCGCCACGAGCTGCTGGCATTGCGCAAACCTTTCTTGCCGCTACTGGATTTTCATGGGACATGGAAGGCTTTTCATCTTTTATTCTTGGTTTCCAAAAGCACGAATCTCTTCGCCTGCAAGAATTGCGGGCTTTGCCTGCAGCCATCAAGCTGGTTGCACTGGAAGAGATTCTCATTCAGGCCAACGGGGCACTGAATCGTTCTGGTGAGAGCGATGCGTCCCTTGATGCCTGCATTCTGTGCCTGCAGGAAACCCAGCACTGCGCATGGGCCGGGATTCTGGAACCACTGGTTGCATTTGAACCCATTCTGCTTGCTGACCCCGCAGGCGCTTTCACCCAAATGGACTATGAGAGTCGCGACCTCTATCGCACCATTGTTGCGGAATTGGGTGCGTGCTCTGTAACCAGCGAAGTGGAAATTGCCAACATGGCTTTGACGCTGGCGACAGAAGCAGCCGGCAGACCTACCAGAAATCCTCGCAGCGCGGCGCGGCGGGCACACATCGGCTATTATCTGGTCGATGCCGGGCGCAAGGAACTTGAAAAGCGCTGCCACTACCGGCCTGGACTTCTCAGCCGAATTCGTATTCTGCTGCGTAGCTATCCAGACGATTTCTATGTGGTTGGCATCCAGCTGGTTACATTTCTGGTGATCGCAGCGATTATTCTCCCGCTGATGCCGCTCTACAATCCACTGGGGCGGCTGGCAATTGGGTTCCTGCTGCTCTTATTGCCGGTTTCGCAGGGCGCGGTCGAGTTGCTGAACCATACCGTAACTGCATTGCTGAAGCCCTACGCGCTGCCCAAACTGGATTTCTCCGATGGCATCCCGGCAGAATATAAGACTTTGGTTGCAGTGCCGACTTTGCTGCTGAACGAGCGGCAAGTGCGGGAACTGGTGGAAGATCTGGAAGTAAGAAGCCTGGCCAACCAGGACCCGAATGTACACTACCTGCTGCTCAGCGACCTGCCGGACTCCGCAGAAAAACCCCAGGAACGCGACATGCATCCGTTGGTCCTGCTTGCCGGGCGCTTGATCGACCAATTAAATGTCCGTTATGCAGGCACGCGGGCAGGCCGGTTTGTCATGCTGCATCGCCGCCGTATTTTCAATCCCCGGCAAGGCGTCTGGATGGGATGGGAACGCAAACGCGGCAAACTGCTGGACCTGAACCGGCTGATCATGGGAGGGCTGGACTGTTTCCCATTCAAGGCCGGCGATGTTTCCGTGCTGCACAACGTTCGTTATGTACTGACGCTGGACTCCGACACCAAACTGCCTCGCGACTCTGTACGTCACATGGTGGGCGCGATGGCGCATCCGCTCAATCGTGCAATCGTCGATCCGAATAGCAGAATTGTCGTCGAAGGATACGGACTGCTGCAGCCGCGCGTCGGCATCACGGTCCACTCGGCTGCACGTTCCCGCCTAGCTGCGGTGTATTCCGGGCAAACCGGTTTCGACATCTACTCGCGCGCCATCTCCGATGTGTATCAGGATTTGTATGGCGAGGGCATCTTCACCGGGAAAGGCATCTACGAAGTATCGATTCTGCATGAGGTACTTGATCAGCGATTCCCGCAAAACGCACTCCTCAGCCACGATCTCATCGAAGGCGCTTATGCACGCGCTGGGCTGTTAAGCGATGTAGAGGTGATCGACGACTATCCCTCTCACTACAGCGCACAGAACAAACGCAAGCATCGCTGGGTGCGCGGAGACTGGCAGATCTTCCGCTGGCTATTGTCGCGTGTACCGGATGAATCGGGCAACATGGTTGACAACCCAATTTCCACCATCTCGCGCTGGAAAATTCTCGACAACCTGAGGCGAAGTCTGGTAGAACCGGCGACCTTCCTTCTGCTGATTGCCGGCTGGTTCTGGCTGCCCGGAGGTGCGCGCTATTGGACGCTGGCGACGCTGCTGGTGGTCTTTGTTCCTGCGCTGGTACAGATAGCCTTTTCCTTCGTGCGTGCCGCAGCTGCCGAACAACCCGGAACCATCCGCGTGGCGCTGCACGATTCTGTCAGCCAATTATTTGTCACCATTTTGAACTTTGTCTTCCTCGCCCATCAAACTCTGCTGATGGTCGATGCGATCTTTCGCTCCCTGGTTCGCAGTTTTGTTACCGGAGACCGCCTGCTGGAATGGGAGACGGCTGCCGAGGCGGAGCTGGGCAGTCAGAAAAATACTCCCATTGAAAAGAGCCTGCGCCTGGTTCCATTTTTGTGTGTTGTGCTTGCCGGCATAGCCCTTGTTCTGCATCCGCATGGCCTGCCGTGGATCCTGCCCATCCTATTGCTGTGGGCCGTGGTT
Source organism: Acidobacteriaceae bacterium (assembly GCA_036267255.1). GTDB lineage: Bacteria > Acidobacteriota > Terriglobia > Terriglobales > Acidobacteriaceae > DATAWK01. The sequence goes on along the minus strand of DATAWK010000027.1, from coordinate 91,004 downwards.
CAGCCGATTACATGGTGGTTGAACCGTCCATTTTCCAGCAAACAGGTCCGGCTTGCGGAGCAGGACATCCAATTCCTGCGCAATCTGGCTCTGCGCACCTGGCGATACTTCTCGCAGCACGCCACGCCGCGTCATCATGGCCTTCTTCCCGACAATGTGCAACAGAACGACCTGCGCGAAGCAGCGCGCATTTCTCCAACGAACATCGGGCTATTGCTGAATGCACGCCAGGCCGCGCTGATTTTGGGCTATCTGACATTGCCGGAATTTGTAGAGCAAACCCTGCAGAATCTTTCCACGTTGGAGCACCTGCCGAAGTGGAAAGGGCATCTATGGAACTGGTACAACACAGAAACGCTGGAGCCGCTGGAGCCACGCGTCGCATCGACCGTCGATAGCGGCAACCTTCTTGCCTCGCTCTGGAGCCTGCGCATGGGAGTGCTGGAACTGCTACACACTCCGCTTCTTTCTCCTGCGCTGTGGGATGGCCTTCTGGACGTATTTCACGATCCATCGGAACCGACTGCGTTCGCGGCCAGCGTCATGGCTGCACTGGAAGACTCCAGCGAGCAATGGCCTGCAACGTTGTCGGCGGTGCCGATGCCTATCGCCGAAGAAGGCTCGGATGAATTTGCAACGCGCGTTGTCGCCCTGCAGCACTTCATCTGTGAGTATCTGCCGTGGCTGCTGCCCAGATATGCGCCACTGGCACAACATACAGAGCTGTTGCTGCATAGGCCCATGGGGAGTTTCACCCCAGAAAGCGCGCTGGTCTTCGCCAGCGATCTGAACCATGCGTTGCAAAGCATCTCCACCGCTGCACCTGGGTCCATGCTGCAACTGTGCAGGGATCTCCAACTGGCGCTGGAGTCAGCACAACAACGGTTGCGGCAACTGTCGCAGCAATTGCGGGAGATTGCCAGCCGCGCCGACGCTCTTGCACAGCATACTGAGTTTCGCCCGCTTCTTGATTCCGGCCGCCGCCTGCTTTCCATCGGATATGACGCGATGCAGGACAAGCAAATGAATTCCTGCTATGACCTACTGGCTTCGGAGTCACGCACGGCTGCCTTTATTGCCGTTGCCAAGGGAGATGTTCCGCAGGAATGCTGGTTTCGTATGGGCCGAAAGCACACCCTGGTGAAAGGCCACCCCGTTTTGCTTTCCTGGACCGGCACCATGTTTGAATACTTGATGCCCGCGCTATGGATGCGCACGCTGCCGGAGACATTGCTTGGACAAACGTTGCCCATGGCAGTCTACACACAGCGCACGTTTCTGGTCGGCAGGCAAATGCCGTGGGGGATTTCCGAGGCCGGATACAGCCATGTAGACGCGGAAGGAAATTACCAGTACCACGCATTTGGCATACCCACACTTGCGCTGCAGCCTCCACCGGAAGGCGCACTGGTGATCGCGCCATACGCCAGTGTTCTCGCCTTGGAATTTGACACTGCCGGAGCTTTACAGAACCTGCGCCGCATGGAACAGCTGGGATGGATTGGCGAATTCGGATTCTACGAATCCGCCGATTACTCTTCCACGGCAGAGCACGCATCCGGAATGCGCTACACGCTGGTGCGTTCCTGGATGGCACATCACCAGGGAATGTCGCTGCTGGCGCTGGCAAACGTGCTGGCGGATCATCCATTTCAGCGCTGGTTCCACGCAGACCCGCGGGTCCGCGCGACCGAATTGCTGCTGCATGAGAAGCCCGTGCAGACGGTGCGCGACGATCTCCATTTACAGCACGACCACAGAACTGTTTTTCTTCCTCACCCGGAAACCGTCACGAAATAACATCCAACTGGGTAAGCTACTGTGCTTCGGCGCCGTGACATTTCTTGTATTTTTTCCCGGAGCCGCAGGGGCAGGGATCGTTTCGACCTACTTTATCACCGGTTCGACGCTGAACTGGCTGTTCCCCAGCATCGGCGCCGCCCGCCATGCGGGCCTGTTGCAATTCCCGTTTCTTTTTCCGCTGAAATTCCTGCTCCAGCTCATCAATGGTTGTGGATGGGCTGCGCGTCGGCATCACGGATGGCGCACTTGCAGATCGTGCGGAACTGTGGCCATCGTGCCCGTTGACAGCCGCTTCGGTCGCAATCGAGGAGCCACCCTGCAGCACCATGCGTTGCGGCTGCGAACGCGACGGAATGGCAATCTCGCGGCCATCGGGCCCCATGATCTGCATCCGATACAGGAAGCGGATCGTGTCTTCCTGAAAGCGCGCCATCATTGCCTCAAAGGCATCAAAGGATTCGCGCTTGTATGAGATCAACGGATCCTGCTGGCCATATCCGCGCAGGCCGATGCCTTCTTTCAACTGGTCCATTTCCAGCAGATGATCTTTCCACAAGCCATCCAGCACGCTGAGCATAATCATGCGTTCGTGATACCGCATTGCCTGGGAGCCAACAATCTGCTCCTTGGCTTCGTAACGCTCCTTCAATCTCTCAAATAACATTTCGCCGAGCTCGTGCCGATTCAGCTCGTGCGCCGGAACGCCTTCGGCTTCCATGTCAAAACCAAATTGCACGACCAACTGATCCTTCAGCGCCTTGATGTCCCACTGGTCGGGATGCATCTTGATGGGTGCATGCTGATCAAGCGCATTGCTGAGCAATGTAGACACATACTCTTCCGTGATCAGCTGTTTTTCGTCCAATCCCTCCAGCAGTTGACGGCGCAGGCCATAAACTGCCTCACGCTGCTTGTTCATCACATCGTCATATTCCAGCACGTGCTTGCGCGATTCGAAGTTCTGCGCTTCCACAGCCTTTTGCGCGCCCTCAATGCGGCGCGTAATCAGCTTAGACTCGATCGGAACGCCTTCTTCCATGCCCATCCGCTGCAGTAATTTGGAGACCCATTCCTTAGCAAAGATCCGCATCAGGTCGTCTTCCAGAGAGAGGAAGAACCGCGATGCACCCGGATCGCCCTGCCGTCCGGCGCGACCACGGAGCTGGTTATCGACACGGCGGGATTCATGCCGCTCAGTACCAATGATGAACAGACCACCAGATGTGACGACCGCGTCTCTCTCTTGAGCCGTTGCGTCCGCGTGCACGGCGAAGGCTTCATTCCATTCTGTTTCTGTTGTCTCGAACTCCTGCCCCTGGTAGTAAAACCGCGTCATTCCAGCAGCGGCGGTGGGAGAGATGGCGCCTTCCGCGACGCTGACGGCGCGCGCTTTCCCCTTCTTGACCAGTTCCTGCTTGGCCATGAACTCAGAATTGCCGCCCAGCACAATGTCCGTACCGCGACCAGCCATATTGGTAGCAATGGTGACCATGTCATAGCGGCCTGCCTGCGCCACAATCTCTGCTTCGCGCTCGTGGTATTTCGCGTTCAACACTACGTGGCGAACACCCTTGCGTTGCAGGATCTGGGACAGCAACTCCGACTTCTCAATCGACGTCGTACCGACCAAAACCGGCTGATTTTTCTCGTGCAGGCTTGCAATCTCATCGGCCACGGCAAAGTATTTTTCCTTTACCGTACGAAACACCACATCGGAGTTTTCAATGCGGCGCATCGGCATGTTCGTCGGAATGACAACGATATCCAGCTTGTAGATCTTGTCGAACTCGGCAGCTTCGGTCTCCGCCGTACCAGTCATACCGGCAAGTTTCTTGTACAGACGAAAATAATTCTGGAATGTGATGGTCGCCAGCGTCTGATCTTCCCGGCGGATGTTCACGCCTTCCTTGGCTTCCACCGACTGGTGCAACCCATCGGACCAGCGACGGCCCGGCATCAGGCGGCCTGTGAACTCATCCACGATGATGACTTCACCATCCTTCACGACATACTGCACATCCCGCTTGTAGAGCGCATGGGCCTTGATCGCCGTCTCCACATAATGCTTCAGATCCCAACTTTCCGGGTCGGCAATGCTGTTGATCTCCAGCAATTTTTCAATCTTTTCCCAACCTTCATCGGTCACGCCGATGGTGCGATGCTTTTCATCGACAACGTAATCCCCGGTCAGGATCTTCGTGTCCAGGCTTTCGATCTCCTCGCCCTGTTCCAGCAATGGGATGATGCGCTTGACACGCGCATATTTGTCCGTCGTCTGATCGGTAGGGCCGCTGATGATCAGCGGAGTACGCGCTTCGTCAATCAGGATGGAATCCACTTCGTCGACGATGGCGAAGTTCTGGCCGCGCTGAACACAGTCGCCGAGTTCGAACTTCATGTTGTCGCGCAGATAGTCGAAGCCAAATTCGTTATTGGTGCCGTAGGTGACATCGGCGGCGTATGCGGCGCGGCGCTGGGCATCATCCAGATCATGCACAATCACGCCGACCGTCAGGCCAAGAAACTCGTGTAGCTTGCCCATCCATTCGGCATCGCGCTTGGCCAGATAATCATTGACCGTGACGACGTGAACTCCATGACCCGCTAGAGCATTCAGATAGCAGGGCAACGTAGCGACCAGCGTTTTTCCTTCGCCAGTCTTCATTTCGGCAATTTTTCCCTGGTGCAGTACGATGCCACCGATCAACTGCACATCGAAGTGCCGCATCTGCAGCACACGGCGGCCTGCCTCGCGCACCACGGCAAAGGCTTCCGGCAGCAGGTCGTCCAGCACTTCCCGCTCGACCTTCTCGCGCTCCTCGGCATCCTCGATACCGACAATCCGCTCCCGAATGCGCGCGCGGAACTCCTCTGTCTTGGCGGCCAACTGCTCGTCAGTAAGCTGTTGTATGGCCGGTTCCAACGCGTTGATCTCTGCCACGAGAGGACGCATCCGCTTCACTGCGCGGTCATTGCTGGTTCCGAATATCTTGGATAGGAATACGTTGATCAAACTGAAGGCTTCCTTTGCTTTGCCGCAGACCTTTCGCCTGAAAATGCGCAGGCCAATGACATCCTAAGCAGCATACATACTATAGTTTAGTCGAGTGGAGGCGCGAATTAAAGGCACCCTCCACGGAACCAGCCATACCATGTGCTAAATCCTATGATCCAAGCCGGTTGAACCCTCTGAAACAGCGGAAATCCTTGATCTCAAGGGTCTCAAGAAACAACCGAAATATGCGGCCCTGTTTTCTCTGGCCAGCCCTATCTGGCCCTTATCTGGCTCTTGGATGCGTTCGGTCGTAGACTGCCGCGACCTGCCCGACGGTCAGGTGTGTGTAGCGTTGTGTGGTGGAGAGCCGCGCATGGCCCAGCATTTCCTGGATGGCACGAAGGTCGGCACCCTCCTCCAGCATGTGTGTACCAAAGGCATGGCGCAAGGTGTGCGGATGAACATCCGCGGGCAGGCCACGCCGCATTGCAATCCGCTTCACAATGCGTCCCACGCTGCGCGTGGTCAGGCGACCATCGCCTTTTAACCGTGCATTCAGCATGAGAGCCTCGCTGCGTTTGCCCGCCGCAGCCAGCTTTTGCGACCGCAACGGCAGATACGCGCGAATGGCAACCGCCGCGGCATCGCCCAACGGAACATAGCGCTGCTTGCGTCCCTTGCCGCGCACCAGTAAGCACTCGTTGGCCCATTCCACGTCATCCAGATTTAACCCAACCAGCTCGGCGTTGCGGATACCTGAGCCGTACAGCAACTCAAAGATCACCGCATCCCGCTCCGGCCACGCCGCTTCCTCAGACCTGTCTCCCGAAGGCTTATCTCCGGGCTGCAGGCTATTCAGCACCTGATGCATTTGCTCAATCCCCGGCACGCGAGGCAAATGTTTGGGCAGTTTGGGAGTCGCTACAAGGCGCGCTGGATTCAGTTCTACATGGCCTTGCCGCGCCAGCCAGCGATACCACGAACGAATGGATGCCAGGGCACGCGCCACAGAGGACTTCGCCAAGCCGTTGCCATATAGCACGCCAAGATATTCCCGAATCAAGGTGTGTTCCACCTGCGCAGGCTTTGCGGAGGTGCCCAGACGCTCCGCCACGAACGCGATAAAGCCCATTAGCTCCCGTTCATAAGCGCGGAGGGTGTGTTCGGACGAGGCCCGTTCCGTTGCCAGAACACGCATGTAGTCTTCCACCAGTCGATCCAGCGCTGGCGAGCGTGCTGGCAAACTTCCTGACGAGGATTCTGCCGGTAGCGACGCTAGAACAGTCTTCCTGGCTGCCTTCATCGTGTCTCCTCAACATGGGCTCCGGTTCGGGCATGAGTTCCGGCATGTTCGGCAATCTCTTCCGCCTGTATGGGGTTCGCGCTCTGCTTCGCAGCGTATTGCATACTGCGTGGATGATGCGTACGATGCACAGCCTTCAACCGTCCCAGGGCCAGATGCGTATATACCTGCGTGGTCGCGATATCGGCGTGGCCCAGCAGCGTTTGCACGGTGCGCAGGTCCGCGCCATGCTCCACCATGTGCGTAGCGCAGCTATGCCGCAGCATGTGCGGGCTGGCGCGTCGATTGGACTTCTTCACCAGCATCCACACAGTCTGCCGCGTTAATCCATGCCCGCGTTCGGAAAGAAAAATCTCCGCCACGCCGGAACGGCGCAGCAATTCTGGCCGCCCACGCTCCAGATATATCTCCATCGCTCGCAGCGCGGCACGGCCCAGTGGGACAATCCGCTCCTTGTCGCCTTTCCCACGCACCAGAATCTGACCCTGTTGCAAGGAAAGGTCTTCCACGCGCAAGCCCACCAGTTCCGAAACGCGAATTCCGCCTCCGTAGAGAAGCTCCAGCATGGCGCGGTCCCGTAAGGCAGCTCCACCGGCAGCCGGATGATCAGCTGTCTCCCGGGCTTGCTCCATCATGTCTGTCACTTCGGATTCCGCCAGAGATTTTGGCAGCACTCTCCAGCCGGAAGGCGATTCCAGATTGACTGTCGGATCGTAGACAATCTGCTTATCCAGCATCAGCCAACGATAGAATCCACGCAGGCAGGAGAGTTTGCGCGCACGCGAACGCATTTCGACATGGTGTGCCTGCAAATGCTCCAGAAAACCGGCGAGGTCGGCAGATTCAGCCTTGGCCAACACACCATTCTTCGTCTCCAGATATTCCGCCAGCTGCTGTAAATCCCGCTCATACGCGGCACAGGTCAACGGACGCAGACCTTTTTCCACGCGCAGATAGTTCAGATAGCCGCGAATTGCATTCAGGTTGCGATCCGAATCCACGCGCAAAGTGCTCCTGCATTGATTATCCGCGAGAATCCACGCGCCCATGACAATCCTATGAAACGCAGAATCAACTTGGTCAGCCATAGGTGTCCATCCAGGGCCTTTGCAGTAGCCGTGTTGTGTCATAATCCGGCAAAATAGAAGCAGGGTGTTCTTCTGGCCCATTGTCTCTACTTAAAGGTCTTGCACATTTTGCAAAATATCGCCGATCCCTCATTCATTCGTTTGTCTACCCAGGAATTTCTGAACAGTGTCCGCGCTCTGCGCCCCTCTATAGCTGTTTTCGATTGCGATGGCACCCTCTGGTCCGGCGATGCCGGCACGGCCTTCATGCAGTGGTCCATGGAATCCGGCCTGCTTTCGCGCGAGGCCGGTGACTGGCTTGCCGCGCGTTACCGTGCCTATCAGCATGGAACCGTCTCGGAACTGGCCATGTGCGGCGAAATGGTGCAGATCTATCGCGGCCTGCGAGATTCTGAGCTGCAGACAGCGGCGCGTACGTTTTACGACCTGTACATTGCGCCGAGGGTCTTTCCGGAGATGCGCCAGCTGTGTGCCGACCTGAAAGCCGCCGGTACGACACTCTGGGCTGTCAGCTCCACCAACGACTGGGTGGTGGAAACCGCAGTCCAACAGCACTTCGGCATTCCTGCGAACCAAGTGCTGGCCGCTCGTGTCCGCATCGTCGATGGAATCGTAACCGACGAACTGATTGACGTTCCCACCGATGACGGCAAGGCCGTTTCCCTGGGTCGTGTAGGCATTTTGAATCCGGAAGCCGTCTTCGGCAACTCCATCCACGACGCCGCGATGCTGGCCCTGGCGCAACACCCCTTTGCCGTGAACCCCTCGGAGGAATTGCTACAGATTGCCGTCATGAATGGCTGGCAGATCTATCAACCGGAATCTACCCAGCAGCCTGGCTGAGCGGGGCTATGCCTTGGCACACACCTTAAAGAGTCCGCATCTACGCATTGCATCGCTACAACCCAGTATCACGCTGACGCTGGAGCAACTGGGGTCCCTCGACACACTCGTCGCCTGCACAAAATATTGCATCGAAGCCCTCCCGCAGTTGAGAGATCAACCGATCACTGTCGTTGCCGACTCATGGTCCTCCACGGCAGACGAGATTCTTGCTACGCAGCCAAACCTTGTGCTGGCATCGGTGCCCTATCGCATGGAATCGCTGGCAGCAATTTTGAAGGCTGGCTGCCCGGTGCTCACGCTTGCCCCGCATACACTGGCGGATGTCTATCAGGACATGCAACTGATTGCCTCTATCGTGTGCAGGCCAGAGCGTGGGGAAGCATTGATTGCTTCGATGCAACAAGCGATCGAGACAACCCATCGCGCGGCAGAGTCACAAACGGAACATCCGCGCGTGTACTGCGAGGAATGGGGCAATCCTCTGATCTACTCACAGCCGTGGGTGCAGGAACTGGTGGAAGCCGCCGGAGGAATTTTTGTTGGAGATGCCGGCAAAACCACAACTGTCGAGGCCATTGCGGATGCGGACCCGGATGTTCTTCTTTTCGCCTGGTGCGGTGCGGGAGATCGGGTGCCGCTGGAACGCGTTGTAGAAAAGCGCGGCTGGCAAAACCTCCGCGCCGTGCGGAACGGCCGCGTCTTTTGTGTGCCGGATGAATATCTGAACACGCCCGCGCATACCTTGCTCGAAGGACTCCACTGCCTGTCCACTGTAATTCACCCGGGGGAATTTCCATCGCATCCACGTTTGCGTCAGATCAAGCCATCGCACGTAGCGGCAGAAGGCACTATGCTGTAAGGAATGGATACTCCCGCGGAATCGACAGCCCGAAATTCACCCGAGAACCGCCGCGTGCGAGCTGTTGTTGCGGCGCTCATCCTGCGCAACGATGAAGTCCTCATCTGCCAGCGCAAACCCGGACAGGCCATGGCCCTGCAGTGGGAATTCCCCGGTGGGAAAATTGAGCCGGGCGAAACGCCCGAACAGGCACTTCGCCGCGAGTTACAGGAAGAGTTGGGCATCGATGCCGTTATTGGCGCCAGCATTGCAGATTTACAGCACAACTATCGCAATGGCGGAGCGGTCCACCTGCAGTTCTTCGCTGTCCATCAATTTGAAGGCACCCTTGAAAACCGCATCTTCAATGACATGCGCTGGTCGACTCTGCAGGATTTGCCGAAGTACGATTTTTTGGCAGCCGACAAGAAATTTGTACGCGACCTAGCGTTGGGAAAGATTCTTTAGTACGCTCGCTGACCCAAGCGATCTAGGTCTTCCCCATAAACTGCATGGTAAGCATCACGATCGTCAGCGCGATAACGATCAGGGCAGTCGCCCAGGCAACCCCGTTCAACCAGCGTCCATTGATGTGTTGCCCCATCAATTCTTTTCTATTGATCAACCGCAACATGAAGATCAGGATCACGGGCAACAATACACCATTCAACACTTGCGACAGGATGATGAATTTTATCAGCGGAAAATGCGGCCACAGAACGATGCCGGCCCCAGCAACAATCAGCAACGTGTAGAACCAGTAGAAAAATGGCGCCTCACGAAAGTTCTTATCCAGGCCGGACTCAAAGCCCAGCCCCTCGCAAACCGTGTAGGCGGTGGAAAGCGGCAGGATCGAAGCAGCAAACAACGATGCATTGAACAAGCCTGCGGCAAACAAGATAAAGGCGTACTGGCCGGCCAGCGGCTTCATCGCTTCGGCGGCATCGGCAGGTACCTGAATCGCGCCCAGCCCATGGACAAATAGCGTGGCGGCGCAGGCCACAATGATGAACCAGGCGACGATGTCCGTGAAAAACGAGCCGACGATCACATCCAGCCGCGAAGCGCCGTACTGACGGACGGTAATTCCCTTCTCGACAATCGAAGACTGCAGATAGAACTGCATCCAGGGCGAGATCGTGGTGCCGATCACGGCGACGGTCATGTAGATATACGCCGAACTATGCCACACCGTGCGCGCTGGCATTTTTATCGTTGCCAGCAGCGCCGTATGCCAGCTTGGACCGGAGAGCACCCCGGCAATGATGTATGCAATGTAGAACAAGGACGCAATGAGAAATACCTTCTCAACGCCTTTGTAGTCTCCCTTCACTACCAGCAGCCACACCAGCAACGCGCATATCGGCACGGAAATATATTTGCTGATGTGAAACAGCTCCATGCTGCCGGCAATCCCGGAAAACTCCGACATTACATTGCCGAAATTCACAACAACCAACAGGATCATGGTGAAGAATGTGACGCGCAGTCCGAACTCTTCGCGAATCAGGTCGCTGAGGCCCTTCCCAGTGACTGCGCCCATGCGGGCACACATCTCCTGCACCACGATCAGAGCCAGAGTGATAGGAATGATCGTCCACAGCAGCGCGTAACCATATTTCGCACCCGCCTGGGAGTAGGTGAGGATGCCACCCGCGTCGTTATCGACATTTGCCGCGATGAAGCCCGGCCCCAGAACGGCCAGGAACATCAACACACGGGTTCTCCAACGTCGCATCATTCCCTCACTCGGACGCTTTATGCCTCCGGATTTACTTGAAAACTATGGGGTTTCGAAGAACAACTCCATTATTGCCGAGACAGGCTGGCATTTTCCCAGTGGGAAACCAACTCGTAGAAGCATTGTGCCCGCTCGTCCCAACCTGCATCCGCAGCAGCACGAATATTTGCCTGGATGTGCGCCGGGATACGAGAGGAAAATAACACAATTCTCTCCGGATGGACGAGCAGTGCAGTTTTTAACAGCAAAGCGATAAGGTTTTGCCGGTTCGCAAGGTCCAGATCCACGGCGTCGGACCAGATTTTTTGAAGGCTACTGTTCTGCTCCAGCCGCGCCGACAACTTCAGAAAATATTCCTGCACAACACGGTGATGGATACGAAACGCGCCTGGATACTGTGCCGTGTTGGAGGCAAAGCCGGGCCATTCCGACTGCAGGACGCGGCAATATCGCGGCTGATTTTCCCAAATCGCAGGGATTCGGCCAGCCTCGCTTCCAATTCCAAAGGTACCAATGCGTCCCCGGCGCACCTGATCTTCCAGGAATTCCAGCAGGGCGTCGTTGGTCAGATCGTCGACAGTTGCTTCGTGAAGCAGCCATACATCCACGCGCTCCAAGCCAAGCTCTTGAAGACTGCGATCCAAAGACGCCCGGGCTTGAGGAATCGAAAAATCTCCGTGGCCTTTCAGACCGGAAGCGGCATTGGCCACGCGCTTCCGAAAAGCCGGAAGCCGTTTCGTGATTGGCCGAGCAATTTTGCGGGCCAGATCGAGAGCGCCTCCAAGTTTTGGAGGAAGGATTCCGTATTTGGTCGTGACCGTCACATCCGGATGCTTGCCACGCAGAAACCTGCCGAGGCATCGCTCCGCAGCGCCATGGCCGTAAGAAGGTGCAACATCAAAATGCCGGACGCCTGCGTCGTAGGCGACCTCCAGCAGGCGCACCGACTCCTTTTCGCCAATGCTGCCTCCTAAACCGGAGCATCCCAGGCCCAATTGACTGGTTGTCCGGCCTGTATCGGCCAGCTGGATGGATGGAAGCATGACATTTCTCCCGGGATTACAAATGGATTTATCGGGGATTCTCTACCAGATGATCCGCCAGGCGAAGGGCGAGCGCAAGCATGGTGTGTACGGGGTTGGCAAAACCGGAGGTCGGAAAAACAGAGAGGCCGCAAATATACGCATTGGTTACTCCATGCAGCTTTAAATCAGTATCAACGACACCATCGGCAGCCTTGGGCGCCATGCGTGTCCCACCCATCCAGTGGTAACTATCATCGAACGTCAAGGCGTGATATCCATCGTCCAATGCCAACTCCGGCTGCGGTTCCAATGTAGCCAGCCCAGCGGCCTTCAAGGCACGCTGCACCACGCCGGTAAAGCTTTGGATGGTCTTCCACTCCAGCGGCGATACCTGCCAGTCGATGCGTGCACGAAACATGCCCAGTGCATCTCTCTCCGAAGACAATGTGATGCTGCTCGTTGAAAGCGGCTCCTGCTCACAATGGACACGCAACCACAGTGTCCCGTCTGCTGGCCAGTACGCCCGGTGCCGCACCTGATAGCCGTAGCCCAGTTGCACCAACGTAGGCAATCGCATAAAAGCATGCGTTGCGCCTTCCGTACCCAATTCTGACCAGTTCCCGCGGAGCAGGTTTCGTGCGGCAGTCTTCATCTGGCGAACGTCATTCTCGACGCTGCTGATGCAGGTCACGGCTCCGGCGATACTCAGTACCCGCTGCGTACGCTGTGTCTCAGCAGAAAGATATACCTTTGGGTGATATTTTCTGCCATTGAGATATACGTTGGCGAAAGCATCCGTCAGCCGGTTCCGGTCGATTGGAACGATTTTTGCGGCGTTGTAGTCGATGTGACTTTGCACATGCCGCCCCAGCCAGCCGTTCTGTTGCCAGGGGGCGATCTTGCCATTGTCCAGCGGCTGCAACAGGAAGTTGACTGTCTCCATCATGCCCATGCAGAAGACATATTTGCCGGCGTGAAACACCTGTTCCTGGCCCGTGAGGTTCCGACAACGAACACCCTGGATCGTGGCGCCATCGGCATCCAGCAATAGCCCACAGACGGTTGCATGAAGCACAACGCAGATATTGGGCGATGCGAGCGTTTCGCTGTACAAGCGGGCAAAGTTGGTCTCCGGGCACCAGCGCGTGAAATAGGAGACAGCGCCATCGCGGAAGGCAGGCGCATCGGTGCCAAGCTGTTGCCAGACGGCTTCGTCTGTTTGCAATACGCGGGAAAGCCCTTCAGCCAGCAAGGCGCGCTTGTAATAGGGCTGCAGCACGGTTTTTGGCATCGGCCAACCACTGCCGGTAATCCAGTCTCGTTCGGCAAAATCTTCTGCGTGCATCTCCAGAATTTGGCCGCCCCAATACGTCGTCGTTCCGCCCAGGGCGCGAAACCTCCCCTGGTGCGGTGCGCGTTGCGGGTGGCCTGTTCTCTCGCAAACATTCAACTGCTGCACCGACTCTTCCAGTTCGCTGCCACCGCTCTCAAGCAGCAACACGCGCTTGCCCTGACGGATCAATTCCGCAGCAAGCGTAATGCCAGCGGCCCCGGCGCCTACGATACACACGTCTGCAGCAAACGAAGGAATCTGGTCGGCCTGGGCGAGATCGTAAGTCCCGGAGGCCTTGGCCTGAACGGTAGGAAGAATGTCCTCGATCACCGCAAAAACTTTGCGCATTTGTGTGTCGTTGTCGTATCCATAGGCGACGGCACGGCGCTGACCTGCGGCTGCAATGCGCTGTCGCGCAGGTTCGTCGTTCAAATACTTCCGGACTTTTGCGGCGCATTCTTCGGTGTCCGAAAAAAATACAGCCTCTTCATCCTCCTTGAAGCGCGCCAAATGCCCTTCGCTTCGTTCGGCCAGCAGGAAGCCTCCGCAAGCAGCAATCTCAAAGCTCTTGTGGGCATACTCATCCTGATTGCCGTGCGTCAGAAAGCTCAGATTGATGCGTGACTCCCAGATTCCCTGGCGGTATTCGGCATCGTAGAGTTCCCCATCGCGCGGATAGATAGCGGCACATGCTTCCCGCGACAGTTTGCGTCTCCATACGGGCGGTCCGGAGATGATGACTGGCAGTTCATATTTCTTCCACAGGCTCGTCAGGAAATCCGCGCGTTGATCATAGGGGGTTCCGATGAAAGACACCTGGCGCGTGCGATCCTTGTCGGACCAATCCGGGGGCGGAGGAAAATGTACCGTCGGTTCAAACGCCGTCTGCACTTTCACCATGCGCCGCGCGCCACGGGCGATGTAAGCCTGCAGGCTTACATCGCGCTGCTGCACATGCAGGTCATACTCCGGGATGGCACGAATATAGCGGCCAAAACCGGGATCGTTGCGTGGGCCGAAGGGATTGTCGATCATGTAATCGACCGTCGTAATGCCCATGTCCCGCAGCCGGTGCAGCGTGGGAATGCTGATCCAGAGTGGTTTATCGAACCAAACCATATCCACGCGATGCTCTCGCGCCATGTCCAGGACAAGCTCATTCATCCGATCGACAGGACCGCCGACCTGCATGCGGAAGTGGATGCGTCGGGTCAGCGCATTGCCAACGTGATGAAAGCGCTCAATTTCTAGTGGGATCAGCGTGTGTCCCAGCCGTTCCAGACTTTGTTTGCGATAGAGACCATACCAGCCGCGATGCATCGTTGCCACGTACAGAATGCGGAGGCTGCGAGTCGGATGCATCATGCGGTAAGAGACCTGGCGGAAGACATTTGAGCCATTGCCGAATTGAAGATTGTGATGCGCCGAGCGGGCGCTATACAGCATCTCTCAGGAAAGCAATCACATGATCCGCCTGTACCACGCCTACGAGCCTGCGCATATCATCGATGACGGGCAACGCATGTAGATTATATTTGTCGAACAGCTCGGCAACCTCATTCTGATGCGCCTTGGATGGACAACTGACAAATTCCGAGTCTGTCAGTACATCCAGATGCGTTTCCGGCTTGGCTAGCACCAGCCGCGCAAGCGGCAATACGCCGGACAATATTCCATTGGCGTCGATCAGGTAAATTTCCGTCACCGTTTCCGGGTCATCTTCAAAACCCCGAAGCGCTTCGACCGCATCTGCCACCGTACCTGTCTCCAGAACGGCGACATAATGCGTCGTCATACGACCGGCGGCCGAGTCTTCGCGGAACTCAAGAAGCTCTTCTACCTCCTGCCGCTCGGCTGGCTCCATCTCTTCGAGAATGGCTTCGGAACGCTCATCCGGCAGCTCGGCCAGCAGGTCTGCGGCAGCACCAGGATCCATCTCCTCAACAATGTCGGCGACACGTTCGGAGGCGAGACCTTCGACCAGAGACCTTTGGAACTTCGGATCGACCTCTTCCAACGCCTCTGCGGCGACTTCCTCGTCCAGAGTATTGAAAACGGCCTCTCTCATGGCCGGGGCGAGATCCTCCAGGATGTCGGCGATATCCGAAGGGTGAAGCTGCGACAGACGCTCATGATCGATCTTCAACCGTACCCGTCGCGCCGGATCGACTTCGATCAGATCGACAAATTTCCAGGGAATCACGCGCGAAGGAAACCGTGCGGCGATGCGGTTAACAACCGCCCTGGAAGCCAGTCCTTTCAGCAGGCGACGAACCGCGCCTCGCGTGCCAATCTCTACATCGACCGTGCGGATATCGCTGCCGACTTCCTGCTGGGACCACAAGAAGCCAACGTCGTTCACCCGAACTACTTTGCGGCCATGAACATCGATGATCTGCTGATCCAGCAGGTCTCGATCCAGCAACAGAAAAGCCTCGGTTGTACTGAAAGGACGGGTCTGCGCATTCCCTAGCATCTGCAACATACCGCTCGGCGCAAAGGCGATGCCCGAGGGCGCAATTGCAAGCAGTTCCGACTTGCTTCCATTCCCTGTTGCAGAGAGGCCCTTCTTGCTGACGATGAGCGCCGAGACCACTTCGGAATGTGGGCCTGGCGTGACGGCTATCTCGCGCAGACGGCCAAGCATGTGCCCCGCGGCATCGACCACGGGCGTTCCCTGGAGGAGCGACAGGTAAACATGCGTGTTGGCTTTGGTATTCATGGTGGTTCGCTGGGTGGCTCCATGTCCTATGCTGATGGGATAATACCTGCGCCATCCGTTTACTGAAGAGTACCCCAGCAGCTCACCCATATGGCTGGTTACAATCAAGGAAAACAGCAGTATCTTTGCAGATTCTTCGGACCCAGAGAAGGGCCGGTACGGCGCCTGCATTTTGAGACCCTCAGAAATGCCGCCTTGACACAGCCCCGGACAGACAAGCAAACTGCCCCTGCAGGTGTTTTTTTACTTTTGCGCGGTGTGAAAGCCGTTCCAACTGGAAGAATGGACAGCCAAAAAGGACACGTGGCAGATTCGATCGCAAGCCGATTTACCTTCACCCTCGACTCTTCTCTGGAGAGTGTAAACAAAGTGGAGCAGGCGGCTGAACAACTCGCACAAAAGGCTGGCCTGGACGAGGATGTCGTTTTCCAGATCAGCATGGCTGTGCGGGAAGCCGCTGTAAATGCGGTCTTGCACGGCAATGCCTACGATGCGCAGAAGAAAATTACTGCGTCATTTGAAAACACCGGCAAGTCTCTGGTTATTCGCATCTCGGACCAGGGCAAAGGGCTGGACCCAGCGACCCTGCCCGATCCTTTGGCTCCAGAGAACATCCTGAGCGGCTCCGGCCGCGGCATTTTTCTCATCCGTTCGTTCATGGACGAGGTACACTTCAAGCAATTGCACCCCGGCACTGAGTTAACCCTGATCAAAAATTACGGTTCCGCCCAGACGGGCACTTAAGGAGGATTGTCACGTGAGTATGAAAGTAAGCACCCGCCAAGTGGACGGTGTCACCATTCTCGATCTAAGCGGTCGTATCACATTGGGCGAAGGCAGTGTCCAGCTGCGCGATGCGGTTCGTGACCTGCTTAGCAAGGGGTCTAAGCACATTCTGTTGAACCTGGCTGAAGTGAACTACATCGACAGCTCCGGCATTGGAGAGCTGGTGAGCGCGTTCACTACAGTGCGGAACCAGGGTGGCGAACTGAAGCTGTTGAACCTGACCAAAAAGGTCCATGACCTGCTACAGATCACCAAGCTGTACACCGTCTTCGACATCAAGGACGACGAAGCAACCGCTATCGGTTCCTTTACTCGCTAACATTCCATTCGCGGTAAAAAGGCTGCACCTTGCGGTGCAGCCTTTTTATTTGAGTCCAGAAGGTACCGGATGTTTTGCTATTTCGCAACGCCGGAAAAATCCACTTTGGGAACCTGCTGGGAGCCGGGACTGGCTTCAAAGTAGGCGTCGTTGCGGTGGAAGCCGGCGATTCCTGCCCAGACGCTGTTCGGAAACTGCAGGATGAACGTGTTGTAATCCCGCAAGGTATCGTTATAACGGCGCCGCTCAACCGCGATTCGATTCTCTGTTCCAGCCAACTCATCCTGCAAGCTGAGGAAATTTTGATTTGAGCGCAACTCGGGGTAATTCTCCGAGATAGCCAGCAATCGACCCAGTGCGCCATCGAGCTGTCCGTTAGCAGCGATCTTCGATGACGGGTCTTTGGCGTTCAACAGCGCTGCCCGGGCATTGGCAATGTCGCCAAAGACTTTTTGCTCCTGCTTGGCATAGCCCTGCACTGTCGATACCAGATTCGGAATCAGGTCGGCACGTCGCTGCAGGACGACATCCACCTGTGACCAGGATGCTTTTACCTGTTCATTTTTGGCGACCATTTGATTTTTGGCGGAAATATAGCTGCCAAAAACCAGCATTCCCACAGCCGCCAATACCACTACAACGATGAGGACTAGAATTCCTGCTCGCTTCATTATTTGCTTTCTCCGTTCCTTTTGTTTCCGCTATTCCCGCTGAATTTTTTCGATTGATACTTTACCAACTACCGGAAGCTCCGCCACCACCGGAGCTGCCACCACCGAAACCACCAAAGCCGCCGCCATCGCCGCCACCCCCACCAAAATCACCGCCGCCGCGACCACCGCCGCCCAAACCGCCGAGAAACATTCCCAGCAGGAACCCAGCCAAACCAGACGGGCCGGAGCGCAGGAGCCAGATGAAAAACACTATGGCAATGACAGCAAGAAAGATATCGTGAATTGAACGTCGCGGCTGATGCTGCATCGCGGGATTCTGTACGGCGCTATCCAGCGTGATGTGGGCATCGTTGGCGATGATCTTGGCGACGCTTTGTACACCAAGCGTTACGGCGCTGTCATAGTCATTCTGACGTAGGTAGGGCACCATCTGGCGCCCAATGCCTCCCACGAGGCCATCGGGAAGGATGCCTTCCAATCCGTAGCCAATCTCAAAACGATACTTGTGATCGTCTGTAGCGAGGAGCAAAAGAATTCCGCGGTCCGAGCCTTTCGGTCCAACTTTCCATTTTTCCTCCAGACGCACGGCATAGTCGTCGATTGGATCGTCCCCGGTTGTATGAATGGTAACGACAGCGATCTGAGCATGGGCCTGCTGATCAACCTGTTTGCAGAGCGCTTCCAACTGACTGCGCGTGGCTGGCGACAGGACACCAGCAAAGTCATTGACATACCCTGTCGGTTGCAGACTGGCAATCGGCTCTGCGAACGATGTGGCCACCCCAGCAATAACACTTAGACATAACAGCAGGAAGGCAGAGAAGATGCTGGAAGCACGCACCCCCCGGGTTCTGCTTCTAACGGCAAAGGTGGCAGGCTTAAAAAGGTCGGGCATATCTAGGTTGATTGTACGGCTTCTGCATTGTGTCGGCTTTAAAAGATTGACGTCCCGGACATGCGACCATTGACCCGCGAAATCTCTCTATTTGAGCGACAAGTTCTCCGCCTTCGCCACTTCCGCAATCTCGTGAGTATGATTCTGCGCCATACTTTGTACTTCCATCGTCAACTGGCGCATATCCGGAGAATTTGTGGCGCTTTCCACGCTTTCTGCGCGACTCTGATCGTCTTTCACATAGCGGTCGAGTTCCTTTAAATATGCCTGGTCAAAGTCGTTTCCGGACAAGGCCTGCATCTTTTTTTCGTCCTTGCGCACATGGCCCGGAAGATTGTCGGACAACGGTATATTGCGCCGATTGGCGGCATCCGACAACTCACTCGACATCTGCTGGTGATCCAGAATTACTTGCTGCGCCAGTTTCTTGACGTTGTCGTTGCTGGAATTTTTTATTGCCATTTGGCTGAGGTTCGTTTCAATCTGCGCATTTTGCGATACCCCGCGCAGAAAACTCTGGTCGACCATACTGTTCATGTTGTTCTGTTGGCCCGGCATATTATTGCCTGGCATCTGCGGCTGACCGGGCCTTTGCATCTGCCCCTGGGTGCCCATGTTGGATGGCATTCCCATCCCCTCATTCATCTGCGCCAGGGCCGGCGCTGCGGCCAAGCATCCAGCCAGGACAACCATGCCGACAATATTCTGTAGCCAGATAGAATTTCTTTTCATACATGCCTTCCTGCTTGTTTGAAATTTCTGTCGTGCAACGAGCACTACACTTAAGTTAGACGACAAATCTTAAGGAGATGTCTCCTGCGTCCGGCTACTATGCCTAAATCTATAGAAAAGAGCCATTTAGGATGAAACTGCCAGCAGTGGAATGTGCCCAACTGACGCGTACCGTGTCAGTTGCTGGCTCCGCCCGGGCGCTGGTGCAGGACATTACGTTCCAACTGGAGCGAGGACTGGTGCTGGCCATTCTGGGGCCAAGTGGAGCTGGCAAAACCTCTCTGCTGCGAATGCTGAATCGGCTGGATGAACCGACTTCTGGTACGGTGCTGCTGGATGGACAGGATTATCGTCCCATACCGCCTCAGGAACTGCGTCGGCACATGGGGATGGTAATGCAACGGCCTTACTTATTTCCAGGCACGGTCGCTTTTAACATTCAGTATGGCCCGGCGCAACGCGGAGTTTCTCTGAGCCAGTTGCAAACAGATACCCTGCTGGAACAAGTTGGGCTGGCGAATTATGGAAGCCAAGATGCCCGGACGCTTTCCGGCGGAGAAAGCCAACGGGTCGCTATCGCGCGCGCTTTGGCCAATGACCCTGAGGTGCTCTTACTCGACGAACCCACTTCAGCGCTGGATGATGTTTCCAAACAAGCGGTGGAAAGCCTCTTGTCTTCCCTTGTCCATGCGCGGCATCTGACCTGCGTATGGGTGACGCACGACCGTGCGCAAGCACGCCGTGTCGCAGACCTGGCAGTACTGCTGGAAGCTGGTCGCCAAGTCGCCTTCGGACAGCCGGAGACACTGAAGGAATTGATAGATGCTTAAATTACTCTTCCATACGGAATTGAGCCTGGGCCTGGCGCAAGCAGTCGTGGTTGCAATTACTGCAATCCTTGTGGCGATCCTCGCCAGCCGCCGGGGTGCGCCCATGCAGCGGGAGATTCCGTTGGCATTGCTGCGCGGGCTGGTGCAGATTCTGCTGATCGGCTTTTTGCTGGCAGTCCTGCTACGCGGCCCGTGGTGGACGGCCTTGCCGCTGCTTGTGGGGATGATTCTGATGGCGGCCAATATCGTGCGGCGTCGTGCCCGTGAGATTCCGGAAACCTACACACTTTCGCTTATCTGTCTTGCAGCGGGCGCAGGTGTGGTCATCGCCGTGA
The DNA here is from genome assembly GCA_036267255.1 of Acidobacteriaceae bacterium. Lineage (GTDB taxonomy): Bacteria > Acidobacteriota > Terriglobia > Terriglobales > Acidobacteriaceae > DATAWK01. Next base: position 70,739 of record DATAWK010000027.1, on the reverse strand, counting down.
TGACACTGCTTGGCATCATTACGCCGGATATTCGAATGCTGGTTCCCGTGGGCAGTATGGTGATTGCTCAAAATATGAATATCCAATCCTTATTTCTGAACCGTTTTCTGGGTGAGTTGCGCAGCCATACAGGAGAGATTGAATCTGCACTGGCGTTGGGCGCCTCCACCGACACTGCTGTGTCCCCTTATTTGCGGGCTGCCTTCCATGCCAGTCTGATTCCGGCCACGGACAATCTGCGCTCACTGGGCATTGTTTGGATTCCTGGCATTATGGCCGGAATGATACTTTCCGGATCTTCACCTGTATATGCTGCGTTGTATCAATTCGTGATATTGAGCATGATCTTTACTGCTGGCGGCCTCAGCTGTCTGACGGCAACGTACTTGGTACCGCGACGTGTATTCACCCACAATCAGCAGCTAAGGATACGAGGCTAGAAACCTAACTGCCAACGGACGCTTACAACGCTATCCGGTTGTTCTATTTTTGGGGCTTACCTGCTTTGGCATGCCGGTAGGCTCCGTAGACGATGAAGGGTGAAACCTCTTCAAATTCATCCCCTAATCCTGGTCCTCGTAATTCCAGTACCACGGCATACTTGCCGTCTTTCAGCTTGTCGCTGGCCAGCGGGAAAGCGGCGCTGGCAACATAGCTCCCATTGCCCCCATTCATCCAATGGACGGGCTGTTCCGCTTCGAATTTTCCATTCGCATTGCGGATCGTTAGACTGCCCACCCAGACACTGGTTGGATTCGACTTGAATCGGCCTGTAGGCGTCATGCGAACGAGCGTCCAAACCACTTCCTGCGGAGAAAAATCTCCTATCGGATCTGGTTCCACCAGACAATGCCCCGCTTGCAGAACATTGATGGGCGCAGCAGCCTTTTGCTGTCCTGGGGCCACGGGGGGGACGAACCGGCATGTTTTTCCTACCACCAGAGAACTGATCAGCACCTGTTCGCCGTGAATTGGATCGACGGTGAAGGGATAGGCCTCGGAAGTAACAATTTTGCCACTGTTATCGGCAGCAGCTACGCGCAAAATATATGAACCCGGAATCACCGTGACCATCAATTTCCAGACAGAATTCGACTGGTTCCAGGGGACAGTGTCCCGAAATACACTTTGCTTGTATCCAAAGTTGGTATTGGTCACTTCTCCCAGCAGTTGCAGTTGCCGCGGCGGCGGTGTCGGTTTGTTCCAGTAGAAACTTAGACTGACGACCTGTGTGCCTTCCGATTTACTTGCCTGAGGAAAATAATCCAGACGCGGAACGATGTTCAGTGACGAAGAGGAAATTGGACTGTGCAGGGCGTTTCGCAAATACTCTGGAGCCGATGCCAGGATTTTGATCTGGGAAAGATCAGGAGCAACAAAAAAGGGCGGGGCACTCCACAATAATTTTGAGTCGAGAAGACGGACGGAGATCCGATGGGGACGCCCATCCATCTGCTGCGGAGTCAGGGTTATCTGCAGATCATAGCTGGCGCTTTGCGTCTGCTGAACCATCTGAACAGCCTTGAGAAAGGATGTTGTCATCCATCCTTCCACACGGTTCTGCCTATTCAGCAGAATCCACGGACCTGTACCCGCGACGTGATTGCGGGGTGCAAGTTCATCCGCAGGGATGCCCTTTTTGAAATTCTCGCTGGCGTATACGACTGCACCGGAAAATCTGCCTGCATCTGCCACGCCGACTGCGTCGAAGGCACTGAAAATATGAGAATCTTCGTCCATGGCAGCTTGATGAAATACATCGCCCAATGCAATAGCAACACGCCTGCCGGGCAATTGGCGCATATTCTCGATACTGAAAATTGCGTTGTCCCGCCAGGAGACTGGATTGTCTGCAAAGTTGTCAGGATCCAGCTTCTCTACAGCATGCAGGTCTTTGCGCAGTTGAACGATATTGGATGTGTACGCGGATTGATGGCCACTATCGTCGAAAATGGAGACGTTCCAATCATGAAGGCTGGAAATGCCGTTGAAATAGCGAATCGCCTGCTTGAGCACGGCCTTACGCCGCCCGATGCGTGAATTTGGCAGCAGGAGAAGCAGATTGAGATGGCTAGCAGCGTGACCCGCTTGGTTATTGCCTGGGGTGCTGTCTGGAGCGCTGTTTGAGGCTAGGTTCTCCCCGGATCGTGCGAGTTGAAAGGTTTGCGGTTTGCCATCGACAGAAAGCTGGAAGTCACTGGTGGTCAGGCTTCCCGCGGGGGACGTATCGGCATGGAAGACATTCACGGGAATATGCACTTGCTGGGCCTGTCGCACGAGCTGGGCTTGGACGACAAGCTCAGGCGCTCCCACCGGCTGCGTTTGCGCCTGCCGACTTTGCGCACCCGCAATGCCGGCAATCAGCAAAAAGCATCCGATAGCAACGTGGGATATCCTTATCCGGCGCATACACTCTTCTTTAAGCAACAAACCATATCAACTCGAATCAGCCTCTGAGAATTTTATCCGCGAGGGTGGGAATTTGTTTCTCTCTCCCCTTAGAGTCTGAAACATGGCTACATGTTTCCCGGAGAGTGCGTTATACCCCTATATTGAGATAGAGATGGATTGCATGCCGCCTAGAACAAATCTACGTCCTCCTGTCGCACGCAAAGAGACCCAGCTGATGCAACTCCACGGACATACGCTGGTCGACGATTACGCGTGGCTGCGAAACAAGCAGAGTCCCGAAGTAACCGCGTATCTGGAGGCGGAGAACACCTACACCGCAGCCGTGATGGAGCCAGCCGCATCGTTAACCGACACGCTCTATGCAGAGATGCTGAGCCATATCCAACAAACGGATGTGTCTGTGCCCTACCGCAAAGACAATTTCTACTACTATTCCCGCATTGTGGAGGGACAGCAGTATCCAATCATGTGTCGCATCCCTGCATCCGATGATAAAAATTCGCTTCCACCGATGCCGCCAAAGAACAGTTTTCCAAATGAGGAGATTCTGCTGGATGTGAACATGCTGGCGAAAGGACAGGCCTTCATGTCGATCGGTATGTCTACGATTTCCGACGATGGCAATCTGCTGGCCTACACCACGGACAATACGGGTTTTCGCCAATACACGCTTGCCATCAAAGACCTGCGCAGCGGGAAAACGATAGAGGCCATCGCGGAACGTGTCGGCTCCGTTGCCTGGGCTGCGGACAACCAAACACTTTTCTATACCGTGGAAGATGAGGAAACGAAACGCCAGTATCAACTCTACAGGCATAGGGCCGATGGCGCGGACACAAAGGACGTCCTGGTGTACGAAGACGCGGATGAGCGATTCAATGTTGGCATGGGACGAACCCGGGATGGCGCGTATCTATTGCTGGAAAGTTCCAGCCACACCACAAGCGAACAGTGGTTTCTCCCTGCCGATACACCTGTAGGCAGCTTCCACTGCATTGAACCACGGCGCGACAACATCGAATACTACGCAGATCACCGCGAGGGGATGTTTTACATCCGAGTCAACGATACGGGACGCAATTTTCGCCTGGTCACAACTCTCGTAGCAAATTGTGGTAAAGAGAACTGGACGGAGATTCTGCCGCATCGCGCAGAAATCATGCTCGAGGATTTCGACCTGTTTCGCGACTTCAACGTGATATGTGAGCGCGTCCAAGGCCTGCCGCACATGCGCGTGTTTGACCTGACGGGAAAACGGCCTCCGCAGGAGATCGTTTTCCCTGAGCCGGCCTATCGCGCGGCACCGGACATTAATCACGAGTTCGATACAAAAACCTTTCGCTACAACTATCAATCTCTCATTACGCCTGCTTCGATCTATCAATACGATGTGTCCACTGCAGAGAGCCTGCTGCTGAAACAAGTCGAAGTTCCGGGCGGCTTTGACCGGTCCCTGTATGCCTCGGAGCGTGTTTTTGCCACAACGGCCGACGGCACGCAGGTGCCGGTTTCTCTGGTGTATCGCAAAGATCGCTTCATATCGGGAACCAATCCGCTGTATGTCTACGGATATGGCTCCTATGGCTACTCTTTGCCGATTGGATTCAGCTCCAACCGGTTGAGCTTACTGGATCGCGGGCTGGTGCTGGCCTATGCGCACATTCGCGGCGGCGGAGAAATGGGGAAACCGTGGCACGATGCCGGCCGCATGATGGAAAAACACAACACGTTTACAGATTTCATTCACGCCATCGAATATTTATTGGCGCAGGGATACGCTGCAGCCGGGAAAGTCGCCATTGAAGGTGGCAGCGCCGGTGGCCTGTTGATGGGTGCGGTCGTGAACAGGCGCCCTGACCTTTTTCATGTGGTGCTATCGCATGTGCCCTTTGTGGACGTAATGAACACGATGCTCGATGCATCCCTGCCGCTCACAGTGCCGGAGTATGAAGAGTGGGGCAATCCAAACGAGAAAGCTGCGTTCGAATACATGCTTTCTTACTCGCCTTATGACAACCTGAGAGCGACACACTATCCGGCCATGTTGATGAAGACTTCCTTGAACGACAGCCAGGTGATGTACTGGGAGCCTGCAAAATATGTCGCGAAATTGCGCACGCTCAAGCAAAGTGACACGCTGCTGCTGCTGCATACCAACATGGCGGCAGGCCACGGAGGCGCTTCCGGCCGGTATGACTATCTGAAGGAGATCGCCTTTGACTACGCATTTCTATTGTGGCAGCTGGGCGTAGAGGAACTGTAGCGTTCGCCTTAACGGACACCTCGAAGTGCTTGCGAAAAGCTGAGATCGCCACCCTTGCCGTCGGGGCCATTGTTCTCCTGCTCGGGGATGGCGTCGCCTTCGCCCGGTGCAAGAAACAAGTTGGCCTCCAGGCCATGCTGGCGTGTGTATAGATCCCAATAGCGGCCATGCGCAGCATACAGCTCGGCATGATTGCCGCGTTCCACAATGCGTCCGGCTTCGACCACAAGAATTTGATCAGCACGGCGAATGGTCGAAAGCCGGTGCGCGATGACGAACGTGGTTCGTCCCTGCATCAGATAGGCAAGGCCTTCCTGGATGAGGGCCTCGCTCTCGGAATCTAGGCTCGACGTTGCTTCATCAAGAATCAAAATGCGCGGGTTGGCAAGAATGGCGCGAGCGATGGAAATACGCTGGCGCTGACCACCGGAGAGCTTGACACCTCGCTCTCCAACAATGGTTTCGTATCCCTCGGGAAAGCGCTCCGCAAATTCATCGACACGGGCAATGCGGCAGGCTTCGAGTACCTGCTGGTCGGTTGCCTGCGGGCGCGAAAACTGCACATTTTCGCGGATCGTGCCGTCAAACAAAAACGATTCCTGCAACACGACGCCCAATTGCGTGCGGTAGTCGCTGAGACGCACGGTTGACAGATCGATACCGTCAATCAGCAAACGGCCACTATCGGGCGTGTGGAAGGCGCAGATCAGACTGATGATGGTGGACTTTCCGGAACCCGATGGGCCGACAAGCGCTGTGACAGTTCCGGGTTGCGCGTCCAGCGAGATGCCATGCAGTACCGGCTTCTCCGGATCGTAGGCAAAGGAGACATCCTCAAACGCCACCTCTCCGCGAATGGTGCCGAGAGAAACGGTTCGGCGCGGGTCCTGCTCTTCATCCTTCTCCGAAAGAATCTCGCTGGTACGATCGAGCCCTGCCATCGCTTCCGTCAATTGCGTGCCGATGGCCACTACCTGCACAATCGGCGCAATCAGAAAAGCAAGAAACGAGATGTATTCCACATAGCCGCCGATGGTCATTTTGTTGTCCGAGACCATATGCGCGCCGAAGTACATGACAAGTGCGCCTACAAGGCCCAGCAAGACAGTCGAGGCAAGACTCATAACGGATTGTGCCGTCATGCTACGAATAACATTCTCCAGCAGGCGCAGCACACCACCTGCAAAGACGCCCGCTTCCCGTTCTTCTGCGTGATAGCCCTTCACTACGCGCACACCGCCCAGAGATTCCGTCAGTCTTCCGGTCACCTCTGCGTTGATCTTGGCGCGTTCTCTGAAGATGGGGCGAATGGTCCGGAAGGCAAACTGCAGAACGACCGCGAAAGAAACGACAACGGCGAAAGCCAACAGCGTCATCATCGGACTGATGCGCATGAGCACAACGAAGGAAATCGCTGCTGTCAGCAGGCCGCCGATGAAATCCACGAGGCCGGTGCCAACCAGGTTGCGCACACCTTCTACGTCACTCATGATGCGCGATACGAGCGTGCCGGATCGATTGGCATCATAGAAAGCAACGGGCAGGCGGCCTATGTGCTGCTGCACTCGAACTCGTAGCTCTGCAATCAGCCGCTGCGCCGCTTTCGACAATAACTGCGTTAGCCCATAAGAAGTAATGCCCTGAATGGTGGTTGCGATGAGAACAGCACCGACGATCCAAGGCAGCAGCCCGACACGATGGTGACGCATGACGCCGTCGACCAGATACCGGCTGGAGAATGGCAGCGCCAGGCCCGAGACGCGGTTGATCACCATCAGGACCATGCCCAAAGCAAGGATCCATCGGCGCGGACGAACCAGTTCCCAGATTTCCGGCAACACTTTGCGCAGCTCGGGTTTCTTCTTCGTCGGCTCTGCGCTCACGCGGCCACCCGCAGACTCTGACTTGCGTCCGCTGCGCGTTCCTGCTCCTACCCATGCTGGTCGTATCGACATCGGTCCTCTTTATATCTTTTGCGGAAAGTTCATGTTCGTGCGCGGCGTGCTGTGATGAACGAACGCACACACATCAGAACAAAGATCAGACAGATCAACGCCATGGCCAGTTCTTCCCACATGGCAATTGGACGGAGCACTGTCTGGTTTCGCAACAATTTGATGATGTCGCCCGCGGCGCGGAAACCGGGAAACAAAAATCCCAGCAGGCCGATGGTAACAGCGATGTGCATAAACAGCATGCGGCGTTTGCTGTTCTCCGTGTTTGCCAGAAGACCAAGAATGCCGAGCGCCACTCCGAAAAACGTCGGAATCAATGCCGTGGGCGCATGGCTGCCGGTAGCAACAAAAAATGCCAAGCCAAGGACGATAAGGACTGCTGCAAAAAATAATGTGGTTTTCGCCACGATGATTCGCCTCCTATGCTTTCTCTTTCCCTTCAGCATAGTCTGCCACGCCGAGCCATGCGACGATCTCTTTCACTATGACGGAAACACCTGGCTCAATAGAAACGCGGTATGCATCCGATGGCGGCTCTAATGCCGCCAGCTGACTGGGTAAGAGCGCCGAAGGCATATAGTGTCCGTGGCGTTGCTGCAGACGCTGCTGGATCACGGCTTCGGGCCCATCGAGAAAGATATAGCGCACAGCGTCGGGCTGGGTTCCTGCGGCTAACGTGTCGCGATATTGCTGCTTCAATGCCGAACACGCCAGTACGGCATTGGTTCCCTGCTGTTGCCAGCGGAGGATTTGGGCATGCAAACTTTCAAGCCAGGGTTTGCGGTCTTCATCCTGCAATGCAATTCCGGCGTGCATCTTTGCACGATTTTCTTTGGAGTGAAAATCGTCCGCATCGGCAAATTGCCAGTGCAACTGCTCAGCTACAGCTTTCCCAACCGTAGTTTTGCCAGTCCCGGTAACTCCCATCACAATTACGACCATGCATTATCCATGCTGCGCCTTCCTGGTTACAGGCTGCAGCGCCTGCTTTACATTCGCGAAGAGCTGCTGTGGAGTCCAATCATTCGAGTGATACCAGTTGCGAATTTTCCCATCCGGACCAATCACTGCCGTAGAAAGCGAATGCGCGAGCGTTTTTCCCGGTCCGGGCGTAACCCCGACACCAAACCACTCCAATACAGATGCAAGGTCCTTGCGATTCGGTGCAGCAAAATCCCAATGCTGGAAGGTTTCCTTGCTGTAACGGCCTGTGTAGGCGCCTCCATAGCTGCGCAGAACGGCTGGTGTATCGTAACTGGGGTCAAAACTGATGCTGAGAAGGTGTGTTTTCGCATAGAGCCTGGGGTCTACCGCCAGCATTTTGTCGAGAGCAGCAAAGTTGCGACTCATCAAAGGACAGTAGTTCGACAATGGGCAGCGCGTGTAGATGAAGGTGACCAGAAGCACCTTGCCGCGATACTGATCGAAATGGATGCGGCGACCGCTCTGGTTGAGCAGTGCAAAATCCGGCACCAAATCCCCGGCTTGCGGAATGTGATATTGCTTCGTTGGGACGTAGTCGAGTTTGGCCTGCTGCAAAATATCTATTTGATCCAGCGTAGCATTGGTATCGCCGACGGTCAGTTGCGCCGTGATTTTGTCGCCTGGATGCAGCGCTGTCGCTACCGAAGCATTTGCCAGCGTATATGGCATCGTCATCGGCCCCATAAAACCCGGGATATTTTCGTTCGTCAGGGTAATCTGCCCTTTCGGCGCATCGACAGCAACGATCACACCGCGCACGGCATACACCTTGCTTGAGGATGAAGATGCGCCGGCGGACGCTTTTCCCTTCGGCAATGTACGACATCCGACAATGCCATTCGCAATAACGATGGAGACCAAAAGCAGCAGAATAAATTCTGCTGCTTTTGTACGACGACCTTGTTGATTACGCATCGTGGTTATCCTATCTGCATCTCCTATTTGCGGAACAATTGACCGTAGTGGAAGCGATAGCGAACTTCACCATAGATCTGCCGCGGGTCGTTGTAGTGAAAGCCGCCGAAGGTCAAACTATTATCGAGCAACACGCGTCGATTGGATACATTCGTTGCATCCACTGAAACCGTTGTACTCTCGCCAAATCTTTTGCCGAGCGCAAGGTTCACAGACGTATCGTGGGGCAGGTAGTTGCCAGGATACTGCGCGTTTGGGTCTCCATTGGTAAAGCCGGAGCCATAGTAGATGTTGGCCGAGCCATAGGCACGCCATGGAAGTGTTGCATCAAAGCCAACATTGAGCGTGTTTCTCTGGTCGTGGTCGAGCGGGATGTAGTTAAAACCAACTGCACACTGTGGCGAACTAATGGGATAACAAATAAGTCCACCAGTAATGGGGCCTCTTTGCTGCGCGATCTGATTGGAATATGCAAGATGCGCCTGACCAAGCCGCCACAATGTCGGTGAGTGGATTGTCAGCTCCCATGCCTGGATGAGCGCACCATCCACGGTGACGGGGAAGAAGATATTAGACTCCCCAACGTTGGAGTGATCCAGAAAGTTGTTAGCGCGCGTCTGGAATGTGTCCGCATCCAGCAACCATCCGCGAAATGGAATTTGCACGCCAAACTGATGCTCTTCGTCACGTTCTCCATGCAGAGGACTGAAGCTCGTGTTCGTGCTGTTGGCATAATCGATGAGGGGACCTGCCGCAGTAAGCAATGGAGGCGCCTGATAAAAGCGCCCATAGAACCCCCGAAAGACCCAATTGATTCTCGGAATGCGCACAGCAATCCCAAAGCGCGGACTGTTTTCAATTTCTGTAAAGCTGGCCTTAAATTGCGATGCGCGCAATCCGGCAATGAGCGTGAGCCATGATGTGGCCTTGTAGTTGTCGGAAATATATTCTTCCGTCAAACCACCGGCTGCGCCGTCGCCGATCGAGAAATTGGGATTACTGCCATCGTTAAAGATAGAACCAAAGAGATAGCTATCGTGCTGGCCAAAAGAGTAAAAGCCTGCTTCGAGCGTGTTGTTCGCAATCTGGGTGGTGATGGAGGTTTGTAGGCCTCCATAATTAGAGGCGCGATCCGACGTAGTTGCAACTGGAAAATCGTTCGGGCTCGGTTCGTAGTTCGCGCTGTTGTAGTGGTAGAAAGGCGATAGTTGCAAAAGTGTGGTTGCGTTGAAAGTGTGTACCCAGGAAAAAGCAACCAGCCCATCGGTCTCATGCTGGCCGTCACGCAATCCACTGGAATCGTACTGTTGGTTCTCCGGACTGTTCGGGTTGGGATCATAAGGAATTTGGAAGTAGTCCGTGCGCAATTGCGTTACAAGGCGAAACTGATCCTGCGACGTGCGGTTGTAGATAAAAGACGAAAAACCACCATAGCCATTGGATGCATCGTGATACGTCTGGGCTATTGGCGGCTGCAAGCCGTAGTCGCTGCGATTCCCATTGAGGCTGGCATAGTAGGCGAACTTTTCCGTGTGGCTGCCAAAATTGAGCTGATCATTGGTCTGGTAATAGCTGCCCACACTAGTAACCAGTTCAGCCTGATTATCCCGTTCAAATCCGGTGCGAGGCACAACGTCAAAAACGCCATAGGTGCGATCGCCCACATCTGCGTTGTAACTACCCCGCTGCACTTCGATATAGTCGATGTCTTTGGGATCGATTTGCGCGCCAAGATTGCTAGCGATGTTGGTATTGGGAATCTCAACGCCATCGATCTCCCAACTTACCTGGTGCCCACCACGCATATGCAACATGTCATGCGTGATGTAAGCACCAGGGACATAGTTCGTGACCATTGCCATGCTGTTCGTACGATCCGCACCCGGCGTTTGAGCGATATCGATACGATCAATGGTTGTTGTGGGCGTGACGGAATTAGAGTTGACAACCTCTGCCTGCGAGGTCACCTTCACGGACTGCTGCACACTGCCGACTTGCAGTTCGAAGTGCAGAATGGGCGAGCTATCCGAGGCAACGGTGATGATCTGCTGGAGTGTTTCAAAACCAGAACTAGTAACAGTGATTTTGTAATCGCCTAACGGCAAAGTGAGCAAAGAAAAATAGCCGTCACGATTGCTGCGTGTTGTTTGGGAAAAACTGGAATGCGCCGCAGCAATCGTAATCTGGGCATTCGCAATAGGTCGGTGCTGCGGATCATGAACAATCCCTCGCAGTTCTCCAAACACCGTGGCATGCCCTGAAGCAACCCCGATGAAAAACAAAGCAAACACGAAATATGTGACCTTCCAGAACGTACGCAAAACAGCCTCCTTGTCACCTTGCGTGACAATGCAAAACCATCGGATCCTGTGCCTGCACGGAAGCAGATGCCATCTATCATCGACGGCGCAGCCGTACATATGAAATGAGGAGCTTAAAAGACAACGATGGGAGGACCGCGCGGAATGCGGTGAAGATGGTTTCGGGTAGTGGAAAGATGAAGGGAAATGGCATAGACAGGTTGAGCGGCAGCCTGATGCCACACATTGCCTGTAGACGCACCCATCCATGTAGTAGAAGTCGTGACAGCGTGATGCAGGCGGGAGTATGGGCATGGCTGCGGCGTCCAGGACGCTGGCCCGTCGGTGCGAAAGGCCAACTGCATTCTCATCATGCAGTGGTGTTTGCCATGAGTGCGGCAACAGGCGGGGAGGCTGGCCTGTGCCTCAGCCTGCGAGACGAGCGGCTGCAACGGCAGAATGCCGGTCAGAAACAGCAGAAGCGTCGCTGCTATGCGTCTCACGTTATGAGTTTAACAGGACTGCAGGAAGAGAGTTCGTTTTCTGTGGGCAGTATCGCGTATAAAGTTTCCATGCCAGGCAATCTGCCGACGACACGTGCGATGACCGAAGGAGCGCTATTTTCTCTCTTGGACGATCCATCGCAATCACTGTTTGTCGTCACCAGCAATCCGCGGGCTGCTCGCATATTGCGAATCCATCACAGTCTTTGGCAGCAGCAAAGGAACAAGACAGCTTGGCCAACTCCGCAGATACATACCTGGGATGCATGGTTGGAAGAGATGTGGAATGCGCTATTAATGTCTGGCGGAACGAAGCAGGCACTTTTGACCTCTGCGCAGGAACATCGATTGTGGCAGGAAGTTATTCGTTCCGGGAAGGACGCCGAAAGCAGCCAGATATGGCACTCCGACTCTATGGCTGAGTTAGCACAGTCTTCTCAACAACTGCTTGAGGAGTATTGCATATCGAACAAGGAACTGGAGCACGCAGCCTCCGGCAGAGACGCACAAGCGTTTTTGAGCTGGTTGAAGACGTTTCAGGAGCAATGCAGAAGACGGGGATTTCTTTATCCTTCTGCGTTGGCGCGCAGTCTGGAAGGAAATCTTGAAAAGATCGATCTGCCTTTGCCAAGCGAAATATTCCTTGTGGGGTTTGACCGCATAACGCCGGACCAGCAGAGGTTACTGCAGAAACTGCAGCAAATGGGATGTGCGATCTCTCCAGTTCGGCTCACTCCAGAGCAATCTGTGAAGGCTGCTCCTGTCGTGATTGCAGCTGACACAAACGAAGAGGAATTGTATGCCGTTGCCCATTGGATTCGCAGACAACTCCTGCAAAATCCCGGTGCACGTGTTGGTGTATTAACACCCTCAATAACAGAGTCAAGGGGCACAATCGATCGGATATTCCGTAGAGTTCTGGCTCCATCGACACTGGATATTCACGTAAATGCGCAGCGACTCCCCTATGAGTTCACCTTGGGCACACCGCTCAGCCAGTTACTGCAGGTTCAGTCCGCACAGCAGATACTGCGCTGGTTAACGCAACCAATCTCTTTCGAAGATGCGTCATCTTTGCTTGTTACCGGATACATCGGAGGTGGAACACAGGAAGCACGCGCGCGTTTGGATGTTTCCTTAAGAAAAAATCCGCAGCTTCTTGGTGGAGAGCCTGATTTTTTCTGGCTGCTGCGTCGATTAAGAGAGCATCATGCTACCGACATCCGCCCTTTGCAACAAAGCATGAACAATCTTGCCGCCGTGGCCAGAAATGCCGGCATTCTCGCTGGAAAATCTTCTGAGAAAACGCGACGCACATGTGCAGAGTGGCGCGAAATCATTGACCAATTGTTGCACGCTGCAGACTGGACCGTTCTACAAACCAAAAACAGTGCAGATTTTCAATTGCTTGAGCGATGGACATACCTGCTTGACGAGCTCTCCATGTTGGACGCCATCACCGCGCCTGTCTCCTTTCCGCAGATGCTGGAAATATTAAAGGATGCCACTGCACGGACCATCTATGCCAAGGAAACGCAGGACGCACCGGTGCAGATTATGGGCATCTCGGAATCTGCTGGATTGACGTTCGACGCTGTCTGGTTTCTAAACGCATCGGCCAATGCGTGGCCAGCGCGCGGCCAGGCGCAGCCTTGGATTCCGTGGCCCTTACAACGGCAGGCCAAAATGCCTCATGCTGATATGCAAGCGGATTATGAATTCTCCCGCGATGTCACGGAGCGAATTCTTGCCGCCAGTGGGCATGTCGTGTTCAGCTTTGCGCTAGAAGATGATACGGAAGAATCCAGTGCAACGCGCAAACCAAGTATTGCTGTACGGATCTCACCGATCCTGCAGGATTTGTTCCCCGACAACATAGCGATCCAGGCGCACGCTTGGCTGCCCGAACTGATTGCCAGGACTGACTCTCAAGAAACCGCAAAAACTGTTCTTGTCGAGAGTGAGCTATCCATTCCTTTCCATAACGCAAAGGTTCGGCAAGGTGTCAACTTTTTGAAGCAACAGGCGGCATGCCCATTTAAAGCGTTTGCGGAGTTGCGTCTTGCAGCTGCTGCAATCGAGGATCCATCCGTTGGGCTCGCAGCCAGCGCACAAGGCAGCGCATTGCATGAGGTGCTGGGGAAATTCTGGAGCCAGGTCAAAAATCAAACCACTCTTCGCACGCTTTCCACCGAGCAACGCCGGAGAATCCTCGATTCATGTATAGAGCAGGCACTCAGCAAATTCGCGGCTCACGATTCTCTGGAAAAAGCATTGCTGTCGACGGAAGCAGAACGACTTTGCAACCGTTTACTGGAATGGCTGGATATTGAGGAACGGCGGCCTGATTTTTCCGTCGCTGCATGTGAGAAAAGTATTCGCGATGCTTCGATTGGCGGCTTGTTGTTCGACAGCAGGATCGATCGTATCGACAACGTGGACGGAGGCCTTGCGCTGATGGATTACAAGATGGGTTCCGTAAAGCCATCTGCCTGCGATGGAGACCGTCCGGATGAGCCGCAGCTTCCTGCCTATGCCGTGCTGATGCGTGATCGGCTCTCGCCCGATGAATCACTGCGCGGAACGGCGATTGCCAGTCTTCAGGCGAAACAGGTGATGTTCAAAATTGTCCATTCCTTGCCGCAGACATTCTCAATAGTTGATCCAAAGAATTCGAAGCGCACCCCCATCCTAAATACGCAAGAAGAGATGCTGGCACAGATTGATACCTGGGAACACACTTTACGGTTACTAGCAGAGGATTTTCACTCGGGCGAAGCATCCGTCGATCCAAAAGTTCCCGGAACAACCTGTAAATATTGCACTCAGAAAACTCTATGTCGCATTGTGGAAGCACAACTCCCGCCGGAAGAAGATGATGAAGAAACCATAGAGGAAGAAACAACTGCAGGCCAGGAAACATAAATCGAGCAATAGTGCTGCTAATAAAGAATCCGCTGGCAGACGATAGCGTATGCATGACATGGAAGATCGAACCTTACAATCCGCGCCGGAGAGAAGAGCCGAGGATACGCCACAACGTCTGGCTGCCTTGGACACGGAGCAGTCTTTTATTGTGGAGGCGTCTGCCGGCTCGGGAAAAACTGAGCTACTGATTCAACGCTATTTGAAGTTGCTGGCGCAGGTGGAAGAGCCGGAACAGATTCTTGCCATCACTTTTACGCTTAAGGCTGCATCGGAAATGCGAGATCGCATTCTGCAGGAGCTGCGCGATGCAGAGGAGAAGAATAACCTGCATGCATTGACTCCTCACAAGCAGTTCACGCGAAAGCTTGCCATGACTGCGCTGGAGAACAGCCGCAACAGAAGATGGAATTTGCTGCACCAGCCGCAACGAATGCATGTTCGCACCATTGACTCTTTCTGCAATGAAATCGTCACACGCCTACCTATACTCACCCGCATGGGAGCAGGAACGCAGCCATTGAAGGATGCCTCTGCACTGTACTCGGCGGCCGCCAGCACAGTGTTAAAGCAACTGGGAGGAGCAGACGGAAAACTAAACGATGCAATTCGAACCCTGCTGTTACATCTCGACAACCGCTTTGAACGTGCCACGCAGTTGCTGGCAAACCTTCTAGCCACACGTGACCAGTGGGGGCCGGTACTTCCAATCGGTGGCGAAAATTCAGATGAGGACCTCGACAAGATTTTGTATGAAACGTTTGAACAGCCATTAGAGCAAATTCACGCCTTGGCGAGCGAAGCGCTGCGTGATGCGCTCGGGGCTGAGACTGCAGCACAAGTCTTCTCGCTGATTCAATATGCAGCTGGCGAATTGGAAGTCGAGAAGAGGAAAAATCCTTACCTTTCGTGTCTTTCGTGGCCCCGTATACCGCCATTCGACGCAGAACACGCAGTGCATTGGAAGACTGTGGCTGATTTTTTGCTCACTGTCGATGGAGCTTTCCGTAAGCGAGTCGATATCGCGCTCGGATTCAATACAAAAAGTCCTCGTAAACCAGAAATGAAGAAGCTTCTGGAATCTCTTTCTGGGAATGAGTACCTTCTTCACGCTCTGCGCGATCTGCAGCAACTTCCTCCAAGGCGTTACACAGAGCAACAGCGAAAGGTGCTGCGTGCCAGCTTCCTACTGCTGCGGCATGCACTGGCCCAGTTGAAGATTGCTTTCGCTCGTACGGGAAAGACAGACTTTACTGAATTGCTGCTGGCAGCAATTCAGGCACTGATGGACGACACCAACTGCCTTGCATTGTCTCTCGGTACACGCATGCGGCATTTGCTGGTGGACGAAATGCAGGACACATCCGTTACGCAATTCCACCTGCTGCGCCTGCTGGTGCAGAGCTGGGATGGATATAGCCAGACGGTCTTTCTTGTCGGCGATCCGAAGCAATCCATCTATCGCTTCCGACAGGCGGAAGTTACATTGTTCGCCGGCGCAAGAGAAGGCATGCTGGGCATCCCTTTGCAGCCTATATTTTTGACCAGCAATTTTCGATCGCAACAAAGCCTGGTAGACACGGCCAACCAATACTTTACAGCGGTTTTTTCAAGAACAGACAACGACGATGGCATTCGATTCGAACCATCCGTAGCTGCAATGAAAGAGGAAGAAGTGGAGCGTGTGCATTGGCATCCGCTGATTTACACAAAACACAGAACGTCCACGGAAAATGCCGCGAACAATGCGCCGAGTGCTCAGAATCCTTCGGTCATTGAGGCACGCACCCTTTGCGATGTGATTGAGCAATATCGCGCAGCGGACAAAAGAAACGGTAGCGCAACGAGCATTGCGATCCTTGTGAGCAAAAAAAAGAATGCGGGATGGATTTTCAAGGCGCTGCAGGAACGCAGGATTCCCTATCGTGCCATTGAGATGGATACATTGACGGATCGACAGCCATTGCTGGATTTGCTGGCCATCACACGGTGCTTGTTACACGCCGCCGACCGTACCGCGTGGCTGGCTGTCCTGCGCGCTCCATGGTGTGGGCTGACTCTGGCTGACCTGAATACATTGTGCGGCAACGATGATGCGCAATTTCAACTGTTGACAGTTTCTGAATTGCTGCGTACACGCCTCGCACTGTTATCCGAAGATGGCCGCGTTCGTGCCGAGCGTGTTTGGGAAACCATGGAAAAGGCCTGCTCGCTGGGGCCGTCGGAGAAGCTTGCGACCGTTGTGGAACGCACGTGGCATGCACTTGGCGGCCCTGCATGCATCCAACCGGACGATGTTCCCGCTGTCGATCAATTTCTTGAGATGCTGGGCAATCTTGAAAATGAAGGGGGCACCATAACAGCGGCGCGCGTGGAAGAGCGCATGAAAAAGCTGTTTGCGCGTGCGCTTCCGAGCGGGGGTGCCTCCGTTGAAGTGCTGACGATGCACAAGGCGAAGGGGCTAGAGTGGGATGTCGTGCTACTTCCAGGACTGCACAATACTCCGGGGAATGATGATTCCAAGCTACTGGTGTGGACACAGGAGTTGCGGATGTCCCCGGGACACACGCAGGAATCGCAAATATTTCTAGCTCCAATCCAACATGCATCGGAGGAGAAAGAACCCATTGGCGGCTGGATTAAAAAAAGAATTGCAAAAAGAGCGGAAGCGGAAACGAAACGTCTGCTCTACGTGGCTTCTACGCGCGCGCGCAAGGAGTTGCATCTATTTGGCAGCCTTGCAAAAAACGAGCACGGTGAACTTGCAATCCCCGACAAGCGATCCCTGCTGCACGTTGCGTGGCCATTTGCCGAAGGGATTTTCGTACAACAGCCAGTGATCGTAACGGAAATACCTGCACCTGCCGGCAGGATACTTTCGATGCCGCAGCCAGCGACGCAGCCTCAAGCTGGCGTAGCGCTCCGTGTTGCTGCAGGAGCAGATACCCCGATTGCAAAGACAATCCCGCTGTCGAATTTTCGCCGTTTGCCTTCCGGATGGCTTCCGAGTCCACCTGCCTCCGATGTGTTGGCGGTCTCTATGAAACAAGTGGATGCGGCAACTGTGGGTCAAGCGTCGGCATTCCTGCGACCGGAAGGGTCCTGGAAAGCACGCACGTTCGGCACCACAGTGCACGCATTGATGCTGCCATTGGCGCAGATTTTGCGCACAAACGGCACGAAGGATACCGTAGAACGCGCGATACAGCATCTGCACGAGCCCGCGTTGCTCCGTATGTTGCAGGGCGGATACGCTCTAAAAGATGCCCGGACAGCGGCGGACCGCATCATACGTGTCCTGATCGATGTATCGCGCGACCCTGTGGCGCAATGGTTACTCGCAACTCACCCCAACGCTGATTCCATGTTGCCGGACTTTGAGATTCCGTTGACGGCCCTCATTCAGAAAGCGGTTCGTTCGGTACGGCTGGATCGCATGTTTCTCGCTGGAAAAGAACCATGCTCCACCGATAGCGGAGCCTTATGGATTGTGGATTTTAAGACTGCCGCGCATGGGACAGAACATCTAGCGGCTTTTCTTGAAGGCCAAAAGCAACTCTATATTGGCCAGATGCAGGTGTATGCCGAAGTTGTTCGCGCAGCATATCCAAACTTTCAGCAGATATATTTGGGCCTGTACTATCCATTGCTCCAGCAAATTACCTGGTGGATGGATGAAGTGCACGCGCCTACAGGCGTTTAGGGTTGGTCCGCACTAACTACCCACCCGTAAGTGATGGCGCACATCAGCACCCTTCACCCAGAAGATGACGTCTTCTGCAATGTTAGTCGCATGGTCGCCGACACGCTCCAGATTGCGTGCAATCAGCAAAACATTCATGGCCTGTTGAGTCAGACTCGGCTGATCATGGATGAGCTTACTGAGCGTGCGATGAGTATCGGTATTCATCTGGTCGACCTGATCGTCCATGCTCAACACAGTCTCCGCAAGACTGGCATCTGCATCAATAAATGCCTGCAAGGCGCGCCGCACCATCGAAGCAGCCATCGAGGCGAGCTTGGGAATATCTACAGGCAGGTCCACGGGCGGCATGGATTGCAGGTCGCGCACGCGTTCGGCAATATTGACGGCCTGGTCTCCCACACGCTCGACGTCTGCATTGATTTTGATAACGGCAAGAATGAATCGCAGATCGATGGCCATCGGCTGTTCCATCGCCAACAAATCGAGCGCCATCTGGTCGATTTCGCGTTCCTGGCGGTTGATGGCAGGTTCGGAGCGCTGGACAAGATCGCAGATGGAAACATCGCGGACGCGATATGCCTCAATAGATCGCTGAATGGCCTGTTCTGCCATACCAGCCATTACCAGCAGCTTTTCCTTCAGGTCATCGAGATTCTGGTGGAATCGGATACGCGTCATCCAAACCTGCCTGTAATGTAATCTTCCGTGCGCTTGTCACTGGGGTTGGTAAAGATTTTGGTGGTGGCATCGAACTCAACCATAAGGCCATTGAGAAAGAACCCCGTCCTTTCTGCGACGCGTGCAGCCTGCTGCATATTGTGCGTAACAATGACGATGGTGTACTCGGACTTTAACTGGAAGATAAGATCCTCAATCTTCGCGGTGGAAATTGGATCGAGCGCCGATGCGGGCTCATCCATCAGCAGCACTTCAGGATCAACAGCCAGGGTACGCGCAATGCAAAGACGCTGCTGCTGGCCTCCGGAAAGGCTTGCGCCGGACTTACGCTTCAGGTCGTCCTTTACTTCGTCCCATAAAGCTGCACGTAGCAGCGATCGCTCGACAATCTCATCCAGCGCCTTGCGATTGCGGAAGCCATTCAACCGCAGGCCACTCGCCACATTGTCATAAATGGACATCGTAGGAAAGGGATTCGGGCGCTGAAAAACCATGCCAATGCGTCTACGGATGACCACGGGCGATACATCTTTGTAAATGTCCAACTCGCCGATTTTGACCGTTCCGGTGACGCGCGCAATCGGATTCGTCTCATGCATACGGTTCAGGCAGCGTACAAAGGTGGACTTACCACACCCGGAAGGCCCAATGAGGGCCGTGGCATGGTTGGCCGGGATGTTGAGACTGATATCGTGCAGCGTGTGCGTGCTGCCATACCAGGCATTCAGATTTTTGACTTCGATGCCAACACCCACTAGCTTGCCCCCTTGAGCACACCACGAGAAGTTACATACCGAACCAGCGAAACAGAAACAACAATGAGAATGATTAAGACCAGAGAACCCGCCCAGGCCAGCCGGTGCCAATCATTGTAAGGAGAGAGAGCGTAAACATAAATCTGCAATGGCAATGCGGCAATCGGCTGATTCAAGGCCACGCTTCGGTCGCTATTGCCGAAGGCGGTAAATAGCAGGGGCGCCGTTTCGCCCGCCACGCGGGCGAAGGCCAGCATGCAACCGGTGATGATACCTGCGGACGCAGTCTTCAGGGTGATGGAGATCATAGAGCGCCAATTCGGTACACCCAAACCGAGGGCTGCTTCCCGGACAGCATGGGGCACAAGCAGGAGCATTTCTTCCGTGGTTCGTGTGACGGTTGGCACCATCATGATGCCCAGGGCAACGCCACCCGCAAATGCCGAGAACTGCTTCTGCGGAACAACTATCAGCGCGTATACGGCAATCCCCATCACAATGGATGGCACGCCGTTCAGTACGTCTGCGGTGAATCGAACCAGATTCGACAGCTTGGTTCCACGCCCATATTCCGCCAGATAAACACCGGCTGCAATGCCAATGGGAATTCCAATCACACTTGCAATTGTCAGCAGCACTCCTGAACCAACGATGGCATTTGACATGCCACCCCCGAGTACACCGACCGGCTTGGGAATCTGTGTAAAAAAAGCGAGATTCAAGGAGCTGGCGCCTTTGTAGATGAGGTACCCAAAAATGGCGAGCAACGGTGCGACCACGATCAGTGTGCTGGTCACGGCCGTTCCTGTTGCCAGATGGTTCTTCCATCTTCGCCAGGCCTGTCCGCTATTTTGAGCTTTATGCGCCATTCTCTATACCCTTTATTCCAGCCGGTACGTTGCGAGACTCCTATGCAACCCTCGCCGGAGCCCCACGCGTTACCGACCAGACCAACAACCGCGCCAGAGCATTCACGACGATCGTCACCAAAAACAGTGCCAAGCCTATCTCAATCAACGCGCTCCGATATATGGCCGTTGTAGCCTCAGTAAATTCGTTCGCCAGCACGCTGGCCATCGTATAGCCGGGCGCCAGCAGGGAACGTGAAATATCCGGGCTGTTCCCAATCACCATCGTCACCGCTATCGTCTCGCCTAGGGCGCGACCCAGACCAAGAATAATGCCACCGACAATTCCAAGGCGTGCATTCGGAATCACACTGATTCGAATCATTTCCCAACGCGTGGCGCCCAGCGCCAACGCTGCTTCACGCTGGCTCTGCGGTACCGTGCTCATGACCTCCCGCGTGATGGAAGAGATGATCGGCAGAATCATAATGGCCAGTACAATCCCTGCGGCAAACATGCTGGCACCAAAATCCGGGCCAGCGAAAAAACCTGTCCAACCCAATGTTTTCATCAGGAATGGATTGATGGTTGACCGCAACAACGGTATCAGAACCACCAAGGCCCATAGACCATAAACCACACTGGGAATAGCAGCTAACAGCTCCGTAAGAAATGAAAGCGGGCGGCGTAAAGGCCCAGGGCACATCTCCGTAATAAAGACCGCTGTGCTGACGGAGAGTGGAACTGCAATAAAGAGCGCTATAAAAGAAGAAGCCAAGGTCCCATAGATGAACGGCCGCGCACCGAAATCTCCGCTGACAGGATTCCAGGCAGAACGGTAAAAAAATGTCAAACCAAAGCGGGCAATCGTCATCCGCGACTGCAACACAAGTTCTGCCAGAATGAACAGGACAATAAGAAAAATTGACAAGGCACAAGTCAGCATCAATAACTTGAAAAACCGATCAGAGAACGCGGAGTTGCCGCGCGTACTCAAAAATTCCCGCACACCTGATGATCGCGTTGCTGCAAGGCCCGGAGAACCGAGAGACTCGCTGCCCTGTACTGCTTGATCCCCAGCTGTTTTGCTGTCCACAGACGTGTCCCAAATGCTCCCGTTCGTTCCGCCTAGAATACTGAATCTATGTAAATAAGGGATGAATGCACAGGAATAGGGGTAAAAATACATACACACGATGAGCTATACGCCCCGTAGCGTTCGCACCCCCACCCGGCTGTTACAACGTAGTGTGCGTCGGCTCTTCCGATAGCTCGATCAGCGGGTAACCTAGCTGCTTCCATTCGTCGAAGCCACCACGCAGAGGACGTATCCTGTTAATTCCCAGGCGCCGCATAGTTAAAGCAACCTTCGCGCTGGTTGCTTCGCTTGGGCAGGTGCAATAGAGGATAATGTCGCGATCCCGCGGAAGGTCAGAGTTACGCTTGACCAGTTCATTGGGCAACAGCCGAACAGCACCGGGAAGAACCCGTGGATCCGGCAGATAGTCCAGGGGATGGCGCAGATCCACAATATAGACATTTTCGCCGCGATCCAGCATGGCCTTCAGGTCTTGCGGATCGAGGCGCATGGTGCGGACCTTACGCAGAAACGCTTGTTGCCGCCACAATTTTGCAACCAGCAAGCTAATCAATAGAAGAACGAATACGCCAAAGGCAGAGCGGCTCATCCAATGCAGGAGATGCTCGTTGCGGCGAATGGCATCGCCGAAAAATCTCCCTATCAGAACAATGGACGTCCCCCAAAGAAGCGTCCCGGCAGAGTCATAAATCAGGAAAAAGCGATATTCCATCTTGCTCTGTCCTGCCAGGGGAGCGGCCATTAGATTCAGGCCTGGAACAAATTTTGCCACGACCAGTGCCCCCGCCCCCCGCGTTGTAATCATGTCTTCCGTTTTGCGAACGCAGGAGGCAGCCTCCAAAGAGAACTTACATATCCAGCGAGTCACAGCACTGCCGTAATGGCGACCCATGAAAAACCAGATAGAATCCGCTATTAAACTACTGGCCAGAACGGACAGCAGTATTCCCGTTAGATCCATGGAGTGCGTCGCACTCAGGGTGCCGGCCGTCAGCAAGACCGGTGTGCTGGGAAGCGGCATTCCAAGCTGCTCCAGCAATATCCAGAAGAACAGGACCCAGTACCCGTAATGGACGAAAAATAGTAAGGCCTCGCTCATGTTTCTTCCTGTATGCAAGATGCGCCAGCACAGCAAATAGTCGCGAGATTCATGGCTTGACTCCTGGCGGCTGCGCTTCTGGCGAATCGGCGGGCGTTTCCGTACTGGAACCGCCGGGAGCCTCTGCCCAGTAGTCCGTTCTTGCCAGGACCTTGGCTCCAATATCCTGCTTGAGAGTCACATTCAGGACATGGAGCCCCGGTTTGGGATCCTCGGGCTGAAAGCTCAGCATATACCGGTTATGCACCTGGTTGGCCAGCAGGCCGATCCTGCCATCCAGCCCCTTGCCATTATTGAAGCGCAGATACTCTCCGCCCGTCATCTCCGGAATGGCAGCTGCTGTGTTCTTCCGGAATGCCTGCACTGCCATAAAAATGGCGCCTACCATCCCACTGCCACCGCCATGCTTCAGATCGTTCAGGACTTCCGTGCGCGCCGGGGAAAATGTCAGGCTGTAGACAATCGTGTTGCTGGAACTAATCTTCTGAATGACGGCGTGAACCGGCGTACGGCTGCCATGGTCCCGCGTCTCGCTGATAAGCAGGATGGCGCGCTGGTTCTGTTTGGGCTCATCCTGCAGCATGTCCACGGCATACCAGACGGCGTCGAGGATGGCCGCCCCCCCGTCTCCTGGGCGCACAGACCGCAACGCAGTACTGACGGCCTGCGGATTCGAGGTGAAGTTCTGCAACAGGCGCGGGGTGCTGTCAAACGAAACCACGGCGATGCGATGGTGCGTGTCCCCGGCCAGGGCATCCACCATGGTGGGCAGACCGCGCATTGCTTCAAACTGGGCGACGGCCGAGCGCCCTACCTGCACCAATACGACTAGAGACATGGGAGCAGTGTCTGTATCTGTATCGAGCTGAATCCGCTTTTGCTCCACACCGTTGTCTTTGATGATGAAGTCTTTAACGGTCAGGCCGAAGACTGGTTCCCCTGTCTTCGACTCCACCAGCGTGGGCACAGAAACAAGGTTGGTGCGTGCGTGCAGCGTGAGAGTCTGCGCAACGCCAGCGCCAGTACCGGCGCAAACCAGCAAAGAGAGAAAAGCCAGAGAGGAGAGCCAACGCATACCTCTTTTGTACACGCGTCTTTTGTGCATGCGTCGGGAAGTGGTTCCCATTGCGGAGGCAAAAACCGGAGATGCTGAAGAAGTATCTCCGGTTTTGCACAATTATTGGTGCAATACCATGCCTTACTTTGCAAAAACGAGCGGCATTTCCACCAAGTGCTCGCTAATAAACCAGACCTGCAGCTCGTTGGGGCGCACAATCTCGCTTACGAGCAAGTCATTGGTTCCATCGTCGCCCAGATCGGTAGCACGTTTGGCCGCGGCGCGGGCATCCTTGATAATCAGCTCATGCGCTTCCAGCAGGCGCGAGATCTGCACAGGAACTTCTTCCCGGCCCTTCGGCGGGCGAACTAGCCGCGTCATCTCCGCCACATCGTGGGCCATTGCGACGCTGACACCCCCGAGTGTCTGAACACGTTCAGCCAGCAGATCCACCATCTCCGACTGCTCGCCAAAGTGTTTGTCAAAAAGAAGGTGCAATTGATAAAACGTCGGACCCGCGACCTGCCAATGGCTCTTTTTATACAGATCCCGCAGGGTAATGGTGTCAGCGAGCAATTGATTGAGCCGATGGGTTACTTCTTCCCGAACCTTAGCATCAAGGCCTATCGGAAGGTTCTGCACCACGGTGCCGAATTTCTGCGTTTCCCTGGCATGCTGGCGCCAGTGCGGGGTGATCATGTCGCCGTTTTTAGCCGTTTTTCTGGATGCTGCTTCTAGTGTCGTACTCATACGAATCCATCCCTCCTGTCAGCTGTTCCTTAAGATGCATGACGCCGGTAGAAAGGCTTACCTGCACATGCAAATCACATGAATTTCTTCGTTATTTTATGGAATGCAGGCTGCGCATGCGGCCTCCGGGTTCTAAAACGTAGACTTCGCCACGCCAGAGGATTTTACGGCTGCCATAGCTGGCCAGCCAGAAAAAAAATCCCATCAAATCCCGCAAGGGATACAAGAGCGTGCTTTGCCACGAACTCGACTCGCGCAAAACCCATTGGCTGACAGCCGCAGCCAGAGCCATTCGGGAACCGATGCTCCAGGCAAGGACACCGATCCCAAGCCAGGGCCAATGCAATGCAAATGCGGCCATTGCAGCCAGCAGCCCGAAAGGCATACAGAATGTGAGCAAGGTGCCAAAATGCCCTTTGGGGCGGGAGAACCGCGTGCTTTTCATCCAGCGCGCCTGGTGCTGCATGGAAGACCGGAAGTCTGCGTGCAAAACTACATGATCAATCACATGGTGAGACAGAACGACTTCGCTTCCCTGCTCCGCTACCCAGTTCCCCAACAGAAAATCGTCGGAGCAATAATCTCCCATAGGCAGAAAACCGCCCATTTTTTGTACGCAGGAACGACGCACGGCCATCGTCGGCCCCAGGGCAAACTTCATGCCCTCCAACATCTCGGCGACCAGTACGCCGGAGGTCATTTCGATCGACATTCCCGTGGCCTCCAGCCGTGACCAAAGACCTCCCTCCACAGCAACACCGCGATAGAGACATGTGACAGCACCAACGTTTGCATCCGCAAAGGGCGCCACAACAGCATGGACATAATCCGGCGCTACACGCACATCACTGTCGCTGATGATGAAAATATCGTGGCGTGCGGCCAGTGCCATGTGCTCCAGAGAAAGAATCTTCGCGTTTGGCAGGTTGGGTTCGCCGGTCGTCAAAAACTGCACCGGAACGTGCGGGTAGCGTGCGGCAACCCGACGCGCCACGGTCAAACCCGCGTCATCTGCGTATCGGGCGCAAAAGAGAATTTCGTAGGCTGGATAGTCCTGCTCAAAAAAGGTGCCTAGATGGGCATCCAGACCTGGCTCCGCACCATGCAACGGCTTGAGTAAGCTGACCGGCGGCGTAAAACTGGGTGACGCCGGTAATCTGGAGCGGCGACGGAAACGGGCTGCCGCAGCCAGCACCATCGCACCATAAATACCCGAGGTGAGCAGGCCAAACAAACCCAGAACCAGACCTAAGTCAACGAGCAGCTTTTCCATGAAATGCACGCAGAAGCAACAGGATACTGCAGAAGGAATGCTAACGCTTTTTTCCCGGCTCCCGATGGGAATCAGGCACAATCACCGGGCGGCGCAATGGGACCAAGCCAGGTGCCGGTGCCTGGGAGGCCTGCTGCACATGCGTCAACATCTCCGTGCGAACGTAGTCGACAAAGCTCTGCATCTGGCGGTTCATCTCCTCCATGCGCTCGCGCATCTGCAGGACAATGGCGATACCGGCGATGTTCACGCCGAGATCTCGCGCCAGGTTCAGAATGAATTCCAACCGTTCGAGGTCTTCATCGGTATAAAGACGCGTATTACCATCCGTACGCGACGGCTTCAGCAGGCCTTCGCGCTCATACATACGCAACGTCTGTGGATGAATCTCATACATCTCGGCCACAGACGAGATCATATAGGCACCCTTCGATTTGCGTTTGGTCGACATCGTTTTTGTCCTTTAGCGTACTGCAGCTTCATCCCCTGGAATAACGACTCATGCCCTTGCCAGCAACTCCGCCCTTGGGTCCGCAGGATTCAGCTGCGCCAGCTCTCGCAAAATCTCCTTGGAACGTTCGTCCTGAACCTTGGGCACAACCACCTGCACTTCGACAATCTGGTCCCCGCGCATGCCTTCTCGCGTAGCGGAAACGACACCCTTCTCGCGCATGCGAAGCTTCTGACCATTTTGCGTGCCGGGCGGAATCTTCAGTTGCGCACGGCCATCGATGGTTGGCACGTCAATTTTTGCGCCAAGCGCGGCTTCGCTGACCGTAACGGGAACCGTTAGATGAATATCATCTCCGCTGCGCGAGAAAATGGGATTGGAGCCGATGCGCATGATCAGATACAGGTCCCCGGGCGCTCCGCCGTGTGTGCCTGCATTGCCCTTGCCTGCCAGCCGAATGCGCTGTCCATCACGCGTGCCGGGCTTGACACGAAACTCAATTGTTTCCGTGCGTGTTACCGCACCTTCTCCATTGCAGGTGGAACAGGCAGAATGTATCTTGCCTGTGCCACCGCACTGCGGACATTGCAGATTGAACTTCATGCGTCCGCCCATCTGCGTGACTTGGCCCGAACCATCGCACTCCGGGCAGATGCTGTCAGCACCGCTGGAGGCCTTCCCTTTGCAGGTGGGACAAACTTCCTTTCGCGTGATCTGCAGCTTCACCGTGCCGCCGCGGATGGAGGTCCAGAAATCGACGTTCACCTGATATTCGAGATCTGTGCCCGGCTGCGGGCCTTCTTCGCGTTGCCCCCCATTGAAGGCACCGGAGAAGATGTCGCGGAAGCTACCCCAGGAAGAGCTACCTGTCTTTGAACTGGCCTTCGCGCCGCGCTGCTGCGATGCGTTGGCGAAGTCGGAGAAATCGAAGCCGCCAAAATCGAAGGGGACGCCCTGGTGCGGGCCGTCGGCAGAGGTGCTGCCGGAGCTGTAACCCCCACGCGCTGCCGCTTCGGCTGCCGCTGGGTCGATATTGTCGGAATAGAAGCCGAACTGATCGTAGATCTTGCGCTTTTTCGGTTCGCTCAGAACGTCGTTGGCTTCGGAGATTTCCTTGAATTTCTCCTCGGATTTTTTGTCGCCGGGGTTCACATCCGGGTGATATTTGCGCGCAAGCTTGCGGAAGGCCTTGCGGATTTCCTCCGCAGTGGCCGTCTTTTTAACCCCGAGCAAGCCGTAATAGTCTTTGGTCTGTGTGGGCATCTTGATTTACATTTCTTGCCGTAATGATTCGTATAGGAACAGGCCTTTGGTGGCCTGCTCCTATCTTGTCTTCAGTTCCATACCATCTTCACATCCATTGGCTCGATGCGAAAGAACAAATCCGGGGCCACGCGCTGGACTTTTTGTACGTACTGCTCCGCTTCTTCGCGGGAATCGAAGATGTTGCTCTCGCAGATAGCTCCTGCAAAAATCTGATCGCATTTCCAAACAGTATCGGTCATGGCTGCCTACTCCTTCTACACATCCCGTAAAAAATCTTGCGGCTGTTTCCCGCGAATGCCCGATGGGGCACCCTGCCTGATTTTGCAAGAGTGCCCCATTCGGACGGAATCGTAACTATTTCTGTTACTTTTTCTCATCTACATCCACGTACTCCGCGTCGATAACGCCTTCGTCCTTCTTGGCCTCTTCGACTGGGGGCTCGCCAGCCGCCGCACCCGTTGCATTTTCTGCACCCGGCTGCGCGGCATTAGCCTTGTACATGGCCTCGGCCAGTTTATGGCTGGCTCCCGTCAGCTTCTCCCGCGCGGTGTTCAGTTCGGCCACGCTGGGCTGGCCTTCGAGCGTCTTCTTCGCATCGGCCAGGGCCGCTTCGACCTCGCCCTTATCGGCAGCGTCGACCTTATCGCCCCCGTCCTTCAACATCTTCTCGATGTTATAGACCAGGTTATCGAGACCATTACGAGCTTCGATCTCGTCGCGCTTGGCCTTGTCTTCCGAAGCATGCGCTTCGGCTTCCTTGGCCATCCGTTCAACCTCCTCTTTGCTGAGCCCAGAGGAGGACGTGATGGTGATCTTCTGGTCCTTGCCGGTTGCCATGTCCTTGGCCGTCACGTTCAGAATGCCGTTCGCATCAATATCGAAGGTCACCTGAACCTGTGGTACGCCACGCTGGGCCGGTGGAATCCCGCTGAGCTTGAACTTGCCCAGTGTACGGTTCTGGCTGGCCAATGGCCGTTCACCCTGCAGAATGTGGATCTCCACTTCGGTCTGGTTGTCCGCCGCCGTCGAGAAAGTCTCCGTCTTCTTGGTCGGGATGGTGGTGTTGCGCGGGATCATCGGTGTGGCCACGCTGCCCAGCGTTTCAATCGCCAAGGTAAGCGGTGTCACATCCAGCAGCAACAGGTCCTTGACTTCCCCACCCAGCACACCTGCCTGCACCGCAGCACCAATCGCAACGACCTCATCGGGATTGACGCCCTTATGAGGCTCCTTGCCAAAGAGGTCCTTTACCAGTTGCTGAATGCGCGGCATGCGGGTTTGTCCGCCAACCAGCACGACTTCGTCAATCTTGCTGTTATCGACGCCTGCATCCTTCATCGCCTGCTTGCAAGGCTCAATGGAACGCTGCAGGATGTCCTCAACCAGCTGTTCCAGCTTGGCACGGGTCAGCTTTTTGACCAGATGCTTTGGGCCGCTGGCATCCGCCGTGACAAAGGGCAGATTGATCTCGGTTTCCATCGTCGTCGACAGCTCAATTTTGGCTTTTTCCGCTGCGTCTTTCAGGCGCTGCAGAGCCATTTCATTGCCCTTGGCGCGGAGGTCGAGACCTTCATCCTTCTTAAATTCATCAATAAGCCAGTCCACGATGCGCTGGTCGATGTTGTCGCCGCCCAGGTGCGTGTCGCCATTGGTGGATTTGACCTCAATGACACCTTCTCCAACTTCCAGAATGGAAACGTCGAAGGTTCCACCACCAAAGTCATAAACAACGATGGTTTCTTCCTTCTTCTTGTCCAGCCCGTAAGCCAAGGCTGCTGCCGTAGGCTCATTCACGATGCGCTTGACATCCAGGCCGGCAATTTTGCCTGCGTCCTTGGTAGCTTGACGCTGCGCGTCATTGAAGTAGGCCGGAACGGTAATGACGGCTTCTGTGACCGAGGTGCCGAGATAATCTTCCGCCGCCTTCTTCAGCTTCTGAAGGATCATGGCTGAGATTTCCGCCGGGGTGTAATCCTTACCCTGCGCCTCAACAACAATATGGTCGCCTTGCTGTTTCACCTTATAGGGAACCATCTTCATTTCGTCGTTTACTTCATTGAAGCGGCGTCCCATAAACCGCTTGATGGAGTAGATTGTGTTCTCGGGGTTAGTGATGGCCTGCCGTTTGGCCACCTGACCGACCAGGCGTTCGCCACTCTTGGTAAATGCAACCACGGACGGGGTCGTGCGACCACCTTCCTCATTGGGGATGACCTTCGGTTCGCCACCTTCCATCACGGCGACAACTGAATTTGTAGTACCCAGATCAATTCCTATAATTTTTCCCATACTGCCCTCGCTCCATTGTTTGGCCATCGGGCCAGAAACTTTGTGTACAGTAAGTATCCCAGTTGAGTGTCTTACTGTCAACTTATTTGATGCATCCCACATCGCAATGGTTTCTCGAAATAAGCCGATTGTTTGCAATACTTGCATCCGAAATTCGCTTTTGAACATCCGTTTGATCATCCAATGGATGCGTGAAATTCAAGTGAGGAAAGTATGGATCGGCTGCTGGCTGTAGCCAAGCCTATTTTTCGGAGGCGGCGATCTGATGATCCAGATACCTGCGAAGTGACTCTGGCACTTCCGGCATGCCGCCTAGCTGTCCTGCAACCCAGGAACCCCAACGATTGCCCGCTTCGGAAAGTACTCTCACGGATGCATGGCGCAGGTAATGATGCGTTAGAGCAGCCGTAAAAGCATCGCCTGCACCCACCGTATCCACGACATTTACTGCAATTCCTGGATGGTCAAAGCACTCGTGCCGCGTGACGATGAGGCTCCCGTTACCACCTCGCGTAATGGCCACCAACTCAATCGGAAACCTCTCCAACAAATGGTGTGCAAGTTGTTTCGCGTCAGAATGCAAGGCCGGCGCATCTGCACAATCCGCGATAGATGCGACTTCCTCGTGGTTCATTTTGACAATCGTGGCGTGTTCTAAACTCCAGCGAATAACTTCCGGCGTAAAGTAGGGCGATCGCAGATTCACGTCGAAAACGCGAACGCAAGCGGGAGCAGTAGTCTTTATAAAAGTCCGGATCGTTTCTCGTGTCTCCATACTTCGCTGGGCCAGGGTTCCGAAGCAAACAGCATCGGCAGACCTGGCCAGCAGAGCGAGACCTTTTTTCATCGCAAGATAGTCCCACGCGACATTCTCGTGAATGTTATATGTGGCAACACCTTCTTGACTGAGCAAAACGGAAACCGTACCGGTGGCATGGTTGGAATCTACGGAAATGTATTCCAGATTCAGAGTTCGCTGCTGCAAAATATCGATCGCCTGTTGACCGAATGAATCGTGCCCAACACTGCTGACAAGCACTCCGTTGTCTCCCAGTGCTTGCAGCATCACGGCAACATTCGCAAGCGCTCCGCCGAGCTGCGGCCCGCATGGCAACAAATCCCATAGGACCTCTCCGAGACACACCACTGTATTTTGAGTACTCAATGGAAATCGTCTCCTCTGTTGGATTTTCGCACCCTGGTGCACAGAGCGGCATCCCGGACGGATACGACGTGTCACTCTTGCGTGAGAGTATTGAAATCGCGCCCGCGGCGCTCTGGGCCAAAAGCACAAAGGACGAACACCGAGAGAATCGCACACGTTTCAAAAACTACGAGAGCCCATTGATAGCCGATGTGATCGCGCAGGGCATATTCGATTGCAACTGCAGGAGAACCGATCAGGACGCCCAGCTGATAAACGAAGCCAGGAAACAGGCTGCGTATTGCCGAGGGAGAAAGTTCGTTCAAATGTGCGGGGATTACGCCGAAAGCACCCTGCACGCCAAACTGCATGAGAACCGCACCCATCATTAAAGTTGCGTATGTCGCTCCGAAAGCCCAAGCAGGTATGGCCAACAATGCGATTCCTAAAGATCCAATCATGCTGTAACGTCTGCCGAATCGCTCTGACGCATGGCCAATTACGAGCGCTCCCGCAATGGCGCTAAGGTTATATACGATGGCGAGCGTGGAAATAGATGCGTTAGAAAAATGATGGATTGACTTCAGGAAATCCGGATACAGGTCCTGTGTTCCATGCGAGAGACAGGTCATGCCCGCCATTACGAGCAATAAATAGGCAAAGCTACGCTTGTGATCTGCTAGCGTACGGAATATCTGCGCCAGCCCAGGTAAACGATGCCGATGCCATGCCTCAGATTCTGGCGATCGCATAGTAAATATAGAAATAATGGCTGCAAGGAACAACCCACTCAGGAACATAGACTGCCAGCCCCAATATGGCTCCATCCACCGCATGGAAATTGCGGCCAGTAAATAGCCGAACGGATATCCCGCCTGCATGACTCCAGAAAGAAGGCCGCGCCACCGTATCGGCGAACTCTCCATCACCAGGGAAGCGCCGATTCCCCAATATCCTCCCATTCCAATACCGTACAAAGCGCGCAAGAGAACGAAGACAGCGTAGTTCGGCGCGAACGGGGTAAGCGCCGTAATAACTGAAAAATATATAACGCAAACCATCAAGGGCAGGCGTCGTCCAATACGATCTGCCCATGCGCCGAGAAGAAAGCCTCCTACGGGGCGCATGGCGAGTGTGATCGTCATTGTCACGACAATTGCGCTCTTTTTTACGTGAAAGTGTTGCGCGAGGACATCGATCAAAAAAACCAGGACAAAGAAGTCATACGCATCCAGAATCCAACCCAGGATTCCTGAATAGGCTGCATTTTTCCACTTTAGATTTTGACTACTCGGCATTGCAGCCACTCGCCCTCGGGTCCCGTCGATAGCGACGAGCACTGCTATTTCGAGGCTCGCTGCCGAACATTTCTGAATTCATAATTTATTTTGACAATTGTTGCATGTTCGATCCGTTACAGGAAGGTTTTCTGAAAATATATGAGAACGAATGTTGAGATCGAACATACTAGGGCATGAAAATCAACGAATGCAGTATCGTATGCGAAGTTACGCCGCTCGTTCAACGAACCTTATATAACAACACATCCTTCCCGGGAGCATATGTAGGGTAGGAATGTACCAAGACTGTCTGAGCATCAGAAGATTTAAGGTTATTCAGCAACCAATACTGCACATCGGTACATCTGCTGGGAATTCTAGGAATTAAATTATTTTTAGCGACCGTCGGCTCAAAACAATAACCCGGGAGGTATAAATCATAGGTTTCCCAATTTGTATTTACTAACAAAACTGAACCTTTGGGTACGCTACTATTTACACCATCGATAATTTGTGCAAGCCAAGGACGATCAATGAAAGAATTCTTGCGGAGATTCCACTCCTGAAAAGACACCGCAGCCACGAGTACGCACGAGGCGACCATCAATACTTGCTGATACTTTACAGGCATCAGCCTTAGCGTATCTCTTACTATGAATGCACAAGCTATTAGAAAAAATAAAAGGAATTCTGAGATATACGTTGAAAGGCGAAAATGGTCTGCAATGCCGAGTCCTAACGATACCAGCGTATAAATTCCAAATACAATGCTTGGAATTGAAGCAGCTTTCTTTATTACAAGAAATATTCCAAAAGCTAAAGTAATCCACGCAAGGCATGCTAAGCCCCAATGTGCATAAAATAGCTTGTCGTAGATACTATGCGCCGTAACAACCTCGCCGAAAGCACTGTGATTTTTCAGTAAAACAGTTGCACCTAGCACGCCATACGATTCAAAGTATCCGCCTCTAATCCATCCCCCTGGCCACAGGGCAAATGTCGTCAGCAAAAATAACAATACCGCTCTTAGCCAAACTGATGCATTCTGCTTCAGCATGGATATCGACCATTTTCCCATACACCATAAAACAGCAACAGAGAAGAATATGGATGCAATAAGTTCTAGGCTGAATTCAAGAGTTGCTACTGCGCAGCCCAACGATATGGCAGCAACCGCAAGACTCCAAAATTTTGGGGCTGAAAGATATCGAGAAGTTGAGAAAAGCGCAATTACAGCAAACAACATGTACCAGCTATGTGGGGTAGGATCTACGCTTACTTCAGTGAATCTGCTCTGTATGCCAGCAAGAACAGCAAACAATATGGACAATGCGATTGGGACGTCCATAGAGATCAAGCCTCCCGCTATTAAGCCGCAGGTAATGGCAGTTACAATAGAAACCACGATCCTCTGTGCTTCTGCAGTTTTACTTATGTCAGCTGCCACATCCATCATGTAAAAACTAAATGGAACATGGAAGTGACGTAATGCCGCATCATCGTTCCTGGAATACAGATAGTCCCAGGGATGCCCTGCAAATCCCTGTTGCTTTCGCAATCGGTATAGCTCTACAGGAGAATCACTGTTTACATTCAGGTATGTGGCAATTGCTTGTCCCTGGGACGCTCTAAAATAGTCGGCGGCATCATCAAATAAAAACTTCGTTTTCGTGAAGGAAAAATGAAACGCAAACACAAAGATTGTAACTACGATCATGCTTGACAAAACAGGCAATGCCGGTAGTGACAGTACTTTATTTTGCGTTTCAGAAGTCCTGTTATCCACGTTCAACAATGGCCACCTCTCCGCTTATGGTTCCTTGATATCACCTAGCGTTTCCAGCCTGTTCAATTCAGCGTAACCGTAAGCTGCAGTGGGATGCTTTGTTGTACACCGTTTGCATTGGTCGTCTGAATAAGAATTGTTTGTGTGCCTGCTGGCGTAGTAAACAAGGATGGTCCACCACCAGCACAACCCATGATGCCGAGACCAGCACCTGCCAGAAGAACAATGGTTAACACACACCGCAACATATTCAGCTTCTTATTCCGCTGCCGTTTCTTACGAGCAAACAACAGACCTGTTATTCCTGTCGGCCACCAAAGCGCTATTGCAGGAGCCATCGCACCGGTGCTTTGCTGTTTGAGCTGCGCGTCTGCATTCGTAGCGAGCGTAATAGCAACTTGCTGCGTTTGATTATTACCCGAAAATTGCAGCGATGTTTTGGCAAACGTACACGTCACATTTGCAGGTAAATTGACACAGCTCAGCGATACCTTGCCAGAGTACCCTTGTGCAGGACTAAGTGATAGCCTGGTGGCTGCGGTAGCGCCTTGAGATATCGTGATCACTGATGGATTCAATCCAAGTGTCAGAGTAGGATTGGGTGACACGGACGCCACGACAGAGACGTTCACCTGATTGGATGAAATCGCACTGAAGTTTGGGTCTCCTCCGTACTGTGCTGTGATTCCGTCCGTTCCGACGGGCAACATGTTTGTTGTGTAAACTGCCGCACCCTGAGCGTTGAGAGCAGCTGTTCCAAGCACTGTTCCTCCATTCAAGAAGGTGACAAGGCCTGTTGGTGTTCCGCTGGATGCAGAAGTGACGACGACGTTAAAAGTCTCCGCGCCGCCACTGTGAATTTGACCCGGCGAGCCTGAGAGAACAGCAGCGGCCGGGGCTTTCGATATCGCCAAAACACCACCGGTAAACTGGAATATGTAGTTGCGTGCGGCAAGTGTCCCTGCGGAAACAGTAATTGGATAATTTCCAGCTACAGAAGAAATTGTCGCCGTAGTTGTAAGTATTGGTGTTCCGGTAACGGCAGATGCTTGTGTATCTCCATTGACAAATCCACTTGTGAGATATGCAAACGTTGGATTTGCCGTTCCATAGGTGCGGCTGGCGTTCTGAGCTGTAACAATGAGTGACGCAGGAGAAACGGAAAATGTCTGGGTTACGGGTTGGGCTGGCCCGTAAAGCGCATCTCCTGTCTGCGTTGCCCGCAGTACTACTGTTCCGACGCCTTGAATAAATACAGTATCTCCACTCATTGTCGCCGGTCCGGATAGAACAGTTATTCCTGGGAGAAGTCCGGATGTAGAGCTTGGATCTACCATGAATGGATGCACACCATAGACAACGTTCCTGATAGCAGGAAACGTAATCGTCTGGCTTGATTTTTCGATTGTCAACGTTCCAGAAGTCATCGTAAGGGCGTAGTTCACCGATGCAGATCCCGATACAGTTGCTGTAATTGGATACCTGCCCGGCGCAGAGCTTGTGGTTGCGGTGGTTGTATAGGCAAGGATAATGTCTCCGCCCACGCTATCTCCGTTCACCAGACCCGTCACCGTTGCTGTAAAGGCGGGATTTGCCACGTCGTATGCCCGTGTTGCACTGTTGACGCTTACGGTCAATGGCGCCTGAGTGACAATGATATTTGCTGTCTTCGTCTCTACGGCATAGTCTGTCGTATCTGTTGGCGTAAAGGTTGCAGTAGGTGTATATGGGCCCGCAGGCAATATACTTGCGGCGGTTACCAGCGAACTACCAACCTTATAGGTGATACTTCCGGATACACTTCCACTGACAGTGGCATCCAGTACATTTGCTCCCAGAGGGGTTCCGTAGACAATGGAAGTGACACCTGGAGACCAAGTCAGTGTGGATGCTGTCTGGGTAACATTCAAGGTCCCGGGCGTAATGCTCGTCTGATAATTTCCTGCTGCAGTTCCACTTACAGTTGCAGTAATTGGATAACTTCCCACAGGCGAGGATGTTGTCGCTGTAGTGGAGTAGGTAACAACAATGTTGCCATTATTTTGATCTTGTGCCAACCATCCATTGACGGAACCAGTCAGCGTCGGGTTTGCCACGCCATAGGCCCGTGAAACGGAATTTGCCACAACGGTTAGCGGTATTTTGTTTACCGTAAGTGTAGTCGTGGTTGTGGCTGTGGTGTAGTCAGCAGTGTCCGTTGGAGTAAAGGTCACACTGAGCGTGTCATTTCCGGCTGCTAGTATTGTTCCGGCTACCGGAGTGTAAGCGAAAGTACCGGCCACAGAAGCCGTTGCATCCAACTGTGTTGCCGATAATATGGTGCCATAGGAGATAGCCAAAGGGGTATTCCAGGTAATCGTCGGCGCCTCTTTACCAACCGCCAGTGTCACCGTGGCTGTGGCCGTCGTGTAGTTCGTTGTATCGGTCGGCGTGAATGTCACACTGAGCGTGTCGTTTCCAACTGCGGGTGTTGTTCCGGCTGCCGGAGTGTAAACGAAAGTACCGGCCACAGAAGCCGTAGCATTCAACTGTGTCGCCGACAATGTGGTTCCGTAGGAGATAGCCGCAGGAGTATTCCAGGTAATTGTCGGCACCGTGGGCTGCGTAACAGTCACCCCAGTGGTTCCAGAGCTTTCTCCATAGTTACCCTGCGCGGCATAGGTTGCAGTAACGGTATCGCTTCCTGTTGGCAGTGCAGTCGTATCCAGCGTTGCAACTCCGGTCGATTCATCTACAGAAGCGGATCCCAACGAAGTTAAACCAGCGGTAAAGGTCACGTTCCCGCCCGGAACAGGATTTCCATTGGAGGATTGGCTCACTGTGGCAGTAAGCGCTACGCTTTGCCCTTGTTTCACGCTCGTCGGTGAGGCTGTCAGCGTAGTGGTAGTAGCTGACGGTGCGCTCTGGTCTTCTGTTACGAAAAAGAGCGTCGATTGAATCTGCCCTATTTCTGGCGCAGACGATGCCCCGCCGCTGCTCGACTCGGGAGTACCTTCGCGTCCGTAGACGGCATAGCTATACAAAATGTGTTTGCCAAGAGGTAGCGCTGTGGCGATGTTTGTCGAGTACACTCCACCGTTATTGCTTGCGGGCAACCACTGCCCCTGCCAAGTATCCACCTGATAGTAAACGGCAGTGGGCGTCGGATTCGTCGCAGTTATGCCGCTATAGGGAGCACTCGATGTGTAGCTGCTTGCTGGCGTCAAAGTGAACCCGGGTTGCGGATTCGTAGTCTGCAGGATCGGCGCATACGCGAGTATGTCTGGATCGCTGGCTGGCTGCACACTGACTGTCAAGGGAACGGCAGCGACATTTGCTGGCGTGATTGTGTTGACCACACCGGGGTTATTATTGGGATCGGCACTGTTCGGACTAAAGACAAATGCCTGGTGCGTAACCGGATCGACAGCAACTGCATTTGGCGAGTAGCCGGCACTTGTCGTTACAGTCGCAACGACA
The DNA here is from genome assembly GCA_036267255.1 of Acidobacteriaceae bacterium. Lineage (GTDB taxonomy): Bacteria > Acidobacteriota > Terriglobia > Terriglobales > Acidobacteriaceae > DATAWK01. The sequence continues at coordinate 33,542 of DATAWK010000027.1, read as the reverse complement.
GAGTTCGAAGCACCGTCGATCACACTGGCGTTGCCCGCAGAAAAGTTGGCAACATATATCTGGTTGTTGGCGTCGTCGACAGCGATTCCCATTTGAGAGGCCGCACAAGGTGGACTTGTGTAATTAGCGCATCCCGTTGTAGAAGTGCCAGTTACAACCACAGATGTCTGAAATGTAGGATCATTCGCATTGATAGCAGCGGCGGAACCATTGTCTGCTGCAACGTAAACCGTATTGGAGGCGGAATCTACGGCAATCGCATAGATCGTGGAGCCTCCCAGACTGGGAGTAATTGCCTGCTGTGTGCCATTGGGCAGTATTTCCGTAATCTGAGAGTCACCGGCCCCAAACACTGTCCCAGTATTTTTATTTAGAGCTATCAAACCAAGGGAAGCAAAGTCATACGAAGTTTTGACAGTATTTGTAACACCATCAATCACAAACAGCGCATAGTTTCCACTCCCACCGTCGTTGGCCCCTACATAGATCAAGTCTGTATTGGGATTTACCAGAATAGAACTTGGATAGAAACTGTTGGTGAGCGGAATAGTCACTGTTGCCGCGCTTGTATACGCTGTTATGTTCGCGTTCGAGCCGTTGCCCTGGTTCAGGACATACACAGAATTTGTAACGGGATTCACCGCGATGGCAACCGCGCTTCCAACCGATCCAGCGGGTGCACTGACATTGGAGGTAATGCTATTTGTCGCGCCATCCACCACGGTGATGCTGCCATCGGCATTTGCGGCAATGATTTGATTGGTTGCAACATTGACCGCGAGCGCAATGGGGCCTTGAGCACCGACTGCATAAGGCAGAGTGCAAGTCGTCTGCGTGCTGCCATTGCATGGAAATGCAGAACCATCCGGCTTGAATGCCGTGATGTCCCCTGCATTTGCAACAGGATCATATCCGGATGAGGCATATACGATTCCAGTGATTGGATTCACGACGATTGGCGCTCCCCTGGACGGAACCGATGCGGGCGGGCCCGTCGTGTTGGTCGAGCCAGCCAGAATCGAAACGCTGCTACTGCCGCTGTTAGCGATATAGGCATGGTTGGTTGCTGGGTTCAGAGCAAGTGCGACTGGAGTTGTTCCTACAGGTGAGGTCGTGACGACAGAATTGCTGGAGCCATCCACGACGCTGACGCTTCCGCCAGCTACGCCTTGATTGAGAACGAAGATCTCATTCGTCAAGGAATCCACGGCAACGGCATACGGGTTTGTGCCCACAGCCGGTGTTGCTGCCACCGTATTGTTTGCCCCGTTGATTACGCTGACATTTGCGCTGCCAGAGTTCGCAACATAAATTGTGTTGGTTACGGGATTGGCGGCGATAGAGCCCGGAGAGGTTCCGACATTTGGACTTGCGACAACTGAATTACTGCCGCCATCGATCACGCTTACCGTGGTTCCACCGGAGTTTGCTACATAAATCGTGTTTGTGACCGTATTGATCGCAACACCCAAGGGATCGGAGCCAACAGGTACAGAGCCAGCCGTCGTGGGATTGGTTTCATTGATGACACTGACAGTGCCACTACCATAGTTCGACACATAGGCGGTGTGCGTGACTGGATTGACAGCGACGGCCTTGGGCGATGTACCAACGGTCGCAGTCCCACTCAGCGATCCGCTATTACCACTCATTGTGAATGCGGTGCCATTGGCGGTACTGATGGCGACGATTGTATTGCTTGCCGCGTCTACAGCAATTGCGTTCTGCGGAACACCAACTGAGATGCTGCCAGATGTTGCAGTCAGGTTGTTCTCGTTAATAATGCTGACAGAGGTGCTGCCACTGCCGCTGTTGGCTACATAAACCATGCCAGTTGCAGGATTCAGGGCGACAGCTACGGGGGCAGCACCAACGGAGATTGGCGTCCCAATCGCTGCGCCGGTTGCTCCGTTCAATACGGTGACAGTGTTGCTCGCCTGGTTGACAACAAAGATATTGTTGGTAACCGGATCAACAGCGACTCCCTGTGGCGTTGTGCCAACAGGTACGGTCCCCACGATCGATTGTGCATAGACGGGGTGAGCCAGGATAAGGCTGCAAGCGAGGGCCATCACGGCGGTAGCGGCTGCGAACATCGTGAAAGAATTCTGTTGTCTCAACTGAACCAAGGTTTGTGTCTTCATACCGATCTATCCTTCTTAAGCTGCAAAGAAACTGCGCGGAGTCGGCTGCGTTGTACCAGGCCGACTGCGACGTTGTCCGAGTTCATCCCTCTCCATACCAGTCCATTCCCACTTCTTCCAGAGCGTTTGGACCAGTGGCTGGGAGCGGCCTCCATTACTGGCATTAGCTCCAAAACAGAGAACGGCCAGGGTTCCCGGGCCTTCCGTAGTACAAATCCCCAGAAGAGAACAACTGAAAAATGTTGCAGATGACAATAATCAAGAACGCGCGTGCCAAATCCCATCGTCAGCTTGCGCAGTGGAGCAAAGACTCCCTGCTGTATCAACGCTGTAGCATCGGCCTGGGCCGGATTAGGTTCTGACGTGGTCATTGCTGCCGGGAAAAGCTCCTCTTCTGTACTCCGGCTGCAACGTGTCAGGGTGCGAGGCATGTTTCCTCGTTCTTACATCGGTGCAATGGAGTTCCGTTGCATGCAAGAGATGCATTTCCGATGCCACTCCGTAAGGCCCGAAAATGCGCGCAACATGCCTTTTTTTGCCGAAATATGCATCACTTTGCACATCCGGACGTAAAACCTCTCCCGTTGCGGAGATTGCCTTGGTTATGGAATTAGTTACTTTCATCCGATTCCTGATTGTTGACTTGGCTAGGGCGGTGAACGTGATTCTTATTTATGTTTATGGCGTGCGTTGTCTATAGTCCGAACGCGGCTTGCAGCTAGGCGAGTTCTACCGATGCCGGCATCGCAAAATATTTAGAACAGCGTCTGGAGATGTATTCTTTTGCCTCTCTTCTGCATAGTGGCGGTTCGGTTTTGCACAGCCGCGAAGCATTTCCCGAGTTTTTGGCGATGCTGCCAGCAACATCCTTCGCGCTCCAGAGGAGAGGCAACCTATTGACTTGCATTGGCTTTTGGAGTGTCAGATGCATTTGCGCTAGAGGATAAAAGAGAATCTAGCTAGCCAACGATGGTGCCTTTGCACATCGAATGGCCAGCGTGCTATGATCAAGCCACAATCAAACACCTGAGTATCTGCAATACCTCATCAAGGCTGCAAAGCGGCGAGTGTGCTTTCCTTTTATTTTTTGGTTCATCGTGTGGAGAGAAGCCATAGGACCGGGCTTAGTTGCCGGTCTGACAATCTCTCAGGAGACGTTATAAGGTTTCCACTCCAACACACGAAGGGGCATTGCCGGACATGGCACGCAAATTTTTTCACTTTCTCCCATCACTCTTTTTAGCTTCTTCTTTAATAATCCTTGCAGGCTGTGCGGGTGGAACTCCGTCTACTGGCTTCAATAGTAGCTCCCCTACCTCTCCGGGTACCCCTAGCACCGTAACGTTGACGGCAACAAGCATGAACCCCGGCACTGGGCCGGCAAACACTAACACTGCTGTGCAAATAAGTGGAACAGGTTTCGATTCCACCGTAGTGGTCTACTTTGGCTCTGTGAAAGTGACACCGAGCAGCGTTGCATCAGCCAGCTTGTTAAATGTCGTCACGCCGAAACTGGCGGCCGGGAAGGTTGCTGTCTCCTTGGTTCGGGGCGATGGCTCACAAGCAAATTTGCCGGGAGATTTCAGCTTCACGAAACCTAGTGGCACACCCGTAACGACCGCACCACTGACGGCGACAGGCATGAGCCCGAGCACTGGACCGGCAAACACCGGCACGACTGTGCAAATAACGGGAACAGGATTCAATTCCACCGTAGCGGTCTACTTTGGCTCTGTGAAAGTGACACCGAGCAGCATTGCATCGACTAGCGTGCTGAATGTCGTTACGCCAAAGGAGGCAGCTGGGAAGGTTGCTGTGTCTTTGGTTCGGGGCGATGGCTCACAAGCAAGTTTGCCGGGGGATTTCAGCTTCACGAAGCCTAGCGGCACACCCGTAACGACCCCACTGGTGGCAAGCAGCCTGAGCCCGGATACAGGTACAGTTGCTGGCAATACATCTGTGCAGATTATGGGATCTGGCTTTGACTCGACTGATGTGGTCTACTTTGGCGCCACAAAGGTCACCCCTTCCAGCATCTCGTCCAACTCTCTGATCGTCAAAACTCCGCAAGCGAAAATTGGCGATGTACCCGTGTATGTGGAGCGCAGCAACGGCACGAAAGCCGAGGCTCCAGGCGACTTTGCCTATACGGATCCACTGACCATCGCCAATTCACAGTTGCCGAATGCCACGGTCGATATCACTTACTCTTCTGCGCTCACTGCTTCTAAAGGATTACCACCCTATACATGGACATTAACCAAGGGTCCGCTGCCCAGTGGCATTGCACTGAATACACAAGGTGCTGTGGCTGGAAAGCCAGTTACTACCGGGGCGACACAGTTTACGGTTGAAGTCTCCGATCAGGCAGGCGGCCATGTAACCGGAGCAGTAACGCTGGACGTGCTGGGAGCATCTGCATCCAATCAATTAACCAGTTGCCAGAACTTGACTACAAGCAACACAACCTACGTTTTGCAGAATGACGTATCGAGCACGGGAACATGTTTTGAAATCAATGCAAACAATATATCGTTGAATCTCAACGGCCATACCATAACCTATGGCACCGGCGGCGGCACCGAGCCAACACCAGCAATTACTGTCTGCGACAGTTGGTATACAGGACTGCCATCCGGTGAATGTGGAGGTAGCTCTCACGCCGCGCCGACAATATATAACGGCGATATCGTCCAATCTTCGAATGCGGCGCCTTTCAGCCATGTTTTTTCGATCGGACAAGGTACGAATATCAGCAATGGCTATATTCACAACATTACAGCCACGTTCTCAGCAACTGGAACAGAGTTTGTAGCAGGCGACTATCCGGGCCCTAACTGGAAAATCCAGAGCAACACGATCAACGACAACGTAACTAACATTCAGAAGCCGGGACAGACACCGCTGGCTGCGCGCAGCGCATTGCAGGGCTACGCCATCCACCTAGATAACGGAGGCACCCCATCGGCTGGACCGGACGATATCTCCAACAATACGATCAATGGCTCGCCGCAAGGCGGTATCTCGGACGGTCAGCCGGGTTCGGCGATTTACAGCAACACGATCACACTGAGCGCGATCTATTCCAATGACTACGGTGTGATTTCGATGATACCGAACCAGAATATCTACGGCAACACGATTAAAGGAGCGGGGCGTGGGTTGGATGCAGAAACCTCCGGTTTCATCCTCAACGACAACAACATCAACGTTGCGGAAAACAATAAGAACACTGAGTACAACGGGTGCGAACTGGATGGCACGTACGGCATTCGCGTGAAGAACTACGATTGGCCCGGAAGCACGGAGCCAGGCGCGGTTGCTTCCACGAACTTCAAGATCACAAACAACATTGTGACAACGCCCTCGAGTCTGTGCCATGCCAATGCATTGGATTTTACGGACCTGAACTCCACTGTCACGGGAACCGTCAGCGGCAACACGTTCAGCGTGCCGGATGGCCCCAGCACGCCGACTTCTCAGGATGGCAGCTTTTCCGCCGCGATGGGATTTGAGGCCGCCGCCTATGGGACGAGCGTCTCTTTCAGCGGCAACAAGTTTACGGCGGACACCTGCGTGCTAATTGGAGGAAATGGGGATATTTCCTACGGCGCATTCACGGTGCAGAGCGGACAGACCTGGAGTTGCGCCAAAGGACCGACGGTGCAGGGGAACGACGATACTAAAGGGTCGGGCACTGCGCCTGTACTTACCATTAAAGATACAATCTCCAACCCAACCGTTGGTTGTGTGTCGGATTCAACAGCGACGGTAAACATTGGATCGTATACTCATACCTGCAATTGAAATACTTAAAAGCGTGCTTTGAAACGGCAAACAGGCCCCATTCATGAACAGCGAATGGGGCCTGTTCGCATTCAATTGCTCCAATGAAGTCTATATATTGGGGGCTTCGCTCGTAGAACTGTCCACAAGCTACTTCGTAAACTAGCTCCATCGCATAGATCTATCCCTTTTCCGACTGTCTGATAGCAATTACGCTATGAACCCAGCCGTAGCGCGATATTGGGGAAATTCAAACTGGCGACTACGTTGTCCGGGCAGAGATTGGCCTTAATAATTTAGCGGCTTGTACAGCCTGGCATTTAAAATGTTCATGCAAGAGCTACGCTCGATTTATAGAATAGCCTTTGTAAAATTTGGGAGCGTAAAGCGTAAAAGGATTGCCTTGTCTACACAGTCTAAAATCTCCTTTTATTCCCTTATATCCGTTTTCTTTTCCCTCATTTTCTTCTCACCCCATTACGCCGAAGCTGTCAAGCAGGTGAGACTAAACCAATGCGGTCGTTTAAGTGCTGGCAACACAGTTTACTTATTAGAAAAAGATGTATCGTCTTCGGGCACTTGTTTTGCAATCGAAGCCAGCAACATTACATTGAATTTGAATGGACACACGATAACTTACGGTGTAGCCGGAGGAAAGTCCCCTGCTCCAGCATTCACTCTGTGTGATGGATGGTACAAATACTTGTCCAGTTCTCAATGCGGCGGCCATGGGCATGCTCACTTCACTGTTTATGACGGTACCGTCATACAAGCAGCAATGGCTCCACCATTCAGTCCTGTATTTTGGGTGGGCCAGGGAATTGCAGTGGGTGAGGGTGTCATTCACAACATTAAGGCGACGTTTAGCTCGCCTGGAAGTCAGTTTTTTTACGGTGACTACGCAGGTGCTGGATGGAAGATCCGGAACAATACGATTAATGATAACGTGACAAACATTCAACACTCGGGCCAAGGACCGTTGTCCGCACGCAGCCAACTACAAGGGTATGCAATCAAAATAGATGATGGCCGCGGCGCGAAAGGAGTGCCAGACGAAATCTCAGGCAACATAATCAATGGATCTCCACAAGGAGGCATCTCCGATGGCCAGCCGGGAACCAAAATTTACAATAATGAGATTCGTCTTGCAAGTACGTACACAAACGATTATGGCGTGCTTTCTATGGCGGATAAACAAAACATCCATGACAACATCGTGACCGGACATGGCCGAGGTCTCGATGCCGAGGGCAGTGACTTTATTCTTAATCACAACACAATTGATGTGCAGGAGATTGCAAAGAATACCGAATATGACGGCTGCGAATTGGGCGGCACATATGGCATTCGGGTAAAGAACTACAATGTAACTCACACATCCAAGGGGTTTTCTATCATCAACAATCATGTTACGGTCCACGCTGGCCCATGTCAGGCAAATGGTCTGGTCTTCACCAACATGATTCCCACAGTCACCGCAACCATCTCTTCCAACATCATCGCGACCATAGCAGGATCAGCGCCGGATTATGCCATCGCCTTTAACAGTGTTAACAATCTGAATGGCATGACCTATTCTCACAATACTTTTATTGCTTCTATATGTGCACTCATTGATAACACTGGTGACATTGGCAGCGGAGCCAATACTACTGTGCAGGCTGGACAAACATGGAAGTGCGGCATGGCAGGCCCGACAGTAAAAACCATGGACTTAACGACAGCGGGAAATCCAAAAAATTCCTATCCAGAATACCTGAAGATCACAGATGCTATTCCTAAGCCGGTTGTAAGCTGTGGCCCATATTCAACAGCCTTTGTCCAGATTGGCAGCTTTCACAAACAGTGTGTAGGGCAGCCATTAGATACATCTTCTAATGATAAGCATTGATATTTAGAGTGGATTCAGTGCATTTACTTTTTGCAGTAGCGGCTCCACATAGCAGTGTGCAACGTCATGGCTCTCTCTCTCCGGCCATGACAACTTCCGTAGGCGTTTCTCCGGAGACAGCATGAGCTTCACCTTCCAAGAATTTTTTGCCAGCCGATGACGGCCAACGTTTCCCAGCTGTGCGTAGAATAAATCCCCAATACGGAATGGCGAAAAGAATGGCGCTGCAAACAGCCGCCAGCAGGATGTTGCTATATTGTGGCTTGGCCAGACGGAGAGACAAAAAGGCTGGTGCTACCAGAAACAGCAGTGCGGCGAGAAATGCTCGTCCCGTAACGTTGGCATACTCTCGCACGGAAATACCCACATACCGTTCCAGTACCAATGGCTGAACAAAGGTACGGATCAGGAAACTTGGAATCAACGTGCCGAAGGCTACGCCGATCATTCCGTAATGTGGGGCCAGGGAGATGCTGAGTGCGAGATTCAACACCGCTTCGGTTCCGTTGAGCACCGCATAAACGTTCTGATGCATGGTGGCATAGAAAGAGGCAGAAGCGGTGGCGTGCATCATGTCAAATAGCGTTGCCAATGCCAGCACGACCAGAACGGGATACGCATCAAGATATTCTCGGCCCATCCAACGTTCAATAAACGGATGCCCCAAGGCAATCAAACCAAAAGCTACAAAGCCTGCTGATCCTATTGCTAATTGAGTGCTGGTAAAGAATGTTTTACGCAATCCCTCGCGATCGCAGGTGCTATCCTGCATTGTCAATAAAGGTGTAAATACACCGATGATTGCCATGATGCCATCAACGTAATACAGCACAAACGTGGATGCGACGTTATAGTGCGCCACAGCAGCAATGCCGAGAAACATCGAGACTACAATTGCATCCGATTGCAGCCGTACACGATCTGCCAGCTGGCCGATGATGACTGGAGCGCCGAAGTAGAGCAATTTTTTTGAAACTGCTCGATTGACCGCCCTCCTATCGAATAAGCGCAAAAATGGATAGGCCCATTTTGCCGCGATCAAAGCAACTATATACAGCGGGATGTTAGCCAGAAGATTAGCGGCCGCAAGCCAAATGACACCTCGTCCCTGCAATAAAACAATGACCGTGGCCAGGCTACGCAAGATAAGACCAAAGATACTGAGCCACGCTGTGATATCGAAATGCGATCCCGCATTCAGCGCACCGAAGGGCGCGCGCATCGGAAAGCTAATGGCGGTTTGAACACCACAGATAAACAGAACAATCGCCAGAACGTGCCCGTGTGAACTCTTGCTAAACCAGGACCCCAAAGAAAAGATAAGGGTAAGCAACAACACGACACAGCCTATCCATGCATATGCAGCCATCCCGGTGTTGTAAATTCTGTTGGCTTCCTCTTTATCGTCCGCTCCCAGAGCCTGTGACATGTGCGTGAAGAGCGCTGTGGACAACCCCAGATCGAGCAAACTGTAATAACCGATAAATGCAAATGCGAGTGCCCAGAGTCCATAGTTCACGGCTCCCAACCGATGAATCATGAACGGAGTCAACAAGAAACCAATGACTGCGCCGATAATCAGCCGGACAACACGAGAGCCGGAACCTTGCGCCAGCTTTCTCGCTGAAACAAAGACCCGTTTTTTGGCTGTGCTCTGAACCGAATTTGTATCGTGCGTACTCACCTTCTCAACGACGTCTCCCTTTGGCACTTCGGTTGCACTTTGTACAGGTGCGAAGAAACATTTCGCTCTCGTACGTAGCTCTATGAAGTTCCAATACTGTGTAGGAGTTGCATTTCCGATGCCATTCCATTTATAGGCAGAGAAGCGTCCGGGGTGCACAATCAGGCTCACATGTGCATTTGGTTGCACATGTGAGTGCAATCGGTCGCCAATTTAGAAAAAGAGATTTTTACAATATTTATTTATGGCTATCTTCTTATTGATCCTTGTTATGGTGTTTGCTTTGGCGGGACTTGTACGCCCCTTTTATGGCTTACTTGGGCTGCTCGTCGTCAATGTATTGCAACCGGGTGAGTTGTATCCTTCGCTAGCGCCGCTGCATTTGGAACGCACCCTGGCCATCATATTATTGTTTTGCGTTTTGCTCCACCGGAAGAAACTCCGCTTCCCTAAGATCACGCTGCTTATTTTGGTTTTCTACGCCGCCATGTGGCTGGCTGTTCCCCTGGCGTTCTGGAGAGGAAATAGCATTGCTGGCTGCATCGACTTTGGACCTATCGTGGTATATCACCTTCTGATTGTCGCGTTGATAGTTAACACTGAGGAATTTCACAAATACCTGATTTTGGGAATGTTCCTGGTTGCATGGCTGGGAGGTGCTGCATATTGGCGATATGAGCACGGCATCGTGCAGGTAGCTATGGACATTGATCGCGCAATCGGTATCACCAGTTCTGGTGGAGATGCAAACACGCTTGGCATCACACTGGTATGCAGTCTGCCCTTACTTTTTCTGCTAACGACCAAAGACAATTCCTGGTGGATGCGCATTTTGGCATGGTCCGTGATGACGCTCTCTGTTGCCACTGTAATTGATACCGGATCTCGTACTTCTTTCTTCGTATTTATTCTTTTTGTTGTTTTAACGCTGATGCGCCAGAAAAAATATTGGAAGTTTCTTCCACTTCTTCCTCTCGCAGGATTTCTTCTCTGGGCTGCCATCCCGCAACAATATAAAGCGCGCTATGAGACCGTCGATCATCTTAAGAATGATGAGTCCTATCAGAACCGCGTGCTTTCCTGGGAGGGTGGGGTGCAGATGTTTCTCTCCAACCCTTTGACGGGTATCGGACCGGACAACTACGCCATCGCAAATGGAGAGAAATTCTGGCCTGGGTTCCCACGCCATTGGCTGCAGGCTCACTCACTTTATTTTCAGCTACTGGGAGAGCTGGGTCTTCTGGGCATGATCACCTGGTATAGCTTCTTGATTACGTTGATTGCATTGAATTTCCGATTATCGCGAAAAATGAAAGACAATCCGCATTTTCCGTCCTATTTAAAACAGTTCCCAGGCATGTGCAACATCGCTATCTTTATTTTACTGGTCGCCAGCTATTCGGCGCACACCTTGTATCGAGAGACGTGGTACAGCTTGGCGGCATTGAGTGGGGTTGTGCAATATCTGGCTGTAAAAAAGGAAAGCATAGAGGATGCCGAGCCGGAAGAAGATCGCCCGAATCCCTTGCTCATTCCATTACCAAAACCCAGTCTCAAAGCGGTTGTCTAGCGATGTCTACCAAGGAACAATCTGTCAATTTTTGGAATCAACGCCTTCCATTATTTGCCGCCTTTTGTGAGCTTGACAATCTGTTCTGGAAGCAATCGGGCAATTCAACTAAGTCAAACCTGAAAGCAAAAACAAATATTCAGGATCTGCGCTGGAGAAACCTATTTATAGGGGATATGTCCATAGCCCCAAGAAATGAACACCCCCACAGCGCCGCTGCACGGGGTTAGGTTTTCCGCACTAAAACCTTATCTCGCAGTTATGCTCAGTTACCAATTTCAATGACGGTGGCTTGTTTAAACGCTTGTCGCAGATGCCATCGATGATTCCTCTTGAATGTGATGTTCTATAGGAGCCACTGGGATTTTGCAAACCACAACTCGATACTTCCCAGAAGACGATCGCGGCAGTTCATGCATCGGCTCAAAACTCAGTTGGAATTGATCGTGAATCACCGAGCGAAGCAGGCGCTCCAAGGAATCCAGTTCTTTTTTTGTTATTTCCTCATTCTCACCAGCAACGTAGCGAAGCGTCAATTGGCTGATTGCCTCTTGTACGACTTGCACGCTCTGAATCGAAATCAGATCTCGCGCATATCCTGCCAACGCATTGGAGACCATGAGACCGGGCAGCAGCTGCCCATTGGACAGAACAAGATTGTCCTGGACACGACCCTGAATTTTATCGGCCTTGGGAAACGCCGTATGCGCGACCAGATCAGAATCCTGAACCAAAACGCAATCGCCCGTGTTGTAACGCAGGAATGGCATGCCCTGGTTCAGAAGATCGGTGATCAGCAATCGAGCAATCCATCCCTTTGGGGTTCGCTGCAACGGTACAAATTCAGCGATACATCCAGTTCCATGGAAACGCATGCCGGTTTTTCCATCCAGATCCACGGCAACCATACTCGCTTCGCGGCTTCCGTAGTGCTCATGCAGGGGAGCCTGCAATGCCTTCTGGATGTTTTGCCTGGCGGTGTTGCCAAGCTGTTCTGCCGTACAAATAACCGCTTTGGGAAAAGGGATATCGCATTGGTGGCGTATGACATACTGAGAAAAAAGATCTACCAGATTGCTGTATCCGTAAATGATCTTGGGGCGGAACTGGCGCATCTCATCTACAAAACGAGCCAACGTAATATCGTCCATTCCTTCAATCGGAAGGTATCTCATGCCGAATCCGTACTTTTCCAGCATGGACCATTTCCAGCTTGGCTTTTCCGCAAAATCGAACCTGGCACCCCACATCCAAAGAGCCTTGTCTCCGAGGTTGTAATCACTCCAAGCATTCAAACGGCACTGCAAAGCAGTCTTTGGACCTAGCGAGGCAAGGTCCCGGTAAAAAGTCATTGGAGTGCTTGTCGTCCCGCCAGTGTTTGTAGGGCGCAGTTCAGACATTTGGAATTTTGTGGAGAGCAGGTCTTTTTTTCGATTCCGGATCGTGTGCTGTGTCAACTCAGGCAGACGTCTGTAATCATCCATATTGTGGATGGCTGCCGGCTGAAGGCCATATGCATCCATGACTTCCCGATAATATGGCACGCTGTCATACGCATGCTGGACAAGGCCTTTGAGGTTGATCCATTGCTGATCCAATTGTTGCTGCGGAGGAAGATCTTCAAAGTCCCGAATGTTCTTGCATAGCTTATGGATTCCCTTATAACGTTCTCCAGCCAGCAATGGGTATACCAAGTGGCTTCTCAGCAAGCGAATCACGAAATCTTCTCCAGCACCCGAAGCTGCTCGGAAATGACAAAACGATATTTCCCGGATTGCTCTTTTTGGATTTCGTTGACCTGACGTATATCCAGGGCTACTTGATTACGCAAATAAGGTTCCAACCGTTTCCGTAACGACAGGATAGTTTCTGAAGAAAATCCGCTGCGAGGAATTACGTACAGCAAGACACTCCCGTCCTGCTTTTGTACAAACTGAGCCTGGCGGATATCTGTCATGCTTGATATGACGAGCGTCAGTGCAGGACCAGATACTCCACTTCCATCGGGAAGATAGATAAAGTCTGTTGTGCGGCCTTCGATGGTAGCCAATAACGGCAGGTTGCGGCCACATGGGCAACTCTGGTCTTCGGCCCACGTTGCCACATCGCCAATCTCATAACGAATCAGCGGCATCGAACGATTCAACATGTCTGTCACCAGCACACGTCCGTATCCCAGTGGCAATCCCGGCTGCTCCTCTATTTCGACATAAAGTGCATCTGCGTTAACGTGGAGACCGGTGTGATATTCACATTCGCTTGCAATGACACTAACTTCGCGGCAACCGTACCGATTGAAGACTTTAGCAGAAAACGTCTCTTCGAGCAGGGTCCGCTGATCTTCTTGCAATACCTCTGCCGTCGTGATGATGGAATCAAAATGGACGTCTGAAATCGCGTTCTCCTGACAATACTGGGCGAAGAAAACGGCGGACTGCGCGTATGCAAGCAGATGTCGAGGACGATATTTCCTTAAAAGCGCTAAAAACTCTTGAAGATCGGACTCCGTTATAGAAGACGTGTTTAACAATAGACTCCGATAGAGCAATTTCTCGCGAATCCCCAATTTGGCGACTCCGGAAACACCTCCGGTATCGAGAACTGCTCCCCACAAATGTGCATACCAATCCCCTGGGCGAAGGCCTGCCCAAGCATTGTGGCGATCTGTACTCGCGCGCCGGGAATCAAATCGCTCGCGGTCAACCCAGAAATGCAACGGGCTTCCTGTTGAGCCGCCGGTCCTATTCGGAACACGCTTGTTCTCAGAGATTTTCCGGGACAAAAGATCTGTACCATAATCCTGAATTGCACTTTTTGTCAGCACCGGCAATGACTGCATATCCGATAGATCCCGAATATCGAGCGGTGTGATATTGAGACGATCCATCCGCATCCGATAATACGGACAATAACGGTAAGCGTAATGCACCAGCGCCTGCAACTGCCTTAGTTGCAGGCGTTCCAGTGACTGTTTGCTCATATACTGCTGCCGTTCAAAACGGCGGCGATATGACAGATAGGTTGGATGCGACCGTAAAGTCCATAGCGGATACACCGTGGTTCCAATGAAACGGCCACTCAAAGTCGAAATCCAATTTTTCATTGGTGCCACCGCGATATTAGGCATACGCATTCAATCCACATGGTTCTGGTCTCCTTGCAGTGGCTGGCATGTCACTGAGTGCATCTCCGTACACCTGAGAAACAGAGCCAAAGCGATATGTCGATAGAAGTTTTTTCAATTTTAATTCTGTTAAACCCAAACCAAAATATTGACGTAGCATGGCTTTTTTGGGCATCAGTAACCGAGGTTGATACGCATCCAGTTCCCAAGGATGTATATAGAAAACCGCAGGATGAGAGTGTTTGCTGCTGTAGGTTTTCAATCCAATTGCTGAGTAATGATATGGCAGCATGCGAAAGTATCCACCACCACCGATGGGCCAATTCACTCCAGCCACGCGTACCGTAGAAACGGGAAGCTCCAATAATTGTCCGTTAGCAACCATGTGCGGTTCCCTAGGCGCATTCGGGTTATTCGAGATGTCGTGATGGATCGGGTGCGTGCTGGAATCGTATACAAATCCCAAATCTGCAAGGATGGGAAATGCCCAAGGGGTTTGATCGAAGATCGAGAAGTTGGGCGCACGATAGCCCAGGACAGCAGCACCACTGACATCTTCTATGACTTTTTTTGCACGAGCCGTGTCTCGACGGAATTCCTCTGCTGTGAGCCGAAAGACGGGTCGATGCATGTAACTATGGCAAGCCAATTCATGGCCACAACTCTGAATCCTTCGAATCAATTCCGGATGCTTCTGCGCAACCCAACCCAGAACGAATACCGTTGCGCTGGCGTCCGAGTCTGCCAAAAGAGCGAGCAACCGGTCCATGCTCTCTTCCACTCTGGACGGCATTGTGCTCCAGTCATCTGCACTGACAGTCGAATGCACTGCTTCTGTATGGAAGTAGTCTTCTAAATCAATCGTGAAAATATGCCGCGCCTTCTCAGCATTAGGTCCCGTTGTCAAGCTTTTGCGATCCTGGGCCGGCCGCTCACGATCGATATATACGTGTTTGCGTTCCAGACCTGGTTCCGATGTTTTCGGGTGCCGGCTCCCAACGAAGACGCCCAAAGCCAGGAAACAAATACCCAAACAGCACAACGGTCCAGTAGCCATTAACCGGGATACCCATGCATCCGGCAAATGCAATGTTGGGAGCATACCCAAAGCATTGAGAGCGAGCAGTGTAAGCAAAAAAGCAAGAAAACCTGTCAGCAGCCAAAACAAGGACCGAGAGGAGTGCATCTCCGGGTCGACTTGGGTGCTTTGTGTGTGTAGGGACATAGTGACCGTACATATGCACGTATGTCTCCGTTGACCAACACGGGGATTATAATTTAAGTTATTGATTCTATTTTAGTTACGCGATACGACTTATCGCAATGCAGTACTAAATGTGCACCCCATTGCAACCCTTTGCAGGCCAATGGGCAGGCCCTGGAGTTTCCACAGGAGTGGCGCAGACGATCGAATGTCAGCGAAACCGCAAATCCGGAAACCTTACTTAGTAAGAAGGGTTCGGGATGAAATCCAGAAAACAGAGATCCCAGCAATACCCCAAAAGCCGGCAGATAGGGCATTGTCCCACGCCTGAACTTGCTTGCCGGAAAAGCATATTCCGTCAAACATCTGTCTGGCGCAGGAGTAATATCTCTTCGAGCCGCCTCTGTGCTCTATCCAGCCCGACGGGTACCAGCTTCCAGGCTGTACTGCCGTATTTTGCTCAGCAAGGTCCGGTAGCTGATATTCAAATTCCTGGCGGCGGCACGGCGATTCCAGTGGCTCTGCTCGAGCGCATCCCGGATCATGTTGGTCTCGGCGTGATCCTTCAGGCCACGTACGATATTTTTCATGCCGGTTCCGCTCTGGCTGTTCTCGACGGCAGCTCGGCGCAACCCAATGCTGGACTCCAGATCGACCTTCATTTGATCTTCATCGCGCAACACCAGATACCGCTTAACCATATTGCTAAGCTCGCGAATATTGCCCGGCCAGTCGTATTCCAGGCAAAGCGTGATCAAATCGCTGGAAAAAGCAACCGGCGATACCTTAGCAGACTCCACAAACTGCCGCGCCAACAACTCTAGCAAATATGGAATTTCCTCCTTGCGCTGACGGAGCGGCGGGATGTGCAGAACAAAAGCACTCAAGCGATAGTAGAGATCTTCGCGAAACGTCTTTTGCCGAATGCAGTCTTCAATATCAATATTGGTCGCAGCAATGATCCGTGTGTCGATCTTCGTGCTGGTGCGGCCGCCGAGACGGGTAAACTCACCCTCTTGCAGTACCTGCAGCAGCTTCGCCTGCAACGGTGGCGCCATTTCACCAATTTCATCCAGAAAAATAGTTCCTTGATGACTTAACTCAAAACGGCCTGGCTTGCTACGGACGGCACCTGTGAATGCGCCCTGCTCATAACCGAATAGCTCGCTTTCCAGCAAGTCGTTGGGCAATGCCGCACAATTTACTTTCACGAGTTCTTGCCGCGATCTGCGGGATTTTCTGTGGAGTAGACGCGCAACAACCTCTTTGCCAACGCCACTTTCTCCAGTAATCAGAACAGGGACATCAGTCGGCGCGATGGCCAAAGCCTTTTCATAAAGCAGTTGCATTGCAGGAGCGAGGGCCAGGAAGACATATCCGCCGCCAAGCGATTCCTCGACAGTCTTCTTATTCTTTGTCGTCGCAACCACGGGGGGTTGTTCCGCAGGCATTGCCGGAGAACACACAGGCGGCTCTGCGACTGCGCTGGTTTTCAACGATTGAAGAATATCTTCCACCTGAGCCGCATGAAATGGCTTTTGCAGATAATCCCGGGCTCCCAGGCGAGCAGCCTCCATCGCTATTCGCACATCCATATTGGCGGCAGTCAGGACAATGGAGATGGCTGGAGCGCTCGAACGGACTTTGCGGACAACATCCAAGGCAATTTCAGGATCGCGTCCCACTTCCATGAAAAGGATGCAAGGCTCCTGAGCATTCTTCAAATGTGCCCAAAGGCATTGCTGGTCCTCTGCATAATCCACCTGCATATCGTGTGGTTTGCAAAGTGTCTCTAAATGGCGTGCTACCCAAGGCTGTGTATCAATAACCAGCGCTCTACGCTGCATAAAATTCTCTCCCCCTGAATTTCCACATTGCAGCGCAATCGCTCTACTAGCACTTTGCAATGACAAACGAAAAACATACTTGTCATGCATTTTTCATTCGCCAGCGGCTTGTTCCGATGTGGAGATGAGATATCAACCGCACCATTCGAGCAAATTACGCTCTAACGGAGGGCTGCTATCGTCGCCACTGTCCTCACTATGCCAACTGTGATTGAGTGCCAGGCGTTATCACTACAACTTTCTTGCTGTACCGCGGGGGAGAGAACCAAAACATTTATGTGTTACAGGTGAAGCATTGCTAATCAGGAATGTGGCCACCATTTCATCGCACCTGGAAAAGGTAGCAATCTTGTGACACACAGTGTGAAGAACTTTTCACTCTTTTGCCAAATCAGCGTGTTATTTTCTCAATCTTATCTGTTCACATTTCTTTTTACGCTTCCATGCTGTTCGTCTAAAGCGCAAAAACCATCACTAAAATCATGCGTTCCAATATGTCTTTTGTACTGTAAATCCCTGTGATGAAGCAACAATAGCCTAGAAAGATGTGGATTCCAACTGCTCTCTAGTAACCAGAACCAGGTTACTTCGGAATCTCTTCAACCGGGCATGCGTAATTCTCTGCAGGTATCGACAACACTTCTCCGGATTGGCACGCTGCTTGCACAGTAGTAGGCATTACTATGCAAGCCACCTACACACAACCACGCTCTTCTACACTTCTCGGAAACTCTCGCGCCATCCGGGAGCTACGACAGCGGATTGAACAGGTCGCGTCCGCCCTGACACCCGTATTGATTCAGGGAGAAAGCGGTACGGGCAAAGAAGTCGTAGCCCGACTGCTGTATCAGAGCTCTCCGCGCTCCAATCGTCCGTTTGTCAAGCTTTGCTGCCCAGCTGTCCCGCACGGACTACTGGAAAGTGAGCTCTTTGGCCACGAACGGGGGGCTTTTACCGGTGCGCAACAGACACGACTAGGCAAGCTGGAACTTGCAAACCAGGGAACTCTGTTCCTAGACGAGATCGGAGATCTCGATATTGCCGTCCAAAGCAAGCTGCTGCAAGCTCTGCAAGATTACACCTTTGTGAGGTTGGGCGGCTCAGAGGAGCGGACGGTTGATATCTGGCCGATTTGTGCAACCAATCGTGACCTGGAACAAGATATTCACGATGGAAACTTCCGCGAAGACCTCTTCTATAGGTTAAATGTCGTGTCCCTTCGTATTGCTGCTCTTCGGGAACGTCCGGAAGACATTCCAGTTCTACTGGATCATTTTTTGGAACGGTATGCAGAAGAATATGAGCGAACGCCTCCACGTATGTCCGCAAGCATGCGTTCTGTCCTGGAGGATTACCACTGGCCCGGAAACATCCGCGAGCTGGAAAACATCGTGCGCCGCTATGTCGTTCTGGGCTCTGAAGAAACCATTACAGAAGCATTGCGGCCGGCGAATGGTGCGGTGCTGTCTGGTGGCTCATCCGCCGGAGATCCCACACGACCATTAAAGGAACAAGTACGCGAGGCTGTGGATAATCTGGAACGCAATATCATTTTGCGCTGTCTTCAGGCCAATCGTTGGAATCGCCGGAAAACAGCAGCTGTTCTTGAGATCAGCTATCGGGCTCTTCTTTACAAGATCAAAGATGCAGGCTTGCCGCCATTGCATGCCGCAAAACAGAAATCATCGAACTCAACTGGAGAATCTGCCTCATGAAGCGTTGGCTATCAATATTGTTTGTCCTTTCCATGTTCACGTTGCCCGGCATGGCAAAGGACAAGAATAAAACCGTGACGCCATCAGTATCTGCGTCTGCCACCATCGGTCCCGACTACAAGATCGGAGTATCAGATGTACTGGCCATCAATGTTTGGAAGGAACCAGATATTTCCCGCTCACTTTCTGTGCGCCCGGATGGCTTCATTACGTTGCCGCTCATTGGAGACATCAAGGCTGCCGGCAAGACGCCCAATGGATTGCGCGATGCTCTCGTGATAGCACTGCGGAAATACATTGATAGCCCTCAGGTAACTGTCATCGTCACCGAAGCCCGCAGCCAGCGCTTCAACGTCCTCGGCCAGGTGACGCGTCCCGGAGCCTATGCACTGAATAACGGCACTGGCGTCCTCGATGCTCTTGCAATTGCCGGAGGCCTGCGCGAATTTGCAAAGAAAAACAAGATCTATGTTCTACGTGTTGTCAATGGAGAACGGATGCGCATTCCGTACAACTACAAAGCCGTCCTGTCAGGAAAATCCGATAGCTCTGAATTGCTGCTACAAGCAGGGGACACGGTCGTGGTTCCATGAATGCTGGTTTTCCATCTCGTATGTTGCTTAGATGGCAAACGGTTAGCCTGATGGCAGCTTTGTGCATATTTTTCTCGGCTGCGCACGTGCGCGCCCAGCAAGATACCCCACAAATTCCGCAAATAAGTCCACAGCCAAGTTTGCAGCCAAACTTGCAACCCAGCTTGCAACCATATCCACAGCAACAGGCACCCGCGCAAACGCCCCAGCAGGCGCCGCCGCAACAGGATACGGCACAAGGCACTTCGCAGAATGGCAATAACCTGGAGAATTTGATGGAGCAAGGAGAGGCTCCAGCAATTATATCGATCGATACTGCGTTAGGGAGCAACGTTGTTTTACAACCGGGATCTCAGCCAGAACAAAATCGGTCCATCGCAGATATCCCGCTGCCTATATCTCTCTCGAATGGTTCGGGCTTGATTATTTCTGCTCAGACGCAATCAGGCTGGGATAGCAACGCGCTGGAATTGCCTGTTGATGTACAGGGTAACAACTTTGACGGCATGCAGTTTCTGGCTCACTACGAGATAGCAAGTGATCGACTTGGATTCCAGGCAGACTATAAACCAAGCTTTACTTTTTACCCTGGACTTTCTGCGTTGACCAGTAACAGCCAGAGTTACTCCCAGCGACTGCAATATAGGTGGACCGCCCGCACGGCAATGTATTGGACGGCGCTCGGTGCGATGTATCCAAGCTATGCCAATCTGGTTTTGCCACAATCACTTTCGGTAGGCGGAGTATCGATCATTCTCGCGAATGCAGCAACCGATCTAGCTCAGAGCACCGTGAATACGGCGAACGCCAGCACAACGATTGGCGTCCTGCATGCATTAGGAGAGCGGGACAATGTTGAGTTGAGTGCAACCGGATCCTGGCAACAGCTGATACATCAGTTTGTTCCGCCGGGAACAACTCCATTTAATATTCGCTACCAGACACTTGGTGCTGACCTTAAGTACCTGCACGCTCTTAGACCACAGCAGGCCATAGGATTTGAATTTACGGAGCTGTACGTTCGTGGCATGGAGCCTCGTGGTCAACAAACATCCGAAGCATTACTGCTAAATTATCAAGGAGCGATCACGCAACACACTACGTTTTCGATTGGTGCTGGACCACTTTTCAATCACGCATCCGCGCATCCAAATGTATTGTTGACAGGAACCAGTTATGCGATAACTGCTAGCGTCGCCCGCGAGATAAAGTTATCGCAACTCTATGTACAGTATCAGCGAGCATATCAAGTTGGGTTTATTTACGGCTCGATGCTATCCAGTATCGTCAGTGGGGGCTACATTGTTCCCGTGACGCAGCATCTGACTGCAAATCTTGGGGCCAGCTTAGTACTTTCCCATGCTCTCTTCGCCCAACAGGGATCTTTCAACCAGCAGGGATATACAGGAAGACTTCAGTATGCTTTCAACAAACATAACTCACTGTATTTCCTCTATGGGCGTTCCCAAATCACAAGCAGTCCTTCCAGTCTCGGATACAACGATCTTAGCCGCAGTCAATACTCCGGTGGCTATACATATACATTTTTCCGCACTAACCAAGAGGCAAAGTAGACTATGAATCGCGAGTTACCCACATCCTACGACGGCATTCGCGCGCTTTTGCAGCGCAGATGGAAGCTGTTCATATTTCCTGTCGTTCTTGTTCCGATCGTAGTCTTTCTGATTGGTCTAAAGCTACCGAAGGAATACCGTTCGGAAACTTTGATTTTGGTCGAACCACAAAAAATTCCATCCGACTATGTAAAAGCAACCGTCACTACAGATGTAACATCCAGACTACAGACGATTCGCGAGGAGGTTATGAGCCGAACCCGGCTTATAACAGTTATCCATGAACTCAACCTGGGACATGGGTCGTTAACACCGGAACAGCTGGATGATCTCGTACGGAAGATGCGGAAGAACATCACCGTAGACATCATTGCGGATCCTAGAGCGGACCACCCTGGAGTCGGCTCATTTAAGATCTCCTATCTGGCAAACACTCCAAAAGGAGCTCAGCTGGTAACACAGCGCATTGCGCAACTTTTTATTCAGGAAGACTTGAAACAACTGAACCAGCAGGCATTTGGCACGGATCAATTTATGTCTGCGCAGTTGGATCAGGCTCGCCAAGCAATGGCAGAGCAGGATGCGCGTATTCAGGCGTTCAAATCGGCGCATATGGGAAGTTTGCCTGAGCAGGAGCAGGCAAATTTACAGTTAATCAGCCAGCAACAGGCATTGATGGAATCAAACGATGAAGCGATCTCGCGCGCTTCGCAGCAAAAGGCATATCTTGATTCTCTAATGAGCATTGGGATCGACGGCAAAGCGTCTCCGCTGCCGCCTCAACAAACGCCACTACAAAGACAACTGCAGGCTGCGCAAACCCAGTTGGCTGTTGCTCAGCGTACATATACTGATCAATATCCGGATGTCATTCGTCTAAAACGCGAGGTAGCGTCTTTAACAGCACAAGTAGCTCATGAGCGTAAACAACCCGTTGCGGCAATGAGTGCTACGGGACCAACCATTGCAGATCAAGCAAAAAGTCAACTTGTTTCGTTGAATCAAGAAATTCAACAAAGAACAGAACGCCAAAAGTTGATAGAAGCGCAGATTCAACAGCTTCAGAACCGAGTGGAAGCTCTACCGGCAGTGGAACAACAGTTCCAGGAGTTGAATCAGGTTTACCAAACGTTAAAGGATAACTACGACTCTCTAGCTAAGAAGCAACAATCTGCATCCATGGCAGATGAACTGGAGAAGCAAAATGACAGTGAACAATTTCGCTTTCTTGACCCACCCAGTTTGCCTACACGTGCATACTTTCCAAATATGATCTTACTGAATTTGGCTGGCATAGCGGCAGGATTGCTGGTAGGTATAGCAGCCGCATTGATTGCGGAACTGACAGACCCGACCATTCACTCCAGAGAAGAAGTAACCACTTATCTTCAACTGCCTTGCCTGGCGACAATTCCTCTACTCAGTGCGACCAACAATGGAAGCCCATTAAGCGGAAAGACGTTGAGGATATAAAGAGGCCGATCATGTACATGGATCATTTCGGATTAACGCGCCGTCCTTTTACCTTAATGGCTGAAACAGAGCATGTATTTTTTTCTGACGGCCATGCTGAAGCCATGGCGGCCATGCTATACGCACTTGCGGAGTATCAGGGTCTTTTTCTCCTAGTGGGAGAGCCTGGGACCGGTAAAACCACGGTCCTGCGCAGCACGCTCCGTGAACTAAGCGGCACACGCGCAGAGATCATTGAGATCGATAATCCTCTGCTTACAAGTGCGGAAGATCTTGTTGATGAACTGTTGGAGACTCTGGAGCCTGCGGCCATAGGGCAGTCGAAACGATTAAAGTTCAGGAGCCTGCAATCCGCACTTTACATGCGTAGGGCCTCGGGTTTTCTTCCAGTTATAGTTGCAGATGAAGCTCATGATTTACGTGTTGAGGTTTTGGAATTATTAAGGAGAATTTCCAATCTGGAGTATGCCGAAGGCCGTCTGGTACAGATTGTCTTGGCAGGTCAACCGGAAATTACATCGCGGTTGGAGCAGCCGGAATTACGCGCTCTGGCACAGCGGGTACCGCTACGGGCGCACCTTGAGCATCTTTCACTTTCTGAGACAGAGGAATACATCCGCTGGAGGCTCTACTGTGCCGGCGGCGGCTATCGCGAGATATTCACGTCTGCGGCAATGCAATCTCTTTTCCACCTTACAGGCGGAATTCCTAGACTCTTGAATCAGTTGGCGGATCAATGTTTACTGGCAGCTTTTTCAAAAAGACAATTTCTGGTGGAAATGCCTCTGGTCAAAGACGTTGGCCAGCATCTCGGATTGACTCCGAGCGGTGAGCTGATCGAAACCGGCACACACAACAGCCGCACTGCAGATGCATCCAGGAACAGGGAGCCTCAAGGAGCCATGCCGCATGCTCTGTCTGAATATCTGATTCGATTCCGCAACCGCATGGTTGAAAGCCCATTACACGAACGCACAATCACAAACTAAAAAAGGAATTCTGATGAAATATCTGGTCAACGCACTAAATATGGAGCAGGGAATATCTTCTGTTTCCACGCAAGACGAAAACATATCCCTGGATAGCGATGTTTACGATCAGCCTGTGAAACAGGCCAGAACAAATGAAGAACCTGCTATAGCAACTATTTCATTGCCCGTTCGCAGAGCGGATTTATCGAAGCTCTCGCAGAAGGTTGTCTCAGCAAATAATGCAGACATGCCGAACGACATAGCAGCACGAGAGCAGTATCGTGCGCTTCGCACGAAGCTGACAGATACAGCACTACCGAACGGATACAAAGTAATCATGGTATCGAGTGCTGCACCTGGTGATGGAAAGAGTCTAACTGTGCTCAATCTTGCTTTCGCGTGCAGCGGCGTCGAACGTCTCCGCGTGCTGCTCATCGAAGCGGATCTTCACAGGCCCTCTCTACACACGTTGATGGGCGTTACTCAAGAAGAAAGTGCTGCCCGCCATTACACGGATGCCCCAGAGATGTGGCAATCTAGCCTGATTTCTCTTGCCGATAATGTCGACTGCCTATTAGCTCCGATGAATTATCCCAGATCGGCAGAATTTCTGGAGAGTGTTGCCTTGCGGGAAATGCTGGCCCATGCGCGCACAAAATATGATCTAATTCTCATCGATTCTCCACCTATGCTTGCAACGGCTGATGCGCTCATTTTGGTTCGGTATTGTGACGCCAGCTTATTTGTAGTTGATGCAGGATCAACCCCGATAAAAGCTATCAAGCAGGCCACTGAGTTAATGGCTGGAAAGCTATTCGGGTGCATCTTAAACCGAGTGCAGAAAGTTGAATCTGACAATTATTACCAGGCTTACTACAAGAAATAAAAATAAAACGCTATGGTCCGTCTTTTTCATATTCATTTTTCAACGCGAACAATTCTTGCAGCCATAGGCGATACTGTGGCTGCATCATTAATCGTCTTTTCTGTTTTCTACCTTCCTGGATTCACTGGCAATCTGGGCAAGTATTCGTTCGAAGTCGTTTTCCCAGGAATATTACTACTGATTTTTTGGCTTTGGGTCTTGTATACGCTCGACCTATATGACACAAAAGCGCTGCGATCGCCACGCATAACTTTGCAACATACAGCTATCGCGCTGGGAATTGTTTCGTTGGCAGGGGTACTCTTGTTGAATGTATTTCCCAACCAGCATCTTCCTGTGGGTCGGCTCGAAGTATCGCTCGTTTTATTTGCGATTCTCTCTGTTGGCATACGCTGGATGATGGACTGGAGTTGCATGTATTTTGGCTTTGGAGAGCGATTGTTGATTCTTGGCTCTGAAACCCAGATTGAGTTCGTTCGACAGGCAATCCGGGACAATCCACATATGCAGATACAAGCCATGGGTTGTTGCGAACTTAGCACAGCGAGTAACGATGCTTTAAAGACGCTATACCCCCATGTAAGCACTGCTTCCAGGGTTGAACAACAGGTTCGCATCCATCGCCCGCACCGCATTGTTGTGTCCCAAGACACATCTCTGGATGAAGCCACGGAGCGAATACTATTGCACTTCCGTAGCCGTGGCATTGCAATCAATACCGTGGAAGAATTTTCCGCTTTAGCTCATGGAAAAGTGCCCGTCGATTCATTAAAAATGAGCGCACTTATATATGGAGCTCCATTTTATAGCCGTTCTATCTGGCAAGCGCTAAACCGGATGGTGAATATAGTTTTGGCAGCAACGCTACTCATTATTTTTTTGCCAGTCGGCATCATTATTGCGCTAGCTATTGTTCTGGAATCTGGATGGTCCTTTTTATATAGCCAGGAACGCGTTGGATTTCGCGGACAAACTTTTCGCGTAATTAAATTTCGTTCCATGCGTTCCGATGCGGAATTAAAAACAGGACCGACATGGGCTTCTAAAAATGATCCGCGGATTACCCGTGTGGGCGCTGTGTTACGCAAACTGCGCCTGGATGAGATCCCGCAACTTTGGAATGTATTGCTCGGAGAGATGAACCTAGTGGGGCCTCGCCCGGAACGCCCGCACTTTGTCGAAATCCTCAGGCAACATATTCCGTTCTACGATTTGCGTCATAGTGTTCGCCCGGGCATCACGGGATGGGCACAGGTGATGGCAGCTTATGGTGACAGTATCGAGAGCTCGCGACTGAAAGTTGAATACGACATTTTCTACCTACAACGCGCCTCCCTAAGCCTGGATATGTATATATTGTTCCGCACAATCAAGATTGCACTATCTGGCCGGGGAGCTCAGTAGCATGGTTGCGTTTCTTGTGCTCGTCGTTTTCCTTCTGTCGGCTTACGTACTTTTTTTTGCGATGCTCGGTTTGTGGATTCCGAAATTCCATAAAACTGACGCTGGGCCTGGAACTCAGCCCGATAAATCCAAGTTTCTGATCTTCGTTCCCGCACACAACGAAAGTGGATACTTGCGGCCTACTCTTCAGAGCTTACATTCTCTGAACTATTCGCGCGAGCAATTCCATATAGTGGTGATTGCCGACAACTGCACAGACGATACTGCACTTATTGGCAAGCAGGAGGGTTGCGAAGTTTGGGAACGCATTGATCCTAAGCTTTGCGGCAAAGGCCATGCTCTCGCGTGGGCATTTAAAGCAGCACAAAAGCTCTCGTATGACGCTGTCGTTATTATTGATGCCGACACAACAGTAAGTGCAAATTTATTGCAAGTGCTTGACCATGAAATTCGCCAAAGCCACCTTGTTATCCAGGTGCGCTATAGCTTTGAATTTCCGATGGAAACGTCCCGCTGGTTTCGCTTGATCAGTCAGGCAAGCAAACGTTCCGAAGATAGCTTCATCTCGCGGCCTCGATCACGGTTTCGTTTGTATCAAGGCTTGCAAGGAAACGGATTCTGCCTGCACCATTCTGTGCTTGAAGACGTGCCATGGACAGCTGGCTCCATCTGCGAAGACCTGGAATATGGGCTGTCACTTTCAGAACATGGCTTTTCTGTTCATTACGTGGAAGATGCATGCGTTACGGCTGCGATGACTGGGCGATTGGAGCATGCCAGCGGGCAGAGGCAGCGTTGGGCCGGAGGCACTTTTGCACTGATCGTACAACGGATTCCTACTTTGATTTCCCAGGGTATACGCAGGCCGGATTGGCGCAGCATCGAAGCCTGCCCCTATCTGATAACTCTCAGCCGTTTGCCACTGGTCTTACTGTCTGCAATCACGGCTTCTATATTATTGCTTGAATGGCATGCGGCATCGCGTCCGTGGCTCTTTGTTTTTTGTATAGCAATCCTGATGCAAGTCATCTATGCAATCGCCATGTTGAGTACAACGAGAAACGAGCATGGCTTTGGAAAAACACTTCTAGGGCTTCCCATATATGCCGTCTGGCTGGCTTATCAACAGTGCGCTTCCCTGCTCTCTTTGCGTAATGCCAGCTGGAACCGAACGGAGCGTGGATAGATATGGACGCCGATGCACCCATACTCCATTTAATTGCTTCCGGGTTCTATGGAGGCCCAGAAAAGCAAATCCTTTGCCATGTACGCATGTTGCGAGCCTCCGGAATAGATGGCAGGATCGGCTCGTTTGAAGAAAACGGCAAGCCTGAGTTATTGAAATTTGCTGAACGTGCGAACATTCCAACCATCTACATTCCACAGGCCGGCCCATTCGGTGAATATCAAACACTGGTTCACGAACTGCGCAGAAATAACGTCGCAGCCCTGTGCACTCATGGCTTCAATGCCAACGTTTTGGGCTATTTCGCGTGCAAGCGCACTGGCATCACCCATATCGCATTCGTACGCGGCTGGACTGCGGAGACGCCGAAGGTCCGTTTCTATGAGATGCTTGACCGCTGGATTTTGCGGCGTACGCGCCATGTGGTGTGCGTTGCCCGACCACAGGCAGAATTTTTAATGCAACATCGCATCCATCTACCCGCACCACATTTTGTACCGAATGCCGCGCTGCCTCCGCCGCACGATGCTTCGGTAACCTCCTCGATGGATCCTCATGATGAACCTTCTCTTCCACCGAATGCATTTGTTTTAGGAGCAATCGGACGTTTGAGTGTGGAGAAAGGACACGCCGATCTATTGGACGCCGTTGCCTTGCTGACACAGACCACGCCGGAGATTTCTTTCCATCTGCTGCTACTTGGCGAAGGTAGAGAGCACGCAGCGCTCAAGCAACGCGCTATAGATGCTGATATTCACGACCGTGTGCACTTCCTCGGATTTCGTCGCGATGTACATGCATGGCTCAAGCGTATGGATTGCCTTGTGCAGCCTTCCTACACTGAAGGGACACCCAATAGTATTCTTGAGGCCATGCTTGCAGGCACACCAATTATCTCCACATCTGTTGGCGGAGTTCCGGACTTGATCGAACATGGACGGTCCGGCCTGCTGGTATCACCTCATGCTCCCGCCGAACTAGCGCAAGCTATACGGCAATTAGCAATCTCTACAAGCCTGCGCAGAGAAATTTCTGCGAGCGCTACGGCACGCCTCCAGGCATTTTCTCCGGAAGCACATTTCCAGAAAATGATGGCTGTCTATCAAGAGGCCCTCGATCTGAGGGTTGTCTCGTCTGAGGTACATGCATGAACATTGCGCCATTTATCTCCGTCATTCTTCCGGTACGCAATGAAGAAGCGACCTTGCCTGCCCTCTTATCACAGCTATGCGCACAGGATTACCCGAAAGAGTGCTTTGAGGTTTTGATTGTGGACGGGCGATCGACAGATAGAACACGCGAGCTCGTGCAACGCATTGCTGATACGACCGACGTTCGTATTTCTCTGATTGATAATCCAAAAATACGTTCCGGGCCTGGGAGAAACTGCGGCATTCATGCCGCAAAGGGACAATACATCGTTTTTATTGACGGCCACACCTATATACCCAGCCGCACGCTACTGGCAGACACGATAAAGATCTTCCAAGAAACGGGGGCTGCTTGCCTTTGCCGTCCACAACCATTGATTGCAAAGGAGGAAACCTTCTGGCAATCAGAAATAGCTGCGGTACGTGCAACTCCGCTGGGGCATGGAAGAGGCTCTCTGATTTACGACATGACCTATACAGGATTCGTTGATCCCGCCAGCTCTGGCGCTTCGTATGCAGCATGGGTTTTCGATCAGGTTGGTCTTTACGACGAAGCGTTTGATGCTTGCGAAGATGTCGAACTCAACGTACGCGTTGCCAAAGCCGGATTGCAGGCTTACACGGATCCGCGTCTCGCTATCTTCTATGAGGCACGCAAAAGTTTATCTTCTTTTTCTAAGCAGTTGATTCGCTATGGTCGCGGCCGTGTGCGGCTTGCCAGAAAGCACCCGGACACTTTTGGAATTGGTACTGCTGTTCCCCTCGCAATTCTTGGCACCGTCTTGCTTGCATGTATACCGTTGCTGCAAGCAATCTTCGGTCGTCATGCGGTATGGGCTCTCGTTATACCACTTGGTCTGTATTTATCTGTAATATGTTTCTCTACACTTGCACTAGCTCGTAAGAGAGGCCTGATTTCCCTGCCCACTGCACCGGCAATTTATCTCTGCCTGCATCTCTCTCTAGCATTTGGCATGATACGGGAGTTATTTTCAGAGCCGAGAGCTACAAGGACAGGCTCTTCGTGTGTATTCAGTGAAGCAGATCGCACCTGAGCGCGCGCTGACAATTCATAATGGCTGGGCCATGTATGCTTTGCAAAATAAAGAGCTAGACGCGATGGATCGCACGCTCGCGATGGCGTAGCCACGCATGAGCTTTCAATATTGCAGCGAGGTAGCAGAAATTGACCGGCATTCGACAGGCTGGATGAAGAATTATGGATCTTATTATGTAGCATGCCTCCCTTTCGCGTAGATACTGCCCCAATAAAGCCTAACTGTCTGGCTGCCTCAACGACAAACTCATCTACTAATCCATTGGGATATGCCAGCCACGCTGGAGGCTTTCCCATGTGCTCCGTCATGCTGCGAATGGATTGCTGCAGATCAATGTAGACCAGTTCATCCGGCTCTGCCGTCAGGCTTACGTGCGATGCCGAATGAGAACCAAACTCGATGCCATGCGCTGCCATTTCATAAACTTCTGGCCAGGTAAGAAAACGTCTTTGATTCGCGGGCGGCACATCGTGTAGCTGCTCCAAAACAGAAAGCATCACATGTTTATGGGCATTGGGGATGCGTTTGATGGCATGCAGTCTCAATCTGTCTGTCGCAGCTTGTGGTACACCCCATGTAGTCAGGTTTTTATGGAACTCCTCCAACTGCCGAGTATTCTCTGCATGATGCCAAATGCGACCCAGGCGCTCTTCCGGTAATAGCCGTTGTGTCCCTACCAAATTGGTACACAGAAACACAGTTGCCGGAACGTTCCGGTTCTTCAAATGCGGGAACGCTACCCTATAGGTATCTTCCCATCCATCGTCAAAGGTCAGCGCAACGCGCGGCCGAGAATGCTTCTCCAGCCGCGGAGAGGCAATCTCTGTTAGTGACGATATCTGGTACTCGTTGCCAAGAATTTCCAATAACTCAATGAATCCCGGCTCTGATAGAACCAGATGCGGATCAAAACACTCCGCCATTTGATGGTCCGGCAGTATCCGGTGAAACATCAGAATGAGGTCGCCCCCTAAAAGCCCGACATGGGACAGAAAAGATTGCATGCCAGAGTATTGGGCTAACATCCCCACCCAGTGCGAAATCTTCGGTTTCAAAAGCTTTCCCCCATTTACGGATCGTTATAGATATACGCTTTAATGCATTTTTAATGCCAGACTGACCATTCCGACGGGATATACAAGCAAGCCCTTTACCCTCATTTATTCCCATTCCTCTTCAATAACATGCAAGGCTTTGCGCAATTAAAGCACTATGCAGCCGCAAGCTCGTGTTTTCAACAACAAATCGGGTGGCAATCTTGGCATTTCACATGCTTTCTTACCAGACGTGACCGTGACGATACATAGCAGTTCGCCTCAAATACCCCAGGACAGGAAACCTGGAAGCATTACCGTCCCAAAAGTGTTGTTATTGATCGACGAAATGGAATCCATTACCGCTGGAGGAACAGAGCGGCAGATATTACAGATCGCCGAACTGTTACGACAGGGTGGTTTTGAGACTACAGTGGCCACATTGCGCGGTACCGAGTGGCTAACTTCGGAAATCGCAGGCTGCCCCGTATACCATGCCAATGTCCTATCCTTCTGGGAGCGGAGCAGTTGGCTGGAGTTGCAAAATCTTCGCCGCTGGATGCGCCGCGAACGATTCCATGTTTTGACTACATTTTTTGATGAATCCAGTTGTCTTGGCGGATGGTTGACGCGCGGTGCGGACATTCCAGCGTTGATTGGAGCACGCAGAAATCTAGGAACCCACGTTCCGCTGCAATGGAGAATATTTTTACGCCTTACCAATCGACATGTGGACCAGTTCCACGCTAACTGTGAAGCTGTTCGTCAGAAAGTTATTCACTTCGATGGAATTGACCCAAGCCTGGTGCACGTTGTCTATAACGGCATTGATCTGGCGCGGTTCGACTCTTTGCATCAACAACGGCAGGCAATGCGAGATCGGTTGGGACTGCCGGCAGATGCGATCGTCTATGGTATGGTTTCAGGCCTTCGACCGGAAAAAGGTGCCGGCGATTTTCTTGAAGCAGCCAGACGTGTCATCCCGTCTTCTCCGCGCGCCCATTTTGTGATTGTCGGCGACGGAGAGCAGCGGAAAGAACTGGAAGGCCTTCTTGACTCTCAGCAACTACGTGCGCGGATACAGTTTGTCGGAGCACAGAAGGATGTTCGCCCGTATCTGGCAGCGATGGATGTCGGCGTTCTTTCCTCACGCACGGAAGGCCTATCCAATTCGATACTTGAGTATCTGGCTGCACGCCTGCCCGTAATTGCAACCAGCGTTGGTGGGAATAAAGAAGCTGCAGGATGCGCTGGATTGATGGTTCCAGCGAAAGATCCTGCCGCATTGGCTGTGGCCATGCAACAAATGCAAGATGACGTCATGCGGCGCGTGCTTTCCAAGCATGCTTATGCGCAGGCACAATGCTTCAGTTTGGAACAAGCAGGTAAAAGGCTTAGCCGACTCTATTCCGAGCTGCTGCACAATAAGCGGCCAGATATCTTCCCTTCTTCGTCCGAACTTGAGTCGAGCCTGCAGCGCACTACTGTAAATACTGCGGATTCGGCACCGAAAACCATGACTGCTGAAGATAAATCGTTTGTCAAAACCTATACGGAACACTGGCAGAAGAACCCTGCCTACTTCAATTCTCAAGCAAACAGGAGTACGAAACCTGCATGAGTACCCAAAGTCTCAGCAACACTCTTATTGAACGTATTCAAACCCGCACGGCACGTATCGGAGTTGTCGGCCTGGGATATGTTGGCTTGCCATTAACCATGCTTCTTACCGATGCTGGTTTTGGCATAACCGGATTTGATGTGGATCAATCCAAGGTGGATATGCTCAATAGTGGGCACTCTTACATCCAGCGGATTCTTCCAGACGAAATTCAGTCCCTACTAGCCCGGAAATTCACAGCGACATCTGACTATTCGCATGTTACTGAAATGGATGTCCTCATCCTGTGCGTTCCTACCCCGCTGAATGAGCATCGCGAACCAGATCTTACCTATATTGAGTCTACTGCGAGTTCTCTGGCGCCGCATATCAGAGCCAACCAACTCATTGTGCTGGAAAGTACCACGTATCCCGGCACTACAGAGGAAATCCTGATTCCTATACTGGAATCGAACAATAAGAACCAATTAAGCGTAAGCCGCACTGGGGCAGAAGCGGAACCGGTTTTCCATGTCGCTTACTCCCCGGAGCGGGAAGATCCAGGCAACACCGCAGTAGAGCGGCACGATATTCCAAAGGTTGTTGGAGCTCTGAACCCAACATCGCTTGCCCTTGTGAAGGCTGTATACTTTAGCATTTTCCATCGAGTTATCCCGGTCTCCAGCCCGGCAGCAGCGGAAATGACAAAGCTGCTGGAGAATATTTATCGTTGCGTGAACATCGCGCTGGTCAATGAGCTGAAGCTGCTCTGTCTGCGCATGGGGTTGGACATCTGGGAGATCATCGATGCGGCGGCGACCAAGCCCTTTGGCTTCCAGCCGTTCTATCCGGGGCCTGGACTGGGTGGACATTGCATCCCGATTGATCCGTTCTATCTGAGCTGGAAAGCCAAGGAATACGACTTCGCCACGCGCTTTATCGAGCTGGCTGGCGAGGTGAATACATCTATGCCGTATCACGTTGTCGAGGCTGTTACAGCTGCACTCAACGATCGCGGAAAAGCTTTAAAAGGCAGCCGGGTATTGCTTCTGGGGCTTGCATACAAAAAGGACATTGACGACCTGAGAGAATCTCCTTCCTTGACTCTTATTGAATTACTGCGCCGCAAAGGAGCCGATGTGGATTACAACGATCCATATTTTCCGACGGTCAGCCATGGTCGCCATTACAACTTGAACATGCATTCCGTAGACATGAGCACCGTCAGTAACTACGACTGCGTCTTAATTGCAACGAACCATTCGACGTATGACTACCCGGAAATTGTGGCAAAAGCAAACCTGGTGATCGATACGCGCAATGCGACCGCAGGTCTAACAGGAGAACATATCGTTCGCTGTTAATAGATTCTCCATCTCACCTTGAACAGGTGTGATGGAACAAGATGGACAGTCAGTACACTGTCGGGGGATCTGTGTGCTGGCTGTCCAGGAACAGAAAGCAATCCGTCTCTGCACTTAACATGTGCCTTGGTTCAAAAAAACAGGATATGGATTGCTTTCTGGTTCCTTAAGCAGATATTGAGTAGATAGTTGGGGTTGGCTGAAGAAGTGGGGAAGAAGGCCTAGCCGGAAGCGGCTGCCGTAGCCGGGTTCCTGTGCCTGCCGGGGTCGCATGCCGGAGCCT
>DATAWK010000026.1:0-65863 GCA_036267255.1 Acidobacteriaceae bacterium | reverse complement strand
CGTCGCGCACGTAGCACACGATGTGCATCATGCCGACCTTGCGTCCGACGAGAAGCTTCTCGAGGGAGGGGAGGGCGGAGTACCACGGCATATCCCACCCCATGAAGTTGTGATATCGGCTGCTCTCCTCGTATGGACCCTGACAGAAGACGGCGAAAGTGATGTCGCGAGAATGCAGGTATGAGAGCTCGGCCACCTGGGTGGTGACCCACGTGCAGCCTTCGCACTGCTCGGCAGCGGGCTCGCCGGGGTACCACATGAAGTAATAGGCGATGAGCTGCCGGCGCCCCTCGAACGCTTCGAGGAGCGTCATCGGGCCTTGCGGTCCGATCAGGGTGATCTTGGGGTCCACCTCTACCATCGGCAGCCGCCGGCGGGCTGCAGCGATCGCATCACCTTCGCGCGTGTGCGCCTTCTCCCGGACCCGCAGCGCATCCAATTTCTCCTGAAAGGCGGCGCGATCGACTACCGGCGGCAGGGCAGGGGCGCCGGCGTCGCCGGCAGACGATAGCCCTTCGCTTTTCATCTCTTCTTCCGTCTTCATTGGTTGATTCTCCTTTTGATTTCTCCACTAGACTGCTCGCTGGTCGCGCCTTCGGGCGGCTTCCTGAGGATCGGTTATTATATTGACCCACATGGAGTTTGCTGAGGGCTCGGCGTTGTAATTGTCGTGCCAGTTCCACCACTCGTACGGCGGAGTCTGGGGATAACCGGCTGGCGAGTTCTCCCAGGTTTCTTGACGGCCGAGCGGCGTGATATCGAGATAGCTCCAGGTGGTCCCCATCGCCTCGTCGCCGCGGTCGTTGATGAAATATGTGCGGAATATCCGATCTCCGTCGCGGAAGAACACGTTGTGGCCGTGCCATTCATCGACACCGAAGTCCGCGTCGAAGCTGTCGGTGATGGTGTACCAGGGCATCTTCCAGTCCATCCGGGCCTTCAGGCGTTGAATGTCCGGCTGCGGTGCTCGCGAGGCGAAGACAAGCGTGGTGTCGCGGGCGTTCAGATGGGCGAGGTGGGCAATCTGATCGGCTCCCAGGGAGCAGCCGCGGCAGGCATGGTCGGGCCAGCCGAACACGCCGGGTTCAAAGAAAGCACGGTAGACGATCAGCTGACGACGACCCTCAAACAGGTCGAGCAGGCTCGCCTTGCCTCTGGGTCCGTCGAACCCGTACTGCTTCTCCACGGCCAGCCACGGCATCCTCCGACGCTCAGCGGCCAACGCGTCGCGGGTCCGGGTCAACTCCTTCTCCTTGACGAGCAGTTGCTGGAGCGCGGCCAGCCATTCCTCGTGCGAAACGACCTTGTGATCTACTTTCACTGCTTCCATGACCTGCATCGCTTCTCCTCCCTTTTTGGTTTCGGTTGTTTGGTCGACAATTGTTTGGTCGACAATCTGTAAAACATCCGGAGCTATGCGCGCTCCCTCAGCGTATCGCTCCCTCTTTGCCCGCTATCCTGCGCAGCAGACCTGTTTGCCCCACGTGGTAGGCCTGATGAAAAAGTATGGTCGATAAAAGCGACCGGACCGTCTCCTCAGAATTATTCGTCGGAGACCAGGGAGCAGGCTGATCCAGAACCTCGGGCGACAGGCTCTCCACTCCGGCTTCCATGCGCTGGGTGGCCTCGTCCCATGCCGCCATCAGCAGGGCAAAATTGAGGGCCTCCGCCGCATTCTCGATCTGGGCCGTGCCGCGCCCATATCGCTTCAGCGTATCCACCCCAAGCACCGGCGTTTGCCCCAGCATGGGCAGTGTCTGGTCATAAACGTAGAGCAGATGGCCGACGACCCAGTTGAGACAATTTCCTCCCGGTTGGGGCTGAATCAGGCTTTCTTCCTCTGTCAGCTCGTCCACGTTCCGCTTCACGACCGCGTGAATCGCGCGTACCTGAAGACCATAAACTCGAACTTCTCCTAAAGCTTCTGCTGCTGTGGTGTTCATGTTTCTCTCCTTTGTTGGCTGTCGTTCCATGTTTGGATGTTGTTCCATCTTGCAACCGGATAACCGGCTGCTACCGTTTCCCGCGTAGCGCCATCTCGCCTTGCTCCGCGCGTTCGCGAATCTGTGACATGAAGTGGGCCCATCCCGTGCCTACGTTCCGTTCGCCCTCGATAATCTCCGCTGGAATCAGGCCCATCGCGCGATGCACAAACTTCACCCGCGTCACCCCGTCTTCTTCCGTCAACCGGTACTGCACATTCGACACCACCGGAAACGACATCATCAGCGGCCCGCAAATCTCCAGCAGCGTCGGTGCCTTGATCGCCTGCACGTGTCCCCACAGGTGTCCCGTATTGTTTCCCAGATCGCGGTACCATCGCCCTCCCGGCCACGCCTCCAGCTTCATGGACATCGGCACGCCTTCCGGCGTCTGGCCGTATGGCCCCATCTGTTCCAGAATCGTCTCGAAGACAATGTCGATTGAGGCCGCAATCTCCTCTTCCTTCACAATCTCCAGTGTGCGAATCTCCAGTCCTGCACTTGTCAGCATGGTTCTTCCTCCTTGTGTTTGGTTAGTTGCTTTGCCAGTTGTTGTGCCATCTTCAACTCCGCCCGCTCCTTGATGCGGCCCAGTTGATGCGTCCAGAATCGCTCATACGTTTTCACCCAGTCATGCACAGGTTTCAGCTCCTTTGCGTTCAGCCGGTACAAGCGAAGCTGCCCGCGCTTGCTCACCGTCACCACGCCCACCTTGCGCAGCACGCCCAGGTGTTTTGAAACCGCGGGCTGCGGCATCCGCATCCGCAGCACCAGGTCTCCCACCGCGTGCTCTTTCCCATTTCCCAGCAGATCAAGAATCTCGCGCCGCCTTGGTTCGGCTATCGCGTTAAAGACATCGGCGGTGGTTGCGGCTCTCGGCATGAACAGAAGTATATTCCCATATAGGAATATGTCAAGCCGCTAAAAGAAACTTTTTTATCCTTCGTTCTAACAACAACCTGCGGGCCTTTTTCCGCTACAGTAAGAATGGAAACGGAGACGTCCCTCCACGCCCGATCACCGTGTCCCCCAACAAGGTGGAACTCCAATGAGGCTACAGAGCAGTACCCCCTTACGCGCTCGTACCGCAGCCAATGCCGCGATGTATACCCTGCATCTCGTCCCGGCAGCGCTTCTTTTATTCTGTCTTGCCTTGCTCCATCCCGCCGCGCTCACCGCGCAGGCTGCGCCCCTGGGTGCACCGCCCAGTCTCCCCTCCACGCTGCAACGTCACTATCAGAATGGCGAGATCATCGCCTACAGAATGCAGGGCGACAATCAGGGGCATCTGCAAACCACGCGATACCAGGCGCTGGCCAACGGAGTCGTAAACGAAAATTCCTCCGGTACGTTCGTCGAAGAGTTCGCCTGGTCCCACGTCCACGTAAATGGAGCCACCGTTCCGCTCACCTCCGCCAGCCGCCAGTTTCGTGAATATCTCTCCCTCGCGCCCGGCTTCGGGCTTTCCATTCCCGACCTCAGTCAGGTGCAGCCCATTCTCATCGGCCCCATCACCGACCTGCTCACCATCTACGCCGACGTGCAGCTTGCCATGCGACAGAGAACTCTCCAGCGCCCCGGCGATCACACCTTCATCAAATATGGCCGCCCCAACTCCTGGGCCGACGGCAGGCGTGTGCTTCTTGGTCAGGACGCCATCGACTTCGACATCACCCTGCAGTCCATTGACCCGGCCCGGCAGGTGGCAACGCTCATCGTCCGCCACGTGCCGCCCGTCCAGCCTCAAATCCAACTACCCGCCGACTGGATGAACCCTCCCATCGGCGACACTCCCAACAATTGGGTGCAGATTGAAAAAGTCTCCAACGGTAAATTCGTCGCTGGTGTCGGTCGCGAAACCTTCGAAGACACCATCGAGGTCTCCATCCCGACCGGCAGCATCGTCTCCGCAACCCTGGACAATCCTGTCCAGATTCTCGAGCGCGACTGCACCGATCGCACCCTCACCAACTGCAGCGCGCCGATGCGCTATCGCATCCATCGCCAGGTCATGCTCGACGCCCTGCACGCACGCGAAGAAGATTCTTCTCCGCAGGCCGCCACACCGGTCATACGCCCAGCCGCCGCCCACTAGGCCTGCAAGCCTGTCGGCAAAACTCTCGCCCCGCGCAGCCTGACTGTGCTATCGTGCTGGCAATCGGAGATTGATCTATGGCCAACGCATCGCAACAACCGTCGCCCGAACAACTGGCGGAGCAGGTGGCGTCGCAAATCACCCAGCAGGGCGGCTCGCTCGATCCTGCCTACACAGCCTTCGACTTGGGCATTGCTCAGTTCCAGCAGTCCGGTCTTCCTCTGGACTCGCTCATCCCAGCCGGCGAACATGCCATGGGATTTTCTCTCCGTCGCGCGACCGACGGCAAATCCTTCTGGGACATCTATGGCACGATTGTGCGCAACAAGTTGTGCACCGCCAACAGTGATCTCAACGATGTGGTCCGGCATGCCGTGCAGAGTGGAACCACCTCGCTGATCGCCATTGTCATGCAGGCAATGGCGCTTCCTGCGACGGCGATTCTTATCGGCGCCACCATTGCCGGCATCATCGCCAGCCTGGGCCTCGACGCCTTTTGCGAATACACAAAGCCTGCCGATGTCGCTCCGCAACACTAATAAATTATTCGAATCCGCCGCGTACTTGCCTGCCTCGCTGCAACTGGAGTTTCAGGCGCAGCAGCTCTGGGATCATCTCTCCGAGCGCTCCCAGGCATGCATCCGGATCGCCATGCACAAAACGCAGCCCGGCCCACCGACCTTCAGGGAAATGTGGGGCCATGTCTGGGCCGGCGACTCCGCAATCACCACCGATTTTGCCGCTCTGTCCATGGACGAAAAGGCCGAGGTCCTCGGCTTCTTCACCTTCCAGATCCAC
The DNA here is from genome assembly GCA_036267255.1 of Acidobacteriaceae bacterium. Classification (GTDB taxonomy): domain Bacteria; phylum Acidobacteriota; class Terriglobia; order Terriglobales; family Acidobacteriaceae; genus DATAWK01. The sequence goes on along the minus strand of DATAWK010000026.1, from coordinate 60,988 downwards.
GAGCTCACGCATCACTTTGATTTTTTGACCACGCCCTACGGTGCTAACTTTCAGGGCAAGCTCTTTCGCGAGTACCTCGCCTTCCAGCGCTTCGCTCCCTTGTTTCTTCGCGAAGTTGTCCCGCACGGCAACCGGTACCGGGAACGCTTCGTCGATTACGATCCTTCAGCCCGCGATCCGCGTCCGCCAGACGCTTCAGATGCTTCGCACACATCCCTACAGCCAGACGCTTCCGGTGCTCCAGACGCTTTCCATCCATCCGATGCTTTCCTCGCCGCCTGGAAAGAAGTCCACGACATCGTGGCCACGCTGGAAGCTCTCGGCGACGGCTCCATGTTGCCCCACAAGCAAAACATGGTTGCCGGATGGGGTGGAAACAACTCCACCATCCAACTCTTCCGTCAGCCTGTTCATCCCATCACGGTTCGCGGATTTTTCAACACCGTCACCACTGCCGATCATCCCGACTGGTATCTGCGCCCATCCACAATCTTCGAAACCCGGGCCGTCGTCCATTGCTTAATGTGGATTCTGAAACTCTTCGGCGGCGACGAGCGCGCCCGCGAACCGCTCTCCATCTATCTCGACAGTTTTTATGGCCCCACCATGGTCGGCCCCGACTACACCTTCGTGCTGGATGTCATCGCCACCGGCTGGGGAAGCACCTTCTCCGACTTTGTGCGCACCGCGCCCATGCCTTCGCTGCGACAGTTTCTCATGCTGACGGACGCCTCCTGCTGGTACGCTTTGCAGGCGCCTCCACCCATGCCCGATGCCTCCGCTGTTCGCTCCAGCCCCATCGTGCGCCTCATGCACGCGCTGCGTTTTTTCAATGACGCAATTGCCGACCGGCGTGCGTATCCCACCAGCGTCGCTGTCCTGATGGCCATGGATTCCGCCCAGCAGGCAGCCGCCTTCGAGCTCACCGGCATCGACAGCATCCTCGCCTACTCCGCCGGATTCGTCCAGTATCTGCAGCAACACAAGCTGCAGCAGGTTCGCGATCCCATCCTGCAAAAGCATTTTGATCGCGTCCTCGGCGTGCAGCACCGGCGTCTCGCCGAACGTGTGCCCCACGGCTACATCAGCTACAGCGGCATGCCGGAGGACGGCCATCCCGTGCGCGGCCTGCGCAACGAAAACGAAGTCGATGATCTTGCCTTCGACAGTTATGTCGCCGACCAGCGCGTCCGGAATTGGTTCTCGTTTCGATATAACTTCCTCTATCGTTTTCCCGACGCCGCAACCATTGCCGCTTCTTTGAAAGATTTTTTTGGCGACGCCGCGCCGCGCGTCAGCCCCGCCGATCCTGCCTGATCCCCGCGTTGTCGCCTGCTCTCGCGAAGCGCCTACGGCGAAATCATCCCGATCGTCCCCAGCCACGTCTCCACCAGCTCGGGCCATCCCGTAATTGGAAACTTCGTGCGCCGTAGACCAAACGCATGCCCGCCCTGCGCATACAAATGCATCTCCACAGGAACCCCGGCATTCTTCAGCGCAATGTAGTAAACCAGCGAATCGTTGACATTGTCCACGTGGTCATTCTCCGCCTGCAGCAAAAACGTAGGCGGCGTCTGCCGTGTCACAGGAACCGCCGGATTCAACACAAATTTTTTCTCGTCGATCCGCAGATGCCCCGGATACAGCGCCACCGCAAAATCCGGGCGGCAGCTTTCTTTGTCCGCCGCATCGACAGCCGGATACAAACGCTTCTTAAAATGCGTGCTGATGGCTGCCACCAGATGACCACCCGCCGAAAATCCCAGCACGCCAATCTTGTGCGGATCGATGTGCCACTCCGCCGCGTGAAAACGCACCAGCCCCACCGTCCTCTGCGCATCTTCCAGCGCCATCGCCGATTCCGGATACGCTCCCCAATTCGGAGCTGCCCTCACAGCCGGCACGCGGTACTTCAACAGCACGCACGTGATTCCTTTGGACGTCAGCCAGTCGCACACCTCCGTGCCCTCCAGATCGATGGCCAGAATCTGATAGCCTCCGCCGGGAAACACCACCACCGCAACGCCCGTATTTTTTCCCTTCGCCGCGTAGACCGTCATCGTAGGCCGCGAGACGTTGCTGATATAAACCCACGGCCTGCCCGCAACCAGCTCCTTCGCGTCCGTCTCCGCAACCTCCGGTCCCGGGACAGGCTGCGCATCCGGCGCAGCTCCCGGCCATATCGGCACCTGCGTATGTCCCGGCGATGGCTGCCAGACGAATGTCTGCGCGCTCAGACCGCCCAACGTACTCACGATAAACAGGGCAAAGATCCAGGGCTTCCTCACAATCCTCACAGTTTATACAGAACCCGCTGCTGCGTGGCCGGTCTTTCCATCCTTTCATCCTTTCATCCTTTCATCCTTTGATTCTTTGATTCTTTGATCGGCTCGCATCGGAAATCGAACCGAAAGGCGGATTGGCTTTGTGCAACAATGAAGCCACCTTCGTATCCATCTGCACTGCACGGACCGGCAACACAGGAGCTACCCGTTGAAGCGACCTCCGTTGGCAACGATTTTTTTTGCGCTGATTCCATTCGCCGCCGTGTGCTTTTCTGTACAGCTGTGGGACCGGGTTCACCCCATCCTTCTGGGTTTGCCGTTCAATCTTTTTTGGCTGCTTTCCTGGACCGTGCTCACGCCAATCTGCCTGGGGATCGCCTACTATCGCATGAAATCGGCCAATCCTCCTGGCTCCGCATCCGATCCCGAAGAGCCCCGCGCATGACGAGCCCGCGCGCCGTCGCTCTCACCGTCATCTTCACCATTGTCCTGCTCGGCTCGGGCATCGGCTTCTATGCCGGCAGACGCCGCACCATGAGTCTGGAGCAGTGGACCGTCGGTGGCAGAGCCTTCGGAACTTTCCTGATGTGGTTGTTGATGGCGGGCGAAATCTATACCGCCTTCTCCTTCCTCGGCGTCAGCGGCTGGGCCTACTCTCGCGGTGGCCCGGTGCTCTACGTTCTTGCCTTCATGATCCTCGGCAACGTGGTCGCCTTTTTCATTCTGCCGCCTATCTGGGATCTGGGCTGCCGATACGGACTGCAGACCCTGCCGGATTTTTTCCAGATGCGTTACGGCAGCCGGAAGCTGGCCGCATTGACCGCGATCATCGGCATCGCATTCATGATTCCGTACCTTGAACTGCAGGTCACCGGACTGGGTATCATCATGGAAGTATCCAGCTTCGGCGGCATCGGCCGCACCCAGGCCATGGTCATCGGGACCGTGCTCATGGCCGGCTTTCTGCTTGCCAGCGGAGTGCGCGCTGTGGCCTGGGTCAGCGTGCTCAAAGATTTTTTGATGATCGTGGCCGTCGTGTCCATCGGCATCTGGGTCCCGCACCACTACTTCGGTGGCACCGGCCGCATGTTCTCTACTTTGGAGCGTGTCCATCCCGGTCATCTCACCATGCCCGGCGCCACCGCCAATCTGGGCCATGTCTGGTTCATTTCGACGGTGCTCCTTAGCGCCTTCGGCGGCTGCATGTGGCCTCACATCTTCGGTGCAAGTTTCACCGCAAAAAGCGGAGACATCCTCCGCCGCAATGCCATTGTGCTGCCCGTGTACGCGATCTCCCTGGGGCTTCTGTTCATCGCGGGATTTGCGGCGTTGTTGGTCGTCCCCGGCCTGAAAAACGGAGACCTCTCGCTTCTCACGGTGGTGCGTCAGGCCTTCCCGCCGTGGATGCTGGGGCTCATTGGAGGAGCGGGCGCACTGACGGCCATGGTCCCGGCAGCGGTTCTGCTGTTGTCGGCGTCAACGTTGTTCGCCAAAAATCTCTGGCGCCCCACCTTCGCACCCGCCATGTCCGACGATCAGGTTGCCCGGCTGGCAAAAAGAACCGTCGTGGCGCTTGGCCTCATCAGCTTGTACTTTGCCGTCTACAGCTCCAGCACTTTGGTTTCTCTTCTGCTGCTGGGATACGCGGGCGTCACGCAATTTTTCCCCGGCATCGTTCTTGGCCTTTTCTGGAAGCGCATCACCACGGCGGGCATCTTCTCCGGATTGGTGGTCGGCGTTGCCGGAACGGCAGCCTTGTTGCTGACCGGCAGAGACCCGCTGGCTGGATGCAACGCGGGCTTTCTCGCCCTGTGCGCCAATTTTGCCGTCGCCGTTCTGGTCAGCCTTTTGTCTCCTGCATCGTCTGCCCGGCTCGCCCAAAACCTTCCCGTCGGCATCTCCGCAGATTCTTAACCGATTGCTCAGATCGTGACCCAGCGATCAGAAGAGGTAAGGCACCAGGGCAGCGGTCTGATGCGCATAGATGGCGTACGTCTCGCCGAACTGGGCACGCATCCACTGTTCCTCCATGCGCAGCTTAATCCAGAACGCGAGGAAGAAGAGAGCCACAACGATGAACCCGCGCACCTGGGAAAGCGCAATCGCGGTGCCAACGAACCCGATCAGAATGCCGGTGTAGATGGGGTGACGGACCGTGGCATAGGGACCGGTGGTGATCAGCTCGTGGTCCTGCTTAATGGTGACGGAGCGGCTCCAGTTTCTGCCCAGGTACACACGCGCCCACACCGCGAACAGAAGGCCGGCGATGGTGATGGCAGCTCCCATCCAGAAGGGCCAAAGGCCTGCCGGCCAAAGCTGGAAGTAAAGCCATCGCAGCGGAATGCGCGTTGTCGCGAGGAGAACGATCGCGATCAGGAAGATGAAGGCGCGCAGGATGCGCGAGGCAGCCGGCTCCAGGCGCTGGGTGGTTTTGGTGTCGATGGCTTTGATCTGCCAGTAGACAAGAAAGAAAATCCAGACCGCAGGAAAGAAAGCTTTGTAGAACCAGAGCATGCAGAACCTCCGGGCGTTGAAGATGGTTTACGCAGGGGAGCGAGAGCAGGTTCCAGCGCGCGCGACATTTCGCCGCCCCTATGCCGATCAAACGCGCATCCCATCCCTTGACTCTCGGTTGGTAGGCTATCCGGAAGTTATCCTCCGGTCAACAACTCCAGCGATACCGGAAGCAGGTGTGTTTCTCGCTTCGCGCAAAATCCCCGAATCACGTTTCGACGCCTGTTCCCGCCATCCACATTGGAACGTACGCAGTGCGGATGCATTCACGAGAGAGAAACATTCTAAGAACACGCCGGTGGTATCCTCATACTTCGTATGAGAACAGGAACGCTACAAGCCCTTTGCCTGTCGGGACTGCTTGCGATGGCTTTCACCGCGGGCGCACAACCTGCGTCCACTCCACAGACACCTGGAGCGCAGGGGAAGACCGTCCACTTTGACGGCGCATCGACCGCAACGCTGGTCCTGCAGGCTCGCGGGAAGGGTGTACAGATTTACACGTGTGTGAAAAATGCTGCTTGGTCCTGGAAGCTGAAGGCTCCGCAAGCTACGTTATTCGATCCGGACGGCAAGGCGATTGGGAAGCACTTCGCCGGGCCAACCTGGCGGCTCACGGATGGAAGTGAAGTGCAGGGCAAACTGCTGAAGGCTCGGCAGCAGCCCGGGACCATTCCCTGGCTGATCGTTTCGGCCAGGTCGACGGGCAGCGAAGGTCGCCTGAGCCAGGTCGATATTGTCCGGCGCACAGATACACAGGGCGGATCAGCCCCATCCACCGGGTGCGATGCCGCACACGCAGGTGCCGAGGTGCGCATACCCTACTCGGCGACCTACAGCTTCTTCGATACGAAGAAATAACTTCGTTCCTGAATGTGTCCTCGCCCGCGACGCGTACCGTCTTCATCATTCTCCATCTTCACCGCATACGCCTTCACCTAAGTCACTCCTCCCGGGTCACGCGACGGTTGGCAATCGATGCCCGGCACAGTATAAAGAGGAACGATCCATCTTCATGATCCATCTTCATGACGCGTAGAACACACCAGCCATCCCGGGACACAATGCAACCGCCATCTCAAAATATTCCGTCTCGCAGCATTCGATTTCTATCTGTCGCCTTCGCTCTGCTCGTCGGCCTGCTCCTTCTGCCTCTTCCCTCATCGCGTGCCGCGCAGCAAACCGCAGCCGCTCCCGTCGCCGCGCCACCCACGCCTCTCTATCAATATTGGCGCACCGGCAATCCTCAAAATACCCGCGCGGTTCCGCAAGGCGGCTTTGCCCTGCTCGGCGGCGGCACCGATCTCGACGCTGCCTTCGTCTGGCTCTGTCACCAGGCCCACGGCGGAGATCTCCTCGTCCTGCGTGCCCGCGGCACCGACGCGTACAACCCCTACATCCATGACCTGTGCCACAACAACTCCGACGCCACGCTGGTCATTCCCAGCCGCAAGGTCGCCTTCGATCCTGCCGTGCAAAAGAAAATTGCCGCCGCGCACGCCATCTTCATCGCAGGCGGCGACCAGGCCAAGTATGTCAATTTCTGGCAGAACACGCCCGTGCAGCGCGCCATCAACAACGCCATTCGCCGCGGCGTCCCGCTCGGTGGAACCAGCGCTGGCCTCGCCGTGCAAGGCGAATTCATGTATTCCTCGCAGAATGATCCCGACGATGACTCGGAACTCGAGTCACCCGCGGCCTTGCAGAATCCTTACACCGCGCGCGTCACCATCGTCCATAATTTTCTGCACATCCCGGCCCTCCGCGACACCATCACCGACAGTCACTTCGGCAATCGCGACCGCATGGGCAGGCTGCTCGTTTTCCTGGCAAGAATTCTGCAATCCGGCAACGTCAAAACCATCCACGCCATCGCCATCGATCAACACACCGCCGTGTTGTTGCAGCCCGACGGCCACGGCTCCGTCATCGGCACCGGCGCGGCGTACTTTCTAAAAGCATCTTCCAAAGCCAGTGTGTGTCGTCCGGGAACGCCGCTTACTTTCGCCGGAGTCTCCGTCGTCAAACTCACCGCGGGCGATCGCTTCAACACCGCAGCGTGGACCGGAACCGGCGGCCTTCCTTATCAACTTTCCGTCGTCAACGGAACCATCCACTCCACGCAACCCGGTGGCAAAATTTATTAGTCCGGCCTCGGCTGCTATCGGGCTTGACGCCCATCCTCGACCCTGCAAGTTCGCCGCGCCCATCCGGGGTTGACGAAGTTTCCGATATTGTGACTTTTCAGCAATCACCCCGTTTGCTGCTGTTATCCTTCCATCGATGCGTGTTCTCAAGAGCTTCGAAGAAGCGAACGAGTGGTACCGGCGAGCCATGACCCGATTGATACACCTTCGGGCGCTACCGATAAAGCGCCTATGGGTGTTGATCGCGGCGATCTTCTTCTTGTTCTCCGTGGTCGGCTTCTACGTCGATTTAATGTACAGCGGAGTGTTGCCGTATGCCGTCGTGCTTACCATCGCGCTTTACGTCGGGCTGAACGCTTCGTTGTGGTTCATCGTGCTCTCGCGGCTGTCCATGCCGTATCTGGTCGGCCTGCTTGTGCTGCAGATTTTCAATGCTCCCATCAACGCCGGCCTCGCAAGCTGGATGACGCGCCGCTTCGATCTCAAGCCGGTGCCTTCGGAATTGGGAATCCATTTCGCCGCAACCGCAACCTTGTCGGCGATCATTCTCTCCTACGTTTGTTTCCTCGTCTATATTCGGCGCGAGGGCAGAGAGTCCTTCCGCATGCGCAACGAACTGGATCTGGCACACGGAATTCAAAAGACGCTGGTGCCGCCGGTGGAATTGCACTCGTCGCGCTTTGAGATTTACGGCATTTCCCGCCCCAGTGAAAAGGTGGGCGGCGATCTGGTGGATGCCCTGAGCCTGCCCGGCGGGGATGCGATTGCCTACGTTGCCGACATCGCTGGACATGGACTCCCTGCCGGCATTCTCATGGGAATGCTCAAGACAGCCACGCGCACGGCCCTGTTCGATGCCGAAGGACGCGAGCCGCATCGTACTCTGCCCGTCTTGCTCGATCGCCTGAACAGAGTGCTGCCGGAGGTGAAAGAGCAGCACATGTATGCGACGTTTACCGGCTTCCGGCTGGGAACGGACGGCAGCGTGTTCTATGCGCTGGCGGCAAGCCCGCCGATTCTGCAGTGGCACGCCAGCGGGCAGACCTTGTCGCACACCGAGCAGGGCCAGTTCCCTCTCGGGCTGCTGCCGGTTCCCAGCTTTGACGGAGAGAGGCTGGAAGTTGCGTCCGGCGATCTGCTCGTGGTTGCAACGGATGGAATTCTGGAAGTGTGCAACAAACTCCAGGAAGAATTTGGCGTCGAGCGACTGAAGCAGGTGATCGCGGCCAACGCCAGGGTCCCTTTACCGGAGCTGGCGAAAAGGATTCTCGCAGCGGTGCGTGAGTTCGGACACCAGTCCGACGATCAAACAATCCTCATCGTGCGTTGTTTGTGATTGCATCGGCTTTCCTGGCGGCCTGATCGAAAGATTGCATCAAAAGATTGCATTGAAAGATTGCATCGAAAGATTACGTCGTCTCCACTCTGACCGCTGCCGCATCCCACGTTACGGCGTCTCGTAGCATCCCATGTTGATCTTTCCTCTCGTCACCCTCGACATGCCATCCAGGTCTTTGTCTCCCACCACCGGCAGCCCCAGGTCGGCGCCGGCATCGTGCGCGGGAGAATCCGCCTGCAGATGAAAATTATTCTTGGACGGATCGACAAATCGCGGATCGGCAAAAACAGAATGCTTATCATTCCCCGTCGCCTTCACATACGCCGCGAAGCTCGCATACTCCTTCCCGTCATACGACCATTTCACGCCGCTCGGACCCTCCGGGTAGTAATACAAATTGTGATCCAGAGTCACCGTCGGCGTGCCTGCCTCTTCGCGCCCCGACTTGCTGTTCAGCGCGCGTCCCGACCTGCCAACGTAAATAATATTGTTCTCGAACCGATTGTTCCGCATGTAGTACTGCATCTGAAACTCGCCGGTTCCCGTCCCCGCGGTGTCATTTTTGTACAGCGTGTTGTTCACAATCACCGTGTCTTCCGTCGTTCCCCGTTTCGCATCGTAGCCGCCAATCGTGATCCCGGCCGTATGGCAGGAATAGATCAGATTGTTGCGCGCCGTAATATGGCTCGTTGAGCCGGTACGGTGTTCGCTCGCCAGTTCCAGTCCAAAGTCCACATCGTGCATCACATTGCGCTCGATCAACACGCGCGTCCCGCCATCCACGTAAATGCCGTCCGAGTCCACATCGTCGCGGTATGCCGGATTTCCCTTCGACGTAATGTTGTACACCAGGTTCTCGCTGACCACTCCATCGCGCGCGCGATCGACCGCCGGATCGGGAGCCGTCCGCTCAAACCCGATAATGTCGATGCCAATGTTGTTGTTGTCGTGGACAATATTTCTGCTCACCCGAAAATGCGTTACGTTCCCATTCAGCACCAGCGACTCACTCGAACCCGTCTGCAGGTGGTGCACCTGGTTGCCGTCGATGATCAGGTCGCTGATCGGCGTCTTGGCGTCCGTTCCGTAAACCGCAATGCCGAACCCGTTCGCGCCGTGCCCCGGCCCCTGCCGCCCCGGATATGTCTGCTCAATGTTGTGGACGTTGTTGTTCAGAATCTCAATGTGCGATCCGCTGCCATACACCCGGATGCCAACCGGCGCGCGCAGGCGATCGGCAGTCTTGTAATTGCGAATTTCAAAGCCCTGAATTTTTACGTAGCTCACATTGTGCAGCACCACCATGCCACTGGTGCCAATCTCCGGCGTCAGGCAACTTCCATCCAGAATCGCCATCTCCCCGGCGTGGCTTCGAAATGTAATGAATCCCTTCTCTGCATTGCCGGACACGTTCACCGCAAGCCGCTGGCAATACGTACCACCCCGAACGTCGATCGTGCTTCCCGGCGTGGCCGTATCGGCGGCGTGTTGCACGGTTCGAAACGGTTTCTCCATGGTTCCCGGATTGGCATCGCTGCCGTTCGGAGCAACATACATGACCGGTCCGGAATTTGTAGACGCTCCGGCATTCCGAGACGCTCCGGAATTCGTAGACGCTCCCCACGCGCCCGTCAAGGTCAGTAAACAAATCAGCAGAACAAGCACTCCTCGTACACGGTTCAAACGGTTCTCCCTTCCGGCGTAACACGATCGACCGCTCGGCATCGCTGCATGGCAGCGCCGTCCGTCACGGCTCCCTGTTTCCAGACCACAATAGGGCATATACGAAACAAATAGCAACAATAATCGTAATCATTCGTAATCATTCGTCGCTGCTAGGCGTCTTGCACCTCGCTGCAGCGAGTCGCTCACCCGGCTCTCTTGCTGGCAGTCCGACACCCCATCGCTCAATAAAAAACACGGCTGCCCGGCTCTCGTTTCTGGCACCTGTAACCGGAAAATATCCCTCCATCGAAATTCTCCTGTGCTTTCCTAATGGATGGTTTAATGGGCCATGCTCCCTTCCTTCCTTCGCAACTCTTCGTTGCTGCTCGCCCTCCTGTTGTGCCCGTTTGGAATTGGCTGCAAAGCGCAGCCTCTCTCGTCACCCGCACAACAGCCCGCCTCTTCTTCGGTCTCTTCTGCCGATGCCGCTGCAATTTCCGCGCAGCTCCATACCATCGCTGCCGCGGGCAAACTTTCCATTCTGCACTGGCCGGAATTTTCCGATTACCGTCTGCATTTTGAGCATGTGTATCAAGCCTCGAACTTCGCTCCCATCTGGCTCAACAACGGACAGCCGACACCGCAGGCGCTCGCCGTCATCCAGGCGCTCGAATCCAGTCAGGAAAAAGGGTTGAAGCCGGAAGACTACGATGCCGCGCTCTGGCCGGCTCGCATCGCCGCTCTCAAAAGTTCAGCGGATGCAGACACGCAAGCCCGCTTCGACGCTGCGCTCACCATCTGCGCCATGCGCTATATTTCCGATCTGCATATTGGCCGCGTCAACCCGAAGCACTTCAAATTCGGCATCGACGTCGAACAGAAAAAGTACGACCTGCCGCAGTTCCTTACCCAGGATGTAGCGCGCGCCGCCAACATCCAGGCCGTTCTCGCCGGCGTGGAGCCTCCCTATGCGGGCTACAAGCGCACGGAAATCGCACTCGACCACTATCTGCAACTGGCCGCCAAAGGCGACGGCCCTCCGGTTCCCGAGGTGCAAAAGTCCATCGCTCCCGGCGACCCCTATCCCGGAATCCCGCAGCTCGCTCAGCGCCTGCAATTGCTCGGCGACCTTCCCCAGACTGCCGTCGTGGATACAAATTCTTCCCTCTACACCGGAGCCATCGTCGATGCCGTGAAGCTTTTTCAGGACCGCCACGGACTCGCGCCCGACGGCAAGCTCGGCAAAGAGACCATCCGGCAAATCAATGTGCCCTTGTCCGTGCGCGTTCTCCAGTTGCAGGACGCGCTGGAGCGCTGGCGCTGGCTGCCGCCCTCGTTCCCGCAACCGCCCGTCGTCGTCAATGTGCCGGAGTTTGTTCTCCGCGCCTATGCCCGCGACCAGACCGTTGCCTTACGCATGAATGTCGTCGTCGGCAAGGCCCTCCGCCATCAGACGCCGGTCTTCGCGAAAGACATGAAATACATCGTCTTTCGCCCCTACTGGAATGTCCCGTCCAGCATCCTGCGCAGCGAAATCATTCCCTCCATCGTCAAGAACCGAAACTACATCGCCAACAAGAATTTTGAAGTCACCGACCACAGCGGCAACGTCATCACCAGCGGCCCCATCAGCGATGCCGTGCTCGCGCAATTGCGTGCCGGCAAACTCACCGTCCGTCAAAAGCCCGGCCCCGACAACGCCCTCGGCCTGGTAAAGTTTCTCTTCCCCAACGAGCACAGCGTCTACCTGCACAGCACGCCTGCGCCGCAGTTGTTCTCGCAGTCGCGGCGCGACTTCAGCCACGGCTGCATTCGCGTGCAAAAACCGGCCGAGCTGGCCGCTTACCTGCTGCGCAATCAGTCCTGGACATTGGAAAAAGTGCAGGCCGCCATGCAGTCCGGCCCCAACAATCAACAGGTCAACCTCGCCATCCCGGTTCCTGTGTTGATTCTCTACGTCACCGCGGTCGTGGAAGCAGACGGCTCCGTCCATTTCTTCGACGACATCTACGGACACGACAAAGAGCTCCAGGCAATCCTGGCAAAAGGGGAGCCGTACCCAGGTTAGTTTTTGCTTTTAGTGCAGACTGTCAGCGCTGACGATGAGTGCAGATTACCAGTGCCGGACTACCAGTGCCGGACTACCAGTGCCGGACTACCAATGACGGACTACCAATGACGGACCGGGCCAACATCCACATGCACGAAGTTGGATTCCGCATAGTACCCCACCCCGCCGCGGTGTAGCGCGAGAGCCGCATCGCGCACCTCTGCCGTCGCCACGCCGGGAATGCGGATGTCGATCGCCTTGGCTTCCATGTGCTGGCTGTGCAGCGCCACTCCGTGTCCATGCTCGCGCAGATAGTTGTTGCTCCACGGCGTGCGATAGCCGCAAACAATGTCGATCTCGCCGTTCGGATGTCCCAGGTCGGCCATCAAATCGTGCAGCAGGTCGAATTCCTTCACGTCGTAATCTTTCACGTCGCCCGTGCGATGATCGCGCAGAAAATGATTCAGTTGCGCCACCGCATCCGGCAGATAGCGATTGCCCACGCGATACACCACGTCGATGTGTTCGCCCGTGTGCAGGTGGTACATGCGCAGCCGATATTGTTCGGGCGTTGCCGCAACACTGCGGCTGGCAGCCTGCAGCGTGCCTGCAAACAGGGCAAGAACCGCCGCCCCAGCGAAAATTGATTTCTTCAAAAACATTCTTCTCTATTATAGGTGCGCCCCGCGTGTATCAGTACGCTCCGCGTGCGCGTCCTCACCCACGCAGCAACGCCTCCCGCCGCCCGCGCACTCCATCTGCTTGAGTCCAAAGCACCCGGCATGTATCGATAAAGTCGTGTATCTATAAAGTCAGGTATTTATAAAACCAGGTATTTATAAACCATGACAAGCTCCACGAAATTCCATCTGCCCGACGCCATCGCCCTGCTCACCCGCACGCCTGCAACTCTGGACGCGCTCTTGCGCGGACTGCCCGACATCTGGATTCGCAGCAACGAAGGCAACGACACCTGGAACGCCTTCGACATCGTGGGTCACCTCGCCTACGCCGAGCGCACCGACTGGATGCCGCGCCTGCGCATCCTTCTTGAGAACGGCGAAGCGCGCCCCTTCGATCCCTTTGACCGTCTCGGCCAGTTGCAGGAAAGTCAGGACAAATCGCTGGAGCAGCTCCTCGACAATTTCGCCCGCCTGCGCAAAGAGAATCTCGCCGCGCTGCAGGCGCTCCATCTCCAGCCGCAGGACTTTGCCCGGCGCGGCAGGCATCCCTCGCTCGGCGTGGTCACGCTCTCGGAGCTTCTCGCCACATGGGCCGCGCACGACCTCACGCATCTGCATCAACTCTCCCGCGTCCTTGCCCATCAATATCGGCAAGCCGCCGGTCCGTGGAGCGCCTACCTCGGTGTGCTGCACTGCACCGGTCACAGCGCTCCCTAGCCAATCGAAGCAACGCGTCGCGCTTCTCCGAAGATCCAAAGATCAGCAACAGTTGACATATATTCCTATATTGACATATACAAATGTATGACCACGTCCTCGACAACCATCGACCGTTCCAAGAAGGAAAGTCTCCCATGAAAAATCTGTTTGCCCCTGCGCAGTTGGAAGAAGTGAAGCAGCGCATCGCGCAGTTGCGCCCCGACAGCCAGCCGCAGTGGGGCAAGATGAATGTGGCCCAGGCCGCCGCGCACTGCTCCGCGGGTTTGGAGCTGGCCGCAGGGGAACGTAGGCCGCCGCAAAAATGGATGGGACGCATCCTTGGCCTCATCGTGAAGCCGATGGTCCTTGGAAATGACGCCCCGATGCGTCGCAATTCGCCGACCATGCTTGCCGTGCAGGATGAACGGAACCTGGACGTGGAACGGGAGCGGTTGTGCCGATTGATCGACCGCTTTGCCGCAGCCGGGCCCGAGGGCTGCACCACCTATCCGCATAGTTTCTTCGGGCGGCTAACACCGCAGGAGTGGGCGACGTTGATGTACAAACATCTGGATCATCATCTGCGCCAGTTCGGCGTCTGATCTCGCCGCGCGCTCACCCCGCCAACGCGCAACCATCCTTCCATCCATCCATCCAATACCCCAACACCCCCGCATTTACGTACCCGTTCTTTTTTCCTCTACAGTAATAAAGAACCCCCAAAAAAAATCATGCCCCCGCAATCCCCCACACACCGCACACAACATGCCTTGCTCGGCTACACCGCCTGCGCCGCTGCGGGAGCGCTCTGGGGCTCCGGATTCTACTTCGGCAAAATCGCCCTGCGCGAAATGAGCTCCGACCACATGGTGCTCTACCGCTTTCTCTTTGCCTGCATCGGACTCGCGCCCATGTTCGTGCTGCGCCGTCCCCATCTCAATCGTCGCGAGTGGGGCACGCTTCTTGTGGCTGCCTTCCTCGGCGTGCCCGTGCAATTCCTCTTGCAGTTCGCCGGCCTCGAACGCACCACCGTCTCTCACGCCTCCCTCATGACCGGCACCTTGCCCGTCATCCTCGCCCTCGGCGCCTGCATCTTCGCCCACGAACGTCTCGACCGCATCGGCTGGATGGCGCTCATCGCCTCCACCTTCGGCGCCGCGCTCATCGCGTTCGGCGGAACCCATCGCGCCGGTGGCGCCACCCTCACCGGCGATCTCATGATTGTCCTCTCGCTCGTCATCGCGCTCGGCTGGCTTCTGCTCAACCAGCGTCTCGTGCAGCGCCACTCCCCGCTCGTCGTCACCGCCTACGGTCTCGGCACCGGCACGCTCATGCTCGCCGCCTGGGTCTTCACCGTCGATGGTCCCCCGCCCATCCACATTTCGCGCACCGCCTGGCTCGCGCTCGCCGCCAGCGGTCTGCTCTGCACCGCCTGCACCACCTTGCTTTGGAATTGGGGCCTCACCCGCGTCCCTGCTTCGCGCGCCGGAATCTTTCTCAATCTCGAACCGCTCATCGGCTCCATTCTGGGAGTCACCCTGCTCGGCGACCATCTCGGCCCCGCCGCCTGGGTCGGCGGCACGTTGATTCTCGCCGCCGCCGTCACCCTCACCTCGCGCCCCGGCACGCACGTCGAAAACGAACGCCTGCTCGCTTGAGAATTTTAGAAATCCGCCCGGCTTTTAGAAATCCGGATGCCCCATCTTCGCGCATCGGTGTCCCGGGCGAGCCTGCTCGCTGGGGTAAAGCATCTCACCTGCGTCTGTTTGCGTCGGCAGTCGCTCAACTCGAACACTCAACTCGAACACTCAACTCGGACGCTCAACTTCCCGTTAGTCCGCGATTCGGGAATGACCATAACTTCCTGCAAGCCGACTTTGCGGTACTCATCGGCTTCTCGATGAGTGCATTGGCGATTTGGCGCTCATCGAGAACGACTCCGGACGAAGAGGGTCCCTCCGATTCGGAATTGTGGCCTCTGTGCCGGTCATTGTTGCTCATGCCTTCGTCTATATGACCCAAGAATATTTCCAAACAATAGGGCCCAATATCATTTGGGTTGAGCGCGTTCCGTAGCGCCGTTGGGTACATATTTCAGGCCGGTGGCAATGTAGGGCCGGTCCATCCTCGCCCCGTCCCCGACGGTGGCTTTCGTGAAGTGCATGTAATCCGGAACGCCTGCATCAAAACCTCCCCATGCCCAGCCGTGCCGTGTGAAGATCGCAAATACCGCAGAGTCCGTCGATACCTTGCCGGGTGTCCGGTCACGAGGAACATTGGAGGCCGCGGCCGGTGGCCACCACTTGTGTTGCACATCGAGAAACGGATTCAGGAATGGGTTAATGTCGATTGCCATGCCATATGCGTGGCTACTCCACTCTGTTGGCGCATCGTCCGCTTTCTCGCAGTAAAACCCAACTGTGATGTTCTGTTCCGCATAGACCCCCGCACCGTAGTCGTCCCAGAACCCAATCTTCTGAATGGGAAAACGTGCTTTGTAGAGATCGTCAAACACCGACACTACATCTGCGGCGATCTGCTTGTTTATAACCAGCTTGCCCTCGTGCGCAGAGCCATCGACACCCAAATATGTCACGCGAACGAGAGCTAGATCGTCGAGCGACACCGGGCAGCCCGGTTTCCATGACTTTCCGGTCATTGTCGCCTTCATCTCGGCAGAGAGAGGTGAGACCGCGGGTTCGAGGGATTTCTTCTGCGCACTCAGGCAGAGTGGCGCCCAGAGTGCCATAACGATGAATTTGAGCGTACGTGATCGAATCATCCTTGACCGTTCGGTTTTTTGACTGAATTACAAGAACGACGATAAACAGGTTCCGCTCCGCTGTAAAGATCCTGCATGCCGGAATCGCCGCAAACCAGAGCTTGCGTACCCGTCAAATCGATACGTCAAACGCTCACCAAATGGCTGAGATCCCGACAGTTGCTAACAGGCCAATGCGCTCATCGAGCTTCGCCTCCGGCATTCGTACCGGGAAACGCCCTTCTCGTCAGGCGTTTGATTGCCGGCGACAAGCCGGCTTCCGATTACCGATGCCATTGCGTAGAGCCTCAGCTAAAAACTGTGTTCATCTTGCCCTCAAAGGTCTCGCGGGTTGATGCGATTCACGATCAGGGGATCCGTCGGCGTGAATGGAAGCTGCGGAAGTTTTTCCGGATCACAACCAAGCGTTGCCGCTAACACAGGACGAGAAAAAGCGGTGCCTGTCGCACGATACCCAATGTCTTGAGGAAAGGGCTGATCAAAGAAGATGAGGAATCGTATCGCCTCGTCTCCCATTTGCTCGATGTGGTGCGGATATGCAGGCGGAATAAAGTACGCATCCCCGGCGTTCAAGAGGTACGTTTCGGTCGAACCTTCTGGATTGAGCACGGTCATGCGCGCCTTGCCGGATTGAACATATCCCATCTCAGCTGTTTCAGGATGCCAGTGAGGCTCTCGCATGCCTTTGTTCGTGATGCGGAGCGAGTACATCGAAATATTCTTTAGGACAGGCCAGAATTGATCTCGGGCAAAACGCACTTCACCCGCCGCATCACTCAGCAGTGGATGCTGGGCTTCAATGTCGAATTTGAGCGGGTTATCGAACGACGCGATCGCCGGCACGACGGCTGCTCCCTCTCGCCGCACAATCTGCTTCGAGATCGTCGAACGCTTGAATGGTTCGAAGGCGCCTGCCGAAAGGTCATACGTATTTCCAAGAACAGCATCTGTCATCGCACCTAAGGAACCGCTAAAGCCAAAGTCTTCCGGTGCTTCATGTCGAAACGCAATAATGAATATTGCGTTGTTCTCGCCAATGTTCTCGATATGGTGGATCGCGCCGGAAGGAATGTAAAACATCTGACCCGCGGTGATGGTGAAACTGGCAAACGCGTCTGCATTTCCCAGAACTCCTATGAGCCCCTGGCCCTGGACGCAATATCCCAGCTCGACAGCGTTTGGATGCCAATGCGGCTCTCGGATGGAACCGGGCGCGAGTGTGAGTCGCCTTATGGAAAGATTTTTCAGGATCGGAAATTCTTTCTTGGATACCCCTGCTATTTCTCCCAAATCGCTTGAAAAACTCAGTGACCCGCCGCTGACGGAGAATGAATGGCCGTGCGCCATATCGGTCCTTTTCCTGTGGTTTTATTGAATCTGCGACGGTCCAATGGTAGCACCGAACTGCTGCGATCCTAAGCAACGGAAAACGCCGGGAGTGTCTCAGTCTGGCCATCGTTCCTGGGTAGACCTCCGGCTTTAGCCGGGGGATGGAGCATGGCTGGACCTCGGCTTCAGCCACGGAGGGACTTCTCATGCAATCGGCACCACCGCCAAAAGCTCCGGTGTCCGATTCTTCTGCCCTTCCCGATGCGATTCCGGGACACAAGCCGACGTATCGTTACAAATCTCTAGCAAGTCACGCAACACGCGTCCGCAACAACTGCTGGAAGCGGAGCGCCTTCGAGCGCGGCATACTTCGACGGCGAGCAGCAAGCCTTCGTCAGGCGCGCTCGATCTGCCTGCATCGCCTTGTCTTCCTCGAACCAGTCAAGTGTCTGCCGAAGAATCTGTGTTGCCCCAATATGCGGCGGCATCACGATGCGGTAGTGCATCCACTTGCCCTCGCGACGCGCCGAGACGATGCCGGCATTGCGCAAGTACGCCAGGTGCCGCGATATTTTTGGCTGAGGGCCGCCCAGAATCTCCACGAAATAACAAACGCAGATCTCCCGCTCACCCATCAGGTTGAGCAAGCGCAGACGGGTCGTATCCCCCAGCGCCTGAAAAAACCGCTGCATGTCGAATCGAACCTTTCGAGCCATGTTTCATATATACGCCTTGACGAATGTGAATGCAATCGATATATTCACCCTGACGAATATGTCGAATATGTCGTCGGAGGTGGTCCCATGGCAGAACAGATTCTTGCGTCCGTTCGATCGAAATACGGTGCAGTCGCGCAGAGCAGCTTATCGAGCAACGATGACGGCGTAAAAGCCGTTGCGGAGGCGTTCGGATATTCTGCAGAGGAACTGACATCTATCCCGGCAAATGCAAACATGGGATTGTCCTGCGGCAATCCAACCGCCACCGCTCACATCCGGCCCGGTGAAGTGGTTGTGGACCTTGGCTCCGGCGGTGGCCTGGATGTCTTTCTTGCGTCCAGGATGGTGGGACCGGAAGGCCGCGCCATCGGCATTGACATGACCCCGGCCATGGTGGAGCGGGCGAGAGCGAACGCGACCTCTGGCGGTTATTCCAATGTGGAATTTTACCTGTCCACCATCGACACTATTCCACTGCCGGATGCTTCGGTCGATTGCGTTATCTCGAATTGCGTTCTCAACCTCGCCCCGGACAAACCCGCCGTCTTTCGTGAGATTGCCCGCGTGCTCAAACCGGGCGGTCGACTCGCCGTAAGCGACATCGCCCTCAAGGGGGAACTGCCCGAAGCTGTTGCCAGCAGCATGGCCGCCTATGTGGGCTGTATCGCCGGCGCAATCAGGATCGACGATTACCGCGCTGCATTGCTCACAGCTGGATTCGAGCACGTTGAGATTCTGGACAGCGGTGCAGACCTCAACGCGTATACAAAAGTCGAAAATCAATCCGGCTGTTGTTCCCCGGCGATGGATGGAGAATCCTGTTGTGCGCCTGCGTCGGATACGGCGACCCTGCACACCGAACTGGCGGAACTGTTGACGAATTACGACATCAACGCCGCAGCCGCGAGCGTAAAGGTCTACGCGATCAAACCGCAGCCCACCCCATAAACTTCCGTGCTGCGGCTCGGCAACGAAAGATAGGTCTGCAGAGGAGTATTTTTCCTCTTGACAGAACCATAACCACACGGTTATGGTTCTGGATGTGAAACCGACCAACGCCAATTCCGTGTTCCGCGCTCTTGCCGATCCCACGCGCAGGGCCATTTTTGAGGGATTGACGCGGCACGGCGAACAGACCGTGCATGCATTGACGCGCCGCGCCGGAGTCTCGCAGCCTGCTGTCTCCAAGCACCTCACCGTGCTCAAGCGGGCAAAGCTGGTGCGGCATCGCCGCGAGGGACGTGAAACGCACTATCGCGCACGGCCCGATGCCCTGGCGCCCATCGTGGACTGGCTCAATCTCTACGGCGCCTTTTGGCGTGATCGGTTCGACCGTCTGGAGGAACTTTTGGAAAGGATGAAACCATGAACGATTCCATCAACAAATCCACGCACGATGCAAAAACCAACAATGCCGAGGGCGGCAAGCCGGCTGAGAGTCCTCGTACCCTTGTCGTCGAGCGGGTATTTTCGCACCCGCCGGAGAAGCTGTGGCGCGCGCTCACCGAGAGCCCGCTCCTCGCGCAATGGATGATGAACAACGACTTCGAGCCGTCGGTCGGACGCAGGTTTCAGTTCCGCGCCGACCCCATGCCGCACTGGAATGGCATCGTCGACTGCGAGGTGCTGACCGTCGAACCCTTGAAGCGTCTGTCCTATAACTGGGGCGTTGGGGGAGGCGAATCCGGGCTGCAATGGGTGGTGCTCTGGACCTTGACGCCGGCCGAGGGTGGCACGCACGTTCGCATGGAGCAGTCCGGCTTCGGTCCCGATCAGCAGGCAGCGTATCAGGGTGCAAAGTACGGCTGGCAGAAATTCATCGGCAATCTCGAGCGCGTCATTGGAGGGTTGGCATGACCACGAAAGCAAAAAGCATTGCGTATTGGACCACGACCATACTCGTAGCGTTTTTTATCGGAGGCGGCGGCGCCGCGCAGGTAGCGCGTGTGCCCGGCACCGTCCATGGCTTTGTGCACATCCTTGGCTACCCGGCGTACTTTGTCACCATCTTGGGAGTCTGGAAGGTGCTCGGGGTCATTGCCATCCTCGTGCCGCGTTTTCCCCGGCTCAAGGAATGGGCCTACGCCGGCATTTTCTTTGACCTCACCGGCGCGGTCGCATCCAACGCTTCGGTCGGCGGATACGGCGCGTACGGCTTTCACATCCTTGCCCCGCTCATCATCACGGGTCTGGCTGTGGCATCGTGGGCGCTTCGACCCCAAAGCCGTACCATCGGCATCCTCTTTCCCTCGAAAAACGCCGGGCCGGTATAAACACGAGGGGCTACCATCTCCGATCTTTCAAACCTCTGTCGTCCCCGACCGCGTGCGAAACATCGGCATCGCACGCGGCATTGTCCAGAGCCTGCACGCGAAGCATTGTCCAGAGCCTGCGCGAAGCATCGTCTTGAACCGGACAGATAGTTCCTCGCGCGGGAATCAAGTTTTCGCACATGACGCCCACCGCCTGGGTAGCGTACCTTAAGTGTTGTCGATTACTTCACTTGAGGGTATGGCGTTTGAAACGATTGTCCTTGCTTCTGTGCACGGTTGCTCTTGTCGTCACGTCTTTGTCTTGCATGGGTCAGACGGATGGAGAAGGTCCCGCCGGCCCCGTTGCCTTAACGGTGCGATTACCCAATCCCGAACAAAAAATTCTCTACGTGCACGAGGGGATGCCGGTCAGGCCCGGGCCTCTGACGCTCTACTACCCGAAATACATTCCCGGGGATCACTCGCCCGATGGCCCCATCGGCACCATGATGGGCCTGGAAATCACGGCTGGCGGCAAACCGATCGTATGGCATCGTGACGAAGTCGACATGTTCACGTTTCATTTGACGGTGCCTGCAGGCGTCGACCGCATCGACATCCGCTTCCAGTTTCCGGCACATGCCCGCTTCACATCGCGTCTCATCGGTCTCGAGTGGAATGATGTAGCGCTGTACCAGGCCGGGTATCCGACCAAAGTGCAAATGGTTCAACCGACCTTGGTGATCCCCGCCGATTGGCGCTACGCGAGCGCGCTGACGACAGAAAAACGCAGCGGCGATCGCATCGCGTTCCAGCCGGTACCCTTCAACACGCTGGTCGATTCGCCGGTGATTGCCGGAAAATATTTCCGCGAGATTGATCTCACCCCGGCCGGCTCATCGGTGCATCGGTATCTTGATATGGTGGGTGGGGACGCGGCGGCACTGGATATTTCCGATACGCAACTCGCCGGTTATCGTCATCTGGTCGAGCAGGCGCAGGCCCTGTTTCAATCCCATCACTATGGGGACTATCACTTCCTTCTTACGTTGAGCGACTACGTCTCGACCGGTGGGCTGGAGCATCACCAGTCGAGTGATGACCGCGCGCGCGGCGGCACAAAGATGTTTGCCGACCCCGACCATTTCATGCTCGATGCCTCGCTCTTGCCGCATGAATACACACACTCATGGAACGGAAAATTCATGCGTCCGGCAGAACTGTGGCAGCCCGACTTCGAGCGCCCCGAACATGCAAAGATGCTGTGGGTGTATGAGGGTCTCACCGTCTACCTCGGCGACATGTTGACGGTGCGAAGCGGCTTGTGGTCGCCGGATACCTGGCGTCAGGTGGTCGCCTACCGGGCGGCGGACATGGCCCACCGAACCGGTCGCGAGTGGCGGCCGCTGATCGACACCACCGTCGCCGCGCAACTGCTCTACGGCTCGCCGTACGCATGGTCGAACTGGCGTCGGCAAACCGACTTCTATCGTGAAGGCCAACTGCTATGGTTCGCCGTCGACATGAAAATCCGGACATTGAGTCAGGATCAGCGTTCCATTGACGACTTTGCTCAGCATTTTTTCGGCGTCGACAACGGCAGTTTCATAACCCATACCTACACCTTCAATGACGTCGTCGCCGCGCTCAATGCCGTCCAGCCCTACGACTGGGCGAGCTTCCTGCACAACTGGCTGGACGGCGTCGGCCAACAGGTGCCGCTGCTATCCGGCATCGAGGCCAGCGGTTGGCGTCTGGTCTATACCGACCAGCCTTCGCGCTACCAGAATGCGCTCGAGAACGTCAGCGAAGGCGAACTCAGCCGCAAAGGTGTCAACGCAATGTTCTCCGTGGGCCTGTTCCTCAATCACCAGGGCACGGTCGAGGACGTGTTATGGAACGGACCGGCTTTCAAGGCCGGGCTCGCACCCGGCATGGAGCTTGTCTCCATCGACGGCCAACCGTACAGCACCGCCGTCTTGCGGAGCGCAATCGCCCAGGCGCAGAAGAGCAGGAAACCGTTGCAGATAAGCGCGAAGAGCGATGGCGCCACCCAGCTCTACACGGTCCATTACGACGGTGGACTGAAGTACCCGCATCTGGTCCGGGTGCCGGGCGAGACCGATTACCTGCAGCAGATCCTCGCACCCAAACCGATCAACCATGGCTCCTGAAGTTACCCGGATCTCCGCCCGAGAAAACAAGTTCGCATTAGATAGGTAGAGATAACTAGACCCTGTACTTCGCGTCGCTAGACCCCGGACTTTAGTCCGGGGATAAGTGGTCCCCGCGATGCGCCTTTAGGCGCTGAGGGGCACACCTCACCGCTGGCGACGGGATCAATGCGTGGAGCTGACCGACGCGGACCGCAGTTCTCCGGGGCGCGTCGTACTTCTTCCGGCGCAGGCTGCAAACGCGTTTGCCAGAAGCAACAGATCGCTCATGAGAAGCCGACATATCAGTACTAATCCGCTTTCGATGAGTGACTCGGCGATTTAGCGCCACTTGGTAGCAGACAGAGAGTGATCATAACGATTCGTAGTCGATGGAATCGTCGCTTCAGGGGCACTTCAGAGGAAAAGTAGAAGGGGAATCTAAGGATGAATCGAGTTTCCTGCCGTATGACTATCTTGGTCGAGCCCTCACAAACCTTGACAGCGGCACACGAAGCCATTGCGTAAGCAACATCACCCGAGGGAAGCCGATGAGCGGACCTGTTGCGAGATTAGTGAGCATCGCTGGCTGAAAGCCCGGAAGTTCCGCTGCCACCTCAGCCCAGGTCAACTCGCGTCGCTTGCGTTCGGCTTCAAGTGCTGTGTGGAGCGCATGAGTATCAAGCCGTAAAACGTGATTCATTGCGGCTTCCGGTAGAGCCGCCTCTTCCTCAGATTTTTCGTCCGGTGGGACGAGGAAAGCCTCTGGAGATCTCCCAAGCCATCGAAGCACCTGCAGTACGACCGCGCTGGTTACTGATCGCTTTTTCGGCATGTCACGGAGGGTAGCAGGATGGATCGGGATAGAAGGAGTATTGGTAAAAGGTCGATTCACCTCTTCAGCCAACTGCGCCCAGCTAAGCTTCCGTTTCTGCCGCTCTCCATCGAGAGAGCGATGAAATCCGATCAAGTCAAATCGCCGCATTCTGCCTCCTGCAACTGTCAGATGCCTGTCTCTCCCGAAAAGTCGTCCTTTCGGAAACCTCATTCTTTGTTGTTGAGAACAGGGCAAGGACTTATTGAAACCGTATCAGCTACGCTGCCTCGATCAGATAGGTAACGGGAAACGCCCTTCTCGTCATTCACTTCTGGTTTGTCGGCAATCCGGATGGTGCGTCGCGGAGTCGTGGCTGGTGACGGCGGTGATGGTTCGTAACAACTACGGTTCAGGTTCCGGTTAGACCGTGATTGGGGAGGAATCCGGATCGCTTCCCACAAGCCGACTTATCGGGATCAAACGGCTACCAAGGTGCCGTACGTAGAAAAATCAGGGATGGATCTTCTCGTGCCGCCCCAGCATTGCTACAAATTGTTCAATTCTGCGAGCGCGAGTCTCCGCCCGTTTCGCGGTTTGAATTCGCCAAAGAATCGCATACCGGTTCGCCCGGTCAAGCCCCTCAAAAAACGCTGCGGCCTGGGGCTTGGAGTCCAACGCAGCCTGAAAGTCATCTGGCACCGTCGCACCGCTTGGTGAATCGTACGCCGCGTCCCATCGTCCATCTGCTTTGGCGTCCTCTATTGCTTCCATCCCGGCGGACTCCATCTCGCCGTTTGCGATCAGTGTAAGCGCTTTGGCCCGGTTGATCTTCGACCAAAGGCTCTTCTTCGAACGCGGAAGAAATTTTTGCAGCCAAAAATGCTCGCTTTCGGGCCGCTTTTGTCCGTCGATCCATCCGTAGCACAAGGCAATGTCTAACGCTTCCTGATATGTCACCGACTCCACCTTGGAGTCCTTCTTGGCGAGGCGAAGCCAAAGCCCCGCGCTCTTGCGGTGTTCCTTCTTCAGCCAAACGGCCCAGTCCTGCCGGGAACTGAAAAGCCTGATCGAAGAGTCATCTTGCGCATTTACCTTCGCTCGAGCGGGCACTTGAACCTCCACACAATTCTGGGGCATTTCAAAGGACGATATATCTCGGAAACATCATAATGATAAACACCCTTGTCGGAACCGACGGATTGCTCTTGATAAGCCGACTTCCCGTTACCTATCCAGCGTCGATGAGTGCCTCCCCAATCATGCGCTCGTTGCTACGAACAGCTGCCCAACCAGAGATGCTTCCACCTGCTGCGCTTGCAGGTACCGCCATCGCGCAGCTACATTAGCTGCGAGAGAATCCGCCATGAAAAAACCCATCCCTACGGAATCAGCCTCTGCATCCATCGACGCGAAGATCAACGCCCTTGACGGCTGGCGCGGCAAGACGCTCGCGAAAGTGCGCGCAATCATCCACGCCGCCGACCCGGAGATTGTCGAAGAGTGGAAGTGGAAGGGAACGCCCGTCTGGTCCCACGCCGGCATCGTCTGCACTGGCGAGACCTACAAGAACGCCGTCAAGATGACCTTTGCCCGGGGAGCGGCGTTGCAGGACCCTTCCGGTCTCTTCAACTCCAGCCTCGACGGGAATGTCCGGCGCGCCATCGACATCCACGAAAACGACAAGATCAACGAAGCTGCCTTGAAGCAACTCATCCGCGCCGCCGTGGCGCTCAATCTCCTCACCCTCAGAGACAAGAGCAAGCCGAAGCCCCGGCAAACTCGCTCGCTGAAGTAATTCGCTCGCCTGCGCCTGTTTGCATCGCCTGCGTCTGTTGGCATCGATGCATTCTGGAAGACGTTGCTGCGTTCCGCGAATTGAAATCTGGATGAACCTTGGGGAGATTGGGCCGTCATTTCGGCAACGCCCGCCTGGCGCGAGGAGACGAGCTGCGTTGCGCCCTGAACCATGGATCTTTTTTATTTATTCCTCGCCGCCCGCCTGGAAGGTCTCTTTGCAGCTTCGTCCTTCAACTGAATGGCATGCGCATTGACAATTGCCCGGATAAGCCCGGGAAAACGTTGCTCGATCTCTGCGCACCGCGAAATGTTATGCACTTCAACGCCCCGCCGTTCTCCGCGAATCAGCCCTGCCTCTCTCAGCGCTCTGAAGTGTTGCGAGAGCGTGGACTTGGGGATCGTCTTGTCACTGACAGTCAGGAATGTCGAACAGTTCTGCGTGCACTCCTGCGACACGATGTCTGCGTAGATAGCCACCCGTATCGGGTCGGATAAGGCATGAAGAATTCCCTCAACCGTAACGTCTTCGATCGAGGGATGGAGCAGGGGCCGCATACACATAAGAGTAACCACAGAAAGAAAATGGTTCAATAGTTTATATTTCCGGAACTACTGAATCTTTCTTCGGGCGACCTCATCTACTCCTCATAACCAGGCGATTGGCGGCCCCGTGAGGCGCCACGCTCATCCCTTGGCACACAGCCCGCCGTCCAGAACGTTCTGGCAGCGGGCACTCGCATCCATCACACCCGAAGGAGATAGTAATCATGGGAAAGCTTGAAGGAAAAGTAGCCGTTATCACCGCGGCAACCTCCGGCATGGCGCTCGCAACAGCAAAGCTCTTTGTTGAAGAGGGCGCCTACGTGTTTATCACGGGCCGTCGTAAGAATAAGCTCGATGAAGCTGTAGCGCTCATCGGCAGGAATGTAACCGGCGTGCAGGGCGACGCAGCCAATCTGTCCGATCTCGACCGCCTCTATGAGACCGTCAAACGCGAGAAAGGTAAGATCGATATCCTCTTCGCCAGTGCAGGTCAGGGAGAGTTGGCTAAGCTCGAAGAGGTCACGGAGGAGCACTTCGACAAGACCTTCGATTTGAATGTGCGCGGCACCCTTTTCACCGTTCAGAAGGCGCTCCCGCTCCTCAACGACAACGGCTCGATTATCTTGAACGGATCGATCGCCAGCATCAAAGGGTTTCCCGCCTTCGGCGTCTACAGCGCCAGCAAGGCGGCCGTGCGCTCCTTCGCTCGTACCTGGCTCTTGGAACTGAAAGAACGCGGAATCCGGGTGAACATTCTTAGCCCTGGCACGATCGACACGCCGATCCTCGATCCTCTCGGCCCCGACGCCAAAGAGTTCTTCAAATCTCAGATACCACGCGGCGTGATGGGACGACCGGAAGAAATTGCAACGGTTGTCCTCTTCCTCGCCTCCAGCGACTCCAGCTTCGTCAACGGCGTCGAGCTTTTTGTTGACGGTGGAACCGCTCAGGTCTAACCACGAAACTCCGTACTCGCGGAGCAAGTCGAAGGGACTCGTTCACGGTAGCCCATAGGCTCTCGGGAACGAATCCCTTCTGCACTTCGCTCGCATGTTCACTTTCTATTTTTTTTTAAGATCGTACCCGCCAGTGCGATTACGAAATTCGTGTGAAGTTCATACCAACCCAACCACCTCTACTGCTGTCTTGCAACCGACGCAGTTGCAAGCGTTCCGCCCAGCCCCATCGTCTCGATTGCACTGGACGGAACAATGACCATCGAACCTTTTTCCCGCATGGCCTCATAAAGCATATTCATGCCGCGCAGATGCAAAGCACCGGGATTGTCGTTATAGACGCGCGAGGCCTGGGCAAACTGTTCTGAAACCTGCACCTCCGCCTCCCCGAGAATCACGCGCGCCTGGCGTTCGCGCTCGGCTTGTGCCTGTTGCGACATCGCGTCTTCCAGCGCCTGCGGAATCCGTACATCGCGAATCTCGACCGACTGTACCGTTATGCCCCAGGGTGTTGTCTTCTCGTCGAGAATCTTTTGCAATTCCTGGCCCAGCGTCTCACGCTCGGTAATCATCTGCGCCAACTGATGGCGTCCAATCGATTCGCGCAACGCCGTCTGCGAGCTGAGCGTGATCGCCTGGGTAAAATCCTCTACTTCCAGAATGGATTTCTCCGCGTTCCACACCAGCCAGAAGATGATTGCGTCCACATTCACCGGCACGGTATCTCGCGTCAGCGTCGACTCTGCGCTCACCGTCGTCACCCGCACCCGCTGATCTACGTAACGGCTCAGCGTTTCCGCAATGGGAATAATCAGAAATAAGCCCGGACCGCGCAGCCCGCGATACCGCCCAAAGCGCAATACGGCGACCTTCTCCCATTGATCGACCACCACAATCGCAAAAAGAAAATACAGGCCCATCAGTCCACCGGCCAACGCGAGCATCGGAATGTTGGTGAGCTTCCCTACCAATAGGCCGAGACCCATGCACAGCACAAGCACGGTCACGCCAACGCTGTTGAATCCTTTATGTATCGTCATCCTTGTCCCCTTTGCATCCGACTATTTCCTTTTCAAATCCTCTTCGGGTTGCAGTTCCTGCAATGCTCGAATCAATTGCTTGAGCGTGAAGCCCGCTGCACCGGCGCGCGAAACAAATTCGCCGGCCAATTGCCCCAACATCCGCTCGCGCTCGTTCTTGGAGTACTCGACCTTCCGGTTTGCGATAAACGTACCGGTCCCTTGCTGCGTGTCCAGCAATCCGCGAATCTCCATCTCCCGGTACGCACGAGACACGGTGTTGGGATTGATCGACAGATCGACCGCTACCTGCCGCACCGTAGGAAGTTGATCGCCGGTAGTCAGAACACCGGAAGCAATCGCCGCCTGAACCTGATCGATCAGTTGCCGGTACACCGGAACCCCGCTGTGCGCGTCAAGCCGAAAGGCGAATCCTTGCATCTCGTTTTTGATGTTCGACTTCATTGGAATAATAATGCACTATACAACTAGTACATTGCAAGGAAAAAAATTTATGATTTTATAGTCAACGCAATCCCTGCCTGTTGTAGCAAATGCCGTGCAGCTAATATCCGGCAACAAATGCCTGGCAACACATACCCGGGCCAGATTTCTTTTTTGCGCAGCCGCTCAACTTCCGGCCAGTCCATCTCAGGCCCAGAACTCCCAAGCCAGAACTCTGAAGCCCAGTACTCCCAAGCCAGAATTTCTATACCTGCGGCTTCTCGCTGCATGCATTGGCCATTTGGCGCCAGCCTGCATCGTGCTCTTGACTAATCGGTTCTTAGCGCCTGCATCGGGTCCAGCCGCGAAGCGCGGCGAGCGGGTAGCCAGCCGGAGAGCAGGCCGACGAGGAGCAGGGCGACGACGGAACAGGCGACGCTGTCGGCATCTGTGGGGCGGATGCCGAAAACCATATTGCTGACAAGGCGGCTGCAGGCCAGGGTGACGGGGACGCCGATGGCGACGCCAAGACCGACGAGGACAAGAATCTCTCGCATGATGAGCCAGCTGACCGAAGCGCGGCTGGCGCCGAGGGCGATGCGGACACCGATCTCATTGGTACGGCGGGAGACCATGTAGGACATCAACCCGTAGATGCCGATGCAGGAGAGAAATACGGCGAGCAGACCGAAGAAGGCGGAGAGCTGCGCAACGGTGCGTTGCTGCGTGATGGAACCGGAGACCTGCTCGTCAAGCGAGGAGACGCGGGTGATCGGCAGGTTGGAGTCGAGGGAGTGGATGGCGTTTTGCACGGCTGTGGAGACGGCAGTCGAGTCGCCGTCGTAGCGGACGATGAAGTCCTGCAGGTACTGCGGGCGCTGGACGTAGTCGACATAGTCGAGAACGCCGGAGTTGATATTGAGGCCTTTGAACTTTACGTCCTTGGCGATGCCGATGATCTCCATGTCCCAGGGGCTGCTGGCGTCGCCGATTTGGTAATGGCGGCCGATGGGATTGGTGTTGGGAAAATATTTTTTAGCGAGGGACTCGCTGATGACAACAACTTTTTGTGAAGAGGCAGTGTCCTGCGGGCTGAAGCTGCGGCCCGCGATGAGGGGAATGTCCATGGCCTTGAAATAGTCGTTGCCGACGACATCGTGGCAGATATTGGTCGACTGGGAAGGATCGACGCCGGGGACGAGGATGAAGTTGTTCCATGCGCCCTGGTTGAAGGTAAAAGAGGCGAAGCTGACGGCGGAGACGCCGTGGACGGCGGCAACGCGCTGCTCGATCTGCTGGTAGAGCGCGATGAGGCGGGGTTCCGTGTCCTTATAGCCGATCGAGCTGGGGTCGAGGTTCATGACGAGGGCGTTATGCCGATTGAAGCCGGTATCGACATTGTTGAGGTTGATGAGGCTGCGAACGAAAAGACCGGCGCCGACCAGCAGAACCAGCGAGAAGGCGACCTGGACGACGATGAGCGATTTGGCGAGCGGAGTTTTGGCCGCACCGAAGCTGGGCGAGCGGCCGTCCTTCAGAACATCGGTGAGTTCGAGGCGAGTGGCGCGCAGCGCCGGAAGAGTGCCGAAGAGAATTGCGGTGCACACGGTAACGGCGAGGGTGAAGAGCAGAAGACGCGAATGGATGGACACGTCGAGCGGGAGCATGTCCGCACCGGTCGAGACCATGCGCAGGAGAAGATGGTCTGCCAGCACGGAGAGAGCGATGCCGAGCGCGCCGCCGAGAATGGCAAGGAGAAGGGATTCTGTGAGCAGCTGACGTACCAGGCGCGAACGTGTGGCTCCAAGTGCCTGGCGGACGGCGAATTCGCGAGCGCGGGCAGTGGAGCGCGCAAGCAGCAGATTGGCGATGTTGGCGCAGGCGATCAACAGAACAATGCCAGTCAGGGCCATCAGCATCTTGAGAGGCTGCGAGAACTCGCCGCGAATCTGCGAAAGTCCTGTGGCGATGGGCGTCAGCGGGACGTGCGTTTTCTGCAGATTGGTCAGGTCCTGCTGATTGGTGTGATCGTTGCGATAGCTGAGCCAGATCTGGTGGAAGCGAAGATCGATGTTAGGGGTTGCCTGCGCGAGAGAGACGCCGGGCTTGAGCCGGCCGAGGATGTACAGCGATTCATTGCGCTTGTCGGAATAGCTGCCCCAGTTGGGTGGGACCGCGGTGATCATGGACATCGGGACCCAGATGTCCGGCTCCTGGCCGACGTTGGTGCCGAAAAATTCCGGCGGAGCGACGCCGACGATGTCGAAGGTCGTGTCTCCAAGTTTGAGCCTGCGCGACAGCACGCCGGGGTCGCGGGAGAGTGCGCGGTTCCACCACGCGTAGCTGACGACGGCGACGGGATGCTTGCCTTCCGTACGGTCGTCGGCGTCCGTGAGCAGACGGCCCATAAGCGGGCGCACGCCGAGCGTGGGAAAGTAAGTGCCGGAGATCAGTTGGACCTTCATCGGCTCGGGTTGCGTCCGGCCGGAGACGATGCCGTAGACCGGATTGGTCATGCTCAGGATCGCGGCCGTGTCGGAGAAGACGGAGTTGTCCTTCTGCAGTTCGCGGAAGAAGGGATAGGAGTAGAGTTCGGTGATGGCGTAAGCGTCGGAGATGCCGCCCCACGCGCCGTTGCCGAGCAGCACCAGTTGCTGCGGCTGTTGCACGGGAAGATCGCGCAGCAGCACTGCGTCGAGAAAGCTGAAGATGGCCGTGTTCGCGCCAATGCCGAGTGCAAGCGAGAGCAAAGCGACCGCAGTAAGCGCGGGACTGCGCAGCAGAGAGCGCAGGCCGTAGGCCAGGTCCTTCAGAAAGCTTTCCAGCCAACCCCAGCCCCAGGCCAGATGGCTTTGCTCGCGAATCAGCGTGGGATTGCCGAACGCGCGCAGCGCCGCATGGCGAGCCTCTTCCGGTGACACGCCGCCTTCCCGCTGCTCTTCCTCTTCCAGTTCCAGGTCAGACCGTAGTTCCCTCTCCAGGTCCGCATCCCGTTTCCCCATCTGCCACCATCGCATCTCAAATCTCCTCACCGGCGGGCCACATCACGCGCGCCACAGCTTCCGCCATCTGCTTCCATTGCGACTCTTCAACCACCAGTTGTTTTCTTCCCTTTTCCGTAAGTCGGTAATATTTGAATTCCCGATTGCGATCCGGGGCCGTCTCCCATTTGGAAACAACCCATCCCTTTCGCTCCAGACGGTGCAGCGCAGGATAAAGAGAGCCATGCTGCATTTGCAGAAAGTCCTGCGTCGTCCGTTGAATATGTTTGCCAATCTCATGGCCATGCGCCGGACCATGACGAAGTGTTCGCAGGATCAGCATGTCCAACGTGCCTAGAAGAAGTCCGTTTCGTTTTGCCATAGAAGACGTTCGACCCTCAACGGACACAATGGTAGACGTTCGACCATCGACAGTCAAGGGGTGATATGAAAGTCCGGGCTGGACCAACGACAGATCGAAGAACGATAGATGGACCAACGATAGATGGCAGACCGACCGATGGAAAAACAACAGATGAAAGACCGACAGATGAAAGATCGATAAATGAAAGAACGATAGGATGCCGAAGCACGTATCCAGGCATGCAGAAGGTCCATGCACGAATTCCGGTCAGGATGATCGGCAAATCAGAAATCAACTCGCCCTATCTCCACACCAACCGCGAATCTATTTCGCTATTCCCAGCCAACATCCACGCACCCGCCCAACACAATCGCCGGGTGCCACATATCTGGGCTAAGTCAAGAATCCGGGTGCCCCATGCTCGCGCATCGGGGTCCCCGGTGAGCGTGCTCGCTGGGGTGATTCGCTAGCATGGGTCTGTTTGCGTCGGTCGATGCTCAACTTCCAGCTAGCCAGCGCTTCGGGAGTGACCGTAACTTCCTATAAGCCGACTTCTCAGGACCATTAACTGGCCGAAACATGTGCAACAGAGCGAGTCAGTCAAGGTCGAATGGCCCGTTGTCGAGCTTCCCAGCGTTCCGTCTTTCAATTGCCTTCTGAAAATTCCTCACAAGACGACGTCCTTGTTCGTCCAGGCTTTCCTCAGGTATAGCCTTCACCCTCTCATCCAGTAAGTCCATCGAGATCAGAGGCTCTATATCATTCCGCTGAAAATAATATCGTTCGGTTCCTGCATAATCTCCGATTGATTGAGCAAAGGAGCGCAACTCCAGAGATTTCAGGAGCGCTAACGTGCCCTCCGCGTTGCTTGAAATCTTCTCCGTGTAGCGGATTACACCCTCCGCGCCGCCCCACCTCCGCCAAGCATGAAGCAGACGCGCGAGTCTTCGACTCTGTGCCAATGTTCCTGCGGCCGCTGCATTCTCTATCTTGCGGAGCCCGGCTGCGCGCACTTCAGTAGCCTGAGGGCCTGACAAAAATGGGGCCTTTGTTTCATCCTCGGATTCTGCCGTTAAAAGTTCCGCCACTTCAATTGCCATGCTTAAACCAGAGGTATTCTGAATCGCGAGAACGAGAGTCTCCGCACGGGACTCCACTCTGTCCAGCTTTTCAAGCGCGTGCTGGATAAGAGACCCAACGCGCCACTGTATTGGAATATGGAAACCCCCTAGCGGTGTATCTGGCAGTAGGTCTCCGACATCGAAGATTGCTGTGATAAATGGCTCAACCTGTTTTCCCGCCAGTTGGTCCTGATAAACCACCAACTCCTCAATCGCGAGGGGTAAGAGATTTCTCGCACTCAGGGATTGCAATAGGGAAGACAATTCAGTTCGATCGCTATGCGCATCTAGGAGCTTCTGGACCGCCGCTTGAGGCAATTCTTCATCGGACACCGCCAAGCGGAAATATCGGTCGAATAGCTTTGCGGAACACACACGTAGGTCGCGATACCAGTGCTGGCCAAACTCCGTCGCGTAACTCGGTCCTCCAAAGGCCCATTCAGTCGCAGGGAACAAATGTTTCAACAATTCTGTCAGTTCGCTTCGGTGATCCTCAGATCCGGTCTCGATGATAGCTTCGAGTGTCTGTTTTGCGGCCTTCTTATCCGTCAGGTCAGATTTATTAGCTGTGAGCGAGCCTTTGCTGGATTGCAGCGCCTTGTAAAAATCCGGCTCATTCAGCCGCATTACCTCCAAGACAATCAAATCGATGGGATTCACTTCAAATGCACCGTCGACAGAAAAGAAGGAGATATGAAATGACAGGGTCGATATAAACCGATTGACATCCCGCAACGTTGAGAAATAGGGATGTAAGCCCGACCAAAAAATATTCGCCCAGCGTGTGTCGTTGAAGTGTTTCGAAACGGCTTCGGCAGCCAACAAACGATTGAGTTTGTCGAACAAGACATGGCGGACGCGTTCGACATCGATCATCGGTACATCAAATGCGACCTGAACAATCTTCTCCAGATAATCGCGGCCCGGCACATTCAATGCCTTTGTAATATTGGTTTCGACAATCATGCGGTCGCACAGCACAAGGTAAATGATGTTGGGGAAATCCGCATTTGCCTTGATCAGCTGAAAAACCTCAAGGATTTCTTGTGGAGTGAGGCGATCAAGATCATCGAGAATAATCAGAATCGGAGTCTCTAGTTTCTTCAAATCCGTGGAAATTTCTTGTTTGATCTCGTTGATGCCTTTGGCTCCAACCTCTGTTCCAGCCGCCAAGAATTTAACAGATGCCTCCACTAGGCCAGTGGTCAGCGCGAGGAACCCGATAAGAAGTGTAAGTATCCCGAGCAGAATTGTGAGAAACCGGGGGAATAGCCACGTTGACCCAATCGTTATTACGCCGAAGAATATAAGAAGCGAGCCGATTATGCTTCGAGTTGATTTCGCGAGATCGTGTGCGCCTTGCAGTCGGAGCGCCCATCGTTTGAATTTATTTAGAGTTAATTTCTTCTGATGATTGGAACCGAGATCGCCTTTATCCAGGGCACTGCCTAATTCATCGAAGAAGGCCTCGCTCAAACTTGGCCGATTTGCAAGCTGCCAAGGATTGAAGTCGACACAGCGAACCCTCGGCGCAGATTGACCGAGAGTTTCGATGGTCATGTTCTTTAAGGAAGATTTACCATTGCCCCACTCTCCATATAGCGCAAGAACAAGGCTCTCGCGCCCGGAACATCCGCGAATGGCATCCGCAAGTGCATCGGAGAAACCACATCGACCGAGTTCGTCATCGGCTCGACTTGCAATCGGCCTGTCTGCTGACAGCCATTGTGAGAAGTTCAGTTGATCTTCTTTATGCCCCATAGCCTTTACCCCATCCACTATAAGCCGCGTGGCTATTAGCCCTCGCCCGTGTCACCACACATGAGGACTGTGGCAGAGTCCACTAGCACCCATAATTGCGGGTATGGAAAAACCTGAGCACAAAATGAGACTCAGAAGCAACCTTTGCCTGTGGATTGGTCTCGACAAACGCGCTTATCGTCCTTAACTTCCGAATTGTCGGCAACGCAGAAAAGAACTCGCCTTATTGCAGCAGGAACCTCGAATCCATCCTCCATCCTCAGCAACCGCAATTTCTTTTTGCACCGCAGACCCTTCGCAATCCCCACGCACCGCAAGTGGCATGCCTTGCTCGGTCACGCGACCCGTGTGTCGGAGGCACCTGGATTCTCGCCGCCGCCCTCACCCGAACCTCGCACTTCGGCAGCCACATCGAAGACGAACGCCTGCTCGTCGGACCGCCGGAAACGTCGCAACCACGTCCGGCAGGAAACCACGCTCCGCAGAAAATTGCGCCTCGCGAGAAACTACGCTCCGCAGGAAATTAGGCCCCGCAAGAAATTGCGTCCCCACAGGAAAATGCGCCCCCCACAGAAAATTACGCCATCGATAGGAATTTCCTATCAATCTCTCTTGATCGATCGGTTTTCCCTATCACCGGCTGCCGACGTAAGCGTTTACAACACCCTCATTTGCCAGGTCTATCACCAGTTGTTCCAGCACCAGCCGTTTATCCACCGGCGACGAGCGCACCTCCCGGTCGGCCTGTGCCACGCGCTCGATCATGCGCATTAAGTCCTTGCGATTCTTATACCTGCGCGCCTGCCGGATCAGGTCATCCACGGCAAACGGAGCCACCCGGAAGCCCGGCCACAGCGCCTGCCAGATCGCCCGCGAATCGCGCACATTCTTCTCCAGCACCACCAGCATCTGCCGTAACGTCCGCGACATCATATAGATATGGCCAATCGCCGCTTCGTCGCCGCCGTCGCTGGCATTCAAAAACCCCTGTAAAAGCAACAATGCCCGCGTTTTATCGTGCAGAGAAATCGCATCCGTCAGCTCATACAGCGACCGCTGCCGCGCCGTATCCACCATCGTTTCAACATCTTCCAGCGTGATACTTTTCCGCCCCGTCACGTACAGCAGCAGCTTTTCCACCTCCGCCGCAATGCTCATCATCTCCCCATGCAGCGCATCCACCAGCTCGCGCGCAGCGTCGGTCTCGCACGTAACTCCAGCCTTTTCTGTTGTTTCCGTCACCCAGCGCATCGCGTCGGCTTCGCTCGCCTCCGCCAATTCGACCATCCCACAATGCTCTCCCAGCGTCTCCCGGATCTTTTCATACTGCTCTTTGTCCTGCATATCCATACGCCGGACATCCGCCGGAAGATGAATAGTATCAGCAACATAGACCATCATTGCCTGGGGGTTCGGGTCGCGGAAATAGGCCTCGATCGCGGCAAATTCTTCCTTCTTCGATCCGCGCTGGTACAGCGTTTTCACGTTCCGCACAAAGATCACTTGAAAGGGTGCCATCAACGACGGCGTACGTGCGCTATCGATTGCATCGAATACACTTAGCTCACCCAGCACCACTTCCGAAACGCAAAAATCGCGCAGCGACGGATCCACCAAAGCGTCCAGAATTCCCTGCCGGCATTGCTGCTGAAAAAATGCCGCATCTCCAAGCAAAACATAGCCTGCGCGGCGTTGATCGCTGCCAATTTCCGCCAGAAAGCGTCGCACCGCTGCGAAACTGCCACCCAGTTGCGTCGTCATTGCCTCTCGCTTCGCATTTGTTTGCAACACGTTAGAAGGAATTCAGAATATCGCCCACCAAAGCCTCAGAAAAATCGTGTGCCAGGCGATGCACCGCCGGTCCATCTTCCTGAATAAAACTGGTCAGGTCCTGCGTCGATTGATACTGCTGCCGAAAGAGGTAATTGGAGTTTTGATACAACACTTTACCGTCATTATCCGTCAGCACCACCTTCGCCGTAATGGTAATCAGGTAGCTGGACGACTGCCCGGTCTGCGAGTTATAGGTCAGCGGCGTGTAAACCTCGGTCAGGATGGTTCCGAAGAGAGTCGCATCCGCCGCTCCAGGATGATCGCTGGAAATAACGTGGTAATTCGTCCGGCTCGTCAATTCGTCGATCACCGCTTTTGTGAAGGCAACCTCGGTGTGATAATTCTGCACCCTGGTCTGAAAGATGGGAACCGCGATAGAGGAAAGATCCGGCGGCAGATGGGTTGCCGCACCAGCCGTGTGATAGCCGCAGCCGGTAATACAAAGCGAAAGCGCGCATAAAAAGACGAGAACAGAACGCATAATCGTTGGAAGCAATTTCTATTGTACGGACTTCATGACCCGGCAATGAAAGAAGGCAGCCGGAAAAGGCTGCCTTCTTTGTTCCGTTACTGCCATGATCAAGCGCTATGCCGGTGAAGGTTGTTCGCCCGCAAAGCCCGGCGCACGATTCGAATCCGGCTTCAGCACATGCTGGATATCGCCACCGGTACCATCGTTCGGTGTACGCATCGGCGGCAGATCTTTGCCCTCAATCAGCATGCGAATTTCCGTTGCATCGAGAGTTTCCCGTTCCAACAACGCCGCGGCCATGCGATGCATGATGGGCTGATTGTTTTCGAGCAGGCTGTGTGCGGACTGATATCCCATATCGACCAGTGTGCGGACCTCGCCGTCAATCTGGCGAGCTGTCTCTTCACTGAAGTCGCGATGCTGAGAAATCTCGCGTCCCAGGAAAATCTGCTCTTCCTTTTTGCCAAAGGTCAACGGGCCAAGCCGGCTCATACCGTACTCGCAAACCATCTTGCGGGCCAATTCCGTAGAGCGCTCGATATCGTTGCCAGCGCCGGTCGTGATTTTTCCCAGAAAAATCTCCTCGGCACAACGGCCGCCCATCAGGATGGCCAACTGTGTTTCGAGATATTCCTTGGTGACCGTATGCTTGTCATCCTCCGGCAACTGCATGGTCAAGCCCAGTGCCATACCGCGAGGAATGATCGTGACCTTATGCAATGGATCGGCATGATCCCGCATGGCTGCGACAACAGTGTGGCCAGCCTCATGATAGGCCGTCACTTTCTTTTCTTCGTCGCTCAACAGCATGGACTTGCGTTCGGCGCCCATCAGCACCTTGTCCTTGGCTGCCTCAAAGTCATACATGATGGCCATTTTGCGGTTGGCGCGCGCAGCACTGATAGCGGCCTCGTTCACCATATTGGCCAGATCAGCGCCGGTGAATCCCGGTGTGCCGCGGGCCAGAATGCGCAGATCAACGTCCTCTGCAATCGGAACCTTCTTGGCGTGGACGCGCAGGATTTCTTCGCGGCCACGAACATCAGGCCGGCCAACAATGACACGGCGATCGAAACGGCCGGGACGCAGCAATGCAGGATCGAGAACGTCTGGCCGGTTAGTGGCAGCGATCAGAATCACGCCGTCATTCGCCTCAAAACCATCCATCTCTACCAGCAACTGGTTCAGGGTTTGCTCGCGCTCGTCGTGTCCACCACCCAGACCAGCGCCACGATGCCGTCCGACCGCATCGATTTCATCGATGAAGATGATGCAGGGAGCGTTCTTTTTTCCCTGCTCAAACAGATCACGCACGCGGCTGGCGCCGACGCCGACAAACATTTCAACAAAATCGGAACCGGAGATGGAGAAGAATGGAACATTCGCTTCCCCGGCCACAGCACGGGCCAGCAATGTTTTGCCGGTTCCCGGAGGGCCAACCAGCAGAACGCCCTTGGGGATGCGTCCGCCCAGCTTCTGGAACTTCTGCGACTCCCGGAGAAACTCGATGATTTCCTTGAGTTCATCCTTGGCTTCATCCGCCCCGGCCACATCTTTAAATGTGACCTTCTTTTGCTGCATGGAAAGCAATCGCGCACGGCTCTTGCCGAACGACATGGCCTTGTTGCCGCCGCTCTGCATCTGGCGGATCATGAAGTACCACAGCGCTCCCAACAGGATGAACGGCGAGAACTGAATGAGAATATTGAGCCACGTGCTGCCGGAGGTGTCCTTGACCGTTACCGTAACCTGGTGGTCCTGCAGCACTTTGTACATGTCCGGATAATTCGCCGGAATAATGGTATGGAATGCTTCCTTGTCGGCGCGATAGTGCCCATGCACTTCGCTGTTCACGACGGTCACGTCCGATATCTGGCCCTGCTGGGCATCGGTCATGAACTTGGAGAAAGCAACTTCCTGATCTTTACCGGTACCTGCTCCATGCTGGACAACCTGCCACAGCACAATGAGGCAGGTGCCGATGAGCACCCAGAAAAGAACTTGTTTAACCGTCGAATTCACGAACTATCCTCGATTCTCCCTTTCAGTACGCTCCGGAAGGTTCCCCGGATCTCACCCTGAAAGCTGTCCGGGCAGGGATTCCCTGCCTTAAATTACACCGTCTACTACGATAGATGCCTGCGCCCGAAAAAAGTACCAGCGCAGTAGAAAAGCCTTCCATACAGCGGAATGCGTATTCGAATCACTCGTACTTAAATTCTACTCTCCGGACGACGGGAAGCTGAGGAAAATTAGACCCCGGGGAATGGCAATCGACACTCCTCTGCGGGGAAGCAATGGAACTGTGATTTTCTATTGTTCTCCGTCGCTTATTGGGAAAGCGCGAATAGTGATCTGGGGGCCCTGGCCAGAGATCGGTGCAACGGCAACCCCTTGCATCCAAAGGATGCTGCCCTGCCACACAACAACGGGCCAGTTTTGGCGCTCCCTGCCGCGCACCTGCATGCGCTCCAGCACCTCTTTCACCTTTCTGGGGCCGCGCGAATGTTGCAGCGTGACACGATCTCCCGGCTGCCATGCACGGACGGTTGCCGCTGGTAAGACGGCGGGAGCGGCGGGATGGTTAGCAGGATGGTCCGACGGTGCAACGGTCGCCGTAAAATGCAGGCCGCGGGCCACAGCGTCCACCGAGCCGGGAACAGGCAAGCTGTACTCCGGGCAGGGAGGGTTTGCTGAATCGGAAGAGTCCGCAGGGATGCGCTCCAAGGGAATGCGTTCCAGGCGCAGCTCCCGCGCACTGCGTTCGGCGTGGAGACCGCCAGCCAGTTGCAGGCGGCGGGTTGCGCCGGTAGCTGGGCCTTCCAGCAGACGGAGCAAAGATTCCGTGTGATCGAAGTCGATTGCGCCGCTGGACTGGTCCGGACTTAATTGCTCGGCTGCGGCGCGCAAAACGCGGCGGCGTACCGCAGGGCCATAGGCCCTCAGCCGCTGTACCTCAACAGCAAGCGAAGCATGACCGGGTTCCGTAGAGACGCTGCGTCCGCCGCCACGCACCGGCTTGCCCGGCAGCAACAACCCCGGCAGAATGCGCGCCAGCTCTCCCTGCCAATACGCCTCTTCATCGCGAGCCAGGGTCGCCATGCGGGCGAGTTGCTCCTCCAACCCTGGATTGAACTCCCGCAGCAACGGCAACAGATGATGCCGCACACGATTGCGCGTATGAGCCAGGTCGCGATTGCTGGCGTCTTCGCACCAAGGCAGGCCCAATGTGGTCTGGCCAAGCGCACGCAGGTAGGCTTCGATCTCCACGCGGCGGACAGCCAGTAAGGGCCGGACGATTTTGTTTGCGGTGCTGGATACTTCGCGATTGGCAGCGATTTCCGGCGCAAGCAAAACAGGATGGATGCCGCTCAGGCCCTCCGTCCAGGCCCCGCGCAGCAGCTTCATCAGTACCGTTTCGGCCTGATCGTCGAGCGTATGGGCCGTGGTGA
The DNA here is from genome assembly GCA_036267255.1 of Acidobacteriaceae bacterium. Classification (GTDB taxonomy): domain Bacteria; phylum Acidobacteriota; class Terriglobia; order Terriglobales; family Acidobacteriaceae; genus DATAWK01. Next base: position 20,811 of record DATAWK010000026.1, on the reverse strand, counting down.
GCACGTCGGCCTGCTTCGTTTGCAGGATGTCCCAGAAGACGCCGTAGCGCAGGTTGCGGGCCGCTGTTTCGAGCGATGCCTGTTGGGCAGCGGCGTACGCGGGCGTATCGACGCGAACTACTTCACAGGGCAGACCAAGCTGGGCAGCGAGCGCGACGACAAAGGCGGCGTCGGCATCGGCATCGGCGCCACGAATGCCATGCTGGACATGCACCACCGACAGCACGATGCCGAGTTCCTGTCGCGCAGCGAACAAGGTGCGCAGCAATGCTGTGGAATCCGCGCCTCCGGAGACAGCGACGCAGACACGCTGGCCGGGCTGGAAAAGGCTGCGGTCGAAGGGGAGTACGCTTTTATCGGTGGATTTAGCACACATACTTGGTATGGTAGCGTGCGATGTGTCGCGATGCTCGGACGTTTACGGTGAATGGAATCCGCGCTGTGGACGAAGAGCCGCGGAGAACGAAGACTGCATGGAAATTTTATTCGCTGGGTGGCGTAGAGCGCGTTTTTTTAGTTTTCGTACCGCCGGTTTCGATACAGCGGTCGGAGACACGCACGGGGTTGGAACACTTGCCAGCCGCAGCGCGGGTGAAAGACCGATACAGCTTGTTAACATCCACTCTGCCCTGACGGAGTTCGCGTTCGACAGCTGCGTGCATGGCCGAAAGCAGCTCGTCGCGCAGTTCGTTCAGGACTTTGTCGATGTAGATGTAAGGCATGACCCCTCCAGAATTTCCAGAAATCTTTGTCTCTTATTGCCAGAAAGCGCATGCCTCAGGCAGCGAGCTTGAGATAGTTCGGCTGGTCGGCGATGGTTTTGTAGCGGAAAGAACGCACGATCCTGCCGTCGCGCAGAAAGAAAACGCCGGGCATTTGATGCGCGTCTTCGCGGATCATGCCGACGCCATACTTGCCGAATACCGTACGCATCCAACCTTTCCAGACCGTCGGCTGCAGGAAATACGTGAACGGATGCCTGCGCTCCAGATGGAACACAGGATGCGCATATAACGATCCGTCCGGATTGCCGATGCGTTCGACGCTGGAGAGATGATAGTAGTCGAAGTAGGGTTTGGCGCGCTCCGGCGTGCCCAGATGCACGAAGACAGGACGGACTCCACGCGCCTGCAGTTGCGGCTGAATTTGCGCGACCTGGTCGATGGCCTCCCGGCAAAAAGAACAGCCGAAGTGGCGCAGAAATACCAGCAGTATCGGCGACTCATCGAGAAGCTGCTGGAGCGTGCGGCCTGATTCTGTGCGGTATTGCTGCAGCGCGTCCGCAAGAGAGGCTTCTTCCTCCGGGCGCGCTGGATGCGGTGCAGCGGGTTGGACTGTTTCAGGCGGCATACCGGGGCCCAGGTCGGATCAGATGGAACTGATCTTCACCATACAGGGGCGACAAGGCCTTCGCTATGGCTGGGCATAATATCCGGTACGGGTGCGCGCTTTGAGTCCGGGCTTGCCGTTAAGAATTACCTGAAGCCCGTGGTACTCGTTGACGTGGTCGGCCGGAGGTGCGTCAAAGGACAGGGTGTAATAAGCGTCTGCGTCCTGCGCGCAAGCGGCAATCTCGCCAGCCACATCGTTGCTTGCGTTCAAGACCTTTCCTCCACTTTGATAAGCCAGAACCTGCAACGCAAGATCCGCCGGCTGCACCTGTGTTGGTTTCGCGACGCCCTTTAAAAATGTGCGGTAATAGTCGAGTCGAAATCCACCTGTGTCCGACGTCCCCAGTGGATCGACGCTGTAGAGCGTGATGCGGGCCTGGCGCAGCTCGGTTGAAATGGCGGCAATGGAATTGAAGATTCCCTGTTGATCCTTGTAGCTGAGATCGATGCGCGGTCCGGTGAGCAGAGGCCAGCCCGGGCTGATCCAGACGACAATTTTCCTGCCTGGCAGCGTTGCTTCATGGGAGGCAAGCGTGCGCAGTGTATTGAGCGACAACTGGACGCGGTCCACAGCACCGTAAAATCCTGTAGACCGGGTGATGCTGCGCAGAGCTGTTCCATTCTTATTCAGGGTTGCAATCAGAGCATGTCCGTCCTGAGAAGAGCCATTCTCTATTTGTGCTCCTGTATCGGTGAAGAGAACCATCGATACGGGGTGAGCGAGGTGGCCATCGTTTTGGCTGAGAAATTTTTCTATCTGGTCTCGCTCATAGGCAACGGAATGGAAGGACGTGTTGACCATGTCGATGAGCAAAATGATCTGCGCAGGAGATTCGGTTGTGGTGGTTGTATCGACTGCCCGAAAGGAGAGAATTTTCTGCTGCTGCTTGTTATCCAGAACGGTGAAGTCCTGCTGTTGCAGGCCAGGGATGGGCTTGCCGGACGAATCGGCGACAACGACGTCGAGGGCAATGTGACGGCTGGCACTGGCCGCGGGCGATTCCGCTTTGGATTGCCCTGTAAGTGCCCCCGTGACGGCGCCGGATTGCGCAAATGCAGGCAACGATAGACAGAAAAAAACGATCCAGACCCGGTACAGAATATTCATGGCGACCTCAGCTAAATTTCTGCACAACAACCCGGCATGGCGATCCATCATCGCAACACTGGCCGGGCACAACGGAACCCGAGAGGATGCGTGAAACCTGTTGACTATACGCGTTGCTCACGATGTTGAGCAAACTGGCATCCATCCTGTGGATGTTGCGATGATATCGTTGGTTCAGGCTATGTCTTTAAAAAAATTCGTAAAGCCACTTGTTCCCAAGTCCATTTTAAATGCTCTACAACATCGATCTGTGGAGCAATTAGCAACGCGCCACGGTCTGGCGATCCGTTACGCAGAAGGGTTCATCGAGCTATCCAAAGGAGACGAGGTTCTTCGCCTTGGGTATGGCCAGCAAATATATATACAGGATTGCATTCAGTTCTTTGACTTCTATTTTCACTCGGTGAAACCCCTCGAGCTACGGGACCGACGTTTGGCAGATTTCAGCGGGCCCCGCTACCACAAGGTAATCGGCTTCGACCACTTTCCCATCTTATTTCCATCCATTCCTGAACCGTACGCGACGCTTGAGCAATATCTTTCGTTTGCACAACTCAAGGCAGGAGATGTCGTCTTTGACCTTGGAGTTTATGTGGGCCTGACATCTCTGGTATTTTCGCGCCTGGTTGGACCAGAAGGCGCGGTCTACGGGTTCGAGGCAGATGTTGTTAATTTCAAAGCCGCTTCGGAGAACTTTGAGACAGCCCGGCATTGCGGTGCGCCCGACAACATTACTCTTGTGAACAAAGCCGTCTGGTGTCATGAAGACGGGTTGGATTTCTCCAGTGAAGGCGCGATGGGCTCGAGTGCGGCCTCGATTGTAGGAGCTGGGCGTGGCACGATCGTCAAAGTGCCGACAACAACCCTTGCCGCTTTCTGTTCCAAACATGGAATCCATCGCGTCGACTTTATCAAGATGGATATTGAAGGCGCTGAGATCGAGGTTCTGGAAAGCTCAAAGGAGTTGCTGTCGCAATTAAAACCGCGGCTTATCATCGAGCCTCATTACGTTGGAGGACAGTTAACCGCCAATCGTTGTTGCGAGATTCTGGAGAAAATCGGCTATACAACGCAAATCGTCGATCAGCAAGGCGCCTCCATTCCCCTGATTGAAGCTTCTCCTCAGTTTCCAAAAGCATGATGCGAGCAAAAACAGGCATTGTCTCCGGCCTTCCAGCGTGGGCAATTTTCCGGCTTTGGATTGTTCCGTAAGGGCCGCTGTGGCGGTGTCGGCCTGCGAAAACACAGGCGGCAATGCTACCGGCTGGCCCTCATATCCTTTGGACTCGTATACTTTGTGGCATGTACCAGATACGGTTGGCTACCCCGGAAGACGCCTCCACGATTGCGCATCACCGCCATCGCATGTTTGTCGATGCAGGACGCGCCGACAACAGCTTTCTACGCCGGATCACCGAGACCTTTGAGCCCTGGGTGGCCGAGATGCTGCAACAAGGCAAGTACATGGGATGGCTGACCACGCTCAGCGGCAAGATCGTTGCCGGCGCCGGACTCATGGTGTTGGACTGGCCTCCGCACCCGCTCGATCCCGAACCGCACCGCGGCTATCTGCTGAATGTGTATGTAGAACCCGATCATCGCCGCAAACGGCTGGCCAGCAACCTGATTGAAATGGCGCTGGCCGAAGCACGGCGCAGAAAGATTCGCGTTGTTGCGCTGCACAGCACGGAGGCAGCTCGTACGATGTATGAGAGCAGCGGCTTCCGGCGCACCAATGAAATGTTCTACGTCGAGCCGGTCGAGGCTTAGAGAAGCGCCTCGTTCCCTCATCCTTCATTCAAGGCTTTCAGACATCAAAATATTCAGGAATTTATGCAAGTTCATGTAATCATTCCGGCGGCTGGTATGGGCACACGCATGAGCGTGGCCACCAGTTCCACATCCGCACCCAAGCAGTTTCTTCAGTTGCAGGGTGTTCCCATACTCATCCACACGCTACGTACTTTCGCCGCGGTGCCTGCGGTGACGCACATCCAGGTGGCCGTGCGCCCAACGGAAATGGAACGCGTGCAGGCGCAGATTCACGAATATGGGCTCGACGGAAAGACCGTGGTTGTTGCAGGCGGCGATACGCGGCAGGAGTCTGTGAGTCATGCGTTGCAGGCCCTGCAGGCCACGGACGGAGATATTGTGCTGGTGCATGATGCGGTCCGGCCGCTGATTGATGCGGCCACCATTGAACGCACGATTGAAGCGGTTGCCAAACACGGCGCAGCCATCGTGGGCGTGCCTGCCATCGACACCATCAAGCAGGTGGAGCGCACCGCAGACGGCGCCATCATCAGCACCACGATTCCGCGGGAGCGCATTGTGCTGGCGCAGACGCCGCAGGGATTTCGCTATGGCCTGCTGCGCCAGATTTTCCATGAGGCGGAGAACGACGGATTTGTCGGCACCGACGAAGCATCTCTGGCCGAGCGCGCCGGGGTTCCCGTGGCGGTGGTGATGGGCTCGCCGCGCAACTTTAAAGTGACGCAACCGGGCGATCTGGAGCTGGCGGAGTTTTATCTGCAGCAAGGAAATTTGTAGGGTCTATTTGTAGGGTTTATCGGGCGGATTTGCGTCCGGCGAACTTGCCAATGACCACGACCAGCAGGCCTGCACCTAAAAATGCAAGCAGCATTCCGGCTGCATTGTTCAGTGCGTGAGAATATCCGAGTACGGCCACATCAATAAACGGATAGGGATACCAGCCGGTAATGGCTCCATGCGCCACGGTGTACACCATATAAACGGCCGGATAGACGAGCCATAGAAGCGCATGTTTCCAGCGCAGCGCAGCCTTCGGCACGAAGATGAGCCAATAAAGGACATAGGTCACCGGCACAACGTCATGCAGAAGGACGTCAGCCAGATGGTCGAGGCCCTGCGGATTCCATAGATGGCGCAACAGCAGAAAGTACGTCGCTCCAACAATTGCGATGTACACCGCGGTGCCAGCCAGCACGGTGGGACGGGCGAAAAAACGTCCTGCCGTTGTGCCCGATAGAACGAAGGGAGAGCTGAGCACAACAGCAACCAGAAGATTGGTGAGGATGGTAAAAAAGCTGAAGTAATTTACGACGGCTCCGAAGAGTGGCCTGCCATCGGCAGAGGCGTGCGACCCCATCAGGAAAAGCTGCAGCACCAGCGCGAACCAGACCAGGATAGCAATCGACACCATCGTGACGCGCATCGTCTTATTTGACGGGATATCCAGCATTGTCTCCCCGTTGTCGCGTGTATCTGAAAAGCCTACGATCTGGATTTCATGGAGCTGCCGATAAAGCCAAACAGCAGGTGAAGGACAGCCAAGGCCAGGGCTCCAAGAAAAGCGGCCTTGAAGGTGGTGACGGCAAAACCGGGAACGAACTTGCTGGCAAACCAGAGAATGACGGCATTGATAATCAGGAAAAAGATGCCGAACGTCAGGATGCCAAGCGGGAGCGTGATGATCTTGAGCAGCAGCCCCAGAGTCGCATTGAAGAGTCCGATGACGATGACTGCAATCAAGGCGGAAACAAAGTTGCTGACGTGCAAGCCTGCCACGAAATGCGCCACAACCAGCAGGGCCACAGCGTTCAATATCCAGTGCAGGAGTAAACGTAACATACCCAGTCCTCTTCAGCCTTCAAGTTGAAATCAGGATGCACGATTTGCGATCCTGGCATAACAAGCATATCGGGCCGTCTCGCATTCGCGGAAAAGAAATTCATAAAACGATGTATTCTGCGGGGTTGGAGCTTTCCTGCACGGTGCAGCTATGGTTCCATAGAAGTTGGGCCCTGAAAAGCGGCCCCTGGCCGCTGCAGAAAAAACGAGAGAGCATACACGTACGATGAGAATTGGTTACGGTTGGGATTCACACGCATTCAAACCCGGAGTACCCCTGAAAATCGGTGGCCTGGCACTGGACCATCCTGAGGGCCTGTATGGGCACTCGGACGGCGATGTGCTGCTGCACGCCATCACGGATGCCTTGCTGGGCGCCGTCGCCGCAGGTGATATTGGCAGCTTCTTCCCGCCGGGAGATGCCCGCTGGAAGAATGCCGACTCCTCCATCTTTCTGGAAACGGCGCTGGAAGAGATTCGCCACGCCGGTTACGCCATCGCGAACGTGGATACGACGCTGGTGCTGGCCGCGCCCAAGATCGGCCCCATTGCAGAAAAGCTGCGCGAGAACGTAGCCACATTGCTGCATCTGGAACCGCGCAATGTCGGCATCAAGGCCAAAACGCCGGAAGGGCTGAACCAGGACCACGTTGCCGTTGCTCATGCCGTTGTGCTGCTGGAAAAGCTGGAGAACTCCGGCCAACTGGGCCAGATGGCTGCGAGTGCGGATTCGCAGAAGAGCATCGAAGACGTGGTGCGCAAACTGCTGGGAGAGTCGATTGTGCAACCAACCCGCAAGCCGGCCTTCGATACGGAAGACATCACGTAACGCGTATTTCCCGGCTTTCCAATGCGCGCCGTGGCCCGATAGCGGTCGCTGGATTCCTTCGTTGCTTTTCGCTGTATAAAACGATAGTCTGCGCGCATTCGTAAAATCTTTTTGGAGGCGATCTGAATGCGTCCGTTGTTCCGCCGCTACACAATATATCTTCCCGTGCTGGCTGCATGCCTGCTTTGGCTGCCCCTAGCCCATGCCGATCAGAAACCAGCGCCGCTGATGAAGCAGAAGACGGCCAGGGTGGATGCGCTGCTGGCACACTCCTACCGCTTTGAACGGGACCACTGGATCTACGTCCATCTACAGGGAACACCGTCGCAGATTGGCTTTCAACATGGCTGGTTGCTGGCGCCGGAGATTGTCGACGCTTTCCATACCATTCAGGTGGAAGAAACGCATTCCACGCACCGGGACTGGAAGTTTTTTCGCGCCACGGCCCAAAATGTGTTCTGGCCGCACATTGACACGGAGTATCGCCAGGAATTTCAAGGCATTGCCGATGGACTGCGCGCACGCGGCGTGAAGGACATGGATGTCTGGGATGTCGTGGCTGTAAATGGAATGAATGAGATTCCTAACTATTATGTTCCGTGGCTGAACACGCATCAGCATGCAGCCAATGCGCCGAACCTGAAGCCGTCAGGCAATTGCAGCGCCTTTGTGGCCACCGGGGACTGGACGCGCGATCACAAGCCGGTGATTGCCCACAGCGACTGGGCCTCCTTTATGGAAGGCGCACGCTGGCGCATCATGTACGACATTGTTCCGCAGCATGGCTATCGCATCCTGATGGATGGGTTCCCCGGCACGATCGACAGTGGCGACGATTTCGGCATCAATGGCGCTGGCCTCGCGGTCACCGAAACTACCATCACAGCATTCAGCCTGTACGACCCCAACGGCATACCGGAGTTTGTGCGTGCTCGTGAGGCGATGCAATACGCATCCAGCATTGATGATTATGTGCGCATCATGGTGAAAGGTAACAATGGCGGTTATGCCAACGACTGGCTGTTGGCCGATAGCAAAACGGGCGAGATTGCGCGCTTTGAGCTTGGCCTGAAGATACACCGCGTCTGGCGTACCAAGAACGGCTATTTTGCCGGCGCCAATTTTCCCAGCGATCCGGAGCTCATCAAAAAGGAAACCAGCTTCGATCCCAACAACCCGGCCAGTTCTCCCAATGCGCGCCACAAGCGGTGGGACCAGTTGATGGCTCAGCATAAAGGGCAGATCGACACGGCGCTAGCACAGCAGTTTCTGGCCGACCACTTCGATGCCTACACCGGCAAGGAGGCGCGCAACGAACGTACCCTGTGCGGCCACGTGGATGTCTCCGCGCACGGGGTTCCAGAGTGGGGATGGCCTCCGTATGATCCCGGCGGAGCCGTGAACGCCAAGGCAGCCGACAGCACCATGATCCAGAACATGTCGATGATGGCGCGTACCGGGCGCCCATGCGGCGAGGATTTTCTGGTGAAGCCATTCCTGGCCAAGCATCCCGAATTTGACTGGCAGAAACCTGTGCTGACCGATATGAAAGGCAATCCCTGGGCAAGCTTCCACAAGGACGACACATCGGGTTCTTAAAACAAAGCGCACTTACCAAATAGAAAAGGCCTGCCGATGATCGGCAGGCCTTTCTGTCTTGATCCTGGAGCTATCAGAGCTGTTTAGAAGTGGTATGCAAACCCGATGGCCGGTTGGGAGACAAGGTAATACCGGCCGGTACTGAAGGTGCTGAGTCCAAAAGTCTCCGGCTTGGATATGTACCCGCGGTATTGCACGCGCAGATCCCAGCTTGGGCTTAACTCATATGCGATGCCGCCGCCGAATTGACCCACAAGCGCTTCCGATTGCTCCGTGTCGTAGGAGGTGGTCTTGAAACCGAGTGGCGAAAAGAACTGGATGCCGCCGCCGCCCTCAATAAAAGGGTTGAACCGCTTGTAGGGGATGGTGCGTACATAGGCAAATGTCGCCTCCTGCATGGAGGTGTACACACGGACGTAATACACAGAACTGGTGGCGAATTTATCGGTGAAGCGGCTGTAGGAATAGTTGGCTTCTATGGCACCGTTCGGGGTCAACTGGTAGCGATAGCTCAGCAGCAGACCAGCGCCCAGCGTTGACTTGAAGGTGACATTATTCGTGCCGCCGTTGACATACGGCTGGATGGTGCCCATAAAGCTGAGGCTGACATCCTGCCGTGCCTCCTGTGCGCGCCCTGCTATGGCCAGCATGGGCAACATACAGAGCAAAAGAAACAACTTCTTCATTCGGTAATGAACCCCTGATCCATGAATCTCTGCACGTAGCAGCCTGTACTATGTCCGACGTGCGATCTGACTAGAAGTGATAGGCAAACCCGATCGCGGGCTGCGAAGTAATGTAATAGCGGTTGGTATTGTAAATACTCAGACCGAAGTGGTTGTCTTTCGTGATGATGCCGCGGTACTGCACTCGCAGATCCCAGCTAGGACTTAACTCGTACGCAATGCCGCCGCCAAACAACCCGCCGTAGGAGGTGCCCTTCTTGGCTGCCGCAGTGGAGGTGCCGGTGTCGTCAATGACACCATAGAGATACATACCTCCGCCACCTTCGACGAATGGGTTGAAATTCTTGTAGACGAAACTGTGTACGAATGCGATGGAGCCTTCCTGAAAGCGGGTATGCACACGTCCATTGGAAAACGTGGACACGTACCGTTGTGAGAACTGGCTGTACTGGTAGTTTGCTTCGAGCGCGTTGCTCGGGTTCAGCATGAACCGGTACGAAACCAAGTCTCCAATGCCGATGGTGGACGACTGCGTCACAGCGTTTCCGGTGACGTTAGGCTGGAACGTACCTACAAAGCTCATACTGACATCTTGTCTGCTTTCCTGCGCAAAACTGGTAATGGCCAGCAAGGGCAGCAGCCCAAGGAAAAAAACCAACTTCTTCATTCGCAAATGAACCCCTCATCCGCCAAACTCGACGCACAGCGTCCGTGAGCAAGTCGACGTAAAAATACTTACCTAGGTCTGAATCCTGAACTGCCCTAATTGTACCTGTCGAATGGGTTGTGCGGGAGGGCTGCAAAAAGTTGAAGGGGCGGTTTGCCGCGAAGCGCGGAATGAAGACGTACTTTTGCGAGATCGGGCGGTAATCCAGGCAAGGCCGGAAGTCTCCAGCCTTGCCTGGCCACGACATTACTGGGGTGATTGGCCGCCGCTTGCCGGAGGCGCGTTTGGCTGCGAGCTATCCGGTGGAGCTCCGCTGTTCTGCTGCCTGCGTTCCTGCATGCGCTGGCGCTGCTTTGCCTGCATGGCTTCATACTGCTGCTTCTGGGTATCGTTCAAGATCGCTTCAATTTTCTGATTGGTTGTATCGCCGATGCTGCGCATCTGGCTATGGCGATCCTGAGGAGACACGGAGCTGTTCTGCCGGAGATCGCTCATCTGCTTATCGCGATCCTGCAGGATAGGCAGGATCTGCTGCTGCTGGTCCGCAGTCAGATTCAGCTGTTTTGTCATGCGCTTCAATTGCGCCTGCGGATTCATGCCGCGGCGATGACGTGGGGGCGCTCCGTTGTCGCTCTGGGGTGGAAGAGGCGCACTGTTGTTCTGTGCCGGGTCCGCACTCTGAGTATCCTGGGCATGGCCAAGGACTGGCAGACAAAGGAACCCTGCCAGTGCGAAAAACATGCTTATTCTGGAAAGATTGCGGAATGCGATCTTACGTATGGGTTGGGTCATGGTGGTTGGAATCTCCTTCCGTAGAGCTGGATCGTGCTGTTTCCAGCGCACCAGCAACAGTTAGAGACATAGACGTGTTCCCGACTTCGGAAGTTGTGCGGAAAGCCCGCCACCCCGATGTTTTTCCAGTGAATTTCCTCGCGCCTAAAATGCGGACGGGCCTGCGGGAAATCAAGCTCCGCGTTCGTGCTGAAAATAAAAGGGATCGCCGAACTGCGTAGCCATCGACTCCACCACTTTCAAAAATGCCAGCGCGGCGTGGGACAGATTGGCATGCCTGCGGTAAACCAGACGGAGCCGACGCTCAAATTGCAGCTCCGGCACACGCACCTGCACCAGTTCCCCGCTTTTGATTTCGCGCTGTACCGACAGGCCGGGCAACAGTGCAACGCCGTTGCCCATGGCAACAAAACGTTTGATTGCCTCCAGGCTGGGCAATTCAACTCCCATATTTAAGGGCGTGCGATGACGCCGGAATGCCTGCAGGACCTTCTGCCGAAGCGGCGAAGGAATGTTGTGGGCGACAAAGTTTTCCGCACCGAGCTGATGGATGGAGATCTCGTCCGCCTTGGCCAGGGGATGCCGCGGATGCATGGCAAAGATCAACTCATCGCGATAGACAACGATCGATCGCACCTGGGGATCGTCGGGACGGTAGGAGACAATGCCGCACTCGACGGCGTGCGACAGAATTTCATCCGCCATGCGGCTGGCCAGAGAGCGTTGTACGGTAACCTTAATCTGTGGAGAGAGACGGCGAAATGCATCCACGATCGGCAGCAGATACAGACAGGTGTACTCATTGGCCGCGAGGTTCAAACGGCCTCGGTGCAGGGAGCGCAGCTCGCCCAACGCGCTGGTGGCCTCGGTGCGCAGATTCAGCAGCTTCTGGGCATAGTCGCGCAACACTTCTCCGGCAGAGGTCAGCGTGGCATCGCGCGAGGCACGATCAAAAACCACCTCGCCCAATTCCTCTTCCAGCTTGCGGATTACCTGGCTTACGGCAGGCTGTGTGCGATGTAAACGGACGGCAGCCCGGGAAAAACTGCGCTCCTCCGCTACGGCGAGAAATGTTTCCAGCTGGAACAGGTCCATAGGCCTCTCTTTCGAAGTGGGAAACGAATCTAATGCAATAATACATTCTAATGGATGCAGTTGATTGCATAAGACAATCTTATGCTAATTTAGAGATGTAGCCGATTGCACGACCCTACCTACCTAGTAAAGGAAACCCAATGGGGCAGGAACGAGTCTACTTTTTCGATACGACGCTGCGTGACGGAGAACAGTCACCCGGATGCAGCATGCACACCCCGGAAAAACTGCGCATGGCGCAACAACTGGAAACCCTGGGAGTCGATGTTCTGGAAGCTGGATTTGCGGTTTCTTCAGAAGGCGACTTTGCCGCGGTGCAGTTGATTGCCAAAGAAGTGCGCGGCCCGCAGATCGCGTCCCTGGCACGCGCCAAACAGGAAGACATTGAAATAGCTGCGCGCGCCCTGGAACCAGCGAGAAGCTCCCGCATCCACATTTTTCTCGCCAGCTCCGATATCCATCTAAAGTACAAGCTGAAGATTTCCCGTGAGCAAGCCATCGAGCAGGCAGGGGCCTCCGTCCGCCTGGCAAATAAGCTTGTCGACAGCGTGGAGTTTTCTCCAGAAGATTCGACACGGACCGATCCTGATTTTCTCTGCCAGATGGTCTCGGTCGCCGTCGAAGCCGGGGCCGACGTCATCAACCTGCCGGATACGGTGGGGTACACCGTGCCGGAAGAGTATGCGGCCATGTTTCGCATGCTGCGGGAGCGCGTTTCCGGCATAGAGAACGTGCTGCTCTCCTGCCATTGCCACGACGATCTGGGAATGGCTGTAGCCAACAGCCTGGCTGCGCTGGATGCAGGAGCGCGACAGGTGGAGTGTGCGATCAACGGCATCGGCGAACGGGCGGGCAACGCGGCGCTGGAGGAAATTGCAGCCGCCCTGCATGTGCGACGCGATCGCCTGCCATACTCGCATGGATTGGTGCTGGACCAGTTGTATCCGACCAGCCAGTTGCTGAGCCAGACCATCAGTTATGGACCGTCGCCGAACAAAGCCGTTGTCGGCAGCAATGCGTTTGCACACGAAGCCGGCATTCACCAGCATGGAGTTCTGTCCAATCCGCTCTGCTACGAAATCATGACGCCGGGTGTCGTCGGTGTACCGGGCAATCGCATGGTGCTGGGGAAACATTCCGGCAGACATGCACTGGCACATCGCCTGACAGAGCTGGGATATGAACTGGATCGCGAAGAAGTAGAGGCCGCGTATCGGCAATTCACGCACCTTGCGGATCGCAAGAAAGCGGTCTACGACCAGGATCTGATTGCCTTGCTATCGGCCATGGCCAAAAGAACATCGAAGCATGGCGTCCCGACTGCCACTCCGGTTCCGTAGCAACGACCCGGGCAGAACGTCTCTTCCGGATGGCCAGTACAACATGGCCGCCGTTGTTATCAACCGAACGAAAGCAAATCGACAATACGAAAGCAAACTGACGAGGGTTCCGTTTATGCACTTGAAAGTGACAATCGTAGCGGGCGACGGCATCGGCCCGGAAGTAACGCGGGAGGCGGTGAGCATTCTCCGCTCCGTAGCGGAGATGAACGGCTATCAATTTGAATTTTCTGAAATGCCGATTGGCGGCATTGCCATTCGCCAGCATGGCTCGCCGCTGCCAACGGCAACACTGGATGCAGCGCTGGAAAGTGATGCGGTGCTGCTGGGCGCCGTCGGCGGCAATGAGTTCAATTCCCTTCCTCCAGACAAACGACCGGAAGCCGGGTTGCTGCAACTGCGGAAAGCGTTGGGCGGTTTCGCCAATCTGCGTCCGTCGATCGCGTACGCCGCGCTGAGCGGCAACTCTCCCCTGCGGCCTGAGGTAACCGAAGGCGCCGACATATTGTTTGTTCGAGAATTGCTGGGTGGGCTTTATTTCGGCGATCCACGTTCCTGGAACAAAGATACCGGCGTAGCTTTGAACACCATGCGCTATACGCGGGACGAAGTGGTGCGCGTGGCCCGCGTGGCCTTTGAGCAGGCCCGCAAGCGGCGGAAGAAAGTTACCTCCGTGGACAAGGCCAATGTGCTGGAGGTTTCTCAACTATGGCGCGCGGCGGTGACGGAAGTTGCAGCGGAATATCCTGACGTGACGCTGGAGCACCAGTATGTGGATGCATGCGCCATGCATCTGATGAATACGCCGCGCAATTTTGATGTGGTGCTGGCGGAAAATCTTTTCGGAGATATTCTTACGGATGAAGCCGCGGTGATTACCGGTTCGCTGGGTATGTTGCCATCGGCCACGGTGGGCGGCAAGGTGAATCTGTATGAGCCGGTGCATGGATCGGCGCCTGACATTGCTGGAACCGGCAAAGCCAATCCTGTAGGCGCTATTCTGACAGCAGCGATGTTGTTGCGGCACAGTGCCGGACTGGAGCAGGATGCCCTGGCGATTGAAGCCTGCGTCCGCAAGGTGTTGAACGAGGGCCATCGCACTGCCGATCTGGCGCGCATCGGCGCAGCCGGAGAGCACGTAGCGGGGCAGCATGTCGTGACAACGCAGGAGATGGGCAGGCTGGTCTTTGACGCTCTGAATGAGCTGATTGACCGCAGGCAGGCAATGCACGCGGTATAGCGGGGCTTGCCGCAGAGACGAAACCAACAAACCAGAGACGAAACCAACAAACCAAATTCGAGTCGAAGTAAAAATTATGGCAACGCATCCGAAAACACTTTTTCAGAAAATCTGGGACACACACCTGGTGGCCGAACCCAAGGGCGAGCCCGCCTTGCTTTATGTGGATCTGCACTTGTTGCACGAGGTGACCTCGCCGCAGGCCTTTGAGGGCCTGCGCCTGACGGGCCGCACGGTACGCCGTCCGGATCGATGTTTGGCGACGGTGGACCATAACGTACCCACCACGAAAAACCGCCTGGTGATTGAGGATGCCATTGCAGCCAAACAGATCGAGACGCTGCGCAGTAATTGCAAGGAGTTCGGCATCGAGCTGTACGACGTCGATTCCAGCAAGCAAGGCATCGTGCACATCATCGGGCCGGAGCAGGGATTTACCAAGCCGGGTATGACCATCGTCTGCGGCGACAGCCACACCAGCACGCATGGCGCATTTGGCGCGCTGGCCTTCGGCATCGGCACCAGCGAGGTGGAGCACGTTCTGGCCACGCAATGCCTGCCGCAGTCGCGGGCCAGGACATTTCGCATTTCCGTCGAGGGCACGCTGCCGCCCGCAGTAACAGCAAAAGATGTGGCGTTGGGCATTATTGGCCGCATCGGCACCGATGGCGCAACGGGCTGCGTGGTGGAGTATGCGGGTTCGGCAATCCGTGGGCTTTCGATGGAAGGCCGCATGACGCTCTGCAATATGAGCATCGAAGCCGGAGCACGCGCGGGCATGATCGCGCCCGATGCGACGACCTTCGCCTATCTGAAAGGCCGTCCTTACGCCCCGAAGGGGAAAGAGTGGGAACAGGCGGTCGCGGAGTGGAGCAAACTGTCCACCGATCCGGGCGCGGAGTTCGACCGCGAGTTGATTATTCCGGCGCAGGAGCTGACACCGTATGTGACGTGGGGAACCAATCCGGGCATGGTGGTTCCGATCACTGGAACCGTGCCGGACCCGGCTGCCTCCAGCACGGAGACCGACCGCCGCGCCTGCGAGCGTGCACTGGAATACATGGACCTGAAGCCGGGCACGCAAATTGAGGCGATTCCGATCGATCGCGTTTTCATTGGCTCCTGTACGAATGCGCGCATCGAAGACCTGCGCGCCGCAGCACATATTGTTGCAGGATACAAAGTGAACACCAAGGTGCGCGCCATGGTGGTACCCGGCTCGCAACAGGTGAAGCACGAGGCCGAGAACGAAGGCCTGGACAATATTTTTCGCGAGGCTGGATTCGAGTGGCGCGAACCGGGCTGCTCCATGTGCCTGGGCATGAACCCGGACATTCTGCAACCGGGCGAACGTTGCGCCTCGACGAGCAATCGCAATTTTGAAGGCCGCCAGGGTCGCGGCGGACGCACGCATCTTGTGAGTCCTGTAATGGCCGCAGCGGCAGCTATCGCCGGACATTTTACCGATGTCCGCAACTGGGAGTTCAGGAAATAACGATGAAGCCTTTTCGCAAACACACCGCGCTGGCAGCACCGCTGGACCGCGTCAATGTCGATACGGACCAGATTATTCCGAAGCAGTTTTTGAAGCGCATTGAGCGCACCGGCTATGGAGATTTTCTCTTCTTTGACTGGAGAAAAACTTCCGACGGCCAACACAATCCGGAGTTTGTGCTGAACCAGCCGCACTATAAAGATGCCGAAATCCTGATTGCCGGACGCAATTTCGGCTGCGGATCTTCGCGCGAACATGCGGCATGGGCGCTTGCGGATTATGGATTCCGTTGCGTGATTGCCCCGGCCTTCGCAGACATCTTCTTTTCAAACGCCGCCAAGAACGGCATTCTGCTGGTTGTGCTGCCGGACGATCAAGTTGCAGCGCTACTGGAACGCGCCAAGACACCGGGCTACAAGCTGCACGTCTCGCTGGAAGATAAGATCGTGCGCGATGAGCAGGGCTTTGAGCATAGCTTTGAGATCGACGAGTTTCGCCGCTACTGCCTGCTGGAAGGGTTGGACGATATTGGGCTGACTCTGCGCCACGCCGCAGCACTGGACAAATTCGAGAAGCAGCATGATGGAGCCTTCTGGGTTGCACCGCGTCCGGAAGTTACCAATACCGCAGCAACCAACGCAGAGAGGCATGCATGAGCGAGAACGGCAAGAATGGCACGAAGAATGGCGCACACAATCCTAAACACAACAGCATTGCGCTGACCGAGGGCCCCAGCCGCTCGGCGGCACGCGCCATGCTGCACGCCGTCGGCTACACGCGCGAAGATCTGGCCAAGCCGATCATTGGCATCGCCAACACATGGACGGAGATCGGCCCCTGCAACTTTCATCTGAGGATTCTGGCCGAGGCCGTGAAGCAGGGCATCCGGGACGCCGGTGGCACGCCGATGGAGTTCAACACCATCACCATCTCCGATGGCATTACGATGGGCACGCAGGGGATGAAAGCGTCGTTGATCAGCCGCGAGGTCATCGCGGATTCGGTCGAACTGGTGGCGCGGGGAAATTTGTTCGACGGCCTGGTAGCCATCGCGGGCTGCGATAAAAATATGCCGGGCACGGTGATGGCGCTGGCGCGTCTGGATATTCCTTCGCTGATGCTTTACGGCGGCTCGATCGCGCCCGGACACCTGAACGGAAAAGACCTGACTGTGCAGGATGTTTTTGAAGCGCAGGGAGCCTACGCGGCGGGCAAGCTGGACGATGCCGGGTTGAAAGCAGTCGAGGTGAGTGCCTGTCCCGCGGCCGGGGCATGCGGAGGCCAGTTCACGGCCAACACCATGGCCATGGCCTGCGAGTTTCTAGGCATCTCTCCGATGAATCTTTCCGGAGTACCGGCGCTGTCTCCAGAAAAGACCAAGGCATCGCGCGCTGCAGGGGCGATGGTACTGGAGCTGGCAAAGAACGATCTGCGCCCATCGAAGATCATCACGCGGGCATCGCTGGAAAATGCCATTGCCAGCGTCGCCGCTTCCGGCGGCTCGACCAACGCGGTGCTGCACCTGATCGCGATTGCGCATGAAGCGGGCATTGAACTTTCCGTGGACGACTTTGACCGGATCAGCCGGAAGACGCCGCTGCTGTGCGACATGAAGCCGGGCGGCCGTTACGTGGCCACGGATTATCAAGCGGCCGGCGGCAGCCGTCTGCTGGCGCAGCGCATGCTTGCGGGCAATCTGCTGGATGGCAGTACACCGAATGTGTCGGGACGCACGCTGGCGGAAGAAGCCGCACTGGCGAAAGAAAAATCCGGACAGGATGTGATTCACGCGCTCGACAAGCCGCTGAAGTCGACTGGCGGACTGGTCATTTTGAAAGGCAACATTGCGCCGGATGGATGCGTGATCAAAGTAGCTGGACACGAGCGGCTGACGCATCGCGGCCCAGCTCGCGTCTTCGACAACGAAGAAGCATGCTTTGCCGCCGTGCAAAATGGCAGCCTGAAGCCGGACGATGTGGTGGTGATCCGTTATGAAGGACCGCGCGGCGGCCCTGGAATGCGCGAAATGCTGCAGGTGACGGCCGCGATTGCCGGAATCTCGGAGTTGGCCTCCTCCGTTGCACTGCTGACGGATGGACGCTTCTCCGGCGCGACACGCGGGTTGATGGCCGGCCATGTTGCTCCGGAAGCCGCACTGGGTGGGCCGATCGCCGCACTGCGGGATGGCGACATGATTGTCTTCGATATTCCGAAGCGCGAGCTACGCGTGGAGCTGAGCGATGCGGAAATCGCCGCCCGTATGAAGAACTGGCAAGCGCCTGTGCCGCACTTTTCCAGTGGCGTGTTTCGCAAATATGCAAAAAGCGTCGCCTCGGCATCTCGCGGCGCCATAACCAACTACTAGGCACGGATGGTTTCGCATCTTAACGATAAACGGAAAACGGAGAACCCCCTGGCAATGAAGAACTCCGGCAATACGAACAGTTCGGACCCCACAATGCACCAGCACCCCACACGCCTGACCGGCGCCGAGACCTTATGGGCCACGCTGGTCGGCGAAGGCGTGCAGGATGTCTTCGGCTATCCGGGCGGCGCGATTCTTCCCGCGTACGACGCGCTGCGCAAATTTCCGATTCGGCACATTCTCGTGCGTCACGAACAAGGGGCAACCCACATGGCCGATGGCTATGCGCGCGCATCCGGGCGCGTGGGCGTGGCGGTTGCGACCTCCGGTCCCGGCGCGACGAACATGGTGACGGGCATTGCCACGGCGATGCTGGATTCCATTCCGCTGGTTTGTATTACCGGGCAGGTTTCGAGCAAGGTGCTGGGCACGGATGCTTTTCAGGAAGTCGACATCACCGGAATTACACTGCCGGTAACGAAGCACAATTATCTGATCAACCGCACGGAAGACATTGCACCGGCGATCCGCGAGGCCTTCCGGGTAGCGAAGTCGGGACGTCCCGGGCCGGTGCTGGTAGACATTACGAAAGATGCGCAGCAGAACTCGGCGATCTTTGATTTTGCCGCGGCTGCACCTGCGCCGTATCGACCGCATCCCATGCTGCGCGCGGATTCCAACTCCATTCGCGATGCGATCGAACTGCTGCGCGCGGCGAAGCGACCTGTCATTCTGGCCGGGCATGGCATTCTGCAATCGAACGCCATGGAACAGGTACGGGAACTGGCCGAACGCGCACAGATTCCCGTGGCTTGCACGCTGCTGGGGCT
The DNA here is from genome assembly GCA_036267255.1 of Acidobacteriaceae bacterium. Lineage (GTDB taxonomy): Bacteria > Acidobacteriota > Terriglobia > Terriglobales > Acidobacteriaceae > DATAWK01. The sequence continues at coordinate 1,762 of DATAWK010000026.1, read as the reverse complement.
GGGGGCCTTCCCTGCCTCTCACCCGCTGAATCTGGGCATGATGGGCATGCACGGAGAAAGCTGGGTGAACCAGGCGATTCAACAATCAGACCTGCTGATTGCCTGCGGCATGCGCTTTGACGATCGCGTGACAGGCACGCTGGCAACGTATGCGCGCAATGCCAAGAAGATTCATATCGAGATTGACCCTTCGGAGATCAACAAAAACGTTCCTGTCGATATCGCGCTGATCGGCGACCTGAAAGAGGTGTTGGAAACACTGTTGCCGAATCTGCCGAAGATCGATGGCAGCGCATGGGTGCAGGCAGTCTACGCGATCAAGGGGGATGCAGCGGTGCGCGACATCCAGAACCTGCCCGACGATGGCCACCTGTATGCCGCGCACGTGATGCACGACCTGTGGCACGCTACGAACGGCGATGCGATTATTGTGACCGATGTGGGCCAGCACCAGATGTGGGAGGCGCAATATTTTCATCATGAGCATCCGCGCTCGCTGGTTACTTCAGGCGGCCTGGGCACAATGGGCTTCGCGCTCCCTGCAGCCATCGGAGCTAAGTTCGCCTGCCCTGATAAAGAGGTGTGGGTCGTCGCCGGCGATGGCGGATTTCAAATGACGGCGGCTGAACTTTCGACGATTGTGCAGGAGAAGATCAAGATCAACATCGCCATCATCAACAACGGCTTTCTCGGCATGGTGCGCCAGTGGCAGCAGTTCTTCTATGACAGTAACTATGAATCCACGCCTCTGATCAGCCCCGACTTCGTGAAGCTGGCGGACGCGCATGGCCTTGAAGGCCGCGCTGTAAGTACCCGCGCTGAAGTTGCGGATGCAGTAGCTGAAGCGCGCAATGCCAAGGGAACTTTCCTGCTGAATTTCCTGGTCGAGAAGGAAGAGTCTGTCTATCCAATGATCCCTGCCGGTTCCGCGCTGCACGAGATGATTCTTCGGCCCGGCAAAGATCCGCTGCTGGAGACTCCCGAAGACAAGTAATTCAGTTCATAGTTCGCAGCTCTTGGTTCGCGACGCTCAAGGCTAAGTGGCGAGTCAAATCCCAACTTAGAACTTTGAACTACGAACTGAAAACTGGATCGCGAAAGGCCTATTATGCTTCATACCTTCGTAGCTTATGTTGAAGACATTCCCGGGGTGCTGACGCGCGTCGCATCGCTCTTCCGCCGCTTGAACATCAATATCAACTCTCTCACCGTCGGCCGGAGCGAGCGGCCTGGATTGTCGCGATTGACGCTGGTGTGCGAAGCGTCAGCTGAAGCCGGCCATCGCATTCGTGCCAGCTTGTTTAAACTGGAGAATGTGGTCGACGTTGATGACATTGCGAAAGATCCCGCAGTCACGCGCGAACTGGCGCTAATCAAAGTTGCGTCTACACCCGCGACACGCTCGCAGATCTTCGACCTAGTCGAAGTCTTTCGCGCGCGCATCGTCGATCTAACCTCGGAGTCATTGATGATCGAGATGACCGGCGTCGAAAGCAAGATCGAAGGGCTCATCGAAGTGCTACGCGAAGACGAAGGCCGCATTCTTGAAATCTGCCGAAGCGGCAAGATGACCATGCGCCGCGGGCGCCATATATCGAGCGTCGTCAAGGCTATGGGCGTCCCAACCGAAGAGAGCGCTGAACAGGAAACCGAGATCACGGACATCGTCGAAGAAATCGTTCCCGGCGATTCGGACTAACTCCGCTCTGGATAAAAACGAAGCTTGATGAAGCGCAGATTCGCATCGGGAAGCTCAGCAATC
>DATAWK010000025.1:0-185530 GCA_036267255.1 Acidobacteriaceae bacterium | reverse complement strand
GATTCAGAAGGATCTCGACATCCAGGAGTACACCGACCCCGAGCATAATCCGATGATCCCGCATACGCTCGTGCTCAAGCCGGGGCTCGTGATCTACAGCATCTATAACGGCTACTGGTTCTGGGGCCGTCCGTCGGTCATTGATCTTTGGCACGATCTGCGTACCGTGACCAGCGAAATCCGCCCAGACTGGGATCTGAGCACCACTGGGCTCCGTGAGGCGTGGAATGCGGGTGACCTCTCGCCTTTCCACGGGTGGAACAAGCATGCCAGTGCAGAAGATGCCTCGATTGCGCAGAAGAAATAGTACCGCCACCATCTTCGATCTCCGCGATGGCTGCATGATATGGGGCCAGCCCGACGGCGAAGAATTAGTTCTGGGCCGCCGTGTGACGGATTCTTTGCCATCGGCGCCCACTGTACCCCACTACGGCGGCCCGCTCGCAGAAGGCTTAATCGTCGGTGACACCGTGCGCTGTCCCTGGCATCGCATCATGCCTGTTTCAGGTCCCGAAAATGGCGAGGCACTGCGGGCACCGGCTCTTGATCTGGTCCCTTGTTAGCGAGTGGAAAGATTGAGCGGCAAGATTTTGTTCGTGAGAAGGTCCCGCCACCGGCGCACAATCGCGGAACGGAGGGTCCAAGCTCGGTCGTGATTGTGGGCGGAGGCACCGCGGGTCTGGCTGCGCGCCGTCCTAGCGCTGACTGGTCTGTAGCCTCTCATCCCATCCTCGTGAGATCGATCCATTCCACAACCCGTTCCACAAACTGCCGTGCCTTGGCCGACTTCCGCGTGCTTGGGTAGCCTATAACGCCAAGCCAGACGTGCCTATCGGATCATGGAAGGTCGCCTGGCAGAATGCGAAAGAGACCGCGAAAGTCTAATGCCGCTGGCACGATCTCAGGCACACCTTTCCGTAAAGATGAAAGAAAGGTACAGCCATACCCGGGCGGAAGCCAAGAAGCAGGCAGTACTTATGCTTGACTCATCCTTGGCTGCCCAATGATCCCTGTGTAGATCGGGATTCCGCCGCCGTCGAAATGGCCCCACACAATTGCTTGCACTAGTCGCGAAACGAGGTGGAGCCCATGCATTCGCGCTCTCGCCAGGCTGCAGTTAGAACCCCAGTAGTTCAACGTAATCGAGCGAGACTGTTTTTCGGAAGGCATCACAATCCGCGAAGTGTCGATTCGATCGGACATATGATTGCGCTTCGCCCGAATGCTGCTTCGAGTAACTGGCTCATCGCAACAGAATTTTGGAATGTGGCGAGCGACAAGGTTTCTGGTATCTACAAAAATGTCTAGAATCAGAAAAGTAAGATGAACTATCAAACTCGCAGATCATTCAATCTATATGGTGGGCGAGGCGGGAATCGAACCCACAACCCCCGGCTTAGAAGGCCGGTGCTCTATCCGATTGAGCTACTCGCCCGCACAGGGCTTTCCTGTGGCTCTATTGTAGCGTTCCAGAGAGCGAACGAGCCGGGTTGTTTGTGCTACCACGGGTTACTGCGCGTCAGGTTAGCCGTTGGAGGTACCGGAGCCCGGCGTGCCGCTGCCGTGAATGTTGACGCCTAGTTTGCCTGCAACTACTTCTTCGGTCTTTTCAGCTACTTCTTCTGCAATCGGTGTTGCGGAAGCGCCGAATTTTTCAGTCGCAGCATCCACAATCTTTTGTTTTGCAGCGTCCAGCATTCCTTCTAAATCCATGGCCATGATGGGTTCTCCTGATTGGAATCGAAATACACCCGTACGGTACTGCCTGCAGGCGGGTGAGGCAAGAGAAAAAGCGCCAGATCTTTGTTAATTTCATACGATACAACCTACTGTAAAGCGAGCACCGGGGCGATGAGATGCTCCAGCGCTTTGGCCCAGGAAGCGGCCGCAGCCTGGGTAGATGCGCCATATCCCCAGACATAGAGCGTGGTCGCAAAGCCTTTGAGTGGCTCATCTCCGGGCACTTCGCCGAGAGGAAAAATCAGCGCTCTGCGAAGCGTCCATTCGCACCGCGCGTCCGGTATGGCGATGGAGCGAGCCGCCTCCGTCCACTGGCGCAGCTGCATTTCTGCAGCAGGGAAGCTGGCAAAAATATCGGATTCGGTCTGGATTAAATCGACATAGCACCCCTGAGCGAAGGCGAAGTCGGGGAGGTCTTCCGCGTCAAAGAGATTTGCTGGATACATCCAGACGTCACACTTGGCAGTGTAGACGGGGGAACTGGCTTGGTTCCAGAGACGCAAGGCTATTGCCAGCGTGGGATACAGCACAACCTCTGGAATTTCCTTGAGTGCATCTTCGATATCGGAACGGGCACGCAGATCAATATAGGTAACTGTTCCAGTTACATTTTTCCAGGGAATGACGACCAGAGGATCGTCGGCTCCGCATTCAACGGACCAGTCGGCATCCATCGTCAGAAACCCGCTTTCACATTTGCAATGCTTTCACCATCGATCTGCGCCGCGATAAAGCCAATCAGGGTCTGCTCTGCCCAATAGCCGTCATACGTACCGGTAGGCTGTGCAAGGAAAGCACAGTGGCCGCCGTGTGTCGTTTCCATGAAGGTTATGGCAGGATTGCCCAGGATTTTGCTTCGTGTCTCTGACGTTAGACGGATGAAGGGATCGTCCAGTGCGTTCAGGATGAGCGTGGGTACGGTGATGCTGTCGATGACGCGCGCTGCTGCTGCGCGGTAATAATAATCATCTGCACCGAGAAAGCCGCAATTCGGCGAGACGATGTATTCGTCAAAGGTGCGTATGCTGTGCACCCGTCTGCAGTTTTCCAGTGAAAAATGATCGGGAAACAGCTTGGCCTTGACGCGATAACGCCGCAGCATGTTCTGCAGAAAATTCCATTCATAGACGCGATTGCGCGGAGTGTGCAGTTCATCGGCGCTGGGGGCAAGATCAATGGCCGGAGATACGCCAACAACGGCGCGCAGCCATGCTGGCGGGTTCGTTCCAGATTCGGCAGCACACTTGAGCACCATGTTGCCGCCCATCGAGTAGCCGACCAGCGCGACTGCCTGGAGCTGTTCACGTTCAATAAAATATTTTGCTACTGCTGCGACATCTCCTGAAAGACCGGAGTGGTAGAGAGTGGGGGCTAAATTCTCCGTGCCTCCGCAGTTGCGCATGTTCATGCGGATGACATTCCATCCGGCTTGCCGGGCCTTGTCGGTGTTGCCCAACATATATTGAGACTGCGACGATCCCTCCAGCCCATGCAGCAGAAGCAACGTCATGCGCTGCTTGCGAACCGGCTCAGGCTGCCAATGGCAGTGACACAGGACGGGGCTCCGGGTGACGGCATCGACGGGGACAAGCACACTCTCTGGTTCTGGAAGATGGATGCGGCGTGGAAGAAAATTTGCCAGCAGCGTCTGTGCATCCGGCTGGCTAATTGTCTGTCCCAGAAAGCGGCGGGGAACAAAAGGGGTAAACCATGCAGGGTCGAGAGTCAGCGAGGAGAAGCTGGATTTCTGATTGTCCGGTGAGACTTGTGAGGTAGCTTGAGATTGGCGCATTCGCAGGAAGTACTGCGCGGGATGAACCCGGCAAGTTTTATGATGCCAATTCTGCAACGTTTGGGGCGGCTAGTGGGGGTCGAACCCACGACATCCGGTGCCACAGACCGGCGTTCTGCCACTGAACTATAGCCGCCGTAAAAATCAACTTCCGAAGTACGATTGTAGCATCCGTCAGGGTTGGTTAGAGGAGAGTTGGAATCTATGCCGATCGGTAATCCGTCGCGCAACACTCCGGGCAGTCCAGAGATTTTGCCACGACGCATGGCTCCAAAGTCACGCGCGTGGTCCGATGAAAATCTCGATCTGCTGGCGCACCTGTTGGACGACTGGTTGCGTATCCCCGGAACATCGATCCGCTTTGGTCTGGATGCGATCATCGGCCTGGTTCCCGGACTCGGTGATGTGATGGTCGGGATCGCTTCGTGCATTCTATTGCTGGCGGCATGGATTCGTGGCGTACCGTATGTCGCGCTGATTCGCATGGCGGTCAACATTGCTATCGATGTGCTGGTCGGCTCCATTCCAATTCTTGGTGACGCCTTCGACATAGCCTGGAAGGCCAATCGCAGAAATTACGCGCTGCTGGTGCGCCATGTCCATGAGCCGCGACAACACACCTGGAAAGATTGGATCTTTCTGCTGCTGATAGCACTGGTGATTCTGGCGATCTTCGCTCTGCCGATTCTGGTTTTGATCGGGCTGATTGTGCTGCTGCGGGATTATGGATATCTGTAATGTGGCAATCGAGACCGAGCGGAAGCATGGGGCTTAGGAACTGCCGCTGCTACGGTACAATTCATAGAGATGTCGGGGCGTAGCGCAGTCTGGTAGCGCATCTGCTTTGGGAGCAGAGGGTCGGGGGTTCGAATCCCTCCGCCCCGACCATTGGTATTCCGCAAGAGGAAAAGAATCATCCTTCCCTCCTGCGAGTGGAAACTGCCCACCAATCCTAAAACAGAAGCTTCATTCCAAACTGAATCTGTCGGGATGTCGTCGCCGTGTCCGTGATAAGTCCGGCTGTGGGCGATGGTGTGGACGAATTGGATGAGTAGACCACCGTATTCGGAGTTCCGAAGTTTGTGTGGTTCAGGATATTGAAGAATTCACTCCGGAATTGAAGATTCACTTTTTCCGAGATAGCGGTGTTCTTTCGCAAGGATAGGTCCAGTTCGGACAGTCCAGGGCCGGTGAGAGTGTTGCGTCCCAGGTTACCGTATGTGCCATTGGCCGGAACGATGAAAGCCGCTGGGTTGAAGTATTGTGTGGGGCCTCCCTGGATAACATTGCCACGAAAGTTCGGGTTTACAGACGGACGTACAGGGTTGCGGCTATCCCCGTTATTCGAAGGGTTAAAGCCCAGTTGGGGTGTGAATGGGAAACCCGATTGCAGGGTGGTGATCTCGCTCACGGTCCATCCGCCAACAAATTTCTCCTCCCAGGGGTTCGCGTTGGCAAGAAAAAACTTCTCATGCCCGATCGGAAGTTCATAAGAGCCATTGATAACGGCGAGGTTCCGGATGTCGGTGTTGGAAGACCCATAATCCAACCCCGGTTTGGATGGGTACATAACGAAGCCTGGAGCGTTTGCACCGACGCTGCTGTTCCAAGCTGTTCCATCATCCAGATTCTTTGCAAAGGTATAAACACCGCGGAATTGCAGCCCATTACTAAAGTGGCGATTCACGTCTACAGTGAGGGCGTTGTAGTTACTGATACCAGTGGAAGTCCACGTGGTGCTACTACCCAACGCGGGATTTATATTCGACGCGTTTGGGGGATAATAAACCGTCCCAGCGGGCAACGTGGCAGGGCATGGCGATGCCGGGCAGATGGTTGGAATTGGCTCGTTCACGTCTTCGGAGAGAATCTGATGATACCCGTGGTAGCCGATATACCCCAGGGTGAGAGAAGTATTGGGAGCAATTTTCTGTTCGATGTTGAAGGAGTAAGACAGAGATGTTGGCGTGTAAGAGTCAGGTTGAATACCGCTGGGAGAAACTTTGCTGCCAGGAGGCGCGGGTGCTCCGGGAACAAAGTGCAGTGTCGAAACATCCACGTTCTTTAAGGTTTGCGTGGTATTAAATGGAGCGTTCTGGTCGAGACGATAGTCAAGACTATCGAGCAGTGCACGGTAGATGCCGAAGCCAGCATGGATGACAGTGTTCTCGCTATGTGTTGGCTGCCAGGCAATGCCAATGCGCGGTTCCGGCAAAAACTTCGCTCGATTGATGATGAACGCTGAGTCACCGACGCGAGGGGCCGTCTCAAGCGCGCCTTGAGAATCAAACACATAGTTGGAAGCCCGGCCCTGCGCCTCATTCCAGCCATTGGTAGATTCAAAGCGGAAGCCAGCCCGCAGTTCAAAATTCGGCCACAGGTGCACTGAGTCTTGCACAAACCCTGCGCCTTCCAGCGAACGCCAGCCAAGTTCCGTTGGCGAGGGCACCACGGTGAATGTGGAGACGTCACCCTCCAGAAATGCACTCAGGCTGCCAAAAGATGCCTGGCCGTTTTGGTACTGTGCCAGGTTGCTGTTGGATTGGATGCGTTGGAGCCATGCGCCAGCTTCCAGTTGATTTTTCCCGCGTGAGATGTACACGTGATCATCCCCTGTGAAGAGATTGCGCACGGCGCGAAGATTGCTGCCGGCGTTTGTGCCGGCAAGACTGATCTGCGAAGCGCCGTTCAAAGCAGTGCCACCACCAACGACCACGGCACCGATAGGATTGCCAGCAACCCAGCCGGGAATGTCGATTGGTACTTCTCCGGTAAAGAAATAGCCAGCGCGAGAAAAGCCTCCTCGAAACGTATTGAGTACGCTAGGCGAGAAAACATGTTGCTCCTGTGCACTCAATACCTGTTCGCGCAACGTTTCATTTACAGAACTGAGTGGGTTGATGGTGGGTGTTTGTGCAGCGCTATCGTCGACGGTATAAACGGCAGAGGCAGAATCTGTGGCGGAAATATTGTTATCCAGACGCGTGGTGCCAAAATCCTCGCGGATGCGCTGGAGAGGATGGCTGTATGCTTCTGCAATGCCGCCGCCTAGTTCCGGTCCATTTTGCACGGGCCACAAGGCGAGCAGTGGCTGTACGCTCGGTACTGCCTGAGCACGAGATGCGTTGTCTGGAACAAGCGTCACGTCAGACAATCCGAGGTTTTGCCGGTAGCCTTCATAGTTGCCGAAGAGTAGCAGTTTGTTTTTTACAAGTGGGCCGCCAAGCGCCCCGCCAAATTGATTCCGTTGGAAAATTGGAATGTTTCCCTGATCAAAGTAATTGCGGGCATCGAGTGCGCTGTTACGCAGGAATTCAAAAACGCTTCCGTGCAACGCATTCGTACCGGATTCTGTCGCAATAAGAATCTGTGCCCCGGTTCTTTTTCCGTACTCCGCGCCATAGGTGTCGGAAACGACATTGAATTCACGCACGGCATCAACACCCAGTAACTGGCCACTGGTGCCTCCCGGAGTGACATTGATCTCAGATGCGCCGGTGTACTCTACTCCATTCAGAAGATAGAGATTGTCCTGCGGGCGATGACCGGATACAGCGAACATGTTCCCGGGAGAGGAGTTGGATGTGCCGATTGCGCCGGAGCGTTCTCCCGTGTAGTTCACCGTCGCCGGATTCAGTGTGATGAGTTCGTCATAGCTGCGGCCGTTCAGCGGCAACTCTTTTACCTGGCGCGCGCTCACCAGTCCTGAAGTTTGTTGTGTCGTAGTGTTGAGGGCTGGTGGAACATCCGTAACGGAGACCTGTTGCTCCACTTTGCCTACCGCAAGACTGAGATCGATGATGGCGCTCTGGCCGACCACCACGTTGATGCCTGTCTCGGACTGTGTGCTGAATCCAGGCTTCTCCACGGTCAATTCATAATGGCCAATCGGGACAGAGGGTGCCGAGTAATAGCCCGTTTCATCGCTGGTTAATTTGCGTATCGCACCCGTTTCCAAATTGTGAATTGTGATCTTCGCCTGAGGAACGGCCGCGCCGGAGGCATCGCGAATCGTGCCGGAAATGGATGCTCCGGTGATCTGAGCTTCAGCAGAGACAAACGACAGCATTACGGCCAGAATTACAAAAAGCGAGTATGGCCAAAGACGAACAAAGCGAAAAGAGACGCGCTTCATAAACTACTCCTTTTATCTATGTGGGAAAACGAGCCAGGGTCTAGCCGGGAAGTTGCGAAGGGCAGGAGGTCAACAACAGATCAATTGAGTGAGGGAATAAAGGTATGCGGCTGGCACGAATGTGCGCGGAGGTACTCCAAACAAGCCCAGTATTGTCCGATGGAAAACTCGGTTTACATGGTTCGATGGATACATAATCCCCGCTACCGGTTGACTCGGACAAACGAGAGAGAATATTCGCTTGCCTGTCGTTTCAATATAAGTGCTGAGGGGCAAGTGGAAGGTAAAGTCGGAGTAAAAATTTCTTTACAACTTGCTTACATCCTGATGGATGCTGCACATTGTGTTGATTCTTACAGGGAGAATTGCTATTCAGGAGACGTTCTGTGCTCAATCCACGGCGGGAACGCTGGGGAGAGTCAGACGAAACGTGGAGCCAATCGATAGTGTGCTTTCCGCTGTCAACATGCCGCCGTGTTGTTGTGCGATCCAGTTTCCAATAGCCAATCCCAGCCCGGCACCGCCAGTGGAACGCGTGCGCGCTTTGTCGGCGCGATAAAAGCGTTCAAAGATGTGAGGCAAATCCTCTGCAGCAATGCCAATGCCCTTGTCCTCCACGGTCAGGATGGCATCTTTCCCAGACAGGGTGAGAGAAATCGCTACGCTGCCGGAGGAGGGCGTGTATTTAACGGCATTGTCCAGCAGAATGAGTAGCAGTCGCTGTAGCGCGTCCGCATCGGCCTGGACCCAGATCGATGTGTGAGGCAGCTCGATCGACCAGGAGATGTCTTTGGCCTCGGCCAGTGGTCGCGCAAGATCGCAGGTTGTCTGTACCAGTTGTTTTAAATCGAGACGCGCAAAATGCAGACTTTCCGCGCCAGCATCGCTGCGTGCTAGCAGCATCAAATTTCCGATGACAACGGAAGTATGTTCCAGATCGGCGAGGTTGGCTTCGAGCGCCGCTCGATATTCGTCAGAAGATCGTGGACGGCGCAGCAGAATCTCAGTGCGCGTGCGCAGCAATGCGATGGGAGTGCGCAGCTCGTGAGAGGCGTCTGCGGTAAATTGCGTAATGCGGCGGAAGCCTGCATCAATGCGATCCAGCATGGCGTTTAAGGTGACGGCCAATCGCTCCAGTTCATCACCGGTGTGTGGGACAACAAGCCGCGTAGAGAGGTCCGCAGGCTGGATGGCTTCCGCAGCTTCGATCATCGTTGTCATGGGGCGAAGCGCGCGCAGGGCAATCCAGTAGCCGCCGCCTGCTGAGAGCAGCAACAACAGGGCGACGGTGGCCCAAAGCAGACCGCGCACCTGGTGCAACAATTCCTGGAAGTCATGGATGGGCAATGCGACAAAAACGGTGTAAGCGTGAGGCCCAGCCTTCACTTGCTGGACCTGCAAACGAAGTGCGGTCCGCCCGAAGTTGCGTGTCATGGCGTGCTGTGTCGATTTCTGGATAGCGTCCGATATGCCAATGCGGTTCATGTTCGGAGATCGATAGGCAACGCTCCCATTGGAGTTCCAGACTTCCAGCAAAATGGAGCCGGGAGATAGTTCGATATCTTCCGCCAGATCGTGCGATAGAAGGGGCTCCCCTCCGTTGGCGTCTTCGACAAGGATCTTTTGAACGGCTGCAATGTGATCGCGTAGCTGGCGATCGACAGTGCGATGAATGGCATGTTGTAACCCAGCCAGAACCAATACGGCGAAGAGCAGCAATCCAGCGACAAGGATGGCGAAATACCAGAGCGTCAATCGAAGTCGGAGCGATAGCGGACGCATTGTTATTCGACTCATCGTGTGGCGCGCTCTTCCACCATATAGCCAACGCCCCGGACGGTATGGATCAGGCGTCGACGGGTGCCCTTGTTTGCGCCTTTATCAATTTTGGTGCGGAGCAGGGAAATAAAGGCATCCAGCGTGTTGTCGTTGACGGGATCGTCAAATCCCCAGACAGCTTCGAGAATGGCGGCACGCGGCAGCACGCGGCCTGTGCGTCGCAGCATGTACTCCAACAAGCGAAATTCCGTGGCCGTAAGTGGAATGGGTTTTCCGCCGCGCGTAACGCGCTGCGTGGCGGGATTCAATTCCAGATCGGCCACCTGCAGCAGTACCGGCGCTGGCGGGGCAGCCCGGCGCGTAATGGCGCGAAGGCGGGCCAGCAGCACGGCAAAGGCGAAGGGCTTGGTCAGGTAATCGTCGGCCCCGGCATCCAGCCCGTGGGTGATGTCCGGAATGGCATCTCGCGCAGTCAGCATGAGGATGGGCGTCTCGCATTTTGCAGCACGCAGCCGACGGGCCACTTCGAATCCGTCGATAAGGGGCAACATGGCATCCAGCACGATCGCATCAAATTCGTAGTGTCGTCCGGTGTCCAGAGCGGCAGCACCATCGGCGGCAACGACGACGGTGTGGTTTTCCTCCGTCAGACCCTGCGCCAGCAAGCGGGCCATTTCGGGTTCGTCTTCCACAATCAGGATGCGCATGGTCGCACGAGTTCCCTCGCGACTATGCTAGCAGCCACAGGAATGCGTCTGTCGGAATTACTGTGGCTTCCATTCCCGACCATGCATTCGCAATGCTACACTCATTAGTTTTCAAGTCTCTGAGTAGGTGAATGAGGTAAATCCATGTCGCAAACGTTGACGCCGGCTTCCGCAGCCAACCAACTAAAGTACCTGAGTGAAGACGAGCAGCTTTTCCGTGACACCGTGCGGCAATTTGCTCGCGAGACTATTACGCCGCTGGTGCATGACATGGATGAGCACCAGAAGATGGATGCGGGACTCATCCGCCAGCTTTTCGAGCTTGGGCTGATGGGCATTGAGATTCCAGAGCAGTACGGTGGTTCCGGTGGTACTTTTTTTGAAGCGATTCTTGCAGTGGAAGAAATCTCGAGTGTCGATCCTTCTGTCGGCGTGCTGGTGGATGTGCAGAATACGCTGTGCGTGAATGCGCTGCTGCGCTGGGCAACCGAGGAGCAGAAGAAGCGCTATTTGCCGAAGATGGCTACGGAGTGGATTGGCGCCTACGCGCTGAGCGAAGCGGCTTCCGGCTCCGATGCCTTTGCGTTGCAGGCCCGTGCGGAAAAACGCGGAGACCATTATGTGCTGAACGGTCAAAAGCTGTGGATCACGAACGCAAAGGAAGCGGATGTGTTTATTGTCTTTGCGACGCTCGATCCGGCGGCAGGATATAAAGGCATCACAGCATTTCTAGTGGAAAAGAGCATGCCTGGATTTTCGCTGGGTAAGAAAGAAGACAAGCTGGGCATCCGCGCTTCGAGTACCTGCGAGATTATTCTGGATGACTGCAAGCTGCCTGCAGAAAATCTTCTTGGGGAGTTGGGTAAGGGCTACAAAATTGCCATCGAAACACTGAACGAAGGCCGCATCGGCATTGGCGCACAGATGCTGGGGCTGGCGCAGGGCGCCTGGAATCATGCTGCGCGTTACGCCAAGGAGCGCAAACAATTTGGGAAAGCTATCGCGGAATTTCAGGGAATTCAATTTCAGATTGCCGAGATGGCGACCGATATTGAAGCGGCGCGTTTGATGGTTTATAACGCTGCGCGCTTGAAAGATGCCCGGCTGGACTTTGTGAAGGAAGCTGCAATGTGCAAATATTTCACGTCGCAGGTGGCGGAACGCGTTGCCAGCCTCGCCGTGGAAATTTTTGGCGGCTATGGCTTTGTGAAGGACTATCCAGTTGAGAAATTCTTCCGGGATTCCAAGATCGGAAAAATCTACGAAGGCACATCCAATATGCAACTGGCGACCATTGCCAAGCTCGTGATGTAGAAGATATCTGCAGCATCAGGCTTCAGATAGGGAGAGTGGCTCAGCGAGCCTGGTCCGGAATGTGTTTTTTAGAAAGCGCCTCGATTTTCATGCTGCCATCTTTCTGCTTCAGCAGGATTTGCACCTTCCCCTCGGCGGTTTCAATGTCCGTTTTACACGTATTGGACAGGCGAATTCCTTCTTCAAACAAGCGCACAGACTCCTCCAGCGGCAGGTCACCTTTTTCCAGCTTGCCGATGATGGCTTCCAGTTGTTTGAGAGATTCTTCAAAGCTTGCCAATGTTTGCCCCCGTGGTTTTTTCTGGTTGCTGTTGGGTTGGCTTTGTCTCTGTAACCCCTTTGGGGGATAACGGTGCTGGACTGAGAACGGATTGCAGAATCTCGATGGCAGCTGAGTAGCGGCCTGCAGGAGCGCTCACCTGAACGCCCTGTACCATGCTGCGTGCGGAGGCCAGCATCTCCTGGGCGATGCGAACCCCTTCAGCACGCGCCAGCTCCGGCGTATCGGCACGCTGCATCCGCTGCAAAATGGAATCGGGCACGCTGACCCGCAGATCGTTGCGCATGAACTCCGCATTGCGCAGGCTGGTGAGCGGCCAGATGCCGGCGATGACGGGGATATGAAACTGTTCGACCCGCTTCAGAAATGTTTCCAGCAATTGCAGGTCAAAGACCGGCTGCGTGATGGCGTACTCAGCACCGGCTTCCACTTTATACGCGAAGCGGCGGACTTCATTGTCAATGTCTGGCACCCCGGGATTGGCGGCCACGCCGACGGCGAATCCAGTCGAGGCGCCAATGGCGTTGTTGCCGATGTCCAGACCATGATTCAGGTTGCGGACGATGTTCACCAGGCCGATGGCGTCCACATCAAAAACAGCGGTTGCGTCGGGATAATTGCCCAGCTTGGGCGGGTCACCCGTGAGGCACAGAATATTGCGCAGGCCCAGCGATGCCGCACCCAGCAGATCAGACTGGATACTGAGCACATTGCGGTCGCGGCACGTGTAGTGCAGGACTGTTTCCATTCCAGCCTGCTGTTGCACTTGCAGGCACAGGCTTAGGGCGCTCAGGCGGGCGGAAGCGCGAGGCGAATCCGGCACGTTGATGCCGTGGACGCCACTCTGCGCCAGCAGGCGTGCAGCATCCAGTTCCCGTGCGCAGCTGATGCCGCGCGGTGGAACAATTTCCACGAGCGTGATGAATTCCTTTGCTATTAACCGTGCCCCCAGTCGGGAGCGTTCCGCCAGAGCGGGGGGGTCGATTACCGCTGTCGTGGTTTCAACGGTGGCACGCGTTGGGCGTGCTTCGCGAGCATCCAGCGCGCGCAGGGCCGATCGCATGGCACGGATGTGGTTCGGTGTCGTTCCGCAGCAACCGCCAATCAATTGCACTCCGGCCTGGACAAATTTACGCGCAAAACTGGCCATGTACTCCGGCGAACAGAGATAGATGTTACGGCCCTCCACAGCGCTGGGCATGCCAGCATTGGGCATGGCAATCAACGGCAGGGAAGTGGCCGCGCGCATACGCTCGATGGCCGTCAGCACGGTGGCTGGCCCCGCACTGCAGTTGCAGCCGATGGCGTCGGCTCCCCACTCAGTCAGGCGCGCTGCGGTCGTCTCTGGAGACGATCCGTCCAGACAGTTATCCTCTTCATCCACGGTGACCATCACAATCACGGGCAATTGAGGGGCAGTCTCCTGTGCAGCCAGGATCGCCTGGTGTGCTTCGCTCAAGGTGGTAAGAGTTTCGATGATCAGCAGATCGACGCCGCCTTCGGCCAGGGCGGCAATCTGTTCGGCGAAGGCGGCGCGCGCCTCCTGGTAGGAAATCTTGCCCAGCGGCTCGATCTGCACGCCAAGTGGGCCTATCGATCCAGCCACAAAGATGCGTGTTGCCTGCTTTTCACTGATCTGTTGGGCGGCTTCGCGGGCCAGTTTGGCACCGGCAACGTTGATGGCGTGCGTCTGGTCCTGCAGGCCGTGACGGCTCAGGCGGAAAGAGTTGGCCCCAAACGTATTGGTCTCAATGACCTCTGCGCCGGCCTGTAAATACTCTTCGTGAATGGAGCGGACCAACTGCGGCTGAGACAGATTCAGTTCGTCATAGCAGCGGTTAATGAAAACTCCGCGAGCATACAGCATGGTGCCCATCGCGCCGTCGCAAAGCACGGTGCGGTCCGCAAATAAGTTGTGCAGCTTCGATGCCATGGAGGGATATCCGTAAACTTATCCTACCGAGACTTATGGCATAGAGCCAGCACCGTTTTCTCTTTGGTATACTCAGACTTTCCACAGGAAAGTAAGAATGCCCTGAGTCCGAGGAGCATGGAGCTTAGATGAATCGTAGTGTGTTCGTTCGAGTGGCTGCGGCAATCGCTGTTGCCGTTGTGGGCCTCTCCCTGATGGGTTGTCTTGGCCAAAGATCGTTTTTTGCAGGCCGCACATTTCCCCCCAGCACGATCCTCCAGCGGGTATTGGTGGCAATACAGAATCCAAGCCCCATTACGAAGGGTCAATTGCAGATCGTAGATGCGCGTTATGACATTCGTAACGCCGAAAACGGATCCGTCCCAAGTTTTTTTGTCAGCGGCTATGCCGGGGCATTGCCCAGCGCCATTCTGAACTACCCGGAGCAGTCGTCTGGATTCGTCTATGGTTATGGCGATGGCTCCCTGGCAGTCGTCAATTATGCCAGTGAGCAGCAGTCCGGGACCATTGCCGGACTTACACCCAATCTGCCCACGGGCGCGGTTTACGTTACAGAAGATGGAAATTATGCTTTTGGGGCCAACCAGGCAGCTCAATATTTGACGGTGATTGATCGCGTGCACGGAGTCACAGTTAACCTGAATCTGCCAAATGTATACAAGGTTGCGGTCAATCCCAGCGGTACTGTGGCCATGGCCTATGTGCAGAACAGCAATTACGCTTATCGCGTGATTCACCTGCAGCAGCCAAACGGCATGATTGCTCCCGTGCCAACGTTTCCCAACGAAGCAAATTGGCCCGCAGCGGTCAGCCCGGTGAATTGCCAGCCAATCAACATTCCGGTTTTTTGCGTTGTCCCGGTACTGGATCAGAACGGCAATCCCATCCAATTTGACCGCCCCAATAATGCCATCTTCTCCTCGGATGGCACGACAGCCTGGGTATTGAATTGCGGTCCCGAGTGCGGTAACAACAATCCCGATCCGGTGACCACACAAGCCACTGCCAGCGTTAGCTTTTTGGGTACAGGCGTGTTGAATATATATAACTTTCCGGGTAGTACATATCCAACGCCTACGCCGCCCACGCAGACGCAACCGACAGAAGCCGCTCGTATTCCCGTGCCCGGGGGCGCAACCATGGCCCTGTACGGCAATGGACTTCTGTATATATCAGGGCAGCAACTGCAAAAGGATGGTTTGTTTGAAGGCTTCTTGAGTGTGATGAACCTGAGCACCAGGAAGATCAACAACATGTACCCCATTGCCGACGGCACCCATACCAAGATGTTGTTCGCCGATGACAATACACTTTGGATTGGCTCGCAACTTTGCCAGGTGGGAGAAAGAACGGCCACAAACAAGACAAATGGCTGTCTGACAATGTTCAATTTGAACAAGAATTCGGTGCTGGTTGAGCCCTGGTATGGGGATTTGACCGGGTTATGCGCCATTTCCCAATGGCACAAGGTATACACCGCCTATGGCGGCCAGTTGCACATTTATGCCACAACAAATACCGGCATAACCACGACGACGACAGGCTATTCCGCCGGTTCTGAGTTGTACAACGGCAACGTGACGGTGACCGGCACGGCATACGACGTCGCCTACATGGATGCGATCTCAAACGCTGCGGATTAGTCGGCAGTAAGCGCGGATGTGCGAAATCGCTGAGAGACAGCATACCTGTGGTGCATAGCTTTGCGTTCTGTCGTCAGGTGATTCTATGCAAACCGTCGATATTCTCGCTATCGCCGCTCATCGGGATGATGTGGAGCAGACCTGTGGCGGGTCCCTGCTACGGTCGACAGCGCTGGGCTTGCGTACGGCGATTCTCGATCTAACGCAGGGCGAGGCAGGCACGCGCGGTTCTGCCGCAGAGCGTGCGGCGGAAGCGGCAGATGCGGCGCGCATCTTAGGGGTTGTCTGGCGGCAGGCTCTCGATATTCCGGATGGCCGCGTCGAAAATACCTGGGACAATCGGCTGAAAATTGTGCGTGTTGTGCGGGAGTTGCGCCCACGCGTGGTGATCCTGCCGTACTGGCAGGGGAGACATCCGGACCATTACACGACGGCGACTCTCGGCTATGAGGCATGTTTTGTGGCCGGGCTGTCGAAGGTGGAAACTGGAGCGGCGCCGCATCGTCCCTTCAAGATCCTGTATGCCAGCCTGTATGCCGACGTTCGTCCCAGCTTCGTCGTCGATATCACCAATACGATTGAGCGGCGTTTTCAGGCGCTCCTCGCCTACCGCTCGCAATACGCCAATCAAGACGCCGGGCACGGTTTATTCGTACCGGAGGAAGATATCCGCGAGCGCACCTTTGCATTGGCGCGCACCTTCGGCCTGTTGGGTGGCGTGCGGTATGCTGAACCCTTTGTGCAGAAGGAAGTGGGACTGGTGGAAGACCTGATGCTGGTTCCCGTGCAGTCCATGTAACGTCAGATACGTTCCAGGGAAAAGCGCGTCCCCCCATTTTCCAAAAGCAAGGGATTATGAACGTTGTGCCTAGTCCATAGCCTGACGCGTTATTGTCAGGTGTTCGATGACAAACGCGACCACGGAGGACGTCACATAGGTTGGAGGTTCGATAGGAAATCGGGGCTTTCCTCTTACTAATTGCAGCAATGCCGGAGACCAAAGTGGGGCAGTCGCGTTGCCACCGGATGCAAACAACACCGCATCAGCACGATCCAGAAAATACTGTGCGGATGGCTTGAAGTCGGCAACGGAAAAATCCAACACCGTCAGATACAAGTCCGGTTGCAGGAAACGCAGGATGCTGTTCGACTCAAGAATTACATTTTCCGCTTTTGCTAATTCTTTACGAATGCGTGGCATGGCATCGGCAAGTTGTCCCTGCCGCGTCCGCACCCAGAACGAATGCACGGCTCCGGCCTGCAGGTAGCGGGCGCTATCCGTGCCGCTGGTTGCATTGCGCTCTTCTGTTACCGCGACGGTATGCGCGTCTGTCTCGCAATGGCATGGCTCACTATCGGCGGAGCAGATGCCGTGACCAAACTGCGTCACCTTGAACGCCGTCCAATTGTATTGTGGCAATGCGGCGATGATGCCGGCGACAACGGAAGTTTTGCCGATGTTGCGCGAGTGACCGCCGACAACGACGATAGCCATAGCTGGTGCCTCTTACTCTTTTGACCTGCGCGTCAGTCGCGCGACTGCAGCCAGACCCTTCAGATATTCGCGTAGAGGTTGCGCAGGCCGTCCCCAGAAGACGATCCCCGGGCCGCGCAGTTTCTTCTTGCTGAGCACGCCTGTGCCACCACCCAGAATCACTTGCGGGCCAACATCGGCGTGTTCGCCAATGCCTACCTGCCCTCCAAGGATCGCACCGTCGCCAACCGCGCTGCTGCCAGAGATACCCGTCTGCGCCGCGATGACCACATTGCGTCCGATGCGCACGTTGTGGCCGATGTGGACGAGATTATCCAATTTTGAACCGTGGGCGATGCGTGTTTCTTCCAATGCGCCGCGATCGATGGTCGTGTTGGCGCCGATCTCAACATGGTCTTCGATGACCAGCGTGCCCTGCTGGGGAAATTGCGTATAGTCGCCACTGTCAGCATCGCGAACATAGCCGAAGCCATCCGCGCCGAGGACACATCCTGCATGCACGACGATGTGGTTGGCAAGGGTCGTTCCCGGATAAATTACGACGCGCGGATAAATGTGGCAGTCTTCGCCGATGACAACGCTGTCTCCGATGACAACGCCAGCGTCGATCTGCGTGTTGTTCCCGATATGTACACCGTTGCCGAGTACAGCATAAGGGCCAATGGAAACCTGTTCTCCCAACTGTGCCTGCTTACCCACAATTGCGGTAGGATGAATGCCTTTTGCCGGTTGTGCTGGCCGCAGAAGGGAAGCGGCTTGCGCAAAGGACAGGCGTGGTTGCGGAACACAGAGCAGTGGCTTGGATGCGTTTAGCACGGTAGTAGCCAACTCCGATGTCAGTAACACGGCACCGGCATTTGAGGCCAGTGCTTCTGCAAGAGCAGCGGCATTCTCTACAAATACGACGGACTGTGCGTCTGCGCGTGCAATGCTGGCTACACGCGCGATCGGAATGGTATCCGATACGGTGCAGGGAGTGCCGAGTGCCGCAGCGAGTTGTTGGAGAGACAGCATCATCGTTTCCGAAAAATCTAATATAGTGGCGCTTTCCCTTCCGGGCGCGTTTTCCAGCGGCGATGTACCCAGAGCCACTGTTCAGGATAGCGCCGGATGATGTCTTCGAGAGCTTTGGTGAAGATTTGTGTGTTGGCCTGGGCATCTACTTCGTCATTGCCGGTATCTGTCAACTCCAGCGGCGGAAGAAAATGCAGCACGTATTTTTTTTCGTCGGCATGCCATAGCAAAAATCCTGGAACCACGGCAGCACCGGTGCGCAGCGCGATGCGTGCCATGCCGGAGCCGGTGCAGGCCGCGTGGTCGAAGAAGTTGACGAACAATCCCTGTGGCGGTGTCATGTTGGTGTCCATCAATATACCGACGGTTTCTCCAGCGCGCATGGATCCGATCAGACCACGGGCAAAATCGTCCTTATGCAATACGCGGTTGCCATGCAGGCAACGAATGCGATTTACCAGTGCATCGACGTAAGGATTGTCCAGACGGCGGATGACCATGCTCATGGGATGGCCAGCGAGTGAGTGATAAAAACTGCTCAGTTCCCACGCGCCCAGATGCCCGGTCAGCACCAGGACGCCGTGCCCTTGCTCCTGTGCGGTGAGATAATTTTCAAGACCTTCATAGCAGATGAACTGGTTGGCGTCATCGAGCGTGTAATGAGGCATCTGGCAAAACTCCGCCAGTTGCCAACCCAGAGAACGATACATGCCACGCAGGATACGTTCGCGTTCCTGAGAAGATTTCTCTGGAAAAGCGAGCTGCAAATTGCGCCGTCCGACACTGCGCAGGCGGGGCACACAGCGATAGACAATTGCGCCAAGGGCGGCTCCTATACGCCGCGCCATAGAGCGTGGTGGCAGGCCAAGAGCCTGGACCAGGCACCACATAACGAAATATTCAAGCCGTAGTCGCATGGATTGCGGTCAATCGTTGCTAACAGTTACTGCAATGCAGAAAGGAATCTATCTCAATATCGTATCTGCATTTTGCGTCTCTGCCCGGACGTTTCCCGGTGCCGCTGCTTTCAGGAGGCTTCAGAGTGATTGGGAGGAGAAATGCTTCAATTCCCAGGAAATCTGCCGCTCGGCGGCAACCGTAGGCATCTATGGGGCCTCTAATCAAGCAAGGCACATGCGATATCCATAGCCTGAGGATTAGACTGAAGGCAACAGAAGCAGCAGGAAAATTTACGAAGGAGCATCAACCATGGATACTTTGAAATTCTGGGCAGCATTTGGTATTGGAGTAGCAGCTGGCGCAGCGGTTGCTCTGGTGTATGCGCCGCAATCCGGGGCCAAGACACGCAAACAGTTGAAGCGCAACCTGGAAGATGCATCGGAATATCTTTCGGACACGGCGGACACATTTGGCAAGCATGCAGAGCGCTCTGTGCGCGTGGGGAAAGATGCTGTCGATTCGGTACGGTCCAGCGCGGAATGGGTAGCCAACAAAGTATCGAACGCGATATAGAAGGATCGCAACAAGCTCCCGGGTCGTGCACCCGGACCTGCTGCCTGGGCCCACCGAAACATGGAGCCTATCAATGGCAGCCAAAAAGGGAAGCCCCGCCACGGCGGGGCTTTTCCTTTTGTTGAGAACATCGTTAATTACTGTAGAGCAGAATACCTTCGGCTCGCTCTTCGCCTTCTTTGATAACCGGACGGTAGAAGAGTTGATTGTTTTCCAGGTAGACCTCCAGGAACGCAGGGCGGTCCTGAATATGTCCCGCAATGAGCGCTTCGGATAACGGATCTTCCACGTAGCGCTGCAGTGCGCGACGCAGCGGACGCGCCCCGTAGCTGCGATCGACCATCGTGCGTTCCAGAATCCACTTCTTGGCTTCTTCCGTTACGGAAAGCGTGATCGCCTTCTGCGCCAGGTTGATGTTGAGCTGCTGTACCAGCAGTTCGAGAATCTGGATCAGATCGGCATCCGACAGTGCCTGGAAAATGATGATTTCATCCAGGCGGTTGAGGAACTCCGGATTAAAGGTGCGCTTCACCTCACCTTTCACCAACTCCTCAATTTTGTCGGCGACCATGTCTTCGCGGTCAGATTGGAAGCCCAATCCTTGCCGTTTTTGAAGATGGCGCGCACCAATGTTCGAGGTCATGATAAGGATCGTGTTTTTGAAGTCAACCGTATTGCCCAACCCATCGGTCAGTTGGCCGTCTTCAAAGACCTGCAACAGGATGTTGAAGACATCCGGATGCGCTTTCTCGATTTCATCGAGCAGGACGACAGAGTACGGCGAACGCTTGACGCGCTCCGTCAACTGGCCGCCTTCCTCATATCCGACATAGCCCGGAGGCGAGCCGATCAGTTTGGAGACGGAATGCTTCTCCATGAACTCCGACATATCGAAGCGAATGAGAGCCTTCTCGCTGCCGAAGAGGAATTGTGCCAGCGTGCGTGCCATCTCCGTTTTGCCTACGCCGGTCGGTCCCAGAAAGAGGAACGAACCAATGGGGCGTTGTGGGGACTTAAGTCCGGCACGAGAGCGGCGAATGGCCCGCGCCAGTGCGGAAATCGATTTGTCCTGTGAGATGACGCGCTTGTGCAGCTCTTCTTCCACGCGCAGCAGCTTTTGTGTCTCCTCTTCCTTGATGGAAGTGACAGGTACGCCAGTCCAGCGGCTGACAACATCTTCAATGTCTTCCCGCGTTACGATCCCCGCGGACGAATCATCGAGATGATACTTATCGCGCAGGGCACGCAAGTTTTCGCGCTCCTTGCGTTCTTCGTCGGAGTAGAAACGCGCCTTCTCGAATTCATGATTCGCGATGGCGTTCTCCATGCGATGCACGATGAACTTGATGCGCTTCTGCACCTCGGTGATCTCTTCGGGCAAAGAGGTCTGGCGCAGCTTCACACGCGCTCCGGATTCGTCTATCAGATCGATGGCCTTGTCCGGCAGAAAGCGATCGGGAATGTACCGGTTGGAGTGGCTGACCGCGAACAGGATCGAATCATCGGTATAACTGACCGCATGAAATTTCTCATAGCGGTCCTTGATGCCCATGATGATCTTGATCGCATCTTCCTCGTTTGGCGGCGGCACCTTGACGGCCTGAAAGCGCCTTTCCAGTGAGCGGTCCTTCTCGATGGATTTGCGATATTCCGCCGGCGTGGTGGCGCCGATGCACTGAATCTCGCCACGGGAAAGCGCAGGCTTCAGAATATTCGCCGCATCCAGCGAACCTTCCGCTGAACCTGCTCCGACCAGCGTGTGCAGCTCATCAATGAAAATGATGCAGTTCTGATTCTCCATCAATTCCTTCATGATGGTCTTCAGCCGCTCTTCAAACTGGCCGCGATATTTTGTTCCAGCGACGATCAAAGACAAGTCGAGGCCAAGCACGCGCTTATCGGCGAGGAAAGTTGGCACATCGCCATCGGCGATCTTCTGCGCCAAACCCTCCACGATGGCGGTTTTGCCGACACCGGGTTCGCCAATCAGCACTGGATTGTTTTTGGTGCGGCGGCACAAAATCTGAATGACGCGTTCTAGCTCCTGATCGCGCCCTACGAGTGGGTCGAGTTGATTGTCCAGTGCCGACTGCGTCAGGTCGCGAGAGAACTCGGCCAGTGTGCTGGATTCGCGATTGCGCTGCGCCTGTGGCGCGCGTTCCTGCGTGGTACGCGCAAGCTCATCGCGAACGGTGGATAAACGCAAGCCACGCTCCAGCAAAATCTCCGCAGCAAAGCATTTTTCTTCGCGCAGCAGACCCAGCAGCAGGTGCTCGGTACCAATGTGTTTGTTCGACAGCCGCTCAGCCTCTTCGGCCGCATAGGCAAGCACGCGTTTGCATTCGTTGGAGAGCGGCAGATCGACCGATGTCGAGACCTTCTCGCGAATGGTGGTGTGACTTTCGATCTGTTTGCGGATCGACTCTACCGAAGCATGGGAACGCAAAAAGCGGTTGCTGAGCGCTTTATCTTCACGCAATAGACCAAGCAGGAGATGTTCCGTTTCAATGTATGGTGAACCGAATTGACTGGCTTCATAGCGCGCAAAGAAGATCACGCGCCTTGCTTTTTCTGTATATCGTTCGAACATGTTCCCCCTTTATTACGCTCTGCGCCGCAGAGCAGGTCCGAACTGTTAGATTCCTCAGCATCACAGAAGGTGCAGTCCTCGCGCCCCTGTCAGTGACACTCCTCTAGCCGACCCTGGTGCAGCCGGAGCATGCGGCCACAACGCTCAGCAAATTCAACGTTATGGGTGACGATGATGGAGGTTAGCCGGTGCGTCCGATGCAGTTGTTCCATCTGCACAAAGACCGCCTCAGCCGTTCGGTTGTCGAGGTTGCCAGTCGGTTCGTCTGCCAGCAGCAGGCGGGGCTGTGTGACAAGTGCCCGTGCCAGGGAGACGCGTTGTTGTTCGCCGCCGGAAAGTTCTCCGGCCCTGTGGTGCATTCTGCTCTCAAGTCCCACCTGCCGCAGCCATTCTTCCGCCTTGGCAAATGCAGAGGCCTTGTTTTCATCACGCGCGAGCAGGGGCATGGCTGCATTCTCCAATGCCGTAAATTCCGGCAATAGATAGTGAAATTGCCACACGTAGCCGATCTCCCGATTGCGGAAAATCGCTGCTTCTTTGGAACTTAGCTTTCCAATGCAGGTTGCTGCGCAGTATACGTTACCGCTGGTGGGTGTATCAAGCGCCGCCATCAGGTGCAGGAGCGTACTTTTGCCTGAACCTGACTCGCCAACGATAGCGACCATCTCACCGGTATGTACCGTAAGATTCAGATTTTCAAAGAGAACCAGTGCCTCGGGCCCAGTGCGGTAGACCTTGCACAGATTCTCCAAACGCAAAAGTGGAGGTTCGTCTGGCATATCGGTCTGTAACGCAATAGAACAGGCATCCTCCGGCACCCGGCCAGGGGCGAATGGGGCACGAAGGCCGTCGCTCGATTGCATTTGCATGACCTATACCTATCATAAAACCGAAACACAATAGAAAGTGTCTTTTTGCAATGGTTTTGCGATGGCCGAAGCACTGCGTGCGTTTGCCGTTATTCGTAACGCAAAGCTTCAGCGGGCAGAATCCTCGCTGCGGAGGCGGAAGGATACAGCGTAGCCAGCAGGGAAATCCCCAGAGAGACGGCGGAGACAATCACGCCATCGGTCCAGCGTGGGGCAAAGGGCAGGTAGTCAATGGAGTAGACGTCTGCATTGAGATGGATGAAGCGGTAATGGCCACCCAGCCACGCCAGCGCGTAGCCAGCAATAAGGCCCAACACAGTGCCAAGGATGCTGATCAGCATACCCTGGCACAGAAAGATACGGCGCACCTGATCGGCGCGCACACCGAAGGACATGAGCACGGCGATATCGCGGGTCTTCTCCATCACCATCATGGTCAGCGCAATCAGAATGTTGAGGGCTGCTACGCAGACGATCAATCCAATTACGATAAATGTGACCATTTGTTCCAGACGCAACGCGCGAAAGAGTTCGCGATTTTGCTCCATCCAGTTGGTCGTCATAAAGCCTTTGCCTGCAGCAGCTTCGATGCTGCGTCCGATGACGTCTGCGTGGTACAGATTATCCACCTTAAAGCTGATAATGGAGGCCACGTTTGGTTCGCCGAAGAGCCGCTGGACATCGGCCAGGCGTGCCAATGCATAGGACGAATCGTACTGGTAAAAGCCGGAGTGGAAAATACCGACGACCTGAAAACGCTCGTACTTGGGCACAAGGCCAAAAGGCGTCAATTCACCTTGAGGACTGGTTACCAGCACACTTTCTCCGACAGATGCGCCAATGGAATCCGCGAGGTCCGAGCCGATAACGATGGGTGGTATTTCGGCATTGGGAGAAGCGGACTCGCTGGCCGGAACCGGTGCAAGCGCAGTCGCATCGCCTTCTTTTATCGATTGCAGCAGATCGCTGACGGTACGTTCCTCGGCTGGCAGAATGCCTTTGATCTCTGCGCCACCGGAACGCGCTCCACGCGAAATGAGGACTTCTCCGTAGAGTCCGGGAGCGGCAGCGGTGACGTGCGGAAGATGCCGCAGGCGATTGGTCAGGCTGCGCCAGTTTACGATGCCATCGTTGGCCACACGCATAAGATTCACGTGCGCCGTAGAACCGAGCAGGCGATCCTGTAGATCGCGGCGCATGCCGTTCGTGATGGCTAGTGCAAGGATGAGCGACGCCACACCCGCAGCCACGCCGATGACGGAGATTGCCGTAATGACGCCGACAACCGCCTGGCGCCGCTTGGCGCGGAGATAGCGGCTGGCGATAAAGAATTCAAAGCGCATGGTGTTGGCGAGCTAATGCTTCCTGCGACGGTTGCGGCACCGCAACGAAATGGGCGGTGCTATCCACTATTGCACCACTATTGCACGCCGATCTTCCCGATGACGGGATTGCCGGCGCTGTCAACGGCACGGACAGCGATGACATGCTGCTGAGGATTGGTCTGCAGATTTGCTGCCGGTATATTTGCATCGTCATCCGGTTTCGGCAGCGGGATTGTGAAATCGTAGTGTTCCTCGGTTGCGTCGGATAGTTTGCCGACCGGATCAATATATTGCCACGGGCCAGCGTCCACCGAATAGTATGCGCGCCGGATGGTGGAGAGTGCGTCTTTGGCGTCAAAGGTGACATGAATGCCACTGGCGTCCTCATGGGCTGTGATCGCGGAGAGAACTGGAGGCGTCGTGTCGATGATGAAACGAGCGCTATCTTTGTAACCGGTCAACGCGTCTCCAGCTGGATTTGAAGGCGCATCACTGGCGACGACGCGCAGCGTGTACCAGCCATCCGGTACGCGCTGCATATCGAAAGAGGCATAATCTTTGCTGATATTTTTCGCCAGCAGTAGCCAGTTGGTCTCGTCGTCGCCGCGATAGTAAAGGGAATAGTGCAGATGATCGCCGTTGTCGTCATGCGCCTTCCAGCGGACAGTACCCCAGTAGGGAGTGCGCAACGCCAGCAGAGGATTACTTGCGGCGTCGGCGGCATACATAATGCCGGAGTTGTTCGCGTCGCTGGGAAACGTGATGGCTACCGTGGGTGGTTGCAAGGGATTTAACGCGGCGTTCACGCGGGCATGCAATTCGACAACGATCTCATCGACAGAGGGCGCAACGTTCTGCGGCAGGTAGTAAATGCCGACTTGTTTGATCTGCGCTCCTGGATGCAGAACGGCTTTCCACTGCAGAAACCGTGCCTGCGGCACAGGCAGCGACCCGGCATTCGGCGTAACTTTTTCCCATTCGCTCCAGCCTTGTTCTGGTTGTTCCACATTGCCACTGCGGGCCAGCAGATCGTAGCTGCCTGTTCCTTGAATAACGGCGCGTCCCCAATGGGAAAAGAATTTGGCGTCGAAAATTTCGCTGGTGTAGCTTGCCTCAGATGTTTTTTCTGTGGAGGCCTTTGCTGTTGGAGATTCCAGTTGGTACAGTTTGCCCGTATTGCTGGTCGCCACATATTCCGTGCCGTTCGCTCCTGCGGCGAGTGCAGTAGCCTGCCTTGCCTCCAGATGGGCAACATCCGCATAGGTTCCATCGGAATAGATGCGGTAGAGATGGCCCTGATTGCCACTAGCCGCCAACAAGCCCGCCGTCTGCCGGTTGTTGGTCTGCGTGCCTCCACTCCAGCCAAGGCTGTAGATCACATCGTCTCTGGATGCCCACAGCTCCCGCGGCGCGCCGTCGGGAGCGAGTTGGTAGATAACGCTACCTTCGGGAATGAGCGTGTTGTCATTGGAGGACTGGATGGAGCCTGGTGCCAGGATCGTGATGGTTGCTGTTACCGATGCGCCACCACGTATGTTGAGCGGCGGCAGGCTGGTGCTTTTCTTATCACCGAGTGCGGCGACATAGAGATTTCCGGCAGGATCGAAGGCCAGTGCGGGAATTTCTCTTTTAGGGGATTCAAAGAGCACGAATCCTTTGCCGTCCGGTGGAATGCGATAGACGAGTCCGCGTCCGTCGCTTCCCGCATAGAGGTTGCCGTCTTTGCCAAAGAGCATGCAGCGGATGTGCTGCTCCTGACTGGTAAAGAATTTTTCCGGCTTGGCCCCAGGCTGTTTCAGGTCCACACGATAGATGGCTGCTGGACCGCCGGTGGCGATGTAAAGACGCCCCGAGGCGTCGAAAGCCATATCCCAGATGTATGTCGGTTTGGGATCGAGCGTTGCCGTGTCGAAAACAACAGGCTGCGTTGGCTCGACGGCCGTCGATGGTGTAACTGGTTTGCCATTCGGCTCGTTTGGGATTCCTGGGCTATCGGGGTTGACGCGATAAACCTTGCCGTGTGGCAGCGTCGCAGCATAGAGCATGCCATCCGGGCCCAATCGAACAACCTGGACGGAAATATCCTTCGTTTCCAGCAGCTTAGTGAGCTTTCCATCGGGTGTTACTTTCAGCACCATCGCAGGTGAGCCGGTTCCCAGATAGACATTTCCTTTGCTATCGGCAGTCGCAGACCAGATATAGTCTGCCGGTGTGGTGAGCAAGGCTTTTGCGACAGCAGCGTGGTCCAGAGTGCCATCGCTACGAATGGCAACGCCGTGCGGCGTGCCGCGCTCAAAGGCTTCGTAGGTTGATTGAGACCATACCTTGGTGCCTTGTGCGCGCAGAAAAGTCGAGAACGATGCCAGCAAAAGTGTAAAGAGTATCGAGCGAAGAAGACGTTGCGTCATGCTGCTTTTGAGTGTACTTGAGGCAGCGGGATTGTGGAGCTGAGTCTACTTGAACCAGGGGGCTTCAGTTTCCCTGGATCTTTGGAAATGTCAGGGATGAATTTCCAGATTCAGAATCTGTGAACCTTGGAGTACGGCATTGACAGGCGCAGAGCCGAGAGAAACAGCTGTCTCCCCATGGATAGCGAATTCTTTGCCATCGTCGGTAGGCTGCAATACATTCGCCATGGAAAGCGGAACGGATGGCAACTGCACGCCGTCCATGGTCGCCTGCGGTACGGGGGCCAACAATGTGACGTAGAGGCGATCATTGTCATGCAGCCGATTCAGCTGCGCAATAACGGTGCTCAAGCCTAAAGGTTGGACGGCGGGGTCGGTGATGGTGTGCAGCGTGCGATCAAGCACTGCACCATCGCTGACCAGCAGGCGCACGGTTCCTGCTCCCAGTGTTTCCGGCAGTTGGACGGGAATCCTTACCACACGGCGCTCTCCGCGATATGGCAGGATGGTTGCTTCCACGGTGATCCTGCTGCCTGGGTGGACGATAGGATCGACAATGCGAGCATCTTCGATGATGGCGGTACGACGGCCTGGAATTGCGTCGAACTGCAGCGAGATCGAATGGATAGGCGGACGCTGCGCCGGATTGCTGTAGATCAAACCAAAACGCTGGCTAATGGCAACGGCGGCTGCCATGCTGGGCATCGTGTGGTCGTCCGGAGAGAACAGGGAATCCAGCGTTACCGGTGGATAGCCATCAAACTGAATCTCTCCATGCATGCGATAGCTGGATTGGTCGTTGTATCCGTTGGTGCCCTGCAGCGCCTGATAGACAGAGACAGTCACGGCTCCCGGTGTCAGCCGGGGATTTTCCACCACGGAGAAATGAAATGTTTTGGGCTGAGGGAAGCCACGCATGGCAACCGTGACGGGGATCATGGGGGCCTGCACGCCAAAGCGTCCAAGAATGCCGGATTGGCGGTCATCCGTAAACGCGCCGACGGTTTCTGTCGTGTTAATGATTTTGATGGGATCAAGCTGAGAAGCGACGGTTGCCACCACCTCAGCCTTCGTCATCGGCAAAGAGACATGGCCGAATTGAGTGATGGGATGCCCGCAGGCCAGCAGCTGTTTCGCGTCGACGTAGGTGACGGTACAGGTGGCAGAGATGTTCAGGTCTCCTTCCACGATCACGGCGCTGATGGCAGAACCGGGAACGATGGGTTCGGGCTGCTTCTGGTTTGGGCTGGCGCTGCCCAACCCAGAGACGGGCGTCAGGCCAAGGGAACCAAACTGGCGGCGAAAGAGCTGCAGCGCTTCCGGCGAATAACCGTCAAAGACCAGGGGAGTGTCGATCGGCTGAATGAAGGGCGTACCGTCATCGGGTACGGTGTTACCGTGCATATTGGCGGCTGCACTGGATTCCATTGCCAGCGCATTGCGTGTGTTGTCGATACCGGCGGATACTGCGGTCGACGGTATCGCGGTTTCCGGGGCACTCTGGCGTACTACATCCAGCATTTGCTGGATTGGGGTGATGCCGGCGATGGGCTCCTTAGTGAACTGGCCGATGCGAAAACCGATGGCGCCCAACAACTTGCCATCGATGTAGACCGGACTACCGCTCATGCCAGCCACTACACCGTCATATTCCGCCTTACTACCCAGCAATCGTGCAAGAATCATGTCCTTGCCGGGGCCAATGGCATCGTGCAGTACGCCAAGGATTTCCACGTCGATGGCTTCTGGTTCCGTACCCTGGAAAACCGTGTATGCCGTGCCGTGGAGTCCACGGTGCACTGCGGAGAGCGGAAAAATCGCAGGGGTGCCGGACGGGGCCGCCGAAGCGACCTGCGCCATGCCCGACGGAGCCATGCCCAGCAGGGACGTAGTAATCCAGGCAAAAAGAAAAACGGGCAGGAGAGAATCCCTAAACGAATTACGCACGTCTACAGAGTAGAGCCTGAGGCGGTTCAAGCGATAGTGCCCGGCGTAAGCCATTGTTGTTCCCAGGACAAACCCTATGACAATCGGGCGGAAGATCGCAGAAAATCCAACACAGGTTCACAATATTCTTATCTGCCTGTTTGGAGTCGCATTCCATCAGGATTTCTTTGCTTAGGCATCCCGCGACGGCGACGGGCAGGTACAGTGATATGCAGAAGTGACGGACAGGTCCATGAACACCGATATTCCAAATAAGAGAAGCGCTATGCTGGTCAAACAATTCTGGTCGCGAAGACCGGAGGGCGCAACGTGGACCCGTAAAAAATGGATACGGAGGAGTGTTCTGGCATGTGCACTCATTTGGCCGCTGGCAATGGTGCATGGTTACGCGCAGCAAACAACGCCAACAGTGCCGGTGCCGTCTCCGCAGACGGGGAACGCACAGCCTGGAGCATCTCCCAATACTCCGCAACAGAATACGCCGCAGCAAGGTACGCCTTCCCCAACCACGGGAAGCCAAACCACGACTGCTTCGCCCAGCACGCAAAAGAAAAATCAGAACCAGAATGAAGCTGGCCCCGAAGAGGGTGGCCCGGGTGGCGACACCGGCATCATTGTGCTACCCAAGAAACAGGAAGACCAGAATGCTCCTCCACCCCCGCCTCCGGTACCGAAGGTGGTCAATCCTCCCGGAATGGGCAATTATTCGCTGCGTGTCGATGTGCCTGTGGTCAACGTCGACGTGAATGTCGTGCTGGACAAGACGCGTGAATTTGTTCCGAACCTGCAGGAAAGCAATTTCCGGGTCTATGAAGACGGTGTGGAGCAAAAAATCGCTGATTTCCGGCGTACCCAGGCGCCCATTACTGCGGTGTTGTTACTGGAGTTTGCATCGAACAATTATTACTTTATCTACGACATGCAAAATGCCGCATACGCGTTTGCGCAATCCTTACGTCCGGATGACTATATCGCCGTGGTCACGTACGATCTGCACACGCGTATTCTTTGCGATTTCACGCGCGATAAGCAGGTGGTGTATCAATCGCTTGCATCGCTGCGGATGCCGTTCTTTAGCGAAACCAACCTTTTTGATGCGCTCTATGAAACTCTGGATCGGTTGAGCCGCGTACCCGGACACAAATACATCATTCTTGTCTCCAGCGGGCGCGATACTTTCAGCAAAATCACTCTGGACACCATGCTGAAAAAGGTAAAGAACACTCCAAACGTGACCATTTTCAGCATCGGCACAGGACAAACCGCCCGGATTATGGAGGACGCGTATGGAGGCATGGGACCGATTGGCCGGATGGATTATCTACAAGCAGACAACCAGATGCAGACCTTTGCGCGGCTGACTGGGGGCATGTCGTTTTTTCCGCGTTTTGAAGGGGAGATGCCCGACATCTTCAAACAGATCAACAACTCCATCCGCAACGAATATTTGCTGGCCTATCGACCCACCGATTCCAAGCTCGATGGAACGTACCGGAAGATCAAAGTAGAACTGGTAGACAATGAAGGCAAACCGCTACGCATGCAGGATGAAAAGCATCATCCTTTGAAGTACGACGTGAACGCCCGGGAAGGTTATCGCGCGCAACGGCCGGTGGAGTAAGCGTGGCGATAAGAGTAGGCCACTACGCTGGCGAGGATTTGCTTCGCAATTGTGATTGTGTCAACAATGGCACATGCGACTTTTCGGCAAGAAATTAAAACAGGAACATAAAGTCATGCAGCAGGCAGAGCGCGCGCAGGGTGCGCTGCTGCCGGAGTATCACCGGCCTACGCTGGAATGCCCAAACCCCGAGCGCTGGAGCATGTATGACTCCATGACGGCCGAAGCCGAGGTGCTGGAATTTCTGCGTACCTTGGTCACAACCATCAAGCCAAACCTGGTTGTTGAGACGGGTTCGTTCCTTGGCGTCAGCACACTCTGGATCGCAGAAGGGCTTAAGTGGAATGGCTTTGGCAAGGTCATCAGCTGCGAGTTTGATTCTGTTGTCTTCGCCAAGGCGCAGGAAAAGATAGCCAGCTCCGGCCTTTCAGAATGGATTGAATTGCGAAATGAGTCCAGCCTGGAAATGCGGGTTGATGGCGCGATCGACCTCTTCTTCAGCGACAGCGATATGCCTATACGGGAGCAGGAGGTCACGCGATTCCTGCCCCAGATTAACCCGCAGGGAATCATTCTGATGCATGACGCCAGCTCTCATTTGAAGATCGTCCGGGAGGCTGCGCTCAAGATGGAAGCAGCCGGGCTGCTATCTGTTGTCATGCTGCCAACGCCTCGCGGCCTGGTTGTCGCGCAGAAACGCGCAGGTCGCGTATAACTCAAAACTCATAGCATGCGGGCAAATTTGTGGCGTTCAACAACAAGAGAATATAGGCTTGCTCGTCTGAATGTGGCACCATGAGTTGCGCTGATAAATTTTCCGCGCCGTGGCCACGCATTTGCCGGAGGGTTTTAGAGTGTTGCTTCTTGGAATAGACATTGGCACCGGCGGCACACGCGCTGTTCTGGTGGATACAAAGGGTAACGTGGTTGCCTCTGCGACCAGCGATCATGCGCCTTTTCGCGCTATCGTGGATGGCTGGGCAGAGCAGGATCCTGCCGACTGGTGGCGCGCGGCGCAGCAGGCCGTGCATGCAGTGCTGGAAACCAGTGGCCAGCCAGGCAGTGCCGTTGTTTGTGTGGGATTGACCGGCCAGATGCATGGTGCGGTGCTGTTGGACGCTGCGGGCAAAGTCCTGCGGCCGTCGTTGATCTGGTGCGATACGAGGAGTGTGCCGCAATGCGATTGGCTGCACCGGACGATAGGTCGCGAACGGCTGATTGAGCTGACGTGCAATCCCGCGCTGCCGAACTTTACCCTTACCAAGTTGCTGTGGGTTCGCGACAACGAGCCGGAGATTTTTGTCCGGGTAGCGCACCTGCTTTGCCCCAAGGATTATGTTCGCTTTTGTATGAGCGGAACCTATGCGATGGATGTGCAGGAAGCTTCGGGCACATTGCTGCTGGATGTTGCGCATCGCTGCTGGTCGAAGGAAGTCGCAGAAGCCGCTGGTGTTCCGATGGCGTGGCTGCCGGAGTTGTTCGAATCTGCGGAGATCTGCGCCAAAGTGAGTGCGCAGGCGGCGCAACAGATGGGACTGCTTGCGGGTACGCCGATTGTTGCCGGTGCGGGAGACCAGGGCGCGGGAGCTGTTGGCATGGGTATTCTGAAGCCGGGCGCCGTCAGCGCAACGATTGGCACTTCCGGAGTCGTATTTGCTGCGACGGATCGTCCGGTACGTGACCCCGGCGGCAGATTGCACACGTTTTGTCATGCCGTGGCTGGACGCTGGCATGTGATGGGCGTCACGCAAGCCGCGGGGCTTTCTCTGCGCTGGTATCGGGACACGTTTAGTCCCAGCACATCGTATGAAACGCTCAGCAAACTGGCAGAGCGGGCTCCTGCAGGCAGCGAAGGACTCATGTGGGCACCATATCTTGTCGGGGAGCGTACGCCGTATCTCGACCCAGATGCACGCGCTGCCTTTATTGGCCTGACGGCGACGCATGGGCAGGGGCACCTGGTACGGGCCGTGCTGGAAGGGGTGACGTATAGTCTGCGCGACACATTGACGCTCTTTGCCGAGCTGGGAATTCCGGTACATGGACGCGTGCGACTCGGTGGCGGCGGCGCGCGTGGACCGCTTTGGCAGCAGATTCAGGCAGACATTTACGGTCATCCAGTGGAAATTCTGACTGCGGAAGAAGGTGGCGCTTTTGGTGCAGCGCTGCTGGCCGGAGTCGGAGTGGGAACATGGCCGGATGTGGATACGGCCTGCGATGTTTCTATCCATGTGGCCAAATATCGAGAGCCGCAACCTGCTGCACGAGCTGTATATGACAAAGGCTACGCGGTCTATCGCAAAATTTATCCCGCGCTGCGTAGTTTGCGATCGTAATAAAGCCACATCAGCAAAACAGGTTGCGGCAAGGGTCTAGGCGATGTGGGAGGTAGCAGATAGTATCAATGCAAACGGTTTCTTGATGGAGCCGGAACCCATCCCAACCTGCTCCGTTTTCTGTGAGGACCATTGAACCTGACGATCATTGATTGGCTCATCATGCTGGTGTATTTCGCCTTCGTGCTGGGCATCGGCTTTGCCCTCAAGCGCTACATGCGCACCAGCAATGATTTTTTTCTGGCCGGAAGATCTATCCCCGCATGGATCTGCGGTCTGGCCTTTATTTCGGCCAATCTGGGTGCACAGGAAGTCATCGGGATGGGCGCTTCCGGCGCCAAGTACGGCATCGTCACCAGCCAGTTTTACTGGATCGGCGCGATTCCCGCCATGCTGTTTGTCGGCATCTTCATGATGCCGTTTTATTACGGATCGAAGGCTCGCAGTGTACCGGAGTACCTGCGCATGCGCTTCGATGAAAAGACCCGCGCGTTGAATGCGGTGTCTTTCGCGGTGATGACGGTCTTCTCCTCAGGCATCTCGATGTATGCCATGGCGCTGTTGATCGAGAACCTGCATATCTTCGACAGTTTATTCGTGCGGTTAGGGCTGCCGCTGGGCTGGATTTTTCATTTTTCTATTCTTCTGTCAGCACTGATTGTGCTGGGCTATATTTTTCTGGGCGGCCTTACCAGCGCGATCTACAACGAGGTGCTGCAGTTTTTTCTGATCGTCGCGGGCTTCACGCCCCTGGTTTGGATTGGCCTGAAAAATGTAGGTGGATGGCGCGGCATCGAGCAGAAGCTGGGACCGGCTTATACACATTCCTGGCGCGGCATGGAGCACGCCAGTACCAATCCGCTGGGCGTGCAATGGTATTCGCTGCTTTTTGGTCTGGGGTTTGTGCTGTCATTTGGTTACTGGTGCACGGACTTTCTGGTGATCCAGCGCGCGATGGCCGCCGATTCGGAAGAAGCAGCGCGCAAGGTGCCGTTGATCGCAGCGATTCCCAAGATGTTCTTTCCATTTCTAGTCATTCTGCCGGGGCTGATTGCCATCTCTGTACCGACGGTTGTGCATACTGTGCAGGCCCACGTCCTGCACGTGGGCGTAGCAGGCAGCACTTCTGCAGCGGCCGTTGAGGGCAAGGGCCTGATCCCCGTGCAATTGGACCCGGTGAGCGGCAAAGTGATGCGCGACCGTCAAGGCCATCCGCTGCTCGATTACGATCTCGCCATCCCGAACATGCTGCTCTACTACTTTCCAACCGGCATTCTTGGCCTGGGGTTGACGGCACTGCTGGCCAGCTTCATGTCGGGCATGGCAGGCAATGTGACGGCGTTCAATACGGTGTGGACCTACGACTTGTATCAGTCCTATATCTACAAGACGGGCACCGATGAGCACTATTTGTGGATGGGGCGAATGGCGACTATCGGCGGCATTGTGTTGTCGATTGCCGCGGCATATATGGCGACGGAGTTCAATAACATTCTGGATGCGTTGCAGTTGGTCTTTTCGTTCGTAAATGCACCGTTGTTCGCGACCTTTCTGCTTGGTATGTTCTGGAAGCGCACCACCGGGCATGCGGCTTTCTGGGGGTTGGTCAGTGGCACGGTTGCGGCTGTGGTGCATCATGGGTTGACGTTGCCGATAGATGCTGCCGGACCGGGTATTCATGGCGGATGGATCGCTATCGTGCATGTGTACTCCAGCGACATGGCGCAGAACTTCTGGACGGCGATCTGGGCCTTTACGGTGAACCTGGTCATCACCATCGTGATTAGTCTGATGACGAAGCCGCGTGAGGAGCAGGAACTGGTTGGCCTGGTGTATTCCATGACGCCCAGGCCTCCGGAACAGCACCTGGTCTGGTATCGCAAGCCGGTCACGCTTGCCATTGTTGTGCTGTGCTTGCTGGTGATCTTGAACATGGTCTTTGCATAACGTACGGAAAGGGAATCGATGGGACTGGATATTCGTATACCGATGGGCCTGCTGTTCACCATTACGGGTGCGCTGATGACGGGCTATGGCTTCATAACGCGCGGCAGCCCCATCTATGCGAAATCGCTGGGTGTGAACCTGAACCTGGATTGGGGTCTGGTGATGCTGGCCTTCGGCATCGTGATGTTGTGGCTGGGGCGTCGCGGACAAAAGCGCATGGCCCGGGAGACTGAGAAACAAAGCTTCAAGCTTCCCGGGGCTCGCAGCAAACACGGCTCGCTCTAGCCAGTGGAGGCTGCCAGGGTTTCGAGCACATCAGCCAGCGCGCTCGGTGCTACGGACCCTTGTGCCATATCTTTCGATCCGCCGCCGCGCCCACCGTGCGCGGTCACTGCCTGCCGCAGCAATGCTCCACAGTCGAGCGCAACATCTTTACTGCAGGAGAAAATCACCGTTGCTGGTTCCTCCGGATTGGCCGCCGGCTGCCATGCCAACAAGGCTATGGTTTGCGACGACGAAGCGGCGATTTTGCTGGCCAGCATTTTCACAAAGGCAGTGTCGGGCGCATCGGGAGGTGCCAGGGTTAGACGGATGTATCGCGGATTGTTTTCCCTGGGGTGTTCCCGCAGCAGCTCTGCTACCTGGTATCCAGCGATGCGATCCAGCAGCGCAGCGCGTTCTTTTCCAGCTTGCTTGTTCTGTGTTTGCAGACGGGCGATAGCTTCCGGAATTTCTGGAGTGCTGACAGATAATGCCTTTCCGGCAGCGGTTAGCGTTTCAAAATCCCTGCGAGACATTCGCATGGCTCGCAAGCCGCAAACAAATTCGACACGCACCCCCTGGCGTACTTTCTCCATGTTGCGGAGATGGAGTCCGCCGATCTGGCCAGTGGTGCGGACATGAGTACCGCCACATGCATTGCGATCAAAATCGGTGATGGTAATGATGCGGATGTCGCCGTCGCGTGCAGGTAGCTTGCGCAGCACTCCGGAAGCCAGCCATGCAGCTGCCTGCTCTTGCGAAACGCTCGCAATGTTTACCGGGCGATCTTCGGCAATGATCTGGTTGGCGCGTTCCTGGACTGCAAGTAATGCCTCTGTGGAAAGATGCTCTATATCCAGGTCAATCGTCGAGGTTTCTTCGCCCAGATGAAAGGAGACGGTCGCAGCTTCGCAGTTTTCGACGAACGCTGCCGAAAGCAGGTGCTGGCCGGAGTGCTGTTGCATGTGGTCCTGCCGCCGCTGCCAATCGACCTCTCCACGGACAGACGTTCCGGCCTGCAAAGGCTTCGCTGTGTGGTGCCAGACCTGGCCCGTAGCATCTTCTTCCACGTTGACGATTTCGGCTGCCAGTTCCGCACCACTGCGTGCCGTGGCGATCAGGTGGCCCATATCAAAGGGCTGGCCTCCGCTGGTGGGATAGAACGCCGTGCGATCCAGTGCAATGCGCCAGATGGATTGCCCATTGGAGCGAGAGAATTCCTGTACGTCGGTCACCGCAGCGTTAAAGTGCGTGAGCAGAGAATCGGTGTAATAGAGGCGCTCGGTCATGTTTATTTCAGGATAAGAGGTTGTGCAGGTTCTATTGGGGTGTGATGATGCCACCGACGCGGGTTCTCCGGGGCAGCAGGACGCCGCGATGATCGTATTCGCGGTCGGGATCTTTGGAGGCTGTTGGAATTGGCGCCGCAGTCTTTTGGTTCCTTGCCGCAAGGACAGCGCCGCACTGGGCGCAAAGA
Organism: Acidobacteriaceae bacterium; assembly: GCA_036267255.1. Classification (GTDB taxonomy): domain Bacteria; phylum Acidobacteriota; class Terriglobia; order Terriglobales; family Acidobacteriaceae; genus DATAWK01. Next base: position 149,444 of record DATAWK010000025.1, on the reverse strand, counting down.
GAATCTGGTTTTGTTTTCATAGATGCCTCCATTCCAACATCACTCATCAGCCACATACCAGCGTAGTACGTTCCCCGCTTAAACTGGAAGTATGCCCGAAGATATTCGCCTGCTGGCTGCTGATCTGGACGGTACGTTGCTCTCTCCTCACGGCCAGTTGAGTCCACGCACTATTGCCGCTTTGCGTGCTGCTGAATCCGCCGGCTGGCGCTTGGTCTTTGCTACAGGTCGCCGTCAGAGCTATGCCATGCAGGTACTTGGGAAAGCAGGACTGCGTGCGGATGCGGTATTGATTACATCCAACGGGGCTGTGGTGCGTACGTTAGACGGGGAACTGATCGAACGCAATCTGCTGCCGGTGGAGCAGGCGCGACAGATATGCCGGCAACTGACGGAATTTCGCAATGTAATGGTCTTTACGTTTGATCGTGTGGGGTCCGGTGCGTTGGTCGTTGAGCAGTTCAGTACATTGCATCGCAGCATCGCTCGCTGGGTGGAGGCAAACGCAGATGAGATTGTTGCAGTGACACCGATGGAACAAGCCTTCGAGGACGGCGACGCTCCTGTGCAAGGAATGATTTGCGGAACGCTGGACCGCATGGCGCAGGCTGTCGCGATGTTGGAAGCGGATACCCATACCGCTCGGCAACTGCGCGCAGGCATCTCCATCCATCGCACGGAGTATGCCGCGCGGGATCTTTGCATCGTCGATCTGCTTCCAGTGGCATGTTCCAAGGGGCGAGCCTTGGCGCGGCTTGCTGCGTTCTACGGTATCGAACCAGCGCAGGTGCTTGCGATTGGCGACAACATGAACGATGCCGATATGCTGGCGTGGAGCGGGCATCCGGTGGTGATGGCCAACGCAGCGGCGGAGCTGCGTACGATCGCCGAAGCCGAGGGCTGGCAGCTTACTGCCAGCAATGAAGAGGATGGAGCCGCGCAGGCCATCGAAGCAGCGCTTGCCGGCAGGCTTAAGAGCCTGCTCCGCATCGTTCCCGTGGTAAATTGACCACAGAGAGCTTTGAAACATAAAGATTCTTTGCGATCCATGACCATTCTATCCTTGTCGAGCCGACGTACCGCTGCCATTCTGTCCGTGATTGCCGCATGCGTGATGCCGGCGTTGGCGGCGCAACGTGTGAGCCTGCGCTCCGGTTTCGATGTGGTTTGCGATCATGAGCGTTCCGTCAATGGACAAATGCGGCTTTTTTTAACGGCTGGTGGTGATAGTTATTTGGATGTTGCGCCCGATGACATCGTGCGCCAGGTAACGGTGCCCGATGTGGTTGCAACTGTGTCCTCCACCACAAAGGCAACGGATCCCAAGCCTGCCAATGTACCCATGCTGCTGGCGCAGGCGGCTACGGCGCATCATATCGACGTCGATCTGCTGGCCAGCGTGGTCCGCGCGGAAAGCAATGGTAACCCTCGGGCTGTATCGCGCGCAGGTGCGCAGGGCCTGATGCAGTTGATGCCGGGAACCGCTGCCGTTCTAGGCGTGGAGGACAGCTTTGCTCCGGCACAGAACGTCGCTGGCGGCACGGCGTACCTGGATGCACTACTGACCCGTTACCATAACAATCTTGCCTTGGCATTGGCAGCCTATAACGCCGGTCCGGAAGCCGTCGATCGTTACCACGGCATTCCGCCATATACGGAAACGAGGCGCTACGTGGCCCGTGTGATCCATGATTTTAATCGGCGCAAGCTTCAACTGAGGCGCGAACAAGCCCATCACGAAACGATTGCCGCGGAAGTTCCCACCCAAGTGGTAAACGAGTAAGCTAAAACTACCCACATGAAAGCAAAACGATGGCTTCTGATGGCAGTAGTCCTGCTTGTTCTGGTGCTGCTTGGCTACCTTCAATTCCGCACGCTGAGCAGTTTCCGCTGGTCGGTGCTGGAAAATGTCTTTGATTCCATCCTTTGGTCACGCATTGGGTTGGCCGTCGCATGTATCTATGGGGCCTATGTGACGCGGGCTTTTCGTTGGAGCATCTTCCTACGGCCCACCAAACCGGCGAAACCTGTGGCGCTGATTCCTGCGCAGTTCATCGGCTTTACTGCGATTGCGGTGCTGGGGCGACTGGGAGAATTTGTACGACCCTATCTGATTGCGCGACGGCAGCAGATCAGCTTTACCTCGCAGCTTGCCGTCTATATTGTCGAGCGCATTTTTGACCTGCTGGCTGCAGCGACTATCATCGCGGTCACGCTTTCCATCAGCAGTTCGGTCAGCATGCTCCCGCACAGTCAGGATATTCGGCGTGCCGGGTACCTGGCCATGCTGGCGGCAGTTTTACTGGGTGGGGTTATCATCGCGGTTCGCATCTCGGGAACTCGCGTTGCAGCGATCTTCGGGCGAGTCTTCGGATGGTTTTCCAAGGCGATTGGCCATTTTGCGCAGGAAAAAATTCAGACCTTCAGCCACGGGCTGGATACCATCAACGGCATAAGCGATCTGTTGCTGGCCTTGTTCTGGTCGTTTGCCACATGGGGCCTGATTGCGCTGGCCTATGTCGAGGTGGTGCACGCATTCCGCGTGCCAGCGTTGGCATCTGTTGCTCCAGCGCAAACCATCATTCTGATGGCTGCCAGCATGTTTGGTTCTGTCCTGCAATTGCCGGTGGTTGGTGGAGGCTCGCAGTTGGCCACCATTCAAGCCATGATCAGCATTCTGGGTGTTGGCCCGGAAGCCGCCACAGCCTGTGGCATCACGCTTTTCGTCGCCACATTTCTGACCGTGATTCCAGGCGGTCTGATCTTTGCGCGCATGGAACAAGTCTCTCTACGCAAGGTGGCAGCGTCTTCTGAGATGGCAGAGGAATCGCTGGAAAACGCCGTCTAGGAGTTCATTCCCTTCATCGAAGCAGCCACACATTTAGCCGTCAATCGAACGAGTGGAAGTGCGCGAATATAGGGAGCTTCGTCAGATCGTTGAAGAGAACGAAGGCCATGAAGAGAATCAGGAAGACAAAAGCAGTCTGATAAATCCGCTCTTTGAATTGCTGGTTCAGATCGTGCCGCAACAGGCTTTCAATGAGCAGCATCAAAATCGTACCGCCATCCAGAATCGGAATCGGTAGCAAATTAAAGATGCCGAGTTGCAGGCTGATGGTTGCCATTTCTCCAAATAGGGGAGTCCATCCTGGCATGGAAACAATGTGTCCCGTCTCTCGCGCAATGCCAACCGGGCCGCTAAGCGAGCGTACAGACATCTGAAGTGTGACCATGCGGTGCACAATTTCAAGAACCAGTGTGGAGTCTTTCACGTTCTCGCGTACCGATTGTTGCATCGCGGCGAACAAAGGCAGGCGTTCCACATGAGAGGGTGGCGGATTGGTACTGAATCCAATCTGGTAGACAGATTGGCCGGCCACATTCTGATGAACAGCTGGTTTGACGTTTAAGGCCAGCGGTTTTCCATGTCGCAGCACGGTGAGCGCGACCGGCTTGCCTGCCTCTTGTTGCAGATACAGAATGAGTGAAGTCATGGAGCGGAAAGCAATGCCGTCAATGGCAGAAATCTCGTCGCCTTCGCGTAATCCTGCCTTGTAGCCGGGAAATGTTGTTTCCACGGCGACCACCTGAAGTGGCGTGTTCTGTTCATGTGCGGCAATGCCGAGATCCTGGAAGGAAAAATTGTCCGGGTCGCTGACGCTGGGCAGATGCATCTGCAGGTTTTGGATTTGGCCCTGGCGTTCCACGCTCAGGGAAACATCATGATTCAGGTTCAGAATGGTATGGATATAGACCTGTTGCCATTCGGGATTCTGCACACCATCATAGCGAACGATCTGATCATTGCGCACAAGCCCCGCCTTGGCGGCCACGGAGTCAGGCTGAACATAATCGACGATGGCAGGCCCGTTCATGAAATTCGGGACCTCATTATGCGCCATATAGACGACGGTCAGCAGTAAAAAAGCCAATACAAAGTTGGCTGCAGGGCCTGCACAACTGATCAAAATGCGTTGCCAGCGAGGATGGTTGTTGTAATCGCCGGGGTCGGAGGTCTGCTCGCTCTTGGACGTATCCGGCATCATCTCACCGGACATCTTCACGTAGCCGCCAAGGGGCAGCAGGCTCAAGCGGTAATCCGTATCGCCGTGGTGAAAGCCAAACAGGCGCTTGCCAAAACCGACGGAGAAGACCTCCACGCGTACGCCACACATTTTGGCAACTACAAAGTGGCCGAACTCATGCACCAAAACCATGATGCCGAGCACGATAAGCACGGAAACGATACTTAGAAAAGCAAACGACATGGATACACCAGAAAGAACCTTATCTAAATTCCGGGCAAGCAAACACACGCGTCTCCGGGCAAGATAGACCTTTGCGGGCTAGAGATGTGCCGGAAACGATCATCTTTGCAGAACGGTGCGCTTTTTGGTGCCAGAATGCAAAACCTGATGAGCGTTCTCACGCGCCCGCTCATCGGCTTCCAGAACTTCCTGAATGGTCACCGGATGGCGGTGCTGCGTCTGCTCCAGCACTGCTTCAATTGTACGCGGGATGGCCAGGAATGGGATATGCCCGGCGAGAAATGCGTCCACGGCAATTTCATCGGCTGCATTCAGGGCGATGCAGTGCTCGCCGCCGATTTCCGCAGCCTCGTAGGCCAGCCGGAGGCAAGGGAAGCGGGCAAAGTCAGGAGGTTCAAAATCCAGGTGCGACAGGCTGCGCATATCGAAGGTCAGATTGGATTCGATGCGCTCCGGGTAGCTGAGCGCGTAGAGAATGGGCAGTCGCATATCCGTGACGGAGAGCTGCGCCAGAATGCTGCCATCAACAAACTCGACAAGAGAATGGATTGTGGATTGCGGATGCACCGTGACCTGGACGGCGCTGGCGGGAAGGTCAAACAGGCGGCAGGCCTCAATAATCTCCAATCCCTTGTTCAGCATGGTGGCAGAATCGATGGTGATCCGCTGCCCCATCACCCAGGTGGGATGCTGCAGTGCCTGCGCGACCGTGATGTTCTCGAATTGATCGAGGGGTAAAGTGCGAAATGGTCCACCGGAAGCGGTGAGCCAGATACGCTTCACCTCCGCCTTCGCTCCACCGCGCATGCACTGGTGGATGGCATTGTGTTCACTGTCGATGGGTAGCAACGCCACGTTGCGCTGGCGCGCTTCTCGGGTAAGGATTTCGCCCGCAGCAACCATGCATTCCTTGTTGGCGAGCCCAATCGTCTTGCCTGCGACAACCGCTGCATAGGTGGCCTCCAGCCCTGCCACGCCAACGATGGCGCTGACGACGAAATCCACAGCAGGCAGCGTCGCGGCGCGGATGGCGCCCGCCGTACCATACACAACTTCCATTTGGCCGTGCCCGGCAGCGGCCAAACGTTTTTTCAGATCGGCAGCGCCCTGTTCTGTTGCAACTGCGACAATTTGTGGATGCCAGCGCTGGCATTGCGCAAAGAGGGCGTCGATATTGCGTCCGGCAACGAGACTCAGTACGCAGAAACGATCCGGATATTGCTCCACGATGCGCAGCGTGCTTTGTCCAATGGACCCGGTGGAACCGAGAATTGCGAGTTGCTTCAAAGGAATATGCCTACATGAAATAGGATTGCTGAAACAGCAGAACGTACCACAGCACTGGCAGGGCCAGCAGGAGAGCATCCACGCGATCCAGAACGCCACCATGCCCCGGTAATATAGCGCCGGAATCCTTGACGCCGGCTCCGCGCTTGAGGGCTGACTCCAGCAGATCGCCGATCTGTGCCGCGATATTAAGCAGCATGGCCATCATGATCCAGTACCACCATCTCTGGGGGTACATCAGGGCTACAAATCCGCGCTGATAGAGTATCCCTCCCAAATACATGATACCTAGACCGGCCAGAACACTGCCAACGAGAGAGCCGATAGCGCCTTCCCAGGTTTTTTGGGGGCTTAGCGTGGGAGACATTGCATGTTTCCCGAAAGCGCGACCGGTATAGAGGGCCGTAATGTCTCCCGCCCAAACGACAATCAACAGAAACAACAATAAAGCCGTACCGTTCTCCTGGGTGATCAACAACGGAGCCAGGGCCAGCGGATATGCAATGTACATGAGGCCAAAAACGGAGAAGGATGCATCTGTCAGGACGCGATGCAGTGGGGAAAGTAGAGTACATAAGCCCAATAGCAACAGGACGAACATGCCCAGAGCGGACAGCAGGAATCCGGGGGCCCAGTAGACAACTGCGAAGAGGACCGCGCCACACGCCAGCACCAGCCAGCGCGGAACTTTCGTGCCAGAAGCATCGGCCAGACTCAGATATTCATAGAGGGCGAATTCTGCGACAACGCCCGCCGCCATCACTTGCAGCCAATATGGCGCTTCCAGGATCAACAATAGAACCAGCGGGATAAGAATGACCGCTGTCAATATGCGCTTCATGCTGGGCAAACCGCTTTCAACATTCCAATGCCAAGGTTTTAGAGTAGAGTCATTCCGCGTAGAAAAATGCCAGGAAGTTTCCTGATCTCTCAGGATTGTACAAAGGCCTCATCACGCGCTGGCGCAATCACAGGCTTGGGCTCTCCCAGGCCGCCATAACGCCGCTCGCGGCGCTGATAATCCGCGATCGCCTCCAGTAGATGCCTGCCGCGAAAATCCGGCCAGAATCGTTCCGTCACAAAAATTTCAGAATAAGCAATCTGCCAGAGAAGGAAGTTGCTGACACGCATCTCTCCACTGGTGCGAATCACCAGATCAGGGTCCGGCATGTGAGCGGTGTAGAGTTCCCTGGAGATAGTTTCTTCCGTTACCAGAGACAGCAGATCTTCAATCCGAGTGCCGCGGGAAGCATATTCCACAAGAATCTTTTGTATAGCGGCGCGAGAAGCATCTACGATTTCGCTGCGTGCCCCATAGTTAAGAGCGAGAGTGAGCGTGGTGCCGGTATTCTTTTTCGTTTGCTCGACGGCCCAGCACATGGTCTCCTGCACTTCCGAGGGCAGCTCTTCCGTGCGGCCAATGTAGGCAATGCGGACATCGTTGTCATTCATGCGGCGAACGTTGCCGACCAGATAGCTTTTCAGCAGCCGCATAAGAAAATTAACTTCCGTTTTTGGCCGACGCAGATTGTTTTCAAGCGAAAATGCGTACAAAGTCAGCCAGGGCAGGTTGATGCGCGAAGCCGTTTCCACGACGTATTGGACGGACTCGGCGCCTTGCTGATGTCCGAAGAAACGCTGCAGGCGACGCTGGCCAGCCCAGCGGCCGTTTCCATCCATAATGATCGCCACATGCTGGGGTAGCCGCTCCGGTTCCAACTGCTGGTAAATTTCCAGCTCGTCCGGAGGCAGTTCATGAATGCGGCTCGATTTGCTAAACGAACCCAATGCAACAACCTCGATATGTTCGACCGTAGCACAGCGCTTGGGAGCCTGCAAAGCGGAACTCCAAGCGCTTCAGGCGGTCCGGCGATGCCCGCTGGCCATCTCCCGGACGTGATTGAGTACAACCGAGCGTTGCATCTCGTCCAGCTTGACGACCCAGATGCTGATTTCCGATAAAAACGGGTCGGCCATCAGCGAAGAAATCTCCTGCTGGCGCTGGGCATAATTGTCCTGCACCAGATCTCCCAGGTGAACGGACAAAGCCGTAGCCAGACGCGCCAGAGAGGCCAACGTGGGCAGAGCGCGACCGTTTTCCACCTTCGAGATATAAGTCCTGGGAACAGCCATCTTTGCCGCCAGCTGACGCTGGCTCAAGCTCCGCTGGTTGCGAATTTCGCGAATGCGCAAAGCGACCATGGAGCCGTTTTGCGGAGTAGCCGATGGCCGCGACACCATCTCTGCCGATACGGGAAGTGGTTCTGGTACTTCAATTTCCAAGGGTTTGTGGCAGCGCCTACACAGAGCGTTGCTAGTGCGGAATTGCACCAGGGAGCAGTAATCACAACGGAGTACGTCCCGTGAAGCTACGGGAGCCATCGCTGTCGCCATAATATCGTTACGGAGTGCCAGAGCGGACACTCAATGCACAGGTAACGGTGCACCTTCCGTTACACTGCCTTTGAATAAGCCCGTTGTCAAGTGAAAAAGAAAAGAGTTTTTGAAAATCTGTCTGGATTTGCGATGACCAGGAATGAAATCGGAGGAAACTGAGTACATGACAGACGAATCCACGCAAGAATCTGCTCCAAAAGTTACGGCAGTTGACCAGAAGCGAGCGGACATCTACACAGACGTTCCAACGGGCAATATCCGGCATTGGACTCGCCCGGAGGCCTGGGTGCTATTGAATGAATACACTCACTCCGCGAGTCTGCTGAAACATGCACTGGCCGTGGAGACCTGCGTGCGGACTTACGGGCAGCGATTGGTTGAAGAAATGGGACTGGAGGGCAGTGAGGCGCGCAGACTTGTAGAAACCTACGCCATCGCCGGATTGCTTCATGACTTTGATTACGAGAAGCACCCCTCGCCAGAGGAGCACCCTTTTGTCGGCAATCGCATTTTGACAGAGCAAGGCTGGCCAGAGGAGATTCGCCATGCCATTCTGGCGCATGCGGAGTATTCCGGCACGCCGCGTGTATCTCATCTGGACAAGACGTTGTTTGCCTGCGACGAGTTGGCGGGGTTTCTGACGGCAATTTCTCTTGTAAAGCCCTCGAAGTCCATCTTCGATGTCGATGTCAGCTCCGTCCGTAAAAAGATGAAGGACAAGGCCTTCGCGCGCGGCGTAAACAGGCAGGACATTATTACCGGATCTGAGGAACTCGGCGTCGATCTGGATCAGCATATCGCCTTCTGTATCCATGCGATGCAGAAGAATGCCGCGGCCCTGGGATTGGATGGCCAACGGGCTGATACCTGATGGAAAAGATGCGTGGAACGCCATATTTTCATAGGTCATACCTCCTGCCAGCGTGTATATTCAGGGCGATTTCTCTAACCCCACAAGGAGGAGTGCGTAATGAAGAAATATTTCGCAGAGTTAGTTGGGACCTTTGTGCTGGTGTTCGGTGGTGTCGGTAGCGCTGTGCTTGCAGGCAGCCACATCGGGTTTGTCGGTGTCGCTTTTGCCTTTGGTTTATCGTTGCTGGCCATGGTCTATACCATTGGACCAATCTCCGGCTGCCACGTTAACCCGGCGGTTACCTTCGGCGTTTTGCTGGCAAGAAAGATCAATGGCAAAGATGCTGTGATGTATGTGATCGCCCAGATTATTGGAGCGATCATTGCCGCTGGCTGCGTTCTGTATATCGCCCGTGGAATTCCAGGTGGTTACTATGCTTCCGTAGGGGGCCTGGGCGCCAATGGATACGGATTGCACTCCCCGGGATTGTTCTCCATGCCTGCGGCCTTTGTGTGCGAGGTCATCATGACCGCGTTTCTCGTGCTTGTCGTGCTGGGCTCGACGGATATTAAGGCGCCGATAGGCTTCGCAGGTCTGGCCATAGGCTTAGTGCTCACGCTGATTCACCTGGTAAGCATTCCTGTCACAAACACCTCAGTCAATCCGGCACGTAGCATTGGGCCAGCCGTTTTTGTCGGCGGATGGGCCATCCAGCAGCTCTGGTTGTTCATTGTGGCGCCTCTGATAGGGGGTGCCATCGCCGCTGGTGTCTATGCGGTGATTCGCACGCCAGATGAGACCATCAGCACCCGCCAGGCCGAGCGCGCCCTGGGCAGTCAGCAGGAAGAACGCGGCAGGCACAAAGCGTAGGACCTATTTAGAAAAAAGAACACCTACCTTTTGTCAGACAAAAGGTAGGTGTTCTTTTTTACGATACATTGCAGCCCATTTGCTCCTAACTCGTCGCTGGTCTATGCTGGGCAGTCTCACGTTTTTCCATTTGCCCATGCCAGAGAACAGCACGCAAGACCCACTGCCGAACATTCTTTCGAGCGCTCTTGATACGAAGAGCGAGCGTTTCAATACGAACGTCAACGCATTGCGTATCTTGCTGGGCCAGTTGCAGCAGGAGCAGGCGACCATCCAGCAGGGTGGCGGCGCGAAGGCCATCGAGGCGCAACACGCCAAGCATCGGCTGACCGTTCGCGAGCGGTTGGATCTGCTGCTGGATACGGACGCGCCTTTTCACGAACTGGCACTCTATGCCGCTTACGGCATGTACGAGGAATGGGGTGGCGCACCGTCTGCTGGCGTTGTGACAGGCCTGGGGCGCGTGCATGGTCGGTTGGTGATGGTCATCGCCAACGACGCCACAGTGAAGGCTGGCGCATTTTTCCCAATGACAGCCAAGAAGGTGCTGCGTGCGCAGCGCATCGCATTGGAAAATCATATTCCGACGATTTATCTGGTCGACTCCTCAGGCGTGTTTTTGCCGCTACAGGAAGATGTTTTTCCCGATCAGGATGATTTTGGCCGCGTCTTCCGCAACAATGCTGTGATGTCGGCGCGGGGCATTCCGCAGATCACCGCCATCATGGGCATGTGCGTGGCGGGTGGCGCTTACCTACCAGTAATGACGGACCATGTTCTGATGACCGAGGGTAGCGGACTCTTTCTGGCTGGGCCAGCGCTGGTGCAGGCGGCCATTGGGCAGAAAAATACAGCGGAAGAACTCGGTGGCGCGACCATGCACGCGGAGATTTCCGGCACGGTCGACTTCAAAGAACCGAATGACCATCTCTGTCTCGCACGTTTGCGTTCGCTGGTATCGCGACTCGGTCATCGCGCGGGAGCACCTTTTGATCGTGCGCCGTTCGATCCAGTGAAAGATGCACCAAAGTATCCAGCCGAAGATTTGCTGGGCCTGCTGCATCCCGATCCGGCTAAAGCCTCGACCAACAGTTATGACATGCACGCAATCATTGCAAGGCTCGTCGATGGTTCGCGGTTCGACGAATACAAGCCGGACTACGGGCGCACGCTGCTTTGTGGTTATGCGCGCATTGGCGGCTATGCCGTCGGTATTGTGGCCAACCAGAAGACGCATCAGCAGCAGATTAGTCATGCCGGAGACAAGCGCATGGAGTTTGGCGGCGTCATCTATCCCGAATCTGCTGACAAGGCTGCTCGATTCATCATGGATTGCAATCAAAATTTAATTCCGCTGATTTTTCTGCATGACGTCAATGGTTTTATGGTGGGTCGGGATGCAGAGTGGAACGGAATTATCCGTTCTGGTGCAAAAATGGTGTCCGCAGTTTCGAACAGTGTGGTGCCGAAGATATCTGTGATTATTGGAGGTTCGTTTGGAGCAGGGAACTACGCCATGTGCGGGAAGGCGTACGATCCACGCTTTATCTTTGCTTGGCCCACGGCACGCTACGCGGTGATGAGCGGAGCGTCAGCAGCAAACACACTGGTGGAAGTCAAGATCAAACAGTTGGAACGCGGTGGGAAAGTTTTGAGCGATACCGAGAAAAAGGAATTGCATGAGTCGATCAAGGCAACCTACGACACGCAGGCAGATCCACGCTACGCCGCCGCCCGATTATGGGTAGATGCGATCATCGACCCGACGGCAACGCGTGATGTGCTCATGATGGCGCTGGAAGCTGCTTCCCTGAATCCCGATGTGCCGCAATTTCATCCCGGTATATTGCAGACGTAAGGCACCTTGAAATCAGCGATGCGGTGGCGAGATTTTTTACGACTGGAAAAGCATGGACTCGCAAACAATTAAAATCATCGAGTGTCCACGCGATGCGTGGCAGGGATTGCCAAAGGTCATTCCGGAGGAGATCAAGGCGGACTATCTGCGTACGTTGGTGGCCGCGGGCTTTCGGCACATCGATGCGGTCTCTTTTGTCTCCCCAAAGGCCGTACCCCAGATGGCAGATTCCGAACAGGTACTGGCATTCCTTGATCCACCGGACGATGTTGAGATTATTGGCATTGTGGTGAATGCCAAGGGAACGGAGCGCGCCATTGCGACGGAGGCAGTCCAGACCCTGGGATTTCCTTACTCTATCTCGCCAACATTTCTGCAACGCAATCAGCACCAGACACCGGAAGAGTCCTTGGATGTGCTGGAAGCGGTCAGCACACAGGCGTATCGAGCAGGACTCGGTGTTGTAGTGTATATCTCCATGGCCTTTGGCAATCCGTATGGGGATGTGTGGAGCGAAGAGGAAGTCATCGAAGGCTGCAGTTTGCTGGTTGAGATGGGTGCTACGCAGATATCTCTGGCGGATACAGTCGGCATGGCGGATGCAATTACGGTGCAGCGGCTTGTCTCCGCGGTGCTGGAGACGCAGAAGGGCGTTGAAATTGGAGTGCATCTGCATGCCCGGCCAGAACAGGTTGCCGAGAAGGTGGTGGCCGCATATAGCGCCGGATGCAGGCGGTTCGATATGGCAATTCGTGGATTGGGAGGATGTCCTTTTGCGCAGGACGCGCTCATCGGGAATGTCGCCACGGAGACCGCTTTGGAAGCACTGAGAGATGCCGGAGCAACGCTGCCAAAACTGCAACCGCTGGATGGGTTGGCTGCGGCGACGGAAACTATCGCTGCAAAGTACGGCCCAACCGCGCACTAGCATTGTTAAATGCGTGTCGCATGACTTTCATCCAATCTCCCGTAAGATTGTGTAGTTGCCATCGAAAGAAGTAGAAGAGCCACATGACATACAACGCATTGCAGGTTCGGGAAGCCGAAGACGTGATCACCGTGACGATGAATCGTCCGGAGCGGCGCAATGCCCTGAATCCGGAACTGATTGACGAGTTGCTGCATGTGCTGGAGCAGGCAGGAAAGCGATCTTCGGGTGTGATGATTCTGACCGGGACTGGAGCAGCCTTCTGTGCAGGGCTGGATTTGGATCATCTGCGATCGTTAAATACGAAATCATCGGCAGACCATCGGGAAGATTCAGCGCGTATCGGGAGGCTGTTTCGCGCACTCTACGATCTACCGCTGCCAACCATTGCGGCAGTCAACGGAGCGGCCATCGCCGGTGGCATGGGCCTGGCCACCATTTGCGATTTCACACTGTCGGTGCCCGAAGCAAAGTTTGGATTCACTGAGGTGCGTATCGGCTTTGTCCCGGCGATCGTATCTTCATTTCTAGTGCCGCAAATAGGAGAGAAGCAGGCACGCGACCTGTTGCTGACGGGACGCCTAATAAAGGCTCCGGAAGCAAAACAGATGGGCCTCGTCAATGAAATTCTGGAAGAGGCGGAGTTAATGCCGCGCGCTGTTCAATTGGCACAGTCGCTCTTGCTGAACAGCCCAGAATCTTTACGTGCAACCAAGAAGCTGCTTTCTTCTCACGCAAAAGACAGGCTGGATCGCGAGTTGCAATTTGCCATAGAAGGGAATGCAATTGCTCGCTCTACCGGAGATTTTTACGAAGGGGTTGCAGCATTTCTTGAAAAACGCACGCCCGATTGGCCGTCGCGCAAAAAGAAATAGATGCCCAATGGATGCCAGACAGGAAAGCCGAAATATATCCTGCTTCAACCCATATCATTCGATCTTTATGATGAGAAGAGTGCAGACATCATGGATAGTAGCGACACGAAGAGTGCAGCACATCTAAATATTGGACATGGGGAGACGCGTGTCCGTGTGCGTTATGCGGAGACGGATCAGATGGGCGTGGTGTATCACGCCAATTATCTGGTTTGGTTTGAAATTGGCAGGGTGGAGTTGATGCGACAACTCGGTTTCGATTACAAGCGGATGGAATCAGAGGACGATTGCCACATTGTTGTTGTGGAAGCGAATTGCCGCTATAAATCGCCGGCAAGATATGATGATGAATTGCTAATTGAAACGGAGATTGCTGCGCTGCGCAGGTTTGTTTTGAAGTTTCGTTATCGTGTTTTGCGCGTCAGCGATCGCACATTGCTATCGGAAGGGGAAACGACGCATGTCATTACCGATCGCAATCTTAAAAAAAGGTCATTGCCGCAAAATTACGTCGACGCATTCCGTCGAGTGAGAAATGATCTGCGTTGTTAAGCCGTGGTTCTCATTACGCAGCCACATCCCGTGGCTTGGCATTCTTACGGATAAACTCAACGGTTGTTTCGAGCGGTGTGCCGGGGCCAAAGATGGCAGCGACGCCCTGTTCCTTCAGAAACGCAATGTCCTGATCGGGAATCGTTCCGCCAAGAATGACCAGAATGTCGTCGATGCCATTCTCTTTCAATAGAGCCATGATGCGCGGCACGATGGCATTATGTGCACCGGAGAGTATGCTAAGGCCGATGCACTGAACGTCTTCCTGAATGGCCGCATGGACGATCATTTCCGGTGTCTGGCGTAGCCCTGTATAGATGACCTCCATGCCGGCATCGCGCAAGGCGCGGGCAATTACTTTTGCGCCACGATCATGGCCGTCCAGGCCAGGCTTGGCGACCAAAACTCGGATTGGCAAAATATCCTGGGGCATCTTCGTGGATTCCATCATCCTGAGTACATCTCCATCTTACGTCCAGCTGGATTCCTCATAGGTTCCATAAATTTCTCGCAGCGCTTCACATATTTCGCCAACCGTTGCATAGGCGCGAACGCAGTCCAGAATATAGGGCATGGTATTGGCTTCGGAGATGTGCCCTGGCAATGCCAGCGGATCCATAGCTGCAACTTTCCGCAGAGCGGCAAGGGTATGATCGACAGCCTCCTGAGATCGCCGGGATCTTAGGAGGCGCAGCTTTGCGATTTGCCCTTCGCGCACGGACTCGTCAATATAGAGAATTTTTGTCGAGGCCTCATCTACAGAAAAATCATTCACTCCGACAATGATTTTTTCTTTTGCTTCGACGGCGCGCTGGTATTGATAGCTGGATTCGGCAATTTCCTTCTGCGGAAATCCCTGCTCGATCGCACGTACCATGCCGCCCATTGCATCCAGCTTGGCGAAGTATTCAAAGGCGCCTTGTTCCATCTTCAATGTCAGATTTTCGATGAAATAAGAACCTCCGAAAGGGTCGACGGTTTGCGCCACGCCGGACTCATAGGCGATGATCTGTTGCGTGCGCAATGCTATGCGCGCTGCGTCTTCCGTGGGCAACGCAAGAGCTTCGTCGTAGGAATCCGTATGCAGCGATTGTGTCCCGCCAAGCACCGCTGCGAGAGCTTGTATGGCCACGCGTGCGATATTGTTCATGGGTTGTTGGGCTGTCAGAGAAACCCCTGCAGTCTGCGTATGAAAGCGCATGAGCTGTGATCGAGTATTTTTCGCGTGGAAACGATCGGTCATCAGGTGATACCAAATCTTGCGTGAAGCGCGGAACTTGGCAATCTCTTCAAAAAAGTCATTGTGCGAATTAAAAAAGAAGCTGAGTCGCGGTGCAAAATCGTCGACATTCAGCCCGCGCCGGAGTGCCCACTCGATATACTCGACACCGTCATAGATCGTGAATGCCAACTCCTGCAGGGCCGTCGAACCGGCCTCGCGAATGTGATAGCCAGAGATGGAAATTGGATTGAAGCGTGGAGTGAAGAGGGAGCCAAACTCGAAGGTATCGATGACCAGACGCATCGAAGGGGCAGGGGGATAGATGTATTCTTTTTGCGCAATATATTCCTTCAGAATGTCGTTTTGCAGAGTGCCGGAGATTTTTTTCCAATCGGCCCCCTGTTTTTCCGCAACCACGAGATACATTGCCCACAGCACGCTGGCTGGAGAATTGATGGTCATCGAGACCGTGGTCTTTTCGAGATCAATGCCGGAGAAGAGAATCTCCATATCTTCCAGAGAGTCAATGGCCACGCCACACTTGCCAACCTCGCCTTCACTGTTTGGGTGGTCAGAGTCATATCCCATCAATGTAGGCAGATCAAAGGCAACAGATAAACCGCCGCCGCCATTGGCCAGCAGATATTGATAGCGTTGATTTGTCTCTTCCGGTGTGGCGAATCCGGAAAATTGTCGCATAGTCCAGAGTTTGCCGCGATAGCCAGTTGCATGAATGCCACGTGTGTAGGGTGGCTGGCCAGGCTGGCCCAGGTATTGATCCGAGTGCTCGTCCCAGTCAGCAGGCAGATCGGCTGACGTATACAAGCGGTTCACAGGCACGCCGGAAATGGAGGTGAACCGCGCTGTGCCGTCAGGACTAAGATTCGTTCCCGTGAAAGCGCCAATCGGTTGCTCTGGTGTTTTCTTGAGTGTTGGCGCGAGCGTCTCATCGGTCCAGCGTTTCTCGGATGACGATGGATGGCGCACCGCATCCGTCGCAGATTTCCCGCTCTCGGGTGGTTTTTCAACTGTTGTGCGCGCCATACCTTACCTCGACTTGCTATGTGGAGCAGAGAAACCCTTCAGCATAGGGTATGAGGTGCATGGTAGGCAAACGGAATAAAACAGGCCGGAATCGATAAGGTGCTTAACCCTTGTTTCGACTGAGATCCCAGGCTTTGGCGTACTTCCAGCTCACATACGTCGAATGGTAGAGATGGAATAAAAGTCCCTCACGGCCGTCCAGAAATCCAAGACGAAAAATATAGTTATAAAGAAACGTAGCCGTTGGGGTGAGCAATGTGTTCCACACAAATGCAGCCAAACCCAGCGAGACGCGACGTTTCTCGATGAGTATCTCCGCGCTCAACGTGCTGTAGCGATTCATATGCTCAATATAAGTAGCCAATGAAGGGTAAGCGTAGTGCAACAGGTCACCGTGGAGATGTCCGGTGGTTCCCTGGCATTGGATCGACTCATGCACACGACGATCTTCAAACGTCGCAGCCCCACGCCGAAAAAGCCGCAACTTGGCATCCGGATAATAACCACCATGAAACAAGGCACGCCCAAGAAAATAGGTGCGCCGTGGGAAAGAATAGGCATCCGCTGTGGCTTTGGCTGACAGCACAGTCTGGATTTCTTTTGCCAGCGTTTCGCTGACTTCTTCATCTGCGTCGAGCGAGAGTACCCAGTCGCCAGTGCATTGAGAAATAGCAAAGTTTTTTTGTAGGGCGAAGCCTTGCCAATCACGCAAGAAGACCTGGGCCCCAGCTGCCTGGGCAATAGAAACGGTAGCATCGGTGGAGTGAGCATCCACGACAACGACCTGGTCTGCCCACAAGATACTCGCAAGAGTGCGAGGTAGGTTGGCCGCTTCGTTGTGCGTGATGATGGCGACAGAGAGCGTCATGCGCTTGGGCGCTGCAGACTACGGGATAACAACAGCCTCATCGCCGAGTTGTTCGTTGATGAGACGTGTGACCAAAGGTCTAAGGCATTCGCCGGTTTTCAAGAAAATGAAGTCCTGCATAGCTACGTCCCAGTCCAGCTTGAAGCTGGTTGAGAGGGCGGAGATCCAAATCTGCCGTACGGGGGTGTTCGGTGTAATGACAAACTTTGCCGGCGGGTCTTCAAACAGAACGTTCAGGACACCATTCTGTTCTTCTACTTCAAAATCAGCATCGCACTCAGCCTGAATGAGAGCCACTTTGAGAGTCTCGATGGCCTTCTCAGCGTTGCGTCGAAATGCAATCTCTTCCAACATGGCCACAGTGTATCAAGCCTGTGTCTGTCCGCGCAGAAATCTCGAGATCCGGTTTGAGCTATAGCTAAGCAGCAAGGATTTATTTCCGCCAACATTTACCGTGCTAATTTAAGGAGGATGGCCTCGCTCTACAACCAAATCCAGGGGCAAAACCTAGAACGGCTTGCCGCACTTAGCGATGGCATTTTTGCTGTCGCCATGACGTTGTTAGTGTTGGATCTTCACGTTCCTTCGATGGCAAATGTTCACAGCGAATACGAGCTGCGACATGCCTTAATTTTGGTTTTCCCTCAAATCGTCGCATGTCTCTTGAGTTTTTTGACACTCGGTATCTTCTGGGCAGGACAACAGACGCAGCTCAATTACTTTTCGAGAGGGAACCGCGATCTTACCTGGATTCATATAGCGTTTCTCTTTTCGATTTCGATCATGCCTTTTTCTACAAGATTGCTGGCAGAGTTTATAACCTATCGCACGGCTCTCTTGATCTATTGGGCTAATATTGTATTTCCTGGCCTGCTTCTCTATATAAGCTGGCGATATGCAACTCGGTCCGGATTTTTACACGAGGGCATGCCATTGGAAGTCAGGAGATCCATGCGGCGTCGCATCGTGTATGCCCAGTCGCTATATGCATTCGGCGCGCTGCTCTGTGTGGTGAACACGTACTGCAGCATCGCCTTTATTGTCCTGGTGCAACTGAACTATGCAATCGCACCACGCCGTGCGATGTTCTTTCGAAATCGAATGGGCGCTAAGGGTAGCTCAAGCCAATTGAAATGAGGGTATTTGCTCCATCGGCATTCTCGGTCTCGACGGTCCGGCGTCTATGGAAGGACTAAAAGTCGAACTGCCGCTTCCTAATAATGCATCGATGGGTGCTATCGTTCTTTAGGTATAAAGCATCTTAGACTAGGAACACGATCCTAAATTTGGAGGAAAGAATGTCATCAGACAAAATTACAAGAGAGCAATTGACCGATTTATTAAATGAAGACCTTTCGAGGGAATATCAGGCAATTATTGCTTACGTGAACTATTCCCAGGTTCTAAATGGCGCTGCCTATATGAACATTGCTGCAGAATTGGAAGTGCACGCAGCCGAAGAGTTGCAGCATGCTCTCATACTGGCAAAGCAAATTGACTATCTCGGCGGAATGCCGTCCGTGAAACCGAAGCCCGTCAAAACTTCGAAAAAGGCGGAAGACATGCTGCGCTTCGATTTGGACAACGAGAACGAGACAATTCGTAACTACAGACGCCGCATCAAGCAATGCGATGCTTTAGGGGAATATTCCATAGCAGAACATATTCGTGAGATTCTTTTGCAGGAGCAAGACCATCAGATTGCCTTAGCGACTGCCTTAGGCATTGATGTTCCGAATGTTGGAATCGCGGACTAATAACTGCAACATTTTGAGCCTCCCCTGGAAGCTGACAAAGATGCAATATTCAGCGGGAACAGTAAAAGTTGCATAAATCCCGCATTGCATACTCTCGGAATAAACGGATAAGGTAATTTTACGGTTTTCGAACACCAAAGGACTGCCTGGCTGGATGAACTTTGCAACAATCCGGGCGGGTACCTCCATCCGGATTGTCAGATATGCTGCTATTGCATCCCGCAAAAGAATCAGAAGGGAACAATTAAGAATGAGCGGACTGTTTTCGCATCTTAAACGCCTGATTGTGCTAGTTAGCCTGTGTGCTGTTTCCGCTTTGACATCGCCAGCTCAGGATATTGATCTGCCTTACCAGAAGTTCGTTTTGCCGAATGGGCTCACGGTTCTGGTGCACGAAGACCACAAGGCTCCCGTTGTCGCCATCGATATTTGGTACCACGTAGGTTCAAAAGATGAGCTTCCAGGAAAAACAGGCTTTGCTCATTTGTTCGAACATTTGATGTTCGGGGGTAGTGCGAATGTCAAAGGATCCTACATCGAAGCAATGGAGGGTATCGGGGCTACGACGCTGAATGGCACAACTAACGTAGATCGCACCAATTTCTTTGAGACGGTTCCGGTTTCTGCTCTCGATTACGCACTCTTCGCCGAATCCGATCGGATGGGGCACCTGGATGTCAGCCAGCACACTCTGGATCTGCAGCGTGGTGTTGTACAGAACGAAAAACGACAGGATGAAAATCAGCCCTACGCTGTGGCGGAAGAACTGACAGCAAAGAACACGTATCCGGCTGCACACCCCTATTCCCATACGACGATTGGCAGCATGGCCGATCTCAATGCAGCGTCGCTATCGGATGTGCAGAAATGGTTTAAGACCTACTATGGACCATCCAACGCAACGCTGGTTTTGGCTGGCGATATTACCTTGCCCAAAGCAAAGGAGCTCGTCACAAAATATTTTGGAGATATTCCTCCTGGTCCTCCCGTCGCGCACGAGGACGTTTGGGTGGCGAAGATGTCTGGCACCCATGTAGAACATGTGCAGGACAGGGTCCCGCAGCCACAGGTCAGCAGCACATGGAATGTGCCCGAGTATGGTTCAGCAGATGCTGACTATCTGGACCTTGTAAGCGACGTTCTTTCGACGGGAAAGGATTCCCGGCTCTACAAGAGATTGGTTTATGACTCTCAGGTTGCGACCTCGGTCAATGCCTACATCGATGAGAACGAGATTGGGAGCCAGTTTGAGATCGATGTTATGGCTAAACCAGGAAGCGATCTTTCCAAGATTCAGCAAGTGGTCCAGGAAGAGCTGAATAGGTTTATTGCATCCGGTCCAACACCCGAGGAGTTGGAGCGCGTAAAAACTTACTACGAAGCGAATCTCATACGCAGTTTGGATCCAGCAATTGCCCAGGCTAATCTACTAGCCAGAGGACAGGTTTTTGTCGGCAACCCCGATCAGTACAAAGTGTCGTTGGAGCGAGTACGGAGTGCCACCGCGCAAGACCTTCAAAGCGTGGCGCGGCGTTGGCTTTCTGATGGCGTATATCAGTTGACGATCCTTCCTTACCCCTCGTATAAAGCCGTACCACCCGATGTAGCCCGCTCTACGCCGCCTGCTATTGGTTCGACCCCGGCGCTGAAAATGCCCAAATTTCAGCGCGCCACTTTGTCCAACGGCCTCAAGGTCATACTCGTAGAACGTCACGAACTGCCACTGGTGAATTTTGCAATGTTGATTAATGCCGGATATTCCGCCGATCATCTTGCAACGCCGGGTACTGCCTCCATGACGTCTTCGCAACTGACTGGAGGCACCGATAAATATTCGGCCCTGCAGATCAGTGATCAGTTACAACGGCTGGGAGCAGAATTGCGTTCCTCGGCTGGCATTGATGAATCTGTGGTCACCATGTCGGCACTCCGCCGCAACCTGGATCCGTCGCTGGCGCTATTTGCAGATGTTCTTTTGCATCCGTCCTTCCCTCAGCAGGATTTCCTCCGCCAACAGAAGTTGCAAATCGCCCAGATTCAGCAGGAAAAATCGATACCTATTTATGAAGCGATTCGTATTCTTCCGCCACTGCTTTATGGCCCTGACCATCCGTATGGAGCGCCTCTGACGGGCAGCGGAACAGAGGCGAGTGTTTCCAAGATGACTCGTGAAGATCTGGTCAAGTTTCACAGTACGTGGTTCAAGCCGAACAACGCCACTCTGATCGTCGTAGGCGATACAACGCTCGCCCAGATACAGCCAGAACTGGAGAAAGCACTCGCTTCGTGGAAGCCTGGCGCTGTCCCAGAAAAACAGATTCCCAAGGTTACAGAGCCGAAGCAGGCATCTGTTTATATTGTGAATAAACCCGGGGCATTACAATCCACGATCATCGTGGGTACGATTGCGCCTCCGCGGAGTAGCAGCGACGAGATTGCATTGAAGGTATGGAACGACATACTTAGCGGTACTTTCAGCGGCAGACTAAATATGGATATTCGCGAGAACAAACACTGGTCCTATGGTGTGGAAAGTCTCTATATAGGTGCGCGCGAGCAGCGGCCATTCGTGATCCTGGCGCCAGTTCAAACTGATAAGACCAAAGATGCTCTGGCCGAACTCGACCTTGATTTGAAGAACTACATGGGAGATCATCCGCCTACGCAAGCGGAGCTAAAAGGAGCACAGGATTACGAGACTCGAGGCCTTGCGGGTTCTCTGGAAACGATAGGGGATGTCCAGCAAGCGGTTCGGGCGACTGTGAATTACAAGCTTCCGGATGACTATTACACAACCTTCGGGTCCAAGGTTCTGGCGCTCAACCCGACGGATCTTGACCAGGCTGGCAAGTCATTTTTTGATCCCAATCATCTTGTCTGGGTTATTGTTGGCGATCAATCGAAAATCGAAGCAGGAATTCGCAGTTTGAACCTGGGTTCCGTGCACTTTATTGATGCGGACGGTAAAAGCACGCAATAAGGAAGAACCGAAGGACGGTTTGCCACCTTCCGATACTTCAAGAACCTGTTGTTCGCGTTTGCCGTATCAAGGCGGAGGCATTCAAGCAATGCGCTATGAAAATGGGGATCAGGGCACCTTGACGCAATATCATGTGTCAAGATTCCCTGATCCCCAGGTGCTAAAACACAGTGGATGTCTTTCAGAACGGGATATCGTCGTCGGTAATTTCCGTCTCTTGAGAATAATCCTGTGCCGGGGCGCTCTGGTCGAAGGATGCCGTGTTGGAACGGGAATACCCGCCGCCGCTTTCGCCTTCTCCGCGGCCCGAGAGTAACGAAAGGTCATTCACGATAATTTCCGTGCGATATTTCTTCTGGCCCGTCGTTTTGTCGTCCCAGGAAGATGTCTGCAGGCGCCCTTCCACGTAAAGCTTCGATCCCTTTTTCACGTAGTCGCGGATAATCTCTGCAGTACGCTGATAGGCGACCAGATTGTGCCATTCCGTGCGATCCTGCCACGTGCCGGACTTGTCTTTAAAGCGCTCGCTGGTTGCAATGGAAAAAGTTGCGACAACGACGCCGCTAGCCGTGGACTTGATCTCGGGGTCTTTGCCGACATTCCCCAAAAGAATTACTTTGTTTACGCTCTTTGCCATGGTGCAGCCATTCTCCGTTGAGTGCTCAGGGATGATTTAGGGTCCGAATATTCCCAATCCTTGGACAATAACACACGACCACTCAACCGTTCCTTTCACTAATCGTTAGAAATTCCGGATATATCTCGATCTTTGAAGACTCATATCGGCCTGACGATAGCGCGTGAAGATATGAATGGCCGAGAGAGTGCATCCCTACGATATCGCATAATCTTTGCCGCTGCCAGCAGCCAGACTCCATAGAAACGCAAGGAGTCTGGCAACCATCGAAATAGTTTTTTCGTCTGAAGCATCTGCCCACCTCACAGTTGCCATAGCCCAGATGAAGTGGCGTTTTAATCTACTTCGCCGGCGAGGCCAGCAGACGCTTCAGAGAATCGATCGCTTTTTGCGCTGCTGCCAGTTGTGCCCTGGCTTCATCCAACTCCGCTTTTGACAGAGATGGCTGCATCCCAGAAGCCGATATCGCAGATGGTTGAATTTCAAATGCTGAGGGTCCACTCGATTGCGTGCCGAACATGGCGCTCATCGCTTCGTCCAGAGTCGGTTCCATGACTACCTTATCTCCCGTCGCCACAATGATGCGTTTCAGTTGAGGGAAATTTGTACCTTCGGCTTTGAGATACACGGGAACCACGTAGAGGAAAGAGTTTTCAATCGGAATCACGATCAGTCTTCCTCGAATCACCGCTGATCCTTTTTGATCCCAGAGGGTGAGTTGCTGGGAAATCGTCGGGTTCTGATCGATCATGGCGCTGATCTGATTTGGACCGTAGGTAAGCTTTTCTTTTGGCAACTGATAGACCAGGATTTTCCCGTAATCCGGGAGATCGCATTTCGCTGCCATCCAGGCGATCATATTGTCTCTGTTCTGCGGCGTGAAGGGAGTCATCAGCAGGTACTCAAGCTTGGTGCTTCCCGGAAGCTTCATCAGGATGTAGTGAGGATCCATCGGCGTCAGCTGGCCATCGAATTTTTCTTGAGGAGGCATCCATAGGTCTTCCCGGTTATAGAAGACCTGCGGATCTGTCATATGGAATGTCTGGTATTGTGCGGCCTGGATGGTAAACAGATCCTCCGGATAGCGCAGATGGCTCTTCAGATCGGCAGACATTTCCTTTATGTTTCTAAAAACGCCCGGGAATGCGCGCCGGTAAACATCAAGAACAGGATCTTTGGGATCCATGACGTAAAAGGAAACCGTTCCGTCATACATGTCCACAACGATCTTTACAGAGTTGCGAATGTAATTCATTCCCTGTGCCGGGCCATTTGCCAGGGGACTTGAATAGGGAAAGTGATCCGAGACCGTATACGCATCCTGTATCCAGTAAAGTTTCCCTTTGCTCAATACAGCGTAGGGGTCTTTATCGAGCAGTAAAAACGGAGCAATCTGGGATACGCGCTCCTGGACGCTGCGCCAAATCTGAATTCTGCTTTGTGGCCTGAGATAAGAAGTGAGCAGGATGTTAATGTCCTTCTGCGTCCATGCAAATAGAAGCCTCTTCCACAAGCTATCCAGAGGAATACCGCCTTTTCCCTGATAACTTGTATAAACATTTTCATTACCCTTGGGATAATCGAATTCCTTGATTCCGGTCGCGACAATCTTATAGCCGGGTGAAACCTCCCCGTAGTAAATTCCGGGCTGCGTTATATTCAGGCCAAATTTAGATTCTGGCGGAACATTTTCAAGCAGATATTGCGGAAAACCGCCGTTAATAGAGTTGGAAACAGAATTCATAACCAAGCCGTAACCATGAGTGAATTGCAGATACTGATTTACCCAGGTTTGCGCATCCGATGGTAACTCCGCGGAGAGTTCGCGCGTGGCCAGCATTACCTGGTGATACCCATCAGCCAGATCGTAGCGATCGACATCGACGTTATAGAACTGGTAGTAGAGACGTATCGCTTGCGTTTGCTGATACGTCTGTAGCAACGGACGCTTGTCCCAGAGGCGAATATTCTGGATCGTATCTTGGTTTCTGGAGATGATCTCCGGAGTCAGATCAGTAAGAGAGGGGTAGGCCGTTTCCTGGATCGTATCCAGCTTGTAAGCCTTTCGAGTGAACTCGATGTAATTTTTCAAATATGGCGTCTCAAGACTCAGTTCACTTGGCTGGACGACAAACTGCTGAAACAACGCCGGCAAAGCTACAACTCCGACGATATAGAGCACTGCATAGATCCCAATGCCCACAATCACTGCGGTGAATCGCGGGCGGAAGAAATTGAGCGCGAGAAATATACACCCTAGCGCCGAGACACCCATCATTATCCAAAGTGCGACCCTGGTCACATGAGCCGCCGTATAGCCGGCTCCATAAACGATGCCCAGTGTGGAATAGACGAGATCGTAGTGGGACAGATAAAAGCTCCATCCCCAGTTGGCCGTCAAAATCAAAAGCAGCACGGAAAAGTGTTTGGCCGTCTTTCCTTGTATGTCGAATCTGGAGCCTCGACCCAGCTGCGGTGGTCTGAAAAATACGTGAAGGCAAAACGCGATTGCGAGAGCGAAGAAAGTCAGAAAAGTAATGCTGCTTTGCACGAGTTCATAGAAAGGGAGACGGAAGAGGTAGAACCCCAGATCGACCCTGAACAGAGGGTCGGACAATCCAAAGGATCCTCCATAGCGAAACCGGAGGTAGAGGTCCCATTGTGCGGAAATACCCAGCGCAAACATCAAGGCGATGGCCGCCGAGACGGTACTGATGGCCAACGATACGAACCGAGGGTTTACATCGAAGTTGATTTTTCTATTTGATGCAGCGTTTGGATCGACAAATTTGTCAAGAAAACTGCCTGCATGAGATGTATCGATGCTCCTGGCTGCAAAGCGAAGATTGATCCACAAATAGAGAAAGCCAAAAACAAAAGCGGCTCCGAACATCGCCCACCGCACAGATAGAAGGGTCCAAAAGATGCCGGCATAGTCAAGCTGTCGCATCCAGAGCCACTTTTGGATGATGCCGAGGAAGACGGTGAGGACAACAATCACGACGATTGCTGCTAACCATACGAATCTCAGCAGGTGGCCAAACCGGCGAGGAGGGCGCACTCCGATAATGTTTCCATGTTCATCAACGACGGGCCTAAGCTTTTCAACGAGCCTTCCATTCATTAAATTCTTTTCCTCGGGTATGTTCTCTCAAATGCTGCAAGGTGAAATGAAACCATCGATCTCCTTTACCAGGCGCAAGTAAATTTATACTCCAATCGCATGGGGACCCTCCGTTTGCGTGCAACTTGACCGATACGCTTGCGTCCGTTCGTCCATCCATTCAGCACTCGATTGCTTCCGAATAAGCGAGGCCGGACCGTATTTTCTCCGATATCAAAATGTTTCAGGTATTGACATTCTATCCATAGATAATCTACTTATATGACATGCCGAAAAAGCCTGACCTGATGCCTGGCACCCTGGATATGTTGATCCTGAAGACTCTGGCGCGTACTCCATTGCATGGCTATGGAATCGCGCTCTCGATTAAGCGCCTCTCCGACGATGTTCTGACGGTCGAAGAAGGGTCGCTGTACCCAGCGTTGCAACGCCTGTTGTTGCAGGGCTGGGTAAAAGCGGAGTGGAAGAAGACAGAGACGAATCGCCGGGCGCGCTATTACACGCTGACTCCGGCGGGCCGCAAGCAACTTGGCGTCGAGCTTTCGCAATTTGAACAGATGATCGCAGCCATTGGCCGCGTATTGCAGGATGCGTAGGGGATTGGAATGAACTCGATCAATATTTTCTTTAAAAAGCTAGGGCTGCTTTTCCGCCGCGAAAATTTCAACAATGAACTTGCGGAAGAGATGGCTTTTCACCAGGAGCAAACAGAGCAGGAACTGCAGGCCGAAGGAATGACTCCAGATGCAGCGCGCCACGCGGCTAGGCGGCAATTTGGGAATGCAATAAGACTGAAGGAACAGAGCCACGAGACTATTGGATTCTGGTTTGAAGGTACGCTGCAGGATTTCCTATTTGCGTTGCGCCAATTACGGAAGAATCCGGGGTTTGCGGTTACGGCAGTGCTGACGCTGGCGCTGGGCATTGGCGCGAGTGTGGCGATCTTTGCCTTTGTCGATGCCGCGCTGCTACGGCCGCTTCCTTATCCAAATCCCAACCGGCTGGTGGGCTTGTTCTCAAGCATTCCATTGGGACCGAAATACAACATTTCCTATCCGGATTATCTGGATTGGAAAAATCAGAACCATGTCTTCCGTTCGTTGGAGGCATACGATACCTGGGATTTCATGCTGAAGACACCGACAGGTGCGCAACTGGCCCAGGGGGTTCAGGTGAGCGATGGATTCTTTCGCACGCTTGGAATTGCTCCCGTTCTGGGGCGGGATTTTCTTTCTGGTGAAGCAGAAGCAGCCACGCCGCACACGGTGCTGGTGAGCTATGCGGCGTGGCAAAAGCGGTTCGGCGGAAGACCGGATGTGCTGGGACAGACGGTCACGCTGGACGGCGTTGCGAACACGATCATCGGCGTGCTACCCAAGGATTTCCATTTCGCTCCGGCAGGGGGTGCGAATTTCTGGGGACTGCTGGATCCTTCGGGCCCATGTGAGAAGCGACGCATTTGCCATAACCTCTTCGGCATCGCGCGGCTGAAGAATGGAATCTCTGTACCGGCAGCAGACTTCGAGATGAAGGAGATTGCAGCGCGACTGGAGAAACAGTATCCGGATACCAATCGCGGCCAAGGCGCGGTGGTGATGTCTTTGACGGAGGTGATTGTCGGAGATATTCGCCCCATTCTGCTGGTGCTGCTGAGCGGCGCCGGCTTGCTGTTGCTGATTGCCTGCGTGAATGTAGCGAACCTGTTGCTGACACGCGCAGAGAGCCGAAAACGTGAGATTGCCGTGCGTGGAGCATTGGGGGCATCGCGAGGGCGACTGATTCGACAATTTGTGACCGAAGGTCTGTTGCTGGTTGGGATCGGCAGCGGGCTGGGCGTTGCCTGGGCGTATGGGGCGATGCGGCTGCTTCTCCGGCTGGTTCCGGCGGATATGCTGGCGAGAATGCCGTATCTGCAGGGACTTGGACTGAATCTTCATGGGTTGGCGTTTGTGTGCGCGATATCGCTGCTTGCGGGAGCGCTATTCGCGCTGACTCCGATGCTGCGAATGTCGTTGCGGGATATCCGTGCAGGTCTGACGGAAGGGGGACGCAACTCTGCCGGGACGGTGTGGCGGCATTTTGGCGCACACCTGGTAGTCGTGGAACTGGCTGTTGCCGTGGTGCTGCTTGCGGGGGCAGGATTGCTGGGCAAGAGCCTCTATCGCCTGCTGCATGTCGAAGTTGGATTCCAACCGGATCATCTGGCGGTGCTGAGCATTGGAGCACCGGATTCCGGTTACTCGGGAGACGCGCAGCAGATTGCCCTGGAACAAGAGATTATGGACCGGATCGGGAGCTTGCCCGGCGTGAAATCGGTGGGCATCACCAGCTATCTGCCGGTGAGCGGCTATGGCCCCTTTATGGATTTCGTCGTGAAGGGACGACCCAATCACGGGGAACACTACGAGGTCACGCGAAGGCAGATAAGCGTCTCATACTTTACAACTCTCGGTGCGCAACTATTGCGAGGCCGCAATTTTACCGAATCGGATGATGCGTTAAAGCATCAGGTAGCCATCATCAATCAGGCAATGGCCAGGAAATACTTTGGGGATGAGGATCCGATCGGGAAGCAGATTGCTTACTCCGGTTCGTCGTCGCAATCACTCCGGCGATGGAAATCGTCGGAGTGATCGGAAACATTCAAGAGGGGGCGCTGGATGGAGGGAACTATCCGGCCATCTATCTTCCTTTCAAGCAAAATTCAGCGGAATGGTTTTCCATCGTGGTTCGGGTCTCGCAAGCGGAGCAATCGCTGCTACCGACAGTGGTGACCACGATGCATCAAATTGACCCGGGCATTGTTATGTACAACGAAGCCAGCATGAACGAACGCATCCATGATTCGCAAACTGCGTATCTGCATCGTTCCGCAGCGTGGCTGGTGGGCGGCTTTGCTGCCATGGCGTTACTGCTGAGCGTGGTGGGACTATACGGTGTGATTGCCTATTCGGTAAGCCAGAGAACGCGAGAGATTGGCGTGCGTATCGCGCTCGGCGCGCAACGCAGCTCCGTGTATCAGTTGATTTTGAAAGAGGCGGGATGGTTGACCGTGCTGGGCATCTGTGCCGGTCTGACCTGTTCTGTGATTGCGGCAACACTGATGCGCAAATTGCTTTTTGGCGTCCATTCGTGGGACGTGACGACGCTGGTAGCGGTTGCTGCCTTACTGGGTGTCTCAGCGCTTCTGGCCAGCTTTATCCCGGCACGGAGGGCAGCGTCGGTCAATCCAGTGGAAGCTTTGCGGGCAGAATAACCGGGGGCATTCGCGTTCCGCTAGCTGCTTTTGCGAAGGCGGCGATTTCGCAGCCACTTGGTCACACCCAGCAGAAACAGCATCAGGCCAAAAGGGCAATTCATCATCAGTACGATAAACGCCAGCCAGCCTGCATTGGAGTGCGGACCATAAATACCAATGCCGCCGAAGAAAATCGGTATGGACAATCCCGCCAGTATGCCAGTCAACAATATCCAGAAGCCGCTACGCAGCAGCGTACGCGTCCCGTCATCTGCCATGGGCGCGGTTTCCGCTGCTTTTGCAGGATTCATCTTCGGTGTTTTCATTGTTACCGGCATAAATTTGCGTACTTCCTTCAGCGCCACCAATCGAGCATGGCATATACCACGACGCCGGTGACAGAAACGTACAGCCAGATTGGAAACGTAAAGCGTGCAATCCGTTTGTGCAGCCGGAAGCGTCCACTCAATGAAAAATAAAAAGTAATCAGGATCATTGGCAGCACGACGACAGACAGCAGAACATGCGTTATCAGAATGCCGAGGTAGACGGTGCGCACTGTGCCGTGGCCAGGGAAAATCATGTCGCCGTGCAGAGCATGATTGGTGATGTAACTCACCAGAAATAAGGAAGAGAAAACGAAGGCCATGATCATCGAAGCTTTGTGTGCGGCAATTTCCTTGCGGCGGATAAACACAAAGCCCGTTATCAAAGCCGTAGCGGCGCAAGCATTGAATACGGCATTCAGCGCTGGCAGAAAGAGAAGGCTCTGTGCGAATTCCGGTGGTGCGTGATGCACATACAACAACCAGAGCAGGAATGCCGTGGCTGCAGCGCTCAGCACCACCATGCCCGCGATAGGGCCACGCGTGTTGGTTTGTTCCACCTGCATACGATTTGTTAACTTCGCCATTCGCGGTTTACTCCGTGTTGCAAAAATCCCGTTTTATGCTGCGGGCTTGTTGGTTCTACGATTCACTATGGCCCATGAGGCGGCGAAGACAACTGCACAAAATCCAAGAGTCACGATCAGGTTGGTTGCTGGAGAAAAGTCCGTAGCTTGCGTCGGAAACAAGCCATTGCGCAGCGCATCTACGGTGTAGGTCAGGGGATTCAGCCGCATCACCCATCGCAGCCAGCCGGAAGCCCCACTGGCCGGAAACAATGCGCCGGACAGTAGCCAGAGCGGAATCAAAATCAGATTGATGACCGCATGAAATGCCTGAGTAGAATCCATTGGCCACGCAATGGCGAAGCCCAGCGCTGTCAATGCGAAGGACGACAATGCAATGATCAGCATACTGTAGGCGATGTTGACGACACCGATATGCACTCCGGCGAGAGGCGCGAAGATCAGGAATACCCAACCTTGAATCGCTGCCAATGTTGCTCCGCCAAGCACTTTTCCCAGCACAATTGCAGAGCGGCGAATGGGCGCAGCCAGCACTGACAACAGGAAGCCTTCGTTACGATCCTGGATTAGCGACATCATACTGAAGATGGCCGTAAACAGCACGATCATCACAATGGCGCCGGGGAAGAAGTAACCCAGGTAATGTGTCGATGCATTTTCGCCGCCGGGCCCCGCAGAACTATGGAAGGTGTGGGCAAATCCCGACCCCAGCACCAGCCAGAAGAGAAGTGGTGAGGCAATCACACCAACCACGCGGGCCTTTTGCCGATAGAAGCGAACCAGCTCGCGCCGCCATAAAGAGTAGGCCGGTGTCCAGAGGCCGGAAGATGGAGTGCTTGCTGCTGTCTGTACAGGTACCGTCATGGTAGCCATTATGATTTCTCCTTCGCCAAAGCATCGCCAGAATTGGCATCGGTCCAGAAGCGGTGCCCGGTTCGATGGATAAAGACATCTTCGAGACTTGGCTTGGCGACCGAGATGCCGTCGATCTGTCCCGGAAAGGCCTCCACGACATCCGTCACAAAGCGATGTCCTTGTTCGCGTTCCAGTCGAACTGTGTTGCCGACAACCGTAGGAGCAACGACAAAGCGTTCTGCTATGCGTGCCGCCAGTTGCGAGGCAGCCTCCGGGCTGGCCGTTTCGAATTGCACAACATCGCCGCCGATCTCGGCCTTCAGTTCTGCTGGAGTACCGAAGGCAACCAGTTTGCCGCTATTCAGAATGGCAAGACGGTCGCAGTGTTCCGCCTCTTCCATCATGTGTGTGGTCACCAGAACGCTGACGCCTTGCTCATCACGCAGAATGCGCAGATACTGCCATAGATCGCGTCTTGCGCCTGGATCGAGACCTGTTGAGGGCTCATCCAGCAGCAGGACTGCCGGGGAGTGAATCAACCCTTTCGCCAGTTCCACGCGGCGCTGTTGGCCACCGGAAAGCGTCTCCACCATTTCTTTCGCGCGATCGGTCAATCCAACGCGTGCCAGTACCTCCTTTGACCGTTGTTGCAACCGGGAACCGCTCAATCCATAGAGATGGCCCTGGTGCATCAGATTTTCTGCCACGGTCAGCTTGATGTCCACGCTGCGCGCCTGAAAGACGATGCCGGTTGACTGGCGTACACGATTCGGTTCAGTGGCAACATCGAATCCCGCAATGCGCGCGTGGCCTCCGGAGGGAACCATCAATGTGGACAGAATGCGAAACAATGTCGTTTTGCCACTTCCATTGGGGCCAAGCAGACCGAAGATCTCGCCGGGCTGTACGCGAAAACTCAGGTCGTTCAGCGCCACACGCGTCCCGTAGTCATGCGTCAGATGCTCCAGTTCAATCGGAAAGGGAACTCTCATTTGCGACTGTGTTTTGGTCGCCGTATCTGTGGTCCGTGCGGTGTCTTCCATCGTGGTCATGGCACTAACTCCTTCACGCGATGTGCGTTCAGCATCATCACTGTCAGCAGCAGAGGCAGATAAATCACGCTGACCTTCAGCAGAGCGCGGGCATAGCTGCGTGACTCGCTTGCTTTGGGGGCGTGCGCAATACGGAAAAACCGTACTGTATAGAGCAAATAGATCAGACCTAAAAGGGTTGCACAGGCTAGATACCAGCGTCCTTCCACGTGCAGGTAATAGGGCAGCAGGCTAACAGGAATCATTAGAATCGCGTAGATCAACGCCTCAATTGCGGTGGACCATCCATCGGGTTCCACGACGGGCAGCATGCGAATGCTGGCCCTGCCATAGTCCTCCCGGTAGAGCCACGCGATGGCCATAAAATGCGGTATCTGCCAGACGAAGAGGATGGCGAACAGCGCGACAGCAGGCCACTCGATTGCTCCGCGTGCAGCCGTCCAACCGATCAAGGGAGGCATCGCTCCTGGGAAGGCGCCAATAAAGGTAGCCAGCGTGGTGTATCGCTTCAGCGGTGTATAGATGCACACATAGGTGACCGCGGTCAGGAGTGTTAGCATCCCGGTGACTGGGTTAGTGCGATAGGCAAGCCAAAGTGAGCCGCTGGCGATAGTGGCCATACCCAGAAGGACACCGTAGAGCAATCCCATTCGCCCCGCAGCCAGGGGGCGCTGTGCAGTGCGGCGCATTTTCGCGTCAGTCCGGCGCTCAAATACCTGGTTCAGAACACTGGAACCGCCGGAGACCAACGCGACTCCCAGCAGCGTGTCCAGCAGTGTCGCATTGAAAGAATTGATGCCAGATTGCACAGAGCCTAAATGAAAACCGGCCCACGCCGTCAGCACTACCATTGCGGTAACGCGCAGCTTGAAGATTTCTATGGTATCGCGAAGAAAAAAAACAGCTTTTGATGAGGTCGCAGTTTTTCGGATGACCGCATCCGTCGGAACAGGAGGACCGGTTTCAGGGATAGGATCCAGGCCTGTGGAAGACTCAGTGGCTGCCGTGGTCACGCCTGCACCACCATGAAAGAGGTTGCTGTCGTGTGGATGTGTGCACTAGCCATAGAGATAGAGAAGTGGAGACGGTACTCATGCACGAACATAGCGGATAAGAAAAAATCGCCGTCTGTCACTTTCTAGAATAACAAAGCCTGAGAACACAGACGGATCGTAGAGAGCCCTGCGCATTGTTTTGTTACGCATGGACAAAGGTTCCGCGATGGCAATTACTTACCCGACGGAGGAGAAAGCTCGCCACTCTTGGTCAGAACCGCGGCATGGATGTTGATGAAATATTCATCCAGCAGAACAGCTACAAGGACCGCTGTAGGAACAGCGACCATGGCCCCTGCAATGCCTCCCAATTTAGCGCCGACGAGCAACGCGATAATGACTGCCGTCCCGGCAAGATTCACTCGGGTGCGCATAATTCGCGGAGTGATATAGGCATTCTCCACCTGTGCGTAAATTATGCCGAAGATGAAGACGTAAAGAACTTTGGACCACGAGTCCATCGCCGCAGCCAATAATGCGAGTGCTCCAGTAACCAGGGCTCCCATGACTGGGATAATGTTGGAAACCCCTAGAAGAGTTGCCAGCACAAAAGAGTACCGGACATGCAGAAAAGTAAAGACGATACCGCTGGTTATGCCGAGAATGAGCATCAGCGTGAGTTGTCCGAGCAGCCAGCCACCCATGCGTATGGAGGCGCGTCGTAATGTCTCATCCAACCGCTCCCGTCTCTCGATGGGGACCATCGACAAGAACCAGTAATAAACATGCTCCCCTTCAATCATGAAATAGACGGTCAGCACGATGCATGTAATGATGTCGAACAGCTTCGCAGCCCAGTTGGTTAGCGAGTACAGAATATCGCCGGCATATTGCGATGCGCTTTGCTTCAGCTTGATAGCTATCATGGGGAAATCGACCTTGCGCACCAGCGGGATGTCTTGGACACGACTCATGAGGGATTCGCTGCGATTGGGTAATTCCTTCAGGAAGTCTGTGATGTCGCGAACCATTGGTGGCAGCGTCAAAACCATGAATAAAGACGCCAACCCAAGCAGTCCGAATGTCAGGATAAAAATTGCTATGACGCGGCCAGGATGCCATTTGCCAATACGGAGACGCATGACGCCACGCACGACAGGTGCCAGCACAACAGCAAACAGGCCGCTCATATACATCACAGCAAGAACATCCCGTACCAGCCATGCGACATAGAGACCCACCCCTAGTGCAAAAGTAAAAACTATATCGCCGCGCAGGTTGCGGTTTGTGATTGGCCCCGGGGTGTCTATCGTAGGCAGCATGAAGGGTCTCTTGATTTGGATTATCAGGGATGGGACGGCAACTTCAAACTTAAATTGAATGTTGTCATGATCGCTTCAACGGTATCTGCCGGTTCCCGGTCAGCCGTGGCTATCGTGAGATGGGCCGTACGGTAATGCGGCAGGCGTTCGGTAAATCTCTGTACCAATCGCTCCCGGTCCGCCAATATTGGTCGAATGGCTGGTTGCCCCTTTGGCCGAGCTTGTTCCTGTTCGCAACGCGCTACCAGGACGGCCAGCGGAGCCTCCAGAAATATGACACGTGTCTCAGGCATGGAGTGCAGTAGCGTGCGATTTGCTTCTGACTCAATGGCCCCTCCGCCCAGCGCCAGCACCATGAAATCTCTTGGCAAGACACGCTGGAGTGCCGCATGCTCGCGCTCGCGAAAGGCTGCTTCTCCGACAGTCGCAAAAAGGGATGCGATGCTTTGTCCTTCGGACTGCACTACTGTGTCATCCAGATCAAAGAAGGCCCACCGCAGCCGCTCGGCAAGCAGACGCCCTACGGTTGTTTTCCCAGCGCCCATAAAGCCAGTCAGGACGATCCGAACCGGTGGCGACATTTGTGGTGATTCTTGCATAGCAGGTTGCATATCGGAATGGTTGCAGATGCGTGATTGTAGCAGGCGTGCCACGCCTGCTAGTCGGGAACCTGCTCAGTCAACAGCCTGCCGCCAGGGCAGATATTATGCGTTCCGTTTGTTGCGGCTTTCCGGTTTGTTCAGCGCAGATTGAATGTTTTCCCAAACTGCCGGGCTCGGATCATGCAGCGGCAGTAGAAGCTTGGCTTGCGCGGCGATGTATTCCAGATCGCGCACCAGGTTTGAGCAGGAGGCGCAACCTGCCAGATGGGGATGCTTCCCGAGGTCTTCACCCGTCTCAAACAGCTCTGGCAGGTGCGCCTGAAATGCGTGGCAGTCTTCGCTGACATTAGGTCGGATGGTCTTCTTGGAATGATTCATGGGCGTGCCTCTGAGCTGACTGTCTGACGCAGTAAATCGCGCAGTCGCATGCGGGCTTTATGCAGTTGCGATTTACTGTTCCCAATGGAGCATTGCAGCATGCCTGCTATCTCATTATGTTCGTAGCCTTCCACATCATGCAGTACAAAGACCAGACGGTAGCCTGGCGGCAGATCCTCTACGGCGCGCTCCAGCGTCACCCGGTCGATGGAGCCGGAAAGCACCAGATCGCGGGTGCCGAAATCTTTGCGAGGGCCGTCTTCCTGGGTTGGCTCCAGAACCTCTTCCAGAGACACCTGAGGCAGACCCTTCTTGCGTAGATGCATCAATACGACATTGACTGCCATGCGATGCAGCCATGTAGAAAAGGCAGAGTCGCCACGGAAGGTGCCGATCTTACGATGCAGTTGCATGAAAGCTTCCTGCGTCAGGTCTTCGGCTTCGGCCACATTGCCCAGCATGCGTAAGCAGAGCGAATATACGCGGCGCTTATGCAGGTTATAAAGTTTCTCGAAAGCGCTGCCATCTCCCTGTTGCGCCTGTGCAATCGCCTCCAATTCGCCCGCAATGGGCGGATTTCGACGCTGCTGCGTATTATGAGGGCGCGCCTCTTTGGGCAGAGGTTGTACGGCTGCTGGCGACTCGGGAACATTTGCTGTGTGCAAGCTACTCTTCATCCTGTATCCAGTCTTCTTTCCGTCGTCTAACGCATTGGCAATTTCCAACTAAAGCGTTCTCCAATTAGAGGTCTTCACGGTGGGTCTGAGTTGCCCCAACCACTGGAAATCCTTTTTAATCTTTAGTTTCCAATAAATCGAGCATACAGGCTTCGTGCCAGGCCAACATCGGTTGTGCCTTGAATCATGGCGCGACCGTCCTTGAAAACTGTCATACGATATTCCCCACGCTCAAAACGCAACAGCATATCGTTGTAGCGTACTGTACCGTGGGCGCGCAGCCGCAGCTCCAGTTCAGCGAAATCCACCGGACGCTGGTGCTCATGAATCTGCACCGAATTTCGCCCGCAGAGCGTAATATGCGGCCGCTTTTCCCCTGACAAGTGTTCAAATTTTCGGCCGATGCAAACAGCACAGTCTGCGTGAGGACGGGCAGCATCCAGCTCCGAGAGTTCATTGTTCCAGACGTCATACGCCAGCAGTGTGCGGCGCATGCGGTCCTGGGCACCCACCAGATACTTCATGGCCTCTGCCGTTTCGACCGAAGCAGCAAAATTGACAGCTGGATTCAGAATGCCTGCGGTGTCGCAGGTTTCGATCTCACCGGAGGGCGGCTTGGCGAAAATGCATGCCAGGCAGGCCGTCTCCCCTGGGAGAATATTCATGGTGACAGCGTAGGAGCCAACGGCGCCGGCATAGATCCACGGTTTCCCCTGCTCCACCGCATAGTCATTCAGCAGGTACCGGGTTTCATAATTGTCTGTAGCGTCCAGCACTAGATGTGCGTGCTGTAGCAGTGCGTGAATATTCTCCGGCACCAGATCGGCCACATGAGCTTTTACCTGAATATGACTGTTGAATCGGGCAATTTTGCGCCGCGCGGCCTCTGCCTTGGGCAGCGATTCAGCAGCATCCGCTTCATCAAAGAGCATTTGCCGCTGCAGATTACTCCATTCCACATAGTCGCGGTCGATCAAAGTAAGCGTGCCGACGCCTGCGCGGGCCAACAATCCAGCAACTGCCGCTCCCGTCGCTCCACAGCCTACGATGGCGACATGCCCGGTAGCCAGCTTTTGTTGTCCTTCCGCTCCGACTCCAGAAAACAAGACCTGCCGGGAATAGCGCTCATCGATCGGTTCGGTTGGTGCGGTTTCCGTGTGCGAGTTCCTATGCATCTACTCTAGTATAGGCGTCGAGAAGGGCGCTCATTTATTGGCGGCCGTAGTGTTGGCGCATTGGCAGGGATGGACTGGACTCGTGAAATCTATTCCGGCATACCACATTTCATCGACGATCCCAGGTGGTTTGCGTATCCTTACTCATGCAGCGTTCCCGGTGAGCATTGAACGCTGGTTGGGAATATGGTTCACCTGCTGAAGCTTATTGAATCTATGAGAGCGGAGGGCAAATGCCCTCTGGTGCCGAGTCAGTGTGTTGTTGAAGCAATGCAAACCGAAAGCGAGAGTCGCGTTGTTCGAGGGGTGGTGGCAAATTCCCCTGGTACTTTGCCTGCTTACTTGTGCAGCCTCTACAAACGCCACAGCCGCGCAACAGCAGGCTGACTCGCCAACTGCCGTCCACGGCTCTGCAGCGATTGCGCCGCATACCGGTCTGACCATCAACGACACCCTCCAGGCATGGCAAGGACTGATCGTCACGGAGTTGCGTTTTGAAGGTGTCCCAGCGCAACAACTGGGTGCGCTGACCAGGCAACTCACGCTGCGCACCGGAACTCCATTTGAACCAGAGAACCTTCGCGCCAGCATACGCCAGCTGTTTGCCACAGGGTTATATGCAAATATTGCAGCCAAGGGCATCCGGCAAGGTAACAAGGCGATCATTATTTTCCAGGGAGAACCTCAGATGTTTCTCCATAGCGTGCGCATTGTGGGAGTAAAACAAGATATATTTTCAGCTCAATTGCAACGCGCGACACGGCTTGAAATTGGCACAAAATTTACGCAGCAGTCGTTGCAGCAGGCAACTGAATACCTGAGAGAAGCCCTGGAGCAGTCCGGATATTATCAATCGCAGATTCATGCGCAGACCCAGCCGACAGACACAAGCAATCAAGTCAATGTGATCTATAGCGTGGTGCTTGGTAAACAGGCAATTGTGGGAACTGTGTCCGTCACAGGCGATCCAGGGATGGATCTGTCAAGATTTCGGAAAATCGCCAAGTTAAAAGATGGCACTAAGGTGCAGGCAGATACGATGTCCCGTGCGCTGGAACGTTTACGGAAAAACTATCAGAAGAAGAGTCGTCTGGAAGCTACCGTGAACGGGGACAAGCAGCAATTCAACATCGGCGGGAATAGCGTGGGATTCGACTTTTCAGTGGATCGCGGTCCGCTTGTGCTCATCAGTGCTACCGGCGCACATGTCTCCAACTATGATCTGAAACGCCTGATCCCGGTGTATGACGAAGCAACAGTCGATCTTGACCTGTTAAACGAGGGAGACCGCAATTTACGGGACCACTTCCAAAAACAGGGTTACTTTGATGTGTCTGTAAAACATGTCATGCGTCATCCCAGCCCGGGCGAGGATTTGATTGTTTACGAAATCGAGCGGGGAGCGCGGCGCAAAGTTGTATCGGTGCATGTCAGCGGCAATCATTACTTCGATGCCGATACGATTCAGGAACGGTTGAGCGTCGTGAAGGCCAGTGCATTGAATCGCTATGGCCTCTTCAGTCAGTCTTTGTTGGAAAACGACGTGAACTCCATCACAGCCTTGTACAAGAGCAATGGCTTCAGCAAGGTGAAGGTCGTAACACATGTATCAGATTCCGATCTGCAGCAGGCTGCCGGGGCAGAGAAGCTTTCTGGAATTAAGGTGCAGTATCAGATCGAAGAAGGGCCGCAGCAACGCATTGGTAAGCTGCAATTGCTCGGTGCCAAGCAAATATCGTCTGCAGATTTATTGCAGCAGATCAACACACGTGCAGGACAGCCTTACTCAGTGTCGAATCTGGCCGGGGACCGCACGGCCATTCTCACCGACTATTACCGGCATGGTTTTTTGCAGGTCGAAATGAAAGTCACCCAGCATGTTGAGGTAGAAAATCCGGATATTGTGGATGTGGACTTCAATATCAGTGAAGGTATGCAGTTCTTCGTCAACCGTGTGCTGGTCAGCGGCGTGCGTTACACGCGTCCACAGGTTGTGTATTCCCGGCTGGAACTGCATCACGGAGATCCGCTGGATCGCAGCGCATTACTGGATACGCAGCGTCGTCTCAACAATCTCGCACTCTTTTCCGAGGTGGATGCTGCGGTCGTCAATCCTCATGGAGAACAACAGGATAAAGATGTTCTGATCAACCTGACAGAGGCGCATCGCTGGAATTATGACTATGGTTTGGGAATCGAGGTACAGACAGGTACGCCACAAACAAATTGTTCATCCCAAAATCAGCCGAATGGCTACTCATGTACTCCGAATGGTTCCTTCGGTGTCAGCGAACGTGTTTCTTTTGATGTCAGTCGCATCAATTTTAGAGGAAGAAACCAGACGCTCACATTGCAGACAGCCTATGGCAGTCTGGAGAAGCAGGCGACGATGCTTTTTGAAAGCCCCAACTTCCGTGGCCACCCAACTCTGGATTTCTCCATCAGTGGTGGATATGTGCAAAGCCAGGACATCACGACCTACAATGCCTCCAGCATATTAGGATCGGTTCGTCTCACCAACAGACCCACCAAGACCGATACGTTCATCTACTCGTTCGCCTATCGGTATATCACTCTCAGCGATTTGCAGATCAGCTCCGATGAAGTGCCAATACTTGCACAACCAGCACGCGTCAGCGGCCCTGGAGTTACATGGGTGCATGACACACGAAATGATCCATTGAACGCTACACGGGGATGGTATTTTTCGGCTCAGCAGTTCTTTGCCTGGTCTGGGTTTGGCGCGCAGGCGGACTTCAATCGTATCGATGTCACGCAATCGAATTATTTCAAGCTGAATAAACAGAATTGGGTATTGGCGCGCAGCACGCGGATCGGTGTGGAGGATATATATGGAGATCCGAGCTATGGCACCATCCCCTTGCCGGAACGTCTCTATGCAGGCGGCGCAACATCGCATCGCGGGTTTTCCATTAACTCTGCAGGTCCGCGGGATTTGGAGACCGGATACCCTGTCGGTGGTGCGGGCGCGTTTATCAATAGCACGGAGTTGCGGATTCCTCCGATCGCTTTACCTTACATCGGGAACAATCTAGGCTTTGCGATTTTCAATGACATGGGCAACGTTTATGACACGGTTGGCCATATCTGGCCAAGTTTGATTCGGGCACGCCAGCCGAATCGCAGCACGTGTTACAACCTGACTACGAAGGACCCGGCATGCAATTTTAATTACAACTCTCAAGCAGTCGGCGCGGGTCTCCGCTATAAAACTCCGGTGGGCCCGATTCGGGTGGATTTCAGCTACAACCTGAATCCAACGTTCTACCCAGTCACTGTGACATACAACGGACAACCGCCTTATGTTGGGAACTCCGGTCGCTTCAACTTCTTCTTTAGCGTAGGGCAGGCTTTTTAATGGGCAAGTGGCTGAGTGCGGGTGGCTGGTGGAGTGACAGCGTTGGTTTTGCTGTCCCGGGCAGAATTGCGGCCATAACCATTTTATTTGCAGCTACGATGTCCGCCTTTGCCTATCCTTCCTCCCAAAAAGCAACGGAGACACAGTCCGTTGACGCGGCTCACGCAGTGGAATTAGATCATGTCGTGGCCATTGTTGGGGATCAGGTAATACTGCAGAGTGACTTGGAAGACGAGATGCGTTTTACGGCACTGCAATCCTCCGCTCTTCCAGCGTCGGAGAATACTGATGAGGATGCACTGAATCGGCTTATCGACAGAGATTTGATTAACAGAGAACGTTTGTTACAGCCTGCGTTTTCTGTTGTTAGCAATCAGCAGGTCGATGCCAGTATTGTCCAACTTAAGAAGGATATTCCAGCCTGTGCACATGATGCATGTTCCACCTCAGATGGCTGGAAGGCATTTCTGCAGACCCAGGGATTTACCGAACAAGAGGTCTATGATCGTATGCGCCAGCGATTGCAGATCCTCAAGTTCATCAACTGGCGCTTTGGCGCTACTGTTCGCGTTTCCCAGGCAGATGTAAAAACGTATTACCAGAAGGTGCTACTTCCGGAGTTTGCTCACGAGAAGACAGATCCGCCCCCAGTTGGAAAAGTTGCAGCACGTATTCGAGAGATATTGCAGCAACAGCATATCACCGCTTTGCTGAATGATTGGTTGAAGAACCTGCGCAGCCAGGGAGAAGTGCATATCGTCGATCGCGCATATGCCAGCGTGGGAGGTTCGTCGTAATGCCGCCCCGCCCATCAAAGCTATTGCAACGCATACACTTGCGGCATGTTTTTTATGCCGCTGTTGCCACAACAGTTCTGGGGCTTATTGTTTTTTCTGCGGTGTACGTGTACGTTTCGTCCGAACGATTTTCTACCCGCGTACAAAATGCCGTGGTTTCGACACTCGAAAAGGCTACTGGAGGCCGAGTCGAAATTAAAAAATTTCACTGGAGTGTAATCCATCTGAACATCGCAGTCGATGGACTTACGATTCATGGATTAGAAGCTGCAGACCAGATTCCATACTTGCATGTCGATCACCTGGAGATTGACGCGAAGATTCTCTCTTTCTTCCGACCCAAAATTGGTCTTTCGCGTATTTTGATCAACCATCCAGTGTTCCATCTCATTGTTTATCCGGATGGCACCACCAACCAGCCACATCCCAAAACGCAGAGTCAAACCTCCTCACTGCCGCAAATATTGTTTGATCTGGCCGTAGACGATACGCATGTCAACAACGGCTTGATCCTGATAAACGATCATGTGATCCCATGGGAGCTTTCAGCCGAGAAGTTGGGGTTGTTGATTCAATACGTCGCAACGACGGGCCACTATCAGGCCTCTCTGTCCGTGCAGGACTTCACCTTCCGTTTGCAAAAAGACCTGCAGTCACGCTCCGCATTCACGGCGGATATCGACATTACAAAGCAGGCCGCAAACATAACGCATATGGAATGGAGCACGGCCTCATCGAAATTGACTGTGACGGGGTCGCTGGCAAATTATGCCCA
Source organism: Acidobacteriaceae bacterium (assembly GCA_036267255.1). GTDB lineage: Bacteria > Acidobacteriota > Terriglobia > Terriglobales > Acidobacteriaceae > DATAWK01. The sequence goes on along the minus strand of DATAWK010000025.1, from coordinate 107,766 downwards.
TCCGGTTTGGAATGCCAATGCGAAAGGACAGGTCGATCTGCATGAAGTCGGTGCCGTTACCGGATACAGCCCGTTGAGTAACGGCATAGCACAAGTCGACCTCCGCGCTGCGGGCAAAGCAGACGGAGAATTTGCCCTCGACGGGAATGTTTCGGTGCGAGAGGGTGGATTCACCGCGCCCTGGTTACTTCTGCGGCATGTGACATTGCAAACGCAGGTGCATCTGGATAACACTACGATGCTGTTTACACAGGTCAAGTCCGTCCTTGATGGTCGAGGCCGCGTGGACGGCACGCTGAAGCTGACGAATTGGATGTATGGCCCGCCCCCGATTCCGCAGCCAGCGCCTAAAAAGAAACATTGGTTTGGCGCAAAAAAAACCCGCACAAAAAAAGCTCCCGTTGTTGCCTACAAATCGCAACAGCTTCAGGCTTCGCTGGAAGCTACGGTTGCGGACCTGCCTTCTCCACTGGTTCTGGCTGCCGTGGCGCCGCGCCGGTTTGACGATATAGGGTTCAGTGCGGAAGTCACCGGTCCAGTTCATGCATTCTGGCATGGCCCGGGAGAAGCACTGGATGTCCATGGTGACCTCACATTTCGCCCTGAGCTGCGAGTGCGTCGCGGATCCATTCCGGTAAGCGGTTTTGTGAAAGCCGACTATCTCGGAGATTATGAGCATCTGGTTTTTCAGCAGGCGGACTTAACTACTCCCGGAACGGAAGTCCATGCAACCGGCACGCTGAGTTTGATTCCGGAAGATCTGGATAGCGCCATGAGCGGCACGGTGACAGTGCAGCATCTCCGCGAATTTGACCGGTTGCTTTACGTTTTGGCCGATACATCTCCCAAATCGTCTGCAAAAGACATTGGTGCTTCTTCAGCAATTGTTGCTGGCGGTCTGTCAACGAGCCGTATGCTAAATCTCCCCATACATTTGCTCGGGAATGCTACGTTTCAAGGTAAATTTTCTGGCGCGCTGCTGGAACCCCAGTTAAATGGGCACATCGTCGCGCATCGCTTTACGACGGAGCTACCGCATTTCGATGCGAATCACACAGAACCCGCTGCATCGCCGCCCACCCATGCATTGGAGTGGGATTCACTGCAGGCCGATGTCAGCTATGTTCCATCGGAGATCCAGGCTCGGCATGTTGTTATGGCACGCGGAGAGACCATCCTGCACGCCAATGCGCAGCTACGCCCGGTGCTGATAAGCAAAGGGGAGTACGCCTACAACGCTCAAAATAGTTTGATCGCCGACGCACATATTACGGATGCCTCGATACCGGACCTGCTGGCGATTACCGGGAGCACATTCCCGGCTGCGGGAAAAGTTTCGGCAAATGCCCAGGTACACGGCACGCTTGAGAATTTGACTGGAACAGGCGCAATTATCATCACCGGCTTGAATATTGCGAATCAGCCGATAGCGCTGGCTGCGTGCAAATTGAGTGCCTTCGGGCACACGGTGGAGGCAAGCGATATTCGTGTCCGCTCCGCAGGCGGCTCTGCATCGGGCTTTGTTGCCTACGACTACCTCTCCCATGCCATGGAGGGATCGATTACCGGGCAGCAATTTGATCTGGCACAAATCCGCTCTCTGCAGGCCACGCGTGCCTCTGTGGGTGGCACGGGCAGCATTCATGTGCAGGTGACTGGAACCTTGATGACTCCTGTAGCCACAAGTTCACTGATCCTCGACAACGTCATGCTGAATGGCCAGCCGATGGGTCAGGTGCGTGCAGAAGCAAATCTGCACGGCAAGACCTTGTTGCTCACTTCCCGTGCGCAATTGCTCGATACACATTTTGAAGCTGGTGGCCAGATTCAGTTAACGCCAGGGCTGCCGGCACAGCTTAAGCTGCAATTTACAGATTTCAATATTGACCCTGTATTGCAGATGTTTACGCACTCGGGCATCACGGGTAAATCCGCTATACGTGGGCAGGTTCAGTTGAGTGGCCCCTTGCAACAGCTGCGTCGGCTTCAAGCCGAGGCGAATCTGGATCGTTTCTCCGTTACGGTAAATGACATTCCACTTGAGACGGATGGCCCGGTGCAATTCTCCGTGCGGAATGGTCTCGTGGAATTGCTCCCTGTTCACATTAAGGGGAAAAATACGGACCTCAAGGTGCAGGGGACCGCGAATCTGTTGGGAGACCAGCGCATTCGCGGGCATGCAGAAGGTGGAATCAACGCCGCTTTGGCCAAGACGTTCAATGATGATCTGAGTGCTTCCGGACATGTCGATTTCTCCGTCAATGCTCGCGGCACCTTGCATAACCCGCGTCTTGCAGGGAACGTCCATGTCGACAATCTGGAAATCAGCGTGATGAATTTGACCAATGGTTTGAGCGCAATGAATGGCACGCTGATTTTTGATAACGACCGGCTCGTCATCCAACAACTTAGTGGTTATACCGGTGGCGGCAAGGTGGATTTTACCGGCTACATTAACTTCCGCAACGGACTCTATCTGGATGTTGCTGCGAATGCCAAAGAGATTCGCATTCGTTACCCGCGAGGCGTTACTTCTACTGTAGGTCTAAATCTGCATCTCGACGGAGCGCCAGATGCGCTTTTGCTTCGTGGTAAAGTCCAACTGACACGCTTTGCAATTAGCAAGAATACGGATTTGGCTGCATTGGCCGCAGCAAGCCAATCCATAAGTGCGCCACCGGATCCAACGTCCATATTGAATCAGATACGCCTCGACGTTCAAGTCACGTCATCGCAGCAATTGGGGTTTCAGAACTCCTTCGCTACGCTGGCCGGGGATGTGAACCTGCACGTCCGCGGCACTTTGGCCAGCCCTTCGCTGCTTGGCAGAATTGACGTTTCAGAGGGGAAAGCAACCTTCGCCGGTACGCAGTATATATTGCAGCGCGGGGACATCGTATTTACCAACCCGGTGACAATCGATCCCGAAGTGAATCTGGAAGCAACCGCTAGAGTACGTAATTACGACATCATCATTGGTGTGAATGGGCCATCCAGCAAGCTGCAGATCAACTATCGTTCAGAGCCTCCATTGTCCCAGGCCGACGTACTGGCATTGCTGACATTAGGGCGCACCAATGAAGAAGCCACGCGATATGGGGAACAGCAGCAAGTTGGCGGCAATCCAACCACGGAAGCCCTTCTGGGGGGTGCCTTAAATGCTGCGGTGAGCACCCGCGTCCAACAACTCTTCGGAGTTGCCAGTGTTCGGGTGGACCCAAACTTTGTCGGTGTGCTGGGTCAGTCTACCGCCAGGGTTACGGTGGAGCAGCAGGTTGGCAGAGATCTGACACTGGTCTTTGCCACGAACGTCAATACAACGGCGCAGCAGTTGCTACAGGCGCAATACAACATTACGCGCAACCTTTCGATCATAGCCGTGCGTGACGAGGCAGATGTTTTCAGTCTCTACTTTCAAATCCGGGGCAAACGGCACTGATTTTGACCAGATGTCATCGAAATATCATTTTTTTGCCGGCGGCTCTCGTTTTCTCTGAAATGTATCCCATATCGGGGCATAATACATTTCAGTTCTTCCATTAATGCCTATGGTTGTCGTATGATTCGGCCCGGTAGCTTCCGATATAAAAATCAAATCGGCCAGCGGAGGAAAGTGGTAATGATGCAATTTATAAAAAGCAGAATACATGTGCGGCGGGTTATGGCAGCATGCTTGATCGCTGCAGCCGTTTATGTTGTCGCTCCCGGATTTATTACCAGCAACGGATATCTATTTGCCCAGGCAGATGCGTCGAAGGATGCAGAGATTCAAGCCAACGTTCGCCGGCAATTGAAAGATAAGCAATTTTCCGGTGTTACCGTGAATGTCAACGGTAGCAATGTAACGCTATCTGGAGAAGTGGACCTCTTTGCTTACAAAGCGGATGCCATGAAGAAAGCCAAGAAGGTAAAAGGCGTCAAAGAGGTGACGGACAATATTGCTGTTGGTGGCCCGAACGTGCCGGACCAGGTCCTGCAGCAGAAGCTCCTTGGCAAGATTCAGATGGACCGTATTGGCTTCGGACAGGTCTTTAGCGCGATTTCTGTCCAGGTACAGAACGGCGCCGTCCTGTTGGGCGGTCATGCCCTAGATCCTATTACCCAGCAGTCTGCGGTCGGCCTTGCCTCCTACATGCCCGGCGTGAAGAGCGTCGAAAACAAAATTCAGGTGGATCCAGTCTCGCCCTTGGACAACCGAGTCCGCAGAGCGGAATACAATGCAATTTATAACTATGGCCCACTGCGCCAGTACGCCATGGTTCCCTCCAAACCAATCCGGATTTCTGTGCAAAATGGAAATGTGACGCTGTACGGTGTTGTGGACAAGCAAATGGACAAGGACATGGCTGGTCTGCGTGCCAATCAGGTCCCCGGTGTGTTTCATGTCACCAATAACCTGATCGTAGCTGGCCAGGAAAGCGACAAGAAGTAAACTGATCTCAGTCCAGGAAATGAATGCGGAGCATGCCAGCCACGCGCGTGCTCCGCATTTTCTTTTAGACTGAAAACAGTCAATGGTGAAGATGAAATTTCTCCAAAATACACGCACAACGTTGGAAATGATCAAGTGGGAGCACTCCATTTTTGCGCTCCCTTTTGCGCTGACGGGAGCCATGCTTGCTGCACATGGCCTGCCCGCATGGCATGTTCTGGGCTGGATCGTAGTCTGTATGATTGCTGCCAGGTCTGCCGCCATGGCGTTTAACCGCCTGGTAGATGCCCGCTTTGATGCAAACAATGCCCGCACGGCGATGCGGGCGATTCCAGCGGGTTTGCTCAGCCGCAGCTATACCCTGGGATTTATCACTGTTGCCAGTGTCGTGTTCGTTTTTTCCGCCAGCCGGTTGAATCATTTGACGCTTCTGCTTTCTCCGCTGGCGCTTGCTATCGTTTTTTTTTATTCCCTTACCAAACGCTTCACGCGCTGGTCTCATATCTTCCTGGGGATTTCCCTCGGGGTTGCCCCAGCTGCTGCATGGATTGCTGTGCGTGGAAGCCTGGATCCGCGCATCCTGGTGCTAACCGCTGCGGTTGTGCTTTGGGTCGCGGCCTTCGATACTCTCTATGCTTGTCAAGACATCGAATATGACCGTCAGGCTGGTCTAAACAGCATTCCTCAGGCGCACGGTGCTGTCGTAGCTTTCTGGATGGCGCGTCTGATGCATGTCTTTATGATTCTGCTGCTTGTCTGGCTCAGCATTCTGTTTGGCTTAGGCAAGCTTGCCATTGCCGGCATTGCCGCTGTGGCGCTGCTGCTTGCATATGAGCATCTCCTGGTTTCACCCAAGGACCTGCGGCGTTTGAATGCAGCTTTTTTCACCATGAACGGAATCATTTCTGTTGTATTTTTTCTCTTTATTGCGGCAGACCTTTTATGGAAATGAAATAACAACAAAAAATAATGCCCTTTTATTTGATTTCATGAAACGTTAACCTGAAAGTGTTGTGGTACCTTCCACTCACATGCGTGTTGCAATCCAAGGAGAGCTTGGCTCCTTTAGCCATGAAGCCGCCAAGTCCATGCTGGCAGGCGCGATGATAGTGCCTTGCACCACGGCAGCCGATGTATTTCGAGCTGTTCTTGTCGCGCATGCAGATGTAGCTGTCATTCCTATCGAAAATTCTCTTGCTGGTTCGGTTGTGGAGTTTTACGACTTGCTTTTTGAGCACGACGTTTGCATCGTGCAGGAAAAACTGCTGCGCATCCGTCATAACCTGATTGTGCAGCCCGGCACATCGCTCCAGAAAATTACCCACGTACTCTCGCATCCCGTTGCCCTGGCGCAGTGTCGCAGATTCCTGGAGAACCATCCTCAGATCGAGCCGGTTGCCCATTACGATACTGCCGGTAGCGTGCAGACCATTCTGCAATCCAGCACTGCATCCCAGGCAGCCATCGCCAGTACGCAGGCAGCGGAGCAGTATGGCGGCCAGATTCTGCTGGCAGGCATAGAAGATAGTCCGGAAAACTTTACGCGCTTTCTGCTGCTGCAGCGCAGGCAGGGCGGAAAGGCTGCAGAACCGGTTCCTGAGCCTCCCAACAAAATGTCGCTGGTCTTCTTTCTGGAGAACAGACCAGGCGCACTGGTACAGGCTCTGGATGTCTTCTCTTCGTTGCATCTCAACCTGACAAAAATCGAGTCCCGTCCAGTACGTGGGCGTCCCTGGGAGTATATGTTCTGCGCAGATGTTCAGCTGCCTCACCCCGAGACAGCCGATATTGCGTTGAGCCATCTACAGCGTTTGTGCCCAGTGGTGAAGGAACTGGGCCGATATCACTCCGTAGCTAGTTGAACTGCAATGTACAAGTTGCACTTTCTATCACTGGCAATTTCCATAATTGGCAACGGTGTGAGTTTTTCCCGAATTCAACCGGAATGAAGAAAACCAGCCAATCGTATTTCTCGTCCAACCAGAGCAGGTTGCCGATGAGCAAGAGAGTACCCTTGGTGGCTTTTGGATCGGGGAAATGGCATGGAAAACAATTAAGTCATTTATTTTCATTGATTTATATGAAAATATTGAGATTATGCGACCATCCCTAGTTCTAAGCGTCTAATGTGCATAGGATTTGATAAAGGAAGACTCAATGCCAAGCGATTTCTTAAGCATCATCCATCCAGGGGAACGCAAAGCCCGGGAGCAGGACAGCCAGAAAACGGTCTATCCCGTATTGCCTGTCCGCGACACCGTGCTGTTTCCGCATGCGGTTCTGCCCTTGACGGTGGGCCGTGAGAGCTCCATACAGCTAATTCAGTCCCTGGGCGAAGAGAAAATGATTGTTGTGGTGGCGCAGCGTGATGCGCGTGTGGACGCTCCACAACCGTCCGATCTCCACTCAGTTGGCACTTTGGCCACCATCCACAAAGTGGTGAAGATGCCGAATCAGAGCCTTTTTGTCTTTACGGAAGGCAATGAGCGCGTGCGCCTGAGTGAGTTCAGTCAAATAACCCCATTCATGTCGGCAGCCGTAGAATCCATCGGGGAATCGGAACCGGATAAGAGCCCGGAGATCGAGGCCTTGCAGCGCAACGTGCTGTCGCAGTTTCAGCTGATTGTTACCGGTTCGCCCACCCTGTCGGACGAATTGCAGACGATTGCTCTGAACATCGACGAACCAGGCCGGTTGGTGGACTTCATCGCCTCTTCGTTGCCCATTCTGAGCATGTCGGATAAGCAGGAACTGCTGGAGACATCCGACATCGTTGCACGGATGCAGAGGATCAATAAGCACCTGGCCAAAGAGCTTGAGGTGCAGCAACTGCGCAACAAAATCCAGTCTGAGGTACAGGATCAGGTACAGCAGTCACAGCGCGACTACTACCTGCGCGAGCAGATGAAAGCCATCCAGAAGGAACTGGGTGACATGGATGAAGGGCAGAAGGACGTCGATGAACTGCGCCAGAAGATTGAATCCTGCGGCATGCCGGAGGACGTGAAGAAAGAGGCGCTCAAGGAGCTGGGCCGCCTTTCACGGATGTCTCCGATGGCAGCGGATTATTCGATCACGAGGAACTATGTCGAGTGGCTTGTCGCGCTGCCGTGGGCCAAATCTTCGGGCGAAGAAGTCGATATTACTAAGGCGAAGGAAGTCCTGGATGAAGATCACTACGATCTGAAGAAAGTGAAGGATCGTATTCTGGACTATCTGGCCGTGCGTCGTCTGAAGCCGGATATGAAAGGGCCGATCCTATGCTTTGTTGGCCCTCCCGGAGTCGGCAAAACATCGCTGGGGCGCAGTATTGCGCGTGCGCTTGGGCGCAAGTTCCAGCGCATCTCGTTGGGTGGCATGCACGACGAAGCCGAGATCCGCGGTCATCGCCGTACATACATCGGTGCGATGCCTGGACAAATTATGCAGGGGCTGCGCCGCGCGGAGACGAACGATCCGGTTTTCATGCTCGACGAAGTGGATAAGCTGGGCCGCGACTTCCGCGGCGATCCGGCCTCTGCGCTGCTGGAGACTTTAGATCCGGAACAGAATTTTACCTTCAGGGATAACTATCTGGACGTGCCCTTCGACCTGTCTAAAGTGCTATTTATTTGCACGGCGAACATGCTCGACCCTATTCCGGAGCCATTGCTGGATCGCATGGAAATCATCGAGCTGCAGGGCTATACAGAGGAGGAAAAAGTCCACATTGCGTTTCGCTATTTAGTTCCGCGGCAGATCAAGCAGAACGGCATTACGTCGGAGCAGATTGATTTTCCCGAGGAAAGCGTCCGTTACGTGGTGCGCCACTACACGCGGGAAGCAGGTGTGCGTCGATTGGAACAGCAGATTGGTACAATCTGCCGCAAACAAGCACGCCGCATTGCGGAAGGGAACACCGACAAACTGGTTGTTACGCCAGAGATCGTGCAGGAGTTTTTAGGCGGCATCAAAGTCCGCGTGGAAACAGAACTGGCCGAGCGCACAAAACGCTCCGGGGTTGCTGTCGGTCTGGCCTGGACGCCAGCCGGTGGCGATGTCCTCTTCATTGAAGCGAATCGTATGAAGGGCAAGGGCAGCTTCACCATGACCGGTCAAATTGGCCAGGTGATGCAGGAGTCCATGCAGGCTGCATTGACATGGGTTCGTTCCAACGCCCGTGCGTTGCATCTGGATGAGGACTTTACCCATGAGCTCGATCTGCACATGCACGTTCCTGCAGGAGGCATCCCTAAGGATGGCCCCTCTGCTGGCGTGACGTTGGCGACGGCACTCGTTTCCCTGATGACGGATGTCCCCGTGCGTCCGCTGACGGCAATGACTGGTGAAATCACACTGAGCGGCAATGTGCTTCCTGTCGGTGGCATCAAGGAGAAGTTCCTTGCTGCGAAACGCGCCGGCGTCAAAGACGTTATTCTGCCCGCCGAGAACCGGCAAAACGTGGAAGAAGATTTGATGCCGGAGCAGGTGGCCGGAGTCAACATTCACTACGTCAGCCATATCGAAGACGCGCTTGCCATAGCCCTGCCGGGTTTGTTGAACCGGCAGGAGCTTTCGCAGACTCCCAACACGCCTGCCATTGAGGAAGGCGCTAGAGAACCGTGGGCGTCGGTCAGTAACTGAATGATTGAGGATCGTCCGTATGTTGACGCTGGGGCATTCGACGCTTTCCGTTGAGATCTTTCTCGACGTGCTGAAGCAGAACGATTGCTCTACGTTGATCGATGTGCGGACGGTTCCTCGTTCGCGGTACAATCCTCAGTTTTCACGGGAAAATCTGGAATCATCCGTACACCATGCTGGCATTTCCTATCGGTGGATGCCGGAGCTGGGTGGGTTGCGGCATGCCAGAAAAAATTCTCCTAACATGGCGTGGAAGAATGCCAGTTTCCGCGGATACGCCGACTATATGCAGACCGCAGAGTTTGCTGAAGCATTAGAAAAGCTCATCGCGATCAACCAATCCAGTGCATCGCGAAAATCCGTCATCCTTTGCGCTGAAGCCGTTCCATGGCGATGCCATCGTTCGCTGATTGGGGATGCATTGCTTGTGCGCGGTGTGCCGGTGGAAGATATCTTTGTGCAGAAAAATGGGAGCAGCATTCGCAAGCCGCACAGGCTCACTCCTTTTGCTCATCTCGAAGGAACCTGCCTGACCTATCCTGGCGAACAGCAGGCATTGGCTTTGGAATAAAGGCCTGCGCCTCTCCTCGAAGGACAACGTGCCGCATCACAGGTATCCTAGCGCTATGAAGGTCAGGGTCCTTTTTTTTGGCATGCTGAAGGATACTTTTGCGCACGACAGCGAAACGCTGGAGCTGCCGGAGACGGCCCGCGTGCAGCAGGTATTACAGCATTACACGCTGCAAGAGCCCCAGATCAAGACTCTGTTGAGCGCGCTGGCAGTTGCTGTCAATCAACAGTACGCGCAGGCCACACAAATTTTGCAGGACGGAGATGAAGTGGCTCTGCTGCCTCCGGTGAGTGGAGGAGCGTTGGACGAGCAAGAACCAAGCCTATTTGCTTGCATTCAAGACGAACCGATTCTGGCCGACCCTCTCGTCTCTCGATTAAAGTGGGGAGAAGATGGCGCTGTTGTCGTTTTTGATGGCATCGTTCGCAACCACACGCGCGGGCGCCGCACACACTATCTTGTCTATGAGGCATATAGAGAGATGGCGCTGGAGCAAATGCGTAGGTTGTTACAGGATGCAAAGCATCAATTTGCTATTCGGGATGCTGTGGCAGTGCATCGGTTGGGGAGACTGGAAGTCGGCGATACCAGCGTGCTGATTGCCGTTGCCTCTGCACATCGCGCACAGGCATTTGACGCGTGCCGATGGATCATTGACACGTTGAAGAAGACGGTACCCATCTGGAAGAAAGAATACTTTGAGGATGGTGCTGTCTGGGCCGATGGAGAGCCGTTTCCCATAGAAATGATGGCCATGTCTCGGAGGCAGCAATAACCATGCGCTGGCAGCGGCAACGCCTCGCAGGAGTGTGCTGTTTGTTGGCGTCGGCACTTTTTCCGTCGCAGCTCTTTGGCCAGACCAACACGGATAACAGTGGCAATGTGCAGGTCAATGTTCGCCTGGTAAATGTTTTTGTCGCGGTAACCGATGCCAGTGGCGCTCCTGTAGGCGATCTTGAAAAGAAAGATTTTACTGTGACGGAAAATGGCCATCCGGAAACCATCCGTGTCTTCGATCGGGAGTCCGACACGCCACTGTCGATTGTGCTGGCGGTTGATACCAGCCTGAGTGTGCATCAGGACCTCCCGCTTGAAAAGGAAGCCGCGCACATTTTCGTTCATTCGTTATTGCGGCCGCAAGATCGGCTTGATTTGTTCTCGTTTGACGGAGATGTGAATGAATACGTGCCATTTACGAACAACCTGCGGCGCATCGATCGCGGCATTGATCAGATGAATGGCATTGGTCCAACAGCCCTATACGACGCCATTTATCTGGGTGCAAAAAGTCTGGCAGGAATGCAGGGGCATAAGGTAATGGTAGTGGTCAGCGATGGCGACAATACCATGGAAGGCGTCACGTATGAAGGCGCGCGCGAGGAGGCGATGCGTTCGCAGGCGATGGTGTACAGCATTATCATTGTTCCCATCGCGGCCAGCGCGGGGCGCGACACCGGCGGGGAGCATGCGCTCATTCAGTTGTCGGAAGACACAGGAGGCAAATATGTCTATGTCGAAGATCCCCGCATGCTGAAGGCCGCGTTTGCCAAGGTATCAGACGATCTACGTACGCAATATTTGCTTGGTTATTATCCAACGGATCATGCCGGTGACGCTGCTTTTCGCAGGATTGAAGTCAATCTGACGAACCCATCGTTGAACGCGCAGTATCATCTGCGTTACCGCACCGGCTACTACGCCAGCCCAGCGCATTAAGCGATATTCCGCGCGATATACTGCGATGTGGCGAACAATAATGGTGCACGACGGAAACACAAAGCGCCTCCCGGTGACACGGGGCAGGAAGCGCTCTACCTGCGTTCTTTGAGCGAACGGCAGGCCATGGTGATGATCAAACTACGCGATGGAGAAACCATTCGCGGCTGGATTGAATATTTCGACGAACGCATGATCCGGTTGACGCGCGACGGCCATCCAAATCTTTTTATCTATAAGACACAAATCCTCACCATCACCGAACAAACCAAACATAGTTCTACACGCAAGAATGGGAGCGATGGGCCATCCGTATGATTCAAAATCAGAAACCCCCATTCCCCCACGCTGATCCTGCCGCAGAGATTGCCCGTGAGGCCGGAGCTTTGTTGCGTAGACACTATCAACATGGAGTGGCGACAGAATACAAAGGCGAAGTAGATCTGGTGACCATCGCGGACCGCGAGAGCGAACGGCTTATCGGAGAGCGGCTGCAGCAGCGCTGGCCGCATTACGGCATGTTTGGCGAAGAGGGAACGCGGTCGCAGATGGAATGTGAATATCGCTGGTATATCGATCCTTTGGATGGAACGACAAATTTTGCGCATAAATTTCCGGTCTTCTGCGTATCCATGGGGCTGGAGCACCGTCCGGCTGGTACACCGGCGGATGCGGATGGAAAGTTGGTGGCTGCAGTCATTTATGATCCACTACGCGATGAAATGTTTGTCGCCGAGAAAGATCGGGGCGCATACCTGAATGGCACCCGCATCCATGTGTCGGATACACCGGTATTGGCGGAATCGCTGGTTGCGACGGGATTTCCCAGCCAGAAGCGGCATCGCAACCCGAACATCCATTTTTATCACCAGATAACCTTGCGCTCTCATGGGGTGCGCAGGGCCGGGTCCGCAGCGCTCGACCTTGCTTACACGGCCTGCGGGCGCCTGGATGCTTTCTGGGAATTCAATTTGAATCCTTGGGACACGGCAGCTGGTGTGCTGTTGGTGCAGGAAGCTGGCGGGACCGTCACCGGCTTTGACGGTAGCCAGTTCCGTCTGGATAGTCATGAGGTTCTGGCGACCAACCTGCATATCCAAAAAGAAATGGTGCAGTTATTTAGCGATATGTTTGCCGGCAGAAATATGGATCCCATCCCAACGCCCGCAGAATTTGCCGCGATGCGGGCGGCTCGCGCAACATCCTGACATTGAAAAAAGTAACCGTGGATTGCAGATTCCTCCTGCTACAATGGAGGTGTTCAGCCACTCAGCGCAAGGAGAATCAGATCGTCTTATGGCATATGTAATCGCAGAACCCTGCATCGGCACCAAGGATTCCGCTTGCGTCGATGCATGCCCGGTGGATTGCATCCACCCCAAGAAGGATGAAGAGAAATTTACCGGCGCGGAGCAGTTGTTTATTGATCCGGTCGAATGTATTGACTGCGGTGCCTGTGTGCCCGTTTGCCCCGTATCAGCGATCTTTGCTGCAGATGACCTACCGGAGAAGTGGCAGCACTTCACCGACAAGAATGCACAACACTACGGTCGTTAGACCCGTCTTTTGGAAATGGAACGCGCAGCTTTCTGGCTGCGCGTTTTTTATTCTTCCCGGTTAAGATTCTTGAATGACCCTGCACCAGTCGGAAGCGATCGTGTTGCGTAGCTGGCCTTTTCAGGAAGCTGATCTGCTGGTGTCGCTTTTTACGCGGGATATGGGACGGGTACGCGGTGTTGCCAAATCTGCGCTTAAATCGCGCCGTCGCTTTGGCGGCACTCTGGAGCCAATGACCTGGGTACGCGCCACCTACGCGGAAAGGCCGAGGCAGGAACTGGTACGCATGGACCGGTTTGAGTTGCTGACATCGCCGCTGGAGCAGCAGATCGATTATCTGCGCGCTACAGCGCTGGCCTTATACGCGGAAATTCTGGACAACGTGCTGCCGGATCATGATCCGCAGGACACAATTTTTCGCCTGACTCTGGCCGTGGTCGAACACACCCGCATGGGCGCCTGCTGGTTGCCGTTGACCTATTTCACGCTCTGGATCACACGGCTACTTGGCTGGCTGCCAGACCTGGGCCATTGCATTGCATGTGGTACCGCTTTGGATGGTGCAGCATACTTTCATGTGCTCAGTGACGGTCTCTGCTGCGCAGATCATCGCCTGCCGAACAGTAGTCTGCTGGCGCGTGAATCCATGATGCTGGCACAAACCATGGTACGCGCCCCGCTCACAGCGTTTGAGAAGGACCCGTGGCCCCGGCAGCGCGCTCAGGATTTGCGGCGATTTACCGTGCGCACTCTGGAGCGGCATCTGGAGCGGAGACTGAATGCGGCCGCAGCGCTGGTTCAGTTGGGCGGATAGAAGGTTTTGGCAGGGAATTACGCCACACTTCGATACAATCGCAACAACGTCTCTAACTTCTTACCGCTCAGTATAGGTGGTGTAGGTATATGGGCGTATTCGACGCAAGGCCGGACACAAAATTGAAGACAGCAACCTCCAGCGCGCCAACCAAATCTGCGCTTACATTTCAGGAACTTCTATTTGAGCTGCAGCGCTTTTGGGCTGCGCGCGGATGCATCCTGCAGCAGCCCTATGATGTGGAAGTCGGTGCAGGGACGATGTCGCCGGAGACGTTTTTGCGTGTGCTAGGACCCAAGCCATACAGCGTGGCTTATGCGCAGCCATCGCGTCGGCCGGCTGACGGACGCTATGGCGAAAATCCCAATCGGCTTTTCAAACACACACAGTTGCAGGTGATTCTGAAGCCGCCACCACAAAATGTGCAGGAGCTCTATCTGGAATCTCTGGCCGCGATTGGCGTGGATCTACATCAGCACGACATCAAGTTTGAAGAAGATAATTGGGAGTCGCCAACGCTAGGCGCATGGGGCATTGGATGGCAGGTCATGCTGGATGGATTGGAGATCACGCAGTTCACCTACTTTCAGCAGTGTGGCGGCATCGATCTCGATCCCATTACCGCAGAGATCACCTACGGCCTGGAGCGTATCGCGGCTTTTCTGCAGGACGTTGATTCCATCTACGACATCATATGGATGCGCGACGTCAAGACTGGGCGCGAAGTAACGTACGGGGAGGTGCGTCTGGCAGAGGAGGTGCAATTTTCCGTCTACAATTTCGAACAAGCTGATGTCGAAAAATTATGGCAACATCTGGATCTTTATGAAGCGGAGTGCAAAGCATTGTTGGAAAATGCAGTTGCCTCTCTAAAAAACGGAGATACAACAGCCCGTAGCCGCGTGCCTGTGCTTGCTGCGTTCGATCTGTGCCTGAAGTGCTCGCATCTCTTTAATCTGCTGGATGCTCGAGGCGCGATTTCTGTCACGGAGCGTGTCGGTGTCATTGCGCGAATTCGCGCGCTTGCTGTCGGTGTAGCCAAGGTATATGTTGCACAGCGAGAAGCTTTGGCTGCCGCATAAATCATCGGAGTTTAAAATTTTCCTGAATCTGGAAGCGAAGCATAATTTATGTCTGCATTTCTGTTAGAGATCGGCCTGGAAGAAATCCCTGCACGCATGATCGCAGCAGCACAAAAGGAGTTGGCCGAGCGTGTCGAGAAATTGCTGACACGGGAACGGTTACTGGCTGCAGCGCATCGTGTCCAAAGCTACTCCACGCCACGCCGCCTCGCTGTTGTGGTGGAAGGAGTGTTGGCGCAGCAGCCGGATGTGCAGGAAGAACTCGTCGGCCCTTCACGGAAGGTTGCATATAAAGACGGTATGCCGACTCCCGCTGCTGTTGCTTTTGCCAAAAAAGCTGGTGTCGAAGTCACCGCGCTCAAGACCGTTACGAATGCCAAGGGCGAGTATATTGGCGCAACCGTGGAGCGGGAAGGCAAGCGTGCTGCCGATGTACTGGCAGCCGAACTGCCAAGGGAAATAGCCAGTCTCTATTGGGTCAAAAGTATGTATTGGCGTGCAGGCAAACCGGAACGCTTTGTGCGCCCCGTCCGTTGGATCGTTGCACTGCTCGATGGCGAAGTGGTTCCCGTTGAGTTTGCGGGAGTTCAAGCTGATGGCCTGAGCTATGGACATCGTGTGCTATACGGCGATGCGCCGGTTGTAATTTCCGCGCCGTCCGCTTATGTTGCCGCACTCGAATCTGCAAAAGTAATCGTCGATGTCGAAGCACGCCGTCACAAGATCCGCAAGGATCTGGACGCGGCTACACGAACGCTCCCTGACGCACGCTGGAGAGAAAATGAAGAGCTGGTCGATACAGTCACGCACCTGACCGAGTGGCCAACGGTGCTGCTCGGGAGCTTCGAGAAAGAATATCTGACGCTACCGGATGAAATTTTAGTGACTGTCATGCGCGACCATCAGAAATATTTTGCGCTTGAAGACGCGAACAAAAAACTGTTGCCGAATTTTCTAGCTGTGTTGAACACTGAGGTAGACGCTGCCGGAGCAGCCATTATCCGCCACGGCAATGAGCGCGTCCTACGGGCCCGTTTCAATGATGCCCGTTTCTTCTGGGATGTCGATCAGAAAATTCCATTAGTCGATCGCGTCGAAATGCTCAAGAACGTAACATTCCACAAGGATTTAGGCAGCTATTGGGAGAAGACGCAGAAAAACCTTAAGGCTGCAGATTATATTTCTAAAAATTTATCCGGCTATCATTCCGAGGAGTGGACGAATATTCGGCTTGCGGTTGAGCTTGCAAAAGCTGATCTCACTACGGAAATGGTGAAAGAATTTACAGAATTACAGGGAATTGTTGGTGGTCTTTATGTACGCGAGCAAGGACTACCCAAAGAAGTCGCAATTGCGATCTATCAGCAATACAGGCCGCAAAGCTCCAACGACGAAATACCAACTACGAAACTTGCAGCACTTTTAGCAATCGCCGACAAAATCACAACGATCACAGAGATGTTCAAGAAGGACATCGTTCCAACTGGCTCCAAAGATCCATTCGCTTTGCGTCGAGCAGGTGCTGGCGTGGTTCGTATCCTTGTGGAAAATGCTGCGGTTCGTGACCATTTGCATCTCATTCCTGTGATCCATGCGGCCAATCAAACTATGGAGGCAGATAAAGATCTCCGGTTTAGAGTGTTTGCCTTCATGTTGGATCGCCTGGAGTTTTATTTGCAGGAGTCGTGTGGAGTTCGTCTTCAGGTGGCTAGGGCAGTACGGAACTCTGGAGCTGTAGAAGCAGAAGATGATTCACCCGGTAAGCTTGTTGGATATGGCTATGTAGCAGGCTTTGCTAGAGTTTTACATGAACAAACCGGTTCACCGGATGTCGTGGCCGTAGCGGAATTATTAAAGCGAGCGGCGAACATCCAACGGCAAGCCAGAGAAAAGGGAATTAACCCCCCAGACATGGAATCACCGTCGCTGCTGCACGATCCTGCTGAAAAAGAACTTGCACGTCAGGTGACTGAGGTCAACGCCGTTATCCAGAAGAATTATCGCGAAGGAAAATACAACGAAGTCATCAGCGCCATTGCCAGCTTGCAATCACCATTGAATGCATTCTTTGATTCCGTCATGGTGATGGTTGACGATGAGAAATTACGCGACAACCGTCTCGCGTTGTTGGCCCGCACGGTATCCGTTGTCCGCTGGGCTGCAGATTTTTCGGAGCTGGCTTCAATTTCAACAGTAGCCTAATTTAGCTTCTGCAGGCGCGCGATCAATTTATTGGCGACGTTTTCTTCGCTCTCTGTCCACAGCAGCCGCGTTTCGGTACCGCAGTTCTTTTCAACAGCGGTTGTAAACGCAACCAGCTGCGCCACGTTTTGCTGCAGGTAACGCTGGCCGTCTTCATCCAGAGGAATGTCTTCGCAGAGGAACGGCGTATCTAGCCCAAGGTCGATGCGGATCTGCCCATTTTGCTCGTAGCTCCCCTGATCAAACTCCGGCCCAAAGCCAGCCACGCGCACCGGTTGCGTCTGCTCCCGCCAGATCGGGTCAAGGATGCCGTCGGTCTCCGGATACCAGAGCTTCCAATGCAATTCATATTCGTAGCCGTAGTCCTCATGCAGTAATTCTGTAGTCTCAGCAATCGCCTCTTCCGGAGGCACGGCTCCGGTGGACTCATTGCCGTAAACCCGCTGAAAAACGGGTGCTTCCTGCCAATCCAGAGGGAATACCGAGGCAGCATGGACCTGCGGCGCGGGCAGTTGCTGCATCACCTGCACCAGTTTTAGCGGCAGTTGCTGAAAGCGGAACTTTGGGAACCAGAGACTGAAATACAACGGGTCTGCCATAGCTGGATTGTATGGAGAGTCCCGAAAGAATGCACGGCAGTCCATTTCGGAGTCCAAGGTGAGAAAATTGAGTTATCTATGCGCTGGACGGTTGAGAAGCTTCGTATCTCGTTGGTGGTTCTGGGCATAGCTCTTATTTTTCTGATTGTTGCCGCTTTCCTGTATGCGCGCTGGCAGGTACGTCATATCGCACGCGATCTTCCCGCCAAGCTTGGCATTCAGATTCAGCAATCGACAGAGGGATTTACTTACTCGAAATCAGACGGAGTGCGGACAGTTTTTGTTGTGCATGCCGCCAAGGCCCTGCAATATCGCAAGGGTGGTCTTGCGGTTCTGCACGATGTACGCATTCAGTTCTTCAACCCACAGGGTGGTCCCGCAGATACGATTGCGGGCAGTCAATTTGAATACGATCCGCACAACGAAATTGTTCGGTCTGTGGATGAAGCGCATATCGACCTGCACACTCCTGCGGGCAACACTCCGGGTACTCCAACCCAACAAGACAGAACGATTCATCTGGTAACACATGGCCTTATTTTTAACGAGAAAACAAGGATGGCTACCACGGATGGGCTCATTGAATTTCGTGTGCCACAGGGGAATGGCCAGGCTGTTGGGGCGACGTTCGATTCGAAGCAAAACCGACTGTTGTTGAAATCGAATGTTGAACTGCACGCACAGACGCAGAAAGGTCCGGCGGTCATCCATGCAACGCAGGCGACATACGACCAGCATATAAATCAGGTAACGATGGAGAATGCTACCTATGCGACCTCGGCAGCGCGTGGATCTGCTCATAAGATTACGGTCGTACTGCGGTCAGACAGCAGTGTCGAAAATCTGGACGCGCAGCAGGATGTGCGATATCAAACTGCCAGCGGAGAATCTATCTCGGCCAATTCGATGACTGCCACAATCAACAATCACAATCATCCGCAGGTTGCGAACTTTCAAGGGAATGTTCAGTTTCAAGTGCAGCAAAAGCAGGCAAGCACGCATGGTTCTGCTGCAGCAGGTCAGTTTTTTTTCAACCAACAAGGCCATCTGCGGCAGGCCATTATGGATCAGGATGTACGCTTCCAGCAAAACGTGGCCTCATCGACATCCCCAGAAGTGCGGGACCTGAAAGCCGAGCATCTTGTAATGAATTTTGTCACCGATCTGGCTGGCCGGGCGGAATTGAAATCTGCGACAGCAACGGGAGATGCAAGTTTTCATCAAGCCGCATCTCCTCGACAACAGGCCGTCCTAAATTCCACCCCAAAGAACAAGCAGAATGTGAAGGGTGACACGGCGCAGGACACGACCATCCGCGCGCAGCAACTGATGGCGCAGTTTGCACCTGGCAATCAGCTCTTACAGATTGATGGAAAAGGGAACACGCAGTTGCGTAGCGTGGCTATGAATGGCGATATCAATACCAGCTCCGGTGACACGTTGCAGATACTGTTCGATGCTGCTCCGCCAAAGACGCATCCTCAAGGAACCCTCATGGCGACAACCACACTGAATACTACCGCGATACGGTCCGCAGTGCAGCAGGGCCATGTTGTTCTGCAACAGGTGACACCGCCTGCAACACTGGATACGAGGCGGCAAGGCAAAACGCATCAAAATACCGGATCAGATATCTCCATCGTTACAGCAGACAGAGCGGAGTATCAAGGGGCTACGCAGTTATTGACGTTAACGGGCGGTCCACGATTTAAAGACTCCGAACTGGAGATGGCAGCACAGCAGATGCGGGTGCATCGTGCCACGGGAGACATGACGGCCACTGGTGCCGTGCAGACGACGATCCTTGGCACAGGTTATGCCGGCAGCATTCTGGGAGGCGGAGAAAGACAACACGATAGCGGCCAGTTGGCACATATAGTTGCCGATAGGGCAAAAATAGATCGGAACACGCGGCAGGCGACGTTCGAAGGCGATGCGCGCCTGTGGCAGGGACAAAACGTGATCGAAGCGCCGGTCATCGAAATCTTGCAACAGCAACAAAGCTTGCTTGCCGATGGCAATAACGCTTCCAGCATGGTTCATTGCACCTTTCTTGCTTCTCCGTCAGGAAAGACGGAAGGCAAACGCTCATCCTACCCTGTGTATGTGACCAGCGAACACCTGCTTTACTCGGATGCAGAGCGGAAGGCGCACTTTTCCGGTCACGTAGATATTGTCAGCCAGGGAAGCCAGTTACAGTCCGATATGGCGGATGTTTATCTGCAGCCATCGACACCTGGAAGTCCGGACGCAAAGAGTCTGCAGCGAACGCGCGATAATTCACCACAATCTGCTGTCGAACGAATTGTGGCCCAGGGAAATGTGCGCATGGTTCAGCCGGGGCGTCGCGGAACCGGTGCACAGATCGTCTACACTGCCAGTGATGGCCGATTTGTACTGACAGGGAGTGAGCAGGCGCCACCCAGGATTGTGGATGCGGAGCGCGGCTCGGTGACGGGGCATGCTTTGATTTTCGAGTCGCAGCAAAACACGATACTGGTACAGGGTGGCAATTCTGCCACGACAACCGAGACGCGGGTCAAGAAGTAATGCAGATATTGTCAACGGATCAATTGGCCAAAACCTATCGCGGCCGGCAAGTCGTTCATGGCGTCAGCCTGGAAATCCATCAAGGGGAAGTGGTTGGTCTTCTTGGACCGAACGGTGCTGGCAAGACCACCAGCTTCTATATGATTGTTGGCCTCGTTCGGCCCGACGCTGGGCGTGTGATGGTCGATAATGCTGAGATCACGCGTCTGCCCATGTATTTGCGTGCCCGCAACTTTGGTATCAGCTATTTGCCGCAGGAGCCATCGGTTTTTCGCAAGCTTACCGTGGAAGAAAATATCCTCGCCGTGCTGGAAGCGCAACCCGGAGGGTGGGAGCAACGGCGCACTCGCATGGAAAAGCTGATCGAACAGCTGAACCTGGGGCATGTACGCAAAACTCATGGATATGCCCTTTCCGGTGGAGAACGCCGCCGCGTCGAGATTGCACGCTGTCTGTGTATTGATCCGCGCTTCATTTTGCTTGACGAACCCTTTTCAGGAATTGATCCCATTGCGGTACGCGATCTGCAGGAAATCATCTTTGAACTGAAAGCAAGTGGTTACGGGATTCTGATTACGGACCATAATGTCCGGGAGACGCTTTCTGTGACGGACCGTGCGTACATCATTAACGAAGGGCGTATTTTCTTCGCGGGTACTCCGGAGGAACTGGGACAAAATCCTGACGTGAAACGCATTTATCTGGGCGAAGGTTTCACTCTTGGTTAACCCCTCCTGTCGCTTCGCGTCGATGCGTGATCAATCCCCGACTCTGAATGCATGTAAACTGAAGAAAATTCATCTTATTAATTAGGATCGACAGCGATGGTTCTTCTCCAACCAAGGCTCAACCTGAAAGTGGCACAGAAGCAGGTGCTTACGCCGGGCCTTGTCCAGATGGTAAGCGTTTTGGCGCTGAACAAGCTGGAATTAAAAGAGATGATTAACGCAGAGATGGTCGAGAACCCGGTGTTGGAGGAGCTCGACGAGACGGTGCCTGTTCTGGATGAGGTGCGCGGAACGGAAGATGGAGATATTGCCGCCTCAGAACTGCCCAAGGCCGAGCGTGATCCATTTGAAGAAATCGACTTTGGTTCTTACTTTCAGGATTACCTCGATCCCGGTTATCGCACACCGGAGAGCAGCGAAATCAGCGAGCGCCCATCGTTTGAGAATTTCCTTTCAAAGCCCAGCACGCTGACAGACCATCTGCTATGGCAGCTTGGATCTCTCAATTTGACTCAGGAGATACGCGATGCAGCGGAACTTGTCATCGGTAACTTGAATGAAGATGGCTATCTGACTGCGAGCGAAGCAGAGTTGCTGGCTGCTTTATCTGGAGGAGAAATTCCGGGCAAGGAAACGTTAACAATGAATAGTCAGCCGCTTTGGCTGGCTGCTTTACAGGATGCAACGGACGACACAGGCAACCAGAATGGACTGGTTGCGGAAGCTGCATTGGATGATGTGGCACAGCCGATTGAAGTGCCGGCGATTGCTGCAGCAGAAACAACAGTGCCGAATGCCAAGCAATACCCGGAAGAACTATGTTTGGCGTTGACCGAGGCCGTGCGCATTGTGCGCGGTCTGGATCCTGCCGGAATTGCCGCGCGGGATTTGCGTGAGTGCCTGCTAATTCAGCTGGAGTCTCGTGGACAGGAAGCCTCATTTCTTATGGCTGCCCATGGAAAGCAAGCCGATGCCTCCGTAGCCGCCAGCAAAACAACTGTGGAACCGGCGGACCTGGCAGAGACAACAGATGTGGATATTCTTGCGCGGCGCATCATTTCCGAGTTTTTGCCACTTCTGCAAAAACGGGACCTGCGAGAACTTTCTAAATTCACGGGCAGCCAGCCGGCACGGGTACAGCTTGCGATTGATCTGATTCGCAGCCTGGAACCGCGGCCAGGTCGCCGTTACAACCGCGAGGACGTACGGCTCATCGAACCAGATGTGGCCTTTGTAAAACGCGATGATGAATTCGTTGTTTTGATGAATGAAGAAGACATGCCAACGCTGCGCTTGAATCATGGATATCGCCGCATGCTGACACAGGACAACACGGACCGGGATGTGCGTGACTACGTTAAAGAGCGATATCGTTCGGCGATTCAATTGATGCGGAACATTGAGCAGCGTAAGAACACGATTTTACGAACATGCGAGGTGATCGTTCGGCGACAGCAGGAATTTATGGAAGCCGGTGTAGAAGCGCTCAAGCCGATGATGATTAAAGAGGTAGCCGAAGAGATCGGCGTCCATCCCTCGACGGTCAGTCGTGCGGTTTCCAACAAGTATGTACACACACCGCAAGGTGTTTTTGAACTGCGATTTTTCTTTTCTGAAGGCGTCAACGGGCCCGAGGGTGCCGGCACACCGCTTCTGCTGCTGAAACGCAAGGTAAAGAAAATGATTGAGGAAGAAAATCCACGCAAGCCGTTGACGGATGATGCGATCACATTGGTTTTGCAATCGCAGGGAATCAATGTGACGCGGCGAACGGTCGCGAAATACCGCGAAGACATGGGGATTCCGAGCACGCACCAACGACGTATGCGAGGCTGACCACAGCGAGCCAGAGCCAGAGAAAAGAGGAGAATATGCAAACAGAATTCACTGGAAGGCAGCAGAAAGTTGGCAAGTCACTACGCACATTGGCCGATGAAGGACTTTCCCGGATCGAGAAAGTTCTTGGCCGCACAGCTTCCGCGCATGTGACGTTTTCGATGGAGCGATACCGCCATATTGTAGAAGTTACGATTCGGACGCGACTGCAGATAATCGTTGGTGTTGCGGTATCGTCCGATGCGGGAACTGCACTGCGAAATGCTCTGGAAAAAGCTGAAAAGCAGGCTTTGCGCTTGAAGAAACGCAAAATCCAACTTCATCGTCAAAGCAAAGACAAGACAGCTGCGAAAGTACAAGCTGCACCAGGAAAACGTGCTGTATCTTCGTCAAAGCTGGCAACATCTCCAGCCTTGGTTGAAGAAATCGCCGTGGAGTTGCATGTGGTTCCTTCGAAGGAGTCGGTTGCCAGGCGGCCTATGTCGATTCATGAGGCCGTGAAAGAAGCCGAATATCGGGATCGCGAAGTTTTCGTTTTTAAAGATCACTCCGGCGATATCAAGGTGTTGCATCGTACGCGAGAAGGCATGGTTCAACTCATTGAAGTTTCTTAAACGACCGGAGAAATTTTAATTTAAAACGAAGCATCGCTGCTTGCACGGACTTTCCAGCTCTCGCTTTGTGCACACCGTGAAATGGCGTACGGAGACCGGCAACATGGCATCCAGCAAAAAACGTACAGAAAAAAAGCCGCCGCGGAAACCGGCATTGGCTGCTGTCAATGTAAGCAGACGCGTGGCCGATAATGAGCTGGTGATTCTGACAGGGCTCTCAGGATCTGGAAAGCTTTCTGCGCTGAAAGCATTTGAAGATCTTGGCTATTATGCTGTCGACAATTTGCCGATTGACCTGATACAGCCGTTTGCCGATCTCATTCGCCAGTCTCCGGAGATCCGGCAAGCGGCACTTGTTGTCGATGTTCGTGAAGGCGCGCAGCTTGATCGCTTTCCCGCAACACTTCGTCGCGTGCGGCAAATGCTGCCGACCAAGCTGGTTTTTTTAGAAGCGTCGGAAGATGCGCTGTTGCGCCGCTTTTCTGAGACGCGCCGCCCCCACCCTCTGGGTCGGGCCAATACCGTATTACGCTCCATCCACTCCGAACGAAAATTGCTGGAGCCTTTACGCAACATTGCCGATGTGCTGATCGACACAACAAAGTTCAATGTTCATGAGCTACGCGCCCATATCAATGGATTATTTCAGCACGAAAAGGGCGAAAAAAACCTGCTGGTTTCTACGATTAGCTTCGGCTACAAAAATGGCATTCCGCAGGAAGCCGATCTTGTTTTTGATGTAAGGTTTTTGCCCAACCCGCATTTTATTCCGGAATTTCGTCCTCTTACCGGACGAGATGCCAAAGTGGTTCGCTACATCAGCCGGTTTCCAGAGACCAAAGAATTTATCGAGCGCGTCCGGGAGATGCTGCTCTTTCTGCTGCCACATTATTTGCAGGAGGGCAAAAGCTATCTATCGGTTGCCTTCGGCTGCACCGGAGGACAGCATCGTTCCGTAATGGTTGCAGAGCGTATCAAAGATATGCTGGAAGACGCTGGGTATCACGTCAAGTGCGTGCATCGCGACATTCCTCGCTAGAAAAAACTTGTTACATAAGATGTACTGCATCCACGTCGACGGTAAGGTTGCGCCGTGGAATGTTGATCTTGTCTGCATAATCCAGCATCTGGCGTACCAGCAGCGCAAGTTCTTTTCGATTCGACGCTTTCAGGATCAAATGAAAGCGGTGGATGCGCTTCAAGCGTGCAATTGGTGCGGCAGCAGGCCCAAGGATACGGACGTTGGGGTGGGGGTGTTGTTGCAACCATCGACCCAGCTGCCCGGCCCAATTGCTTACCTTTCCCAGTTCCGCATGCTCCAGCAGAATGTTGGTTAGTACGGTTGCAGGCGGATAGTGCAACAGGCGCCGGTAGCGTTGTTCATGCTCAACAAATTTTTCATAATTATGCTCAGCGGCAAAGCGTATGGCGTAGTGGTCGGGATGATAGGTCTGGATCAGCACACGGCCAGTGCGCTCGCCGCGTCCTGCGCGCCCGGCAACCTGCGTAACCAATTGGAAGACACGCTCCGCAGAACGAAAGTCAGGCATGCTTAAAGAATGGTCTGCACCAAGTACTCCTACGAGGGTAACGCCGTGCATATCATGCCCTTTGGCAATCATCTGTGTGCCAACCAACAGGTTGATATCTCCACTATGCAGACGGGTCAGCATCCGCTCAAAATCCCGATGGGTACGCATGGTATCGCGATCCATCCGTCCGATACGGGCCTGAGGGAACATCTCCTGCAAACGCTCTTCTCCCTGCTGGGATCCAACGCCAAAAAAATACAGGTGTTCGCTGTCGCACTTCGGGCAGCGTTGCGGCACGGTTCGGCGAAACCCACAATAGTGGCATTCCAAACGCTGGCCCGCTTGCGCATGAGCGTCAAGGCGATCTCCGTGTTTGTGATGCGTCATCGCGATCGCACAATTCTCGCACTCCAGTTTTTCACCACAGGCACGGCACATCACGACAAATGAGTAACCACGGCGATTCAGCAGCAACATGACCTGCTCTCTGCGCTCCAGAGTTGCTTCAATCTCGGTGATCAAAGCACGGGATAGAAGCTGCTCCTGGCCGGTTTCGTTGAATTCCTGTCGCATATCGATCAAAGAGATTGCAGGCAGCGGGCGGTTGGCCACGCGTTCGGACATGGAGAGCAGTGTATATTTGCCACGCTCCGCATTTGCCCATGACTCCAGCGACGGGGTTGCAGAGCCAAGCACTATGGTTGCATGCAGCAGTTTGGCGCGCATCACGGCGACATCGCGTGCATGATAGCGCGGCAGTTCCGCCTGTTTGTAAGACGCATCATGCTCTTCATCGACGATCAGCAAGCCAAGGTTTTGCAACGGCGCAAAAACCGCAGAACGCGTACCGACCACTACTGGGGCCTCTCCGCGGCGGATGCGATGCCACTGTTCCACACGTTCCACAGAGGAGAGCGCAGAATGAAGCAACGCGACCCTGTCTCCGAAAGCAGCTTGCAGCTGGGCTACCATGGCCGGTGTCAAGCCAATCTCCGGTACCAGCAACAGACTGCATTTCCCGGCGTCCAGCGCACGCTGCATAGCGGAAAGATAAACCGCAGTTTTGCCCGAGCCAGTTACGCCGTGCAATAGAAACGATTGATATTTCCCCATCTGCACACTGGCGGCAATCTGCAATGCCGTGTCAGCTTGGATTGTGTTGAGCTTCAAGGGGACCGTCGAGGTGGCAAACAGTGCTGCAGAACCGGCAAAAGGAGAGGCGGCAGCAACTTCATCGATTCGGACCAGTCCCCGCCGCACCAGTGTGCTGAGTGTTGTTTTCGGCACAGGCAATTGAGATAGTTCGCCGATCGTAAGCACTCCTTGCGCGCCTGCCAGTTCCGCCAATAATAGCTGCTGGTTGTTGTTGAGTTTTGGCAGACGTACCCCTTCGACAAGTACCGCCATGCGCACCGTGCGGGTTACGCTGCGTGTGTCAGCGACGGATTCCCGCGTGATCCAGCGCTTTTGCAGCATGCGGGACAATGTTTCCGATTTCGCTGCTGTTTTTCCTGCTACCTTGGTCGCGGCAGCAGGTGAGCCGCTGGCCAGGTAGCTCAGCACGGCTTGTTCTACGCTGGATTCTTCGGGTTCTGTTGAGAGGGATGACTGGATGGGCGCATCGAGAATGTGTTTGCCCAGTTCTGTAATGCGATAGATTGTTCGTTGGCGAATCTCCGCCTGTAGCGGCAGCATCGAGCGCAGCACTTCCCCCAAAGGGGCGAGATAATATTCCGCAATCCACTCGCCAAGCCGTAGCTGTTCTCCGGAAAGCACCGGCTCAGAGTCCACTGCACGCAGAACGGTCTTCAGGTTTTCCTGCGTCGTGGCTTCATACAGGCGCACGGCAATACCCTGCAATTGTTCCCGACGGAAGGGAACCAGAACGCGTCCGCCAAGCACCGGCGTTGTCTCCCCCACGGCATAGGTGAAGAGGCAATCCACGGGCACCGGGAGGGCAACATCACAGTAGCGAGGCATTATTTTCGTGTTCATGCAGTGGAGTGAAGATTAAAAGCCTGTCAAAAATATCTCTCAGAGAAAACTGCGCTACGAATGTGATGATCCGGCCAAATGTTCTTCAAAATGGGCAAGAGTTCTCTGACGAGCAAGCGCAGCGGCCTCTTTGTTGTAGTGGGTGTCGTCCACATCGCGATTGAAGGCGTGTCCCGCGCTCTCGTATGTATAAACGGCATAGCCCGGATACTCGTGCCGCACCTGCTCCACTACCGTCTGAGAGATATGAGTATCCTCTAATCCAAAATGAAAGATAGCCGGGCAGCTCGATTTTTCTGTGATGTAGTTCTGGATGCCGCCGCCATAGTAGGACACGGTTGCATCCGGATGGAGCCGTGTGTTGCTTAGCCACGCCAGAGTGCCGCCCCAGCAGTAACCCACCACGCCTACTTTGTGAATGCCCGGCTGTTGACGAAGATACGTGATGGCAGCCTGAATATCCGCCAGCGTGCCTTCGATAGGCAATTGCTTCACAATTGCATATCCCTCCTGCATTCCTGTCTGGTCATACTTGTACTCCACATGACGTTGCGCGCGGTCAAAGAGTGCCGGGGCAATCACCAGATATCCATCCTTTGCGTAGCCGTCCACAACGGAGCGGATGTGTGCGGTTATTCCAAAAATTTCCTGTATAACCACAATGCCAGCCTTCGGTTTGCCGGCGGGTTGGGCAAGGTAGGCGTCCAGGGTGTGACCATCTGCGGCTTTCAGTTGAATGAATTCTGACATGGTTATTCCTCCGTGTTTTTTACCTGAAAGATGATTGTCGCAAGTTCTGTACGCTTCTGCATCTCGAAGGCTGGTTTTCCTTGCATAAGCCTGAGGTGGATAAGCAGGAGGCAGAGCTATAGACAAAGACAATCGTTGCTTCTCTCCGTACCGGCGGATGGATTCACTCTGTGGCGAGCGGAAGAAGGAGGTCATCCATCCTTGAATCACGTTGAAGAATACGGTTGGCGGCCTATTCTGGTCTCCGCATGGAGAACCCGGCGTATTTTGTGCCACTTTGGAACGTTTTTAACGGCTTCCCAAAATGGATGCAGGTATAACCCTCATGTACTTCATTTTCGTTGCATACATTTGTTATGCAGGCGAATGTAAGAGGGCACACAGAAAACATATTTGCGGCAAAGACAGTTGGCATCGACAACTGTCGATCCAAAAGAAAGCCAAAAGAACGAGGCACAATCCTCCGATGCGCGTATTGATTACAGAAGATGATCCGGCTTTGGGAGCGCTGCTGGTGCGGACGTTCCAGTCCGAGGGGTGTACCGTCACCCGCGTACATAATGGCAATGATGCGCTGGCCGCCTGGCGCGAGGCTCAATATGCCTTATTGGTGCTCGATCTGAACATGCCTTGTAAGGATGGGACGGAGGTACTCCAGGAGATACGGACGATCAGCGATGCCGCCATCATGGTTCTCACAGCACGCAACACATTGGCCGATCGACTTCACTGTCTGGAATTGGGTGCCGACGACTTTCTAACCAAGCCGTTTTCTCTACGCGAATTGCAGTTGCGCAGCCGTCGGTTGTTGCGGCGCGCCCTGGCGAGTGCGGGAGCAGTCTTGCGCTGCGGGGACCTGGAACTTGATCGGGTGCTCCGGACCGTGAAACGTGCCGGAAAAAATGTTGAACTGACAGCAAAAGAATTCGCCCTGCTGGCGTACCTGTTGGAACGCCGCGGGGAATGCATCTCTCGAACGCACCTGCTGGAGCATGTCTGGCAGATGCATCCGGGAGTGAATACGAATGTAGTGGATGTCTATATTAATTACCTGCGCCGGAAGCTCGATGAAGGCCATGGCGACAAATTGATTCATACCATACGCGGGAACGGTTACGTTCTGCGGGAACCACTTTTTAAAACCGCTTGAGCCGTTGCAGGGCTCCGGCGGACTTTCTGCTGAGGTTGTCAAATGCAAACACGCACACGCACTTTGACTGCGCGTACGGCGATATTGGTAAGTGCCGACGCATCGTTACGTCAACGTCTCTCAGAGACCCTTACAGGCATGCGCTGGCAGGTACGCGAGGCATCCGGCGGGGCAGAGGCTTTGACCTATCTGGAAGAAACCCCCTGTGAAGCCTTGTTGCTCGATTCCTGGCTTCCGGATCTGGAAGCACAGGAACTGGCCACGCACCTGCGCCAGCTGTACCCGGCGCTCGATCTTATCCATATAGACGAATCCAATCAAATATCCACTCCGGTGCGCAGCAGTCGAAGAAATGAACTGCTCTTTGCCTTGCGCCGCGCTCAGGAGGTTGTCGATGCTATCTGGGAGCCGCAGACGCTCCGCACGGAAGAAACCAGCCGGCTGGTTGACCGCGTGGCCCCGCGCGGTCTTCGTTCCCCGCACGCACATGGCATCCATCCGGCAGGCAGTTTTTTAGCAACGAAAGAAGCTGTACCGGAGCGGCCGTCCTCTAGAGTGTGCCCCTCAGCAACGGAGGCGCGCGAAGAAGTCGCTGCGATGACTGTTGCCACGGCCAGTATGGCAGCAGGCACAGAACCCGCTGGCGCCCAGCCGTTGCCTGCCGAAAGCGCGGCCGTTCGTCCGCGGGCGGCAGGTTTGCCGGAGATGGTGGGTAGCAGCCATACGATGGAAACATTGGTGCAGCGAATCCGCCTGGTTGCTCCGCGCAAAACGACGGTCCTGATTGAAGGCCCAACTGGCAGCGGCAAAGAACTGGTGGCGCGTGCACTGCATCGGCTGAGCGCACGCGCAGACCGCCCTTTTGTTGTGCTCAATTGCGCAGCCATACCCGATGCGCTGCTGGAAGCGGAGCTCTTTGGCCATACCCGCGGAGCCTTTACCGGCGCCGTACAGGCACGGGTCGGGCGCGTGGAAGCAGCTCATGGCGGGACATTGTTTCTGGATGAAATCGGCGAGATGCCTCTGGCCTTGCAGGCCAAGCTATTGCGCTTTTTAGAGGCAGGCGAAGTACAGAGGATTGGGGAGAACGAACCGATCAAGGTGGATGTCCGCGTGATTGCCGCAACGCATCAGCCGCTGGCCAAACGCTCGGAAGAAGGTAGCTTCCGGTCGGATCTTTATTACCGCCTCTCGGTCTTTACGTTGCGGACCGCGCCCTTGGCAGAGCATCCGGAGGACATCCCGACCCTGGCCGGGCATTTTCTGGAGCGGTTGGCACAGCAGGAACCGGTGAAGCAGTTTGACGCCGAGTCGATCCAACGCTTGTGCGCACACTCCTGGCCGGGCAATGTGCGCGAACTCGCCCATGTCGTCGAAAGGGCGTACATTCTCGCCGAAAGCCGCCCGCGCATTACCGCTGCCGAAATCTGCTTTGCCTGAGGCCTCTGTTTTCAGGAAAGGCGGATGTCGCGTGCTACAACCATGTGCAGTACAGGAGGGGCAGGGTTTCCTCATGCTCCCTCCTGTGCTGCCGCAGTAGGGCGGCAGGGGAATTCTGAGAAATCTCTTAGGGGCGACGGTCGCACTCTGGCCGACTTACTGCATATCGGTAGGAAAGAGAAAAACTTCAGTCATTTCATCTTGGAAATCCATTTTAGGGAATCAGCCCGGATCGTATTCCGGGTGGGAAGGAAGCGATGCAGATAACGACTCCATTGACGGATGTGCTCAGCCGGTATCTGGACCTGACCAGCCTGCAATTCAAATTGACGGCCAGCAATGCCGCCAACATTGACACCCCGCACTATCAGACGTTGGGCATTGATTTCGCCAGTGAATTTGCCTCCGCTTCTGCCGACGCTTTGAATATGCGGCAGTCGGAAGAAGCCGGAACGAAGCCAGACGAACTGGCGCATACGCCAAAGATATTCGCTGTCGATGGGTTACTCGAACGCCCGGACGGCAACAACGTGTCCATGGATCGCGAAGGTCTCCAGATGGGTGAGGAGCAGTTGAAATACAAGACAGGCATCGAGCTTTTAAAGGAGCAATTCACGGAAGTCAGCGATGCCATTCAAGAAAAGTAACTGGCCGCTAGAGCAGCGAAATGAATGCAGAGGAAAAAGGTAGGAGCAGCATGAATCTGTTTGGCGTCATGGACATCAGCGGTTCGGCCCTGGAGGCCGAGCGAGTGCGTGCAGAGGTGGTCACGGCCAACATGGCCAACGCCGAAACGACGCGAACGGAGCAGGGCGGACCCTATCGGCGACAGGAAGTGGTCTTTACATCGGCAGCCGTCGATCAGCCGAAGAGTTTTGCTGAAGCCATGCTCTCACAGGGGGCCCTGCCGCAGGTAGGATTGCTCGGCGATCCTTCCAATGAAGTTGTGAACCCGGGAGTGAAGGTGGCTGCTGTTGTCTCCGATACATCCGATCCCTTGCAGCGCTACGATCCCGGGAATCCGGATGCGGATAAGAAAGGTTACGTCTCCTATCCAAATATCAACCCGTTGACGGAGATGGTGGATCTGATGGGCGCGGAGCGCTCCTATGGCATGAATGTCTCCGCGGTTACGGCATCGAAGAACATGATCAGCTCCACCATGGACATTCTGAAATAAATGTGCAAACAATAGCCCTCCCCCAACCTCGGCTTTCACCGATAACTGGCTCGGCTGGCCGCGCTTATGAGATGCGGAGATGAAACAGAACATTGCAATTGAGAGGCTTCGATGAGTGTAATTCCGAATATCCAGGCAGCAGCGCAGGCCATGAACAGCATCACGTCGAATGTTGCCAGCCAGACGGCACAGGCGATGCAATCCACCGGTACGCTGGGCAGCGCACTCGATGCATCCAGCAGTCCCGCCTATGCCATGCCGTTTTCCGGTGTGCTGCGCGAAGCCGTGGCCAAGACACAGGAGCTCAATTCCGAGGCGGCGAATACCGTCGATGGCCTGTTGTCCGGTAAGGGCGTGGATATTCATACGGCGATGATTGCAACAGAAAAATCCGAGCTTGCCTTTGAAATGATGCTCTCCCTGCGCAACAAGGCAGTGGGAGCCTATCAGCAGTTGATGGGGATGCAGTTTTAATGGGGTCTCCGCATTCGATCAAGGTGAAAGCAACCATAGCAACGCATCATGAGAAAAAAAGGAATGCGTAATGAGTGATCAAGCGACGGAATCCCAGAATGCAGCGTCCACCTCTTTGGTGGCGCGGATCGAAAAGCGGTTGAACACAGGGGGGCAGGCCTTTCGCGAACGCGCCAGCGCCTTTTCTCCCCGCCAGCAGCTTGGCATGCTGGCTTCGGTGGCCGTCGTGCTGGCTGCCGTGGGCGGCATGATGTGGCTGGCCCTCAAGCCGGACATGCGTGTGCTGCTTAGCGGATTGACCGCCCAGGATGCACAGCAGGTCGAACAAGAGCTGGCCACCGCTGGTATCTCATATGACGTTGCGCCCGACGGAACCACCATTCGTGTTCCGGCGAATGCCTTGAACAAGGCGCGCCTGGAGATCTCCGGCAAGGGGCTGCCTTCGAGCGGACGCCTTGGTTTTGCCATCTTCGACAAACCGAACTGGGTTGGCTCGGAGTTCGACGAGCGGGTGAACTACCAACGTGCTTTGGAAGGCGAGCTGGAACAGACGATCGGTTCACTCGATGCCGTGCAGACGGCGCGCGTTCACATCGTGCTGCCCCATGATTCTCTTTTTACGGACGAGCAGCGTGCGGCCAAGGCCAGCGTGGTGTTGAAGCTGAGGCACCGGTTGAGTGATGACGAAGCCGCCTCCATTCGAAACCTGGTTGCTGGCGCGGTGGATACGTTGCGTCCAGACCAGGTGACTCTGGTCGATGCGGATGGACGTCAATCGTTTGGCCCGAAAACTGCCGAGGCGCAGCAAGCCGCGTATGAGCAAGCGCTTGAAGATAAGTTGATGGCTACCCTTGAACCTGTCGCCGGCGAAGGCAATGTGCGTGCTTCGGTCACGGCAGCCTTCGACAGCGGCACGGAAGACGATCTCGACGAAACCTACGATCCAACCAACGTAGCCACACTTTCCATGCAGCGCACGGAGACCAACTCCGGCGGCCAGACGCAACCCACCGGGGTTCCCGGCGTAGCCAGCAATGCGCCGAATGTAAAGGCGCCAGTGTATCCGCAGCAAACTTCCCCGGTGGAGAACGCGCGCCAGGAGAGTGGCACGTATGCCGTCTCAAAGCATGTACGGCATCACATGGAAGGTACAGGACGTGTGCAGCGCATCACCGCGGCGATCCTGATCAACGACCGCATGGTGGCGGGGCCGAACGGGAAGGGTGTTCGCTGGCTGGCGCGCTCGCCGGAAGAAATGCATCAACTCCAGCAGTTGGCGCAGGCGGCGATTGGCTTCAATACCCAACGCGGCGACCAGGTGACGGTGGAGAATTTAAGCTTTCTTGCCAATGACGGCCAGCCACAGCCCGGTTTAGCGGAACGTCTGCTGGATCGTACCGGTGGCCCAACGCAGGCCTTGCGCTATGGAATGCTGGCCATCGTGTTTCTTCTCGGACTGATTTTCATTGTGCGTCCCGTCTTGAAGCAGATGCAACAGTGGACGTCTCCCATTCACACATTGGCTGCCGGCAAACAACCAGCGGCTCTTGCCGCCGATGCCGGGGAAGCATCGTTGCTGGATCACACGGCAGAATTGTCCACGGAGCGCAAGCAGGCCCGGGCGCAATTGCTCTTCGATAAGGTGGCCGATTACGTCCGTAAGGAGCCGGTGCAAAGCACGCGCCTGTTGCAGAACTGGTTGCACACGCCGGGAAACTAAGGCGATCTACTTAGCAGAGACATTTTAGTTCGAAGTACATTCAGAAGGACCAGGAGAAAGTTCCCATGGCGACGGCAGTAGCAACGGCACTGATTCCCGAAGATCCAGCCGCACCTCCCATGCTTCCAGCCGAGTCGAAGCCAGCCCGGCTCATGTTGAAGATGCCGCCTATCCGGAAGGCGGCGATCCTGATGATCACGCTGGGCGATGAGCTGGCGCGAACCATGTATCCGCATTTTTCTGAAGCGGAGCTGCAGCGGCTGACCGAGGAGATTGCCAGCGTCCGCGATGTATCTCCGGAGGCTGCACTCGAAATCCTGGAAGAGTTTCACGAACTTCTGGAGACGCAGCAGTACATGGTGCATGGCGGCATCGAGTATGCGACCAAGTTGCTGGTGGATAGTTTTGGTAAACAGCGCGCCGAAGACCTGCTGAATCAGGTCAAGCGGGCGCAGGAGGCCACACACGGCGATCTGGCAATGCTGCAAAAGGTCGATCCGCAACAGTTGAGCAAATTTCTCGAGGGCGAGCACCCGCAGACCGTGGCGCTGGTGCTGGCGCATCTCGATCCCAAACGCGCGTCCCAGGTCTTGCAGCAACTGGCGGACACGCAGCGTGTCGATTCGGTGCGACGGCTGGCGGAGATGCAGCAGTTCTCCCCGGAGATGGCGCAGAAGGTGGCGCTGGTGTTGCATAAGCGGCTGGAATCTCTGGGCGACATGGGCCGGAAGTCCTACTCCGGCTTCAAGGCTGTGGCCGATCTCCTCAACCGGCTGGATACGACAGCAGCCAAGGCCGTGCTTGAGCATATTGAAGCCGACAATCCGCAGTTGGCCATCAGCATTCGCAATTTAATGTTTACCTTCGAAGATTTGGTTACCGTGCCGGCCAACAGCATTCGCGAACTCATTGGACAGGTGGACAAGAAACAACTGGCTCTCGCTCTCAAGGGCGCCAACGACGATCTGCGCGCCCATCTGTTTAAAGCGCTGAGCTCTCGCGCTGTCGAGATGCTGCAGGAAGACATGGAAGTGATGGGGCCGGTACGCGTGCGCGAAGTAACGCAGGCGCAGCAGGAAATTCTTGGGCTTGCCCGCAAACTGGAAGCCGAAGGCAAGCTGGTCTTGATGAGCGAAAAAGAAGACGATTTTATGGTCTAACGCAGTGGCCCGGTGCGCGTGATTTTGTAGACGTGCATCATTGCGTTTTCCATGCAACGAAATGAGGAGTCAACGCAAGCCATGCCCCAGGAAGCCTATTCCCCAGATCCTCCGCACCGCGCTTCGGCGCGGAAAGACGCTGTAGCAGCTCCCATCATCGAGCGTCTGGAATATCACGCGCCCGGTCTCGCGACTGAGAAGCAACACCCCGGTGGAGCTTCTCCTGGCGCGCCCTCCAATGGAGCGCCATTGCTGGTAGAAGAATGGATGCACCCGACGGCGTCGGAACGTTCCATGCCGGACGCAACCACCGCTCCTATCCCGAAAACTGCCGTGGCCGAAGAACGATGGGTGCAGGAGCGTGCCAGCCTGGAGGCTCGTTTGGTGGAACAGAAGGCCATCGCGAACCGGGAGGTGATAGCAGCGCAGGAAGAGGGACGCCGCGAAGGGCATCAGATTGCCGAAGCAGCGTTTGCGGAAGATCGCGAACGACTTCAGCAACAGATCGTCGATGCGGTGGAGGAGTTTCGTCAGGAACGAGAACGCTACTTTTATTCCGTCGAGCGCGAAGTCGTGCGGCTGGCCTTAGCCATTGCCGCTCGCGTGTTGCATCGTCAGGCACAGATGGATCCGTTGTTTCTATCCGGTGCCGTGCGCGTCGCGCTGGATAAATTGGCCGATACCTCCGGTGTCGTGCTGCGTGTCGCACCCGGGCAAGTGCCGGCCTGGCAGGCGATGTTCGGCCCGCAGAGCGGGTTGCGCGCGCAACCGGAAATATTGGGCGACGGGTCTTTAAATGAAGCAGAATGCATTCTGGAAACTCGACTGGGCACCGTGGAATTAGGGGTGGGGGCTCAACTGGAGGAAATTGAAAAAGGGTTTTTCGATCTCCTGCATCATCATCCGGCGGCCAAGCCATCCGGTAGCAACATGGGGCAACGTTCCATTTCTTAAATCAGGATGGCAGCGGTTTGCAGCGGAAAAGTTCGGCAAAGGCAGATCCGGCAGAAGAAAATCTCTATGGCAGAAAACTTTTTATCCGATTCGTTCCGTGTCGAACCGGTCGAGCGCCCGGCCCCGGCTGCCCCGGTCGCAGGAGCGCGGCCGGAGGCGCGAAGATCGGCTAACTCCCAACAGCAATCCCAGGAACATCCTTCTGTAGCCGATGTTCTGGCGGAGGACACATGGCAGCCGCATCGTGATTCGGAGCCTGCAGAAGAGTATACGGAGTACCATCCTGCATTGCCTGCTGTCGACGTCGCACAAAATAAAACTGAAACAGTTATAGAAGAACCGGACATCGACACGTTCGAGCCGGAAAATTCGATTCTGCGCGCTTATTTTCGTCGCTTGCAGAGCCGCCCGGCATGGCGCTGGCATGGCCATGTGGTCGAAGCAACAGGACAGACGATTGAGTCTGAAGGCCCTTTTTGCTCGGTCGGCGAGTGCTGCGAAATTCTCGATGGTCAAGGTCAGCGGCACCGCGGAGAGGTTATTGGATTTCGCGGTTCGCATGTTTTGTCCATGACGCTGGATCCACCGGACGGTATCCGTTATGGCGATGCAGTGGCCGGTCTGGGTGAAACGCCGCGCATGGATATGGGACCCGGACTGCTGGGCCGTGTGCTCGATGCACTTGGCCAGCCACTCGATGGTGCGCCTCCACCGCATGCGGAAGAAAGCTGGCCGCTTGAAAGCCTGATTCCTCAGCCGATGGATCGTGTACCGATTACCACGCCGCTGGGGACAGGATTGCGTGTGCTCGATGGCCTGCTGACTGTTGGGCGCGGGCAACGCGTAGGTATCTTTGGCGGCTCCGGCGTTGGCAAAAGCACGTTGATCGGCATGATGACGCGCAATACCGCTGCCGACATGACGGTCGTCGGTCTGGTTGGAGAGCGCGGTCGCGAGGTACGCGAATTTCTGGAAGACAGTTTAGGAGTGGAAGGACTTCGCCGTTCGGTGGTGCTGGTTTCCACTTCGGACCAATCGCCGCTGCTGCGCATGCGCGCGGCTCAGGCAGCTACTGCAGTGGCTGAGTATTACGCAGCGCAAGGCAAGCATGTGCTTCTGGTGCTGGATTCACTGACACGTTACGCCATGGCCGCACGGGAAGTAGGCCTGGCTGCCGGAGAACCTCCAACCTCGCGAGGGTACACGCCTTCTGTTTTTCGTCGTCTGGCACGGTTGATTGAACGCGCGGGCCAGTTCGCCAACGGCAGCATTACAGCGTTTTACACGGTGCTGATGGAAGGGGATGACTTGCATGATCCATTAGTCGATGCAACGCGTTCCTTGCTGGATGGCCATGTCGTGTTATCGCGGGCGATGGCTTCGGAGGGATGGTATCCGCCGGTGAGTATTCTTGATTCCATCAGTCGCCTGATGCCTGCCGTAACCGCCGGCGCGCATCGGGATCGGGCAGCATTCTTGAGGCGTCTACTGGCCGCTTATGCCCGCTCGGAAGATCTGGTGCGCATCGGCGCCTACAAGCCGGGAGCCGATCCGGAACTGGACCGTGCCCTGGCGGCACGCAGCGTGATTCGGCGATTTATGGAGCAGAAGCCGGAGGAGCAGGTCACGCTGGAAGCCACTGTAGCCCAACTTCAGGCGTTGCCGCTCTAGGGTTTCGATGCAAACGATACGAAGCGCTTCTCAGGAGAAATGATTGGCTGGCTCGCTCAAACGAATTCTGCGACTGCGTCATCTTGCCGAGGAACAGGCCCGCCTGGAACTCGAGCGGGAGACGCAGCGGCTGCGGCAGGCGCAGTCGGCACGCATTCTGGCGTCGAATCAGGTTCGCAGCCAAAGGGAACAACTGGCAGACAGCTTCGTCAACGACGCTCAACATTCTGCGGTAATGCACAAGGAAGATGCAGACAAGGAAAAAGACTGGTTACTGGCCGAAGCCGCGCTGGAGTTTTCGGCCTGGAGTCAGATGCAACTGGAGCAGTGGTGCATCCAGGAGGCGGAGCGGGTCGCCCCGCTGGCCGAGCAGTATCAGCATCGCCGCCGGGAACTGCGCCAGGTGGAGCAGCTGCTGGAGAATCAGGCCGATGCCGAACGCATTGTGCAGGATCGTCGCGAGCAGACGGAGGCGGACTCCTGGTTTCAGATAGAAACCATGCGCCAGGCGAGGGCACAGCGAAATGCGGAGAAACCGTCGCCGCCACCGCCGCCATCGAAGCGCAATGCAGTCTAAGGCCGATTTCTGAAGAGCAACTTATCAATTTCCAATCCTGCCTCCCCGCATCTGGCCATCCAACTGCTTTTCCATACTCACAGGAGATGGTCTCTTGAGCGTTCTTCCCCACATCGCAATGCCGGCTGCGGCCAAGGATCTATCCGCCGATCGATCCTTCGATCGACCCTTCCTGCCGGGGACACCCAAGGTATCGGCCATGTCGAGTTTTGGCAAGACCTCCGGGGCAGCAAGTCAGTCGGAACCATCAGCTTTCTCCGAAAGCATTCGTCGTGCCATCCGGGATTCGTCCAACTCTTCTTCGTTCGATTCAGAGGACGCACGGGCATCGAATGGAAACGCTTCGCAGGCTACGCGATCCAGTTCGGAGGCCATGGCGGCTCGATCGTCCGATGCATCGGAAAACTCTTCTTCCGCGCAAGTCAAAATGGATGGGAACGCTACTCTGGCCTCGCTCGCCTCAGAGGCAAACGGCGGATCAAAGAATGCATCGATAATGTCCGGTGTAACAGGCTCACCAGTCGCCACGAAGGCGTCAGCGATGAGCGATAATGTTTCTCTAGCAAGTTCTTCCGCGTCGGCAAAACGGGCAACCAGTTCCAGGGATACGGATGGTGTTGAAATTGCTGGAACGTCCACGCAACCGATAGTCGATTCTTCGATCGGAAATGCTTCCCATGCAGCATTAGAATCGGGAATCTCCTCTGTCCCTTCTGGTGCGCTGCCGTCCGGCTCTTTCGGAACGTCGTTTCAGGCATCAAGCGGGAATGTGGCAACGGCGGCAAATGGGAGCAGTTCCACAGCGATGTCATCGGGAATGTCGGCGGCACCGGGAGCAACAGTTTCCCGGCATATCGCTTCGAGCATTGCCGCAAGTCCTGCAGGAATTCCAGGTATCGCAGACGAGGCATCCGTCACAATGCATGCCCTGCCGGTCACGTCCTCGCGAATGGTGACTTCTGGGAAGACAGCACCGGATGCTGCGGCTGGATTGCAATCGCGATCCAATGTAAATGGCAGCAATGCAGCAAACCGGCCATCTTCAAGCGACCCTTCGTCCAGCGATGCGGGGAACAATCTGAGCGAAGGCTCTACATCTGCAACAAATGGAAGTGCGTCCACGACCTCTTCCAATCCATCAAGTTCTGTCTCGGATGGCACGGCAGCCGCTGCTTCTGGAGATTCCTACGGAAATGTAACCAATACTGTTACGAATAATGCTGGGTCTGGCGCTACTTCGAGTGGCGTTCATCCGTCGGGGCCAACGGACAGCAGCGCTACAAATAATTTTGTCGGTAGCACGGTACCTTCTGCTGCTGGCGTTTCGGTACCGGAAAGCTCGACCGGGGCTCATGGGCTGGTTGCCGCCGATGCGCATGGCAGCGCGAGAGATGGTATTGCCGGAGTTGCCGGTATCCCCGAAACGGCGGGAATGACGGGTACTCCCGGGGCAGAGGGACATGGCTTGGGTGCGCCGGGATCAAGTACATCGGGCACTTCGAGTGCAGGCGGTGCCAACGTGCCCAGTCTGTCGGCTGAGAATGCTTTTGCCGCCCTCGATCATGCCACGGCTGCCGAACAGGCCCATTTGCTGCATGCCACACCGAATCAATTGGCGGTCGGCGTTACAGACTCTCATCTGGGCTGGTTGGAGGTCCGTGCAGAACGGGTTGCTGGCCAGTTGACAGCGCAGGTTACGGCGGATTCTACGGCGAGCCATGCGGCATTGACGGCTTCGCTGCCGGCGATGGCTGGATATCT
Source organism: Acidobacteriaceae bacterium (assembly GCA_036267255.1). Taxonomy (GTDB): domain Bacteria; phylum Acidobacteriota; class Terriglobia; order Terriglobales; family Acidobacteriaceae; genus DATAWK01. The sequence continues at coordinate 68,078 of DATAWK010000025.1, read as the reverse complement.
CCATGAGCAACGCGCAGGTGTGCAATATCTCGCTGTGTCCAGTCAAACGGCGGGGAATTCGGGCCAGGGCGGTCAGTCGGCGTCCCATCAAAATGCATCCGGCAATGGCGGTCAGCAGTCGGCAGGAGACTCCGGGGTGTCGTCCATCCAGGCCGTCTCCAACGCGCATTCTGTGGGTTCTTCTTCTGCCGCCGTCGATGCCGGGGTTGTCAGCGGACACGAAGTTCGCGCCACAACATCGTCTCTACGGACAGGGCATCAGGTGAGTGTACGCGCATGAAAGGGCGGACAGCGGAATCAGGAAATTGCAACTTATTCGATTGAAAAGATTTTTCGGAATTTTGAAATTTGTGCAGGAAAGGGGCCTATACGGACCCCGGAAAGGTTCAACCCTATGCAGGTTCCTATATTGTCGCAACTGCTTTCTCATCATGCCGCGGCTTCAGCCAGCGCGGCTCTCAAAAAACAGGCAGCGGTCAAAGCCCAGGATTCTTCTTCCGATAGCGGAAGTACTTCTAGCAGCAGTTCTGCCGCGGGAAGCGCTGAGATCACGGCAAACGATTTTCTGTCCTTGCTGGTGACGGAAATTCAGAATCAGGATCCGACAACGCAGAGCGATCCAATGGAATACATCACGCAGTTGTGCGATGTCAACAGCCTGGAGCAGTTGGTTCAGATCAATCAAAATACCACCCCGCCCACGGGATCCACGACGTCCAACTCCAGCGTTGCCGGTTCCGTAACAGCAGCAAAGGCGCAGAGTGCTACATCGGCTGCTGCGGCAAAATCTGCTTCCGCTTTGTTGCCGCTGGGTAGTCAGAGCCGTCTTTCCGGGTCGGCCTCGCAGGCAGTGGCGCAGTCCCTGGGCCGGTCCGCGCCCATGGCGTCGCAGGCCAACCCATCGCAGTTGCCGTCCACGCATATCGCGGTACGGCCGGAGGAGCTTCGCGCCATCGAGATGTCGATTCCCGGCGCTGCTCTGGCGGGCGGCAATACACCGGCGACCCTTATACCTAGCTCTCCTGCGGGAGTATCGGGAGGCGAGATTCGTTAAGCAGTCCGTCAGGGAAATTTCCAGGTCTGGCCGATGCCGGATCGAGCGCCGTGCTGCAGCAATTGGAGTCCGGCGGTAACCAACTTCCATTCACGCATAGGAGGATTTCATGGCATCATTTTCCATTCCGCTGTCGGGGTTAGAGGCCGACACAACACAGCTCAATACCATTGCCAATAATCTGTCGAACATGGGGACGACTGGATTCAAGTCTCAGCAGACATCCTTTGAAGACGCGTTCTATCAACAGATCGGCTCCTCCGGTTCCGGAGATCCGATTCTTTCCGGCCAGGGAGTGCAGGTAGCGGCCAATTCCACAGACTTTACTGAAGGCTCCGTCTCCTCTACGGGGGTCAGCAGCGATGTTGCGCTGAACGGAAACGGCTTTTTTGTGGTGAACAATGGCGGCACGGAGGAGTACACCCGCGCTGGAGATTTCCAGACCGATCCGAATGGCAACCTGATTACAGCCAATGGGCAACAGGTGATGGGATATCCGGCGGCCAACGGCGTTATCAATACCAATGCACCGCTCACAGGTATCCAGATTCCCGTTGGAGAGACAGAGAGTCCTCAGGCCACCACGAATATGTCACTCAATCTGAACCTGGATTCCAATGCTGCTGTGGGCACCGTCGTTCCGGCTCAGATCACAGTCTATGATTCGCTGGGAAACAGCCATGTCGCCACGGTGGACTTCACTAATGCGGGCGCTAACACATGGGATTACAACATCTCCCTGCCTGCAGGCGACTATACCGGGGCAGCAACCAATAACACCGGAACATTGACCTTCAACAACAACGGCCAGTTGACGGCGCCTGCAGCCAACGTGGCAGGCATCGGCTTTGCCGGATTGACCGATGGCGCCAGCAACCTGAACTTCAGCTGGAACCTGTATGACAACAACAACAATCCGGAAATGACCCAGGTGGCATCGGCTTCCGCCGTGGCCAGCACCACGCAGAATGGCTACGCCAGCGGCACCTACCAGGGTTTTTCGGTCGGTTCCGACGGTACGATTTCGGTGCAGTTTTCAAACGATCAAACCCAGACGGTTGGCCAGTTAGCAGTAGCTTCGGTCAACAACGAAGAGGGGTTGCAACAGGTTGGTGGCAACAACTATGCCACCACACTGGCCTCCGGTCAGGCAACGGTCGGCGTTGCCGGCACAGGGGGACGCGGCACCATCGAAGGAGGCGCGCTCGAGGGATCGAACGTAAACATCTCGAACGAATTCTCCAACTTGATCGTCGCGCAAAGCGCCTACCAGGCCAATGCAAAGTCTGTCACTACTTTCGACACGATCGAACAGACAACCATCAACATGATTCCGCAAGCATAACTGTTTCCAGCCATGTCATAGAGGATCGCCAACCCGCGATCCTCTATGACGGCTTTCTCCGTCCGTCGTTTCTATGGGACGTGTTGGATTGCCGGACTACGCTGGTGTCGTTTTAGAGAATACGATCTTCTGGTTGCTCTGGCGCTTCTCGGCAAGCCCTGGCATCCCATGAGATTTCCTAGGATTTTCTAATCTTTCTCGTCCCCTTTCGGCACGCCTGCTGCACTTCTTTGCAGCATTATGGCGACTACCCCCAAACCAACGATCTTGAAGCCACCCTCGGCCAAGGAAGTAACGGCAGAGCAGGAGACGGCATCCTCTCTCCCAACAAACCCTAAAAAAGGAAAGAGCAGCCTGCTGCTCTGGATTCTTCTCGTAGTCGGTATTGTTCTCCTGCTGGGACTTGCTCTCGGCGGTTGGTGGTGGAAGCACCATGCGCATGTGCGGGGAGGTGCTGTCGCGGCCACAGCTTCAAAAGCCAGCAAGTCTGCAGCGCCAATAGCAACGGTAGAACTGCCTCTGGAGCCGTTTGTAGTCAATCTCGCAGACGCTGGCGGTCACAGCTATGCGCGCATTGGACTGACGTTGCACCTCGTGGCTCCCGCGGCTGGCAAGGATGCAAAGAAAGACGATGCCGCCGGTGCAAGTGATCTGCGCGATGTAGCGCGTGACACCATCATTTCCGTCCTGAACCAGCAACAGTCGGCAGATCTGCTGGCTGCAAGTGGTAAGGATCATCTCAAGCAAATCCTTCGCCAGGCGATGGCAGCCCGCGATCCCCGTTTGCAGGTCGTGGACATTTATTTCACGGAATTTCTGGTTCAGCCTTGATCTCGCCCGTGCTCGTTTAGGGCCGATGTGTCCGGCAATGTCAGGACGCAAGCTAGACAGGAAATACAAGCGCAGGCCAACAGGAAGTTCAGTACGTTGCCAAGGAGCAAGCCATGGATGGCAGTGACGCCAGGAGAGCAACAAAAATGGAGACGGAACATGCTCTCGCGCAGGATGCGGAGTCTTTGGTCGATGGGAGTGCGGCTGCATCCGGAATGCAGTCCGCAGAGAGATTGGCCGACGAGGCCATCGTTCGCTCGCGCCCCGATTGGCCGGTTGTGGACTGGTTGCCGATTCCACTCGCTGTTGGCCTGCCGATTCGGGCATTTCGCGTGCGGGATCTTTTGGCGCTGGAAGTCGGATCGGTGGTGTCGACGGAATGGCCAAATGGGGATGACCTGCCGCTCTCAGCAGGCGCGGTGCAACTGGCCTGGGTAGACATGGAATCCGTCGAGCAAGCCATGGCCGTGCGCCTGACACGCTTGCTCTAGCGGCAAAAACAGCCGGCTCGATAACAAAACGAATGAGACCGTTCGACCAACAGGGAACACCGTAGGACATAGCGCATGCCAACGACTTGGAATCCGACGTGGAGTATGAATCCGAAACTGCTGGAGATCTCGGCTCATGGGTGCGCACAGACTACGATACCGACGCCCGCTCCGGCATGGACCTGGATTTCTACGGCCGCTTGCTCGATCTCGATGGAAGAAGCGGACAAAAAAGTAATGGGTAGGGCAGTCGAAGATAGGGAAGGAGTGGATAGGGAACGAGTGGACGGACGAGCGCATCGCATTCCGGAAAGCGCTGCCGACGATCTTTCCGGTAAGAATATTCCCTCCCGCCGCAACCAGCCGAGCCGATGGGCCGCGAACAAGCGCAACGCCTTCGCCGTGGTCGCGCAATCGCCTTTGATTGCTTTGGGATTGCAAGGATGGCACTGGTTGCGCACGAGGCGCGCAAGACATGTCCCGGCTTCCGTCCGTACTTCCATGCGGTTGGTGGCGCATCTGGCTCTGGGAGGACGCAAGACGCTTGCCCTGGTGGAAATCGATGGGCAGCGATACCTGGTTGGCGGCGGCGCCGACAGTGTCACGGCGATTGTTGCCGCCAGCTCCGCTCCCGCCGGTCCTGCCGTGGCCGCAAACGTCGCTGCCGGAGAGTCTGTATGACATTGTTTGTCCTCGCCCTGGCAGCTCCCAAGCCACTTCTCATGCCCAACGCCAACGGACTGCAGATTGCAGGAAACGGCTCCGTGCCGTGGACGATTGTTTTTCTGCTCACCTTTCTCACTCTGTTGCCTGCGCTGCTGCTGGCCATGACGCCGATGGTGCGCCTGCTGGTAGTCTTTCACTTCCTGCGCCAGGCACTCGGCACGCAGACCGCACCCAGCAATCAGATTCTGATGGCTCTTGGGTTGATGATGACCTGGTTTCTGATGCAGCCGGTGCTGATGCAGGTGGATCGCACTGCGGTCGAGCCGTTTCGCCAGGGACAGATCAGTGGAATGGAAGCTCTCCAGCGCGGCATCGAACCGCCCAAGCGTTTCATGCTGCATTATGCACGGGAAAAAGATCTGGCGCTGTTTGCCTCGGCCGCAATGCCGACACGTCCAGCCAAACCGGAAGACCTGCCCATGCGCGTCGTCGTTCCGGCCTACATGTTGTCGGAGTTGAAGGCTGGATTCCAGATTGGTGCCGTTCTCTTCCTGCCGTTTCTGCTGGTGGATCTGGTCATCGCTTCCATCACGACTTCCATTGGCATGTTGCAACTGCCGCCGGTCATCATTTCCACCCCGCTCAAGATTCTGCTGTTCGTCATGGTGGATGGCTGGAACCTGCTGGCGCATACGCTGCTGAAAAGTTTTTAGAACGCAAAATCTGTACTGCGGAGAAAACGAATTATGGGGCCGGATCAAGTAACCGAACTCGCACGACACATGCTGATGGAAGCCATGCTGCTCTGCGCGCCGCTCCTGCTGACGGCGGCATTGGTCAGCGTGCTGCTCAGCCTGGTGCAGACATTGACCTCGATTCAGGAGCAGACCATCACCACGGTGCCGCGTCTGGCCGTGGTCGGCCTGGGCTCCGTGATCGGCATGCCGTGGCTGCTGCGCCATCTGGTCTGGTATACGGTCCAGCTCTGGACGGACATGCACCGCTATCTCGGATAGGAACCATCGACAGAGTGTATCGACAGAGTGTCTGGATCAGCAAAGACCGCAGGGCTTCAAAGTAACGTTCACAGAGTCTCGGATATAGAAAGTCCAAGTGAAACCACACAGATTTGGGGAGTCAGGGAATGCAGGACTGGAGCAGATTTTTAACCGCCTCCGTGCTGGTGTTGATCCGCATCAGCGCGCTGATGGTCTTTGCTCCCATCTTCTCCTCAGGGTCGATTCCCAAACAGGTCAAGATCGCATTTGCGATTGCGCTGACGGTGCTGCTGGTTCCAGTGGCCGCCACGCAAGGCTCGCAGCCCGTGGCATTGGGCCTGGCTCCGGTTGCCGGGGAGTTGGGCGTAGGGTTCATCTTTGGATTTTCTCTCAGCCTGCTCAACGAAATGATCACCTTTGCCGGAGAGATCCTTGGCCTGCAGTTCAGTTTCTCGCTGGTCAATGTCCTCGATCCCAATTCTCCGGTCGAAACACCGGTGCTCGGCCAGCTGCTGTCTCTGATCGGGCTGCTGGTATTGTTTGCCGCCGGTCTGGATCGTACGATTCTTGCCGCGCTGATGCGTTCCTTCGTAATTGTCCCGGTGGGACAGGCCTTTGTCGCCGGACGGACCGGGATTGTGCTGATCACCATGACGGGCGGCGTCTTTCTGGCTGCCGTGCAGCTGGCTGCGCCGGTATTGGCCGCCACGTTGATGGTGGAACTGACGGTCGCTCTGATCGGGCGGCTGTCTCCGCAGTTGCCGGTGCTCTTCGTCGGCATTCCCGTCAAGACGCTGGTGGGATACGCCGTACTGATAGGTTCGCTCGGTGTCTGGCCCCGTTATATCGAGGCCCGTTTTACCGGATTGCTCAACCAGGCCATGCAGTTGGTGATGGCCGCAGCCCCGCATCACTAGAAGCCGACGCGAAGTGATTTTTTAATACCGTTTGCTGAGAAAAGAATATGGCCGGCGAAAAGACAGAAAAAGCATCCCAGCACCGCAAGCAGGAAGCGCGCAAGAAGGGCGATGGCGTCCACAGCCGCGAGCTGACCAGTGCGCTGGGAACTCTGGCCGGTGTGCTGGTGCTGGGGGCGATGGCGGAATCGTTCGCCGTCAGCTGGCGCGGCGTGCTGGAGCAGGGTCTGCTCTACAGCACCCATGCCGACCTGAGCCTGGGACAAGGGTCGGTAGTGTGGGATCTGATGCGCAGTTGTCTGGCTCCCGTATGGCTGCCCATTGTGCTGGTTCTGGGGGCATGCCTTGCGGTCACGCTGGCTGCAGGAATCGCTCAGAGCGGAGGTGTGCAGTTTCATGCAGAAGCGCTGGCGTTCAAGCCGGATCGCATCAATCCTGTCACCAATGCGGGCAATATCTTTTCTCTGCGTTCCGCGGCGCGCGTGGGCAAGTCTCTGATTCCCGCAGCGCTGGTGCTGATTGCCGGCATCGATGCGGTCAAACAGGATGTGTTGTCCCTGCCCGTGCTTTCGCTGGGCCGGATTCCGGCGTTGTTACACGCGCAGTATCACGTGTTGCTGGTGGCGAGTGCCATTTTTCTGGGCTGGTCGGCGCTGGATTATCTGGTGGAATGGCGCAGTTTTGAGAACCGTCTGCGCATGAGCCGCGAAGACATGCGCGAAGAGTACAAGCAGACCGAAGGCAATCCTCAGGTGCGCGGGCGCATCCGCTCCATTCAGCGCCAGATGCGCCGCCGCAAGCAGGAGGTCGATGTCAGCCGCGCCAGTGTGGTGATTACCAATCCCACGCACTATGCCGTTGCCCTTGCGTTTGATTTCGACACCATGCAGGCGCCCAAAGTGCTGGCCAAGGGACGCAACCTGCAGGCGGCGCACATAAAAGAAACAGCGCGTTGGGCGGGGGTGCCCATCGTAGAAAATCCTCCTTTGGCCCGTTCGCTGTATCGCACGGTGGAGCCGGGTCAGTCCATTCCGCAGGACTTGTATGCGGCCGTGGCTGCCATCCTTGCCTTCCTCTACCGCCAGCGCATGCAGGAGAAAATGCGCGAGGAAGAAAAAGAGCGCGCCCGGGAACGTACCCGGCAACAGCATAGCCGTCGCGGGCAGACAAATCCGGCGAAAGCATCCGAAACCGGGTCCCGTTCCGAGTCTCCATGGCTGCCGCCATGGGCTCTGACTGCGCAGTCCGATGCTTCTGGAGAAAGCGCCGTCAGCGAAGACGTCGAACTTCTTGATTCGGAAGCTATCGACACAGAAGCAACCGGCTCACTAGAAACGGATATTGAGGAAACAGACATAGAACCGTTGCCAGATGAAGGAGACAACGCGTGAGCACGCAAGTCGTCGTCCAGAACCCTACGGGAGCCTCTCCCAACAACGCACCCCGGGCTGCAACGCGGTCCGGTGGTTTAGGCAAATGGTTATCGCCGGAAGCGGCACGCCGCGCTCAGGAGATGTTGCTGCCGGCCACCGCCATCAGCATGGTGCTGGTGATGTTGATTCCGCTGCCCGCGTTTGTGCTCGATCTGCTGCTGACGCTTTCGATCGCAGCATCGGTCATGGTCTTTCTGTCGGCGGTGCAGTTACGCCGCGCGGTGGAGTTTTCCGTTTTCCCGACATTGCTTCTGCTGCTGACTCTCTTTCGCTTGTCGCTCAACCTTGCCTCCAGCCGGCGCATCCTGCTGCATGGCAATGAAGGCACGCAGGCCGCGGGCCAGGTGATTCAGGCCTTTGGACAATTTGTGGTCGGCGGCAATTATGTCGTTGGCTTCGTGCTCTTTCTGGCGTTGATTGCGATTCAGTTTCTCGTGGTTAGCCATGGGGCCGTTCGCACAGCGGAGGTGACGGCGCGTTTTACTTTGGATGCGCTGCCGGGCAAGCAGATGGCGATTGACGCCGACCTGAATGCCGGTTTGATCGACGAGCAGGCGGCCCGCAAGCGCCGCGAAGCGATTGCCCGCGAGGCGGAGTTCTACGGTGCCATGGATGGCGCCGCGCGTTTCAATCAGCGCGACTCGCTGGCCACCATTCTGATCACCGCCATCAACATTCTGGCGGGCCTGCTGATTGGCGTCTTCCAGCAGAACATCGCTCTTGGAGAAGCGGTCAAGACCTACACCATCCTCACCGTCGGTGACGGCTTGGTCACCATGATTCCATCACTGCTGGTTTCTGTAGCCGGGGGTGTGGTGCTCACGCGGGCCTCTTCGTCGGCTGCCTCGCTCGGCGACGAGATCGGCACGCAGCTTTTGCGTCGCCGCAATACGCTCTGGATCTCCGCCGGTTTATTGACCATCATGGCCCTGATCCCCGGCCTGCCCAAGCTGCCCTTTCTGATGCTGGCCTTTGGCCTGGGATACATCGCCTACAAAATGCCCGAGACCCCGATGCTGACCGACGCGGAAACAGCGGCCGCCGAAGCTGCAGGAGCCAAACCCGCCGAGGCGGCGAAAGCGGAAAACCTGGCCTCGCTGCTGCAGATGGATGACCTCAGCTTAGAAATTGGATTTCAGTTGATCTCATTGGTCGATGAAAAGCAGGGCGGCCAGATGCTGCAACGGGTGCGCGCCCTGCGCCGCCATCTGGCCACCGAGCTGGGCTTCATCGTTCCTCCCGTGCACATCACGGACAATCTTCGTCTGAAGCCGCGGGAATATCAGCTCTCGCTGCGCGGCGTGGAGATCGCGCGCTGGCAGACGGAAGGCAACTGTCTTCTGGCCGTCAATGCCGATCCCAAGGCGCGGCCCATTCCTGGCATTGAGACCCGCGAGCCGGCCTTTGGCGTCAGTGCGCGCTGGATTCAACCGGCATACGAAGAACAAGCCATCGCCGCCGGATATTCCGTCGTCGATCCCACCACGGTTATTGGTACGCATCTGGGTGAGATCATCCGCCGCGAGGCGCACCGGTTGCTGGGCCGTGCCGAGACCAAGCGCCTGCTGGACGGTTTGAGTGAATCGCATCCCAAGCTGATCGAAGAGCTCGTGCCCAAGCTGATGACCCTGGGCGAAGTGCAGCGCGTACTGCAGCAGCTGCTGCGCGAGCAGGTTTCGATTCGCGACCTGGGAACGATCCTCGAAGTCATGGTCGAGGCCGCGCAGGGCAACAAGAATGTCGTGCATCTGGTCGAGACCATTCGCCAATCCATGGGCCGGTCGCTGGTGCAGCCGCTGCTCGATGGGGAAGGCGTGTTGCGCGCCTTTGTGTTGGAACCGGCTTTGGAAGAAGAGATCGTCGCCCTGCTGGATACCGAGGGCGCGCTGCGTATGTTGGGCGATGGTACGCAACCGGTGCGAGGGGCAGGGAATTTTCTGCGCCGCATCGTCGACTCTTTGAAACGCCTAACCGGAGAGGTGCCGACTTCGGCGATGCCCGTGCTTCTCTGTTCCAGTCCGGCCCGTTTTTACCTGCGGCGCTGGCTGGAGCCGGTCCTGCCGCGGATCACCGTACTGGCTCCCGCCGAACTGCCGCCGGATGTGCGGGTGCGTTCGCTGGGCATGATCCAGGCAAATGCAGTGCGCACCAACGAAGCCCCAAAATAACGAGGCTGCAAGGAAACAAAGTCGAAGGAACGAGAGTTGCGGGAACGAAATGAGCCAAGCCTGCCGGAAATTTTTTGCTGTGAGAGGAGCCTACACTGTATGAGGACCGTACCAGAACCAACACTATCCGGCCAGCCGGAGCCGAATGGAATTTCTCCGCTGCTGGCTGCCAGTCCGACCCCGGCTCTTCCCATCAAGCCAGTATCGGTTCCATCGCTGTCGGCCAAGTCGGCAACGGCAAAGTCTGCATTGGAAAAACCTGCAATGAAAAACCCTGCAATGGAACGATCCAGACCGGCGTGGCCGTCTGCTTCCGATGCGCGGGAATCGGCAGGCCAGCGGGAAGCTGGCGCAGCGTCCAATCTTTCCGCCGACCTCTCCGCAGATTTCACCGCCGATCTCTCGAGCGATACCATGCTCGACCTCTCCGAGGATGCTGTCGCTTCGCTCCTGGAAGATACCGCGCCGGCATCCAGCCGTCCCTTCGCGGAACTCGACGCCGTAGCTCGTGAGGAACTTCTGCTCGAACATCTGCCGGTGGTTCGCTACATTGCGCGCCGCATTCATGAGCGGTTGCCCCAGCACGTCGAGATGGACGACTTGGTGAGTGCCGGCATGGTGGGTTTGCTCGATGCCTTCAATAAATTCGATACCGGCAAGAATGTGCAGTTTCGCAGCTACGCCCAATTCCGCGTCCGCGGGGCCATTCTGGACAGTTTGCGGACATTGGACTGGAGCCCACGCGACCTGCGTCGCAAAGGCCGCGCCATTGAGGAGGCCATGCATACCTTAACCGCACGGCTGGGTCGCATGCCATCGGAGAATGAAATTGCCACCGAGCTCAGCATCTCGCTGCTCGAGTACCAGCAGTTGTTGGGAGAGCTCAAGGGATTGGAGATTGGCAGCCTGCATGTCGAGCACACTGAAGACTCCGGAGAAGAAGAACTCGCCTACGTGCCGAACAGTCCGGAAGAAGACCCGCTCTTTCGTTGTTTGAAGAGCGAAATGCGAGACCGGCTGGCTTCGGCGATCGGCGAATTGCCCGAAAAAGAACGTCTGGTTCTCACGCTTTACTACTACGAAGAGATGACCATGAAAGAGATCGGCCTGACGCTCGGCGTGGTCGAATCCCGTGTCTCGCAGATTCACTCCTCGGCGGTGCTGCGCTTGCGCACCCGGCTGGCCCAGGGAGCCAAGTCAACCGCAGCGGCCAGCCAGCAACGTCGTCCCATGGGACGCGTGCGGAGACCCGGAGAGGCGGCTTCCAATAAACCTAAGCCAGATCGCACGCAGAAACTATGGTAAGTATTTCGCAAATTTTATCTTTTAAAGCAATAGTTTACGCAGATTTGTCAAATTAATACTTGAAGAATGGAACGCATATGGATAAGCCCTTGGCGCAGGATGAAATCGACGCTCTTTTTATGATGGCCCGCACCAAGGCCAGCCAGCAGAAACCCCAGGACGTGAACCCTCGTGTTCAGCCCTTCAGTTTTTCCCGCGGCGGACAGATCAACAACGAGCAGATGCGGGCCATCAGCCTGCTGAATGACATTTTTGCCCGCAACCTGACGCACAATCTGGGCGCGTTTCTGCGCAGCCGTTTTCAGGTAAATCTGGTCTCGGCGGAACAGTTGCCCTATGCCGAGTTCCTGCAGCGCATCCCGGATATCTGTTATGTGGGTTCGGTGCGGCTGGAACCTTTAGGCGCGATCTGCGTTCTGCAGCTGGACCTGAACCTGGCGCTGCCAATGATCGACCTGTTGCTGGGCGGCGAAGGCAAAGCAGCCACGGTACGCGAGCTGACCGATATTGAAGAATCCGTCCTGGCCAGCGTGGTGGAAATCATCTGCCGCGAGCTCAGCTCCGCATGGCAGCCTGTCGGGTTGACCTTCACCTTTGAAAAGCGCCAGATGCAGACTCAGATTGCACGCTTGATGGCGGTTACGGAAAAGACACTCTCGGTCAGCTTCGAGATGCGCATGCCGCAGGTGCAGGGAATCCTGAATCTGGCCTTTCCCGCCGTGGTTTCTAACACCATCCTGCGCCGCCTGATCACCGACTGGGGCCGCCAGAATCGCCGTCGTTCCCCGGAGATGCAGGCGCGCATGGAGGAACGGGTGCAGCATGTGCGTGTGGGAGCCGCGCTGCAGTTGCCTTCGGTACGGGTCTCGGCCTCGCAGCTGGAGACGATGCGTCCGGGAACCGTTTTGCGACTGGGACTGGCCGCCTCGACGGTATCGGAGTTACGCATTGCGGGTATGTCTCTGTTTCAGGCGGTGCCCGTGCGCAGCGGCGAACATCGCGGGGCTCAGGTAGTGGCCCGCAACCATCCGTTGCTGAATCAGGCGGCAGAGTAGGAACGGAAATCTTCACCGCAACATTCGCAGACACTTGCAAGGAGACAGGGAATGCAAAATTTGATGCAACGTTGGATCGGGCAGTTCGAGAAGCTGCTCGAAGAGCGCTCCGGGGCGGCCTTGACGGTTACGCCCGAGGTGACAGAACCACGCCCGGCGGCGTTGTTCCTGAGCACCCTGACCGTTGAAGGCCTTACGCGGAGCCTGCTGCGGGTGGCCGTGCCGGATGAGGAGATGGTCCAGTTCGTGCAACTCGCGGAAGGGAAACCGCTCGATTCTCTGGTAGTCCTCGATGAAACGATTCTGGCTGCATGGCAGAGCCTGCTTGAGGAATCGGCGGCTCGACTGAGTCGGCAACTGCTGGCAGACGGCGATGGCGAATACGTCGTGACCATGCGTGAGATGCGGGCGGCTGGGCAGGAAGATCCTGTCTCCATCGCAGAAGCAGCTTCGGGAACGGAAGAGACGTCGTATGTGCTGCGCGCCGGAGAGATCGCTCTGCGCATCCGTATTCTGACGCGCGAGGAACCAACACTGGAATCCCTGGACGCCAGCCAGAATCCGGATCAAAAAGCGCAGAGCCAACAGCAAAGCAACCAACAAAGGAACGAAGAAATTGAGGAACAAATGCGGGAGGCTCTTGCATCGGCGGAAAAAGAAGCGACCGATCGCGCTGCAACGGCCACCGAAGCGCGAGCGGCCTGGCGGCGGACGGAATCGGGTCTCGAAGAGTCCAGTCCCTTCCGCACCCATCCCGAACGGTTGGACTTGCTGCTGGACATTGAACTGGAAGCCACGTTGCGTTTTGGCGCAGTGGAGATGCCCTTGCGCAAGGTACTCGAGCTCGGGCCGGGCGATGTGCTGGCGCTGGACCGGCATGTGCAGGAGCCGGTGGACCTGGTAGTAGGAGACCGGATCGTGGCCCGCGGCGAAGTGGTGCTGGTGGGTGGAAATTTTGGATTGCATGTAACTGAGGTGGCCGAGCCGCGCCGCCGCCTGGAGACAATACGATGCCTCTTCTAAGTCTGCGCCTGCCGCACGTGCGCACCATGCTTCGACGGGAAGCGCTGCCGGAAACCGCCAACGGCGCTCCTTCGGCCGCTGCAGAGCTGCTCTGGAGCCGCAATCTCTCCTGGGAGCATCGCGAGCAGCACGCCCGCCAGAGGCGCGCCACGGGATTGCTCTCTTTGGATGAGGATTCCACAGGCTACGGTTGGGAATCCGCCGGAACGCCCCGGGGTGAGGGCGCCATTGAAAGCATAAGCCGTACTGGTCCGCTGTTTGCCACCTGCAGAAATCCGCAGTGTGAGACGCACTGGCTGCGGCTTTGGCGCCGCCGTCAGGCTCCGCGGCTGGAGGGCCAGTGGGCCTGCAGCCCGGAATGCATGCGCGTCTTTGTAGAGACAGCAGTGGCGCGAGAGCTCTCCGGAGAGATGCCGTGGGGGCCGCAGCCGCACCGGCACCGGATGCCTCTTGGGCTCATTCTGCTGGCGCAAGGGTGGGTGACCGAGGCTCAGTTGCGGGCCGCGCTGGAGGCGCAGCGCACGGTCGGCAAAGGCCGGATCGGCACCTGGTTGATGCGACAGTGCAAGCTGCCCGAGGAGCGCGTCACTCGCGCTTTGGGCATGCAGTGGGGCTGTCCGATGCTATCGGTCGTCAACCATCAGCCGGAGGCGACGGCAACGCTCATTCCACGTTTGCTGCTGGACAGTTTCGGCCTGCTGCCGGTGCGGGTCGCTTCTGGCCGCATCTTGTATCTGGGCTTTGAAGACCGCATGGATGCGGCTGCCGCACTGGCGGTTGCGCGCATGACCGGCCTGCGCGTTGAGACAGGGGTCGTAGCGGCCACGCAATACCTGCGCGCGCATGAGCGCATGATGGCGGCCTCGTTTCCCAAGACCGTACTGACCGAGGCGGGCAACGCCAGTGCCGTCGCGGACATTCTGACGGAAGCGATCGAACGCGTTCGCCCCCACGAGGCCCGGTTGGTGCGCCTGCATCATTACCTGTGGCTCCGCATGTGGCGCACGCCCGTGGCGAGCCCGTCGCCAGAGGCCACGCGGGATGCGCTCTCGACCCGGTCCGGAGAATCCAATGCAGCCCGCCACCACGCAGCCTCGGCCGTTGCCGCCGTCCCGCGAATCCATCAGGTGGAAGACTTGCTATGTCGGTATGTGCCGGAGGGCAGCGAGCCGGAATCGTAATTGTGTTCGTTACAACTTGAGAGAAAAACAGGCGTTTGCCGCTCCAGGCTTGCACAGACGCGTGCAAAAGTATCCTTTGCCGGCTCAAGTTCCAACCCATCGTTGGCGATAGACAAAGTAACAGCTGTGTCGATGGCAATCCGCACCATGGATAGAACGAACCACAGTTGTCCAGTCATGGGGGTACCGGAAATACGATGCCGGGAATCAGAGCGTTAATTGTGGACGATTCGGCGGTGATGCGCAAGATTGTGGAACGCACGTTACGCCAGGGAGGCATGGACCTGACCACCGTGGCGGAGGCAGCCAATGGAGAAGAGGCCCTGGCCATCCTGCGGCGGCAGACCGTGGACCTGATCCTCTGCGACATCAACATGCCGGGGATGGACGGTCTGGAGCTGCTGCAGCAGATGCAGGTTGAGAAACTGGCGCGTCAGGTCCCCGTGGTGATGATTACCACCGAGAGTAGCGAGAGCCATGTTCGTTCCGCGCTGATGAATGGAGCGCAGGCCTACATCCGTAAACCGTTTACGCCGGAGCAGATTCAGGAACGCGTATTGCCCCTGGTAGCCAAAGCCGGATAATGGGGGCCCGGAGGATGGGGCAGTCGCCGCAGCCTGTGTAGTTCGATTGCTGCAATGGCATTGGAAACGGACACAATACGGAAAATTTTTCTCTTAAAAAATTCCAATAAGGGCACCCGCACCCCATGGCATTGGATCGAGCAAGATCACCCGAAATCTGCATGATCAGTTCCGCATTGTCGCTGGCCGACGATCCTGTACAGGCGCTCGATGCGGCGGTCCATGAAGTCTTTGACCGCATGCTCGGCATCGCCTGCGTCGTGCAGGCAACGGCGATGCCGATTCTACCCATGTCCATGGTGCAGCCAGTCAGCGCGATTCTCGGATTTGCAGGAAAATTCTCCGGCTCCTGTACTCTGAGCGCGGCACCAGAGGCAGTGATCGCAGTTTCCCAGCGGCTGCTGGCAACGCCTGGGATGCACACGCAGGACAATGGTATGGATCTCAACAATACGGTGCTCGATGCCTTCGGCGAGGTTTGCAACATGATTGCCGGTGGCTGGAAGAACCGCATGCCCGGCCTCGATGCAGGCTGCGCACTTTCCGTACCGATCATTGTCTGTGGCTCCGACTATGTGCTGCACACGGTGGGTGACCGTCTGCTCGTGGAGCGTGTCTATAGTTTTGCAGGCTTTCCTATGCGGCTTGCCATTCGCTGCGACGCGTACGAATCGGCCCTGTGAGCAGCAGTTCTGGCGAAGCGGTTGCTTCGTGTGGGCATACCCATCGCCCTAAATCCTGATGAAAATCTTTTTCCGGTAGAGCACCAGCACCGGCAAAAAACAGACCAGCACAAAGCAGATCGAATACGCCAGGGACTCGAATGCCAGGTGGTGCATCGGTTGGAACACTTTGAAATAAATGTATCCCCCCAGGTCGAATCGCATTCCTGCTGCATGGACGGGGATGGCGCCGATGCCTGCGGACAGCAGTTCCGCGAAGACATAAGCGGTAATGGCATTCGTCCCGAAAACAAGCCAGAAGTACGTCCATCCGCGTTTCCATCCCTTGATCTCGACAGCCCAATAACACAGAGCCAACAGAACCAGGGCGCAACCCGCGGCAAACAGAACGTACGAGCTGGTCCACAGCTTTTTGTTGATCGGGAACCAGGGATTCCATAACTCACCGAGCGCCAAGCCAAGCAAACCAAACAGGAACATTCCGAGGGCTTTCCTGTTTTTGCTGCGCCCACTGCGTAGCCACATCCCGGTCAGCATTCCCAGCAGTGTCGTACCGATCGCGGGCAAATTGCTCAGAAGCCCTTCCGGGTCCCGGACACCTTCATAGAGACGTCCCGGGAAGATGTGCCGGTCCAAATAGGCCACCAGGTTTGCATTCGGGTCGAGCAAGGGAATGTCCCGCACCGGCAGCCCGTATCCCGGAACCGGCACCCAGCGCATTAGAATCCAATAGCCCACAAGCGCGGCGATGACCAGGGCAATCTGGCTGCGCACGCGGCATCCCCAAAGATACAGCAGAGCTGCGACGAGATAACAGATGGCAATGCGCTGCAACACGCCATAGATGCGAAGTGTGGCAAAGTTAAAACGAGGAAATCCGTTCACCAGCAGGCCCAGCAAAAATAAAATCACGAAACGGCGCACGATATGGAGAACCAGGGAACGTTTGCTGTCTCCGCGGCCCAGACGGGATTCGGTCGAGAAAACTACCGAGACTCCCATCAGGAACAAAAAGGTTGGAAACACGAGGTCCGTCGGTGTCCATCCGTTCCATACGGAATGTTTCAAGGGCCAATAAGCGTTCTGGAAATCTCCGTTGTTGTTGACCAGGATCATGAACGCGATGGTGATGCCGCGCAGCACATCGAGCGAAATCAAACGATGACTGACAGGTGTGCTCGCTGGCCTCTCTACAGTTGCTGAAGACATGCATACTCCAAATCTGGCAGGGTATTTTGCCGCATTCCAACGACCCAGTATGTGGACGCTAGGCCGCAAAAGATTGCAATGCGAATTCCGTTCGTTGCCGGCAATGTTTGAGGAACATAATCAAACTACTCGTGTGGACCGGCTTCTTCCAAATTAATTTTTATCCGCCAACATTATGGGCCCGGTTTTGATGGGCGTTCGCAGCGGTCGCATGCTGCATGAGCCTTTTCTAATCCTGTAGCCCGCTGCTTCGGCCACTCTTCTGCATGTACCTTCCGCGTTGGGAGGTCTTTTCCGTGGACAGTGGATACTATGCAGCTTTTACCGGATTGATGGCGCGCATGCAGGCGCTTGATTCGGCAGCCAACAACCTGGCTAACACGCAGACCAACGGGTTCCGTGCGGAAAAAGATTACTTTCGCAACACGATCACCGGGCCGGATGCCTCGGATTCGCAGTTGAACACAGCCATCAATAATTTTGGCGTTCTGGGCGGCAACCGCGTAGATCTCAGCCAGGGACAGCTGCAGCATACCGGCAATCCTCTGGATGTCGCCATTGAAGGCTCCGGGTTCTTTCAGACCCAGCGTGCGGACGGAACCATTGTGTACACCCGGGACGGATCGTTTCTGCGCTCCACGAAAGGCATCCTTGTCAATGGCCAGGGGCAGCCCATCCTGAATACGAAAAATAAGCCGATCACGATTCCCACCGGGGCCGTGACGATCGCCGACGACGGCACAGTTTCTGTGGCCGGCGCAGTGGTCGGTCAAATCGGCATCGTCAATTTTCCCGCAGGGACGCCGCTGGTTCCCGATGGCACGAGCCAGTACACGGCGCCGGCCAAGGCGGCCAAGCTCAACACCAAGGCTTCGCTGCATCAGGGCATGCTGGAAAGCTCCAATCAGGATGTCGTCCACGGTACGTTGCAACTGATTCTGGTGCAGCGCCAGGCGGAGATGATGCAGAAGGCGCTCTCGGTTTTTGGCAACGACCTCGATCAGCAAGCCAGCCAGAGCCTGCCGCGCGTGTAGCGGCATACAGTCGGTTTGAATTGCTTTAAGGAGAATCAAGAATGATCCGAGCTTTATATACCGCCGCCAGTGGAATGAGCGCACAACAGCTCAATCTCGATACCATCGCCAACAACCTGGCGAACTCGTCCACGGCGGGCTTTCGCAGCCGCCAGCTCCAGTTTCAGGACATGATCTATCAAAACCTGATTACGCCCGGTGCGGCACAGAGCGCGCAGACCGTTTCCGCAGGTCTTCAGGTGGGTCTAGGCACCCAGTCCTCGTCCACGGAGATCATCCAGACACAGGGGTCGTTCAACCAGACCAGTAATCCACTGGATCTGGCGATTCAGGGCAACGGCTTCTTTCAGGTGCAGCGTCCCGATGGAACCATCGCTTACACGCGCGCCGGTAACTTCCAATTGAACAACCAGGGACAGATGACGGATGTCAACGGAGACCTGCTGATTCCAACTATCACGGTCCCGTCGAATGCCACCTCTGTCACCATCACGCAGTACGGCGTGGTCAATGCGACCCTGCCGGGGCAGACAAATCCAGCGCAGCTCGGACAGATTCAACTGGCGACCTTCCCCAACCCGGGCGGTCTGAACAGCATCGGTTCCAACCTGTTTGACGCCACCTATTCTTCCGGCCAGGCGGTCCTGGGAAATCCGGGCGATCCAACCGGGGTCGGTACCTTGCAGCAGGGATACGTGGAAGGCTCCAACGTCGATATTGTCGAAGAATTTGTCCAGATGATTCTGGCGCAGCGCGCGTACGAGAGCAATTCCAAGGTCGCCACGGCTGCCGACGATATGTATCAGCAGGTAAACAATCTCATCAAGTAGCACCAAGGTTGTCTGGACAGCTCAAGTATCACCTTTAAGTTGTATTGCAACTCAATTGTTCCTAAGGCGTTTTCTATGCGTTGTATCTTTCGTCTTCGGTGGCTTCTTCTGTTGGCATGGTCCATTCCGGCCTGTGCGCTGACAGGAAACTGCACGGCTCCAACGCCGGAGGCCGCTGCGCGTCAGGTTGCAGGGCAATTGACTGGAGAAGCCGTACCCGCAGCGATGACTCCGGTATCCCTTTCAGTACAAGTCCAGCGCTATCGTGTTCGCCAGGTTGTCTACGATTCACAGTTGCATACCGAGTGGGTCATGGTAGCGGATTGTGTTCATCCGTCCCGGCCGCTCATTGCGGTGGCTTTGCCTGCCCGCAGCGCGAAAACTTTGCTTCTCTCAGAGAATGACCAGGTGCTGCATGCGGTCGCTACAAAGATCGATGTCGCACCGCCCAAATGGAAAACTGCGGATCACCAGGACGCAGCCAAAGAATTGCCTGTAACCCAGAGCCCGGCTGCCGCCATCCCATCCTCCAGTGCCGCTTTGCCCGTGCTGGTCAAGGCGGGCGATCGTGTCGTGGTATGGGAACAGGAGCCGGACATGCGGATGGAAATCGAAGCCATGGCTCTCGAATATGGCCACGCCGGACAGGTCATCCACCTGCGCCGGGGCAAAGAAAATGCTTTGTTGATCGGTGTGGTGCGCGGCCCCGAATCGGTGGAACTGATGCCATGAAGATGCCATGGAAAGGAAGTCTCATGCCGAAACCCGACTGCAATGCATTGCCCGATCTTCGTCATCAGCGCAGATTTCTGCTGCTCGGTGTTGTGTTCGCGCTGTTGGCAGGTGCCTTTGCCCTCCCCCCCTCGGCATCGGCCAAGAAAAAGAAGCAACCGTCCGCCGAAATCAAAAGCAATCCGGCCAGCACCGATATGGCCGATTACATCCGGCGTGTGCGTCAACTCTACCCAACGGCTACCACCAATGGTTCGATCTGGTCCGATACCGGCAGGTTGACCGTATTGTCCGCAGATGTAAAGGCCATGCATCCGCATGATCTGATTTCCATCATCGTCTCGGAGAGTTTGAGCGCCTCGACGCAGGGCACAGTGAAGAACCAGCGCGCCTCGTCAGCAACCTCACAACTGGCATCCTTATTTTCTGCATTTTCCGGCTCCAGTGCTGCGAGCAATCTTCTGAATGCGAACTCCGGTTCTTCGCTCAATGCGCAGGGACAGAGTATTACCAATTCCAGCCTCGACACCACCATCGGCGGCGAGGTGGTCGATGTGCTGCCCAACGGCATGCTGGTAATCTCCGCAGCCCGGCAATTGGAGTTCAGCCAGCAGACCGAAACAATCCTGCTGCGCGGCTTGGTGCGGCCTCAGGATGTAAGCCCGTCCAATCAGGTTCTTTCGACGGCCATATCAGGACTGGAAGTGCAGGTGGTTGGCAAGGGTATTGTGAATGACTCCACCTACCGCCAGAACATCGTGGTTCGAACCCTGGAGAAGTTTCTGGTCTTTTAAAGCTGGGAAGAGAAGAAGAATGTTACGTCTATTTCCAATTCGCAGCTGCATGCGTATCCCGGGCCTCCTGATTTTTGGTCTGGCGATCGTCGCAATGCCGCGAGCAGCCTCCGGCCTGGCATCTGCAATCAAGCCGGACGCCGCAACATCTCCAGTAGCTGCTCCAGGCCATGCAGAGAAGGAAGCGCTTCTCAAGGATGTCACCTCCATCGCTGGCATTCGCGACAACCAACTCATCGGTTACGGGATCGTCGTTGGATTGCAAAACACCGGAGACAGCCAGCAGACCTATTTCCCGTTGCAGACACTGCTTTCCACGCTGCAGCGCATGGGCATCGTGGTGCCCTATCCTTTGACTTCGATTCAGGTCAAAAACATGGCTGCCGTCTTTGTAGAGGCAACGCTGCCACCGTTCTCCCAACCCGGAGGACGGCTCGATATTACCGTCGCGGCCACCGGCGATGCGCGCAGCTTGTCTGGCGGAGTTCTACTGCTGACCCCGCTCTATGGGCCGGATGGACAGATTTACGCTGAAGCGGAAGGACCGCTGGTCGTAGGTGGATACCAGGTTGCCGCCAACAGCAATGTGAAACAGGTCAACTTTCCCAACAGTGCCCGCATTCCGAATGGGGCCATCGTGGAGCGTGCCGTGCCCATGTCCCTCAGCCACGTGCGCGCATTGACCATTTTGTTGAATGAAGCCGATTTTGAGACGGCCACCAATATGGCTGCCACGATCAACAAAGCGCTGGGCCATAATGTCGCCCATGCCATGGACAGCCGGGAAATCAATCTGGAAGTGTTGCCCGGAGAAGACGTTCCAGAACTGCTGGCACGCGTGCAATCGCTTCCGGTCAACATATTTCCGCGGGCCAAAGTTGTGGTCAACGAGCGCACCGGCACCATCGTCATTGGCGGCAATGTACGGTTGATGCCTGTCTCCATTCTGCATGGCGGATTGGCCATTGATGTGGTCACGCAGTTTCAGGTCTCGCAGCCCAATGCCTTCGGGCAGGGAACCACGGAGGTCGTTCCGCAGACACAGATACAAACGAACGACCAGCCGGTAAACCACATTCAGTTGAAAGAAGGCGCAACGGTCGATGATCTGGTGCGCAATCTGCAGGCTATAGGAGCAACGGCGACGGACGTCATTTCGATCCTGCAGGCCATGAAGCAGGCAGGAGCATTGGAAGCAGACCTGGTCGTGATCTGATCGGATCGAGACTGGGCTCGCAGAAGCAGTGAGTACGGCGTTGCATCAAGGAGCCATGGAAGAGTGAAGGAGGAGTCATGACACAGCTTTCGAATCTGGCCAGTCTTGCGGCGGCTCCGCAGCCGGCCAAAGTTGCGGCGAAACCAAGTCCGCGCCTGCGTCAGGCTGCCGTGGAGTTTGAAGCAAATTTTTTGCAGGAATTGCTGAAGCCGATGACGCACGACCCGCTCTTTTCCGGGAGCAATAGTCTGGATGGCGACGACGGCGAAGACGGGGGCAGTATGGGTACCGTTGACAGCATGGGTACGGAGGCCTTGGCGACCGCTCTGGCTGGTGCTGGCGGCCTGGGGATTGCCAAGCAGATTCTCGCAGAAATGGCGCCGATCGAGGCCGCTAATGCCGCCAAAACCGCCACCAATGCAGATCCGGCGGGTATGCATTGCGGCGACTGTACCCAGCCGCTGACCATGGGACAAGGCGATGCTGATCCCAATATGCTGGCGTTGGGGACGTTACCGACGGAGAAATTAGAGCCCAAAGTCAATGCTTCCGGGGAGCAACAAAGCGTTTCCAGAAGCGCAGGGCAGGCGCCGCAGGACATTCGCAAGATTGCGCCGATGACACGGATTTTGCGTTGAATGATCGTATCAACGATACGTATCGTGGTGCGTCGTCCAGGTTTGATTTGTCAACGAAGGATTTTCAGAAATAGGGTACTAAAGTTTTCATGCGGAACGCCGATGGAATGAAGTGTGGAGGAACGGTTTATGAACCTTTCAGGTATTTCCAATTTTCCAGACCTTTCCCGGGTTTCTTCTGCTAATTCGTCTAGCCAGACGAGTAAGTCACAGTCAGCGTCCAGTGACAGCGCAACAACAGCCCCGGTCAAAACAGACCAGGCAGATCTTAGTTCCAATGGCTTGGCCGCAGCACAACAGGCTGCGCAGGCATCGTCGATCCAGGCGACGAATGCATCGGCTTCCGATGTTCGTATGCATCTGGTCAACAACATTCAGTCCGCCATCCAGTCCGGTACCTACAACGTACCCGCCTCCGATGTAGCGGATCGAATGATCCAAGGCATGCTGGGATAGACCGGTTCGCTCTGCATTCTTTGGCGTTGCCTGTGCTTGAACCAGAAGCCTTTCGGGCGAATACAGTGTGGGGACTCGTTTAGAGCTAGAGCCCCAGGGAGTGCAGGATGAAGCAGTTGGTGCAGGAAGCCATCCAGGCGTTGACATATCTGGATGCAGAGCGGCTCGATAAATTACTGGGCGAACTGACGATATATCAGATAAGCCCGCCTTCGCACGCAGAGTTACGGGAAGCGCTGCCCGGCCAACGCGTTCTAGGCGCGTTACTGCGGGAAACAGAACGCAATCTACGACTGCTCCAGCGAAGTTCGCCCTGTGGGACGTCCAGAATCGCCATGGGTACCGAGGTATATTCGGCGGCATGGCGGTCGGAGCAGTAACCAGCGATTCGAACCGCTATAGAAATTCACAAGACGCACACCATCAGCTTTACCAACAGGAAATTTGCGAGGAAGACGAGCATGGCAACACTCAATTCCGCGTTGCAGATCATCACCGGCGCCCTGACTGCGGACCAGGCGGCTCTCAACATCACCGCCAACAATACCGCCAATGCCAGCACGCCGGGTTACACGCGTGAGATCCCCATCTGGGAGTCCAACGATCCGGTCACGATCAACGGCATCAGCTATGGACAGGGTGTGCAGGTTGTGCAGGCGCAATCGCAGCGCAGCCTGGTCTTGAACGCCAATATCGAACAGCAACAGCAGGCCCAGCAGGCCACCAATTCCGAGTGGACGGCCCTGCAGGGTGTTGAGGGTATTTTCAATCAGGTTACGAGCAGCACTTCGGGCTCATCGCCGGGCAGCCTGGGAGATATGGTCACGAGCTTCTTCAACTCGGTGAGCGCGCTGGAGAACGATCCCGACGATACACCGACGCGCGATGGAGTGCTGAGTGCAGCCACCTCTCTGGCGCAAACTTTCAATAGCGATGCGTCGCAACTTCAGGCTCAGACCAGTTCGCTCAACGAACAGGTAGGCGGTATTGTGGAGCAGATCAATCCGCTGCTCAACTCGATTGCGCAGCTGAACCAGCAAAT
Source organism: Acidobacteriaceae bacterium (assembly GCA_036267255.1). Taxonomy (GTDB): domain Bacteria; phylum Acidobacteriota; class Terriglobia; order Terriglobales; family Acidobacteriaceae; genus DATAWK01. The sequence goes on along the minus strand of DATAWK010000025.1, from coordinate 44,393 downwards.
TTCCAGCACCAGCCCCAACGCCGATGCCGGGCAGTTGGAAGACCAGCGTCAGCAGGATATCCAGCAACTCTCGCAATACATCGGCATCAACACGGTTTCTACGGAAAATAACGGACTGACGATCACCACGACAAGCGGGGCATTGTTGGTATCCGAGGGACAGGCATATCAGTTGACCACGGGCAACGTCAACGGCAACGTGGATGTTTTCACCAGTGCGCCCGGCAATGTCGCTGATATCACGACAGCACAGGCCAGTGGCGGCGGCCAGCTTGCTGGATTGTTGACGACGCGAGATCAGGACATTCCTTCCGCGATGAACTCCATCGACACGCTGGCCTATAACCTTGCGACACAAGTAAACGCAGTGCAGACCGCAGGGTCGGATCAAAATGGAAATCCCGGCGTGGCCCTGTTCAATATTCCCGGCACCGTCGCCGGATCGGCAGCGGGCATCTCGGTCGCCATCACAGATCCTTCCCAGATTGCTGCCGCAGGGGCCGGGCTTGGTCCCGGAGATAACTCGAATGCAGCGGTCATGGCCAATCTGCAGAACCAGAGCATCGTCGGCGGCCAGACTGCGACGAACTATTACGCGTCATTCATTTCGTCGCTGGGCAGTCAGGTGTCTGGATTGGACACGCAGAATACGGCGCAACAGGCCTCGTTGACGCAATTGCAAACGCAGCAAAGCGCATTGTCGAGTGTTTCTCTGAACGACGAGGCGTCTAATCTGCAGACATATGAGCAGGCCTATCAATCGGCCGCGCAGTTTTTCAACGTTCTGAATACGGTCATGACGAGTGCGCTAAATCTTGGTGTAGAAACCGCAGTCGAGTAACAGTTCAAAATTTCTCAGGAGAGGATGCATAACAGCGATGCGGATTGATCCGAATTTTGTTCAGGGCCTGGTGGGGGCTGTCGATCAGGCCCAAGCCAACGAGCAGACGTACACCAATGAGATCTCAACGGGCGTCAGCGTCAACAGTCTCTCGGACAATCCAGTAGCCGCTGCGCAGGACTATCTTCTGCGTTCCGAGATAAGCGTAAACGACAGCTTCGTGCAAAGCGCAAGCACGATGGAAAGCCAGATGCAAGTGACGGATACGGCCTTGGCCGGTGTGGTGACGCAATTGAACTCTGCGATCTCTCTGGCCACGGAAGGCAACAACGGTACCCTCAATGCTAGCGATGTGCAATCCATCTCAACCCAACTATCCGGCATTCTCGATGAGGTCGTGTCGCTGGCAAACAGCAGCTATCAAGGGCAATATCTGTTTGGCGGAAGCCAGACACAGACGCCTCCATTTTCCTTGAATACCGGCACCACCCCGGCAACGGTGAACTATACCGGCGACAGCGATGTCCTCTATTCCACGACACCCAGCGGCCAGCAGATTCAGGTGAATCTGCCCGGCAATCAGGTCTTCGGTTCGGGAACCACAGGTGTCATCGCGGCGTTGAGTCAGATGGTCAGCGATTTTTCAACGGGTGTGCCCAGCAGCACCAGTGTTGAGGATGCCGCGAATCTGACAACGGCACTGCAGACTGTTTCCCAGCAGCGTGTAGTTTTGGACAACGGTCTGAATCGCTTGCAGTCCAACAGCACCTATACACAAAGCGAAACGACCCAGTTACAGGTTGCGCAGAATGCCGAGATTCAGGCCGACCCTTCCACGGTGGCAACGGAGTTGAGCCAGGCCGAAACACAAAACACGTCGCTGCTCGATATGATTGCCAGTCTGGATGCGCAGCCAACACTCTTTAGCATGCTGCACTAAACGTTCTGTGACGAAAACGGCTCTATTTTGTTAACGGCCGGTCTGTCAGCAACACTTTGTCTGAAATTTCCTGCAGCTGTGTGTAGTGGCCTTGCAGTAAGGTCTCTACGCGATCGCGATACTTTCCCGGAACAAATAAAAACTTACGCGGCCCATGTCCCCATCGTGCCATCAGGTCGGCATCGTTTAAAAAAATATGGGGAGCATCGGGATAACAAGATCCCCACAGCATCGACGTGGTGCGCCCATTTACCAGATCTGCGCGACGCTGCGTATAGAAAATAATCGAAGATCCATAGGACTGATCGCCGTAAAGCATCAGCACATCGTTCGGCCCAGCCAATCGGTTTACGGTATCGGCAATGGCGCGTGAGGACATCATCGGTGCAAAGCGTGCAAAGGCGATGTGCGCCGCGATCAGAAAAACGGCTGCCGTCAGAGCGGTCGCCAACGTTGCGCCTAAATGCCGTTTGCGTGCACGCAACAGCCACGCCAACAGCGGCCCGAACAGCAACGCGATGGCTGCCAGGGCAGCCGGAAGCCGTAGCGCAGCAAACGATGGACCTGTCAGATCAAAAAAGTGCGACATGGAAAGCGAGTAGCCGCCGACATCACGATGCGCCAGCAGAGATCCAATGTCCGCAACAAACGGCAGATGCCGCGAAGCCCAAAGACCGTAGCCTAAAGCAATCGCGGCGATTGCACCTACTAGGGCAAACAGCGCATGCGCCCCGCGCAACCATCGCAGATCGCCCTGTGCGACGCTTGCTGGGCTCTTGTCCGTGCTCATAGCAAACTCTTCTTCCATCCCTGCAAGAGCGGATGCCGTCAACATCAGCAGCGCGAAATACGCAGGGTAGGTGTAGTACTCCTGATTCGTCGAGAGGGAAAAGAAGATCAGGATGAAACCAGCGTACAGCGCCAGCAGCAGCGTGGTTTTTCCGGTAAAGCTGCGATTGTGAAAGCGTGCCAGAAAGGATGCGCGACCTCCTCCGTGTGCGGGCTTGCGCCAATTTCGCCACGCGCGATGCAGTGCAGCCGGCCAATAGAGACTCCACGGAAACAGCCAGATCAGGTGCGCGAACCAGAAGACATAGCCCGGTTGTTTGTTGTAATCGCGCGGATAGCGCTTGCCCAGAAAACGCAGAACGTGTTCGTTGATGAAGTAGAAGTAAAGAAATCCATGCACGTTGCCGTATGTGGGAATGTTGCCGACAGGATGGCCTTGATCCGGATTGTGCAGGCTGGCCAGAATATGCCATGGAGCTGCAATCAGTAAGAATAGAAATGTCCCGCTCAGCAAGCGAAACTCGCGCCAGCGGCGATACTCGCCCGTCAGTAGAAGATAAGGCACAACGGCGCCAAGAAAAAAGACCGGTGCAATCAGTCCCTTGGCCAGCATAGCCAACGCCAGCATGGCATAGGTCCAGTAAATGCGCGACGGTCGGTGATCTTCAAGACCAGTTAGAAATAAATACAGGGCCAAAGCTATCAGCAGCGTCAGAATGGATTCGGGAATAAACCATCGTGTAAAAAGAAAGACGCCAATCGATGTCAAAAACGCCAATGCTGCATAAAATGCTGTTCGCTCCCCGTAGGCACGACGCCCCCACAAAAAGGCCAGCACTGCGCAACCCAGCACAGCTAGAGTTTGTGGTAAGTGCGTTGCAAAGACATTGAATCCGAACAGAAAATAATCCCCGGCGACCAGCCAATACGGCAATGGCGGTTTTTCCAGATAGCGAATGCCATCGACCTTCAGTGTGACAAAGTCTCCGCTCAAAACCATGTGCTGCGCAGCCTGCGCGTGGGTCGCGTCGGCGTCATCTAATAAAGGAGGCGAGAACAAGGCGGCAAAGTAGACGACAAAAAAGAGCAGTCCAAGGATGGCCCACTCTGCAGTCAGCGAAAGTGGAAAGACACGACGCGCCGGTTTCTCATTGAAAGATGCTCGAGCGGTCGCTGAAAACGGTTCGGAAGGCTGCATAGGTCGGATAGAAATACCAGAATCAGAATAGCAGCCTGTTTTGTCCGGCGTTTTACCGCCGTTGGTATATCTTCAACCTGTAGAAATAAAGTTTTGTTGGGAGAGCATGACAACCTACGCTGCTGTTGACATTGGCTCCAACTCCTGCCGGTTGAAAATTGCCGGCGTGCAGAATCATCGCTTGCGCGTACTGCATGAAGACCGCGAAGTAACGCGGCTGGGCGAAAGCGTATTCGAGAGCGGAATGGTTTCGCCGGAGGCCATGGCAAACACGATCCGCGCCCTGCGGCGTTTTCACAAAGCCGTTCAGATGCATGCTGTGGATCGGCTGCGCGTGGTGGCCACCAGTGCGATGCGCGAGGCCAGAAATCAGCAGGCCTTCGTTTCCTGGGTGCAGTCTGCAACAGGTTGGAAAGTGGAAACCATTTCCGGACTGGAGGAAGGCCGGCTGATTCATCTTGGAGTGGTTTCCAATGAGCCGGGAGCACGTGGGCGCTGTCTTCTCATCGACCTCGGTGGCGGCAGTTGCGAGATCACGCTCTCCGAACATGGCCGGATTCGCGAAATGGTGAGTCTGCCGCTTGGCGCGGTGCGGTTGACACGGGAATTTTTGCGCCATGACCTGCCCAAGCCTGATGAGATTGCACGGATGCGCCAGTTTCTGCAGCGTGAACTGCGTCGAGCAGAGAGAAAGCTGGTCGGCCAACGTGTGCAGACAGTTTATGCAACCTCTGGCACTGCGGCTGCGCTCTCTGAGGCAACCCTCGCCAGCAGGAAAGGGAAGCGTGCTGCCTCCGACCGGACAAATACGGAGCAGGTCCGCAAGCTCACGGAAAAATTAACGCGCATGACGAACGCGCAACGCGCGATGGTGGCTGGCGTAGGCCCGCGTCGTTCGGAAATTATCGTGGCTGGCGCGAATGTTTACGCAGCCATGCTGGATCGCCTGCATCTGCCTGGTTTTCGTTACTCCCCGATGGGATTGCGGGATGGCATCCTGGCGCTGATGCACGCGGAAACAGAGCAACGAACTACCGCACACCATCGGTTTGAAGAGGAACGCTGGGCCAGCGTGCTGGAGCTTTGCCGCCATTACGGAGTGGATACCAAGCGTGTGGACCCGATCCGTACCCACGCCGAACAGCTTTTTGATGATTTGCAGAATGTTCATGAACTCCCCGTTGGATACCAGGTATGGCTCGGCGCTGCAGCTATGATGCATGAGGCTGGGAAGTTCATGAACTATCAAGGGCACCATCGGCACACGCAATACATCATTGCGAACTCGGAACTGTACGGTTTTACGCCGGAGCAGCGTGCCATCACCTCTGCCATTGCGCGATATTTAGGCAAGTCGCGTCCATCGTTGAATGATCGCGTCATGCGCAGCATTCCGGTGCAGGAACATCGGAATGTACAGCGTGCCGTCGTGTTACTGCGTCTTGCGGTCGCCCTTCACCAGGACCGCGTCAGCGACGTGCTGCGCGTGCGCACACGCGTCTATCCCAAGCGCGTCTTGCTGGAAATTACGCCAGGCCGCACCGGTGCGGAATTGGAATTGTGGTCGCTGCGTAAGGAAGCTGCCTATTTCCGTGAGGTCTTCGGACGCGATCTCTTGACGGAGCTGGTTTGAACGGCGCGCACCAGCCTGGGATCAAAGAGCCATTGCAATCTTCCCGTCTTCCGGTTCATATCGAGCTTTGCGACAGCGCCTTTGCGCATGCGGATGGGTGCGACATTCGCCGAGGAACACAGCAGCGTATTGAGAAATTGCGTCAGATTCGGGCTGTGGCCCACCAGCAGAACATCCTCGTGCCCCGTCAATCCCTCCAGTAAAGCCAGGAATTCCCGCCAGGTTCCAGAGGGAGATAGTGCAGGGTTAACGACGATGCGCTGCTCGTAACCGGTCTCGGTGCCGACCAGTGATGCCGTTTGCAGCGCTCTCTTCAGAGGGCTGGAGACGACGCAGTCAAATTGCACCTTTAAGGCGCTCAGCACGCTGCCAATGAGTAGGCATTGCTGTTTGCCTTCTTTATCGAGGGGCCGCTTCAGGTCCAGTTCCGAATTGGGGCGACGCTGTCCGGCATTGGCGTGGCGTAGTAGATACAAATTCATAATTGCTTCAAGAATCAACTTTCCAGATCGAGCATAGCTGCAATGCCATCCTGCAGGATCGTTGGTTATCCAGCCTGCGAAGCCGGGTCAATGGAGTTCGCTGCCGCAGGAGGCTCAGCGGCATCCTGCGGCGCATCTTGTGGATGATCCTCTGGTATTACGGAAGTCGGACCAAGAGTTGGGACTACTGGATAGGATGCTGCCACGAATGGTTCGGATGCCGGTGCGGAATAGACAATCGCTGTTGCCATGCCGCGCTGCCATATACGTGCAAACAGCAGGCACACAATGGCAAGCTGCCCCACCACCCATGCCAATCCCACCAGACGCGGAGGCACTCCTACAGCCCAAAACCACAGAAAAAAAGAGAATCCAAGCCAGCCAAGAATTCCTATAAAAAGGTAGCTGACATAGTTGGAGAAAAAGCGTTCCCACAGCAGTCGCCATGCTGGAATTACACTACGACGTACGCGGCGATCTCCGTTCTCACCCAACTGAACGACGTAGGCTTCAGCGATGTCGAACCAAAAGCGCAGGAAGACCGCAACGATGGCGACGATCGCAAACGTGCCCATCGAAATAAAAAAGAACGATCGCCCGACATAGACATTATCAGCATGCTTCAGCAAGACGTTTCGCAATACAGCGAGAATGCCCAGCGTAGGCAGCGATATCAATAAGGCGAACAGCGTTATGCGAACGAAGCGCCAGAAATATTCAATGCCGGAACGCTCTACGACGGCCAGGGTTGGCCGCTCTCCAGTCGCGAAGACGTAATAGATGCCGGCAGCAAGAATGAAGGAAAACACGCAGTAACCCAACGCCAGCAGCGAAAATAATGCATACACGCCCATACCATTCTTTGTGGTGTGCTGTAGCAGCTCAATCAGATAGGACAGATCCAATCGCCCGGCGATACGTTGTGCGGCAAAGCTGTGGTCCAGAATGCCGCTTACCTGGCGATGATAGGCCAGAGCTGGCAACAATCCTGTCAGCAGATTCGCAAGATAGACCCAGAGCAGCAGGCGCTTGTTCTGCTGCAGCAGGCGAAGTCCGGTTCCAAGCGTGGAATGATTCCGGTGGGCAAGCATTGGGTTCATAGTGTGTCGTCGCTCTTTCGCTTTGTAGTGGTGGATTATGGCTGCAGCACTTCGCGTTGCATGCGTACTTGCCTGCTATACGATCCAGGCGGCAAATTGCGAGAACGCTTGCTCCACAAACATCCAGTAGTTCGCCAGCTTCCAGCTTGCGGTTCCATTTTTCTTCACTACATAACTATTGTTGAAATAGTTTTTGTCCAGCAGGACGCCGTGATCGGGATCAATCTCCGCAGAGACAACTTTGGCATTCTTCACATAGGTATAGCGAATCCAGCGGTCCGCGCCGTCCCAGTTTTCACGCACCTTCGAGCCGTCGCTGAATTTGACCTCCACAGTTACCGGAAAAATAAAATCGCCACGTCGATGCAGTGCAACCACCGTGCGCCACGGACCTTTGTAGTTTCTAGACGTACTTTTCCACCAGTCCACCGGCTCGGAATCGGCACTGGCAACGGCGTAATCCAGAATGCGAGTTCCCGAGACGGCCTGGTCGAAATATGTCTGCAGATCGGTTCGACCGGAAACCTCCACAATGGTATTTAAGAAGTCGGTTCCAGTGGGATGGGTAAAGCGATACTTTAAAAAGTAGGCTCGCAGCGCCTTCTGCATGGTTGGCTCGCCCACCACCGATTCCAGCGTGGTGAGCACGGTTGCGGTTTTGCCATAGGTGATAGCGCCATAGCTGTTGCCGGAATAAAATTTCCAGGCAAAGCGCGTCATTGGATCATAGTCAGGGTCGCTCAGATATCCGATGCGCTGGGTCTCCAGATCGCTCGCCGTTGCAAAGGGAAACGCCACGGCCGAGGTGTCCTTGCCATACAGCGCAGCCATCACTTTGGCTTCTGTGTAGGAGTTGATTCCTTCGTCCAGCCACGCTTCTTCAAATTCATTGGTGGCCACCATGCCATACCAATATTGATGGCCGAATTCGTGCTCAGCCGTCACTTCCAACCCTATGGGCAACGCCTTGGGAACCCACCAATCCGTGCCTGCCGTAATCAATGTCGGGTATTCCATGCCGTACATCTCAGAACCAGGTTCCGGGTCAATCAGCGTCATTTGCTTGTAAGGAAATGGCCCGTACCATTCATCGAATTTCTGCATGGTGCGCTTCAGAATACTCAAATAGCGCTGCCGCATATTGGCGTGGTAGGTCAGTACCAGGGCATGCAGTTTGACCGGTCCCATACTGCTCTGGAACGTTTCATCCGCTACAAGGAAATGCGGCGATGCTGCCCAGGCAAAATCATGGATGTCTTCGCCGTAGAAATGCAGCGTCTTGGTGCCGTTTGCGTTCTGCTGCTCACCGATCTGCACGCCGCTCGCGCCAACAATGTAGCGATTTGGAACTGTCAGCTTCACGTCGAAGGTGCCGAAGTCAGCAAAGAACTCTGTGGTTGCGTGGTATTGGTGACAGTTCCAGGCACCATGCCAGAAGACGCCTACCTTCGGGAACCACTGGCCTCCCATAATAAAGTCGCGTTTGTAGCCATTGCGGGCAATGGAAAGCGGAAATTTGTCGTGAAATGTCAGATGGAAACGAACCGTCTCGCCCGGCGCAACAGGCTTCGGCAAATGAATCTGCATGACCGTGTGGTCTTGCATGTTGCCGTCGTCCGGCGCGGTAAATTGCATCGCCTGGGTCAGATCCCCATAGCCGTCGGCGCTGATCTGGCTGATGGTGATGCCGCCGATCTTTTCCGGCGGATAGCCATCCCCCATCCCGGCGCGAATCCCGCCTTCCAGATGCGTCTCATAAGAAAACGTCGACTGTGGCCGGAACGCATTCAGATAGAGGTGAAATGGAAACGTGTCGAGCGGCTGGCCCGTCAAATTTTTGTATTCCAGCGTTTCCGTCGCATCCAGCGTCTTTTTGTCGGTATTCAGGTTGGCATCGATGGTGTACGCAACAACACGAGTCGAAAGCGGTTTGCCTTCCGGTGCATTCGTCGCAATCGAAGTTTGTGCGTTGCTGCCGCGGGCGCTACATGCAATAACGAGAAGAACGAAGAAGATCGCAGGCTTTTGGAGCATGCGGCATTCTAAACAAAAACTGCGCGCGACGCTATCTAATTTATGTTGTGGGTGGTTGTACCTGCCACAGCTCGGTAATAAGCAATCCGCCGAGCAGTTTTTTTTGGTCCAATCGCACGAATCGATTCTCTTCAAGGGCGCTCGCATAATTTGGTAGCTGTCGGATGCGGAGCTTTGTCAGCAAAAAGAATGCGAAGTAGAGAGCACGAATGAGAAGCCGGGCGGCAAAACGCCGCCAGCCGCGCTCCGGTATCGCAAAATCGGAGATAAGCCAACGTGCATTCGGCGCCAGGCTATTGTGCAGGCGATCGGCCAGCCCATCGACTTCCTTTTGAGTTAGACAATCCAGAAAAAAGTGAGAGACCACAAGGTCATATCCATGCTGGTCTGGCGTAAAAGACCGAATATCCGTCTGGATGGTGCGCACGCGTTCGACCGCGCCAGAGTTTGCCGCAATAGCGCGTTGATGCAGCTGTTGTAGCATACGTACGCTGGCGTCTACCGCGTCAATTTCTACCAAAGGATTGCTCTGCAGCAAACGTCGCGTAAATCTCCCATCTCCATCGCCCAGCACAAGGGCGCGTCGCACCGTTACGCAGGTGGGCAAGAAATGCAAGCGACACCTCTCCAGCATGCGGCCAAAGCTGGCGTACTCCAGCCATCGGTAGGCTTTGGCCAACAGGTCGAAATCAGGGGTCGGATCGGTTTGCATAAGAGAGAAGCCGAGGGACGTAGCATTGGATGCAATCGGAGGCTCTCGCGTTACAGTTTTATCGGACAAGAGCAATCCACAGCAAAGGTGTCAATAAAGCCAGGTCGGCAGCGACGCGTAAAGTACGGCTATGCAGCTTAAAACTGTAACGGCTGAGCATAAGAAATAGCAGACCGCTCGAGGAGCAGGCAGCCAGCAGAATGCGAATGCCTGTCGTAGGAGCCATGATCGCGACGCTGGCGGAAACAATGACAAGCGTTGCTGCAAAAAATTGTAATTTCCGCCCGATCCATACCGTAAGGCGGTGCATGGGCTCCACGGAACGAGCATCCGCCACCAGACCGTCTTCCCAAACCTGAATCGCAACGCAGTTCCACCAGCAGACGCTGGCAAACAGGACAAGCGAAACCATCATCCACGATTCTTCACCATGCAGACGCGGCCAGATAGGAACCGTGGTAGCGATGGCAAACAGGATGCCGACCGCCATCTCTTTCGGCAGCCACGCGGAACCGTCAAATTTGTTACGGTCCCCCCGTTGATGGATCAAGACAAAGTAGACGAGACCAAGAACGGCCAGCAACACGTCATCGAAGCGGACGATAATGGCAACGCGCATGAAGATGAGGTAGGTCAAAGGGACTGCGGCAGTGATCAGCGCCGCAACAAAAAGTTTGCGATGCCGCGCATAAAACAGGTGCCGCTCTCGCAGCTGTCTACCCGGTTTTTTCCGCCAGCCGTCTAGCAATCGATCAGCGACATAAACGCACCAGGTCCCCAGGCCAAGGGTAACCGGGGCAAACCAGGGTAGCTGGATATGAAAGGCGTGGGCAAAGGCCCAGCTCCACACAATGGCTACTGTGGGTGCGTCCAGGCTGAGTAAATGCCACCACACCAGGGGAGAATGCCTGGGCAGCGTCAACAGTTTGGTTTGCGAGATGGGCGCGAGTGTGGTCGACACGTCAGAAAATGCCTAACATCCTTTAGGATGCAGGAATTGTGCGGCTCATCGCAACTGCCGGGACCGTCAGTGTGCGGGCGCGACTTCCTTTGCTGGAAGCGGGACGTCAGAGGCTATCGGCAACTCCGCCGTGGAACTTGGCTTTTTTGTGGTGTCTTTTTTGTCGGGTACTGGCTGCCTGTAACTATCTTTACGCGACTTGTTCTTGCCCTTCTTCTGTGCGGGCAGCGATGCTTTTTGGGTTGCTCGTGGCGGCAGAGCAGCAGGCGGAGGACTCTCCAGTAAGCTTTTGCCTTCCGCTTGACGCATGAAATATTCCTGCGCCGAGAAAGCAACGGACGATGTATCCAGTGGATTTGCCGCGCGAATGTATTCGCCGCTCGGCAACAACCAGCGAGTCTTTCGTGTATCGGCGAGGTATGCGCTCAAGATGTCATCCCGCAGCCGCTGGCGCAGGAGAGGATCCAGCACGGGAAAGACGACTTCGCAGCGTTCGAAAAGATTGCGCTGCATCCAGTCGGCGCTGCCGCAAAAAACCTCTTCCTTGCCATCATTTTGAAAATAGAAGATGCGGCTGTGTTCCAAAAACTGCCCAACGATGGAGCGCACGCGGATGTTTTCGCTCAGGCCTTTGACGCCCGGCCGCAGCGCGCATATTCCACGAACAATCAGATCAATGGATACGCCCGCCTGCGATGCCAGATACAACGCTTCGATTACGCCCGGTTCCAACAGCGAGTTCATTTTGGCAATGATGCGTGCCGAACGCCCCTCGCGCGCATGCTCGGCCTCTCGATGAATCAGCCGGATAAAGCTCTCTGCCAAAGAGAGCGGCGCCACCAGCAGCGGCTGGTAATCGTCCGACTCCGAATTGGCTGTCAGGTAATTAAAGACGGAATGAACTGCGCTGGTGATGATGGGATTCGCAGTCAACAGGCTTATGTCGGTATAAAAACGGGCCATCTCCGCGTTGTAGTTGCCGGTGGCAAGGTGCGCGTACCGTCGTACGGTGCCATCGGGGTCACGGCGGACCAGAAGCGCCATCTTGGAATGCGTCTTGATGCCGACAAGGCCATGAAACACCTGTACGCCGGCATCTTCCAGATCTCGCGACCAGCGGATATTCGATGCCTCGTCAAAGCGCGCCATCAACTCAACGACGACCGTCACCTCTTTGCTCTGGGCAGCTTCGCGCAGTGCCTGAAAGATTGCAGAGTTTGCCGTTGTCCGGTACAGCGTCTGTTTGATGGAGAGCACGTTGGGATCTTCCGCCGCTGCCTGAATCAGCCCGACCACCGCGTCGTACGAATCGTAAGGATGGTGCAGCAGGATGTCTCGTTTGTGCAGCTCCTCGAACAGGTTGCTGGATTGCCGGTTCAGTCGCAGTTCGCGCGGCGAAAAGGATGGATATTTCAGTTCGGGTACAGGTGTCTTGCTATAAAGGTTCATCAGCCGGGAAAGATTGACCGGCCCATCGGTGCGGAATACCTGGAATTCGTCCAGCTCAAAGTTGGTGCGCAGGCGTTCGACGATCTCGATGTCCGCGTCTTTCTCAATCTCCATCCGGACGGCATCGCCCTTGCGGCGGTTATGCAACTCCGTGCGGACGCTCTCCAGCAGACTCCGCGATTCTTCACCCTGCAGATAGAGGTTGCTGTTTCGCGTTACGCGAAAAGCAGCTGTCGACAACACGGTATAACCCCGAAACAGGGCTGCTGCCTGAGATTCGATCAAGTCATGGAGAAAAATATAGTCGTAGGTTCCCGCTGCGGAAGGAATCGGCACCAGGCGCGGCAATGCACGCGGCACGGTCACTACACCGAGAATAGGTCCCGCAGCGGCTGTCTTCCGCTTGCGGCGCAGCAACAGTGCAAGACACAGGGCCTTGTTGAGCACTCGAGGAAATGGATGGCTGGGGTCGATCGTGACCGGCGTCAGCAGCGGATCTACTTCACTTTGGTAGAAATGGATCGCGTGCTTCCGTGCTGCCGCATCGAGTTTCTGCCAGGGGATGACGCGGATCGATGCCTTTGCCAGCGCTGGCAATAGCTCATTTTTCCAGCAGGCGTATTGCTCATCGACAAAGGCATGTGTTTTTTCTGCAATTCGATCTAGAACCTGTTGTGGCATCAATCCGTCGGGGCCACGTTCGGTGTATCCATCTTCAATCCGCTGCAGGATACCGGCGACCCGTATCTCAAAGAACTCATCCAGATTGCTGGCCGTGATGGCCAGAAATTTCACTCTCTCCAGCAATGGATTCGTCGGGTCCTGAGCTTCTTCAAGAACACGACTGTTGAAGTCGAGCCACGATTCTTCACGATTAAAGTAACGGACTTCAGTAGCAGCCATAGGTGTCGATTCCATACTTAGTGTCTCAAATCCTGCCAAAAGTGTGTTGCAATCACGTTTAAATGGCTATTTCTGCGTAGTGTTTGCCGGCTGGAGTGCCAAATCACAAGGTTTGCTTCGTGGATGAAAAAGTTTAAGTCCGGCTATCACTAGGCATCGACTATGATCTAAGGAAGCGCGAGGAATTTGCGGTTCAGTTCCGGCACTATTCCGATCAGTACGGCTTGCTGGATGTTCAGGCATATTTTTTTGATCGTTTTCCGTTGTACCAACATCTATATGATTGATCACATAAAAAGCGTTAGCCTCATATATATCTAATGGTTACAAACAGGATGCAGAAAGTTTGGAATACGCTGGTGCCAGCGGCGATGGCTTGCCTGTTGGCAGCGGTGACAGCCCCTCTGCATGGGCAGACCGTCTCAAGCAGCAATTTTCAGGGTAGCGTTGTGCAGCAGAAATCCTCCGGCCAGGTGCTGCCCCTGGGTCTCGATGATGCCGTTCAGCGTGGATTGCAGTATAACCTTGGGCTGATTCTGCAAAATGAAAACGCGCAGAGCGCAGGCGGTCAGCGTTTGCAGTCTCTGCAGTCCCTTATTCCGTCCGTCACCGGCAACATTACCGATGCGGTCGCCCAGACCAACCTGCAGGCTGAGGGATTGCGCGGCGCGGGATTTCCCGCCATTATCGGTCCATATGGGTACACGGATTTTCGCGTCACACTGAATCAGGCACTGCTGAATGTGTCCTCATTTCAGAATTATCTGGCGTCCAAACATGACTTTCAGGCCAGCAAACTCTCCGTGAACGATGCCAGAGAAATGGTCGTTGTTGCCGTCGGCAATGCATATCTGCTCTGTCTGGCGGATGCCTCCCGCGTAACCAGTGCGCAGGCACAGGAAGCGACCTCGAAAGTATCGCTGAATCAGGCCATCGACAACCATGAAGCAGGGGTCTCGCCGCGTCTCGATGAATTGCGCGCGCGTGTGGATTATCAAACGCAGCAGCAGTCTTTGATTGCCGCCCAGGACCAATATGAGAAAGACAAAATTGCCCTGGCGCGAGCCATCGGTCTTCCGCTGGATCAGCAGTTTACTTTGACGGACAACGCTCCGTATGCCACGTTGGATAATGTAAATGTGCAACAGGCCATGCAGCAGGCCATCAAAAATCGCAGCGATTTGAAGGCTCTGCACGAACAGGTGATTGCCGCTGAAAAATCGAAGTCTGCCGCAAGGGCAGAGCGTCTGCCGCAGTTGAATTTTGAAATCGACTACGGCGCCATCGGTGTCAATCCGAGCAGCTCCTATGGAACCCTGAATCTTTCCGGCCAGTTGAATGCTCCATTATTGGAGGAAGGCAAGCTGCGCGGAGATGCGCGCGTGACAGATGCCTCCATGTTGCAGACAAAGGCTGAGGAGAACAATCTTGAAGGGCAGGTTCGCGCTGAAGTTCAGGACAGCATTCTGGATATTCAGGCTGCAGCCAAGCTGGTCAAGGTCTCGCAGAGTAATGTGGAATTGGCCAATGAGGCACTGAGCGAGGCGCAGGAACGCTTCAAGGCGGGTGTTTCCGATAACCTGGCCGTTTCCCAGGCGCAGTCCACCGTGGCCCAGGCGAATGACCAGTACGTCAGCAGCCTGTATCAATACAATTTGGCCAAGCTCTCGTTGGCACGTGCCATCGGTCTGGCGCAAACAAAGTACAAGACATACCTCGGAGGAAAGTAACCGTGGCGGAACCAAACACTGAAGAAACTGAACTGAAACCCCCTGCGCCGCCCTCCCGTAAGCGCTTCATCATTCTGGGTGTGGGTGCTTTGCTGCTTATAGGCGCTGCTCTTTTCTGGTGGCACTCCACCTATTACGAAGACACCGACGATGCCCAGATTGACGGGCGGTTGGTGCAGGTCAGTGCCCGTATCAAGGGGCAGGTCATCAATCTGAACGTCGATGATAACCAGAAGGTTGAAAGGGGCCAGGTCCTCGTTCAGATCGATCCGCGTGATTTTCAAGCCGCGCTGGATCAAGCCGAGGCGTCGCTGACCAGCGCGCAGGCAAATTATGAAGCCGCACTCGTGAACGTCCCTATCACGGACATCAATACCGGCTCGCAGCTGCGTTCGGCACGTGCCGATGTTCAGGGCTCGCTGTCCGCCATCTCACAATCGGAGAAACAACTGGATGCCGCGCAGGCACAGGTCATGGCAGCGCAGGCCAACAACACCAAGGCGCAGCTTGATTTGCAACGCTACACACCCCTGGTGCAGCGGGATGTGATTTCCAAACAGCAGTTCGACGCAACCGTGGCGACAGCAGCGGCCTCCAAGGCGCAGGTGGAAGAGGCGCAGGCCAATTTGCTGGCAGCCGAGCAGGCGGTCCGTCAGGCCAATGAACGCTTGACGGAATCGCAGGCAAGTTACAGTTCTGCGGAGACCGGTCCCAAGCAGGTCGCTGCACAAAAAGCCAAGGCAGATCAGGCTGCGGCGCAGGTGCAGCAGGCACAAGCCGCCGTGGAACAGGCAAGACTCAATCTGAGCTACACCACCATCACTGCGCCGGAATCTGGCATCGTGAATAACAAGACCGTCGAAGTTGGACAGAATGTCAGCAGCGGGCAGACGCTGATGACGCTCATCCCTCTGGAAAATGTATGGGTGACAGCGAACTTTAAAGAGACTCAGTTGCGGCACATGCGCGCCGGACAGCTGGTCACCATCACCGTCGATGCCTACGGAGGCCGTGAGTATCACGGCAAGGTTACGCAGATTGGTGGAGCTACAGGGTCCATGCTCAGTCTGTTCCCACCGGAAAATGCTACGGGGAACTACGTGAAGGTCGTGCAGCGCATTCCCGTACGCATCGACTTCACCAATCCGGACGAGAACAAGGACCATCTGTTGCGCCCTGGTATGTCCGTGACGCCCACAGTGCGCGTCAAAAATTAAGCCGGCATATCGTGTATGTTTGGCAGGAGCGGAATCATTCGCTCCCGCCATTTTCTTTTAGGCACAGGGAAGGGCTACGAACGCCTTTGCCGAAAAAATTGCCGCAGCAATGTGCTGGATTCTTCCGCCAGCACACCGCTGGTCACCTGCATTTGGTGATTTAACTGTGGATGGTTTAATACGCCAACCACGCTGCCCGCCGCGCCCGCCTTGGGGTCCAATGCGCCGAAGACCAGTCGTGCAATCCGCGCATGAATCATCGCTCCTGCACACATGGTGCAGGGTTCCAGCGTCACATAGAGCGTGCAGCCTTCCAGACGATAATTGCCCATGGCCTTGCCAGCCACGCGTAACGCGACCATTTCTGCATGGGCTGTTGGGTCGTGATCGCGGATGACGCGGTTCTGGCCATACGCCAGAATGGTTCCATCCAAATTGACCAGCACTGCGCCAACCGGAACCTCGCCCGCTTCCGCAGCCAATCGTGCCTGCTCAATTGCGATATTTAAAAATTTCTGATCTTCAGAAGAAATCGCAGGAACGGTGCGTTTTGGATTCATTACGGTTAGTCTACGCGGGTTGTTGCTGCGTCATGCAATGCAGCGCTCCCAGGCCCCAGATAAAGTCGACGCAGTGGATACCGGCGATCCGGTGCTGCGGAAACAGGGAAGCCAGCGTATTCAACGCAATACGGTCGTTCGGATCGTTGAAAGTCGGCACCAGAACCAGCCCGTTGGCAATGTAGAAGTTCGCATAACTCGCGGGCAGGCGCTGGCCTTCAAAGACAACCGGCGCGGGCATCGGCAATTCCGCCACGCGATAAGGCTTATCATCCAGGGTTCGCGCGCTGCGCAGACGATCCAGATTCTCCGCGAGCGGTTCGCAATTCTCGTCGGCAGTATTTGTCTCCGTGACAGTTACAATTGTCGTTTCGTCAACGAAGCGTGCCAGATCGTCGATGTGCCCATGCGTGTCATCGCCTGCGATACCGCGATTCATCCATAAAACCTGATCGATTCCAAGATATTCATGAAAGCATTGCTCCAACTGCTCGCGAGAAATGCCCGGATTACGTTGTTGTACATCGCTCAACAGACATTCTTCCGTAGTCAGCAGGACACCTGCTCCATTCACGTCGATGCTGCCGCCTTCCAGCACGACACGATGTCCCGGTTCATCGGGCTGTTCCAATGTATTCGATCCACCCGCAAGTTCGATTTCCGGCTTCCACTCCGGTACCTGCAGCAATCTTGCGACGCGGCCTGGGATCTCATTGTCGTGTTGCCAGTCGTCATACTTGGCCCATGCGTTGAACTTCCAATTGGTGAGCGCGAGCGGGGCATTGGCCGTGTCGTCTATGGATCGGCGAAGAAAAATCGGTCCGGAGTCCCGCATCCATACCCGATTTGTCGGCCACAGATGGAACTGTACTCGCGCCAGGTGCACTCTGTTGCGTAGCAGAGTACGCTTCGCACGTTTTTCCTCTGCCGCGTCCTGCACCAGAATGTGTACGTCTTCGACCGAGGCCAGATGCCGCACAATCTCCGCATAAACCCATGGAATCGGTTGAAATTTCCCCGGCCAGTCGCTTGGATTGTGCGGCCATGCGATCCAGGTTGCGGCGTGCGTATGCCATTCCGCTGGCATGCGATAACCAAGCGCGCGCGGTTTGGATGGTGCATGCATGTGTAGAGAATCGGACATCGCGGCTTACTTGTCGAGATAGCGTTGTGTGATCGGGGCGTAGGCGTCAATGCGGCGATCACGCAAAAATGGCCAGTTGCGGCGCGTGTCTTCGATCAGGCGCAGATCAATCTCGCCGATCAGAATTTCTTCGCGATCATGCGATGCCAGCGCCAGAACACGGCCAAACGGATCAGCTAGAAACGACCCACCCCAGAACTCCAGCCCGGCACCCTCCATACGATTCCCGCGCACATCGCCATGTTCGTGGCCTACGCGATTGACAGCTGCAACGTAGACGCCATTGGCAATGGCATGAGAGCGTTGGATGGTCTGCCATGCGCTGTATTGGGCTTCGCCGAACTCCTCTTTTTCCGCCGGATGCCAGCCAATCGCTGTTGGATAGAACAGCACATTTGCCCCTTGCAGCGCGGTAATGCGTGCCCCCTCCGGATACCATTGGTCCCAGCAGACCAGCACACCCACCGCGCCTGCGTGCAGGTCGAAACTGCGGAAGCCGAGATCGCCCGGCGTGAAGTAAAACTTTTCGTAATAGAGGGGATCGTCCGGGATATGCATCTTGCGATACGTTCCGGCGAGGGATCCGTCGTCTTCCAGAATTGCTGCCGTGTTGTGATACAGGCCGGCGGCGCGACGCTCAAAAAGGGAAGCGACAACGGCTACCTTATGTTCGCGAGCAACGGCAGCCAGCCGTTCCGTACTTGGTCCTGGAATAGACTCGGCAAGATCGAACAGTGCGTGATCTTCGCGCTGGCAAAAATATTGTGCGCGAAAAAGTTCCGGCAGGCAGACGATGTTGGCGCCCATCTGGGCCGCTTCGCGAACACGATCCGCGGCCTTGTCGAGATTGGCATCCGGGTCCGGGGAGCAGGACATCTGCACCAGTGCGACACGAAAATTTTCGCGACTCATACGATTCCGTCCTGCTGATTGTCCAGATGCGTTGGGTAGGCGCATCGCATGGCGCCATAGGGCTGCACCGTGTGCGGCCCTACTCGAAGATCAGAATTGCCGCAGCAATGGTCGTTGTCCACAAACCGCGCTTATCCCCCACGGCGGATTGGGTGACATTGGCCGTGCGCACAATCTTGTTGGAGATGCGGTAGGTCTCTTTCTTTTCGTCCCAACTCTTGTCCGGATCGAAATCTACATCCAGTGTGGTGGCCAGCATCTCCGCGGCAAGCTCCTCGGCATAATCGCCCGCCTGGTTGTCGGTCTCGCCAAAGCTGTGGTGCTCGCTCAGGTATCCATACATGTTGCGATCGGTCGGGATAGCCACGCCGATGCTCGATGCAATCAGGCGATGGGGTTCGCGTGTGGAATTTTCTGCCACGACGGCAAAGACAACTTCGCCCGGATGGAGATACTTCAGTCCATCTTTGCGAGGGATCAGTTTGGCCTGCGGCGGAAAGATGGATGAAACACGCACCAGATTCTGTGCGGCGATGCCGGCATCGCGCAATGCCAGCTCAAATGAGGTAAGACGTTCCTTATGCTTCCCGACACCCTTGGTAAAAAACAGACGCCTCGGGACCATGCTTTTGCCCAATTTTTGTTCCTCCGGTAGACGGCCCGTTGCATGACCGCCCGCTTCAAAATAACACAGTTTAGTCCGCATTCTTATACTGCGGACCAACAGAATTCATCGTGTCTTTACAGGATACGGTAGATAGTCCGTTTTTGGGGCCTGACGCTCGCGAATTTACGCAAAATTACTCGTGGCGATTGGAGATTCCTGCGTTACTTCGATGCGGAGGTTTTTAACGCGGACGGCGATGCTGCTTCGCCGGAAGAGGTGCGCTTCATCCGCGGTTCCGGATGTGTCTGCTGGGCAATTTCAATAAATGCCTTGGCCGCGCGGCTCAGCGATTTGTCCTTGCGATAGACCAGGGCCAGATCGCGTTCAATGCAGGCACCGACAAGCTCGACAACGCCGATCAATCCTGCTTTGCAATCGGCGACGGTGTTGGAACGCGCAAGAAAACCGACACCCACTCCGACAGCGACAAAGCGCTTCAGCAGTTCGCTGGAATCCAGCTCCATCGAAATATCTGCCTTCAGTTGGTGACGGAAAAAGAGCTGATCGATCGTGTCGCGTGTCCGTCCCTGTTTCGGCAGCAGCAGGGGATATTTGGAGATCTCCTCCAGTTTCGCTTTACCCTGGCGTAGCAGCGGATGCGCCGGTGGCGTGATCACAACCATTCCGTCTTTATGAATGGGCAATACCGTCAGCCTGGGGTTGTTGACTGGCACCGAAACGGCGCCAAAATCCACCTCCTGGGAAAGCACCGCCTCCAGCGTGCCCGCTCGTTCATTGCGCGCAATGGAAACAGCCACACGCGGATACTGTTCCTTAAACTGGGCAAAGACCTGCGGCAAAATATAGAGGCACGTGGCCTCATTCGCGCTTACCACCAGGTCCCCGCGAGGGGTTCGCTCCAGATCCGCCACCGCCCGGATGATGTTGCGCTTCGATTGCAGTGCCTGTTCCGCATACTGCAGAAAGAGCTTGCCTCCGGCGGTCAGCTTCACCCGTCCTCCGGAGCGGTCGAAGAGGCGCGCGCCGATTTCCGTCTCCAGTGTGCGGATTTGTGCGGAAATGGCTGGTTGTGTACGAAAAAGCTTTTCCGCGGCACGCGAAAAGCTCGAAGAACGCGCTACTTCCAGAAATGCCTTTAGCTGCTCAAAATCCATGGCTCTTTAGCGGTCATGCTATCGGGTTTAGGAGATAAAGAAAAGCTATGGAAGGGATAAAGGGAATTTATTTCAATTTGGGAGGGTAGGGACGTAGCCTAAGAGGAGGGTAACCCGTAGTTTTTCAAACAGGCTGCAATGGGTTTCCGGACCAGGACCGCAAGCATAGATTCAAATTCAGGGAATCGATCAATAGATCCAGAGGAGAAGCATGTCGAACGAACTTCGTGATTTTTTAGCGCTCTCATACGGGGAGCTGGAAGAGTTGAACCTGGCAGCCAAGGAGCAGCGGAAGAACCGCGTAGCTGCGCACAAGATTCAGGAGCAGCGGTTGAAGTATCTCACCGATGAAAAGCGGATCAAGGCCGTGACCGTGCTGTTCAGCGATCTGGAAGGCCGTCTGCACATGCTGGACTACGACAAGAAGTTTTTAGTCAACAGCTGGGACAACCTGACGTTCGACGGTTCATCAATCCGCGGCTTTACGGCGCAGCGGGAGAGCGATCTGCGTCTGGGTATTGATTGGAGTGCGTTCTACTGGGCCCCGTCCGATGTGTTTGGTTCGGGCAAGGTGCTGGTCTTCGGCGAGGTGATCGACAAGAACGGCAAGCCATACAGCGCCGACATCCGCGGCGAGCTGAAGCAGTTTGCCGCCAAGATGCACAAAGATGAAGGCTACACGCTGAATGCGGCCAACGAGATTGAAGGTTTTCTGTTCGAGGGCGTGGATGCAGAACAAACCTACTACCAGACAAGTAAGTTCGAGTATGTCAATACGGGCGGCTATTACCACTCGCTGCCGGGCGATCCGCTGCGCACCTTCATCGACACCACGGCTGAGGTGCAGCGCGCCATGGGCTTCGAGAACGAAAAAGACCATCCTGAAGTAGCGCCGTCGCAGTTCGAGATCAACTACGGCTATGGAGAAGTGGTGGCGGCTGCCGACCAGATTCAGTTGTACAAGCTGATCTGCCGTCAGGTGGCGACCAACATGGGCTTGACGGCCTCATTTCTGCCCAAGCCGGTGGTTGGTGTCAACGGCAGCGGCATGCACACCAACGTTTCGGTCAGCAAAGACGGCAAGAACCTGTTCTGGGATGCCAAAGGTGAGGAAAAGGTCAGCAAGTTCGCCTGGACCTTTGTCGATCGCATTTTGACCCACGGCAACGATATTTGTCTGCTGCTGAATGCCAGCGTAAATGCGTATCGCCGCCTCGATCCTCATTTTGAAGCACCCAACCAGATCAAGGCCTCGGCAGTGGATCGCGGCTCAATGATCCGAATTCCGATCGGAAACGAGAAGAGTGCGCGCGTGGAAGTCCGTTCGGTCAGCCCGGATGCCAACCCCTATCTGGTGCTGTACTCGATCTTCAAATCCGGCTTGCACGGTGATATGTCGAAGGTGAAGAACCTGCGTCAGGCCGAACGCTACTTGCCGGACAACGTCTACACGGCGTTGGAGGATTTCCGCAAGGCCGCCTGGACAACCAAGCTGCTGGGTGCGGATGTGAAGGGCCGCTATGCAGATCTGAAGCAGGCCTCGGCTGATCGTTGCGCACGCCAGCTTGGCACCTTCGTCAAAGTGCCGGAGGTTCAGTACCATCACGATGTCTACAACCAGTTCCTCTGGAACATGTTCTAACGCTGCTGGATATCGCTGGCAGCAGCACTATGTTCTCTCTGTAAGACTCAGGCATGGCCCCGGCTGTGCCTGAGTCTTTTTGCGATCCGCCTCTGCGTTCTCGTTTGCGCGGAAGCGGGCCAAAGCGCTTGGCTTGAAGGGCTGCAGGAACCATTCCCCAGTATCATGAAGCGTACCGGCAATTTTCCTAAAGGTTCGCTTTCATGCCCATGCTGCTTACTCCAATACAAGCTCGCGTCCTCGGCTCGCTGGTGGAAAAAGAAATCACCACGCCGGAATACTATCCACTTTCTCTCAATGCTCTGATGAACGCCTGCAATCAGAAGAACAACCGCGAACCTGTCATGAACCTCGATGAGGATGCAATTCGGCAGGCATTGCATGGGCTCGAAGACCACAAGCTCGCTGGTCCCTCGCGCAGTTCTGAAGGGCGCGTCGCCAAGTATGAACACAGGATGCAGGAGGTCTTCAACTTTACCCGCGGCGAAATCGCCGTCATGTGTGTCCTGTTGCTGCGCGGTCCGCAAACGCCGGGTGAACTGCGCATTCGTACCGAACGCCTGCATCGCTTTGAAGAACTCAGCGACGTGCAGTCCGTTCTGCAACGTCTCATGCAGCGCGACTCGGCTCTGGTCCAGGTGCTTCCGCGCCAGCCTGGTACCAAAGAGGCGCGTTACGTTCAGCTACTCTCGGGCAATATCGAAAGCCCGGCAGAGATAACCCAGGCATCGTCCACCCACGCAGACGGTTTTTCTCCAGGTACGAGCGAGCGTCTCTCTCAACTGGAAGAACAGGTTGCTGCCCTGCGACAGGAACTGGCTGAGCTCAAGCAGAGGATTGAGATGCCTTCAGGTCTCTAGATCGAAGCACGGCTGCTACACTCTCACAGATGGGTAGAAAGCAATTTTATGTTACGTGCCGTCAAGAGCATCCTCCGCGTCGGTCATTCCACGCTATCGGGATTATGCGAGGATGTAGTCTCGAACGGGTGCAGTCCAGCATTGCAGAGGGTGCCTTTTCCGCATGAGTTTTGGAGACTGGTTATTAGCAGATCTTCGGCTGCCTAAGGGCATCCATAGTCAACCGGAAGCGGACCATGCGTGGTGGCGCGTAATGTGCCTGACCGGCGTGGATTACTTCTCAACCTTGGGCTATCAGCCAGGCATCGCATTCCTTGCCGCCGGAGCGCTGTCTCCACTGGCAACTTTGGTTCTCGTCGCGGTCACGCTTTTTGCCGCGCTTCCGGTTTACCGCCGCGTTGCTCAGGCCAGCCCGAATGGCCAGGGCAGCATCGCAATGCTCGAACAGCTTTTCCCGCGCTGGACCGGTAAAGTCTTTGTCTTGATCCTGCTCGGGTTTGCGACGACAGACTTTGTCATCACCATGACGCTTTCGGCAGCCGACGCCGCGGCCCATTTCACCCATAATCCCTTTACCCCTCACTGGATGAGCAACCAGATGGCTGTCACGCTCATTCTGCTGTCCATTCTCGGCGCCATTTTCCTTAAGGGATTTAAAGATGCGATCAACGTCGCGGTCGTCCTGGTAGGAATCTATCTTCTGCTCAGCACTGTTATTACAGGCGTCGCCACGTGGCATGTCATCGAACATCCGCATCTCTTCATCGACTGGAGGCATGCCCTCTACGCCCATCACAGCAATGTGCTTGCCATGGTTGGCATCTCTCTCATCCTGTTCCCCAAGCTCGCCCTGGGGCTTTCCGGTTTTGAAACCGGCGTTGCCGTCATGCCATTGATCGAGGGCGACGACCTCGATCAGCGCATACAAAACACGCGCAAGCTGTTGACCACTGCGGCCGTCATCATGAGCGTCTTTTTGATCGCCACCAGCATGGTCACCACGCTGCTCATTCCACCAGCCGCTTTCAATGAAGGTGGTCCCGCAAATGGTCGCGCCCTGGCGTACCTGGCGCACCTGTATCTTGGCAACGGGTTCGGATCGCTGTACGACGTCAGCACCATCCTGATCCTCGCCTTCGCCGGGGCCTCCGCGCTGGCTGGCCTGTTGAATCTTATCCCGCGTTATCTGCCTCGTTTCGGCATGGCG
Source organism: Acidobacteriaceae bacterium (assembly GCA_036267255.1). Taxonomy (GTDB): domain Bacteria; phylum Acidobacteriota; class Terriglobia; order Terriglobales; family Acidobacteriaceae; genus DATAWK01. The sequence continues at coordinate 20,297 of DATAWK010000025.1, read as the reverse complement.
CCGGAGTGGGCCCGCGCAACGCGTCCTCTGGTTCTGGTTTTTATGGGTATCGCCTTCACGGTCACCTATCTCTTCCACGCCGATGTCGATGCGCAGGGCGGTGCCTATGCCACGGGTGTTTTGGTGTTGATGACCTCCGCGGCGATTGCTGTCACCATTTCTCTTTGGAACCGCCCTTTGCGCTGGCCTTTCCTGTTAGCGTCGCTGATCTTTATCTACACCACCATCCTCAATATCGGCGAGCGCCCGGAGGGCATCAAGATTGCATCCTTCTTTATCCTCGCCATGGTCGTTTCCTCGCTGATTTCGCGCGCCATGCGCTCGACAGAATTGCGCATCACCAGTATTCATCTGGACGCGACCGCGCAGGAGATGCTGGGGGACGATAACGACAATGTTATTCGCGTTCTCGCTCGCAGACCCAGGGTTGAAACGGAAGAGAAGCTCGATCAGGTAGACCGGAAGGCACGGTACTACCATTCGCTCGGGCCGGACGAATGTTTGTTTTTCTTCGAAGTTTCTCGTGGAGATGCCTCCGACTTCAAAGAAAGTTTGATTGTTACTGGAGAGCGCGTTGGAAAACATCGCATTCTACGTGCGGAAAGCCCCGTGGTGCCCAACGCATTTGCAGCTTTGCTCATTGATCTTGAAAAGAGAACCGGCAAAGTTCCGCACGCTTACTTCAAGTGGCAGGAGGGGAATCCTGTTGCGAATATCATTGCTTTCATTTTCCTTGGAGAAGGAGATGCCGCTCCTCTCACGCATGAAGTCCTGCGTCGCGCCATTGAAGATCCGAAACGCCGTCCCGTCGTGCATGTAAGCTAAACGCGCATGGTCTGCCCGGAATGTCCTGCAGCGCATTTTCTTTTTTGTTGACGCAGCCCTGCGGCTGTCTCATAGTGCTGGAGAGTGCACGGAGGAACGATCATGACAGAGGGAAATCGCAGCATTGTGGTCGCCAGCGCGCTGCTGGCGCTGGGATTTGTGATTGCCGGCTGGCTGCTTGGCAGCGAGATTAAGGACATTCGTCTGGCCGACCGTTACGTTACGGTGCGCGGTTTGGCCGAGCGAACCGTCAAGGCCGATTTGGCAATCTGGCCCTTGTCCTTTAAGGAAGCCGGCAACGATTTGCAGGCCACCTATGCGAAGAGTGAGCAGGACCAGCAGGCAGTCTTACAGTTTCTGGCTGCGCAGGGCATCGCCAAATCCGACATCAGCATGGGGCAGCCAAGCGTCACCGACACGCAGGCCAATGAATATGCGCCGCAGCATGCGCCCAACCGTTATATCGTGCAGCAGTCTATCTCCGTGCGGTCCAGGGATGTCGACAAGATCGCATCCGCTGTGCAAAAGACCAGCGGCCTGATCGCCAAAGGAGTAGTTCTCGGTGCCGGGCAGCAATACGGCCAGCAAAATAGTGTCAGATATGTTTTTACCGGGTTGAATTCCATCAAGCCGGAGATGATTACCGAGGCCACACGCAATGCGCGTACCGCCGCGGAACGCTTTGCGCAGGATTCGGGCAGCAAGGTGGGAACCATCCGCACTGCGGAGCAAGGGCTGTTCACCATCTCCTCCGCGGATGCGGCATCCAGTGGAGATGGTGGCGATAGCAGCGGCGACGGCTATCAGGCCGATGCCAGCATCATGAAATCGGTTCGCGTCGTCACGACCGTCAAATATTATCTACAACAATAAGCGTGACAGTTATGCCGACGCCTGTGCGTCCGGTGGCGGTCCGCCCGGAAAATTTCTTCCTTGCGGTTTGCGACTCAGCAGAAAGATCATGCCGATCACGATGATCAGCGTAAACGCGCCCGCAATACTCATCACACGCAGGATGGACACTGTATATTTGCCGGACGTAGGACTGTAGTTGCAGCAGTAAAGCAGGATCAGATCTGTTGCGGAGCCAATCTTGTGATTGGACGCCTGCACTAGCGCCAGGCGCACGTCCCGCGATTGATATTGAATCCCGGCAAGATACTTCGACAAGCGGCCATCCGGTGTCGCGATCATAATCACGCTGGAGTGCGCGAACTGGTCCATCTTGCCGTCCGGCCCCGGAACGCGTACGTAGTGAAAGCCCACGGCGTGCGTCAGGGCATCGATGGAAGCCTGTTGCCCGGTAAGAAAATGAACCCCCGAAGGGTCCGCAGTCGGCCCCATCCAGCTCAGAAAAAGCTGTTTCTTCCCGATAGACTCCGCCGGAGTGTCCTTGGGATCGAAGCTGACCACCACGACGTCATAATCTTTGCCGGCACGAAAGCCCGTCTGCTTCAGGGAGTCTGCCATTCCGTGCAGCACCTGCGGACACAGCAGTCCGCAACTGTAATACACCAGCGCCATCATCACCGGGCGCTGACCGAAATAGTGCCCTAGAGGAACTGTAGCGCCTGCCGAATCTGTAAACGAAGCTGTCAATGGCAGAGCGTGATTCAAATTTTGATCGATGCCTGCATGCTGCAGATAGGAAGGGAGTCCGCCTTGCGCAACTGCGCCCAGCGGTTTCATTGCAGCATCTCCGGAGTATTGTGCGAAAGCTTGAGGCAGAAACATCGTACCGGTGGCGATCAGCAGAAGGGCTGCACGCAGTACAGGAGAAACGGTAAGGCGCATGAAGAGTCCTCTCCGGCGGCTTAACACCGCACTCTCCATGGTATTTGAGATTTGTCGCCTGTGCCGGGTATACGGGCTGTTTGCTTTCACGACATCCGGTCTAGCAGGGAGACAAACCATCACAAATGAACTGTTTTGCCGGTTTGTGCGGATTCTCGCGCGGCGCACAATATTTCCGTCACAATGACATTCGTATCAATGGAAGACAACACATCCGGCTGGATACGTCCGCGCACCACCGCGGTCAGATACGTCAACGAATCGGCATACGGTGGTGTCAGCGCAGGCGCAGCCTCCATAATTTCCGTTGCCTGGCCTGCCGTGCGCAGTCGTACCCTGTCTGTGCCCACAGTGATGGCATAGCCCGTCTTGCCGTACACCTCTATATCTTTTCGGTCGAAGGGCCAATTCCACGACGGCTCAAGAATCGCTTCGGCCTTGGGATAGGTCACAATCACCGTCGAATCATCGTCCACATGCGGATAGATCTCCGGTTTGATGTGCATCGTTACGGCTGTTACCGTCAACGGGCGCTGGCCATGCATCAACCATGTCATCAGATCGGCGCCGTAGCATCCAAAATCAAACAACGCTCCACCGCCATCTTGCCTGGGATCGGTCAGCCACTTCAGAAACTCCGGCTGCACGCCAATCTCCTTCGGTCCGCGATGACCGTCATGGGCGACCACTTTAAAAACCCTCCCAAGCGCATGTTGCTGCACCAGGTCATAGACATCGTGATTGCTGGCATACCAGGATGTCTCATAGTTCACCAGCACCTGAATTCCCGCCTGCTTGGCGATTCGTTGCATGGCCAGTGCATCGGCTACGGTCGTGGCCAAAGGCTTCTCCATCATCACGTCCACATGATGCCGGGCGCATATCTCCACGGCCGCGCGATGCGCCAATGGACTGGTGTACACCAGCGCAGCTTCCGGATGTTGCCTGGACAGCATGGTATCCAGGCTGGAAAAATACAGGTCTTCGTTCAGGCCAAACTGTTTTGCATAGCGGGCAAACAGCGCATGATCCGGTTCTTCGATGCCTACGATCTGAATGTCCTTGCGATGCAGATTGTGATCGAAAAATCCTTCCACATGGCCGTGAACCAGGCCCACAATAACAACCCGCAACGGCGCATCGTTGGTGGAACTTGCTGCCTGTGCCGGCGTGGCGGCAGCGTTCGCCGGCATCGGAACTGTCAACAGCAAGGCAAACAGGAAAGCAGAGAGAGCTCTGATTCGACGCATATTTTGGAATCCTCTTTTTTGGGGAAAATATGTGACAGCCGATTTTAGCAGCGGAAACAGGGTCCATTCGACGGGCATTTTTCGCAGCGTCTCATCCTATTCCGTCGCGCCCTTTGCGAGTCATGGAATATGGATGATAGCCTGTTAAGTAAATCCATTCGCATGCGGAGTGTGTCATCCATGCAGGCCAGTTATAACGGCGTCGCCCTGCCGAAAGACGGCGAAGCCATCCAGTACGCAAACGGAAAACTCAGTGTTCCCAATAAACCAATTATCCCTTTCATTGAAGGGGATGGCACGGGCCGCGACATCTGGCGCGCCTCGCAGCGCGTCTTTGATGCCGCTGTCGAGAAAGCATACGGCGGTCAACGCAAGGTACAGTGGTTTGAAATTTTTGCCGGCGAAAAGGCCTACGCAAAATTTCAGACCTGGCTGCCCGACGATTCCGTCAATGCGGCACGCGATTTGCGTGTCTCCATCAAAGGGCCGCTTACCACGCCGGTCGGCGGTGGCATTCGCTCGCTGAATGTCACGCTGCGCCAGACGCTCGATCTCTATACTTGCGTGCGCCCAGTGCGCTATTACCGGGGCGTGCCCAGCCCGGTAAAGTACCCCGAACGGCTCGATATCGTCATCTTCCGCGAGAACACGGAAGATGTGTATTCCGGTGTCGAGTTCAAGCAGGGAACTCCGGAACAGAAAAAGCTGCTCGATTTTCTGAACAATGAGATGCTCGGCGGAAAGAAAAAAATCCGCGAAGACTCCGGTATCGGCATCAAGCCCATCTCGATCACCGGCACCAAGCGCCTGGTGCGTGCTGCAATTCAATTCGCCATTGACCATGGTCGCAAGAGCGTCACGCTGGTGCACAAAGGAAACATCCAGAAGTTCACCGAAGGAGCGTTTCGCGAATGGGGCTATCAGGTCGCCACAGAAGAATTTCGTGATGCCGTTGTCACGGAACAGGAAAGCTGGATTCTGGGCAACCTCGAAGGCAACCCTAATCTTACGGTCGAGCAGAACGCCGCATTGATCGAACCGGGCCTGGAGTTTGCCGCGGAGAGCTTCCGCAAGCAGCTGTATGCGGAAGTCAAACAGGTTCTCGACAGCATTGGCGCCAGCCACGGCCACGGCAAGTGGAAAAAGAAGATCATCATCAATGACCGCATAGCCGATTCCATCTTCCAGCAGGTCATTGTGCGCCCGGAAGAATACAGCGTGCTCGCGACCACGAACCTCAATGGAGATTACATCTCCGACGCTTGTGCTGCGCAGGTCGGCGGTCTCGGCATCGCTCCCGGAGCCAACATTGGCGATGGTTACGCGGTCTTTGAGGCCACACACGGCACGGCGCCCAAGTATGCCGACAAGGATGTCATCAATCCCGGCTCTGTCATGTTGTCGGGCGTCATGCTTTTCGATTATCTCGGCTGGGGTGAGGCTGCGCGGCTCATCGAAGACGCGCTCGCGCAGACCATCCAGCAGAAATATGTCACCTATGACTTTGAGCGTCAGATGCAGGGCGCAACCAAGGTCAAGACCAGCGAGTTCGCTACGCGCATGATCGAAAACATGAGCAGCGTACTGGCCGCTCGTTAAATTTCATTGAAGTCAGAACGTTGAAGAAGGAGAAGTATGCGCAAGAAGGTATCAATCATTGGAGCCGGGAATGTTGGCGCCACCTGTGCTCACTGGATCGCGTCCAAAGAACTGGCCGACATCGTGCTGGTGGATCTTGTCGAGGGTGTGCCCCAGGGCAAAGCTCTGGATCTCATGCAGGCCATGCCCATTGATAAGCATGATGTGCACATCACAGGGTCCAACGATTACGCAGACACGGCGAATTCCGACATCGTGGTGATTACGGCGGGCATTCCGCGCAAGCCGGGGATGAGCCGCGATGATTTGCTGCACACCAACTACAAGATCATGTCGGACGTTGTCGGCAAAGTTGTTGCCGTATCGCCCGATTGCATTCTGATCGTTGTTTCAAATCCCCTGGATGCCATGGCGCAGACCGCGTTTAAGCTGTCAAAGTTCAATCGCGAACGTGTCATCGGCATGGCCGGGGTTCTTGATTCTGCCCGCTTCCGCACGTTCATCGCGCAGGAACTCAAAGTCAGCGTCGAACATGTAACCGCCTTTGTTCTCGGCGGCCACGGCGACACCATGGTCCCGTTGCCACGCTATTCCACCGTTTCCGGCATTCCGATTACGGAACTGCTGGATAAGGAAACCCTCGATCGGCTGGTACAGCGCACACGCGATGGCGGTGCGGAAATCGTGAAGCATCTCAAGACCGGCAGCGCCTTCTATGCCCCTTCTGCGGCAGTTGTCGAGATGGTGGAAGCCATTCTCAAGGACAAGAAGAAGATTCTTCCTTGCGCGGCCTATCTGGATGGAGAGTATGGTATCCACGGCCTGTTCGTCGGCGTTCTGTGTAAGCTGGGCTCGCGGGGAATTGAGCAAATCGTTCCATTGAAGTTGACCGATGAAGAAGCTGCTGGCCTCCAGAAGAGTGCAGACTCTGTCAAGGAGCTGTGCGCCGTCATCGGTGTCTAGCCCGTTCGTTTTTTTCAACTCAAAGGCCTGCATTCTGTGCAGGCCTTTCTCTTTGCAGATTTTTCTTGCCAAACGGAGAAGCTTTTGTAAGATACGGTCACCACAACGGAAGAGGTTGTCATGCGCCTGTATTTTTCTGTTCGCAAAATTTCTCATGCGACATTTACCGCCCTGTTGTTTGCAGTTGTCTCCATCGCAGCCACAGCGCAGGTAGACAAAACCCATGCACCAACCCCGGCAGAAGCGCCATCGGCAACCAGCACTCCACCGTCGGCAACCACTCCCCAACTCGATAGCGCCGACGTCACAGCCTTTATGGATGGCATCATTCCCATCCAGCTTGATCGTAGCGACGTTGCCGGCGCAGCCGTTTTTGTCATCCAGAACGGCAATGTCTTGCTGCTCAAGGGCTACGGTTATGCCAATGAAAAGAAGCACACGCCGGTGGATGTCAATGTCTCCGGCTTTCGTCCGGGGTCGATCTCCAAGCTCTTTACCTGGATTTCCATCATGCAGCTCGTCGAGCAGGGAAAGATCAACCTCGATACGGATGTCAATCAATATCTTGATTTCAAAATTCACGAATCCTGGGGCAAGCCGCTTACCATACGGGATTTGATGACGCATCGTCCGGGATTTGAAGAGACCGTCCGCGATCTCATTCGCAAAGCTCCGGCAAAACCGCTTTCCTTGCGTGAGTATCTGACTCAGAACCAGCCTGCTCAGATTTTTCCGCCCGGAGACATTCCCGCATATTCCAACTATGGAGCGGGCCTGGCCGGGTACATTGTGCAGCGCATCAGCGGCGAACGATATGAGGATTATGTTCAGCGCCATATCTTCACTCCGCTAGGCATGACGCATTCCACCTATGAGCAGCCTCTGCCGAAGAACTGGCCAGTACATCCCGGCGCTGGATACGGAAGCGCATCGCGCCCCATGCTGCCGTTTGAGATGGTGGCTCCAGCGCCTGCCGGAGCACTCACCACCACCGCTGCCGACATGGTTCGCTTCGCGCAAGCTTTGATGAACGGTGGGGAACTGGACGGTCAGCGTATTCTGCAGCCGCAAACACTGGCCGAGATGTGGACGCCGCAGTATGCCGCAAACCCGGCACTGCCCGCCATGTGTCTGGGCTTCTATCAGCAGCGCCGCAACGGCCAAACATGGATCGGTCATGGCGGCGATCTGATCGCGTATCACAGCGAATTCATGATTGAACCGGAAAAGAAGCTCGCGATTTTTATTTCTTACAACAGTGCGGGCGCCGGGGAAACGAATCTGCGCATCGGCCGTGCCGAGTTCTTCGATCAATTCGTCGATCGGTATTTCCCACAAGCGGCTGTGTCAGCGCCGGCGCATCCGGTCAATGCCACACCGCCGTCGCAAGTCGTCGGTACCTACTGGTCCAGCCGTCGCGGCGTAAAAAATCGCCTGCAAATGTTTAACGTTCTCGGCCAGTCGCACGCAACGGTCGCCAAGGATGGCAAGCTTGTCATCGATTCCATGAAAACGATGGAAGGCACGCCGATTCACTGGGAACCAGTCAGTCACGATCTCTGGGTGTATTCGCGCGAACAACGCCATCTGGCCGCAATACGCGATGCGCAGGGAAACATCGTTCGTCTCGCCGGAGATTTTCCTGCACAACAGTCTCTGCGCGTGCCCTGGTATGCCCGGGACAAGGGAAATCTATGGCTTCTGGGACTTAGCTTGTTCGTCTGTATTTGCGTACTGTGGGCAGCTGCCCTGCGCTGGCATCATAGAAAATTAGCTCCCGTGGCCCATGTGGCGCTGCAGAAACTGCGCAGAGCGCAAATCTGGACCAGCCTATGGTGGCTTATTGTCGGCGCAACCGTCACTGCGTTTATAAGCGCCATCTCTGGCGATGCGACGTTTTCACCCGACGCCAGCGCCGACAAATGGCTTCTGCTGTTGAATATCCTTGTGTTGATTGCGTTGGCCTGTACGCTATGGCTGGTGGTAAAAATGGTGCGCAGTTGGAATGCACTGCCGAAAGGATTCTGGCTGCACCTGCGTGTCTTGATTGTGTTTCTGGCCGCGCTGTTTCTTAGTTGGTTCAGTATTTATTGGAAGGTGTTGGGCCCGGTACATCATTTCTGATGTACCGTTCGTGCCCGGCAAAATGACTTCTACGCAACACGCTCGATCACCAGGGACTGGATGACAACGGGTGTCTTCGGTTTGTCCTGGCGGTCACGGCCAACGTTGGAAATTTTGTCGGCAATCTCCTGTCCTTCGACAACTTCACCAAAGATGGTGTGCTTGCCTGTCAGCCATGTCGTCGCCGCGGTCGTAATAAAAAATTGCGAGCCATTGGTATTTGGTCCGGAGTTGGCCATGGCCAGCTTGCCTGTCTTGTTGAAACTGTGCGGCGAGTTCTTGGTCTCGTCGGCAAATTGATAGCCGGGACCGCCAAAGCCTGTTCCCGCTGGGTCTCCGCCCTGGATCATAAAATCTGGAATCACGCGATGGAAAATTGTGCCGTCGTAGAGTTTGTCGCTGCTCTTGCTGCCGCTCACCGGATGTTTCCACTCGCGTTTGCCTTCTGCCAGGTCAATAAAGTTGGCAACTGTCAGTGGCGCCTCTTCTTCAAAGAGACGGCAGACAATTTTTCCTTCGGATGTGTTGAAAATCGCATAGGTTCCAGGTGCTAGGGACATGATGAAACTCCTTTAGATCGAAATGTATTTCCAGTTGGTGTCGCTATGTCAGTAACGTTTGGTCAGCTTGGGCGTGGGTGGCGGCTGCGCCGCTGCAGTGCTGGACGGTGGTGCCGGCGATGGCGGCAATGGCTGGCCATTCTCAACGATCGTCACCTTATCCAGATAGACGGGTTGCAAGGGCTTGTCGTGGTCATCACGCTGCACCTCGGTAATGGTTTCCACTACTACCACGCTCGAATCGTCGCACTTGCCAAAGATGGTATAGTGCTGATCCAGCGATGGATACGGCGCATCGGTAATAAAGAACTGCGAGCCATTGGTGTTGGGCCCGGAATTCGCCATCGCCAGCATTCCCGGTTGTTCAAAGTTCAGCGAGGGGTCCAGTTCATCCTGGAAAAGGTAGCCGGGATCGCCTGTGCCCGTGCCTGTAGGGTCGCCGCCCTGGATCATAAAACCGGGAATCACGCGGTGGAAGGTGGTTCCGTCATAGAAGCGTTTGCCATCCATTTTTTTGTGCGTCGCCGGGTCGGTCCATTCCTTGCTGCCTGTCACTAATCCAATAAAATTTGCCACGGTTGCCGGCGATTCCTTGGAGTACAGCTTGCACACGATGCGTCCCATGCTGGTGTCAAACACCGCGGTCGGGCCTTCCGGCACAACTGCAGGCTGCAGATTTGGCGCTGCTCCCGGCGCATCCGGCAGTGCCTGCGAATTTGCCGGCGCCTGAGAACCGGACGGTTGTGTTGTCTGTTGGCTAGGGGACGCATTGGCGCCTTGCTGTGACGTGTCCTGCTGCGTCGAGCTTTGCGCGGCAGCCGTCAGGCCCATGGAAAGGACACATGCCATCACCGCGCAACAAACACGATTGCGTTGAGAAAATAGAGTACGAAGCATCGCTTACTATTGTATCGAGCCCGGCCCGAAATCGCAGAATCCGAACCAGTTCCGCATCGCCTTGGCTCTGTACCCCTATCGAGGTTGCTTCTCTGTGATTTGTGGCCGGTCTGCAGGTGAGTTTGCCTGCATCTCCTTCGCAATCGCCTGTACTTGTCGAAAGACGCGCAGCAGGTTGCCGCCGAGAATTTTTCGCACATCTTCTGCGGAATAGCCGCGAGCCATCAATGCCTCTGTGATTTTTGGCAGATCTGCGACCGAATCCATTCCTTCTGGCGTGGCCGACATGCCATCGAAATCCGAGCCGAGGCCGACATGATCGACGCCTGCGACTTTGGCAATGTGGTCAATCTGATCAATCAGGGCGCTGAGCGGGGGACGAGGAAGCTTCGCGTCGAACTGCTGGTCGATGGCGTCTATCTCCGCAGAGGGAAAGGGTTTTCCGTCGGCTTTTGCCTTGTCGATGACCTCCTGTTCGGCCTTCTTTCGCAGCGGTTCCTGGGCCTCCATGGCTTCGCGATAGGGCTCACTGACAAAGGCCGAATAAAAATTCACCTGGACCACGCCGCCGTTGTTGGCCAGTGCGCGCAGCATGTCGTCAGTCATGTTGCGTGGCGCATTGCACAGCGCTCGCGCACCGGAATGTGATGCAATCACAGGGGCGCGCGAGATGATGAGGGTTCTGTAAAACGTTTTGTCGGAAACGTGGGAAATATCGACCATCATGCCCATGCGGTTCATTTGATAGACGACATCTTTGCCGAACTCACTGAGTCCATTGGCCGTATGGGGCACGCTGGTATCGTTCGCATCGGTCGAGGAATCGGCCCAGCCATTCGAATTTTCCCAGGTCAGCGTCATGTATCGCACGCCGAGGCGGTAGTAGTCGCGCAGGATACCGAGATTGTTTTCAATAGCATGGCCGCCTTCGACGCCCATCAGCGCGGCCAATTTGTGTTCGCGATGCGCACGCTCAATATCTTCGGGCGAATAGGCCATCATCATTTGGCTGGGATGTTTTGCGACTTGCTGATATACGGAATCGATCAAAACCAGTGCGCGGTGGGCCTCATGTCCTTTGTATTTAACAGGATCGACCCAGATGGAGAAAAACTCCGCGCCCAGGTTTCCAGTTTTGGCCGATTGCAGGTTCAAAGCCCCGCCATTCAGCGGGTCGCTCATGTCGAAGTTGTTGTCAACAAAGCGCTGCGGCGTGTCGGCGTGGGTGTCGATGACGATGGCGGAGCGGTGGACGGCATCGGCGGTCGCGGCGGTGACAGGGATCTTTTTTCTGGAGGTGGTTTGCGCCGGGAGAGTCATGGTAACGGCTAGAAAACAAAGGGCAGAGGCAAAGATTGGTCGCATGAAAATCCATTCCAAAAGGATATGCGGATTGTAGCAAAACCGCGTGAACACAAGATGTGAGCGGGTATCGTTTGACGGCGATCGATAGACGATTTGATATCAATTTATGACGTACAAAGCGGCCATTTTGAGGGCCAAAAGGCGGTTTCGTTATAGGGAAAACCTATCAATTATTTTTATTGATCGGTTTTTCCTATCAGTGGCGTGATTTGCGCCGGGGTGTGCTCGGCTTTTTGCCGTTGCGTGTCTGTTCGGAGCGTTTCTGCTCGGAGCGTTTCTGTCCGGAGATGGAGGAGGTCAAAATTTCGGCGGCGCGTCCGGTGACGAAACGCAGAAAGAGGCCCGCGGAACCGGAGGGTTCCGGTCCGGCGGCGTACGCGACGGATAAGAGGCGTGTGATGCGCAGGCCGCGAAGCGTGGCCGTCGCCAACGTTCCCAGAGCCAACTGATTGCGAACCGCCCAGCGAGAGACGAAGGTGAAACCGAGGCCGGCCTCGACGCCACTGATGAGACCTTCGGTGGAATCCAGGGTCATGGCGATGCGAAGATCGCGGGAGCGCAGACCGGTCTGCGCCAAGGCCTGCTCGACGACACGCCGCGATCCGGAGCCGGTCTCTCGCATGAGGAGCGGCGCCTCTTTCAATTGCTGCACGTCGATGCTTTGCGTGGCCCAGACGTGATGCGGCGGCAGGACGAGGACCATTTCATCTTCGATAAAAGGGACGGTCTTCACATCGCGGCGCAGGCTGGGACCTTCGATGAGCGCGAGGGCGATGCGATGCTGCATCAGCGCTTCCAGCATCTCCTCGGTGTTGCCGCTGATCAAGGCCAACTGGAGTCGCGGATTCTCGCGTTGAAATGTTCCGAGCATGCGCGGCAGCACATATTGCGCGATGGTCTGCGAAGCGCCGAGGAGAAGTTTGCCCGCAGCGGAACCATTGGCCATGGAGATGGCCTGGGTCGCTTCTTCGGCCAGCGCAGCGAGGCGGACGGCGTAGTCATAAAGCAGTTTGCCGGAAGGGGTGAGGGTGACGCGACCGCCGCTGCGATCGAAGAGAGGAACCTGCAATTCGTCTTCGAGGGTTTTGATCTGCAAGGTGACCGCCGGTTGCGTCAGCAAGAGATCTTCGGCGGCACGGCGGAAGTTGAGGTGCATGGCCACGGCGCGAAATACTTTCAAGCGAAAATTTTCCAATGGCCGCCCTCATGCAACAGACTTGCAGCTCGACAGCAATCGACAGGCAGAAAAACGCGATGCAAAGAAACCGGCGGACGTTCGAAGGAACGAAAGGATGCAACGCATGACACGGCCTGCTCTTATAGCCCGGATGCCTGGGATCTAGATGCCTGGGATCTATGCTACAGCAACGGCGCAGCCGGCTTTTGCCATACAGGGCGTCTGAAATTTTGTTGTGCGAGGATGAGAGCATGACAAACTCCGGCAGAGTTTCGGCGACGGTGGAACGAGAGGCGCGGGCGCTGGGATTTCATCTTGCCGGAATTACGCGAGTGCCGGAGCCGGGTGGGTGCGATGAATTTGCCGAGCTGGAGGCGTTTCCGCAATGGATTGCCGAAGGGCGCGGCGGCGCGATGGAATATCTGCAACGGCAGGATGCAGAAGGGAAGTATCTGCGGTCGTCGCTGCGGACGCCGTTTCCATGGGCGCGGTCGGTGATTGTGTGCGCGGTGAATTACAACACGGCGCAGCCGTACTCGATGGACCCGGCACCGAAGGGTGCGGGATGGATTGCGCGCTATGCGTGGAGCGGGGTAGGGAATAAGACAGGGAATGTGGCTGGAAAGGACGAGAGCGTTGCGCTGGAGCCGACGGATTATCACACGGTGATGCGCGACAAGCTGGAGCAACTGTCGCAGAAATTGCAGACAGAGGTGGGTGCGTTTACGGCGCGCTGCTTTGTGGACACGGGGCCGCTGGTGGAGCGGGTGTATGCGAAGTATGCCGGGCTGGGCTGGCAGGGAAAGAATACGTGCCTGCTGAACGAAAAATTAGGCTCGTGGTTTTTTCTGGGCGTGATTGTTACGTCGCTGGAGTTGACGCGCGAGGACTGGACAGCTCCCATGGCGGACCGCTGCGGAAGCTGCACGCGCTGCATTGATGCGTGCCCGACGCAATGCCTAGAAGCGTATCGCATGGATGCGAGCCGATGCATTGCGTATCTGACGATTGAAAAGCGCGGCGAGATTCCCGCAGAGCTGCAACCGGCGATTGGGAGAAATGTTTTTGGCTGCGACATCTGCCAGGAGGTGTGTCCGTGGAATGGGAAAGCGCCGATTACCGACTGGCCGGAGCTGACGGCGAGGCCGGAGTTGGTGAACCCGGCGCTGGAGTGGCTGGAAAATCTGGATGAACAGGCATATCGAAGACTGTTTCGGAAATCACCGATCTCGCGAACGAAGTATGCGGGGTTGCAGCGGAACGTGGCGATTGCACGAAGTAATCAAAGTACGGGGGATGGGAAGTAGGAATCGAATTCAAGGCCTTACTAACAGGACGAATGCCAGATTATGAGGAATTGAGGCTAAATGAGACATCATTCGAAAGTGCAATTTCCGACTGAGGCTGTGGATGCGTTTTTTAACCTGTTCGAGCCGACAATCCTGCTTGCTGAGAAATTAATATCTGCGAGGACCAACGCGCAGGAAATTGTTCTGTTGATGTGTGCTCGCTTAGATGCGCTAGCGTCTTGCACCTCCCGCGAAGATCAGCCAAATCGTGAGTCATTCATTCGATTGTTAGTTAATTACGGCGGTTACCGTAATCTGATGGAAAGCGTGAGTGTCGGTGATTTGTACTATGAGCTTGGATATCATCGGTGGCTTGCCGAAGGTATGATTCCAAGGCCTGGGAGACTCGTCCGATTCTCCCGTTTGAATGATCCAATCCTCGAGCTTTTGGACCGTAGTAACGTCCCTCTGACTGTTGATGCCGTTCAGAGTTTACTGACACGTCTCATGCGTGTCATGAGCGACCATTTTCGTTGTCGACCAGGACAGCCACTCAGAAAGCCGATGACCGGCAAGCCTAAGACTATTGCGGAAAAAATAGTGGTTGAGTTCAAACACTCAAAAGACGTTGAGTTACGCGAAAGCATCTGTGCAGCTATTGAACCGTTTCTCCGCAAGAAGACGGTTGCCGCTTTGATGTATGACAACTTTCGAAATCCCGCAGTGCACGGTCTTAAGGTCGAGCTGGATGAAGCCAACTTTTTTAACGGACAATCTCCATATTGGCAATCACTGTATTCAGACTATTATCCGCCGTTCATGTTTGTTAAGTTTCCAGGACCATTTCTTCTCGATCTGCTTAGGAACTGCATGAGAACCCTGAAGGAACAAATGCTAAGCAAGAGGAAGCTTCCGCCTGATGTACATTTTCATGCATTTAATCCAGACATAGTAGAAAATATCCAATTCCTTGACTGCGAGTTACTGCCTAAACCGTACAACTTAAAATTCCAACGAAGATGAGCCTTGGATACTGGATTCGTCCTGAAAGATGCCATATGGAAATGATTCCTATGTTGGAGCACGATGCTTGCGGTGAGCTATCGTGGAGCGAGCAAACTACCCCATGCTAGCTACTCACCCCAGCGAGCACGCTCGCCGGGGACCCCGATACGCGAGCATGGGGCACCCGCGTTTCTGTTATTGCCCAGGTTATTTTTAGTGATTCGAGATTCTCTGGATTCTTCGCTGCGCTCGGATGACGTGCCTGGGCACTTTGGGAAGTGAGGCTCCGTTTTGATTGACTCCAATCCGCCCAAGTCTCAGAATCGAGACCTAGGGCAGCCGGCCAAGCGGAGACAGAGGAATGTCGGACAAAGCCAGAGGGGACGACCGTGGTCCGCAGTTGCGGGGTGGTTGGGGGCGAAGACGAACATTCTGGCTGCGAAAATTATGCCTACGAAAATTCTGTCTGCTATGGATGACCGCTTCCATAATGGCCTGGGGCATGATGGCGTGGGGACAGGCTCCGCTGTCGCGCGCGCAGACGGCGAACGCTCCCGCGGTACACACGCGCCGGTTGTGCTGCGCGCAGTTGTCGCGGCGAAGCAGGAGCGCGCGGCCCTCCCCGGAGGAGAGCGATGACGCAGCGGTAAGCGAAGACCTGGACAGTTGCCGCATCTATAAGGTGCAGAGCCTTCCCGGAAGCCATGAGTTCGCCAGCGATTTTATTGAGACGATGGCGAGCGATCCCAATCCCAGAGCCAGAGACGCCAACGTTGTGTGGGGTGTGACGGCGGACCTGGACAGCAAAGTTCCGGCGCGGGAGCGGGCTATCTATATATCGAAGTCCAGCGATGGGGGAAAGCAATGGACTCCGGTGGCGCGCATTCGTGCAAAATATTTCGATGCGAAGATCGCGGAGGGGCTGCGCAACGGATTTGTGGTGGCTCCGGGTGGAACGGATTTTGTGATCACGACGCAGAGGGGAGCCTTTCAGGTGTTTCCCCGGTCGAATCCGTCGGCGGCTGTGGTGCGATCGATCGCGGGACCGCGGGTTCCTCGTGTGCGGCCACAGGTGACGATTCCGAAAAAGACGGGCGATCCTGTACGAGCGGGTGTGGTGGTGATGACGGCCGACGGCAGACATATGATCGTCGCGTACGGATATTTCGACCTGAACCCGCAACTGTTTACCTATCACAAAAGCCGCCGCGGATTGTGGATCAAAGATGGAACGCTGCCGCATCTGCCGACGGACCTGGATATTTTCTCGATGCAGTTCGATCATCCGAGGAATCCGCATCCGGGCGCGCTGTACGTGGGAACCGGCGATCAGGCGTATCGTCTGGACCTGCACACCATGCAATGGACGCGCGTGGATGGAGTGGGTCCGGATTCGGCGATTCATGGAATGAGTACGGTGGGTGGGCTGCACCTGGCCGCGTGCTGGGGTGTTTACAATCCTGTGAGCGCGGAGGTTGTGAAGCGCGTGACCGAGGCAAGTTTTCTTTTGCATCCGGGGAAAGATGTGGCCGGGCCGAACATCCGGGCTTACGGCATCGAGGTCGATCCGCGAAGGCCGAGCCGGGAGGTGCTGACGACGATCACCGGGGTGTACGTGAGCAGCGACAGCGGGGAAAGCTGGAGGAGGCTCAACGATCTTCCTGAGGGAGAATTTCACTCTGCCCATTTCAATGCCGATGGAACGGTGCTTGTGTCCGGCTATGCGGGAACCTTCGTGACCAATCCGTTTTCGAATACCTGTACCCAGCGCCTGAGAACTCGCGGTCAGTAGTTGGCGCGGTGTGCGGAATGCATCATTTCAACCGGTGCTTTTTGTTGTTGGGTGAGCGGGGACAAGCTTTGGGCCATCCTCGACCTGAAAGTCCTGAAACCAGCCGACCATGGATGTTCCAGAAATGCGAATCTTGACCCATCTCTCTTCATTTGAATTTAAGAGGTCGAGGCGTTTTTGATCGCCTTCGACTGGCGCTTCCATATTCCATCCCACGGCTTTACAGTGCCACCACACACTGAATTCGCCTTCGTTGCCTGAGTCGAGTATCCAGAAGACATCGCCCTTGTGCATGGTGGCAACCTGCGGTCGATGGTTTTTATTATCCGTCCCGACCTGTGTATCCTGAGCCGCTACAAAGCGTAAGGGATGGACGACGATTGTTTCTCCGACAATCGCCTCGACCACCTGGCCCTTTCTGACTTTCCCGACGACGACCTTGCTGCGTGGCCTTGCATAGAGATTCAAATCGACGCGCGCTCTCCATGGACCGTGATAGAGCTCGTCATAGGTTCGCTCTGCACCGGCCTGAAAGGGGTAGGGACTTTTTACCATCCAGATTGCGGGTGGTGGCGTATTCGTGCAGCCTCTCGAAGTTTTCGCCCAACCCGGAGTGACCATGACGAGCAGAAGAAAATACGCGAATGTGTGGAACGATTTTGAAGTCATGCTCGTTCTCCGTTAGGTAGGTTGGTTGCGAGGGCCGCGAAAGTAACGCGACGCTGTGGGACGGAAAAGAAACCAGGCGATGACTGCAAAAAATAAAAAGTGGATGGCGACCATGCGGAGCACGGGAAAGCTGATGGCCACGTGGAAGGCGATCCAGGCGATGGCAAGCCAGCGCGCCCAGTTGTGACCGCGAAGCATAAAGGCTCCGGCGACGATTGCCAGGAACTCGGTGAGTTCGATCCAGCCGATGTCGGGTTGCAACGACAGCAACTCGCGGAAGTGAAATGCAAAGCCGAGGATGCCCACGGCGAGATAGAGGCAGGCGAGGATGGTGATGGAGAGCGGGCGCCGGTTCAGCGTCATGGCAGCACCTCCAGCACGGCGTCGCTGGGTTCGAGTGATTCGGCATGGGGCGGTAGAGTTGCCCCGGCCTGCAGCAGCGCCTGAACCGTTGCAACGTAATCGCCGATATCGCGACGCCAGCCATTGCCGGAGCCGAAGATGGCCCAGCCCAGCGCGGTGCCTTCATACTCCCGCGATTTCGATTCGAGCGCGGGATGGAAGCGCAGAATCTCATGGGCGAGTTCGGCATTGCCGTTGAATCCAGCCCAGTGCAGCGCCGTCGCGCCCATCTCGCCGGGCGTATCGACGGGCCAGCCCGCTTCCAGCATCAGGCGCACCGCTTCGACGTTGTTGGCCTGCGCCGCGTTCGGCAGCTTTTGCATATCTGTTTCGGAGAGCGTCTGGATTACGTGCGGATTTTTTGAGAGAAATGCGTGGAAGACGGTTGCGTCGCCAAGCTCGCAGGCCAGCGCGAGCTTCAGATTCTCCGGAGTGTGCTGCATCAACAACTGGAAGATATCTTCGTGACCGAAGTTGCGTGCCACGGCGTGCGCGGTGCGGTGGTTGCCCAGGGTCCAGATATAGATGGTGCCGCCTGCGCGCGGATTCTGTTTGGGAAACCACTCCTCGGATACGCTCATGCGGATGCATGCGGGGTCGTTTTCAAGATGCTGCCGGACAAGATTGGCATCGCCGAGCGCCGCGGCCATCAGGATGTCGGTGTGGCATCCGCGCGCGACGAGGTAGCGTGCCACATCCTGACGATCGTGCGGGTAGTGACGCATCTGCTCCACGCGCAGCATGTACTGCGCCGGTGTCGATTCGTGATCGATATCGCGCGCGTCGATTTCCGCACCGTTCGCGAGAAGGAATTCGGCGACTTCCACAGTGGAAGCAAAGTGCAGCGGCGTTTGCCCGTCGCCGCCGCGTGCGTGGACGACGCTGGGATCGGCGGTGATCAATTCGCGCAGCTTCGGCATCAGGCCTAAACGCGATGCCGCATGCGCATCCATCACCGCGCCGCGCTCGATGAGAAACTCCACCATGCCGGGATCGCACTCGTCCAGCACACCGAATCCACCGGCCCACCATTCGGACCGTTTGCGAATATTGGCGCCGTCGCGCAAGAGCACCTCGATGGTGGCGCGATCGCTCCGCTGCACCGCTGCGTACAAGGCGTTCTGGCCGAAACCATAGTCGGGCAGAGGATCGTCGATCTTCGCGCGGAGATCGGGGTGTTGCTGCAGGAGTTGGCGGACGCGGGCTGCATCGTTGTTGCACACTGCGGCCTTGAGTGCTTCCGCCGGAGTGCGGGACAGCGCCTGGACGTGCGCTTTCAGATCGGCCCAGCGGGGGAAACCGTATTCGTTGGCGAGCGCACGTTGCGCGTCGGCAAGTTTGCCCTGCTGCGTGGTCCGCAACAAATCCCTGGCTTGTTTTCTGAGATGTTCGAGACTTGGTTTTTCGGGTAGCTGACGAGACATAACTCCTCCTTCTATGGCCCGATGTCCGCTATGACGGGCAGAAGAGAAGTTGATGTTCGGTGCTTAAGGAAGCATTCAGGTGGGATGATCCCTTTCCGCGGACGGGCTGCAACCTGGAATTGCAGATTCACTATAGCAAGAGGCAAGGGGAAGGGGCAACGGTTTTGTGGGCGGCAAGGGCTGCGCAAGAATGGGGCTCCCAAGCGATTATTCTGAAGTGTGACGCAAAAGCCATCCTCTACTGCGAAGACCCGGCTTGGGAAGAGCTTCTTCCGATCTTTTGTTCGATGGCTTGGCATCGGCGTGGCGCTGCTGTGGTCGCTGGCTGCGCTGCTGCTGGTGGCTGCGCGGTGGATCGATCCGCCGACGACCGCGGTGCACATCGAACGCCGCATGCAGGCCTGGATGCATGACACGCCGTATCACGAACGCTACAAATTTATTCCGCTCAGCCAGATCTCGCCCAACCTGCAGCATGCTGTAGTTTCTGCGGAGGATGCGCGCTTCTATCAGCATCACGGATTCGATTGGCACCAGGTGCAGATTGATGCCGCAGGGGATTTGGAAGGCGATCGCATTCGCGGGGCTTCGACGATTACGCAGCAGCTGGTAAAAAACCTGTTCTTCGGAACGGGCCGCTCGATCCTGCGCAAGGGCGCGGTCGCCACGCTGGTGCCGGTGGCGGAGCTGGTGCTGGGGAAGCAGCGGATTTTGGAGCTGTATCTGAATGTGGTGGAGTGGGGGCCGGGGATTTATGGAGCGGAAGCGGCGTGCCATGCGTGGTATGGGACATCGGCACGGGCGATTGGGCGGGACGATGCGGCGCGTCTGGCGGCGATCTTGCCGGCTCCGCGGAGGAGAAAGCCGGAGCGCATGAATCGGTAGAGCGGGCTGATTGAAGAGCGGATGCGGCAGGTGGGGTGGTAGGCGGCGATTCTTGGAGGCCAGGGGAACGGTGAGCGCGAGGCAGCGGGGCCGCTGGTGGACGGTCGCGGGGGCGGCCGGCTTTGCGCTGGTGAGCTATCTCGAGCGGACCAATATCTCGATCACCGGGGAGCTGATGGTCCCTGCGCTGGGGATCACGAAGATCCAGATGGGGGAGATGTTCACCAGCTTCCTGATCGGATATGCGGTATTCCAGGTACCGGGCGGGATGGCGGGG
>DATAWK010000024.1:0-2769 GCA_036267255.1 Acidobacteriaceae bacterium | reverse complement strand
CGGCCCCGAGTCTCCGGGCGCTCCGCCGATGACGCCCGCCCAGCGAGCGTCCATCTATGGCCCCGGCAATCCAAACGCGCCGCAGGCAACGTCGCAGATGTCGGAACGGCAGGCGCAGGCGAAGCAGGCCGAACTAGCGCGGGAGAAGCAACATCAGGATGCCATCAACAGCGATACGGTTGCCGTGGACTTTTCACAGCCCACGACGGAGCACCCAACACCCGCGCCAATCGTTGCCGAGGATCACCATGCCGCCAAGCCTGATACGGATACACGGGAGAAGCCTGAGACGAAGGACGCAGCCATCGACAAATACGACTTCGACACCTACGACGGCAAGCTGTACCGGATCTTCGAGGGCAGTGTGTTCGAGGGAGTCGTAACCAACCACATCGACGGCGGACTCTCTGGCCCCATCCTGATTATGCTCACGACCGATTACTATTCGCACGACCACCAGCAATTATTGCTGCCGCAGGGCACGCGATTGATCGGAAGCGTTCAAGCCGTGAACTCCAGTCAGGCTCGCAAGATGGTGGTGGCCTTCCATCGTGCGATATGCCCGGACGGATTCTCCGTCGATCTCGACAAGTTCGCGGGCCTCGATCCGCTAGGCACAACCGGGCTTGCAACCAAGGTGGACAACCGCTATTTCCAGACGTTCGCCGTCGCTGCCGCGATTGGCGGGTTAGGAGGTCTCGCACAGATTGGCAATAACAACATCCTTGATCCCTCAGCGCAGATTCGCAACGGGGTCACGTCGCAAACCAGTGAAGAGGGTGAACAGATACTCAATCACTTTCTCAACCGCCTTCCGATCATCACGCTCAAGGAAGGCTCCCGCGCACGGGTCTACATCGGCCGTGACATTCTCATTCCCTCCTACGCAGAGCATCGCGTCGAACCCGCAATGTAACTCCAGGAGCTATGTATGCAGCTAAGTCTCAGCAGATTTCGCATCGGAGCGTTCGTCTCTGCGCTCCTCTTTCTCGCCGCACTGCCCAGCCAGGCACAGTTCGGCTCGGGCATCGTCTTCGACCCAACGCAATCAGCCCACGCCTTGCAGCAGATCGAGCAGAACATCCAGAACAGCGTGACGTGGCAGCAGCAGCTCGCAAATACGATCCAGTTGCTTGCAACTGCTGACAAGGACTACCAGCAGGCCATCACCACCTACAACATGATCCACGGCAACCTCCAAAACTTCAGCAGCAAGTCCATCTGGAAGACCATCCAGTCGCAGCTCACTATGGCGAGCTTCGCCAATCAGTACGGCGAGACGACCGGGCTGCAGTCCGCGATGAACGGTCAGGCACCCGGCACCGCAAGCATGGTCTGGAAGCTGATGAACCTTGGACTCAACTCCACTTCGTCCTCATTTCTGAGTAGCCAGGTACTCGGAACAAGTCACGCTCTCGCAACGCTCACGCGCATGGAAGCGATGGACGGCGTATCGAGCCAATGCCTCAACTCTGTCGGGGATTACAACTGGCAGCGGAACGGCAATATGCAGCCGCAAGGGTCGCTTAGTCAATCGCAGTTTGATACCACGTCTTTCACCTCTACCGAATTGGAGCAGCTCAACCTCGTGAACATGGGGAACGCGCACCATCTGAACGAGACGCAGGCGCAGGGCGCACTCCATGCTTGCCAAGCAGCTCAGGCGGCGGTACAGAACATGGCACAGCGCACGGCGGCTGCGGATGAGATCAACAACGCCGCCTTTGTTCAACAGCAACGGGCGACCTACTCGTCCGCACCTGCAAACAGCTCCGGCACCTGGCAAACCTATCTGCCGTAGCAAGGAGGCACCATGCAACAAGCACTTAAGACGAAGCTCCTGGTCGGGATTCTTGCCGCCGTCACCGCTCTCGGCGTCCTGCTCGCCCACCAGCTTCGCGCCAACCACCAGACAGCCGTAGAGGTACACAAACTTGCGGACGAGCGAGAGAAGGCAGCTCAGATCGACCGCGACGATAAGGCTGCTATTCAGAAAATCCGTGAACGCAACGCTCAGAAAGCGGCCACTGCGCCAACAAAGTAACCATGCACAACATCAGCCTATTTCCACACAAGGGAGTACCCACACAATGATCCTTCATCCTATGGCCTCCCTTGCTTTTTTCTTGCAGGCCGGTCCCGGCGTCGATTGGCTCTATCAGTTCACCAACAATTTGACGAACCTGACCACCGCGAACGGCGACGCGCTCTCGTCCATCGGCATGAGCCTACTTGCCTTTATCAGCCTCATCAAACTTGTCCGCATGGTCGCGCACTGGAACATCTCGACAATGACGATCAGCCTTAGCGCCCAGCCGGTCCGCATCGGCGATCTTGTCGAGTTTTTGATGCAGCTCATTATCTGCCTGCTCATCATCAACTATTGGGTTACGCCGTTTCCAGGCGCGAGCTTCGGATTCAATCACCTCTTTTCGTACTTCGCGCAGGTCATCGTCGCCGCCCTCGACCAGAACTCGCTCACGCAACTGCAAAACGCATTGAGCACGGCTCTCAATGGCACGCCCCAGCCCAGCTATCTCGCGCCGATGGAGATATTGACCTACCTGCTCGTCTACATCTTCGTTGGCCTCGCCGGTGGGATTCTCTTCCTCATCAACTGCTCGTCCTTCATCTTCTATGGAGTCGCCGCGCTCTTTGGACCCATCTTCGTGCCGCTCTTGATGACGCGCACGTTTCGCGGCAAGTTCTACAACTTCGTGGATGTCTTACTGAGCTTTGCGATGATTCGCGCCGTGGCCTCTGCTTTTA
>DATAWK010000023.1:0-66408 GCA_036267255.1 Acidobacteriaceae bacterium | reverse complement strand
CTACTCGTTCTCTGCCGACATTATGTACTTCTTTAAATTGTTAGAAATGTGTTGACCATCTGGAGCGAAAAACGTCGTCTCCTGAATGATTGATTGCCTGTTGAGGAGTTCAGCTGGTTTTATCAAGCCTGATGGTAATTGCGTCTAGCCAGTGTGCTGCTAACAGCGTACTGGCTCATGAACTTGCCTAGCGTCTTGTATGAGATACGAACAAGACTGAATCAGCTTTACTCGAGCCTGAAGCTTACCACACCGTACACTCTCTGCACCTGGAACTCGAGCGCCGAAGTCCAATCGAAAGCTGCTTCTCCTGACTCAAACACTTCCGACGCTTCGCAACAAGATACGAGAAGCTCAACTCCAACTTCCAGGCACTCGTCGCTCTCGCCTGCTCCTGCATACATCTTCAGCTATATGTCGATACCGCCTGAGGTGGGCGCGAAATTGTTCATTGTCGACTGACAGCCGTCCGCAGGCTGTCATGCCATTAGGCTGTTTTTGGGATTGGGGCCATATTGATTTGTGCCCGGTTCACTATCGAACACCAGAAAAATAAAAAAGATTATGTTTCCTATGGGGATGAACGCCAGAAGGAACCACCACCCACTCCGGCCAGTGTCATGAAGGCGCCGCATAGCGACAGCCAGGTTCGGGCATGTGGTAGCTAAAATGTAAATGCCACCCAGCAAGCCTATATGGTTCTTGCTGTCGAAATTGCCCATCCTGTGATCAACGACTGCAAGAACAAGGATGATGATGAGACTGACCAAGCTGTAATACCAATACTCTTTCCGTCTTGCCCTCCCGCTAAAAACCGCGTACTTTTTTAGAACTTCGAAATACCAGTCCACGTTTCCCCCTACCGGAACCGAATTTCACTCAGAGTATCTTTGAGCTGGTTTAGCCGCGTAGCGCGCCCTCAATTTCCTCCACAATCCGCTGCGCCGCTCGAACCGGGTCCTCCGCCTGTGTGATAGGTCGTCCCACCACCAGATAGCTGGCTCCGGCGGCAATGGCTGCTCCGGGCGTCGCCATGCGTTTCTGGTCATCGGCCGCGCTGCCTGCCGGACGAATGCCCGGCGTCACCAGCAGCGCATCGTTTCCCAGCTCCAGTCGCAGCATGCCCACCTCTTCCGGCGAGCACACCAGCCCATCCACTCCATTCGACCTTGCCATGCGCCCCAGCCGCAGCACTTGCTCGGCGGGAGACTGTTCGATCCCAATCGCAGCCAGCTCGGCTGCATCCATGCTGGTCAGCACCGTCACGGCCAGCAGGCGCGGAGGATTTTCCACGCTCGCTGCCGCTTCCGCTGCGGCGCGCAGCATCGCTGGCCCTCCGGCGGCATGCACCGTCAGCAGGGAAGCGCCCGCCTTGGCCGCCGAGCGAACCGCTCCAGCCACCGTATTCGGAATGTCGTGGAGTTTTAAATCGAGGAAAATCGAAAATCCACGCGCGCGCAGATCGGCAATTACCGGATTACCGGCGGCCAGGTACAGCTCCAGGCCCACCTTCATCCAGCGGCAGGTTCCGCGCAGCCGGTCTGCCAGCGCCAAAGCCGCATCCGCCGAAGCGGTATCCAGCGCAATAATCAACGCATCGCTCGCCGGACGCGAGTCTGCCTTTTTCAGGCCGGACGCTGTTGAAAGCGGCGTCAAAAGTGGCGCAGAACGCGGCTTGGAAGCGGAGTTTTGTGAGGATTCAGGGGTTTCCATCCGGCTTGATTGTACCGGAAGCTGCCGGAACCCCCTTTGGAAATCCAGGTTCGTTTAGGGCAGCAGGACGCTGCCGACAGAAACCTGCGTTGCATCTGTCTGGCTCAGGGCCTGGGCCGCGCGCAGGGCACGCAACCGCTCTACCCGGGCCACTTCGATAGCTTGTTTGGCGTCGATCACATCCAGCCGGACGCGCGAAACGCCCCGCTGTCGCATGCCAAGCATTCGGGCCGTTTCCGACGAAAGATCCACCACACGTGTCTCCGGAACCGGGCCGCGGTCATTCACGCGGGCGACCACCCATTTGCGGTTATGGAGATTGGTGATTTTTACCCAGGTGCCCAGGGGCAGCGTGCGGTGCGCGCAGGTCAGATCGTTCATATTAAAGTCTTCACCGCTGGCCGTTTCGCGTCCCTGAAACTCCTGGCCATACCAGGAGGCCAGCCCGACCTGATACCACGGGCGAGGCTTATTGTTCCGAGCGCTTCTAGTTACGCCCGATGGATTGGCCGAGGGGATGATGACCGGCGTGACGGAGGCAAGCTCCACCTGGCCGATGGAATGAAATCCGGACAAAACGGTCCGGCTGGGCTGATCGGCATGGACGCTGGTCAGACCAAGGGTAATGCCGACGGTCGCTCCAATAGCAAGCGAAACCACCCGGCGGGCGGTCGAGGTTGTCCGAACGTTCAGGACCGAGTTTTCTGAGAGAATCTTCATAGTTGGCTGCAGTCCTAAGTGTACCTGTCCAAAAACGTGTAAGTCAAAGAAGTCAATAGACTTAGCGGTCGATTTTTGTTGCAATTTCCGCCCGTTTGTGGTACCACATAGATACTTGATTCGCTTCCGTTACTTCCTTTCTTCTCTGGGGCAGTCAGCCCCTTCCACATCTCTCATGGCAAGATGACAAGAGAACAACGTGACCTCCGCTCCCAAACAGCAGCTTGTCTCACCAGCCATCGCGGAAAATGCCTCTCCGTCGACCCTTCTTCTTACAATTGCTGGCTTTGACCCCTCTGCCGGAGCGGGGATTCTGGCAGATATTAAAACCTTTGCAGCCCACGGCCTCTACGGCATGGCCTGCATTACGGCACTCACGGTGCAATCGACGTTGGGCGTTCGGGGGGTCGAGCCGGTCGCCGCGCACACGGTTGATGAGACGCTAGTCTCTTTGGCTGGGGATGTCCAGTTCTCCGCAATAAAAATCGGCATGCTGGCCACCGGGGAGCTGGTCCAGGTGGTTGCAGCCTTCCTGCGCAGCCAGCCCGGCATTCCTGTGGTGCTCGATCCTATCCTGCAATCCAGCTCCGGCGCTTCGCTGCTGGATGCCTCCGGCCAGCGGCGTTTGCGTCAGGATTTGCTGGCCCTCGCCACCTGGATCACGCCCAATATCAATGAGCTAGCAGCTCTGACAGGCCGTCCGTTGTCCGCCACCAAAGCCGAAACTGAGGCCAGCGCTCAGGCGCTTCTGGAGATGGCGGCCCGGCTGGGAAATCCGGATTTGCGCATTGTCGTAACCGGAGGCCACGCCCACCCCGCTTCCAACCCGGACGACCTGTTCCTGACGTCCCACGGCAGCCATTGGGTTCCCGGCGAATGGGTGGAAACCAACGCCACGCACGGAACGGGTTGCACCTTTTCCAGTGCACTGGCTGCCCGGCTCGTTCTTGGGGACGCCGACCTGCCCGCCGTTGAGGCGGCCAAAGCCTACGTTACCGGAGCCCTCCGCGCGGCCCAACCCATTGGCCACGGCAAAGGCCCCGTCCATCATTTCTGGCGCACGTAACAGGAATGGCCGGCACATCCCATGCCGGAAATCGCATCTGCCGTTCCAGAACGCGCAGTTCGACGCCGGAAGGAACGGCACCCGGCCAAACTAATTTAGCAGATACTTCGATGGCCGGAAGCCATACATGCGGATGCGGAGGCAGCCGCGTGCCTCACCCCAGTCCAGCCGCAGCTTCCTCCTCAACCCATACTCCGGCGGCCACTGTGCGGCTTGCATCTTCCATTGCAATTGGGGATAGTGATGCAGAATAAGCGCGGCGCGTGGCAGGTGATACGGAGAACTGATCACCTCCGTCGTGTGCCAGCCCTGCGCTTCCATGATCTTGTCGGAGTAGTAGATGTTCTGGATTGTGTCGTGGGCCTGGCCTTCTTCAACAATCGCCGATGCGGGCACGCCCTGCGCTTCGGCAAGCATCGCCATGGCATGGGCCTCCACAAACCGGTTGTGAGCAGCCGTGCCGGTCATGATGATGTGGCTGCTGACGCCTTGTTTGAACTCGCGCACCCCTTCCATCACGCGCTCACGCTGCTCCGGTGTTGGCGATCCGTCGAGCCGGGTCGGACATCCAAGCACAATCAGGGTGTCAACCTTCCCCAGTTTCGCGTTTTCCTGTGGCGCCAGGAAATAAAGCCCCAGAACAATCACGGGATAGATCAGGCACAGGAGGACGAGAATCAGGAGAAGCCGCAGCGCGATTCGCATAAGCTAATCGTCGTCTCCCTCGACAACCGGCGCTTCGTCCAGCTCCGGCTCGGCGCCTTCGATGATTGGAATATCTTCTTCGTCATCCGCTGGCAGAGGTTTGCCCTGAATATCCTCTTCAATCATCAGGAACCGCCGGATGTAGCGCAGGGGGTCTTCCGCTACGGCCATCTGTCGCAGGTGATAGCGCCAGACGCCGGCCGCTGCGGTTCGCCGTGTGTGACCGCGCCGCTGCACCGTGATCACCTGGCCGTTCTTGGTGATGCGCGTATAGCTGGAGGTGGGTACGACAAAAGTGATTTTGCTGCCCTGCTTCCAGAATGTTTGCACGAACTCGTGCGCAAACAGCAGGCTGTAGTAGCGGCGCTCACGGGCCAGCGTGGTAATGGATTCCTCAAAGCTCGTCCACGGGAGCGTTAACCGTCCCGTGTACCACTTACGGTACTCGAAGCCGTTTTCCTTGGCCTGACGAATCAGTGCGCGAAGCAGATCGGAGCGGGTCATTCTTCACTCGTTGAAAATTTATCTTTCCCACACGACGGATGTTGCGCAGAAATTGAGACGCCAGCGAACATTGCAGCGAATTACAGAAGTAGCTACCAGAGGGGGACCGCCCCAGTGTACCGCGCCGTTGCGATTTAAAAAAACTTTCCTCGCCGCACTTGCGCAGATAGATGCGACAACGGAAACTGAAGACATCCGTACAGGCAAGGAAGCTGCGTGTCGTCAGGTGGGTGCTCAAAAATTCGGCAAAAGGCAACAACTTCTGGCGTTCACTGCAACCGCCGTAGAAAGCTTCTGCCTCGGCAATGCCGGCGCACGTACGCAGGCAATCGCGTCGGACTCAGGGTATCTTGGCTGTTCCTGCTTGTGTTGCTATGTGGCCACCAGCCACTTCGTGCCGTCGTCACCGCTCCGAACGGCATGCACACCGACGCTCTGAATCTCACCCCCGAGGTGCAGCAGGCCTATCAACATTTTTACGATCTCGATTATGACGGCGCGATGCAGCGCTTTCAAAAAATCCAGCAGGAACATCCCGACGACCCTATCAGTACCGATTATGTCCTCAACACGACGGTCTTTCGCGAGCTCTATCGGCTCGATCTGCTGGACACCACGCTCTACGTGCACGACGGCTTTCTAAGCGGCAAGCATCCCGTGGTTGAAGATATGCATGTTCGCGCCCAGGTCGATGCGCAAACCGCCCATGCCATCCGGGTCGCCGATGTCCTGCTCGCGAAAAATCCGCAGGATGTGGACGCGCTCTTTGCCCGCGGCTATGCGCAAAGTCTGCGCGCCACCTACGTCGCCATGATCGAGAAGAGCTACGTTTCCGCTCTGCGCCTGGCGCTCGCAGCCCGCAAAGATCACGACGAAGTCCTGAAGCTGGACCCGAAATATGTCGACGCCAAACTTGTCGTCGGCGTCCATGAATACGTTGTGGGCTCGCTGCCGTTGCCGCTCAAGTTGATGGCCGGCCTGATCGGTATCAGCGGTTCCAAGACCAAGGGCCTGGCGTATCTGAGCTTCGACGGACAGTACGGCATCATTACCGCGACCAGCGCCAATACCGCGCTCGCCCTCTTTCTGCGGCGCGAGGCACAATACCCGCAGGCCATCGTGGTGGTTCAAAAGCTGGTGGCGCAATATCCGCGCGACTTCCTTTTCCGTCTGGAATACGCCAACCTGCTGAAGGATTCCGGTCAGGGGCCACCCTCCATCGCGTCCTATCGTGCGTTGCTGCAGCAGGCGAACACGCCCGGATATTTCCCTAATCCGCATCTGGAGATGGCCTGGTATGGCCTGGGCGAAGCCCTTCGCGGCCAGCGCGATTATGTTGCCGCCGCCGATGCCTATCAGCAGGCCTCCATCCAGCCGACCATCTCGCCTCTTCTGCAGCGTCGCTCGCAGCTTGCCGCCGGAGAGATGTATGATTTGCTGCATCAAAGGGTCAAGGCCCAGCAGCAGTATGCCGCGGTCATTGCTTCCGGAGTTGAGTCAACGGAAATGGATCGGGCGCGCCGGTTTCAACATTCGCCCTACATCGGGAGATAAAGCCTATACGCAGGTCCCGTCCGGTTTCGATCGTTTAGCATGGCGCCGGGGGTTCAGGGAACGGATGCCGTCGTTTTTCCGTATAGATGAGAAAGGTTCGTGCCTTTTTGTGGGTCGGTTCTGTAAACTGTACCGGTTCGGAGAACGACCTTACAGCAGGCAAAGGAGAAAGATCAAATGTTCTGCAAACAATGTGGTCAGCAATTTCCCGATGGCGCAGTGTTTTGTCCCGGATGCGGCACGCCGGTCAATCGAATGGGGGCTCAGGCTGGCCCAGCCGGCACCATGTTTCGTCCCCGCGACAATCGCATGCTGGTGGGCGTGTGCGCCGCCATTGCGCGCCGGTATGGCTGGGACCTCACCGCCACGCGCATCCTGACCGTGCTGATAGGTATTTTTGTTTTCCCGCTGGGGGAGATTGCCTATCTCTGCGGATGGCTGCTGATTCCTGAAGAGCCGGTCGTCCTGTCGCGGACCTAAAGCATTGCCATAGCCATCGGAGGAGCCATGTTTCTGTTTGGCATCGCCGCTCGATTCGCGCATCGCCGGTGGATTCGGGTAGGGATTGCCGTGCTGCTCGCAGTCAGTGTCGCCCCCGGCATCGCACGTGCCCAATCGCCAGCTTGCGGCGGCAACAGCACGGTCGATGCTTTGGGGGCAGAAACCGCAGCGGGCGCGCGCGCCTTTCTTGCGCAGCTCCAGACCGCCGTCCGGTCGAAGAATAAGAAGCAGGTGGAGACCATGGTCAACTACCCGCTGCTGGTTCTACGATCCGGAACCCGGACGCGTATCCGCCAGAAAGCAACGTTTTTGGCGAGCTATGACCAGATCTTCACGCCCACGGTACGCGATGCCGTTCTGCATCAGACGGCGCAGTGTCTCTTTGGCAACTCTTCGGGCGCAATGGTCGGCGACGGCCAGGTCTGGTTTCGTGAACAGGCCCCAGGTCAATGGAAGATCATCACCATCAACGAATCCACTCCCGGACATTAAAGGAATCGTCCCCGCGCGTCGTCCAGCTTCCAGGAGTCGTCTCGTCGTAATCAGGCTTCGCTTCACGCGGAAGATCGGTCACCCGGAAACGAACCCGCTTCGCGATAGATGCGCGGGCTCACGCCAAACTCCGCGCGAAAAGCCCGGTTGAAATTCGACACATCGCCGAAACCGGAATCGAGCGCGATGTCGAGGATTTTCGTCGGCTCCTTCGTCAGCCGCATCGCCGCACAACGCAACCGCACTCGAAGAATATACTGGTGCGGCGTCAGGCCGGTCAGGCGCTCGAACGTGCGCAGGAAATGATACGGACTCAGGCCCGCGATGCGTGCCAGGCTTCCCAGTGTCAGCCCATGATTCGGATCGCGCTCGATCCATCGCACCACCCGTGTCACCCGCGCCAGGCTGCTCGGTGGCGCATTGTTCCGCTCGCCGGAAAGCCCGTTCGCCAGTTGTACCGTCAGTGCCGCCATCCGTACGCCGATCTCCTCCCAGCGCATCATTCGTCGCGCTCCGTTTCCCGGTTCCGTCAGGCCGGCGCAGGCTCGCGCAATCACGGGGGACAACGCACGCAGCGGTGGCAGGCGCAGCATTCGGAAATCGGGTTTGTCGCCGCGCATTCCGGCATCGGCCGCGATCCGTTCGAAATAATCCGGCGCATAGTGAAACGACAGGCAGCGATCTCCTGTGCCATGTTCATGTCCGCATTCAAACGATTGGCCGGGATTGCCCAGCAGCAGAGATCCCGGCGTCATCAGCTCACAATCGGTCGCCTTGCCGTGCGGGGAACTGGCGCGATACTGAAAGCTGCCCGCCGCAACAATGGCGATCGAAACGCCGGAATGCCGTTCTTCAAAGGACCGATCCTGCGGCCCGGATGTGCAGAGCATATCTGTAACCGTCCATCCGTCGCCCTGCGCCAGCACGCGCGCCGTCGTACGGCCGGGTGTGCCGTTTTCGGCCCGCCGCGCCAGAACCCGTTCCAATTCGACCGCAATTTTTGCCAAGAATTCATCTCCCATGCTGCCGTACAACAGCTCTAGCATACCGGGGCGCGACTTCCTCCGGATACGCAAGCTGCGGCGCGAAACCCGCAGTTTGCGAACACAACGTTCAGTGCTGATTAGGAGATGAAACCATGACAACAATCGAAGCGGAAAAGAAAGATCTTTTTTATGCCGCCTTTGTGGCGCCCGGCCGATCGCCGGAAATTCCAGAATCGGAGGATATCTACGGCTGGCTCATCGGAAGCTGGAAACTGGACGTCCTGTATTATCGCGCCGACGTTGCCGTGCATCAAATAAAAGGAGAAGCACACTTTGCATGGACGCTCGAAGGCCGCGCCATACAGGATGTCTGGATCATGCCGCGCCGCGCCACGGACCCGGAGCGTTTTGCAGAATTGAAAAAGTTTGGCAATCTGTACGGCATCACGCTGCGCGTGTGGGACGCGGCCATCCGGGCCTGGCGCATTACCTGGATCAATCCGGTGACAGGCTGGCGCGATGAAATGATGGGCCATCGCAGCGGCAACGATGTCGTTCAGGTCGGTGCGCACGCCGATGGCACTCCCATTCGCTGGCGCTTCACCGAGATCACGCCCGGCTCGTTCCACTGGATCGGCGAAGCCCTCCAGCCGGACGGTAAGACCTGGAAGCTCGAAGGCGAATTTCGCGCCCGGCGGATGGGTTAGTGCATCAAAAATCAGAAAGGATACAAGTGAAAATGAAAAACGATACAGCGCTCCGGCAACATCTGCTCTACCTGCTGAAGGACGGCGGGGCTCATGCAACGTTTGATGCAGCGGTCAAGAATATGCCTCACGATCTTCAGGGGAAAACTCCGAAGGGCGCCGAGCATTCTCCCTGGGAACTGCTGGAGCATCTGCGCATCGCTCAGTGGGACATTCTGGAATTCACCCGCAATGCCAACTACAGCGCTCCGGAGTTTCCCGCCGGATATTGGCCGAAGACCGCAGCGCCGCCGGACGAAAAAGCATGGGACAAGAGCGTGCATGCCTTTCACGCCGATCACAAAGCCCTTGTCGCTAT
Organism: Acidobacteriaceae bacterium; assembly: GCA_036267255.1. Taxonomy (GTDB): domain Bacteria; phylum Acidobacteriota; class Terriglobia; order Terriglobales; family Acidobacteriaceae; genus DATAWK01. The sequence continues at coordinate 57,102 of DATAWK010000023.1, read as the reverse complement.
TGTCGAAGACGAATCCACGGACCTGTTCGCTCTCATTCCGCATGGCGACGGCCAAACGGTTTTGCGCGAAGTGTTGCTCGTCGCCGATCACAACGCATACCATCTTGGCCAGCTCATAGCGGTGCGCCGCATCCTTGGAGCCTGGCAATAGCACTACGGCTTGGGGTGAAATCTTACCTTCAACACATTCGTGTCCAATGGCAACGGGGGATCGTGCAACAATATTTGTGGAGATCCCCACTTGCATATCGAACGAGATGAAGCACGGCTGTTTTATACCTCGATGGGCACAGGCCCGGACGTTATCCTGATTCATCCCACCCCCGTTCATCACGCATTTTGGTTGCCCGTTGCCGAGCAAATGGCAGACCGGTACAAACTCACCCTGGTCGATCTGCGCGGGCATGGCAAGTCCGGCCTGGGCAGCGGCCCGGTCACCATTGAGAAGATGACGCGCGATGTTCACGCCATATTGAAGGCGGAAAAAATCACGCGCGCTGCCTTCATCGGGTGTTCCATCGGCAGCTATATTCTGTATGAATACTGGCGACGCTATCCGCAGGAAGTCGCCGCAATGGGCGTTACCTGTGGCAAACCGCAACCTGACACGGATGCCAATCGCGAGCGTCGGCATGAGTGGATGCGGGGAGCACGCAAGCCCGGCGGTCTGGCGAAATTCTTTGATCTGATGGCCGACACACTGGTCGGACCAACCTCGATACGGCGGCATCCCAAAAAACGTGTCGCCCTCCGCGCCATGATGGGCTCCATGCCGCTGGAAGTGATGCTGGCCGTGCAACAGGGCTTGATGTTTCGACCTGATTCCGTGCCCAGCCTGGAGACCATCCGGGTGCCTGTCTGTGTTTTGGCCGGTGGAGAAGACCAGGGCAGCACGCCTGAGGAAATGCGCGTTGTCGCCGACAAAGTACCCGGCGCGGAGTTTCATCTACTATCCGATGCCGGTCACTATGCACCTTTTGAACAGCCGGAAGTTGTGGCGGAAATCCTCGGCCGCTTTCTTGATGCTAACTACAACGATGGCAATCAGGATCATGCCAACGACACGCAGAAAGTGCAGTGATGAAAAAGATGTCGCAACAAAACAATCGGAAAATTCCAGCCCGCGCATTTCAGTACCAGGGCAAAGCAAACGCTGACTTGGCCTGCGAAGCCGTGCCGCTGTCGCGTCTGGTGCGTGCCTATGGAACCCCGCTCTACGTCTATTCTGCAAATGCTATTCGCGAGCGCGTCGAATTGTTTGCGCAGGCTTTTGCCGGTGTGCGCCACATGCTTTGTTACTCCGTCAAGGCCAACTCCAACCTTGCCATTCTGCGCCTGCTGGCCGGCATGGGCGCGGGCTTTGACATCGTCTCCGGTGGGGAACTGGTGCGCGTGCAGCAGGCGGCGCGCAAATCGGTGGGCCGCGTGGTTTTTTCCGGCGTAGGCAAAACCGCCGCGGAGATGGACGCAGCTCTGGCCGCAAATATTCTCGTCTTCAACGTGGAAAGTGCGCCGGAGTTGGACCTGCTGGAAGCCCGCGCACGCCATCTGCGCAAACGCGCGCCCATCGCGCTGCGTGTCAACCCCGATGTCTTCGCCGAGACGCATCCGTACATTTCCACCGGGCTGCGCGAGCATAAATTTGGCGTGGACATGGCTCAGGCGCGCATTCTCTACCGCCGCGCAGCGCGCAGCAAATACCTTGAGCCTACGGGGATCAGTGTCCATATCGGCTCGCAGATCCAGAATGCAGCGCCGTTTGGTCAGGCGCTCCAGCGCGTACGCGAGCTGGTTGCAGACCTGGCCGCCGAAGGTATTCGCCTGCGGCATATCGATGCAGGCGGAGGACTCGGAATCTCTTACAAACTTGACGAGCCTTTCGATCCCCCTGCATTGCTGGCGCAATATGCCGGCGCCATGCGCACAGCTCTTGCAGATTTCGACGGCGAGCTGTTGCTGGAGCCCGGAAGGTTCATCATCGCGCAGGCAGGAGCTCTCGTCGCGCAGGTGCTGTACGTCAAGCAGAATGGCACCAAGACTTTCGTCGTCAGCGATGCGGGCATGAATGATTTGATCCGGCCCTCGCTCTATCAGGCGTATCACGCCATCGTGCCGCTGCATCGTCAGCCGCGCGAAAAAATGGCCGCCGTGGATATTGTTGGACCGGTTTGCGAGACGGGAGATTTCTTTGCGCGCGATCGCGCGATGCCCCAGCTTGCTGCGGGAGATGGAATCGCCATCCTCGATACCGGAGCCTACGGCATGTCGCTCAGCTCCAATTACAACTCGCGCCCACAGGCTGCGGAGGTTCTGGTCGACGGCAGCAAGCACACGTTGATCCGTCGTCGCGAGACGATGCGCGATCTGCTGGCAGCAGAAAAATTACGCTGAGGAGATTGTTCTTCGGATTTAGTTCTGCGCCGCCGGTGTCACCAGCGAGTCTGCGGGATTGGTCATGCCACTCGACGAGGCCGAAGAGTCTGTCGTTGGGATCACAGGAGAACGAGTCGCTGCCGTGGCGTATTCCCCATCATCCTGCTTCGGCCCCAGGCCCAGCTTGATGAGTGCTCTGGAATCCGGAGTGATCTTGGTCTGCCAGCCATTGTCTGCCTGAAACTTCTGCATGGCGGACTGCGATTCTGCGTCCCACGTTCCCGTGGCCGTCCCGTTCAGATAATGGTCCTTGATTAAAGCCTGCTGAATCTCTGTGGCCCGCTCCGGATCAATGGCGCGTTGGCCATGCAGCTTGTGGCTTTTTTTAGAGGAATGGTGGTGATGTTTCGTGTGTCCCGCCGTCGGCTGACGATGCACATGACTGGCCGCAGCCGGCAAGCAGACCGCCAATGCCAGCATGGTGGAACATGCCGTTGTGCCAATCACGTTTTGGAATAGACGCATTAGTGAAAATTTAATCGTATTTTCGACGTATTGCAACCTGGAAACCATCATGGCACCGGGGAGTTACCCTCCGATGCCATGGCTGTTTCCTTCTATTTCTGCATGTTACGGACCCTGCCTGTTATGGCATGGTGCCGCCAACATAGCTGTTGCCGTGGGCCTTATCCCGAGGATTGGTCACCAGGAAGACAATGTCATCGCCCGGTTTCAGAGCGCTCACGATGCTCTGGAACTCGCTGACACTGTTCACTGGCTTGCGATTTACCTGCAGAATCACCAGCCCCGGTTGCAGCTGTTGCAGTTCGTCGGCGAACGATCCCGGACGGATGCTGTCGATCAGGACGCCTCCCGTTAGACCCAGCTTGTTCGCCATGTCAGGAGGAATATTCCGCACGCCCATGCCCAGCCTGCCCTGGCTGGTGCTTTCGCCGCCCGGACCACTGGTTGGACCACCCTGGCCCAGGGCCGCCAGCATCTTGGCGCGATCGGAGATCGTTACGGTCGTGGTCAGGTGCTGACCATTGCGGATGTAGCCGATCTTTGCCGTCGAACCGGGTGCGCGCGCCGAAATATCATTGACCAGATCGTCGCCGTTCTTCACTTCGCGTCCGTCAATCGTCGTGATGATGTCTCCCGGTTTCAGGCCGGCATTGGCCGCTCCAAAGCCCGGCTGGACTGAGCTGATAATCACGCCATTCTTAAATCCGTAGACACGCGCCACGGCGCTGGACACGAATTGCTGCGGTTGGAAGCTGATGCCGATCGATCCGCGAACCACTTTGTGTCCCGGTCCGATCAGTTGGTTGTAAACGCTGATTACAGTATTCGACGGCATGGCAAAGCCGATGCCCTGGTTGCCCGCCGACTGCGTATAGATAGCCGTGTTGACGCCGATTACCTGTCCAGCCATGTTCACCAGCGGGCCACCGGAATTTCCCGGATTGATAGCCGCATCGGTCTGGATAAAGTGTTGGAACTCTCCGGTAGTCGTCGGATCGATGGACCTGTTTTTCGACGACACAATGCCGGCCGTCACGGTCTGTTGCAGATCGAAGGGGCTGCCGATGGCCATCACCCAGTCGCCGGTCTGTGAGCTGTCGGAGTTGCCCATCTTCACCGTGGGCAACGGTGTGCTCACGTTGATCTTGATCACCGCGATGTCGGTATCTTTATCCGTGCCGACCAGCGTGGCCAGATGGCCCTGATCGCCTTCCGGATCGCTCGCCAGCTTCACATAAATCTTGTCGGCCTTGTCGATCACATGGTTGTTGGTAATGATGTAGCCGCGTGGATCGACGATAAAGCCGGAGCCGATCGACTCGCGTACACCGCCATCCGGACCGGCGCCATCATCCGGACCTCCTTGATCCGGTCCTTGTCCCGGGCCATTCGGCACACCGAAAAAGTGATTGAAGAAATCCTGGAAATTGCCCTGGCCGTCGCCCTGTCCATCCTGGCCATTGTCATCGCCCTGGCCGCCATCGGGGGAGCTGTGTGGTGCCCGTGCCTTCGGAATCGATTCCGTGTTGATGTTCACGACTGCAGGCCCGACTTCCTTGGCAATCTGCGTGAACGTCGTCGACAGGTTCACCGGGTTGGGAACCTGCAGCGGAGCTGCATCGGAGGAGTTGACCTGTGCTTCTTTTCCGTCGACCCCATGGGCAACTACGGAACCGATCAGGATGCCTGTGGAAAGAGTAACCAGAATCGTGAAGGTGAAGGTAAGGCGACGCGAGCGAAGCCGTTCGAACAATGCTTTCATGTCTTGATATAACCTCTTGTCTCAGACAACGTGGAAGGGCTGCCGATCAGGCAACTACAAAAATACAGTATACCTGTCAGCCGGGACCCGGTTTTGCCTTATAGGCAGCCGCGTGTCTCACTGGTATAGACGCATAAATCGGGAAAATCGTTTCGATGGTGAATGTTAAAGCGCGGAAACTGTCGGGCTTTCCCGGGTATTTTCCGGTTGCCGTACCAGTTCCGTCACCAGGATTCCAGCCAGAATCAACAGCGCTCCCGCCACGCGGCGGCCTTCCAGATGTTCCTGCAGCAGAGCAAATGCCGTCAGCCATGCAAACACCGGCTCCAGGGCCAGAATCAATGCTGTGTTGGTGGCAGGCAGAATCTGCTGCGCCCATGTCTGCACCGTAAAGGCCGCAGCCGTTGCCAGCACTCCGGTCACCAGCAGCGCAACCAGCAGGCGCAGCGTCGGGTGCAGAAAGGGATGCTCCGCAAATCCCGTGGCCGAGCCCAGCATCAGGGCCGCAAAGCCCACCATCAACAACGCAATCTGCTGAAATGGCACGCGGCGCGTGGCATGTGCCAATACGATTACATGAAAAGAAAAACCAACCGCGCAGCCCAGCGTCAACAGGTCGCCGTGGTTCAGGGATCCCAGCAATCGGCTCCAGTCGGTGTGCGCCGGAGTCGTCAATAACGCGATGCCGCCAAACGCCGCCAGCGCGCCAAGCCACGTATTCCATCCCGGTGCGCGCGAACCCGGCGGCCGCAGTGCGGGAATCGCCGCCAGCAACGGCACAATCACCACCATCAGCCCGGTGATGAAGGCCGAGTTCGTCGCCGAAGTGTAGAGCAGCCCGGAGGTCTGGAAGACATAGCCCACCGTCAGGCACACTCCGGCCAGCAGACCAAAGCCCACGGCCAGCCGGCTCATGTGCTTCCATTGCTGCCGGTACACCACCGCCAGGCACACGAACGCGATCATCATGCGCAGGGTGTTGAACAGCTGCGGAGAAATATCCTGCAGCGCGTCTTTCACCTGCACAAACGTTGCGCCCCACAGCATCACGATTGCCAGCATCAGCAGATGCGCCATCACGTTGCGCGACAGAATGGATTTCTTCGCCTGCATTTTTTTCTAAATTTTCCTGATATCCCGATGCTGCGCCTGTATCACGGTTGGGTCGCCACGCACGCCGCAGTTTTTCCGTTCACCACGGTGCGCAGCACCTTTGTGTCCAGAATTGCATGCGGCGCAATCTTCGTCAGGTCGCGGTCCAGCACGGTAAAGTCGGCGACGTAACCCGGCGCCAGCCGTCCCTTCCACTGCTCATCGAACTGCGCATAGGCCGAGCCTTGCGTGTAGGCATACAGCGCCTCACCCATGGTCAACTTCTCGCTCGGGTCGTAGCTCATCGTGCCTGCCTCATTCATGCGCGTCACTGCTTCGTACAGGCCGCGATACGGCGCAATCGGCTCGACGGGATAATCCGTTCCGAAGGCCAGCACCACATCATGATCCAGAAAACTCTTCCATGCATAGGAGTACGGCACGCGCTCCGGTCCCAGCCGCGCTTGCGCCCAGCGCATGTCGCTCAACAAATGGCTGGGCTGCATGGATGCGATCACGCCCAGTTGATGAAAGCGTTCAAAGTCGCCCGGCGAAACCACCTGCGCATGTTCAATGCGAAAGCGCAACTGCTTCGCCGCCGGGTTCGCAGCTTCGGCAGCGGCAAAAGCATCCAACGCCATCTGGTTGGCGCGGTCGCCAATGGCATGGAACCCAATCTGAAAACCCGCCCTGGCCCGCGCAACCGTCATGGCATTCAGCTTGTCCTGCGTATATCGAGGAATGCCGGAGTTTGTCGGATCATCCGAATACGGCGCCAGCATGGCCGCCGTGCGCGATCCCAGCGAGCCATCCATAAAGCCCTTCAGCATGGCCGTCGTCAGCATGCGATCGGCCTTCGGATGCGAACCGCGCTCCTGCTCCAGCATGTTCAGCGGATCTTTGAAGCTCAGCCACTCGCTCACGCGGATCGGCAACTGCTGCGAGTGTTCCAGCGATTCCATCGCCATAAAATTCTCCCAGCCGGGAGAATAATCCTGCACCGACGTCAATCCGCCGCACACCGCCTCGTTCAGTGCCAGCAGCAGCGCCTTCTTCCGTTCTGCCTGCGTCGGTTCGGGAATTTTCTTTTCTATCAGATCAGCCGCGGGATCTTCGCGCACAATGCCCGTCAGGTGTCCACTTGCATCGTGATCGAACTTTCCGCCTTGCGGGTCGGCTGTCTGGTCGGTAATGCCCGCCGCGGCCAGTGCTGCCGAATTCACCACCGCGATGTGTCCATCCACGCGATAAAAAATCGCCGGATGTCCCTCCGTCACCGCGTCCAGATCGGCGCGTGTCGGCAAAATTTTGTTGGCCCACAGCGTGTGGTCCCAGCCGCCGCCCTGCAGCCACGTTCCCGGCGCGGCAGCCTGCGCCGCTTTCTGAATGCGGTCCAGCATCTCCTGCAGGGATTTGCTTCCGAGCAACTCCACCGAGAGCTTCTCCTCACCCGCAGCGGCCAGATGCACATGCGCATCGTTCAGTCCCGGCACGACGAAAGCTCCAGCCAGATCGACGCGTTCCGTCTTCGCGCCGGCCCATGTTTGCAGAATGGCTTTGTCGGAACCAACCGCCAGAATCACGCCATCCCGCTCCGCCAGCGCCGACACGCGCTTGGGATGGTCCGTGTTCAGGCCATCCCCGGTCAGAATGTTGCCATGGAAATAGATAATGTCCGCAGCCGGTTTTTGATCAACATGCTGGACAGCCTGTTGCGCCTGCACCAGAAGAGACGTTGCGGTCGTGAGCACTGCGAAAAGAAGAATGCGTTTCACATCAAGCAGTGTAGCCGGAATCACGCCGAAATTTGGCGAATCTGAAATTCTGTTCGTAGCTCCCTCGAAGACAGACTCAGCCTCGGCAGGAGAAACCCTTCGCTGGAGAAATTTATTTTTCCGGTAATTTATTTTGCCTGGTTCAGGCTCGTTTTCACGATCGACGCCTTGTGTTCCTTTTCGGTCTCATCCAGGATGTAGAGCTTGCGGCCGTCAATCGCATATTTCACCTCAGCGCCAACCGTTACGTTCGCGGGCTTCGACCACGGGAACAGCAGCTTCTCGCGAGCAATATAGGTCTTTTCCGGGCCTTCAATGGTATAGACCTCGTAGGTATCGGTGTTGTCGTTTGTGGTCGCGGTCGTGTTCTCAGAATAGTTGGTTTTGCCGTTGTTATTATTTTTCGCCTGGCCGTTCGTGTTGTAGACCGTGGTGCTTCCTTGTTTCTCCGTTTGCCGCTCCGTATCCACCAATTTTCCATGTTGCCATTGGCGCGTGGCGCCAAACACGACGGTGCTGCAAAGAAAAACCGCGATGGACAACCTGGTCCCATAACCGATGCGCTTCATGTTCCCTCCAGCAGTAAATATTTTCATGAGTCTTCCCGGAATTTGCCGCGCTCCCATGCACGGGGAGACTACGCGTCTTGATGATCGTATCAATGCCGGAAACAGGCAAGACATTTTCCTGCAGCGGCCAGAGCCATTTGCCAGAGCCATTTGCCGGATCCATTTAGAAATCATCCGGGCACGGCGTCGCCCAATACCTTCCCGCGGTATAGGTAACCGGAGAATTTGTCGCTGGCCATGCAACTTTCCTCGCGAGGAAAGGGTCTTTAGAATCGAAGCCGCGTACCAGAGCAACCCGATGCAAAGCGCGCACAGTATCGGAACCTGCCAACGGTTATAGAAAGTTTCTGCGAGGTGAACCCTCATGTCCCAGGCCGCCCTGATCCCCACCATCCGCTCGCGTTCCCTTGCCGCCGCCTTTCTTTGTTTGACCATCACCCTGGTCGTGGCCGCAGCGCCGGCACGCTCGCAGGGAACATCCCAAGCCGCACAACAGACTGCGGCTGCATCCATGTCCGGTGGTTCAATGGCGCACATGGCGGGCCACATGTACTTGACGGCTCTCCGGCCGTTGCAGCCCGGCGATCGACAGAAAGCCGACGTCATTGTGGCGGACGCAAAATTGGCGATGGCGCCCTATCAGGATTACCGCAAGGCTCTCGCCGACGGTTATAAGATTTTTCTTCCCAATGTTCCACAACCCCAATATCACTTCACGAACTATCGGTACGCATGGCAGGCCCGCCACCACTTCGATCCTCTCAAGCCGACGTCGCTGCTTTACAAAAAGACGGCGGATGGCGGCTACAAACTCGTCGGCGTAATGTACACGGATCGGGTACGCGCCTCCGAGGATGAATTAAACGAACGAATTCCTCTCAGCATTGCGCGCTGGCACCAGCACGTAAATTTCTGCAAAGCACCCGAAGGCCAGAAGGTCGCGTATTTTGGTCCGGACGCTAAGTTCGGGCTCCTCGGTTCCATCACCACCAAAGAAGCGTGTGACGCTGCCGGCGGCGCGTTTTATCCTCATGTTTTTGGATGGATGGTGCATGTCTACCCGTATGAGTCGGACCCGAAAAACATCTGGGCCACGAATGACGATGACAAGGGACATGACAATATGGACCACTCCGCCATGCCCGGGATGCAGATGCATTAGACCGAGCCGTTAAGGCAACGCCATGACCACGTTGCAGCAACTCGTACCGTCGGTTGGATCGCGCATGATGAAAATGCGATGAAACCTCTGGGTTGCTTGCAGAACCTTCATTTTTCCTGCCATACAAAACATCTATGCTGAGAAAGCATCTATGAATTCAGAAACCGACAATTCAGGAAATGAGAATTCAGGAACCGACAAATGGCCAAACATACTCCCCCACCTTCTTCGCATAACCCCAAAGATCCCGTCAAGCCACGGCGCACCGCTGCCAGCACGCAGGAACCTGTCTTTGCGCAGCCCCAGCCGTCTCCCGATCCGACAACGTTCAAAGATCCGGTAACGGATCAGAACGACAAAGAGATCGACGATCTCGAACCTGTTCCTCAACCGGTGAATGGCGCTGTCGAACCGATTCTGACGCTTGCCCAGTCCTATGGAAGCGCGGGCGATCAAAAAGTGCAGGCAATCGAGCAGGCGCAACAGATCGTCTTCCATTCCGTCGGCGATACGGGCAGCGTCAAGGGGCCCGATACGCAATCGCTGGTGGCCGACAAGATGGTCTCCGACTTCGATGAAGAGAACGCCGCCGATGTGCCTTCGTTCTTCTTCCATCTCGGAGATGTCGTCTACTATTTCGGCGAAGGCACATATTACTATGACCAGTTCTACGAGCCGTTTCGTAATTATCCCGCGCCGATTGTCGCCATCCCCGGCAATCACGACGGCGTGATTTATCCGAACGACCCGGCGCCTACACTGGATGCCTTTCTACGAAATTTTTGTGCAGCCAGCCCCGCGCCATCGCCGGATGCCGGAGGGCTTTTGCGAACCACCATGATCGAACCCGGCGTGTATTTCACCTTCGATGCGCCATTTGTGCGCATCCTGGGTATCTACAGTAATGTGCTGGAAGATCCCGGAGTGATTTCAAGCGAGGGCGGAACAAATTCTCTGGATGACCGGCAGATTGCGTTTCTTACCACGGCGCTGCAACGGGTGAAGAGCGAGAACTACGCGGGCGCTGTAATCGTCGCCGTGCATCATCCGCCGTTTACCGGTGGCACCATCCACGGTGGCAGCCCCCAGATGCTTGCGGACATCGACAGTGCCTGCACCGCTGCCGGGTTTGGCCGCATGCCGTTTTTTCCGGGCATGCACACAATTACCAGCGCTACACGCGAACGCTGAACGGCATGCAGATTCCGTTTCTCGTCGCAGGATGCGGCGGACATTCGCCCTTGTCCGCCATGCGTGGAACCTATCGCACGCCCTACAAGATTGACGACACCTTGACGCTCGAAAGCTACGACGACACCGACTATGGGTATCTGCGCATCGTGGTGAATGCGCAGACCATGACCATCGAATTTCATCCGGAGAGCGACGGTGGCGTCACGAAGACTCCGGATGACACGGTGACCGTCCATCTGCAAACCCACGCTCTGGTTGCAGAAACCCCTTGAGTGTAAGCTAGGTTCCTGTATCGAGCTGGATGGGTTCTTCGTATGGCTCGACCGGATAGCCTTTCGCTTTCCAGCTTCCCAGTCCGCCTTTCAGAAATTTAATTCTGAAAAAATGCAGGCCGAGGGCCTGCTGCAGGATGGCGCGACTGGTTTTATCGCTCGGACACGTACAGTAGATGATCGAGTCTATGTCACTCGGAATCAGCGATGGATTCTCCAGTACGTCTTTTGGAGCCAGCCGCGTCGCGCCGGGGATGATCTCAGCATCGACAAACAAATCGAGCGGCTGACGAACATCGTAGACATGTATATCCGGATTGGAAGCCAACAGGGAATGGAGCGCTTCGGGTGTAATGCTGTGCTGCTCCAGTTCCTTTCGATCTCGTGTGCGTTTGGTCCAAAGAACAATCAACAGAACAGCGGCGCAAATAGCAATCAGTGTTATGGCCATTTCTGGTCTCCTCATTTAGCTGATTCACGGGAGATGGGAGAAGATTCACTTCTGTTCAGCGATAATAGCCGATTCGCATCGCCGCTTCAGGAAGCTGCCTTATTCAAAAAAGATGCTTTCTATAGGTAGCCGAAAGAGACGGGACAATTTAAACGCGAGGGGAAGACTGGCATCGAATCTTCCTGTCTCGATTGCGTTGACCGACTGACGCGAAACGCCGAGCTTTTCGGCAAGGTCGGCTTGGCTCCAGTTCTTTTCCGCGCGGAGCTCTCGCAGACAGTTCATCACCGATAGCTCCGTAGAACAAGCCGAAAGGCAATCGCAGTCGAAACCCAGAAAAGGTCCGCGTTCAGCAGCCCGATCGGAAACGGCCTCGCATAAAAAACCGTGACGACGCCGGCTATCGCATCGCCCGCCATCGTCACCGCAATGCCCCAGAGCAGGGCGCGCACCGCGAGTGCGCGAATAAACTCATCCGGCTCGGCCTTCAGATAGCGGGCCACAATCCAAACGGCCAGCAGCACCGGGAGCACGGAAAAGGCCGAAATCAGCGCCACAATCAGGGTGGAAGAATGCCCTTGGGGAACGTTCAATCGTGCAAGGTTGGGAAAGATATCGACCAGCGGATTCGCTACGTTCGCGCCTGAAAAGTTAGTCAGCACCGTAAGCAGCATGGCGCCCCCTATCCACCGTAACGAGCGCCGTTGCAGCGGAGTCAGATTTTTATTGCAACTCAGCAGGGACATTGTGGCCTCCACGAACTACCGAATGAATGACAAGCACACTTTACATCCTTCCCTGAATGCATGTCAAGTATGCTTGTCACCTAGTTTGAACAAATCTTAAGTCGCAGCTTTAACAGATCGCAGTTTTGACGAGTTATAGCCTTGACAAGTTATGACCAGCAGCAACGATCCTTGCGCCGGTACGCCATCGGCTTTGTCGACCCATTGAATCTGGCCCCAGACTCCCGGCCATGAATCTGAAATTTGCGTCCACGCAAAAAGAAGCAGCGGCATCCGCCGCTGCTTCTCGTGTCATGCGCTGCAGGATTCCGCAGCTACCGGTTAGTGGCGTGTGCCGCCGCCGGGAGCTCCGCCGCCATGCGACCCTCCGCCGCCATGCGATCCACCGCCACCATGCTGTGCGCCGCCATGTGGTGCACCACCACCGCCACGCTGTGCTGCTGGGCGAGGCGAAGCATGCGTGGGGCGGCCATGGGCTGCCGGAGCATTAGAATGACCTCCGGGTCTGGCATAGGATCCGCCTCTGTTGGAGCGAACGACGGTCCGTCCATTGTAGTGGTGACCGGTACGCCCGTAGTAATGCGGTCCATGGACATACCTTCCGCCGCCGCTCCGGATGAAGCGATGGCCTCCCCAGCCGTGGTTATAACCCCAGCCGGCCCACGGGCCCATACCCAGGAAGATGCCGTTATAGAAATAGCCCGGTCCGTAATATCCCATCGGGGCGCAGGCGTAGGGAGCATAGCCATAGTAGCCATAGGAGCAGACCGGTGGCGGCCCTCCGATGTTGATGGAAATTTGCGCGCTGGCCTTTGGCGCCAGAGCCAGCGACACGAGCAATGCTGCACTACAGAGTAGAACCTTGAATCCGCGCATGTGGGACCCCCTTACGGTGTCTGCGGTTCGTGGAATTGCGTGGGATGATGTGTTGCCGTAAAGAACAATCCGGCAACGGCAGTTACCATGAGGATCTTCCATCCGTTCATGAATTCACCTCACGATGTTGGCGCCAGCATCGATCGACCCCTGCGATTTTCCCGGTAGCGGCCAGGATCGCCTTGGTCTAAGCCACTAGGATACACAGGTTGTCTTCACCATGCGGTCGATGTGCAGCTTTCGTGCGATTCCGTATCCAATAAGCCAACGTTTAAGTCAACGTCCGGCTGTTTTAGAATGCCTGCATGTACACGCCTCAGGCTGGAATCTTCGCTCTCGGAACCTCTTCGCACGCGTACCTGGAGTTTGATCTTCTGGACGCGAAAAAATGCAGGCAGTTCGCCTCCACCATTTCCGCTATCCGGGAACCGCGCACCACTACAGGAGGAGTCAATTTCGTCATCGGCTTTCGGCCCGAGCTCTGGCGCACCATTGTTCCAGGGGACGCCCCTCCTGGCGTGGAGGGATTCAACAAAGAGATTCAGGGCGTCGAAGGATTCGTGATGCCGGCCACGCAACATGATGCGTTGGTATGGCTGTCCGGCAGTGCGTATGACATTCTCTTCGACATGGCGCGCTCGGTCATTCAGGACCTCGCCGGCCTGGCCTCGCTCGGGGAAGAGACCTCCAGTTGGTCGTACCGCCATGATCGCGATCTTACCGGCTTCGTCGATGGCTCGGAGAACCCGACGCTGCTCGACGCTCCCATCGCGGCGCTCCTGCCCGAAGCTGTTCCCGGTGCTGCCGGCTCCGTCCTGTTGCTGCAAAAGTGGAAGCACAAGACGGCGGAGTGGGAGGCTCTGCCGGTCGAACAGCAGGAGTGCATCATGGGACGCACCAGGCTCGACAGCATCGAGCTTGAGAACAAGCCGGCGGACTCCCATGTCGCTCGCACCGATCAGGACGTGTTTGGGAACATCTTTCGTCGCAACATGCCCTACGGAAATGTCGACGACCATGGCACCATGTTCGTTGGCTTCAGCGCAGACCAGAAGCGGCTTTCCAGAATGCTCGACAGCATGGCGGGCCTCGTCAACGGCACGCGCGATGCGCTCACTCGCTATACCGAGCCGCTGACCGGCTCCTATTATTTCGTGCCTTCCGTCGAGAGTCTGCGAAGCTTACGGTAAGACAGCCACGCAACCATCACCGCTTCTGGCTCGTTACGCTGGAATTTGTGTCAACGCCAGCAACACAAGCAGGATGCGCCGCAGGCTCGGGCTCAAAGAGTGCATTGGGCTGTTTTCGCCAACAGAGGCTCAACTCCCGGTTTACCCGTTACTCGGATGGAATATGCGGTTGACTCGATTGATCGTGGGTTCAGGTGTTACACAGTTTAATGTCGCTCCTGGAATTGTTGAACCCTGAAGCCAAATTCTGCCGCGTCTAATCGAGGTCCTTTTTCATTCGTCTGATGCATGAAAAAATCCGGTGTAGGCGGTAAAGCTCCTGTCCACCGCGCTTTCGGACCGTAGATCATGTACACATCCCATGCATGATCACTCCAACCCAGCACTTGTTTGTACTGTGCGCCCAGTAGGTCATTCCCATCCCAATATTGCTTTGCCCAGGAAGCCGCGACGACTTGTGTGGCAGAGGAAACATTCTTTTCGCTGGCGCCTAGCCGCGGTACCCACACTACAAACTCCGCCACATTTTTGCCATTCTTGAGCTTCACAAGTTGTTCCGAAACTTCCGACGCTCCCCGCAGGCAAACACCGCAAGTGGGAGAGACCAGCATCAACACTCTTACCTTGCCGGCATCTGCATTGAATGCTGCTCGCACAACAGCCGGGGTACTACCCAACACCTGGTAAGACTTTGACGGACCCAACCGCGTGCATGCAGTCACGCTCATAAGCAATAGAGAAGTCACGATGAGAAAAGATTTCTTCATCGCTCTCATCTGCGCACGAGATTGGGAACAAGAATGGCCGCCAGCGTGACAACAGCAGCCAGCCATAGGAGCGCGCGTGTAATCTTCGCGGTTCGTGTCGTGCAGGTCTTTCCAATACATCCTCCCTGCGGACGGTATGCCAACCAGAAGCCCAACGCCAACAAGAGCGTTGAGCCAATGTCGAAGTAAAGCCGATAGGGCGCGAGTCTCGCAGCTGTCAGTGCTCCGCTCGTGCCCAGAATGGCCATCACCGTGGGGCCAACGCAGCAAAAAGCGGTAGCGGTTGCAATCAGGCTTGATCCCATGGCACTGAGCGATGAACCGATCACGACAGGGGTCTTGTTCATTGTGCTGTCTCTCCAATCATCGAAGCCAATCGAACTGCCTCTCGGATAAGTTCGTGGGAAGGCAGTCCGTTCGAGTACCTGCGGCACATCAAGCCGAAATCTCCTCGATCCTTCGCTGTTGGCTCGACGTCGTGACCATTGATGCGAACCGTTGGTGAGCCTAAGAATCTCACCTTGTGAGCTGTCTCCACGTCCGCCACGCGGACCTCCCTGACTTCCGCATCGCAATGCTCCTCTCGCAGGATCTCGTGAATGCGCTCCAGCGTAGGCAGGTGATTGGGACAGCCTTCGAAATAGAGAACCTCAATCTTCATTCCCTTCAAACCTTCATTTCACAGCTCTGCGTACTGTATCGGCCATTTGCCGGAGGACCGGGCAGGCTTCCACAGGTTTCGGCTCCTGCTTCAATGCTTGATCGCATTTGCGCAAAGCAGCACTCAGGTCCGCTTCCAGTTTCTCCAGCTCTGCTTTCTTCTCGTAGACAACCGACAATTTCGTTGCCAGAAGATCTCGCACTTCTGCACACGCGTCCGCGTGCTCATCCTGAAGAAGGAGAAGCTCACGAATTTCCTCCAACGAAAACCCGAGCGACTTTGCCCGCTTTACAAAGGCCAATCTGTCGATCGTGCTCTCTGAAAACTTTCGGTAACCGGAGGTCGTCCTCGGCGCAGGAGGGAGCAATCCCTCTCCTTCATAGAAACGAATCGTTTCCAGATTCACCTGAGCGCGCTGTGCAAGCTGACTTCTCGTCAATCCGTCCATGACGTCAGCATAAACTCTGTAGTCGACTACAGAGTCAAGAGGGAAATTCTATGGGAAGCGCGTCCCACCCGAAAACGAACCCATTGGCTCGGTCATGCCGTACGGCATCTAGTTATGAATGGAAGAAAGCCGAAGCAGTCCGGCTTGTTACTCGGGAATTTGCATCAACGCCAGCAACAAAAGCAGGATGCGCCGCAGGCCCAGGTCGCGGCCCGTCGCGTCGAACCACTCCTCACGCGTATGCATGCCGCCGCCGCTGCCACCGCTGCCGATGCTGATCGCTTCCACGCCCAGCGAAAGCGGAATGTTCGCGTCTGTCGATGCTGTTCGTAGTTCGCTGCGGATAGCCATGTGCCGGTCCACGGCGCGGATGACAGCCAGCAGGCGCGCACTCTCCGGCAGCCGCGCGGCTGGCCGCTCGCCAATCATTTCAATCGAGTACTCCAGCGGAATGTGTTTCGGTTGACGGCTGGCATGGCTGTTCGCGGCATGCACCGCATCTTCTACCGCGCGGTGCAGCGCTACCTCCAGCCGCACCAGTTGCGTGCTCTCCACCGAACGCATGTCGATCCGCGCTTCCACTTTTTCCGGGATGGCGTTGACCGCCGTGCCGCCTTCAATATGTCCCACGTTCCAGGAGGTACGCGGAAACCGCGGGACTTCCACCTTCTGCATCTCCGCCAACGCCGCGGACAGAACCAAAATTGGATTCGGTATCCCGGCATCGGTCCAGGAGTGGCCGCCCGGCCCGGATACGCTGACGCGAAAGCGTCGGCTGCCCAATCCCTGGGTCACGATGGATTCAATGCCCGGGCCATCGAGGACGACGGCGGCGCCAATGCGATGGCTGAACGGCGATGCCGTGCACAGATGCCGCATGCCGCGCAGATTGCCCTCACCCTCCTCGCCGACATTGCCGGCAAAAAGAATGTCTCCTGCAATCTGCTCCTGCAGGTCCGTCGAGCGCAGCACCGCCGCCAGCGCCAGCATGGCCGTTACACCGGCGGAATTGTCGCTGGCGCTCGGGCCAAACAGAAACGTGTCTTTTTCTGACGGAGTGCGCATGGCCTCGGCGGGAAAGACGGTATCAATATGTGCGGAAAGCAGGGTGCAGGGCTGGCTGTTGCGTTCCACCTCCGCGTCGGATATCTCGACGCCGGACATGTCGACGCTGGAGCGGATCACAGCAGAATCGTCTCTCCCGTCCAATCCGTCTTGTTTGCGCAACCACCCCAGGGCATTGCCGCAGGCGTCAATGTGGACGTCTTCCAGCCCTAAAGTGGTGAATTGATCGCAGAGCCATGTCGCGCGCGCATGCTCGCCAAACGGAGGAGCCGGGATGCTGGTGATTTCGCGCTGCCAGCTGCGCAGCCGGGGTTCCTGCAAATGGAGCCATTGGAAGGCGCGATGCACAGCCGGCAGCGCAGCCAGTTGGCTCACGGTTTGAAACGCCGAGGTTGCGGGGGCTTCCGGCATAATGTCCAGGTTCTTTGGGAGGTTCCGGCGAGAACCTTAGCTTGTAGCATCGCACGAATCGGTCGGCCTGCGAAGCTGGTTTGTGCATAGGACGTATAAATTCAGTGAAAGGTATCGTCCGGATACGCAACATGCACCAAAAATAGCCCCGATGCCGGTGCTGTCGGTCCGGCCAGTGCCCGGTTACGTCCCGCCAGAATGTTCGGAATCGACGCCGGGGAGAACCTTCCGCGCCCAACCTCCAGGAATGTTCCCACCAGGTTCCGCACCATGTGGTGTAGAAACCCGTTGCCCCGCACCGTATAGCGTAGCAATCCGGGCACTTCGCTCTGGGAACTGCCCCCGGCATCCTGCGACCACCCCTCAGCGTCCTGCGACCAGAAAGACTCGTAAATCGTGCGAACCGCGTCGCCCCCCACTGTGCCGGTCGGGATCCTGTCGCTTCCCGTTGGCTCCGTCGTGCCGTTCCGGGCCGTAAGATCGGGATCGGATGCGGCAAAGGAGCTAAAGTCGTGCTCTCCGACAACCATCGGCGCGGCCAGTTGCATTGCCACCATATCCAGCGGCCACGGAGACACGGCAACATAACGCGCCAGCCACGGCGGACACTGTGGAAATCGGTCAGACCGATGAAACACGCGGTATTGATAGGTTTTGCCTATAACGCTGTGTCGCGCATGGAACTCCGCAGGCGCATGTTTAGCGGAGACGATTCGAATACTTGCCGGTAAAACCCGATTCAGCGCCTGCACAAAATTACCTTCAGGAATTGGCGCAGCAATCGCGAAACTGGCTACCTGCTCCAGCGCGTGAACGCCCGCATCCGTGCGTCCGGAGCCTTGCGGCAGCACGCGTTCGCCGGTAATCGTGGCGATGGCATCGGCCAGCAAACCCTGAATCGTTCGCACTCCGGGCTGCACCTGCCAGCCATGAAAATCCGTTCCATCATAGGCAAGCGTGACTTTCCAGTTGGTAAGCATGGCGAAATGGCTGTTGAAATCGTGCGGCCAGGCGCAAACCCAACCTGGCAAGGAAGCAAGTGCACGATATACTCGCTATGTTGACTATACGTTAGGGGGAAATCCTGTTTCGGTAGCAGGCGGCGGAGAGCGCAATCTGCGGGCCTGAAAGCGAAAAACAGGGAACCGCGGGTGGTTATGCTGCGTATGGTACGGATGTTGTTATGGCGACGGTCTGGTTTTATGGAATTCGGCAACAAACAGGCTGGATGGCGAAATATTTCAGAACCCAGGCATTAATCTGGTGAGTCTAAATAGCACGAATTTCACTCTTTATAAGATGCATTGGAGAATGAGGGAGATTTCTGTCGTGTTGACTCGTTGGATACATCCGATTGCCGTGGGAACATTACGAGCTGCATAGAACGGCTAGATGAATTGAATTGAGGGAAGGTCAAAACGTGAAAATTCAGAATCTGCAGTGTGGACTGGCCGTGGGGCTAATGTTGCTGAGTACCTTGACTCCATTGGCTGGCGCACAGGCGCAGGGTGCTGCAACCCCGGCCCAGCAGCCATCTTCCGCGTCGGCGCAAACGCCGAATGCACCGACCCCGGCGACTGCAAGCCTGGCAACAACGTCCCAGTCGATCCCGACGGAGCCGTATACCCTGCGGCCCGGCAGTCTGGATTATTCCCAGGGCAAGAACCCGTGGCGCAATCCCATCGCCCCCTTTACGCAGATTCAAGTCCCGGCGCCGGTCTTCAGCAATTCGCCGCGCATCGATGATCTGTATCGCGATGGAAAGATTTACCTGAGCCTGGACGATGCCATTCTGCTGGCACTGCAGAGCAATTATGACGTGGCCATTGCGCGGTACAACCTGGATATTGCGGATACAGACCTTTTGCGCGTCCGGGCTGGCGTTCCAAACCTGGGCGTAAACAACGGTCTATTGACCGGGACCCTGGGCGGCAGCACATCCCCTGTCTCCAGTTCCTCGACTGCGGGTACCGCTACCACGCCGGCAGGTTCGACCACGACAACGTCGGCCACGGTTTCGACCGCGGGCGCCAGCGGAGGTGGTCCGGGCGGTACATCCGCCGGTGCGGGCGGCGGGGCTTCCGGTTCTGCGGGCGTGAACCAGACGACGCTCGGCGCCGGGCCGCTGGTTGCGCCGCTGGAACCGTTGGACCCTACGTTCACCGGTACGATCCAGTTGCAGCGTGAGAATACCCCCGAGACCTCCAACTTATTCACAGGCAGCTTCAGCCTCAACCAAAACATCAATGAATACAACTTCACCTATAATCAAGGATTTTTGTACGGCGAATTGTTAGCGATATCGTTCAACAATAATCGGACGACCAATAACGCCAAATCCGTCTTTG
Organism: Acidobacteriaceae bacterium; assembly: GCA_036267255.1. Classification (GTDB taxonomy): domain Bacteria; phylum Acidobacteriota; class Terriglobia; order Terriglobales; family Acidobacteriaceae; genus DATAWK01. Next base: position 37,415 of record DATAWK010000023.1, on the reverse strand, counting down.
CCAGCTTCTATAGTCCGCAAGTTAACAGTTCCTTCAATGCTCAGATCACCCAGCATCTGTTGCAAGGTTTCGGGAAGGCGACCAACGGCCGCTTTATCGCCATTACCAAGAACAACCGCAGGATCACCGACTCCTCCTTCCGCGCGCAGTTGCTGTACACGATTGACCAGATCGAGAACATCTACTGGGGTCTGGTAGGCGCTTATGAGGACGAGCAGGCGAAAGTAGGCGCGCTGAAACAGTCAATGCAGTTGGCGTCGGACGATCAGAAACAACTGGAGATCGGCACGCTGGCCCCGCTGGACGTGGTGCAGGCGAATGCCAATGTGGCGAGTGATAAACAGGCATTGATTGCTTCGCAGACCAAGCTGGAATACCAGCAGCTTCTGATGAAGCAGGCAATTGCCCGGAACCTGGACGATCCCATCTTTGCGGCTGCGCCGATCATTCCTACCGATCGGATTTCTCTGGCGGAGACACCGGAAGAGATGAAACCTCTCGAAGCGCTGGTGCAGGATGCATACGCGAACAGCCCAACGATTGAACAGTCAAAGCTGGCTCTGAAGAATCAGGAGATCACTCTCAAATCCGTAAAAAATGCGTTGCTCCCGTTGCTGGATGTTTACGGATTTTATGGAGGAGCCGGGATTGGCGGTTCCCAGAGTCCGAATATCAAGTGCGGAATTGTCGACGGCTTCAACCCATGCTCAGGAGCACCGCCCAGCGACGTTTCTTATGGCACGACACTCAACAAACTAGTGAATAGCTCCGGTTCCAACAAAGGCGTGGGCTTTAACCTGACGATACCCATTCGCAATCGCGAGTCGCAGGCGCAGCAGGTACGTGCGGAACTGGAATATCGCCAGTCGCAGATGCTGCTGCAGCAGAATTACGTCAAGCTCCGGATGAACGTGACCAACCAGCTGTACGCGCTGCAGAATGACCGCGCCACGGTGCAGACCGCGGAGGCGTCGTTGAAGTATGCTGTGCAGAGCCTGGATGCGGAGCAGAAAAAATATCGACTGGGTGCTTCGACTACGGCCAACGTGCTGCTGCAGACCCGAAGCCTGGAGACGGCGCAGGACAACCTGATCTCGGCACAGACAACCTATGCCGTGGATCGCGCAGCATTGTCGGAGCTGGTGGCCGACACGCTGGATAAATACGGCATCAGCATTACGGAGGCAGCTAGCGGCAATATCAGTCATGCACCGCAGGTTCCCGGCCTGGAAGCGCCGCAGGCAGAGCCGCAGCCGGAGCCGTTGCATCCCAAGGACAACAGCCAGCCAAATAACTAGGAAGCGTTCTGCAGACAGACAAACAAAGGCCGGGAGAGATCCCGGCCTTGTTTATTTGGCAGCGCTCGATTATTTTTCTGACGTGGAAGCTTGTGTCTGCACATGCTCCGGGCGGAATCCCAGCCCAACCACGCGCGCGGGAATGCGGCGCAGCACGGGGAACTGCTGCAGGAGCTTGAGTGGCAGAGGAAGCCGGCGGATGGGAGTAACGTTACCCAGAGCTGGGCCGAGCAGGCGTTTGTGCAGAAAAACCTGAACTGCCTGCGTCATACGCGTGGGGTATTCGCGGCGCTGTTGCACGTTACGCAGCGTGTTGTCGATGGCGGTATGCAAGGATTGCTGCGTCGATGGTTTAGTCAGAGACGGGGTAAGAATATTTGCAGTTGCCACGGCATCCTGAATGGCAAGGTTGATACCGACGCCGCCGACGGGAGACATGGCGTGCGCCGCGTCTCCAATACACAGAAGTCCGGCCCGGGACCAGTTGCGCAGATGATCGACGGCGACGGTCAAGAGCTTGACGTCGTCCCAGCTCTTGATTCCGTCCACGCGTCCACGCAGGAAAGGCGCAGCCGTGGCGATGCTTTCCCGAAAGGCAGGCAGGCCGTTTTGGTGAATCGTGTCGGACCCTCCCTTGGGAATGACATAAGCGCATTGCCAATAATCACCGCGGTTGATGGTGACCAGAAGCTTTCCGGCACGGAAGTTTCCCAGTGTTTCATCGGGGTCGCTGGGCTGTCGCGTGATCCGCATCCAGAGCACGTCAATGGGAGCGCCGCGGTCGATGACTTCCAGCGCGGCCTGTTTGCGAACGGTAGAGTGGCGGCCGTCGGCGCCGATGACCAGATCCGCGCGGACTTCCAGAATGCCTTGCGGCGTTTTTGCGCGCACACCCGCCACGCGGCCATCTTCTTCGATCAATTCGATGACTTCGGCCTCCACGCGTAGATGGAATTGCGGATATCGCTTTGCCTTTTCTGCAAGGAAGTTCAGGAAATCCCACTGCGGCATGAGCGCGATGAATTTGCAATGGGTGGGCAGGTGGGAAAAATCTCCAATGGTTACCGCGAAGTCCTCAATCCGAGCGCCAACCTGGGTGAACTCCTGATGCGGGCGCTGCAGGAATTCGTCGAGGAGGCCAAGTTCGTACAGGACTTCGAGGGTGGAAGGATGAATGGTGTCCCCGCGAAAGTCACGCAGAAAGTCCGCGTGCTTTTCGAGCACGAGAACATCGACACCGGCACGCGCGAGCAGAAACCCTAGAACCATGCCCGCCGGACCACCACCGGCAATGCAGCAGCGGGTGGTAGCGCACTCCTTCATAACATGAGTCGGATCCATCATCATTTGGGATGTGTCCTCGATTGTTTCGGTTTGCTCTGAGTAGTCTATCGCTCGGCGACTTGCTCCAACATACCGAAAAATTCTGGAAACGAGATTGCAGCCGATTCCGCGCCGTGAATCTGCGTTTCGCCCGTGGCGCGCAGAGCGGCGACGGAGAAGGCCATCGCGATGCGATGATCGCCGCCGGAGTCGATCTCCGCTCCGTGCAAGGCCTGCCCACCGGGTACGTCGAGACCATCTTCGTGTTCGGTGACCGAAGCGCCCATGGCGCGCAGGTTCTGCGCGACCAACGCGATACGGTCGGATTCCTTGACGCGGAGTTCCCTGGCGTCGCGGATTTGAATGCCGTTCTCTGTGTAGGGCGCGATGGCTGCGAGCACGGGCAGTTCATCAATCAGCTGGGCCGAGAGCGCGCCGGAGATGGTTGCGCCGCGCAGGCCGCTGGCGGAACCGGAGGCCTGGATGGTGCCGACCAGCTCTCCGTGCTGTTCGTGGAGTTGCAGGATGGAGAGGTGCAACCCCAGCAGGCGCAGCACATCAAGCAGCGTGGCGCGCGTGGGATTCATGCCGACGCCATCGAGCACCAGGTTGGATTCCGGAAAGATGGCTGCCGCGCAGAGAAAAAATGCGGCGGAGGAGAGATCGCCGGGAACGGTAGCGTCGATGGCCTGCAGGGCTTGACCGCCAGCGATGGTGACACTGTCGCGCGTGCGCGTGAGTTCGGCGCCAAAGGCGCGCAGGGCCAGCTCGCCATGATCGCGCGTGCGCACCGGCTCATGCACGGTAGTGACGCCCTGGGCCTGCAGTCCGGCGAAGAGCAGGCAGCTTTTTACCTGGGCGCTGGCGATGGGCGTGGTGAAATCGGTGCCTTGCAAGGCGCCGCCGTGGATGGTCATGGGTGCGTGGCCGTCGGTGAGATCGACCTGCGCGCCCATGACGGAGAGCGGTTTGCGGATGCGCTCCATGGGGCGGCGGGTGAGGGAATCGTCGCCGATGAGGGTGCAGGTGATGGGTTGCGCGGCGAGCAATCCCGCGAGCATGCGCATGGTGGAACCGGAGTTGCCGCAGTCGAGTGGAGCGGCGGGCTGCTGAAAATGGCCAGCCGTGCCGGCGATTTCAATGCTGTCCTCTGCCGTATGGACGACGTGCGCGCCCAGCTGCTGGACGCAGGCAAGGGTGCTATGAGGATCGGCGCCGGTGGAGAAATTCTGCAGGCGCGTGGTGCCGCCGGCCAGTGCGGCCAGCATGGCGTAACGATGCGAAATGCTCTTGTCTCCCGGCAGGCGAAGGCTGCCGAGTATATTGCGCGCGGGCAGAACCCGGCGCGTTGAGGTGGATCCGGACACGAAGAAACCCTTCCCTGGAACACAAGGCTGCATAAAAAGAAATGCCCCATTGAGTTCCATTTCGAAACAAGCAATTCAATCTGGAATCTCCATCGTATCGCGAGATCATTCTTCCGCGAAGAGGCGATGTTTTGACCCAATACTGAGGGCGTGGGGATGTGGCCCACAAACACAGATAGACAGACACAGGTAGAACGATATGGGTAGAAGCACGCGGACACGAAACTTTCTTTTGGGAACGATCCTTCTGCTGGCGACGGCGTCGTTTGTGGCGGGCGCGACGGTTGTGGATGAGAGCACGGCGCGAGCGGCGGGAAAATCTGCGGCGAGCACTGCGACGGGCAGCGATGCACAGGCAGAGACGGATGCCATTTTCGGGGACGGAGCAACGGTTTCCGTTACGCAGCTCGGCGTATCGCAGAAGGCACGGGCAATCTATCAGAAAGGGGTGCTGGCGCTGCAGCGCGGCCGCGCATCCGAAGCAGAACGCGATGCCGAGCGTGCCATGCACGCGGACGCAACGTTTTCCGATGCCTATGCGCTGGCGGCGACGGCGCAGTTGTCACAAAGAAACTTTCTTCTGGCACAGTCAACGGCAAAGACTGCGATGCACGCGGACGCGTCCAATCTAAAGGCTTATGTGATTCTGGCCACGGCGGACAATTATCTGGGCCAGTACAGTGCTGCGGTGGTTGCTTTGACACCGGTGCTGGCGGCGAGCACGCAGTGGTGGCAGATTGCGTATCAACAGGCGCGGGCCGAGGCCGGACTGGAACATGCGCAGGCCGCGCTGGAATGGAGCAACCGGGCCGCACTGCGGGCACCGGCAGGCTTCGCTCCGCTGCATCTGCTGCACGCCAGTGCGTTGGTGGCCAGTGCACAATATGCGCAGGCGGCGGATGAGCTGGAGACGTATCTGGCGCTGGAGGGAGAGAAAACTCCGCAGCGGGAAGAGTTAGAGCGGGAACTGGGTCGCTTGCGAAAATTGGCCTCGACAGGGAACAGCAGCCGTTAGCACTCCGGCTGTACTTTTTCGCTGGTGACGCGCAGGGCGACGATGGTTTCATCGTCAAAATGTTCGATGCCTCCTTGAAAAGCGGAGACGGATTTCAGGATTCCGTTGACCATGGTGTGAGCGGAGCAGCGGCGGTTCTTGGTAAGAACGGAGATCAGGCGCTCTTCGCCAAACATATCCCCGGCATCATTTTCCGCATCCAGCATGCCATCGCTGAAGAAGACGATAAAGTCTCCGGGTTGGGTGGCGATGGTGAATTCTTCATACTCGACATCCGGGAACATGCCGAGCGGATAGCCTTCAGCCTTGATGGCTTCCACTTTTCCGGAACGGCAGAAAAAAGGTTGCGTGGCCCCGGCATTGGCAATCTGCAGGGTGCAGTTTTTATCATTCCAGACAGCATAGAGCATGACGACGTATTGCGAATCGACTTTGCGCTCCTGCAACGAGTTGTTGAGAAATTTCAACATCTCCGCAGGAGAAGGTTTGCGCGCGGCGTTGGAGCGCAGCAATCCGCTGACGACCGCTGCATAGAGGGCCGCGGGAGCACCCTTGCCGCTGACATCGCCCAGCGCAATGCCGAGATGGTCGTCGCCGTAGTCGAGAAAATCATACATATCGCCGCCGATGGTGCGTGCGGGAACAAAACGCGAGGCAAACTGGGCATGCGGCAACTGCGGCATGGATGGCGGCAGCAGGCGAAACTGCACTTCGCGCGCCATGGCCAAATCGGTTTCCATGCGCTGCTCTTCCTGCGCGACGCGCTGGTAGAGGCGAGCGTTCTCTATGGCCACGGCAAGCTGCGCGGCAAGCGTGCTGACGGCGTGCAGGTGTTCTTCATTAAAGAAATGCAGGCGGGTGTGTTCCAGGTCGAGCACACCGAGAACTTTGCCTTTGTAAATGAGAGGGACGGCCATCTCGGAACGTGTTTCCGGGTGCACCATGACATAACGCGGGTCACGCCGGACATCGCCCACCATGATGGGCTGGCGACTGGTGACGGCGGCGCCGATGAGTCCGTGCTGGATGGGCACCGGTTCCGCGAGGGATTGGTCGGTCTGGCCGAAGCGAATGGAGAAGCGATGCTCCAGCAGGTTGCGTTTCTCATTCAGCATCCAGATGACGAACATCTGGTAGGGGATGACGCGCTTTAACAGGTGCCCGACGCGCTCCAGCAGTTGATCCGGGTCGAGGATGGACGTGATCTCGCGGCTGATCTCGTGCAGCACTTCGAGGGTCTGCGCCTGGCGGGAAATGCGAGTGTACAGGCGCGCATTTTCAATGGCTATGGCGACGCGGGATGCGGTCAATTGCAGCAGGTGCAAATGTTCCGGGCGAAAATAATCGGCCTGTTCGGATTGAATATCAATGACGCCGATGACGCGGTTCTTGGTGATGAGCGGAAGGGCCATCTCGGAGCGTACGTTGGGATTGGCTTCGATATAGTTGCTGAGGCTGCGGACATCGTCGATGAGCATGGCTTCGCGGCGCTCGGCAACCTGTCCGACAACGCCCTGGCCCATGCGGACGCGCAAGCGTTCCACCTCCGGCGAGTGGCCAATCTGGAAGCGCATACGGAGATCGTTGGTACGATCGTTGATCAGCAGGATAGAGAAGATGCGGTAGTCGATGACGGCGCGTACCAGGTCCGCCACGCGGTGCAGCAATGTCTGCAGATCGAGCGTGGTGTTCAGGGCATCGGCCAGGCGCATCAGAAAGTCGGTTTGCATGGTGTCGATGCGCGGCTGTGCGGGCGGAAGACCTTCCGCTGAGACGGGACGATAGTCACCTTCGAAGGCAGCGTGCGCAATGTGCGCATCGGCAGGTGCCGGGGCTGCGGCCTGGGGAGCCGATTGGGGCGTAACCTGAGCAGGATCTTGCGCCTGCAGGCTGTGTGCCGGGCTGGATGGCGTATCTTGCCTGCCAGCGTCGGCGCTGGAAGGGTTTCCGGATTTGCGATCAGAGGATTTCATGAACCACTACTGAGCATATCGTAGAGGGGGCGAGTGGGGAGGGCGGAGCGTGGGACTTTTGCGAGCAGAAAGGATGCGAAGGTGTTGAAAACAGGGCGAATTTTGGTAAACAGCGCATTGCTGCGCGATTGAGAGTGGCCGTCGCCCATTGCCAGATGCCCATTGCTTATTCAAACCTGATCGGTTGAAAGCCGGATTGACTCGACAGTGCAAGCTGAATTGGCCGCGGAGGGCCGCTGGGTGGCACGGTGACTTCGACCCATAATTCCTGGCCCCGCTGGAGTGGGAGCGGACCTCTCGCCTGATCAGGGACGAAATACTCTTCACGCTGCAGAAGCGGTACTTTGTCGCACGGGTCGCCTTCCCGAAGCCATACCTGCTGGATGCCGTTCGGCGATCCATGGCGGTCTGCCAGGCGTGGCACCAGGTGCCCATTTTCCACTGCGAGGGTCACATTCCATGTCCAATGACCCGGCAGCGCAACGCGATTGTGATATTGATAGCCGCGTACGAAGTACTTCGGATCGTGTGGCAGGGAACAGGCATCCACCAACAGATGCAATGCGAGGTATCGTCCACGCAAGAGTTGGTTCGGATCGAATTGCTGCGTCCTCACCCAAACGCGTGGACAGACCCTGCGCTCGTAGAGATACTTGCCGGCCACGCTCAGCACCAGCAAAAGCTGAACGGCCAACAGAGCCAGAGCGGCGCGGCGTTGTCTCATGCGGCACCTCCGTCGATGCTGCGCACCAGTTTCCGCCGCGTCTGTTCCAGCCCCCAACCCCCAGCCAAAAACAGCACGCCCAGCAGGATGAGTCCCAGCGATCGTCCGAGCCTGTCCATCACACTTGAAAAATAAAACCAGATCACCGTCAGCGCAAAAGCGACCATGCCGTAGTTCACGAGTGCTTTTGCGGATGTTCGCACACCCCACCAGACAAAAGAGACCGCCGCGGCTGCGACGATCAGGTACGTTAGCAAACCTGGACCCGCGAACTTCCACATGAATCCAGAAGCGTTCTGTGCGACTGTCTTCTGCGACCAGGGGAGAACATAGGCCACGACCGCTGCAATCGATACGGGGACAATGCTCTGCTTTTCCGACATCGCGCCGAAAATGCCTGCCAACAGCAGAATTCCGAGCGCAGCCAGACGATAGGAGAGCGGCACGAAGCCCCAGGGCTGCTGAAAGCCCATATTCCACCCGCCTTCTGCTAAGATGCCGACCGATATTGGCAGCAGAATCGCACCGGTGCTGAACAGGACACCGGAAACCACGTGCTTGCGTGAGTGCAGAAATGCAGACAAATATACCGCTCCAATTACGGCCAATACCCGTGCGATGTAGATATCCGCGCCATTGTAGGCACTGGCTCGGTAAACCAATTCGGAAACGATCCAGGCGGGAATAAGCAGCAGCGTGAGCGTCTGCTGAAATTGATCCCGCAACAGAATCCATCCTGCCGCGGCGCATAGTGCCCACAAGAGGATTGCTGCGGGCCAATGTTCCTGCATATTGAAAATCTGTCCGATCAACGCGATCGCCGCACCTGCCGACATGGTGCCGACGGCGTGCATTGCTGTAGCCAGCCCGGCAAATTTTTCATGCGCCAGCAAACCGAATCCGTGAAAGAACACCAGCATGGAAAGGACCAGGATCATGCGCGTGGTGGGAGAAACCTTGTCCCAGTTCGCCGCGACAAAGAGCAACACTCCAGCGCCCAGAAGTATGCCGCCCAAGATGAGGGCCAATAGAACCTGCCACTGGTGCCTCTGCGGCCTGGTCTGCTTCGTTTCATAGGCGCGAATTGCGGCTGCCGTGCTCTCGTCGAGCAACCCGGCAGCCTGCCATCGGGCTACGTATTGTTCTGCGTCTTCCATTCGAATCGCAGTAAAGCAGACGGCTGCATGGGTGACAAGCAGATTTTTCGGTGCGGCTGCGTTGGCACCAGGGCGAGGAATGACACGGCGAACAAACGATGCATCCCAGCCACCCGCGTCCACCAAGCGGGCGTGGACCCGCTAGAGTGCGCCGAGTGCGTGGACGATGCTGACGCTGGAACTGGTGCCGATGCGGTTGGCTCCGGCCTGGACCATGGCGCTCGCTTCGTCGAAGGAGCGAATGCCTCCGGAGGCCTTCACGCCACATCGCCCACCGGCGACACCGCGCATCAGACTAACGTCATCGACGGTTGCGCCACCGGTGGAGAAGCCGGTGCTGGTCTTGATAAAGTCCGCTCCGGCAGCAATGGCCAGCTCCGACGCGAGCAGCTTTTCTTCGAGCGAGAGCAGACAGGTTTCCAGAATGACCTTGACCAGAGCGCCCGCTTCGTGGGCAACTTCCGCGACGGCGTGGATGTCCTGATGCACCGCTGCAGGATTGCCGCTCTTCAGCAGGCCCACGTTCATCACCATGTCGATTTCCCGCGCGCCCAGACGCAGCAGAGTGAGCGCCTCCTGTCGTTTGGTGGACGTCAACGATGCGCCGAGAGGGAAGCCGAGAACCGTTCCCACGGGGATGCCGGTTCCGGCAAGCGCAGAGCAGGCCAGCGCTACCCAGCAGGGATTCACCATCGCACAGGCAAAACGGTAGTGCGCGGCTTCCTGGCAGAGATGCAGGATCTGTTCGCGATTGGCATCGGGCTTGAGCAGCGTGTGGTCGAGAATGGCAGCGAGATTTTGCCAGTTTTGCAGCGTGTCTGCTGCAAAGGAGACAACATCAAAGCAGGAAATTTCAGATTCTTCTATTTCCAGAAGAGCCTGGGAATGAGGTGCGAAATAAGAAGTTGTCATATAAGAAACATCAAAATCATGGTTCATCAATTTAGATGCAGATTGGCCGGTTCTCGATTGCGACGCCGCTCTATCTTCATCTATGCCTGTGACAGAGTACTACTCCGGAGCATCGGGTGGCATCAGGCAGATACCAGGCAGATTCCTGTAGCGTTCGGCATAGTCCAGGCCATAACCCACGACAAAGCGGTTGGGAATGCAGAAACCGACATAATCGGCCTCGATTTTTTGCAGACGTCGGGAGGGTTTGTCGAGAAGTGCGGCAATTTTGAGAGAGGCCGGTTGCTGCTGCTGCAACATGTTGCGCAGGTAGGAGATGGTGACGCCGGTATCCAGAATGTCCTCAACCAGCAGGACGTGGCGATGCTCGATGGGATGGTCCAGATCCTTGATGAGCTTGACGGCGCCACTGGAACGATGACCTTTGCCGTAGCTGGAGACGGCGACAAAATCATAGGTGCAATCCAGTGTGATGGCGCGGGCCAGGTCGGCCAAAAGGATGGCAGCGCCACGCAGCACGCCGACCAGCATCAGCGTTTTTCCGGCGTAATCCTGACTGATCTCTTCTCCCATGAGGGCGATGCGTTCGGCGATCTGCTCCGGGGTGTAGAGAACTTCCAGCTTGGCTGGGGTCGTCTGCATGGCAACCTGTGGCATGAGTATAACCGCGCCGGCGCTGCACCGTGCCGCCGACCTGTCGCTTATACTGAAGAAGACACGGCATGTATCCCTTTATTCATATTGGACACTACGAGATTGGCACCTTTGGCATCCTGCTTTGGCTGGCGGCGGTAAGCGCCTGCTGGGTGCTGTACAAGAATTTTCAGCGCAATGGCGTCGATGCCGACGCGATCAATGTGGGAGCTCTGGTAACGGTTGCCGGGGTGATCGGCGCCAAGCTGTGGCATGTTCTGGAATCTCCACGGGAGCTGATGGCCGCTCCCATGCATTTGTTGCTGGATCGGGCCGGATTTGCCTGGTTCGGTGGGCTGGTTGCGGGAATTTTGGTGCTGGTGTGGCAGGGTCGCCGGGCCAAGGTGGGTGGGTTGGGCATGCTGGATCTTGCCGCGCCCGCCGTTGCCGTCGGTTACGGGGTGGGTCGCATCGGATGCCTGGTTTCGGGCGATGGCGATTATGGGATTCCGACATCCTTACCCTGGGGCATGAGTTTTCCACATGGACTGGTGCCGACGATCGTGCCCGTGCATCCGACACCGATTTATGAATTTATTGTTGCCATGATTCTGGCTGCGTACCTGTGGCAGCGCGGCAAATCCAAGAAGCCGGTTGGATGGATTACGGGGGAATACCTGGTGTGGAGCGGGATTGCCCGTTTTCTGGTGGAATTTATCCGCATCAACCCGAAGATTTACCTGGGCATGAGCAATGCACAGATTGCCAGCATTGGTTCTGTGATTGCCGGGGTGCTGTTGCTGGTTTGGTCGCGACGGCATGTGCCAGCGCATCGGGCCGTGGTAGCCCGCACGGCGCGCGGGTAGGGATTTTCGCCTACAGCGTCTTCAAATATTTCTTCACCTGATCCAGCTCCGGGAAGCGGCGCTCATCCTGTTGAAATTCGCGGGAGTGAACGCAGCGGCGTCCGCCGCGCACGCGCACCGGGTGCTTGAGATGCAGCATCTCGTGGTAGACAAGATATTCGATGGCGAAGCGCGGGGTCATGGCGGTATCGAAGACGCGGCTGACAACGATGGTGTTGTGTGCGGCGTCATAATGGCCAAGCAGACGGCGCGCGCGCTGTGTGCTCCAGGTAAGCACGGGGCGGCCAAGCAGACCGTGAAAGAAGCGCTGATTGAGATCGTCGAAGATCCGTTCCAAATCGTAATAATGACCCTGCGCGGTGACGATGCGCTTTCTGCCGCGCGTGCGGCGAATCTGCTCGGCGCGTTCGGTGATGGCGGCACTGCCCAGATGCCTGCGATAGCGATTGGAGTGCGCGGGCTCGATGGGTTTGCGATAAAGCTTGGCCAGCAGGATATGCGCGATGGCTGCCAGAACGCTCTCTGGCGCGCTTTCCAGAATGTCCGACAGGCGAACCAGCGCCATGCCATCGCGGAGACGAATGGTGGTATTGATGCTGGTGAACCGGTAGAAGCGAATGTCGAAGACAGGTATGGGCGCACGCGGACGGAGAGCACGATACTCGGCGGTAAAAATTTCCGGCAGGCTGCGCGGAGTGGGCGCCTGTGTCACCATGTCGTCCGAAAGGATAGGCAGAAGCGTCTGGTAGGGAACGGACAACTCTAGTGCCCCTTTTCCTGTTTCTTTTGTGCCGCGACTTCTTTTTCCTGCTGAGCGAGGAGTTCCACCACGGAGTCGTGCAGGTCGGAGGCTGCGTCGAGAGCCTCCTTGCGTGCGAACTCATAGGTATTGTTGGGCGGAGGCAACTTGAGCGTGGATTCCCAGTGAGGGCTTTCCTTGAGCAGCTCCTTCAGTCCCAGCCGCATGTCTGCATGGCGGTCCGTGTAATCGTCCATGGTGTCCTCGAGTTCATCGACGATGAAGGTGAAGTCCTGCATGCTGTCATGGATCTGCTGGGCGCGGCTTGGGGGCGTTATGCCGGGAATGGGCTTCGGCGGTATCTGGATGGCGATCAGTCTTTCGTGCAAAAGCTGCCCATAAAATTTAATTCGATCGTCGGGTTGATAGGCCAGTTTGCGTAGTTGCTCCACTTCATTGGGGCTGAGCGGATCACGCCTGGATTGCGCCCGGACGATGGATGCCGGCAGCAGACAAATCGCCATGCAGGCAAACAGCATCGCCGGCAAGCAGCGGATGCTGCGACTGGGATCTAACGACGAACTGGAGAGCAACGACATTCAGTGCAGAAAAACCTGATTCAATAACTCCGATTCTACGTGCTCGACGTTCGTGAGGGTAGCCTTGACAACCGACTGATCGTTGAACGGTGCATTGTGCATCAGGCCCTGCAATCGCAGCGAAGTTGAATGGAGCAGCTCTTCTGAATTTTTCAGCTTTTTTGTTCGGGGCTGCAGGCTCTCATGCAGAAGCAATGCGTATCGCTGCATTTTCTGGAGCGTGGTGTCGGCTCCGGCTTCGTTGCCCTGCATGAGCTGATGATCGGCCAACTCGGTCATGCTCTGCAGAATCATGGCGTAGAGGTAGCACTGATCTTTTGGATGAGCTTGCTGCGCGCGCTGGACCAGGTCTGAGATGACCTGAGTTTCCGAGGTTGCCTCGGTTTTGGCGAAGGCGGCAACCGGCGTGAAAACGATGAGAATGGCAATACAGACCAAGGAACGCATGGGAAGCCCTCCTTGCTTATGGCCGGTACTATAGCGCTATTTGGTCAGCGCTGCAAGCCTATGTTGCGCCTGCCACGCCTCATCGGGGAACTTATCCTGGGCTGTATGCAGAAATTGTTGATAATACGCAATCGCCTTTTTGGTCTGATGCAGGTGATCGAGCGCCGTGGCGCGCAGAAAGAGGGTAGCCGGGACCTCCGGTTCGTAGTTTGCCCGGTGATCGAGCGCCTGCAGGACGAGATCATACTGATGATTTTCCGAGGCGGCGAAGGCCAGATCGCTCCACGTGTCGGGCTGCCCCGGCTCCAGTGCGAGAGCCTTTTGCAATACGGTCACCGCTTCCGCATAGCGTTGCTGACGGATGAGGTTTTCTCCCCGTGCGGTCAACAGATCGGCATCGGGCTGGCCCTGGGCAAGCAGCTGCACATAGAGGGGATCGGCCTTGGCCGGGTCGCCTGTGCGGGTGTAGAGATCGGCCAGCATGCGCGTGACGGCGGGCTGGCTGGGATTTGCCTGATGCAGCGTTTCCAGTTCAGAGATCGCGTCCGCAGTTTTTCCTTCCCCAACAAGAACCGTTGCCAGCTGGGCCATGAGCGCCGGATTCTGCGGCTGTTGCACGAGAGCGCTGCGAAGCAGGGGCTCGGCGTCGCTGAACTTGCCGGCGTGGATAAGCTGGCGCGTTAGGCCCGTGGTGGCGTCGACAAACTCTGGATCGTTGGTGGACACAACAGCAAGGACCTTGCGATATTCCGTTTCCGCAGTGTCGGTATCGCCTTGTTCTTCGGCCAGCCGAGCGGCCAGCAGCGTGTCCTCTGGCTGCTCCGGGGTCAGCTTCAGTGCGGCGACCAATGCATCGGTGGCTGCGGCAGGGTCGTGGAGCTGTTCGTCCACCTGGGCCAGCAGGCGGAATGCGGCGGCCTTGGTTTGTGCCGGATGGGAATCAGCGGGCGTCAACATTACGGCAGCATCCAACTGCTTGCGCGCATCGTCCAGTTTTCCCTGATCGACATCAAGGCGGCCCAGTGCGGCATAGGCTTCGTACTGTTTTGGATCGGCGACGATGGCCTTCTGAAAATCTGCGATGGCTGCGTCGGCGTGTTGCAGATGCTCTTCAACGTAGCCACGGTCATACAGGGCTCGGGCGTTATTGGGCTGCAGCGCCAGAGAGCTGTTGAGCAGCGTCATTGCCTGCTGCATGTCTCCACGTACGATGGCGTCTTCCGCCTGTGCGGTCAGGTCGGGCTGGTTCACGGCGGTCCGGGGAGCATCGGCAGTCGAAGTATCGGCGGGGAGTGGGGATTGTTGCGCGGCCAGCACTCCAGTCAGGCTGAAGAGCAACACTGCCGCGAAGAGAGATTTCTGTTGATGCATCGGGAAACTAATCTCCTGTTACGGAAGAGGTGTCTTCGAAGAGCGAAGCGTTTTCGAATTGCGGCGCGTCTTCTATTGGAGAAGCATCCGGCATTTGGGACGCGTCTTGCAGCACGCGCGCCAGCCATTGTCCGGTGTGCGATGCAGGAACAGCGGCGATTTCCTCCGGCGTGCCGGTCGCGACAATTTTCCCGCCGCCGGAGCCGCCTTCCGGACCCATGTCAATAATCCAGTCCGCTGTTTTGAGCACATCGAGATTGTGTTCGATGACCAGCAGCGATCCGCCGCCTTCAATCAGCTGACGGCAGGCCGAGAGCAGTTTGCTGACATCGTCAAAGTGCAGGCCGGTGGTGGGCTCGTCGAGGATGTAAAGCAGACGGTTCTGCAGGCGCTTGCCTCCGGTGCGGCTGTTGGCGGGTTTCGCATTGGCCAGGTGCGAGGCCAGCTTGACGCGCTGCGCTTCGCCGCCGGAGAGCGTCGTGGCGGATTGGCCCAGACGCACGTAGCCGAGGCCGACGTCTTCAAGAACGCGCAACTTGTCCTGGATTTTTGGATGACCGGCAAAGAAGTGGAGCGCCTCTTTCACGGTGAGGTTCAGCACATCGTAGATATTTTTCCCCTTGTAGCGAACTTCCAGAATGCCGGCCTTGTAGCGCGTGCCGTTGCATTCTTCGCAGGGCAGCTCGACATCGGCGAGAAACTGCATCTCGACCGTGACGGTGCCATCGCCTTCGCAGACATCGCAGCGGCCACCCGGAACATTGAAGGAGAAGAACCCGGGCGTATAACCGCGGCGCCTGGCATCGGGCAGCGAAGCAAACAGTTCGCGGATGGGGTCGAAGGCCTTCATATAGGTGACAGGGTTGGAGCGTGGCGTGCGTCCGATGGGAGATTGATCGACCAGTACGACACCGCTGAGATAGTGTGTGCCGGTGAGGTCGTCGTAGAGGTTGGTTGGATCGCCGCCTTCGGTATCGCCGAAGGCGTGAGAGAGGGCGCGAAAGAGAACATCATGCACCAGCGTGGATTTGCCGGAGCCGGAGACACCGGTGACGCAGACCAGCATGCCCAGCGGAATTTCGCAATTTACCGATTGCAGGTTGTGCGCGCGCGCGCCAGTGAGACGCAGCCATTCGCGGCCCGGTTCGCGGCGTAACAATGGGACTGGAATCGAGAGCTGGTCGCTGAGATATTTTCCCGTGAGCGATTGCGGCGAAGCCATCACCTGTTCGACGGTGCCTGCGGCGAGCAATCTGCCGCCGAGTTCGCCCGCGCCGGGGCCGAGATCGAGCAGATAGTCGGCGGAGCGGATGACGTCGGGGTCGTGTTCCACGACGAGGATTGTGTTGCCCAGGTCGCGCAGGTCTTCGAGAATGTGGATGAGCCGCGAGGTGTCGCGGGGATGCAGGCCGATGGAGGGTTCATCCAGAACGTACATCGCGCCGACCAGTTGCGAGCCCAGAGAAGTGGCGAGCTGGACGCGCTGCGCTTCGCCGCCGGAGAGCGTGGAGGACAGGCGATCGAGCGTGAGGTAATCGAGGCCGACTTCATCCAGAAAACGCAGACGCTGGCGAATCTCTTCGAGAATCTTCCCGGCGATTTCCATCTGCATCGGAGACAGATTCAAGCCGACGAAGAGCTTGCGCGCGTCGGCAATGGTCATGGCGGCGACCTCGCAGATGTTTCTGCCGTCAATGCGGACGGCGCGGGCTTCGGCGCGCAGCCGCTGGCCGTGGCACTCCGGGCAGAGCGTGTAGCCGCGATACTTGCTGAGAAAGACGCGGACATGCAGCTTGTATTTTTTGTGCTCAAGAAAGGCAAAGAAGCCGCGAATGCCGGGGAAGGAATCGTCGCCTTCAAGAACGAAGGTCTGTTGCTTGTGCGTCAGGTCTTTCCAGGCAACATTCATCGGGATGTCGTGATCTTTGGCTGCGCGGCGCAACTCTCCCTGCATGGAGCGATATTTCGGGCGGACCCATGGGTCGATGGCGTTCTGATCGAGGGTGCGCGTCTTGTCCGGGATGATGCGATCGATGTCGAAGTCCACGGTGTTGCCGAATCCTTCGCAGCGCGGGCACGCGCCGTAGGGATTGTTGAAGGAGAACATCGGTGGTTCCGGCTCGCGATAGACGCGTTGGCAGGTTTTGCAGGCGTAGGCACCGGAGAAGCGCAGCTGGACGCGCTCGGGCGTGGAGCCGTCTTCCGGGGCACGGGGCACGGTCTCAAAGAGAACTTCGCCGCCTTCGCGATAGGAGATTTCAGCAGCATCGACGATACGCGCGCGCGCATCTACCGAGACAACGATGCGATCTACCAGAACGGAGATGGGCTGCGAAAAATCGAGATCGAGCAGTGATTCCGGCGTGGAGAATTCAAAGATGCGGCCATTCTGATAGAGCCGGTTGAATCCACGCTGGCGCAGTTCGAGCAGACGCTGTTTGCGGGTGTCGTCGATATTGGTGACGGCTGGAGCGGTGATGACGGAAGCATTCGCTTTGGAAGATTTTTTCGCTGCGGTTTTTTTGGCTGCAGCCTTGGCAGCCTTCTTCCCGGATTGTTTTGCCGATGCTTCCGCGTTTTCTATGGATACAGGTTCGGGAAATTTGACAGGGAAAAAGACCTGCAGACGCGTGCCTTCGCCGAGCGCGAGCACGGCAGTGGCGATCTCATCCATGCTGTCGCGCTTTACAACGCCGCCGCAGGTGAGGCAGTACATGGTGCCGCAGCGCGCGAAGAGCAGGCGCAGGTAATCGTAGATTTCCGTGGCCGTGGCGACGGTGGAGCGCGGGTTGCGCGTGGTGTTTTTCTGCTTGATGGCGATGGCCGGCGCGAGGCCGTCGATGTGATCGACATCGGGCTTTTCCATGCGCTCCAGAAATTGCCGTGCATAGGCGGAGAGCGACTCGACGTAGCGGCGCTGGCCTTCCGCGTAGATAGTATCGAAGGCGAGCGAGGATTTGCCGGAGCCGGAGACACCCGTGATGACGGTGAGGGTGTCATGCGGGATCTCCAGATTTATGTTCTTCAAGTTGTGGACGCGTGCGCCGCGAATTACGATGCGATCCGTCGTCAATGAAGGACACCTGGTCAGGGATTGGCAGCGTGCTTTTGGCACAATGCCGCATCTTCCAGTGTAACGGCAAGGGCCGCAATGCTGCGAGCCGGTTAGCCCGGCAACATCGACCTGGCTACGAAGTTTTCCTATTAGCTGATAGAGCCGCTTACGGTTACGCGGTGACCAGCGAGACGGCGAAGCCGTCGTAGCCTTTGCTGCCTACGGTCTGGATGGCCGTGGTGGTCACGCGGGGTTCCGCTGCAACAGCTTCGCAAAAACGGCGCATGCCCCGGACGGCGGGATCGCTGCTATTGGCGTTGATCAGCTCGCCATCGCGGACCACATTGTCGGCGACGATGAGGCTGCCGGGATGGGTGAGTTTCATGGCCCAGGCGAAATATTCCAGGTAGCTGGGTTTGTCGGCATCGATGAAGATCAAATCAAAGGGGCCAGGGATTAAGGGGCCAGGAATTTCCGAGGCAAGCTGCGGCAGCGTTTCCAGTGCCGGGCCGAGACGCAGCTCGACGATCGTATCCAGACCGGCGCGGGCTATGTTCGCGCGGGCGACTGCGGCATGTTTGGGGGCAGCTTCCAGAGTGATCAAGCGGCCGCCGGGAGGCAGTGCCCGTGCCAGCCAGATGGTGCTGTAGGCTCCGAGGGTGCCAATCTCCAGAATGGTGCGGGCACCGGAAATCTGCGCGAGGAGCTGCAGCAGCTTGCCTTGATTTGGCGTCACGCTGATCGGTGGCAGGCCC
Organism: Acidobacteriaceae bacterium; assembly: GCA_036267255.1. Lineage (GTDB taxonomy): Bacteria > Acidobacteriota > Terriglobia > Terriglobales > Acidobacteriaceae > DATAWK01. The sequence goes on along the minus strand of DATAWK010000023.1, from coordinate 19,181 downwards.
GCGGCGGTGCTGGCTTCCAGGGCTGCCTCCAGCGCCGGGTCGTCGGGTACAAACAGATCGTTAAGGTAACGATCGACTGCGGTCCATTTCTCTTGCGACATATTTTCCTGTGCCATGCGAGCCTCGTTTCGCGGTTGGAATCAGCGGTTGGAATCCGGCTTCCTTATGGCTGCGATCCAGTTACCCCACATACAACTCCCCCACATAAGAGGGTGCCCTGTGCCTCGGCAATGGCCTTTTCCGCCAAGGGAGCCATGACATGATAGCCAGCGGTATTGGGATGAACGCCATCGATCGTCAGCTCTTTTTTCATGCCGAATTCAGGATTCACCATTGTGGAATAGTAGTCGAGGTAGACACAGTTATTTTTTGCGCAATAATCCTTCATCCAGTCATTGAGCGCTCGAATTTCATTGGCAGGATCAATTCCCGGCTTCCACGGATAGCTGGAAGCGGGCAACACCGAGGCAAGGACGACGCGGATACCATTTGCCTTGGCCAGATCGACCATGGACATCAGATTGTTTTCAATCATCTCCAGCGTAGAGGGCCCGGTGTTTCCCGCAATGTCATTCGTGCCCGCCAGGATGACAACAACTTTGGGTTGCAGCGCGATCACATCCGGACGAAAGCGAATCAACATCTGCGGCGTGGTCTGGCCGCTGATGCCGCGATTGATGTAAGGCTCTCCGGGGAAAAATTCCGCACGCGGCGGACCCCATGCGTCGGTGATGGAGTCGCCCATGAACACGACGCGCTTCTCCCCCGGTGCAGGCGGCGGAAGGGCGGCATCTGCGGCCCCATAGCGCGCTAAATCCGGCCAATCCTGCAGCATTTGTTCCATATGTTGCACCTGTCGGGCTGTCGGCGTGGAGATATCCGTCTGCGATGGTACGGCATTTTTCCTGGTCGTTTGCGCGGAAGCAAACGGTACGAGAAGCAGCAGGCAACAGAGCAGTTTCATGCTTCACACTTCCTTTGCTGCGAATTACTTTCGGTCGGCGAACAGGCGGTTTGGCCCACGCAAAGATTCGATGAGGAGCAGGCAGGCTCCAATGACGATGCAGGAGTCCGCAATGTTGAAGTCGGGATAGTGGTAGCCCCAGTGGCTGAAGGCCAGAAAGTCGATGACAAAACGATAGGCCAGACGGTCGTAGAGATTGCCGATCGCGCCGCCGAGAATCATCGCTAACGCAATGCCGGTCATGCTGAGACGACGGCCCACGCTCCAGAAAAGTCCGAAGACGACGAGGATGGCAAAGACGGAAAAGCCGATGAGGATCCAGCGAATGGTGTCGGGCGAGCGGGAATCTGCAAACAGGCTGAAGGCCGCGCCGTTGTTGTAGACATGCGAGAGATGAAACCAGCCGGGAATGATGGTGACTTCCTGACCCGGTTCCACGTGATGAATGATTAGAATTTTGGTGATCCGGTCGAGGATAAATACCACCACTGAGATCAACAGCAGAGGCAGTCGCCAGTCACGCATTGGTTGAGAGGGCGCGTTCATTTGCTGCCTCCAAGGATGCCCATTTCCGTAAGCGCGGCGACACAGCGCTCGCAGAGCGTGGGCCACGTCTTGTTCTCGCCAACGTGGACGGAGTAGTTCCAGCAGCGCTCGCATTTGGTTCCATCTGCAGGCAGCGTGGTGACCTGAACGGCGAGACTGGGATCGGAGGTGATGGGAACGACATTCATTTCCACCTGCGAGACGTTGAAGAGTTCTTTCAAACTGGATGCGTATTGCAGCAGGACTGCTTCCAGCGTAGACGGAACCTGCAGGACGATCTTGGCTTCCAGCGCCTTGCCGATACGCTTTTCCTTGCGCGCTTCTTCGAGGCTCTTAAGGACTTCGGAGCGCACGGCGAAGATCTGCGCCCAGTCGGCGAGCAGCGCGGAAGAGTCGCCGGGAGCCAGTTCTTCCGGTTGCGGGAAGAGTGCGATATGCACGCTGTTTTCGCGGCCCTGAAGCTTTGGCAGATACTGCCAGATTTCGTCGGCGGTAAAGCTGAGAACAGGTGCAATGAGACGAACCAATGCTTCGGTGATCTTCCAGATAGCGGTCTGTGCGGAACGCCGCTGTGGATTGGTGGGCGCGAAGGTGTACATGCGATCCTTCAGCACATCGAGATAGACAGCGCTGAGGTCGGAGACACAAAAATCATTGATAGCGTGGTAGGCACGGTGAAATTCCATCGCGGCGTACCAGTCGCGGACCTTCGAAGTCAGCTCCGCAGTGCGGGCCAGCATATATTGGTCGAGCGGCTCCATCTGCGCGAAGGGTACGGCGTGCTGCGCGGGATCAAAGCCGTGCAGATTGCCGAGCAGGAAGCGGAAGGTATTGCGCAGCTTGCGGTAAATCTCTTCGGCAAGGCGCTTCATCAACGGGATGCTGGCGACAACGTCCTCGCGAAAATCGACCGACGCAACCCAGAGGCGGATGATATCGCCGCCGAGCAGTTCCGCGACCGCCACAGGATCGACGTTGTTGCCCAGAGATTTCGAGAGCGCGCGTCCCTGCTCGTCAAGCGTCCATCCGCAGGTGGCGACTTCGCGATACGGCGCGGCGTTTCTTACGCCGATTGCGCAGAGCAGCGACGAGTGGAACCAGCCGCGATGCTGATCGCCGCCTTCAAGGTAAAGATCGGCTGGCCAGGTGAGGCCGAAGCCGGCGCGTTCGCCGAGCACGGCGGCCTGGCTGGCGCCGGATTCAAACCAGACGTCGAGGATGTCGAATTCCTTGTCGAATTCCGTGCCGCCGCAGTTTTCTGTCTGGCAAAGTGTGCCGCTGGGAAGAAAATCGCTATTCTCGCGTGTGTACCAGGCGTCGGCGCCGTCCTGTTCAAAGAGCGCGACCACGCGGCGATTGACCTGGGGTGAAAGCAGCGGCCTGTGGCACTTCTGGCAGAGGAAGACAGCAATGGGCACGCCCCAGATGCGCTGGCGCGAGATGCACCAGTCCGGCCGCGTGGCGATCATGTTGGAGATGCGTTCTTCGCCCCAGGCAGGGTCCCACGTTACTTTTTGAATTTCCTCTAGCGCACGGTTGCGGAAGGTGGTGGGGCTTCCGTCGAGATCCCGCATCGGCGTTTCCATGCCGATAAACCACTGCTCGGTGGCGCGGAAGATGACCGGGTTATGACAACGCCAGCAGTGCGGGTAGGAGTGATGGATGTCTTTGCGCGCCATCAGCGCACCGCGCGACGTCAATAGCTCAATAATCGGTTCGTTGGCATCAAAAATCTTTTTACCGTCATATTCCGGCAGTCCGTTGCGCAGGCGTCCGGCTGCATCCACGTTGCAGGTCTGATCCAAACCATACCGTGCGCCGGTGTAAAAGTCGTCGGCGCCATGCGAGGGAGCGGTGTGGACAGCCCCGGTGCCTTGATCGGCGGTGACATAGGTTGCGAGCACACCCAGGATGCTGCGATCGAGAAACGGATGCTGGAAGGTGACGCGCTCCATCTTTGCACCGGGGAAGCGGGCGACTTCGACGGCATCCTGCAGACCGCAGGCCTCTTTGGTTGCTTCGGCTAATGCCTCGGCAACAATATAGATGTTGCCGTCCTGTTCCAGCGCAACGTATTCAAAATCCGGATGAAAGGCCACAGCCATCGAAGCGGGCAGCGTCCAGGGGGTGGTGGTCCAGATGATGGTGAAAACTTTCTTGCCGGCCAGGCGCGCGTCAATGGCCGCTGGATCGCTGGTGAGCGCGTAGCGGACGTAGATGCTGGGGCTGGTGTGCATCTCGTATTCGACTTCCGCCTCAGCCAGTGCGGTGCGGTCATGGATGCACCAATAGACGGGCTTCAATCCCTTGTAGACAAAGCCGCGCTCTAAGAATTCAAAAAACGTTTCCGCGATGCGCGCCTCGTAGGATTTCGACATGGTGGAGTAAGGATGGTCGAATTGGCCCAGTACCCCAAGGCGCTGAAACTGCGCACTCTGCAGATCGAGGAATTTCTGGGCATACTCGCGACAGGCACGGCGAACGGCGATGGGTTCCATCTCCAGCTTCTTGCGGCCCAGTTGCTCATCGACCTTGATTTCAATGGGCAGGCCGTGGCAATCCCATCCGGGAACATAGGGCGCATCGTAACCGGCCATGCTGCGGGACTTTACGACGAAATCCTTCAGGCATTTGTTGAGGGCATGGCCCAGATGAATGGCCCCGTTCGCGTAGGGAGGGCCATCGTGCAACAGATAGACAGGTGCGCCTTTGCGGGCTTCGCGAATCTGCCGGTACAGGTGCATGGCGTCCCAGCCGGCCTGGCGCGCAGGCTCGTTGAGGGGCAGGTTGGCCTTCATGGGGAAATCGGTTTGCGGAAGATTGAGTGTTGCCTTCAGGTCGTGCCCAACGGGCATGGTGGCTCCAAAATGAACGATTTATTGTCATGATAAATGTTTTCGTCATTCCTTCCTGTTTCGGTGAAACGGAATTGGTCGCAGTTACGTCTGATATGTAGCAGATACATCGTGCTGCCTGGCTGCAGACAGGCCCTGGGTTGGAAAGAAAGATGCCGAATTGCGATAGCGGCATATCAAATTTCCAGCTGGAGACGACAAAGCGCGACGAATCCTTCATAATTTACTCAGGTAGACCTGCGGCCAGCGGTTCGCAGGTGAGGCGTGAGCGAGCAGAATGCCGAATCAGGTTGTAATGCCTCCAGACGTGGAAGCGAAAAATCAGCAACAAGAGGACGAGCCCCAGCTTTGGCGCGAGCTTGAGCTGGAGGATTCATTCTGGAAATCGCTGAGCAATAACCTGCGCGATGCACTATTTCCCATAAAGCGTCCTCCGCTGCATCTTGAGTCGAAACCGATTCCCGTAGTAGACCCGTTTGCCGAGGAGTCTCTCTGGGTCAGTGTTCGCAATGATGTTCGCGATCTGCTGTTTCCCAAGAAATTGCCGCCGCTGCAACTGGAGTCGCATGAAGTTGCGGTGCAGGACATGCTGGCGACGCCGCGAGACCGCCAATCGAGCATTATTTCTGCTGTTGTCCATCTGGTAATTATTGCGGGCCTGATTGTGCTTTCGATATGGCACCCGAAGAGGCCGGTTGTGGCGGAGGTGGTTCCCCCGCAGGTGCAGCCGATGGATTTGCGGCCGTTTTTACCGATTGCGCCCAAGGGACCGACCATGGGCGGCGGCGGTGGCGGAGGAGATCGCGAGCTGCTGCAGGCTGCCAAGGGGCACCTGCCCAAGATTGCCAAAACGCAGTTCGTTCCGCCGCAGGAGATTATTCGTAACGATCATCCCAAGCTGGTTGTCGATCCGACGATTGTGATGCCGCAGAAGATTCAACTGCCCAACAACAACATTCCCAACCTGGGTGACCCGACAACCACGGTGCGTGGACCACTCTCCAATGGCACCGGTGCAAACGGCGGGATTGGTTCCGGCGCCAGTGGCGGCATTGGTTCCGGGACGGGAGCCGGATTGGGACCGGGTGAAGGCGGCGGCTACGGCGGGGGTGTAATGCGCGTGGGTGGTGGCGTGCTGCCTCCAGAGCTGATCTATTCCGTTGATCCTGAATTCTCCGACGAGGCGCGCAAAGCCAAATACCAGGGCACAAGCGTGATTGCGCTCATTGTGGATGCCAACGGACTTCCGCGGAACATTCGTGTTCTCCGCGCGCTTGGCATGGGGCTGGATGAAAAGGCCATCGCGGCGGTCAAGCAGTATCGCTTCAAGCCGGCGTATTACAAGGGGCATCCTGTGCCTGTGGAAATCGATGTGGAAGTGGACTTCCACATTTACTGATACCCGGAAACGGAATGGATCGATGATTCGAGCGTCTCACCTTGGCCATACGTATCCGATCAATAAGCGCCGATAATTCACAAAACCTTCCTGGGCGTTACGACTGCCAGATGCAGAGCGTTATGCGTCTGAAATCCGATGCTTTTATATAGCTGGATTGCGGGCGTGTTGTTTGCCCGTACATGGAGAAACGGCGTCTCTCCGCGATGCAGAATATGAGAGATCTTCGCAAGGATGAGCCGGCGGGCATATCCCCGGCCGCGATAATCCGGATGGGTACATACCGCGCTGATCTCAGTAAACCCAGTGAGCCGAAGCCGCTCTCCCGCCATCGCGACCAGGCGGCCCGAATGAAAAACTCCCAGATACGAACCAAGCTCGATGGTGCGCTCACGGAATGGGCCCGGTTCGGTCAGTTCCGTCAAGGCCAACATCTCTGGAACATCTGCGGGTGTCAGCAAGCGATGCTCGCCTGGTTCCGCAATATCGGGTAGCGTATTGCAGATCATCTGGTACATGGACGCATGATGCAGCAGAGTCCAATTTGCGGAAGGAGTTGGCTCCGTCTTGAGAAAGAGGGCAGCGCCATCGCCCAAAGGGATGAACGCAGCAAGGGTTTTGTAAGCCTCCGCAGACTGCTCTGGCAATGCGGCGAGAGGCGCTACGTCCCTGGGGTAGTGTTTCGCGAGGCTGTTACCAACAGTGAAAGAGCTATGCGTCGTGGACAGCGCGTGCCATATCGGGTTATCGAGCATCTGCATGTGTCGATGACATTCACTTTCGTTGGGAGTTTGTGCTCGCGGCATTCGCGAACTCTATATAGATGTGGCAGCCGGCACTTCGGATGCGACGATCGAAATTGGGTACAGCGAGTATTGCCAGCCTTGTCGTATCGGATTCAGCTTAAAAACTGCGCTCCAGGGAATCCAGACGATAGACTGAGGCCATGAAAATCATTCTCTTCGGTGCGTCGGGTATGGTGGGCCAGGGTGTGTTGCGCGAATGTCTGCTCGATCCTGGTGTGGAAGAGGTGCTGTCCATTGGGCGCAGCACGACCGGGCAACACGATGCGAAGCTGCGCGAGATTGTTCGCACCAATCTTTTTGATTTTTCCGGCATAGAAGCCGAGCTTTCCGGTTACGATGCATGTTTCTTCTGTCTGGGCGTCTCGTCTGCAGGCATGACGGAAGAAAATTATCGGCGCATCACCTACGACATCACGATAGCGGCGGCGGAGACGCTGGCGAAGCAAAATCCCGGCATGACATTTATCTACGTTTCCGGCACGGGAACGGACAGCTCCGAGAAGGGGCGCAGCATGTGGGCGCGGGTGAAGGGTGCGACGGAGAATGCGCTGCTGCGAATGCCATTCAAGGCGGCCTACATGTTTCGTCCGGGTGGGATTGTGCCACTGCATGGAATCCAATCCAAGACGGCACTGTACCGGATACCGTACCTTGTGCTGGCGCCGGTTCTTCCTGTGCTGTACCGGATGTTTCCGAAATATGTCACGACAACAGAGCAGATTGGCCGTGCCATGATTCATGTGGCGAAATCCGGCGCGCCGAAGAAAATCCTTGAGAACGCAGATATCAACGATATTCGGTCGACTGACTGAAGCTACTGGCCGATGGTCTGATGCCGTTCCGCGGCAATGCGCCCATGGTGCAGCTCGACGATGCGATCGGCGAGTTCGGCCATCTCTGGATCGTGCGTGACCATGACGATAGTGTTTCCCTGGCGGTGGAGCGTGCGCAGATGCTCCTGCACGATTTCCTGATTGGCGGCGTCAAGATTGCCCGTCGGTTCGTCGGCCAGCAGGATGGGCGGCTGATTGATGAGCGCGCGCGCAATGCAGACGCGTTGCTGTTCGCCGCCGGAGAGCTCGCTGGGCAAATGCTGGGCGCGGTCGGCGAGGCCCACCTGTTCGAGCGCGTGGAGCGCTTCCTGTTCGTCCGTCATGCTGTGGAAGTATTGCGCCAGCATGATGTTCTCGACAGCGGTGAGATACGGAATGAGATGGAATTGCTGGAAGATGAAGCCGATATTCTCCGCGCGGAAACGATCCAGCTCCTGACGGTTGAGTTGATGCACGTCAGTCCCAGCGATGCGAACGATGCCGGAGGTTGGCTGGTCCAGGCAGCCGAGAATATTCACGAGTGTGGATTTTCCGGAGCCGGACGGTCCCATGATGGCCAGCCACTCGCCACGCTCGACAGTCAGAGAGATGGCGTTGAGCGCGCGCACATTTCCGGCCCGACCGGAGTACTCGCGCGTCAGGCCCTGCAGCTCGATGAGCGTCTCAGTCCCTGTCTCGGATTGCAATGCGGTGGTCAAAATCATTCGCCTCGTAACAGCGTAGCCGGTTCCACGGCCCGAAGGATACGCATGGGCACGCCAGCGGCCACGATGGCAACCAGCAGGTTTAACAGGAGCACCTGCGGCGCGATCTGCCAGAGCGGGGCAATCGCGGTGCTGAAATTCCATTCTCCAATAAGAAATGCGAACAGGCTACCGAGAAGATAGCCGCCGGCCGCGCCTGCCAGGGCCAGTAGGACCGCTTCCAGCAGAAAAAGCAGCGACACCTGATGCTGCGTGGAGCCGAGCGCTTTCATAATGGCGAAGTCGCGGCGGCGTTCCAATACAGAAGCGGTGAGCGTGGCGAGAACGCAGATGGCTACGGTGAGTGCGATGAGAACGAGCGAACTAAGCATGAGCGCATGAGTGCGGCTGACCACGCGGCCTTCGCTTTCCACCAGTTGCCGAACCGCGTGGACTTCCACATTGGGGATGGCCAGGTGCAGATGATCGAGAACGCCCTGCACTTGTATGGCGTTGCCCGGCGCCTGTACTTCCAGCGTGGTTGCGCCGAGGCCAGTCCACGCGGTGAATTGGTCAAGCGGAATATAAACGCGGCTGTCTTCCGGGCCGCCTGTGTGAACGGTGCCCGTAGCAAGCAGCGAAAGCGCATGTCCGTTGTAGGTGAGCGGGAAGTGGTCGCCGCTGACAAACGCCTGCGCACGCGTGCCTACGAGGGAAGGAACGATGCCTTCATCCGTTGTGGAAGTTTGTACTGTCGTCGCATCCGGCCAATGGCTTACCTGCCACCAGCTATCGACTGTGCGGATAGCGGCGAAGTCGGTTCCGGCAACGACGATGGGCGCGCCATTTTTGGTTTGCGCGACGACGTAGGCAAAAGGAATCACGTGGCTATCGGGTCCTGCAGTGTTGCGAACGATAGCGAGTGTGTTTGGTGGCAGCGCGATGCCGTTGGGAGCCGTGATGACAATGTTGGCTCCGAAGGCACGGAATTGTTTGTGCAGCTTTTGATCCAGCGATGCGTAGAGCGTGAGCAGCGTCGTGGCGACCGCAGCACTGACGGTAAGCGAAAGCAGCGCGGCCAGCGAGCGTGTGCGTCGATGCAGCAAGGATCGCCGCATGAGCATCATTAAAGATACGCGTTTGGGCGACATGCGCTGGCTCATGCATCCTCCCGCAAAACGGCGGCAGGGTCCAGGCGCATGGTGCGAAAGACCGAGGGCACACTGCCTGCCAGGGAAACGACGACGGCAAGGCCCAGCGCGGCGGGGAGCAGGACAGGATTGAAGGGAATCGCGCTCGAAAAAACCTGCTGCCCCACACTGTTGGCCAGCAGCGAACCCAGCAGATAGCCGAGAGTGCCGCTGATCAGCGCGAGAATCGCTGTTTCCGCAAAGAACAGGTTGGCAACCGAGGCGCGGGTTGCTCCGAGGGCGCGCATCAGGCCAATTTCCTGCTTGCGCTCCAGAATCGCAGTGGTCATGGAAGCCGCGACGGCGAAGGCTGCGGCCAGCAGAGCAGCGAGTGCAACCAGCCACATAAGGCCGGAGATGCGTTGCAGGATAGTGCCTTCTCCCTGTGCGACGCGGCGAATCTGTTCCGCGTGCGTGTAGGGAAGGACCTCCTGAATCTGAAAAGCGATGGAGTTGGCGTACGGCGAACAGTACCAGCGGTCGCGCAGTGCCGGCGGCAGCGTATCGGGGTTGCGACGCGCGAGGGCATCTTCCGGTTTTGTGAGCGCGCTGACGTAAACACGACGGACGGCTCCGGGGTGGCCGACGATCTGTTGTGCCAGACCGAGCGGCAACAGCAGCAGATGATCGGTTGCATCGCCGGATGAGACGATACCGGTGATGCGGACCGGTATATTGTGGATCATTACGGTATCGCCCGGCGAGAGATGCTGCTGGGCTGCCAACGTGCTGCCTGCAATCGCCTGGTCAAGGGAATGATCTACGGGAGAATTGTCTGCGGGCCACGCTCCCTGCAGCTTCCACCAGGGGTGCATGCCGGGCGCACCCATCGTGTAGGATTCCGCGCTGCTGCCGGCACCGTAGTGCATCGTGTGATGGAACCACATGCCGACGGCGGGGATGGTTTTGCTTTGGCCGGCGTTGGCCAGGGTCACGTCGAGTGGCAGTTCCGGAGAAATGTCCGTGATGTTGTTACGCCAGAAGATGCCTTTGAGCTTGGTTAGATCGGCTTCCTGAATATAACTGCCAGCCGTTCCGGGATGGATGCTGACGCCGCCGATTTCGACATCGAGTAAATCTGCCTTGGGATAGACGACGATGTTGGCGCCGTAGGCGGAAGAAAGCTCATGATTGATTTTGTCGCCGACGCTGGTGCCGATGGCCAGCATGGCCGTCACCGCTGTGGTTCCCAGCAGGATGGCGAGGCCGGCCAGCAATTTCCGCCGACGCTGTCTCACGAAACTTTCCACCAGCAGACGAAAAAACATAAGCGGATCGCATGCCCCCTTGTTATTTAGAGAAGGTGGGCACCAGCGCCTCCAGATTGTGCGCGGTGATAATCACAAAGCCACCGGCGATGGTGGATTGCAGCGGCACGGGGTTGCAGCCGCCGGGCTGGCCCATGGACTGCGCCGTCAGCGGCGAAGCACAGAGCTTGCAGATAATGTTGTTCCCACTTTTGTAAAAGCCGACGGGACCGCATATCTGGCAGGCATCGGCCACGCTGACGATTTTTCCATCCGGCCTGCGGAAGAGCAGGAAACGCACGTCCGTGCCGTTGACGTTGACGACGTAGCGATGCAGTTGATCGTCCTGTACCTGCGAAACAGGTACGGTCACCTGCGATCCGGTCAAAGTCACGGGAGCTGCCGGCGAAAGCGCAGTGGTGCTTTTGGCGTAAATGAACTGGGCCGTAATAAGAAAGATGAAGACAAAGCTGCAGGTATAGACGGCGGTCATCCAGAGCCGTTCGCGGCGTGCGGACCATTCCGCCTTGCGACGCTCGGCGGCATTGAGGGTCCCGGAGTTTGTTGCCAGCGTTGTTTGCGCCGCGCGTTTGCGATATTCAAACAGCACCATCAAACCGGCCAGCGCCAGAATGGTGATGAAGAAGAAGGAATCGTTGCTGACGATGGGGCCGATGATGCGCATTTCGGTCCTGCTGGAGGGCAAAATGCCGTATTCCGACAGTTCATGCAGGCCGGAGATGAGCAACTGGAAGACGACGAAGTACAGAATGACCGAGGTGACACGGAAGAAGCGCTGCAGGTTGATGCGGACACTGCCTTTGACAAAGAGGACACCAAAAACAACGGCGCAGGTAACGCCCAGCAGCGTGCCGAAGAAGCTCATCAGCTCTGTGGAATTGAGAGAAACAGCGCCGAGGATGAGAACGGTCTCCACACCCTCGCGAAACACCATCAGAAACACAAAAAGAAAAAGGCCGGTCTTGGAGCCGCTGCCGGTGAGCGCTCCAAGCTTCTTTTCGATGTGGCCCTTCATGGTTTTCGCCGTGTGCTGCATGAACCAGATCATGCTGAGAACGAACACAGCGGCCACCAGCATGATGATGCCTTCAAACATGTCCTCGTTGAACTGGATGCGGGAGAGGATGATGGCAACGACCAGGCTGGCGATGCAGGCAGCCGCAAGCGCGGCGAGAACGACACGCTTGAGGTCATGGCGGCCGATCTTATTGAGATATGCGAAAACGATGCCGATGATCAGCGCGGCTTCGACGCCTTCCCGCAACGTGATGATGAATGCCTGCAACATTACAGTCTGATGAACGACCTTTCCTGTGAGCTATCGGGCTGTGGAAATTTGACGATCCATATGTCGTCTGAAGCGTTCAGTAACCTGTGTAAACCCTAGGTGTTACAAAGAGAACCGGAAGATCCTGTGCAAGGTTGATTGTAACTGCGACCAAAATGGTCGTCAATTGCTTGCGGCAGAAAAGAGATTAGCGAAATTGGATGGTAGCAAAGGCAGTGTGAGCGGGGAATGCTGGCTTTGAAAGGGGTTAGACCGTGGAATGGCCGTTACAGCCAGCCCTTTTGACGGGCGATACGTGCGGCCTCAATGCGATTGGCTGCGCCCAGCTTGCTGATGGCTTCGGAAAGATAGTTGCGCACGGTGCCTTCGGAGAGGTGCAGCTCGTCGGCAATTTCAGCGGAGGAGCTACCCTCCCCGGCGCGCCATAGAATCTGACGCTCACGCTCGCTGAGCGGATCGGGATCCGCGCTCCAGACCTCGGCTGCAAGTTCGGGATCGATGACACGCAGGCCGCGAGCGACGCGCCGGACGGCTTCGGCAAGTTCCGCTGCGGGGCGGTCTTTGAGCAGATAGCCCTGCGCTCCGGCATTGAGCGCGCGGCGCAGGTAGCCGGGACGGGCGAAGGTGGTCAGGATGATGACGTGCAGCCTGGATTTTCGCTCGTGCAGTTCGGCGGCGAGGGTCAGGCCGGTCATCTCCGGCATTTCAATGTCGGTGACGACCACGTCGGGAGCAGTCTGCGCGACGGCGGCGAGAGCGGCGCGTCCATTACTGGCCTGGCCAACGACGACGATGTCCGGTTCGGTTTCCAGCAACGCGGCCAGCGCACCCCGCACCATGCTCTGGTCTTCGACCAGCAGCACACGAATTTTCCCGTTTGTCTCAGCGTGGGTGAGCGTCACAAAGCGACCGTATCTGGATGAATTTTTGTTGGCAGGCCGAGAGCAATGCGCGTTCCGTTGTTGCCTTCGCAGATAAAGTAGCCGCCGAAGGCCTCGACGCGTTCACGCATGCCGCGCAGGCCATTGCCTTCAAAGAAAACTCCGCCGCGGCCATCGTCTTCGACAACAAGAGAAACATAATTGTTTTCTTCCGACAGACGCAGGCGGCAGGTGCGCGCTTCGGCGTGGCGCACGATGTTGGTGACGGCTTCGCGCAGGGCGAGTGAGAGGACTGTTTCTTCTGCCGGACTTAAGTTTGGCGGTTTGCTTTCGCACTGAAGCTTGACGCCGGCAGCTTCCAGCGTGCGTTCGGCGCGGTCCATCTCTGCGGCAAATCCCTCGCTGCGATAGCCAACAATGGCCTCGCGTACCTCGGCCAGGGCCTGACGCGCGGTCTGCTCGATATCGTAAATTTCTTTGCGGGCCAGTGCCGTTTGTTGCGCGGAATTTTTATCGAGCAGGCGTCCGGCGAGCTCCGACTTGAGCGTGATGAGCGAGAGCGTGTGACCCAGCACATCGTGCAGGTCGCGTGCGATCCGCTCCCGCTCCGCGGTTTTGGCCAGGTGCTCGATCTCATTCTGCGCAAGTTGCAATTTTATGTGGGCGCGCTTTTTTTCCGCAAAATGCAGGCTGCTTGCTCCAATCAAAATGGAGAAGACAATTCCTGAGAGAGCTGATGACAGGTTGACGTGAAACAGCCAGGTTTCCAGCGCAATGACGGCGACTTCGGCGCTCAACAGGCCGAGAAAAGCTTTGGCGGAAACGGCATATGTATAGGGGAACAGAGAAGCGGCATAGATAAAGAAGCAGGCAGCCCCGCCATTGAATGGCATGTAGACGACGCCAAGCAGGACGATGCCCAGGATTACGAGAAGGCCGCGTTTATCGCGATACCAGTGAGCCAGCAGGTATAAGGTGAGAAAAACGGCGAGCGCCAGCACGAGCCAAAGCCACGAAACAAGTCCTTCGTGATTTGCGATTGGCTCGATGAAAAGGAACCCGAGGTACGCCAGCCAGTAGAAGGGTGTCCAGCCGAGTTCCTTTTTAATGGAGATTGGTAGTAGCCGCATCGCCGTTGCTCGCCTTCAATATATGTACAGTATTACGCCCTGCCGTTGGAGCGATTCAATAAAAGCCAACTGAGCCCCAGAAAGAGAAAAGTGAAACCGAGCAATGCATTGAAGTGACCCAGGAAAGCGGCCTTGTTGCCGAAGCCCACGATTTCCAATCCCATCTGGCCATAGTGATATGCGGGAAGAAAGGGTGCGATTGTTTGCACCCAGTGAGGCAAAAACTGTAGCGGCATCCATAGACCGGAACAGAAGGACATAGGCAGATAGATCAGGTTGATAATTCCCGGTGCAGCGTTGGCAGGCACAAGCAGGCCAATGAGCAGGCCCATGGCGGCAAAAGGAAGAGATCCAAGGGTGGTGAGCGCGAACAGAGAGGCAATCTCCATCATCGTGAGATGCACGCCGCCAAACGCTATGCCCAGAGCCATGAGCGAGGCGGTCACGATCCATCCAAAAGCAATGCATGAGGTGAGCTTGGCGACGATGTAGGCCATGCTGGGCATGGGGCTGGCGCGCTTGACCTCCAGCCATCCCTGGCTGCGTTCATTGGCGAAGCCGACGCCGATGCCGAAGAGTGCGGCTCCAATGACACCAAAACAGCAATAGCTGGCGAGGAGATATTTGGCTATCGAGATATCTCCCATCATGGCGTGACGATTCGCAATGCCGAAGAGGAAATAGAAGACGACAGGAAAGCTGATGGTCGAGATGCTATACATCCGGTTGCGCGACGTCTTGAGAAATTCGTACTGAATTTCCTTGGCATAGATACGGGTGCTGTGTGCGAACGAAGACTGCTGACTGGTTGCAGCGATAGCGGCGGTGGTCATGACAATTTCTCCTGAAGCATGAGTCGGGCACGTTGGTTAACAGGCCCCTAGTTGGCTTTGGGGTTCTCACTTTTGGTCAGGGCAAGGAAGGCATCATCCAGGCCGGCGCTGGTTACTTGCAGACCGCTGAGCGAAGGATCTTTCTGGAAGAGCGATCGCACAACGGATTCAGCGTCAGTGGTTGTAATCAGCAGGGCCTCACGATCCCGCGTGACATTGACGACGGAAGGAATGGCGCAGACGATGCTTTCCTCCAGCGTGGTAATGCAGCGGATTTTGGAACCCGAAACCTGGCGCTTGATGGCTTCCGATGTGCCTTCGGCAATGATCTTTCCGTGATTGAGGACAATCACGCGGTGCGCCAGGGCGTCGGCTTCTTCGAGATAGTGCGTGGTTAACAGAACGGTTTTTCCGCGCTGCGCCAGACTGCGAATTTGACCCCACAGGGTGCGGCGGGCATCAATGTCCATGCCGACGGTCGGTTCATCGAGAAAGAGAAGATCGGGATCGCCACAAGCGGCAAGGGCAAAAAGCACGCGCTGCTTTTGGCCGCCGGAGAGATCGCCGAAGAGACGGTCCTTGATCTCATCCAAATGACCCAGGGCGAGAGATTGCGAATAGCTGAGCGGGTTCGGGTAATAGCTGCGGAACAGGTCGATGTATTCGCGAACGCGGAGAGTTTCGGGCATACGTGCCACCTGCAGCATGGCGCCAATGTTGGCTCGTACTTTGTGATCGCGCGGATCGCCGCCAAGCACATGCACAGAGCCTGAGGTAGGCGTAATCAGCCCCAGCATCAATCGAACGGCTGTGGTTTTACCGGCTCCATTGGGGCCGAGCAGAGCGACAATCTCCCCACGATGCAGGTCGAGCGAGAGATGGTCGAGGGCGACCTGATTGCCATAGTGCTTGGTGACGCTGCGCAGGCTTGCGACTGCAGCGGCATCGGCTTGCCGGGGAGCGGTGGGGTGCAAGGACTCCAGAACTGTTGTGGCTGCCATATCAGCCTCCTTCTGAATTCGCATCCATTTGGGTGCAATGTCAGAATGCGACGGCAGGGAAGCGCAAACCAGTGGAGGAAATCACTTTTTGAAGATGACAAGTGTCATGTTGACCGAGTGTGGCCTGGAGGCTACAGGGCTGCGAAAGGATTCTTGTGCGTACGAAGCAGCCCGGTATGGTTGCTGGCTTATACCTGTGCGCAGAGCAAGTGAGCTGCATCGCCCATCAATGCCAACCCGTCCGTGCGGTTCTGGAAGTAACGGGCATTGATAACTGTCGATCCTAAATCTTCGATCTGGCGGAAGCCCATCCGGCGAAGTTCTTCGGTGAGGGCAGGTGGATCAAAGAAGGTCTGGAATGGCTCCCCGGCTGCGGCCACGCGGCGCGCCAGGTTGTCGAATGCCAGGCGTTCCGCCTCATTCAGGGATTCGCGCGGACGGGCATAGTCGAAGACAACGCCGCTGCCCGGCGGCATGGCAGCGATGAAACGGAGCGTGGTCTGGACGGAGATATGCGTCAAGTAGGGCACGACACCCAGCCAGGAGAAGAAGGTAACGGCATCGGGCTGAAATCCAGCAAGTTGCAATCCGTCGGCAAGCGATTGGCTCTCGAAATTCACCGGCGCAAACGTCAATGAGGAAGGGATTGCGATGCGAGCCGCATCCAGCCGATGGCGCTTCCATGTTTGCGTGGCTGGATGGTCAACTTCAAAAACCCGAAGGCCGCGATCATGCCAGGGATTGCGATAGGCAAAGGTATCTAGGCCGGCTCCCAGGACAACATACTGCGTGGCTCCCCGGTGGATAGCGTGGGCCAGTTCGTCTTCGGCAAATCGGCTGCGTACGGCCATAAAGGCACGCAGGATTTGCGCACCGAGTGGCTGTGGCCTGGCGGCGTCGGCGCGTAGTTCAGCCTCAGCCTCGACGCCAAGGATAGCCAGGGCGACAGGGTCCTCGAATACCCGAGGATTATCAAGGATTTGGTGGACTGCCCGGCGCACGGCAACTCGCTGGGCAGTCCTGCTGGGGCGCTCTTCTTGCATCAATGGGAAACGAGTCTCCACCTAAATCGAGGTAGCCGATGGATGCGTTGTACCGGCATCGCAAAAAATACCGTAGAAAAACGAATATGAAGCACTATTATAAGTAGCAATAAATCTGTTCATAAAGATGTTTGGGAATATAAGGTTTATCAACTGTGTGTTTTGTCGAAGATTTGCGCGACATTGATTCGAAATCCGTGTTCTTATGCCTGGGCTTGCGCTGCTAACTGTTCTTTGAGTCTTCTGTAAAAGGTAGTCCGTCCAACTCCATGAGAGGCGATCCAAGATGATTGTGAGTTTCACCCATAAAATTAGACAGTATCTTTTGCAGCGCTTACAACAGGCCAACAAATTTCATCGTTTCACTCGAATCATCAAGAGCGAATGCATCTTCAAGGCCATCGCAGTTCCTGTGGGTGGCCTTTCTCTCTTTGCACTTTGTCTGGGGTGCGGCAACAACAGCCTGGGCTATGTGGCAGGGACCAACAATCCCCAGGTGGCCGTGTACACGATCACGCCGCCAAAAGCTGGAAGCGTGACGATCGAGTTCGGCAAAACGACCAGTTATGGATTGCACACCTGGACGCAGCAAACGCCGCCGGGCGGAGGCCCAGTCAGCATTTATGTGGCAGGGATGCTGGCCAACACGACCTATCACATGCGGGCCGATGTGCAATATGGAGATGGCACGACCTTTACCGATACCGATCATACGTTCACGACGGGAAGTTATCCGGCAGCTCTGATTCCGCAGCTTAAAGTAACGACCACACCGGGACAGACACCGCAACCCGGAATTGAGATATTGAATCCGATTTCAGCAGCGGGAGAAGTTGTTGCAACGGATTTATCTGGAAACGTCGTATGGATGTATTCCCAATTTTTGACAGGGTTAGGCGGTGCACAGTGGTATGCGCCCAAGCTGCTGCCGGATGGCAACTTTGTTGCTCTTGCCGCTCTCGGATCAACAGCTGTACTCACTCCGCCTTTAATTGCTGGAGCGGCTAACCTGGTGCGTGAGTTCGATCTGGCGGGAAACACGATCAAGCAAATCACCATGGCGCAGCTGAATGCCCGATTGGCCGCGGCGAACTATAACCTGACACTGCAGGTATTCCACCATGATGTAACAGTGCTGCCGAATGGGCACTGGCTGGTTCTGGCCAACACACTGAAGAATGTTGTGTTGACGGGGCAGACAACTCCGACACAGGTATTGGGAGATGTCATCATAGATCTGGATACCAACCTGAAACCGGTCTGGGTATGGAATGAGTTCGATCACCTGGATGTGAACCGGCATCCGTGGATGTTTCCCGACTGGACGCATACCAATGCCGTTGTATATTCACCCGATGATGGAAATATCATAGTCTCGATCCGTCATCAAAATTGGGTCTTAAAGGTGGACTACAACAATGGCGCGGGAACAGGAAACATCCTGTGGCATCTGGGCGAGGGTGGAGATTTTAAGCTGGTGGGTGGAACCGATCCGACCGACTGGAATTATGCGCAACATGCTCCTTCTTTTACAACTTCAAACACCTCGGGAATATTCGGCCTGACCTTGATGGACAATGGCGACGACCGGATGTATCCCGGAGGCACCACAGTAACGTGTGGCGGCACAGGCACACCGGCATGCTACAGCACGATCCCTATCTTTCAGATCAACGAGTCTGCGATGACGGCAACGTTTAAGTTCCATCAGATTTTGCCGCCGGCTTTGTATAACAACTTTGGCGGGAATGCTGAAACACTGGCGAATGGTGATGTGGAATATGACCTGTGCGGTTTGAGCTCTACAAATTCAGAAGTCCTGGAAGTGACCAACAGCAGTAATCCGCAAACAGTATGGAGCATGACGTCCATCAAGAATTACCTCTATCGTGCCTATCGGCTGCCCAGCCTGTATCCGGGGGTGCAATGGTAATTCGTAAGGATGGATGAGTAGCGAAGCAATAGAGGAAGGAGTTCGATGGTGCGCCCAGAAGATTCGAACTCCGAACCGGTGATTTTATTGGATTCCTTGTTCCAAAGTTCTTAACGGGCGCCAGGTTTCACGTTGTTATCTATTCTCGGATTTTTTAGTGAAAAGAAGTCGATCCAACTGTATGAGAGGCGATCCAGGATGATTATGAATTTCAGCCAGAAAATTAGACAGTATCTTTTGCAGCGCTTAGACCAGGCCGACAATTTCTGTCGTTCTAATCGGCACATCGAGGGCGAACGCACCTTCAAGGCCATCGCAATTCCTCTGGCAGGACTGTCTCTCTTTGCGCTCTGCCTTGGGTGTGGCAGCAGCAACGTGGGATCTGTGGCAGGGACCAACAATCCCCAGGTGGCCGTGTACACGATCACGCCGACAAAAGCGGGAAGCGTGACGATTGAGTTCGGCAAAACGATCAGTTATGGATTGCACACCTGGACGAAACAAACGCCTTCAGGCGGAGGACCTGTC
>DATAWK010000022.1:0-1935 GCA_036267255.1 Acidobacteriaceae bacterium | reverse complement strand
GACAGGTCCTCCGCCTGAAGGCGTTTGTTTCGTCCAGGTGTGCAATCCATAACTGATCGTTTTGCCGAACTCAATCGTCACGCTTCCCGCTTTTGTCGGCGTGATCGTGTACACGGCCACCTGGGGATTGTTGGTCCCTGCTACATAGCCCATGTTGCTGTTGCCACATCCCAGGCAGAGCGCAAAGAGAGACAGTCCTGCCAGAGGAATTGCGATGGCCTTGAAAATGCCTTTGCTGTTGGTGATTGGCGTGAAACGATGGAGGCTGTTGGACTGCCTTAAGCGCGGCAAAAGATACTGTCTAATTTTCTGGGTGAAATTCATAGTCATCCTGGATCGCCTCTCATAGAGTTAGACCGATTGTTGTTTACGGAAAACTCAAGAACTCCGGCAGCGTGAAATTTAGTACTCATTATGAACTTTGGGATAAGGAATCGAAGGAATCAGCAGGTCGGGAGTTCGAGTCTCTCGGGGCGCACCATCGAACTCCTTCCCTGGTCTATTTCTCTTCTTTCACCGTTTACGAATTACCATTGCACCCCCGGATACAGGCTGGGCAGCCGGTAGGCACGGTAGAAGTAATTATTGGTGAGTTTCATATTCCAAACCGTCTGTGGATTGCTGCTGTTGGTCACTTCAAAGACCTGCGAAGCGCCTCCACCCAAACCGCACAGATCATATTCCACATCGCCGTTCGCCAGCGTTTGAGCATTTCCGCCAAAGTCGTTATACAAAGCCGGCGGCAAAATCTGGTGAAACTTAAGCGTCGCCGTCATCGCAGACTCGTTGATCTGAAAAATAGGGATCGTGCTGTAACATGCCGGCGCACCTGTGCCGCCACACGTGACTGTGGTGCCTCCGGGATACATTCTGTCGTCGCCGTTGTCCATCAAGGTCAAGCCGAATATCCCTGAGGTGTTCGTGGTCGTAAACGCTGGGCCATGTTGCGCATACTGCCAGTCGGTCGGGTCGGTCCCGCCCACCAGCTTGAAGTCGCCACCCTCGCCCAGACGCCATAAGATGTTTCCTGTTCCCGCTCCATTGTTGTAATCCACTTTCACCACCCAGTTCTGGTGGCGTATGGAAACAAGGATGTTGCCATCGTCTGGCGAATACACAACGGCATTGGTGTGCGTCCAGTCGGGAAACATCCACGGTTGCCGATTCACATTCAGATGATCGAACTCATTCCATACCCAGACCGGATTCAGATTGGTATCCAGATCGACGATCGCATCTCCCAATACCGCTGTCGGAGTGGTCTGCCCGGTCAATACGACATTCTTCAGCGTGGTCGCCAGAATCAGCCAGTGCCCGTTCGGCAGCGGCGTCACATCATGGGAGAATGCCTGCAGTGTCAGGTTATAGTTCGCTGCCGCCAGTCTCGTATTGAGTTGCACCATGGTGATCTGTTTGATCGTGTTCCCCGCAAGATCGAACTCACGCACCAGGTTTGTGATGTTTGTAGGTACAGGCGTCGTTATCGAACTTGCATTTGTCACCACACTGGCGAGAGCAACGAAGTCGCCGTCCGGCAGTAGCTTAGGCGCCAGCAAACTTACATCTCCTAGCGATGGCGAGGGATTGTATTCCCAGATAACATTTCCAGACAGATCGGTCGCAATCAGCTGCGAAGATGCCCCAAGTGGATTCAATATCTCAATTCCGGGTTGTGGCGTCTGCCCCTGTGTGGTCGTCACCGTAACCTTGGGAAGTAAGTTTGCCGCATAGCTCCCTGTCGTAAACGTATGATCGGTGTCGGTAAAGGTTGTGCCATCGCCATACTTGATGTCAGCCCGCATGTGATAGGCCGTGTTGGCCAGCATCCCTGCTACATAAATGCTGACAGGTCCTCCGCCTGAAGGCGTTTGTTTCGTCCAGGTGTGCAATCCATAACTGATCGTTTTGCCGAACTCAATCGTCACGCTTCCCGCT
>DATAWK010000021.1:0-17135 GCA_036267255.1 Acidobacteriaceae bacterium | reverse complement strand
TAGCTGCTCTCGACTGTGCATCGTCAGTCGGGCATTCTGGTGGTAGTCCATCTGGTCTCCTGAGTCGCTTTGCTTCGCAAACTCAGCTTCCCAGTTCTCGATCAGATGGACAACCTGTTGAAACCTCACACCTAAGCCTTCGCTTCAAACCCGCCCGAACCTTCGCGACCGAAGGCTCAGCGCCCAGGCCCCTGCAGCAGTTCCCCGGGATTTACCCGCGTTACCTGCACCGTCCGTTTCCCACCCCGGTACGCCAGCGCCCCTGCATACCCCGCCTCAGGAGAAATATCCTCGAGGACCCACTCTTCCGCATCCTCGGTCCGCCCACCCACTTCGATCAGCCGGGCGGGGCCATCCGGAGCGACAGTCACGCGAAAAGCGTCGAGCGAAACTCCCAGCCCCTCCCCAATCGCCTTGATGTATGCCTCTTTCCGCGTCCAGCAGCAAAAGAAGGCTCGTTCCTGCTGGCCTTCCGGCAGCGCGCGGATCTCCTCAGCTTCGGCACGGCAAAAATACCGCTCCACAATTCGCGGCCTGTCTTCCACCCGCCGAATCTGCTCCATATCGATGCCGACAGGACTGCCGCGCGTCAGGGCAATCGCCGCCCTTTGACCCGAATGGGAGAGGTTGAACTCGAGATCTCCCGAGGCCACCCTGGGCTTTCCTGCCGGCCCATACGCGAGCTCAATCGCTCCCGGGGCACAGTCGAGAAATCCACTGAGCACCGACCGCAAAGCCCCGCGCACCACCACAAAGCGATCCCGCAGCGACGCATAGGCGAACCGGCCGGCCCGGTCGCGCTCTTCACCTGTCAGAAGCTCGGCAAAATGCGCAACCACCGGCGCGGGCGCGTCGACTCCAAACGACCAGACATGCACCGGCCCGTCCCGGAGCTCCAGCTCCTGCATACAGGCATCGTACGTCGGGACCCGCCACGAGGGTATGAGGCGAGGCCTGCCGTTGGCGGAGCGATGAGCTGGGGCGCCCCTCTAAGCTCTGGATGCATTTGGTGGACCTGGTCGGGATCGAACCGACGACCTCTTCCATGCCATGGAACTGGAAAAACCGTAAGTTATTGACGGATAAGGCAGTTAAAATTGGAGGAGTCCGCAAAAACCGGCGAAATCGGCATGGTTTGACACCAATTTGACACCAAACCTTTCACACCAATTGGGCCGTGGGCTGAGTCGTGGCGGGTCAGCCCATATTCCGCTCTTCTGCTTCGTACCAGGCCACGACACCAACCTCAGCACCACCCACTGCAGGCTGGCATACCCTGAAGAGGACGATGACGAAACAGCTTCAACCACCGGTCGGCTATGCGGCGCTCCTCAAGGAGATCAAAGAGCGCGTTCGGACCGCCCAGGTGCGTGCCGCGCTCGCTGTCAACCGGGAACTTGTCCTGCTGTATTGGTCGATTGGGCGCGACATTTTAGAACGGCAACGGTCGGAGGGTTGGGGCGCCAAGATCGTTGACCGGCTTGCCAGGGACCTCGGCGCGGAGTTCCCCGGCGTCGAGGGCTTCAGTCCGCGCAACCTGAAATACATGAGGGCATTCGCCGAGGCGTGGCCGGAAAAGGAATTTGTGCAACAAGCTATTGCACAATTGCCGTGGGGCCACCAGACGCGGCTCCTGGACCGGATCAAGGATCGTCCCACGCGGGAATGGTATCTGAAAGCAGCCGTCGAAAACGGATGGAGCCAAAATGTCCTCGTGCATCACATTTCGGCCCGGCTGCACGAGCGGCAGGGAAAAGCCCTCACGAACTTTTCCCGTGCGCTTCCGCCCGAGGGCTCCGATCTCGCTGAACAGCTTCTCAAGGACCCCTATCAATTCGATTTCCTGACCCTGGCCTCCAGTGCCAAAGAACGGGAGCTGGAGCGCGGTCTGCTCATCCACCTGCGCGATCTTCTTCTGGAACTGGGTCGGGGATTTGCGTTCGTTGGCAGCCAGTTTCCGCTCGAAGTCGGTGGGCAGACCTTCTATCTCGACCTGCTTTTCTACCATGTCCGGCTGCATTGCTATTTTGTGATTGAACTCAAGGTAGGCCCGTTCAAGCCCGAGTACGCCGGCAAACTCAACTTTTACCTCTCTGCTGCAGACGACCTGCTGCGGACCGGTTTGGATTCTCCGACGCTCGGATTGCTTCTCTGTGAGAGCCGCGGTGAAGCCATTGTCGAATATGCACTGCGTGATGTTGCCAAACCGATTGGAGTTTCCACCTACCGCGTCACCCGCCAGCTACCGGAACCCCTGCGTGATGAAGTCCCTTCAATTGAGGACCTGCAAGGCGTCGTCGAGAAGTTGCGGCACGAGTTGCAGGAACAGGCGGACAAAAAACACAACCCCTTTTCCAATCCAGGTGAGCAGGGTTCTTGATCGGGAGATACAGCTGCGAGATTCTATCGTTCTCGGTAGCTCAGCGCATAGATTATCTAGCGCTCAGATCCCAAGCGTAGATGTCTTCGATCGTCGAATTGCGCACGGCAAGAGGCGAGTCGTCCGGCGAAAGTCCGATCCAGTCCCCCATAAAGAATGGGCCGCGTTCAACACCCGCGAGGCTCACAACCTTTTCGACTCGACCATTCGTTAGCGATACACGGAAGATCGCACTGCTATCGGCAGAAAAGGGACGAAAGTACACATACTTCCCGTCGTGCGACCAGTTTGGATAGCAGGCTGGAACTTTGGCAAGAGGCCGCCACTTCCTAGAGCCGGAGTCGAATAAGTACAAATATTGATCGCCCGAATGCAGCGCAACAAGAAAGCGGCCGTCCGGTGACCATCGCGGGAAAGAATATCCCGTTGACTCTGGCAGCATCGTGACTTTGTGGGAGCGCAGATCCAAAATGTAAATTCCTTTGGCCTGCGATACTGGCGGCACATCGCTGAACGCCAGTCGCTGTCCGTCAACTGACCAGTCAGGATAACCCTTCGCCCGCTCGCCGTGGGACAATGAGCGGATTGTTCCACCATTCGCAGGAAGGGCGAAGACTCCCCAATCTCCTGTAAAGCCGAGACCCATGAATGCGATCATCTTCCCGTCCGGAGACCACTGGGGCATCACGGTGTTCTTGAAGTTCTGTGTCAGCTGAAGACATTCCGTTCCATCAGCGCGGCACCGCCAGAGATTGTTGTCCGCCAAGCTTGTGTAAGCAATCCAGTTTTTGTCCTTGGAGTATGCCAGTGTTCGCACGGAGATGGATGGCAAACTGGAGATGAACTCCCCGATCTTGGAGTCGTACCGCATCAGTTCCCCTTTGGGCGCCTCGGCACGCACGATCAGCTTCCGTCCATCTTTGCTCGGCAGCGGACCTCGATAACTCATTGCTCCGAAAACCAGGGGGAATGGCCGGGGACGGATCGGTAAAAGGCGGCTATATTCATCTCGCTGAGCCCAAATTTGGAACATACTTCCAACGCGGGCCTGAAATAAGAAGAACTTGCTGTCCGGCGTCCATGAGCCACAGCATAGGTGGTACTGCATTTTTGGAAACAACCTGTGCGGTTCCTTGCCATCCGCCGCGACTTCCCAGATGGAAGTTTTCTCGGACTCTTTATCTATCACGGTGAAGCGGAGTCTTTTGCCGTCCGGCGCCCACCGGAACCAGAAGGCATTGCCTGGAACGCTGAACAGTTGCCGGCGGGATTTTCCTGCTAGGTCCGTCGAATACACTACGCCACCAGCGGAGTAAATGATGCGTTTCGCATCGGGAGTCCAGGCTGCATCGTAGGCCAGGATATCTCCTATCCTTTGCGCTTGGCCGCCTATGGACTGGACGTACAGTGGCTCTTCGTCGTCCCTGGAGTGGATAAGGTTTCGGAGAAGCATCGCTTTACCGTCCGGAGCCATGTCGCAGAGCTCCGGATTGGCGATGCCCGTGACAACTGTCGCGCTCTCACCGCCTCTTGTCGGTACCGCTGCTACGCCATATCCGCCGTTTTCATACCGCGGATAGAAGATCTGTGTACCGTTGCTCAGAAGAGGTGACAGGATGTGAGTCTGCGATCGAGTAATCCGAGTAGGATTCTCTACTGTCAGTTCTGGCGGGGTTTGACGCAGGGCAAAGACGGCGAAAAGTAAGCCGCAAGCAGCGACGGCCGAAGCTAAGGCTGCCATACCGGTCAACCATCGAGGCCTGTTTCCAACAGCTCGGGCACCGATGATGGGCGCTGCGTGGAGAACAAAATTCGGCTCAGGGTCAGGTGCTGCAGGCACCGGCGCATCTACGTGGACAGGAGTGACGGGCTTTTGAAACCAAATATCGATTTCATGTTTGTAGGCGTAGACAGGTTGCCGCTTCCCGCCTGCTAACCGATGGACGGGAAGCCCTTTTTGCTTCTCCCAGCGAATAGCCGTTCTGGGGGTCCACCCCAAGTAATGGGAGATGGCTTCCCATCCATCCAGCCGGTCTTCTGGTGTGACGCGACTTGCCATTGCCGATTGCCGTCCCTGAAATCCGGGGCTGAAGGTGAACTGAAGGGGGACCGAAGGCGCACAAATCCACAAGCCGCAAGGCCAATGTCAACAAAAGTCAATTCCAGTCAATTCTGTTCTCTTGCAAAAGCGTAGCTCTTAGCGCCTCATTCCACAAGGAATTTCTACGCGCAGCTAGGCCATGTCATTTTTTTGCGGATTCGCGCCGCTACTGCGGAACTGTGAACTTAGGAAGCCTGGCCCGGTGGCGCTTACTGAAGCGAGGCTGCCTTGGTTACCTTGGTGCGGAGCTGGGTCTCAGGAACAATTTCTAGCCGGTTCGTCCGGTTCACCCTCATTACCATTCTGGCATCTCAATTCGCCGGCTGCGGAGGCGGGGGCACCGGTGGTGGAGGGAGCACCTCGCCCACCATCACTTCGGTCAGCGTCTCCTGCACTCCCACCAGCGTCCAGACAGGCCAGACGAGTCAATGTTCGGCCACAGTCTCGGGCACCGGCAGCTATAGTTCCGCTGTAACCTGGTCGGCGGTCTCGGGCACAATCTCAAGTTCCGGACTGTACACGGCGCCTGCCACCGTCCCCGCTTCTGGATCGGACACCATTAAAGCAACTTCGACCCAGGATTCCACTAAAACGGGTTCGGCGACTTTGACCGTGACTGCCCCGCCAGCGGCAGGGACGATTTCTATTTCTCCCGCGTCCGCTACGGTTGCACTCGGTGGCTCCTCCCCGTTTGCGTTGACAGTCACAGGCAATCCGACGCCTTCGGTCTCGTGCTCCGTCAACGGTGCCGGATCAGTGCAGATTACCGGGACAACGGCAACCTATTCGGTATCACTTCCAATACCCTCAAGCTTCTCCGCGACTCTAAGCTGCACGGCTACGAATGCGGCCGGCTCCGTCTCGGCATCGTCCCAGATCGCACTTCAATATCCTGTGCCTGTCCTCAATTCTGTAACGCCCTCCGCTTTTGATGTTCTAGGAGGAATTTCAATAGTCCCAGTGCAACTCAAAGGGGTAGGTTTTTATCCGGGTGGGATCGTAGACTTCGGTATGTTTGGTGATAGCTCCCCAATGCCTCAAGGTGTTGACCCGCAGACTACTTCATGGGAGATCGGAATGCCGCCAGATTCTAATGATCCTCCTGGTTGGCTGGACATTTCTCTTTCTACTCCGGCAGGAGGACCGGGAGGTGGAACTTCAAACACTATCTACCTTGCTTATATGCGGCCATATAACTCGCTGGTTGTTGCCGGGACCAATGGATATCAACTGATACCAGGATCAGGAACGATCCAATACAGCTTGCCAAGCGGGACAGAGATAACGGAAGGCGGAGGATCCGTTGATCCCAATGGGATCGCGGTCGACGACAAAACTGGAGATCTCTTGACTTCCACTTGGGCGAACTTGAACGCAGATGTTGGCGTGTCCGATTCGTCGATGAACTTCCTCGGCGGCGTAGCAGTAACCGATGGACAGCCCGTCGGGGGAGTAGCCGCAGGCTCAGGCTATGGTTGTATATCAATCCCCGGCGATGGAGCATTGTCTATCTTTCCGTTCATCTTCCCAACTGCCGGTACTATCCAAATCACTACGCCTCCTGGCCCCAGGACCGGCAGCTCCCCAGGGCCCATTTCCATGACAACAATAAACGGGCAGCCAACTTGTATCGTCTATGACCTCATCGACCAGACAATTTCAGAGGTCCAACTGACAGAGACTCTATTCGTTCCTTCGATGCAGCTCCTTCAGACATTCCCCTTGAGTAATTTGATTACTTACAATCACGCAGTCAACAGCTCTACAACTCCTGGGTGGCAGCTCGTAGCATTTAAGTCGGGTCCTGCATTGGGAACGGCGGCGCTCCTGTCCGAAGCGGATAATCAATTGGTTTTTATAGACCTTAATAAGGGAAAAGAAATACGCCGTGTAACTATAGGCGGATTACCGTTCAATATAGCGGTTGATAACAAAAATGGATTAGTAGTGGTCGCGATAGCAAATCCGGCCACGGGCGTCAGCCAGTTCGATCGGGTTGACCCTGCGACTGGAGCGGTTACTACCATTCAGAATACGTCAACACTGCTTGCGACGGGAATTGCGGTGTCCGACGACGGAAACGATTTATTCGTCGCGAACAATATGCAGTTGCAGATCATCATCCTTCCTGCGCCGTCGCCGACGGTTTCCGTAACCGTGTCTCCCTCGCCGGCGTCGGTAAATTTAGGAGCGATCCAGCAATTCACTGCGAGTGTGAGTGGTAGCCTCAATTCCAACGTCACATGGTCGGTTAACGGAATTCCAGGCGGGAACTCGACTGTCGGCCTGATCAGTTCAAGCGGCCTTTATGCCGCGCCGCCGATACTTCCTTCTCCAACAACTATCACGATCCAGGCTAGCAGTGTTCAGAGCTCTACTGCGTCGGGGAGCACTTCAGTGACTCTAGTGGCTAACGCGGCAGGGTCTCCGGCGGTTTCTGTTACGCCTACCAAGATTGCGCTGGCCTTGGGTTCCTCGACAACCTTTACCTTTAATGCTTCTGGAAGTGGAATCTCAACATCTGGGTGTGGCGTGACCGGTCCGGGCTCGGTTGTTCTTTCAGGCAGCCAAGCGACATATACGGCTCCCAGCAATAAGCCTCCGAGCTTCTTCGCCACCGTCACTTGTGCCGCGACAAATTCGGCCGGAACCGGATCAGCAACAATTGCCGTAAATCTCCAGTACCCAGTCCCCACGATTGCGTCGGTTACACCAGTCGTCGCCGTGTGTCCTCGCGATTGCACATTGAATGTCACCGTTGGAGGTTCTGGGTTCTATCCAGGCGGTACCCTTGATGTTGCGCCTCTCGGAGCCATCCAGATACCATCAACTTCCACCCCAACGCAATTCTCCGTGCCTCTGAGCCTTCAATCTTTTGCATATGGAAGCAACTTTTCTCCGGGATGGCTCGATTTTTCGGTGTCTAGCCCGACAGACAATCCTGGCGGGGGGCAATCTAACGTTGTTAGCTCTGCGTTCCTAAGCGCATTCAACACTGCCTTTGCAGACCTTCCAAACCCCGGCGCTACGTCAGTCCCAAACGACTGGCAATTCGACGCAACGAGTGGGGGGGGAGTAGGTCCCTATGCAAACGGGAACGGCCAAGGCGCCATTCCTTTCTTCCTTCTGCAACCGACGATTTACGACGTCGCAACGGAAGACACAAGTTGGGGGCTTTCGTTGGGAACTGAACTTGCGGGCGTATATGCAGTCCCCTACGGTGCAGGCTTCTCGATGGTGAGCATTGATAAGCCGCTTGGTATCGACGACCTTAACAAACTTGCCTGTGTCTCCCAGGATCAAGACAAGCAGGTGTCGGGAATTGATCTTAGCAACTCATCGCTTCCGGTAACATCTGTTTCACTAGGGGAGGTTCCTTGGGCTGTATCAATGACGAGCCTCTCTGCAAACGAAACGGATTGCGTTGTGTTCGATGCTGGAAATTTGGATTTGTCGGTTTTGACGATGCCGAGCCTAGGTGTAAAGAACTCTACTACGCTCTCCGGGTTGACCCCAATTTCCCAAGCAGGTGCTTCGCAGGTCGGAGGATGGCAGCTTGCCGTATTCAATTCTGGCCCCGCGGCAGGAACCGCGGCCGTATTGAGCCAGGCTGATGATGTCGTTGTATTTGTGAACCTAGCTAATGGACAGGAAATCCGACGGGTGTCGCTGAATGGGATGGCAATTCGGATTGCCCCTGACAACACCCATGGAACGCTAATAATCGCTTTTGCCGATCCCGACAATCGCCAGACAACATTTCAGAGTGTGAACCCATCCACTGGCGCCGATACAACCCTACAAGCGACCAGCCCCCTTTTAGCCACAGGGCTTGGCGTGAGCCAAGACGGCAGCAATCTCTTCGTAGGGATGCGCCTGCAGTATGCAGTGATACCAAACAAGTAAGAGGCAAAACGGATGGCTAGCAAATGTCCACGGTGTCATGGAAGCGGAACAATAACCTGCACACGCTGTGACGGAAGCGGCGTGGAGATCGAGGTTTTAGTAATTGCGGCAAAGTGCCCACGCTGTCACGGTCGCTGCGAAATCGAGTGTCCGCGCTGTGGCGGCAGTGGTGATGCATAGAACCGCTGCACATCGGGCGAGTAGAGCATAATCTGAGTGAAGAGGGGAGGAGTCATCTATGTCATCACCAACGTCCGAGGTTAACACCGCAAGCTTTTGTGCCGGTTGCGGAACGTCTCTGCTGGCTGATGTGCGATTCTGCCCAAAGTGTGGAGCAGCGGTCAACACGGCTAACACACAAGCTAATGCACCTCTCCTCTCCGCTGCTATCAGCGCAACGCTTCCCACAGATGAGATTGCGGAGCTGGAGCGCATTGCTGGCGAACATCCAGAGGATGAGAGCTACCAAAAGCTGTTGGCCGTGCAGTTGCACGACGACGCAATGAAGGATTGGTGGAAAGACCCCAAAGACGGTCAATTTCTCTGCACCTCTTTCCAGCAGATCCAACATGCGAGAACGCAACTCACTCGCGCTGCCGCGCTCCGCTTCCACGATCCGCAGCTCCGCGCGGATCTTGAGAAGCTCCGCAAACTCGCCGATGACATGGAACAGCGGCAATACACAGGCAATTGGCTACAGATCGTAATTCTTGGTCTCTTCTGGATTTTCCCCGGCGTGATCTGGTGGTATGTGAACCGGCGCCCAGCTTTCCTGATCAATCGCGATTACGTGCGAGAGATTCAGACGGGCAAGCATCCCGGTGCCGGTGCGAAAATGGGTGGGGCCATGGAAAAGGTCTCGAACTTCTTTGATTCGATAACTGAGGGATGGGGATGGATTTTTTCCCTCATCTTCATGGTTGTCTTCAGTCCAGTGTTCATGATTCTGGCGTATAAGCAGAATTATCTGGATGTCAAAAGGGAGTACGACATTTCATAGTCTAACCAGCGGATTCGGAAATAGGAGTAGCCATGCTTGCGGCGACATTATCTTGCTCGAACTGTGGGTTTGTTGCTGACAACGGAACGCGGTTCTGCACAAATTGTGGCCGTCCCATCTCAGTTGTTGACTGCGCTTCCTGCGGTCGGTCGCTCTCGCAAAGCGCGAACTTCTGCACGAATTGTGGCACTCCAGCGAGTATCCCGAGTCTCAAGGAGAATGCGACCGCGCTTGATCATCTGGTCGTAGCGATTCAACAGCTCGTTAAGCACTCGTCTCCAGAAAACATTTTGCCTGTCTGCGTGGCTTGTCTCGAAAAGAACCCGCTTCCGTCGCACGCGGCGGTGGCCTCTGTCCTTACCATGTCTTGCTATGCGCGACTGGGGCAATTCGCAGAAGCAGAGCAGGCATTGTTGCAATCCCGAAAGTTCTATGCAGAGCATCTCCGTCTGCCGGTCGAGCACCATGTCGGATACGTTGCCTCTGGTTACCTCCCGGATGAGTTTCAATCACTTGCAACCGACGATATTCAAGAGAACCCGTGGCTCTACTACATTCTCGGAAATGCGTACCGCCCATCTCTGCCCAATGACTACATCGGCGACACGGAGAACGAGAAGCGCAAGAACGCCATGAGGATTTGGAGCGAATTCTTTGGCGACCTTACGTACATCAGAGGCGTGCTAGCTCACCTGCTTTTTGAAAACAGGCAACACCATGAAGCTATCACTCTCCTTGAGAGCCTCCTCCTAATCGCTCGCAGGTATGAAGGAAGTTCGCCTGTTCGAATCGAACTGGCCTGGCCACGGACCATCTTGGGAGAATGCTATTGGGCAAGCGGCCAATCTGAAAGGGCCATCGGGACATGGAAGGGCGTACGTTCCCTTGATCTGTGCATTTTGATCGATCCGGAGATCGATGATTGGAGCCGCTTAGCGGTTGCGTGGATCGAAAGGGCGAAGTCCAGACTCTCTGAGAATAATATTCCAGTTCCCTCGCGAGAAGATTCGTTGAGATCGTCGGAGTGCCTGAAGCAAGCCGTAAGATTGATGATCGAGGCCGAGCAGTTCACGGACGGGGGGCAAGATTTCGTCGAGCTTTCAAATATGATTCAGCGGGCGGGTAGACGGTACACTGATCCGATTCAGCAGGCCGCCGCCAGCCTCGAAGCCGTGGAGAGGCTTGACCCGTTTATATGGGCAAAGTGCCCTACTCGCGACTCGTATTTCTGGTGCCGATATGAACTCGCTAAGAGCCTCCTCTTGCAAAAGTATGCTCTCTTGCATGTATCCAACGAGAAACTCGCACTCGCGGTCGCCAGCTACAAGCAAGCGAATGCCCTCTGGCCCTCGATAACGACGTATGGCGTCACGGGAGGATTGCAGGCGGCGTGTGGGCTGATCTCTGATGCAAGGGCCACATACCGTACATGCATTGATCGAGCGGAGGAATTTGGGTCAGACGAGTCATCGGAAGCCCGCGCAGAAACACTCAAGGAAGTAGAGCAGGCACTAAGAGGTCTGAATTAGTCACTCAGTTAACAATAAGAGGAGAATGCTGATGCCGAGTTTTGAAAGAGGTCCCGAGCGGGGTCCTGAACGTGAGAAGACCTGTCCCGACCGTCAGGGGAAAGGCAGTAAAGGCAGGAAAATGCGTCCGCGCTGCGGCGGACGAGGATCTATTCCATCCTGGTAACCCGCGAGTCTAGCTAAAGAATCACCAACAAAGGGGGAGGATGCAATGGCTAAATGCGTTGTTTGCGACAAGGAGTTCGGTCTGTTTGAGGGTGGGTCCAAGTGCAAAATATGCGGCAAGTTTGTCCATGACAAGAGCACGTGTAGCAAGGACAGTGTTTGTAAACTCTGCCTCTACAAAATGGGGAAGAAATAGGATGCAGGCTGTGCGCTGAATGGGAGGAACAGACCTGCGCCCGTGGCCGAGGCACGGCGCGCACTTTGTCAAGCTAAGGATTCGGCGCCTTCTTGCGGAAGAGATCTTCACTGATGGATGCAGCACGGCTCGAACACAGGTGACGGGGAATGTATGCTGGATCCTTTCAAGCTGTTCTTTAGGCTGATACTTTTGTTCTTCAAAATCACCGGTTATTCCCTTGCCTGTGGGGCACAGTCATTGTGGTATGTTGCACACGGAAAGACTGAATTGGTCGGCGATGCAATTGGCTATCTGGGCCGCGACATTACAAACGCCGTTGCCGACTTATTCCGACGGTAGGCAGCCGGCTTCGTCGAACAACGGTCGAGTCTGCGGAACAAGGCTGGAGACGGAATCATGGATGAAGTGAACCGGGACACAGCGACCGAAGCTGTCATTTCGGATTCTAGCGAGCCGCCTTCAGTGGCAGCTCTTGCCGAACCTGCTGGAGCGCTGAGGGATGATGCCCAACCCCGAGTTACTGGCGAGCAACTTGCCTCAATTGGCGCAACACTCACAGCGCAATCCGATCTTTTGAAGTCAAGCCACAACCTTCTTGTAGACCTTGCAGGCAAGATTGGGCAGATGAGCGACGAGGCTGTAGAACGGGCAACGCGCCCGATATTTATTGACCTGATCCTATTATTTGACAGCCTCCAACAAACGCGCACGTGGGTCAGCAGTTCGACGCGCCAGTCGAATGAAGCGTTCGAGAATCGCCTTAGCGTTTTGGAGGCTGAGCTCTTGGAGATTTTGCTGCGCCGAGATGTGCAGAAGCTGGAAGAAACCGGGACGAAGCTAGACAGGCAAAGGCACAGGGCTGTGAAGACGGTGGCGACCGCGAACCCCGAAGAAGACAACCAGATTCGTGAAGTAATTCGAGCGGGGTTTGCTGTAGGGGAGCGCGTTTTGCGACCCGCGGACGTCGTGATCGGCAAATTCGATGCAACACTCAAAGGGGAGGGTGAGTAAGCCATGTTGACGAATAGCCCCGTTGTGGGGATTGACCTGGGAACAACTTTCTCGGCTATTGCCTACGTAAATCCGGACACGGGAAAGGCGGAGGTGATTCCCAGCCCCGACCAAGACCGGATCACACCCTCGGTGGTGCTATTCGAGGGGCCAACGAACGTGGTTGTGGGCAAGCTGGCGAAGCAGAGCGCTGTGGCCGATGCTGATCGTGTGGTGGAGTTCGTGAAACGCGAAATGGGCAAGCCGCTGGAAGACGCGGCGAAAGATGGTGAGGTAGAGTTCGCCGGGTGGAGCCGGGCGTTTTACGGGAAGAAATACAGCGCGCAGGAAATTTCAGCTTTCATTTTAAAGAAGCTGAAGATGGACGCCGAAGAGCGACTAGGTGTGGCGCTGAAGGACGCGGTCATTACATGCCCGGCGTACTTCGGGGACAACGAGCGAGCAGCGACAAAAGAAGCAGGCGTTTTGGCCGGGTTCAACGTTTTGGCGGTCCTAGATGAGCCTGTGGCGGCGGCTCTAGCCTACGGACTGGATAAGCTCGACCGCGACCAGAAGGTGTTTGTATTCGATTTGGGCGGCGGGACATTCGACGTAGCAATCCTTGAAGTGAAAGACAGAAAGATCAGGGAGTTAGCGGTGAACGGGGATCACCGTCTGGGTGGGAAGGACTGGGACGACGCGCTGATCAAGCACGTTGCCGGAGAATTCTCAGCTAAGTACGGGGGTGACCCTTTGAGCGACAATGCCAGTTACCAGGATTTGCAATTACGGGCGATTTCTCTGAAGGAGACTCTGTCGAAAAGGGGCAGCGCCAAGGTGGTTTGCAATCACGCAGGAAACGCTCTGACGGTCGAGATTACGCGGGAAAAGTTCGAGGAACTGACACGGGATATGGTGGGAAAGTGCCGTATGCTATGCGACATCGTGCTGACGGAGGCGGGCCTGGAGTGGAGTGGGATTGACACTATATTGCTCGTGGGCGGATCGACGCGGATGCCCATGATCCCGAACATGGTACGAGAGGTGACAGGAAAAGCGCCGTCGATGGAGCTGAATCCTGATGAGTGCGTGGCGGACGGAGCAGCGTGGCAGGGCCTCCTACTGGCAGCGGTACAAGGGACAGCGCAAAAGGATGCGCGGAAATGGATTCCACCGGGATTGGAGATTCAGAAGGTGACGAGCTTCAACCTGGGGACAGATGCACTGCGCGATGGTACGGAACTGCGAAACTTCCTCATGATTCCGAAGTTCACGCCTGTGCCGCATGAGGTTACCAAAACATTTCATACCGTAACGGCAAATCAGCGCGGAGTGCAGATCACGGTGATGGAAGGTGGCGAGATGGGATCTGACGACACCTGCGCCGTGGATGAGGCAACAAAGATTGGCGAAGGAGCTATCAGTGATATTCCTCCATCACCGCAGGGGAGCCCAATCGCGGTGACCTACCAGTACAGCGCCGATGGGATGCTTGATGTGTACGCGAAGCATGTGCCTTCCGGGCGATCGATAACGGTAAAGGTAGAGCGGCCAGGTGGGTTGAGCGCGGCGCAGCGAGAAGCCGCAGTGCAGAATATGGCAAAAATGTCGGTTAGCAGCTAGGTTAGGTTCTTCGTGTCGGAGGTCGGAAGGGATGGAAGAGCTCGCTGATCGATTTGCAAGATTAGAGTCAATCGCGCGAAGCGCTAGTACATTCGTTCTTGGTGCAGGTGACAAATATACCGGCCCTATTCGGCCATCGGGTATCATCCGGCAGACAAGTAATGACTCTAGGCCGATTCCAAAGCGTAAGGATGGAGGCCTATCGCAAGACTATTTTGTCCTTGCGGACAAGGTGCCGCTCAAGTTCACATTGGGAGACGCAGTCGATGGGAGCGAGCCTTACCCAACAGGGGTTGTCCTGGCTCCGTTGAGCGACAACGGCGATTTCCTTGACTGGCTCGACCAAACTAAGACACTAGGCTCCCTGCAAGCAATCTTTTGGTGCTCTGATGGGTCCTTAGAATCCGCGTGCGCCGAGAACAGCGGTGGGCGCTTTTCGTGGGAGATCCTATTCAAGCGGGGATACGAACAGCCTAGGACGGACCGGAGGAGCCTGGAACCGTTCGACGCGGACAAATACAGGAAGGGTGGTTGGAGAACTGCTGTTGAAAAACAGATCACTCACTATGAGCGGCTCGGGCTCAATGCGCATGAGCATATAACGGCGGCGGAAGTTGCCGTAGCACACAGAGCAAGGGCGAACTGGTGGCGACAGAGAGGGGCACAGGCACATGGGGGCAAGAACAATCCGCTGATCATTGAACTCGTTCCGTTCATCAAGACCGCGGAGGAGAACCTCCAACATGCTTTTGCCGTTCTGAGCGACGTGGACACGAAAGCGGCATACGATCGGCAATTGGAACTTGCGGGCGCAAGGGCTGCCGAGGAGAAATTCCGCGAGTTTGTCAACTTTACGCTTCGAGATAAGGTACTCACCTCGACAGAGAAGAACGATCTGTTGGAGCAGGCGCGCGACTTGGGCATTCGCCGGGACAGAGCTGAAGAACTGATCCAGAACGCACTCAGGGAAACAGGGTCCATGGAAGGGCAGCCTTCGTCTGTGCCCGTTGTTGCACGGCCCGAGGTGGGCGTTCCTGTAATTGGTACGGACAGTCCGCAGCTAGTTGTCAGTCAGACTTCATTCTCCCTGGGAGTCCTCAGCCGTGGGGATCGCCGCCACTGCACTTTCAGTGTCGATAACCGCGGCGGTGGAGTGCTCGCGGGCTCGATTCACTCCTCTCATCCAGACTGGCTCATCGTTTCTAAATCAGAACTTGATGCGCGCCGGCACCACCAAGAGATCGCGTTTACAGTCGACACATCTAAACTTGACCTGGGGCTTCATTACGTTGGAGCCATCGCCCTCAATTCCAACGGCGGCCGGGAATCGGTGCGTGTGGAATGTTCAATTGAGTTACAAAGCGTGCTTCTTTCGCGTTGGAGAAAGCAGGTGTTCTGGGCCGGCATACCGTTGGGAGTGATCCTTGGACTGGTGATCTACCATTTGATGCCTTCCCTGCTTGCATACCCCGTCACGCAAGTCGCGGGCCTGGTAGGTGCGATTGCACTCGTGGTTGTCTGCGCGGTGGCAGGCAAGTGGGGCGGAGGGGTCGGCGGCTTCTTCCTCGCCTCAATTGTCCAAACCGCATTCATGCGCACAACATTGGTCGGCTACTCTGCGGTCGCCTGGGCTGAGATTGCGTCCGCATTCTTATTCTTCTGGGCCAAGCCTCTATTAATCGCGAGGCTCGCTGGAAACGCGCGCATGAAGGTATGGGCGGTGGCGAGCGGGTCCCTTGTTGCGGCGATGATTATCAGTACCGGAGTTGCGGTCGAGCACAATATTCCCCAACCTTTGAACCTCAAGTCGACGACATTGCCAGTTGAAGACAAACTCGCTGGCAACACCATAGGCGCCGGAACCGGCATCCGATGGACGAACGCAATTGGAAACCAGGGTGCTGTTTTCTCGGCGGCCGACTCGAGCCGTATTGAGTATCCTGGGCTCATTCCGGCTCAAGGGACGCTGGAATTCTGGATCAAAGTGAATGACGGGTACCACTATGACAACTACCGCTTCATGCCGAACCAGAATGACGCAATGATCTTTTCCAGCGACGTCCAAGGCGGAGATGTTACTTGGCCCGGTACAACGAAGATACTCGTCACGCGCGACGGAGAACTGTCAATCTGGATGGCAACGGTTAAAGGTGTAAATCAGGTCTCAGCGACCGGGGCGCGGAAAACCAAATTTAGATTTGGGGAATGGCACGCCATTGGTGTCAGCTACGGTAGCGACGGGCAGTACATCATGTTGGACGGAAAGATTGTTGCCTCGTCTCCCGGCCGCACACAGACGTTTGGCCGGGCCGGAAATCAGCAATCTCCCCTTGACGTGCCGGCAATTGGAGAGACAGTCTCCCATTTCTGGCAGCACCATCGCTATGAGGGCGGCTTTGATGGAGAGGTGGCCGGCTTTCGCGTATCAGGGATTCAACGGGATTGGGTGCTCGCAAAAGGCGTCCACACTTCGGCATCTTCGCAAGGTCAGATTGCTTCAAACCAAGAGGGCGGCACAATTGCGGGGACACCTATTCCAGGTTCAGAGAACCCTGCAACAACGGCCCCAAGCATTAGCTTGATCTCCGCAGTGTCGCCTCGGCAGCTGCAAAACATCACTATAAGTGGAAGCGGTTTTGGCACCACAACTGCTTACACAGGAGATTCCGATTACATCCGAGTCAGCAATTTAAGTAAGAGATGGAATGCTGGTTCGACGAAAGATCCCGGAACCGACAAGGTAACTCTCTACATCGTATCGTGGACTGACGAACGAATAGAAATCGGGGGGTTCGCTGGCTCTTTTGGTACGGAGCAGAATTTTATAAGCCCTAGCGACGAAATCGATTTCCAGGTGTGGAATCCGCAAACTGGCCTCGGGCCTGCGTCCTTCAACGTTGTAGCGTCTGCCAATATTCCGAAAGCGGGTTCGTCCGAATTAGCGATCACGGGAATGATATCCCAGTGGGCAGTTGCACATGCTGCCAATGATGTCGATTTGGAGATTGCATTTTATGCGCCAGTAGTCGACCCATATTACGATCACCACAGTGTGCCGCGGGAATTCGTTCAGCAATCTCTGCAGAACCTGCTCACCAGAGTGACGTGCCCCCGGAAAACTCAGCCAGATAAAACTGGAGTTCTCTCGTAAATTGAACGGGAGGGCGGAGTATGAAGAAGAGCCGGTACAGCGAAGAGCAGATCATTGGCATCCTGAAGCAGCACGAGGCTGGGGTGAAGAC
>DATAWK010000020.1:0-1620 GCA_036267255.1 Acidobacteriaceae bacterium | reverse complement strand
AGCGACAGAGCGCGGCGTGTTCCAAAGCTGTCCATTTTATGTTCCTCTGACAATTAAAATGTCTGTCCTCATTATAGCCCTCTGATTCTTGAGATTCCAAGTATTAGATCGGTCGTTTCGAGTAGATTGCAATATAAGATGGCCGGCGCTTGACACGGGTTTGAAAACGAGTAGGCCCGGGTAAGGCGCTCTATTCCGAGAGCCAATTTTCAAAAGTTGAGATGCCATCGATACCGGGCAATTCGGATCGCCCGGCGAATGAATTCAGTAGTGTCGAAAGTTGGGTGCGGACACCTGCTAAACGGCTCTACGGTATCTTTTCGGCTTCCTTAACCGGATGTCCATAGCATCAAAAAGGAGGTCTTGAGCCCATTCCTGGGCATCGCCGGACAACCAGATTTTGACGGCTTTCCATCCTCGGTCGATCCTGGTAACGCGCTGATACCAAATCATCAGCAGCGCGGCGATGAGGCTCATATAGATCATCACCTCGATGCCGGTGAGCGTACGGCTGATAATATGCTCGAAGCCTAAATGCTGCTTGATGAACTTGAAGAAAGATTCGATCTCCCATCGGCGTCGGTAAATATCGCCTACCTCCTCGAAGGTAAACAAGCCGGCGCGTGTGCCGTCCGCCGAGAGAGGCAAGTTGGTCATGAGCGTCATCGGCTTCCACTGCTTGGTACGCAGGTCCCAGCGCAGTCCCTGCACGACGACCAATGGCATCTGCTGCCACTTTTTCTTGTCAGCGTGGTTGCCAAATGCAGCGGTTTCGACTCGGACAACTTGGAAGTGAGCAGATTGCTTTCCAGGATCGGAAGAGAGCAACTCTTCGGGTGGGGTTTGCTGAACAACCTGATCTATATTGAGCGTTTGCGTAGAGTGCGGCGTCAAAAAATACGCTTTTGCCTGATGCAGAGCGAGCATAACGTTGCGGTCATGGCATCCTGCATCGAATACCCAAAGGTCGTTAGGTCTGGCATGCTCGCGCAGTGCTCTTCCCAGTGCCTTGACATCACTGTTTTCTTCACGGGCTATGGCCAGACGCAAGAACGAAGGGAGGCCTTCCTCCGTGAGCGAGAAGACGGACTTGATCGACCGGTGGCCTTGGCCCGTCCGTGTTTGGCCGGTGTTCGTGTAGAGATGTCCAAAGCCGATTAGTTTGGCCGAGAGTATGACCGTTGTGGCATCAATGCGGCGAATACGCAATGCTTTTGCCTCTCCGGGCTTGATGGTCGGTGAGAGTTGATCGTACAAGAACTCGAAAATGGCGCGGAAGTATTGGGGCGATATAGTGCCCAGGCGCTTTCCGAAGCTGCTGTGATCCGCCGTTAAGCCCGTTCTGCGCTGATAGGTTTCTTCCAGGACGCGCAGGCTTACCTCGCCATGGTTGAGCATTGCATCCAACAAGCAGGCAAAAACGGCCTGCCCAGGGAGCCGGATATGGTTGCAACGGTCGACGTCGTACTCGACCGCAATCCTATCCAGAAGAGAGCTTGGAATAACGTTATTGAACTGGCTTAGATTCACGAGTTGCACAGTTATTTAACAATTAATGGGACTAGAACATTCCCACCAATAACAAAAGACAGTACTTAACGAGAACTTTCGACACTACTG
>DATAWK010000019.1:0-1802 GCA_036267255.1 Acidobacteriaceae bacterium | reverse complement strand
GGAATTGGCGAGCATTGGATGATGACACCAGAAGAGACGTTTCATCAATTGTTGGGTTTGGGGGAGAGTTGGAAAGTGATCCGAACGGAGTTTGAGGAGAAGGAGCAGACCTTTGTGATTTGCGTGCAAGAGACCGACCGGCTTTGGCCGCAAGAAAGCCAGCGCTGGGGCCGGGAAGTGATTTGCTACGATCACGTCGAGGCGATGCAGTGGCGTCATCTCAACGTGTTCAACAAGGAATGCGTGATCGTCAGCGCGCTGCCGCGCGGCAAGCGCAAGGGCGACGGGGCGGTTTATCGGGTGACCCCGCCGTGGGAGGGGCGGAGCAAACATTTCACCAAGGAGTTTGAGGCCTTTGCGCTGACCCTGACCCGGGAGATGCCGGTCAAGAAAGCCGGGGAGATTTTGGGGGAGACCGACCAGCGGATGTGGCGGATGCTGCACGCGCATGTGGCGGCGGCGCGCGAGCGGGCCGACTGGTCGGAAGTGGTGTGGGTGGGGGCCGATGAAATGAACCGTCGCAAGGGACACAATTATGTGACCGTATTTGCGGACTTGGTGGAGAAGCGGGTGTTGTTCGGAGTGGAGGGCAAGGGAGCCGAAGTCTGGTCCTCTTTCGCCGAGGAATTGGCGGCGCACAACGGGCATCCCAAGGCGATCACGCAGGCGGCCATCGACATGAGCCCGGCCTACATCCGGGGCGTGAAGGACCACATGGTCAACGCGGCCATCGTGTTTGACAAATTTCACGTCATTGCGGCGGTCAACGAGGGAGTGGAAAAGGTGCGGCGTTTGGAGGCGCAGTCCGACGAGATGAAGCGGCGGCAGCTGGCCAAGAGCCAGTGGATATTCCGCAAGAACCCGGAGAACCACACCGAGAAGGAACTGGCCCGATTAGAGCAGATGGATTGGAAACACTTATTGACAGCAACGGCGTATCAAATGCGGCTGATCCTGCAAGACATCTACCGGGTGCCCAGCATCACCCAAGCCCGGAAGGATTTTGTCACCTGGTGCGACTGGGTCAAAACCACGGCGGCCAAAGACGGCCACGATCTACTGCAACCCATGGTCGCTGCGGCCGGGATGGTGGAAAGTCACCTCAAGGGCCTTCTGGCCCATTGGAAGAAAGGGCTGACCACCGCCTTCATGGAAGGCTTGAACAGTCTCTTTTCGGCCACCAAGCGAAAAGCGCGTGGCTATCGAACAACCAAAAACCTGCTCGCGATGCTCTATTTCGTAGCGGGCAAGCTCCAAGTCCCATGCTACTGATCCACTGAAAATGTCGAAGAACCCAATTTTTTTCATGCCATCGCCAGTGTGGGTCCTCACTGTTTTGTGCTTTTTGACGTCGCCAAGGGGTCCCGGAAAAAATGACACTTTCCGGCTCATGCCTTTCTTAATTCGGCTTTTCACCAGCCGTTGTTTAATGGGCGATTTTTAGACGCGTCGGCTCTCCCGATTGACAAGTTCCCCCTATTCTCTTGCCATGTGCCGTCCTTTAGGCCACAAGCGTTGTTTAGAAAATGAGCTGGGTATCGGTCACAAGATTAAGGATACGGAAACTGCGGTTTTTCCCTGGCTTTGCCTGGAATGCGGTGCGCTCAACATTGCAGGCCCGCCAAGCGGATGGCAACCTGCGGACGCTGACCATACACGAGCGCGGGCTGGTTTTCTGGACTATTACAGTTTGGAAAGATCCAGAAGCCATGCGGGCGTTTCGGAACTCTGGCAGCCATAAGAAAGTCATGCCAAAGTTGTCTGAGTGGTGTGACGAAGCTACGTATGTCCACTGGGAACAA
>DATAWK010000018.1:0-2231 GCA_036267255.1 Acidobacteriaceae bacterium | reverse complement strand
GGTCCATTCTTGTGCAGACCTCTGCCCGCGGAAAGCAGCAACCTGGGAATAAATGTCGAGGGTGTTGATCACGGCGCTGAAGCAACGTGGTTTGACGATTTGCATCATTTCAGAAATACTCCGGGACCCTTCGGCGTTTATCGATACCAATCGCGCATGATGGCTATTTAGCTGAGTCGAGTACAGACTGGCGAACCATTCACTTCTCCCAAGGGAGACTGAACAAAACGCCACTATCTCTTTAGATCCTCCAAAGGATCTTGTATGCTAGCGATTCTGGCTACATGCCTACGACTTAAACCTGCTACCGAGAGCACCGGCAAGGACCGTCGCTTGGATCCATCCCAGTACGATGATGAACCAACGCACGAAAGTCAGAAAGCTGTAGCTATTGAATGCGGCAGTCCATTGAAGTAAGCAGGTGGGCCCAAGCGCTATTGGGTTGTGTGAAGGATCTGGCGCCCATTTATCGTCTTGCCCAAACTTGACCAGGGGCAATTCATTTTCAAGAGCGTAGATGACCGGATTGAACCTCGGATAGGCTGCTGGAAACGGCTGACCCTTCGCCCATGCTGCATAAGAGTCCTTCTCGCGGGGTGCAATCGCTCCAGTCACGCTTGCAGCCCAGAAGATTCCGGCCGAAACAATGAGAATCGCAATAATCGACCAGGCAATTCGAAATGGTTGTTCCCTGAGCCATGCGAATGCAATGCGAGCACGTCGAATCAGAAAGGGCGATTGGGCCGCACGATGCTGCGACAGCGTATAAACCAATTTGTGAGAGCCAGACTCGTCTCCGAGCGCCAAGGCGACTTTTGCAAGCTGCATCCAAGGTTGAGGTTCTCGCAGTCGATCGTCTTCTTGCCGATTGATCCATTCGATGCGATCTGTGGCGTTGAATGCTTTCCGTGGAGTCAATTCGCCTTTCGGCGCCACGCCACTGGCTGAATCTTCATGTACGGTGAGCAGTTCGTAAACCAGTCCCTCCAGCTCCAGGTTCCCAGGCTGAGGCCAGGTAGACTTCTGATCTCTAAAGCTCTTTACTTTTACGCCGACCAGGCTCAACCGGGCAGTGGCCGCGTTTAAAATGTCGATCCACATGAAGTCCCCATCGACGGTCATGTTGTGGCAGATGAGACTTCCTATTGTTGCCCCGATGCATTCAAGATTGCCTTGTATGTGGGCACCCGGCAGCCGGACCTCGCCGGGACAATTAAAACCGTTTGACATTGTCAGGTCGCCATTGATGGTTACACCATCCAAGGACAGCGAACCATCGCAACTGGCAAGGACCGCTCCACTGCAATCCAGTTCTCCCATGCGCGCATTGTGCATGCGTACAGGAACGCCTGTCTTGAATCCCTCGGAGAGAAATACGCTGCCAGCTATCTTGGCTCCATCCAGACGAATATCTCCACCACTGATTTGCAAAGCATCCGTTCCCGATAGGGAGAGGGCTCCGGTAACCTCTAACCGGTCTAGTGCGACTGCGCTCTTAAGAATGCATTTGTAAATCTCGAAAGAACCCTTAACGACGGCATTTTCTCCTCTTATCACCCCATTGATGGTGCATCGCCGGAAATTGACATTCTTCAGCGCCGCGGAATCAAGACGGATTGATCCGACAATCTCGCAATCACGAAGCATGAGACTCGTTGAAAGCGAACAATTATCGAGATCCAAATCTCCACTTAAGACGAGTGAATTGACGCGAATACCTCTGGCGTCGATAAAGGCCGCCGCCTTCGGATCCGTTGCAATCCATCGCAGAAATGCTCCTTCAACGGAGCCAGCCTTAACTGGCGCAGGAACCGGATTGGACGAGGCCGATGTTGTGCTTTCTTCTATGATTTGGGATTCAAACGTCGTCAGGGGGCGCCCTAAACAAGCTACGGCCAGGGTAGAGAGATCAGCAGCTCGTTGCTCGTCGATGGTAGGCATGGCGAATGACACCAGTGTTGCTCGGTTTCCGCGGAGTTGACAAGATAAATTGCAGAATACGTCTATTTGTTACCGTAAAGATGTAATTGGCCCTTACGCCGCGCTTTTTCGTTGCAGTCTCGAGGTAGCACTCTGATCGGTCCCGGGAAGTCGGCAAGTATCCGGCGACCTGAATGAAAATGCGTACCGATTGGCAATTAACAGCCCGAGGCACTCATCGAGGCTC
Organism: Acidobacteriaceae bacterium; assembly: GCA_036267255.1. Taxonomy (GTDB): domain Bacteria; phylum Acidobacteriota; class Terriglobia; order Terriglobales; family Acidobacteriaceae; genus DATAWK01. The sequence goes on along the minus strand of DATAWK010000018.1, from coordinate 64 downwards.
CATGTTTCTCCTTGGGCTAGTAGTGAACGGTCGGCCAGAAACCCGTGGCTGTTGTGTTTCAAAG
>DATAWK010000017.1:0-10776 GCA_036267255.1 Acidobacteriaceae bacterium | reverse complement strand
TCGCCGCCCATTGTGTCCCGATCGTTGACTAAAAAACTTACGTCTCGCCTATACCAGAGAACTGGGTGACATCTTCTTCCGCGCGCACCATCTCGTCAAGGCTTTCGGACAAATGTCGGATGCGTGCGGCCGCGCGTTGATACGCCCAAACCTTGTACGGATTTTCTTTCTGCGCCGAGAGCAGTAGCGCGAGGCTTGCTCACCGGTCAGCGATCTCAGCATTGCCAGGATCGGCGCGGATGGAATGGTGAGGATTCGCGGCTTAACATGATGAGACGTTCACTAAGTGAAGGGCTGCGACGCGCCAAATACGCCTGCACGGAGGACAAAGCAATCTGCAATCCGCACACTGCGCACGCAGTTGGGACGCGTGTTGCGCGAGATCGAACGGAGGTAGAACAGCCAACGGGTGAGTTGAAGAAGTTACTTGAAACGGCGCATAGAATCCATGCACAACAACGCTATGACAAGAACAAGGTCTATAGCGTTCATGAACCCGATGTGCAGTGTATCGCCAAGGGCAACGCAGAGAAGAGATACGAGTTCAGCAACAAGGTCAGCGTAGCAGTCAGCAGCCGCGGTGGATGGTTCGTCGGCGCAAAGAGCTTCACGTCCAACCCGTACGATGGACACACGCTGGCGACACAGATCAGGCAGGTTGAGCAGTTACTCGGCAAGCAAGTCAAAGAAGTGCATGTCGACATGGGATACCGCGGTCATGAGGGGCAAGCCACGATTCATGTGGACAAGCGGCGCAGAGGTCGAACGTCGCAAACCCTATGGCGAAGGATGAAACGCAGAGCAGCAGTCGAACCGAGCATCGGACATCTGAAGACGGAACACCGGTTAGAACGCAACCGGTTGAAAGGGGCTGCCGGAGATGCGGTTAACGCCGTCCTGGCCGCTGCCGCAATGAACTTCCAGAAGCTGCTGAGGGCTGTTGGGCGCCGTTTTATGCGCCCAATCTGCGCAATCCTGAGCCAACTTCAGTCTCAGTCCAGCGTGATCGGCTCGTTACTCGCCGTACGAGCTGCCTGACAACGGCTTTTTCAGGATCGACTATTTAGCTTACAAAAGAAAGCGCAGAATAGGCGAAGAAAATTGCCATCGTTAAGCCTTCCAAAACCAGTTCGAGGGCGTTGCTTGGTTTTGATTCTGAAGAACCCGCGCCACAAAAAGCGTCAATCCCTTCGTGATACACGAAAGGCTCATACAATCAGTTCCGGAGATTGAGAAGGCGGACCGCAACTCAGTCCGAAGAATCGGTCACCTTGGCGTCGCCTCAGGTACTCACGAAAGCCATTTCTCCGCGCAATGATTTCGACAGGTTGCGAGTGGGCAGCCGGTTTAACTGACTGCATTTGCGATTTGCACTTGCTGAGCAGAAACACTTCAACAGCCGCCGGCTCGCGTCCTTGCGCTTCTGTTGAATCATCGCGGCACCCAGGTGACACGTGACAGCGACAGGCCGCTAATAAGCTCCCTTGGTTTTCAGCACGGTAGGAATTGTGCGCAAGAGAATGGATATATCGGACCAAGGACTCCACTTTGTGCAGTATTCAGCGTCCATGAGCACCCTGCGTACATAGCTTACGTCATTGCGGCCGGAAACCTGCCAAAGTCCGGTGATGCCCGGCACCATAAGCTTATAGAAGTAAGCATAACCGCCATAACGCTCTAACTCGGCCTCGACCACTGGTCTGGGACCAACAAGGGACATGTCACCGCGCAAAACATTTAGTAATTGCGGCAACTCATCAAGGCTGAGTTTTCGAAGATATTTGCCTACCGAAGTGATACGCGGATCGTATTCATGTTTCTGATCCACTCGCCGCTTCATCTGCGTCAGATTGCACTCTTTATACTGCAATACGTCACGCATGTACTTTTGGGTGTGCATGGAGCGGAACTTGAAAATGGCGAATGGCCTTCCGAACTGTCCTATCCTCTTTTCCCGATAGAAGACCGGTCCCGGAGAAGAGAACCAAACCGCTAACATAACGGCGAGAAACAGTGGCAGCACGATCGGCAAAAACAGGCAGCACATGCCGATGTCTACCCAGCGCTTTGCAACTCTATACAAGAATGAATACGGATTGAAGCTCTCCGCATGCATTCGAACATAAGACCAAGAGTGAATCGAGTCTATTGGAATAGCGAGGTAGTTGTCTGAATCAACACTGCTCCCAACTTCAACATCTGCGTGAGTCGGCATAGCCTCAACGAGCCCGTTTTGCACACGTCCTCCAGTAGTTGTAGTTATTGATAGAGCCAAAACTACTTTATCGTGCCGAATATCTCGAGATTTAACTCGACTTTCCTAACTTGCCAGCAGAAAACAACGTGAGTTTTTGGGGAAGAGCAGAACGAGCAATCTGGTGCACAGTCATTCACAGAGTGAGCGCTAGCAGGGCATCCTTGTCCATCGCAAAGACGCTGGAAATTATTAGAATGTTATCATGCCAAGCTGCAAAATGCTAAATGATTCGCGTGGAAATACAAACAACGGATACTGGACAACTGCCAGGCGGAAAATCTTGCAGCGCAAATGTTAATAGAGACATAACCATTTGTAGATGAGTGGTTTACAGCTACTTTCTTGGGCCGGCAATAGGCTGGCCAGTCATAGTTAGACGCTTTCTGTTGCACAATTTGAGTCATGTAATCTTCGCGAATGTTTAACAATGAGCAGTCAATGGAACAATTTCCGCTCTACGCCGGTGAGCATCGGCATTCAATCAATTGCAAATCAGTTTAAGTCCATGCTGAAATGCGTCCTGCGCATGCCTGTCTCGGCCGAGGGCACACGTTTTCATAAGCGGATGAAAAGCGACAAATATAATGTGTTTATATTGAGAACACGACGGGTTTCCGGTGAAAGCAAACGAGCGATTCTGGAGAACGTAATTTGCCTTGAATCCGCGAGAGAAAGCCTAACGATGCCTCAGTGCTTGAATACGGTAATTGAGGCAGCGCCGACCATCCGCAAGACGACTATCGCAACGGCCGTAACCAGGAGCCTCAAATTTTGCGAAGACTTTGGCTTATTCTTCTTGTTGGCCTTTTCTTAGAGCAGAACTGCGCAAGGGGATTCGCTGAAGCCATTTCATCGCCGGATGATGGTCCCCAGGGCGAGTCCTTTATAGCCTCCAGTGCCGTCCCGCTCGACAGTTGGATTTATCCTGCATTCGATCGACTGACGGCGCTCGGTTATACGCCCGACGCGATGGAGGGCATGCGGCCGTGGACGCGCTTACAGTGCGCCAGGCTTGTTGAAGAAGCGCAACAAGCCCTCGATGCAGACACAGACGCTAGGGATCCTGAGGCAAGGAAAATCGTGGATCGGTTGGCACTGGAGTTTTTCTACGACACTACTTTGCTGCACGGGTCCCCGAACCGTGCAGTGGGCTTGACGAACGCCTATATGCGATTGACACAGATTGCCGGTCCTCCTCTGCGCGACTCATTTCATTTTGCCCAGACTATCTACGACGATTTTGGAAGACCCTACGGTCAGGGATTCAACTCGATCAACGGGGTCCAGCTCCACGCGGAATACGGTCCCTTTGCGGTCGCGCTCCGGGGAGAATATCAGCAGTCCCGCAGTTTGTTTGCCTATAATGCCAGTGCGCTAAATGCGATTTCGGTCATGGACGGTCTGCCGGTTCAGCCTCTACCAGGAGTCTCGTCATTGGACCGGATGCGCCCGGTTGAAGCTACGGTTTCAATGAAAATGTTCGGCTGGCAAGCCACATTTGGGGAACAGAGCCAATGGTGGGGACAATCACGCTCGACCTCGCTGATTTTGTCGAATAACGCCGAAGCTCCAGTCGTTCTATTGATCCAGCACGATAAGCCCGTACAGTTTCCGGGGCTGCTTGCTTATCTGGGCAAAATGAACAATACCTTTTTTCTGGGCCAGCTACGAGGACAGCATTACATCCGCGAAACCATATCTACTTCAACTCCATATGGTTCCGCGACAAAAACATTGAACCCGCAGCCTTTCATTTGGGGAGATCAACTCGATCTCAAAATGTCTCCCAACCTGGAACTCGGCTTCGAAATCGCCTGCATCTGGGCTGGCTATGGGCGTCCAGCGACAATTGGAACGTGGCTCCATACCTTCAGTTTCCATGGAAATAACCAGCCTGTCGATCCCGGCAAAAGATACGGGGGAGCACATTTTGCTTATCGGCTTCCTGGCCTGCGCACCGTATCACTTTATACAGATGCGATGTCTAACGATGAGCCATCTCCCATCGTCTATCTCACCCGGTCAGCGATCAGTCCCGGCATCTACATCGCAGGCCTTCCTCGCCTTCACCAGGTCGATCTGCGAGCAGAGGCGGTTTACACAAACATTCCGAACTATGCGGACGGCGTAGGTGCGGTGTACTTCAATCAGCACTATGCCAGCGGGTATCGGAATGCCGGGCAACTGATCGGAAGCTGGGTGGGAAGGGCTGGGACGGGGTTAGACGCTCAGGCAACGTACTGGTTTTCCGGCATAAGTAAAGTGGATATTTCCATGCGCCGCCAGTTTAATGACCGGCACATGATCGGCGGCGGCAATCTGACAGACTTTTCCGCAAATGGCTTTTGGCAACTGCGAGGCCCATGGCAATTGGAAGGCGGCATAACTGCGGAACGCTGGCGCTTTCCGATTCTGCGCTCGTCTCCTGCGGATACGGTCACGGCCACCTTTGGCCTGATCTTTACCCCTCCCGCGAAAGGTTCACAGTAGCCAGTAGCGGGATGTCGGCTTCCGCAGCAGCGACCGCGTAGCGCCTTTCAAAACCGCTCCTGCCATCAAAGAACATTAATTGCAGCCGCGCCCAGCGCCAGTTGCGAAAACACCTGCGACCATTCAATGAAGCCACGTAAAGCTGTTGGACGAAGCGTCTTGTCCGGCACAACGATCGTGTCGCCGGGATTGAGCTTGATGTTATTGAAAGACTCTTTCCAGAAGCCGGAGCCTTTGATGTGCGTTCGGCTGGCGACTGACCCATCGGCGCGGATCAGAAAAGCATGACGCCAGTCCGCATTACGATTTGTGCCGCCTGCCAACTGCAGGTAATAGCCCAAAGCCTTTCCGGGCTGATAGAGATACGAATTCTGGTCATACACTGCGCCAATAACGTTGACATTGCCTGGGGCAAAGGGGACTACGAACTTATCGCCATTTTCCAGACTGATTGCGGGGATGTCATCAATGCCAGAGCTATTGGGACTAAACTGCAGAACAATACGTCCTGTGGCTTTGATCTGGCTCAGGCGGGAGATCATATCCTGGGTCACAGTCCGTGACGCCGCTACATCCGCCGAGGTGCTGGACGAAATTGCCAACGCCTGCGTGCCGCGTTCTGCCTCCAGGGTCCAACTGCGTACATAGTCGTCGAGCCGCTGCTGCTGCAGCAAGCGGGCCGACACCCGAGTTAATTCTGATCCATATAAATAGGCACGCGGCGTCAAGCCCCCTGCCCGGCGCACCACATCACGCAGCGTTTCGCCCGGCTGGATGCTATAAAAACCGGCGTGAGCAACCTCTCCCTCAAGGTCGACATATTTGACTTGCTGGTCGATAGGCACGCGGATATCGGACTGCGAAAAGATAGTGACCGTGTCGCCCGGTTCAAGGGTCAAATTTGCGGAGGGATCGTGCTCGATAACCAGTTTTCCCAGATCGAATGGAATCAAAGAAGGCTTCAGAGATTGAGGGTCGATCCGCTCGATGACCGCGTAGTCCCAATCGATCTGTAAGTCCGGCAGAGAGACCCGATTCTTTTGCATTATCCGGGAGCTGTCGTCATGGGGAGCCTGCGCGAGTTCTGAGGCTACCGATGCATTCGATCCCCGCTGGGGCTGGTACTGGTACTGGTACTGGTTCTGGTTCGGGTACTGGTACTGGTTCTGGTTCTGGTACTGGTACTGGTTCTGTGCACGGTTTTGGGCGTCGGAAGAACTTGAGTAATTCTCTCCCGCAGGCTGCTCAGGCTTCAAAGCATCCGTCACAGTGGCCTGCATCTCGGATGCAGTCAAGCCGGGAGAGTTCGCCCCAAGCGACTGCCTGTTTCCACCAAATGCGGGCTGCCGCGAGTTTTCGCCCAACGTAGAGATGGCAGGCTCAAATTCAGGGGTCGGCAAACCCAGATGACTGCGCTTCCACCAATAATTCCGGCTTACTAACGAATCTCGGTCCGGAATCAGATCGCTTAACCGCATGCCCGGATGCCAGCTAAACCGCCCAGAATTGGCCACATTTCCCCTGAGGGTTACGGTCCTGTCGTATGCCGGCAGGATAGGATCGATGCGAAGAATGTCTCCATCTGCAAGCACTGTCGCGAGTCCGGCCGCATTGAAGTCCACTTCCGTCGTGTTTCGAGACTGGTTATGCTCTACGCGATCCAGAGCAATGCGGGAACTCGAGGCAACGGCTGTGGTTTGTCCCGCCATCTTGATGAGATCGCCGATTGTTTCGCCATCTCGCAGTTCATAAATCGCAGGACTTTTTATGCTTCCTGTGATCGCTACTTCGTGTCCCACCGGTGGAATATAGAGAACGTCTTCCGGAAGCAGCCGCACGTCCTGAGATTTGTCTCCATGAATCAGCAAATCGTATAAATCGAAATCCGCGACAATTTTGCCACCGCGCTTGAGCAATATATGACGGAGCGAACCCTCGGGTGAGGGGCCGCCGGTCGCAAATATTGCATCGACGAGCGAACTGAGGGAACTGATCGTGTAAGCACCTGGCCTCCGCGCCTGCCCTGAAACATAAACCTGTATTGATCGAATCCGGCCAATATCGACCGAAAGATCGAAGTTGCGGTAGAGCTTCGCGATGGCTGCCCGTAGGTGCTGGTCGACTGCCGCAAATTGCAGCCCTGCCACCGGGACTGGTCCGATCTGAGGCAGATAGATATCGCCGGAACGGTCCACGCGCAGGTTCCCACTGAAATTGATCTGGCCCCAGACGCGGACACGTAACTCGTCATCGGGTCCAACCACATAATCGGGGGGAATAGGCCCCTGATCGCTGGGAGCAAATGTTGAGGGCACGTGCCGAAAGAGGTTTTCTCCGTAAATCTGTAGAAATTGTCCTGTGGTCTCGGCTACGAATTTCTGAAACTCAGTCGGCAACTCGGGGGGAAATTGCCGCTGTTGCTGCTCCAGCAGGCGTTCTCTGTATAGTGCCTGGCCGCCGGACGTTGTGCTCTCCGGCAAGACAGGTCCCAGATTTGCAGGGAGGGGAATGCCGTTCTCTTGATCGTGGGCAGCCTGCGGAATTCGCTGCTGAACCTGCGAGCAATCTTCCCCCGCGAGGGACAGCTCATCTGTGCAGCCCGCAGGCAGGCCTTGCTGGGATTGCCCGGTTCCAGTATCCGTCGTACCTTGAGGATAAAGAACTGTGGCCGCAGCCATGAAGAGCAGCACAAATGACGGCACAAAGCGATTGGTCATAACTTTCCTATTCTCTAGGATTCACCTGCACCCCGCAACTACGATAAACAACATCGGCCGCAGCAGGCTGCCTTTCTCGCAAGGATGCACATCTGTGTAATTTTATTAGGGTTATCGTGGACGCACACCATAAAAGCCGGGTATACTTCGTATGCTGGCAATGCCGGAAAAGAGGGGCTTGCAGTTCAGTAGCAATGTGTTGAGCGCAGCGCTCAATGCCCGGAAGTGGCGATCCAGCGTTCCTCTTCTGTCCGGGATGGATCGAGCAACCCACCCGCTTGCACATTCCCACAAGTCCAATCGTAAAGTTTTGTGCACGAAAAGTGGCCGCAGTTGGTCGGGGTCTGAAGCAGATTGCTTGCGCGGTCGGTAAAATGAGGGCTGGAGAGGCTCCGGAATGAAGCTGGAGACAATGAGCGAAGCCGCCTCACGTCAAAATTCGGATGGCCAACCCGAACTCGCTCAACAACTGCACTTGTTGGACGTTTTGATCATTCTTTCGAAGCGTAGGCGATTCATCCTTTGGTTTACGCTCGGAGCTGCGGTCCTCACCGCAGTGACTGTACTTCTGATACCGAACAAGTACACCGCAGAGGCAGTTGTCCTCCCACCCAGCCAGAACTCTTCCATTAGTTCGGCGTTACTATCTCAAGTAGCCGGCTCCGGCGCGTTGGCCTCGCTTGCCGGTGCTGGCCTCGGACTCAAAAATCCCGGCGATATGTATGTATCGCTGTTTCGCAGCCGCACCGTCGAAGATGCCATGATTCAGCGTTTCAATCTCATGGCCAGATACCGCCACAAAACGATGGTAGACACACGCATCGCCTTCGAGAAGCACTCCACGGTCGTACTCGGCGTAAAGGACGGTTTGATCCGCATTACGGTGACAGATCGCGATCCGAAGTTTGCGGCCCAACTTGCGAACGCATACGTAGCTGAATTCCGAAAACATTCTGACAGCCTCACACTGACTGAAGCATCACAGCGGCGAGCATTCTTTCAGCAGCAGCTTCTGGAAGCTGACGGGAATCTAACAAAGGCCGAAAACGCCATGAAAACGACCGAACGGTCCACCGGCGTACTGCAGTTGGACAGCCAGGCGAGAGCTCTGATCGAGTCCGCTGCTGTACTCCGCGGTCAGATCGCGGCAAAAGAAGTGCAGCTTCAGTCAATGCGCTCGGCCGTCACGGAAGACAATCCGCAATATGTGATGGCGGAACAGCAGCTCGATGCCTTAAAGGCACAGCTTGCCAAAGTGGCAGGTCCAAGCGGAAACGTAACGGGCGACATTAGCCTCTCAAAGACCAACATTCCAGAAGCGGGCATGACCTATCTCAACGCCCTCCGCGATCTGCGCTACTACGAGACCATCGACGAACTACTGGCCAAGCAGTTCGAAATGGCGAAACTCGATGAGGCGCACCAAGGAGTCATCCAGATCTCAGACGTAGCCATCCCGCCTGACAAGAAATCCTCGCCGCATCGAGCCCTTCTAGTAATTCTGACAATACTGCTAAGCTTTTTTGTCGCCTCTGGATGGAGCCTTGTTGCGAATGCTTTTCAGCGCATGCGAAACAACCCTGACGAGCGGCGGCGTTTGGATGCCCTGCGGGCGACATTCAGGTGATGGGACTCTGCTCTGCGCACCCAAAAGTGTTGATGTAGACCTGACGGTTAGCAGCATTAGTAAGTCCGGAGCACTAAATGGATATGTAGCTCACTATAGCAGTTCAGGTAGCGCACAGAAAGAGACTCCCGACGTTTCGATGTATGGACCAACTGGATATTAGCGCTGAAGGACAAAGATGCGCATAAGCGAGAACAAAGGAGCACGAGCGGACGCAGCGCCTGGACCACCCAACTTTCCGGGTTATCGTGAACTTGCGTTTCTCGCGTTTGTACTTCTTATTCTTACATTTATAAATGGGCTGGTTCCACAATTACAGATCACTTTGTTAAGTGGTCAGATCGTGGTTACCAACTCGACGATGAACCTTTTTGTTTTAGCCGTGCTAATTCTCGGTTCCCTTATGCACCCGCAGATATCCTTCCGTAACCTACCAATGTTTACCTGGCTGTTATGTATTGGGTTTCTGCTTCTTGACATGCCATATCTCATTTTTGTACACAACATGTCCTTGACTGAAGTTCTTGCGTCCTATGACAACTACTATTTCCTCCTGCTGTGCGGACCCGCTGCACTCGCGTTCAGGGGCGCCGTTTCTGAAAAAGCAATCGTACGATGCATCGAATTTCTTCTCATAGTTTCCGCAGTCATTGGAATCGCTCAATATCTTACTGCGCAACCGATTTTGCATACACAAAGCGTCGACGGAAAGTTCGAAGTAGCCAGTTGGCAGTTCTTTGACCAAGTCAGGGCATTCAGTCTGTTCTCATCAAGCCTCGCGTTTGGTCTGTTTTGTTCTTTTTGTGGCGCGCTCGGAGTGGCGCTATTCAGAACGTCTCCCGTGAGAGGTTTATTGCTATTTATGCTTTCTACTATCGCATGTTTTGCTACTCTCACGAGATTGTGTTACTTGGTATTCATTTGTGCGATTACTTATTCTTTAGTTATCATCTATGGCAAGAAACTTACGCGTGGTATATGGCAGCCATTTTTGTTTTTCACATTAGGCATTGCCACAATTCTCTCCGGGTTGCGCAATGTTGGCGACATGAGTGCGGGTAATTTACAAGACACGGGTTCTCTCATCATGCGGCTCAATGAGGGGGTGTATTATCTAGATATCATCTCTCATTCGACTTTAGCCTCTAAGTTACTCGGTAGCGGAATAACCTATAGCGAACAAAAGAATCCAGTTCCGATTGATAACGTACTGCTAGCCGTGGTCTTGCATACTGGACTAGTTGGTCTGACCCTCTTCGGGATCCTTTTGGTCAAGATGTGGCTCTTTTTGCGGCGAGAGGCTTTGAGGACCCAGCGACCTCTTGTTATTGCCGCTACAAGTTTATGGGCAACTCTGCCGTGCGCAGGAATTTTTAACGTTGTAATAATGCAACTTGGCGCCGTGTTTGCCATCTGCATTCTTTGTAAAGAGATTCACACCAAAGGCTATCAGCCTCTTAAGGCGGGAGGATTCAAATTGTTCTCTACGAGCGCCTCAACGCATTTATAAGTAAACGCTAATACTACTGCGTTATAAGAAGCCACTGACCTGACCCCCAGAATCCGTCCAATTTGGACTACGATTTGGACGAAGGAAAGGGGAACAGTTATGAGCAAGAGCCGACACACGGAGGCGCAGATTATCGTTGCGCTGAAGCAGGTAGAGGCGGGGCGCACGGCTGAGG
>DATAWK010000016.1:0-67836 GCA_036267255.1 Acidobacteriaceae bacterium | reverse complement strand
ATGCGGATGCACCAGCGGGGTGAGCGAAAGGAAACCGTCGTACGAGATGCCGAGAATGCCAACCTTGCCATTCGATTCGGGTATGTTTTTTACCAGCCAGTCGATGGTGTCGTAGGTGTCGGTCGATTCATCGACCGGCGTGGGGTTGAGCGGGCCGTGGAAGGGCCGGTTCATGACGAAGTCGCCTTCGCTGCCGTACTTGCCGCGAATGTCCTGCACCACGCGAATGTAGCCCCCGTCGATGATGGTTTCGGTGGCATTGTCATAACCCCAGAGGCTGGTGCCGAGATCGGTGCTGTAGGCGTTCGTCGTGAGCGCCGTTGCGTTATACGGCGTGCGCGTGAGCAGGATGCCGGCGTGCTTCGCCCCCTTGGGAATGAGGATGACGGTGTGCAGTTTGACGCCATCGCGCATGGGAATCATGACGTCGCGGCGGGTGTAGTTCATGCCCTCGGTGGGCACATGGAAGGTGGCGGGTGTTTCGCTGGGGTAGTCGGGATACTGAGGCGCGGTTTGCGCATGCGCTGCGCCGAGGAGAAACAGCGCTGAAAACAAAGCCATTGCGGAACGTGCGAACCAACGGGCAGTCATAGCCATAAAAAGAAGCACCTTTTTTTCAGGAGATGGAAAGAGACGAGAAAATCATCCCATCCATACTAGACCAGTTTTCCTGTTGCTATCGACTGCCAGCCATCGTTCAGGGGAACCGGGCGAACGCGAGGCCGACAAGGGAGCCGCAGCCATCGGGAAAAGAGGAGATTTCCGCGGTGCGTGGAGGCGATGGAGAAGAAATCCCGGTTCCAAAGCGTCTACCGGGGGTGGAAGAACGTCTATCAAGATAGAATCGAATAAATTTGTGCACCGACCCTATCCATTGCATCGACTGCGAAGCATTCCATCGATTTTGTGCGCAATTTTCCTGGGCGGAATGCTTGGTCCGGGCGCGCACGCACAGTCGCTTCCGCCGGTGCTTGATTCCCAGACGGTCGCGCATCCAGCGGGCGGAAGCATTCATGGCACGGTAACGGATCCCACCGAAGCGGTGGTGATGGGCGCGGTGATCACGCTGAAGAGCGATGTTCTGAAGACGCAGCGGACGCTGGTCTCCGACGGCACGGGAAATTTCAACTTTACCGGGCTGCAGCCGGGAACGTATGCAGTGACCGTCACGGCCGATGGATTTACGGACTGGACGGGAGCCAGGATTGCTCTGGCGCAAGGGGAGTATTACGCGATGCCGGATATAACACTGCGGGTCGCGACAGCGATGACCAGCGTGCATGCGGTGTACTCCCAATACGATCTGGCCGAAGAACAGATGCACGTGGAGGAAAAGCAGCGCGTGCTGGGTGTCTTTCCCAATTTTTATACGACCTATGACTGGAATGCTCCGTCGCTGACCGCCGGGCAGAAATTTCGGCTGGCGTGGAGGACATCGATCGATCCGGTGACCTTTCTGGGCTCTGGCGCGATTGCGGGCATCCAGCAATGGCAAAACGACTTTAGCGGGTATGGCCAGGGAAGCGAGGGCTATGCGAAACGCTTTGGCGCCAGCTATGCCGATGGCTTTGTCGGCGTAATGATCGGCGGCGCGATTCTGCCGTCGGTGCTGCATCAGGACCCGCGCTATTTTTACAAGGGCACGGGGAGCATTCGCTCGCGGGCGTTGTATGCCATTTCCACGGTGGTGATCTGCAAGGGCGACAACGGACGCTGGGAGCCGAATTATTCCAACGTGCTGGGCACGATGGCTTCGGCGGGAATTTCGAACATTTACTATCCGGCGTCGGACCGCAATGGCGCAGGCGTGACCGTCGACAATGCGCTGATCGGTCTGGCCGCAGGCGCAGCCGGTGCGCTGCTGCAGGAATTTGTGATTCCCAAGCTGCACCGCGGAGGCAAACCGTCGCGGAGTGCGCAGCCTTTGCCGGGTGCGGCACCCTGAAACGGCAAAACGGAATGGCGCCAGGGCCATCCCGTTTTACAAAAACGCAGGCCTTTATCCCAGCTTCATTGTGTAGGGATCCCAATGAACGACGGTGCCGCGTTCATAGCTGATGTTGCTGAGCAGGGCAGCTCCCGCAGCGCGGTAGCCGAAGACGGCATCTTCAACCACGGGCTGGCGTGTGCGAACGGCGTTGAAGAAATTTACGAAGTGGCTGTAGCTGTCGAGGTAGCCGGGCGCGGCGACGAACTTTTCGTATCCGAGCGGCGGCGCACCGAGAGGATGCGGAACGGGATATTTCTCGCGGTATTGCTTGAGAATTTGCGTCTGCATGGCATCGGTGAAGGTCTGGACGGTATAGCCGGGCTCCGTCTCGCGCGGCGAGCTGCTGACGCTGACACTGTCACCGTCAATTTCCATGGTGCCTTCCGAGCCGGTGAAGATGAGTCCTTCACTTTCCGAGCCGCCATCGACGAAGTTGACGCGGAGGCTGAGGTTGAAGCCTTCGGGATAGTCGAAGAGGGCGACCATGACGTCGGGCACATTGCGGCCATCTTTCCAGAAGCGCAGGCCGCCGGTGGCCATGGCGCGGACCGGACCGCGCGCGCCGGTGACGAAGTGCGTTCCGCTGAAGAGATGGACAAAGAGGTCGCCCGCCACGCCGCTGCCGTAGGCCTTCCACTTGCGCCACTGGAAAAACTGCTCGGAGCTGAAGGGAATCTCCGGCGCGGTGCCCAGAAATTGCCGCCAGTCGCAGGTCACGACGGAAGCGTCGAGCGGGATGGTGTAGTCCCAGGCGCCGATGGCGGAGTTGCGATCCCACCAGGCGGTGACCATGTTGAGTTTGCCGATGGCGCCGGAGGCGAGCAGCTCCTTGGCCTTGGCATAGATGACGGAACTGACGCGCTGGCTGCCGATCTGGATGATGCGGTTGGTGGAGCGCGCGGCCTCGATCATCTCCGGGCCGTCGGTGTAGCGGTGGATCATGGGCTTTTCGCAGTAGACATCCTTGCCTGCTTTCATGGCATCGACGGCAACCTGTTTGTGCCAGTGGTCCGGAGTGCCGATGATGACGGCGTCGATATCCTTGCGGGCGAGGACTTCTTTGTAATCGCGCGTGGTGAAGAGATCGTCACCCCAAAGCTCCTTGGTGTGCGCGAGGCGGCCGTCGTAACAATCCGACACGGCGACGAGCTTGATGCCGGGAATCTGCAAGGCGACGGAGGTATCGAACTGGCCCTGACCGCCCGCGCCGATCAACGCGATCTGAATGTGATCGTTCGCGGAGATGGGGCGAGCGGGTTCGCTTTGCGCGCCGGTGAGGGGAGTGCCGGCAATCGGAGTGCCGGCGAGTCCATAGATTTTTGTTGCGGCGAGCGTTTCCGCCGTTGCCACCCCTGCGGCTTTGAGAAAGCTCCTGCGATTGATCATGTGCGTCGTTCCCTTTCCTGTGCGGAGGTTATCCGCGATGTGCCATCCCCTGGGGAAGGCGAGACGAGAGGCCCCGTGCCTTCGTTGCTATTGTTCCACTGAACGAATTCAGCGGTAAAAACTGCGTTGCAGCAAAAACGCGGACCTAAACATTTCCCTGACGCATCTGTTCGGCGAGATGCTCGGAGGCGCGCATGGCCAGGGAGACGATCGTCATGGTTGGATTTTGCCATCCGGAACTTACGAAGCTGCTGCCGTCAACGATATAGAGATTTTTAATGTCGTGGCTCCGGTTCCATTGGTTGAGCACGCTGGTTTTTGGATTGTTGCCCATGCGACAGGTGCCGAGTTCGTGAATGCTGTAGCCGGGAGGATTGGGATCATAATTTTTGGAAAGAACCTCGAAGCCGGAGGCTTCGGCCAGCGCAATGCCGGTGTCGACGGCATCGCGCGCCATGTTGAACTCATTGTCGGTGTATTGCGTTTCGACGTGCAGGACGGGAATGTTCCAGGCATCGACGACGTTGTTGTCGATGCGGACACAGTGCTCATAGTGCGCCAGAACCTCTCCCATGATTCCGGCTGAAAATCCGCTGCCGTTGTAGCTGTCCAGCTTTTTCTGGAGGTCCGCTCCGTAGGCGGCGAAGTTGCGCGGGTCCATGGGATCGGCGCTGCTAAAGATATTGAGAGCATAGCCGCGGATGAAGTTTGGAGCTTTGGTGGTGAGGTTGCGAAAACGAGGAATGAGCGCGCCGCCACCGATCAATTCCGGCGTGGCTTTGCCGTCGCGTGCTTCGGGAACGGAACAGGTGATGCCGGGACCGTAGACCTGATCGATTAGATAATGGCCCATGACGCCGCTGGAGTTGGCCAGGTTGGAGTTCAACAGGAGACGCGTGCTCTCCAGCGTGCCCGCGGCCAAAACTATGACGCGCGCCTTGACGGACATTTCGCGCCGCGAAAGGCGATCGACGAAGTGAGCTTCGTTGACCAGGCCGGTGTTTTTGTCGACGCTGAGCTGGCGGACAACCACGTTGGGGATGGCGCGCAATTTGCCGGTCGCGAAGGCGTCGGGCAGGAGCAGGTTGACCGAGCTGGCCAGTCCATCGACGCCGAGAGAACTGCGCGCCTTACAGACCGGAATGCCCATTTGCCGACCCGCGGTAACGAAGCGCTGCATGCAGGCGGACCAGGGCGAATCGTCAGGAACGAAATTGCCGTCGGGATATTGCGGCATGCCATAGGCGCGGCCCTGCACGCGAAAGATCGCTTCGACCCGCGAGTAGTAGGGAGCCAGATCGGCGAGACCGATGGGCCAGTCGTCGCCGAAGCCGTCGTGGGACTTGCCTTTGAATTCGTAATCGCTGAGACGGAAGGATTGCCGCGACCAGAAAAGCGAGCGGCCGCCGAAGAGGCGCACGCGCACCCAGTTGTACGGATGTTTCGGATCGAAGGTGTAGGGAACTTCTTTTTCGTCGACCCAGGTGTTGGCATTGAATTCGTCGGACTGAAAGACATGCGGCAAACGACCGGGCTGTTTGAATCCGCGAAAAGGCAGCGCGTAGGCGGGTTTGATCGCGGTGTCTTTGCGCGCATCGGCGATGGGGCCGGCATTGAGCATGAGGCAGGAGATGCCTTTTTCGGTGAGGATTTTTGCGGCCATGCCGCCGGAGTGTCCGGAGCCAATGATGAGAACGTCAACGGTTTCTTCAGCCATGATGTTTCAGATTCTCTCTCTGTGCTGCATTGGTTCCATGCAAGGGTGCAAGGGTTGGAGCGTGGGTGCGGCGCGCGGGTTCACGAGCAAGGTCGTTCGCTCTGCACGAGGCCGCTGCCGGATGAGGCGGCGTCTCGATGGATGTCGGGATCGACGGGAAACCAGTACAGACCTATATCGGAAGCGGGTTGGCGAGCGGCGGCGGCTTCGCTCCAGGCCTGCGAGTTGATGGTGGCGGTGCGGATATCGCTGTGCGCGACATTGATGAAGCGCGCGTAGGGTTCGGCGGGCGGGTGATCGGGCATCCAGGTCTGCATCCAGGGACGAAGCAGCTGGTCGGCTTGCTCCGGTTGCAGCGAGGCAAACGGTGCACCGAAGTGTTGCTGCGACTCGGAGTCGAGGCGATCGAGACCGGATTGATACATCTGCTGGCGATCGACGGGCGAGACGCCAATCAGGAAATCGAGAAACTCCGGCGTTCCGGCGTCGGTGGCGCCGGGGTAGCCCTGGAGCGGAGGCATGAGAATTTCGCTCAGCCGGCGCAAGGTTGCCGACTGCCGGTCATTGAAGAAATTGGCGTTGGTCTGCGCCACGGCATCGGGAACGAGAGGCATCATGGGCAGGGGCTTTACGTCCAACAGGCCACGCATCCATGGAACTGGACCGGGTGGGACTGGACCCGGTGGGACGGGACCGGGAGGGACTAGCCCGGGTGCGGCCAGTGTAGGCGGAGGCGCGGACGGCGCGACGGGAGCGGCGGCAGCCGAGGCGGCGGGAGTGGCGGCCTGCTGGGCCAACATTGTTTTAGCGGACACCGATGCCGCCACCATCGCTTTGACAAAATCACGCCGTCGCATGGTTGGTAGGGTTCTCCTGTGCATGGGGATGAGGACGTTGCAGGCAAACTGTATGAGTCAGGGCAGATTCCATTGCGTGTGCGCAAATCCGAAGTTGGAATGATTTTGGGTTCGCCTGAATGTGCGAAGTGCACCCGGTTGAAAAGGTTAAAAGCCTGGGAAGGGAATTGCAAGTTAACCTTTTCCCGGGTGGTGGAGAAGACTGATAGGCTGCCGATGCGAGACATCCAAAAACTACAAATTTGACAGGGTGGTGAGAGGCGAATATCTTCTTCCATAAGATGATTAGGGAAGAGAGCAACGAGACCGGAGATTTGATTCAGGGCACGCTGGAGATGCTGGTTTTGCGCGCCCTGACGCGTGGGCCGCTGCATGGATACGGCGTGGCGGAGTGGCTGCAACAAACATCGCAGCAGGTGCTGAAGGTGGAAGAAGGCGCGCTGTATCCGGCGCTGCACAGGCTGGAGCTGCGCGGATTGCTGCGCGCCGAGTGGGGCGCTTCAGAGAACAATCGCCGGGCGAAATTTTACCAACTGACAACGGAAGGGAAGAAGCGGCTGCAGACGGAATCGCAGCGCTGGGCGCGGTTGTCGGCGGCGGTGGCGTTTGTGATGCAGGCGTCGTGATGGATATATACGTGCGCGGTAGGAGAGATTCGATATGACGGCTGGCCTGCATACATTTCTGCTGCGCATGAAGACGCTGTTTCGCAAGCGGCGGATGGATCGCGACATGGCCGAGGAGCTGGAGTTTCACCAGATGATGCTGCGTAAGAAGTTGTTGCGGGAGGGCGTGCCGCAGGCAGAGGTGGATGCGACGGCGCGGCGAACCTTTGGCAATGCGAGGCGCTGGCATGAGCGGCTGAGGGAGCTGTGGCAGTTTCGCGCGCTGGAGAATTTTCTGCGCGATATGAGTTTTTCCGCGCGGCTGCTGAAGAAGTCGCCGGGATTTACGGCGGTGGCGCTGCTGACGCTGGCGATCGGCATCGGGGCGAACACGGCGATTTTTTCGCTGATCAATGGATTGCTGCTGCGGCCGCTGCCGGTGCCGCATGCGGACCGGCTGGTGGTGCTGAACATCCATCGCGGCGGTCCGGAACCCAGATACAGCTTCTCGTCGCCGGTTTTTCGCGGCCTGGAACGAAACCGCACAATCTTCGCGGACGTGTTTGCGTTCTTCGGTGAGCCGATGCAGATACACGGCGGGTCCGGCAATGAAGAGATTCAAGGGGTGCTGGTGAGTGGGCAATACTTCCGGGCGTTGCAGACGCCGCCGCTGATGGGGCGATATCTGACCCCAGCCGATGACCAGACGGGAGGCAATGCGGAGGGATTTGGGGTGGTGATCAGCGAGCACTTCTGGCAGCGCTGGTTCCATGGTGCTCCGGACGTGGTGGGGCGCAAGCTGGTGATTGCCAACACGCCGTTCACGGTGGTGGGGGTGATGCCGAAGCGATTTACCGGGGTCGATCCCACGCAGAGACCGGAGATTTATGCGCCGCTGTCAACGGAGCCGATCCTGGATGCGCCGTACGACATGACGGCGGGCGGCTTGCATGCCAGCTGGTTGACGGTGATGGGACGTCTGCAGGCGGGGGTGACGCTGCAACAGGCAAACGCGGCGCTGTTGCCGATTTCGATGTCGATTGTGCGGGAACAGGCTTCGGATGCGAACTGGGAAGCGAGCGCGATGAAAGTCCACATGCGCTTTGCGGCGGAGCCGGGCGCGAAGGGCTACACGTATGTTCGCATTCTCTTCCACAAACCGCTGGCGGCGATGTTTGCCATGTGCGGAGGCATCCTGCTGCTGGCATGCCTGAACCTGGCGAGCCTGTTGATGGCGCGCAGCGCGGCGCGGGAGCGGGAGCTGGCGACACGGCTGGCGCTGGGGGCGACGCGGAGACGGCTGATCCAGCAATTGCTGGTGGAGAGCTTGTTGATTGCAACGGTGGGAACAGCGGCGGGGCTGGCAGTCTCACCGCTGGTGAGCCAATTGCTGGCCGCGATGCTGCTGCGCGGCGCCTGGGACGGATATGTCGATACCTCCATCGATGTGAGGGTGTTTCTGTTTGCCGCAGGGATTGCAGTGATCGCTACGTTTTTGATCGGGCTGGCTCCGGCGCTGCAGGCCACGGCGGGCGACCTGAATGAACACATCAAACAAGGCAAGCATGCGCATAGTCAGCACACGCGGCAGAGGATGGCGCCACGGATGTTGATGGCTGTGGAGGTGGCGCTGGCGCTGGTATTGGTGGCAGGCGCGGGGCTGCTGGCGACGAGCCTGGTGCGGCTGTATCGGACAGGATTGGGATTCAATACGAAGGGACTGGTGAACATCTCGTTCGATATGGACAAGCAGCCGCTGGAAGGCGATGCCCTGACGCAGTTGTATCAGGCGCTGGGAGACGGACTGCGGCATCTGCCGGGAGTGAAGAGCGTGAGCTGGGAGAACACGACGCCACTGGCCGGGATGATAATAGCCGGGAGCTATCACACGCCGTCCAGCAATGGCGGTCGCAAGATTTTTATAAACACCGTCGCTTCGGAATATTTTGCAACGATGCGTATTCCCATGTTTGAGGGGCGGGAGTTTCGATGGGACGATAGCATGGCCGGCGGAAAGAAGATCATTCTGAACCAGGCCGCCGCGAAGATTTTATTTCCCGGGCAGAATGCGGTTGGACAGCATGTGCTGACAAGCAAAGACTCCTATGAAGTGATTGCCGTTGTCGGCAATGTCAAATACACGTCCATTCAAGAAGCCGCACCAGCCGGGGCTTATTTTCCCATCACGCAGAGTGAATGGAAAAAAGCGTCGTATACGGCGGTGGTGCGGGTGGATGGGCCGGTAGCTCCGCTGGCGGCTGCGTCGCGCGCGCTGGCCACGCGGCTGGCGCCGACGATTCCTGCGCCGGTGATGACGACGATGGACAGCGTGATCAACGACTCGATCAGCGCGGAACGGATGATGGCGCTGCTGTCGGTGTTCTTTGCCGGATGCGCATTGCTGATTACGGCGATTGGCTTGTACGGCACGCTGGCGTATGCAACGGCACGGCGGACGAGCGAGATTGGCATTCGCATGGCTCTGGGTGCGCAACGCGGGCAGGTGGTGCGGATGGTGTTCGGCGAAAATGCGCGCGTGGCGATGGCCGGATGCGTGGCGGGACTAGCGGCGGCGGTGCTGGCGTCGCGGGTGCTGGCGAGTTTTCTGTATGAGATATCTCCGCACGATCCCTGGGTGCTGCTGGGCTCAGTGGCGGTGTTGCTGGCGATTGCCAGCGGCGCCTCGCTGCTGCCGGCGCTGCGAGCGGCGCGGATCAATCCGATTATCGCGATCCGGTGCGAATAAAAAAAAGCTAGAACGAGAGTTTTCGCCTGCATTGCGCAGGGCTCTATTGCTTTCCCATAGGACATGTGGCATGATACCTATGGTTAGGCAATAGGAGACGCATGAGCGATAAAACAGATGTCTGGCAAGGGACGCTGGCGCTGATGGCGCTGAAGACCCTGGAAACAATGGGGCCGCTGCATGGATATGGGATTGCTCGGCGGATTGAGCAGACGAGCGGAAATCTACTCTCTCTGAACTATGGGACGCTGTATCCGGCACTGCTGAAGCTGGAGCAGGAAGGATCGATTGCGTCCGAGTGGGGCGTGTCCGAGAACAATCGCAAAGCGAAGTTTTACAAGCTGACGCGTGCGGGCCGGAAACAACTGGAAAAAGAAGCGCAGAACTGGGAGCAGGCAACGGCGATTCTGGCACGATTTTTTGCGCCGAAGGAAGACCCGGCATGAAGCGGCTGCGTGCGTGGATGATGCGGGTGCGTGGAATGTTCCGCCGGGAAGGGCAGGAGCGGGAGCTGACGGCGGAGCTGGAGAGTCATCTTGCGATGCACGTGGAGGACAACGTGCGTGCGGGGATGACGCCGGAGCAGGCGCGGCGGGATGCGATGCTGAAGCTGGGCGGCGTGGAGCAGACCAAGCAGAGATATCGCGAGCGGAGCACGATTCCGTTGCTGGAAAGCGTGCTGCGGGATGCGCGGTATGCGCTACGGCAATTGCGCAAGAGTCCGGGATTTACGACGGCCACGGTGCTTACATTGGCACTGGGCATTGGCGCAAATGTGACGGTATTTCTGATTCTTTACGGAGTGCTGCTGCGTCCGTTGCCTTTCCCTCACCCGCAGCAGTTGGTTCGCATCGAACGCTTCTACGCAAATGGGCAGACGGCGCCAGCCTATTCCGCCACCAAGGCGCTGTTTATGATGCGTGCCAACCGGACATTTGAATCCGCAGCGGTGTACGACTACATGGCGAGCCACGTGAACCTGGTGCAGAACGGCGAGGCGGTTCCGCTGGATGCTCTCCGCGTGACTTCAGATTTTTTCCAGGTCTTCCAAATGGAACCGCAGATCGGTCACGGCTTTCGGCCACAGGACATGACACTCCACGCACCGGGCGTGGTGGTTCTCAGTAACGCCGCCTGGCGGCAACACTTTGGCGCAGATCCAAACATCCTTGGCCGGGCAATCACCCTGGGTGACGAGAAGTACACGGTCATCGGTGTGGCGAATGCAAAATTTCGCCTGGATGCAAAGGTGGACGTGTGGGTCCCCTTGCAGATTGCAGAAAGTCCGGAGGACCAAAACAATAGCTACAATTTTGTTGCGCGGATGAAGCCCGGTGTGACACGCGTGCAGACAGAGGATGACCTGAAGCGTGTGTTGCTGCAAATGAAGAACGTCTACCCGGACCTATGGGATCGATATGAATCTGTCCGCGTGCTCGATTATCACGATTCGCTGGTAGGCCAGGTGCGGCCCGCACTGGAGATGCTGATGGGCGCGGTCGGGCTTGTCTTACTGATTGTATCGGCCAACATCCTCAGCTTATTGCTGACGCGAGCCATTGCACGGCGGCATGAGATGAGTCTGCGCGCCGCGCTGGGAGCTCCGGGCTGGAGGATTTTGCAGCAATTGCTGGTGGAGAATGCGATCCTTTGCATGGCAGGCGGAATGGCCGGATTGCTGCTGGCACAGTTCGCGACGCCGGTGTTGATGCATCTGAGCCCGCTGAAGCTGCCGAGTTTTACCTCACTTGAGATGGGCGGATCGACCCTGGTGTTCGCAACAGCGCTGACTCTCTTATGCGCAATACTTTTTAGCGCAGTTCCTGCTATTGAGAGCCGGCGCACGCAGCTGAACGAATCGCTGCGAATGAGCTCAACGCGGGTTACGGGCGGCCGGAATCTGGCGCAGAAATCGCTGGTGATAAGCGAAGTGGCCATTTCTCTGATGCTGTTGGTGGCTGCAGGCCTGCTGCTCAGCAGTTTCTGGAAGCTGATCCATACGCCTCCGGGTTTCCGTGCAGACAATGTAATTACATTCAAAACGGCATTTACCCAGGACCAGATAGCAACCAGCGCGTCATTAGGCCTGCGCCTGGATGAACTGACGGCGCGCTTAGAAGCACAACCGGGCGTTGCGGCGGCGGCGGCGGTCAATAGCTTGCCGACCCAGTTGACGCCCGACTTCTCGTTCGACATTATAGGTCGGCCTGCTGGGCAACCAGGTTCCAGTGGCGACGAGGAATACATGCCGACCACAGCGCATTATTTTGATGCGCTCCGCATCCCTGTTATCGCTGGACGAGCATTTCGCATCTCTGACACGCACGGTTCGGAGCCGGTGATGATTGTGAACCGGCAATTCGCGCGTACTCACTTCAAGGGACAGAATCCGTTGGGCGAGCACATCCACATGACCGCGGCAATCGGGCCGGGCTTTGAAGACAGCGTGCGCGAAATCGTGGGCGTAGTGGGGGACACGAAGCAGGATGGGCTGGATGCGCCTGCGCCCGGAATTATGTATCTGCCAGCGGCGCAGGTTCCTGATCGTCTGACACAAATGGACAGCGGTTTGCTGGGGGTCAGTTGGGTGATACGCACGAAGACGCCGGACGTAGACATTCTGACAGCCGCACGCCGCATTTTCATGGACAATGCGCAGACGCCATTGCTCAGCGTGGAACCGATGCAGGACGTGATGCGGGCCTCGGTCGCACAGCAGCGATTCACCATGCTGCTGTTGTCGGTCTTTGGTCTGATCTCCCTGGTGATGGGCGCTGCGGGACTCTACGGAGTGATGTCCTACACAGTTGCACGACAAACGAAGGAGATTGGCGTCCGCATGGCTCTGGGCGCGCAGCGGAGCGACATTCTGCGTATGGTGCTGCGAGAAGCGGGCATGCTGGTGATGACAGGCATGATCCTCGGAATTGCCGGATCGCTTGTCGGAGCGCAGATGCTGCGCAGTCTATTGTTTGAAGTCGCTCCGCGCGATCCCATCACGCTTGTAGCCATGTGCAGCGTGTTGTTGCTGACAGGATTATTTGCCGCCTGGTGGCCAGCCACGCGAGCGGCCTCCACTGAACCGATGCAGGCGTTAAGGGCGGAGTGAGGGCATCGAGAGTCCGGCGGGCAGGGAATGCGCGCGTGAATTTTTTCGAATCGCAGGATTACTGCGGAGTGTGGGCCGGAGTATCGGGCTTGCCTTCGATCTTGTGGCCTACCTTTTTGGTCTCATGCTTTGTCTTGTCGTAGCCCTTCTTGGTGACATGTTTTGTTTCGTGGTAGCTCTTTTTGGTTCCCTGCTTGACGGCATGGCCGGTATCTTTGGCGGCATGCTTGGTACTGGTGCCAGCGTTTTTCAGGGCCTGTTTGGTGCCGGAGTCCGAGCTTTGCGCGAAGACGGCTGCCGTGGGAGCAGCGAATGTGAGAGCGGCTGCGAGAGCGATGCCTGCATATTTTTGAAACTTCATGGTCGATCCTCAATCGGTGAAAAGAATCATTTTTCGTAAAGTACCTTCCTTAAGATTCTGAATGCGCGCAGGCCGTTGCAGCGGAGGGAAAAAATAATGAAAGAAAACCGGAATCGCGAGTGGGCGGAAGAATGTAGCCGGATGGCGGGAAGGCGGAGAGATGGAGGCGAGGGCGCGATGGAACTTTCCGCTCCATGGCGGCGTACCTTTCTTTGGAGTCGATTTTGGATAGGAGCTTTATGTCTCTGCGCGTTCGGATTTTCTCAATTTTTGCGGCGATGATGCTGTTGGCAGCGATCCTATTTTGCGGCAGTGGAGCGTTGCTGGCGCAGGATTCGGATTCCGGCGTCAACCTGGCGCTGCATGCCAATTCTCATGCGAGTGCAGCGACCATCGGGCTGCCGGCGTATCCGGGCGCGACGTTATACAAAGAGCCGGGCAGCGATTCCCCGGCACAGGTTTTGGATTTCTATCGCAAGCCGCTGTCACGGTATGGCGAGGTGCTGGAGTGCGATCACGGCAAACCGGTGGGCGCGATGACGGTGACGCGCAGCGGGCTGACCTGCTCCGACGAGCATGGCGGCCATGTGCAGGTGAATGGCAGTGCGGATTCTTCCAGCGATCATGAACTGCGCGCCGGGACTCCGCATCGGTATCGCATCGTGGCGGTGGATGCATCCCATGACGCGGCTCACGCCGGAACGACCCGCTTTGGCCTGGTCTACCTGGAGTTACCAAAGGACAGCGACAAGAGCGGAACAACAAATTAGCGCAAGCGATGGGGATGCGGAGAGTGTTCGGCAGCGCAGCGGATATTTTTATGCCGCGGGTTGTTGCAGCAGTTGCCGGATGAGATTCTGAAAATTGTCTTTGTCCACGACGCCGGTGTGCGACACGGCAATTTTTCCATTGCGATCGATCAATAAAGTGAGCGGCATGGAGCGCAGGCCAAACTGCTTCGCCAGGCTGTCGCTTCCGATGACAACGGGATATTGCATGGCTGTGTTTCCGCCGGTTTCCTCATCCTTCTTTTGAGCCAGGAACGGTCGGACTTTCTTCCATCCCTCGGCATCCATCGACACGCCGATGACGGCGAGACCTTGACTCTTGTATTGCCTGTCAAATTCCATGTACCAGGGAATTTCGAGTTTGCATCCTCCGCACCAGGTGGCCCAGAAGTCGAGCAATACGACCTTTCCCTTGTAGCGGGACAACGTGATCGGCTGTCCGTGCGCATCGATGAGAGTGAAGTCCGGCGCGGATTTTCTTGCGGCGGCGGGGATCAGCTTCTCGGGTGTCTGTTGTACGTCGGCCAGAGACACGTGCCGGTCCGGAGCCTGCGCCGAAGCAGGTTGCAGGCAGAGCAGCAGGACGAGTGTCGATGTTGCAGCGAGAGTGAGCGTGGCGAGTGCCGCGGAGAGCCTGCGTTGTTTGTGTGGGAAGGATTGCGGAATAGATGTGCGCTTCATGATGGATTCTCCAAGAATTTCGCCGGTTACCGGAGTTTCTGCGCGGCAGCGTTGCGGTATTGCCGCGTTGCCCAGAAGAAAGGGAGCAAGACCAGGAATGCCTGCACGAGCAGTGGAACGATGATGCGATAGAAGCCGAGAGCGAAGACCACGCGATTGGGGTTGAAGCCGCGTGCAGGCTGCAGGAACAGCGCGTGGTTCAGAAATTGCGGCGCACCGGGAAGTCCGGCAAACAAGAGTACGAGACAGAACACGGAGATCTGAACCCAAAGGGTGCGGCGCGACAGAGATGCAATCAAAAAGCCGCTTACCGATGACAAACAAATCAGCACGAGGCAGGACTGAAGAACAGCGGGAAGGCAGGCAGCCAGTCCGTGCCAGAACGCAATGCTGCCAAGGAAGCTCCAGTCCCAGTTGTTCGCGTACATCCAGAGATAGATGGAGCTGATGTCGGCTGTACGCCGGGAAGCGAGACTGAGGAACAGGCCGAGTGGGATTGCCAGAGCGCAAAGCGCCAGCCAGGGACGCCAGTCCTTCCACAAAGCTGCCTGACGCCGAAGGGCCAGACCAAGGACGTCGCGCAGCGCCTGTATTCCAGTTGCGCCGGATTCGGCGAGATCGCCGCGCACGGCTTCGCGTTCGTTGGGAGCGAGCATGCGGGATGCGATGTCGACCAAGCGACCGATGGGAGGGAACGCGGGATCGCGACTCATTTTGCCTCCCAGGAGACATTGCGGCTGACGCGCGTTACCGCGTTGTAGAAGGCGGTTGCGGCGCGGGTGCCTTTGACCGTTACGGAGACCATGCGTTTGGCGCGGCCACCGCGTTGCGGGGTGGGATCGCCAAGCCAGGTTTTCACGAGGCCTTTGGCCTCCAGCCGGTCGAGCGTTGTGTACAACGCTCCAATGGAGCAGCGGCGTCCGGTGGCCTGCTCAATTTCACGCCGAATGGCGGCACCATAGGCGTCTTCGCCCAATCGGACGGCAGCGGTAAGCAAGAGGTATTCAAATTCGCCCAGCATTACCTACACATTGTGATTCTAATCGCGGAGCGTGTCAAGCGGGAGCGGCAAAAGAGCCATCCTGTCGATTCCGGATTTAATTTTTGGGCGAGGGAACTTTTCTGTTTCCGGCTGCGTAGTGTTGACTATCTACAATCACTTGTGTAGATAGTCATAGTATGGGGAAACCAAACGATCTGGTACAGGGCACGCTGGATTTGCTGATATTGAAGACGATCTCACTGGAACCGAAGCATGGGTGGGCGATCGCCAAGCGGATTCAGCAGATATCGAAGGAAGTGCTGCAGGTGCAGCAGGGCTCGCTGTATCCGGCGCTGCACAGGCTGGAGCAGCAGGGATGGGTGCGGGCCAAGTGGAGCGAGACGGAGGGCGGACGGCAGGCGAAGTTCTACTCGCTGACGGCTGCCGGACGTACGCAACTGGAACGCGAGAAGGAGAGCTGGAGCCGGCTCTCGACGGCCATCAACCTGGTGGTGGACGGAGTGTAGCAAAAAGTAGATGCAGAGTGTTCTGGGAAGGAGATGCCGATGCGCTGGATGGAACGATTCCGCATGGCAACGTTGATGCTGTTTCGCCGCAAGAAGGAAACGGAGCGGCTGAACGACGAACTGCAGTTCCACTTGCAGCAGCAGATTGCCGAGAACATGGCGCGCGGCCTGAGCGCGGATGAGGCACGGTCGGCGGCGCTGCGTACGTTCGGCAATCCCACGCTGTTGCGCGATGAGGCCCGGGCGCACTGGAGCTGGGGCTGGCTGGAAAAATTTGCACGCGATATGCGGTATGGAGTGCGGACGCTGCGCCGCTCGCGCGGATTCGCGTTCATCGCGATTCTGGTGATGGCGCTGGGGATTGGCGCCACGGCATCGCTGTTTACCATTGTGAACGCGGTGCTGCTGAAGCCGCTGCCGTTCCATGACCCGGACAAGCTGGTGATGGTGTATGAACATTTTCGCAGCACGACATACAACAACGACAGCGGTGGATTTAGTTACAACTGGGTCTCGCCCGCGGATTTCAACGAATGGCGGCAACAGACGCACAGCTTTCAGGGCATGGCCGCAGTGCGCGAATATGGCTTCAATTTGACCGGAGAGCATGCGGAGCTGCCCGAGGTGGTGACGGCAGCAGGAGGATCGTGGAACCTGTTTTCGGTGCTGGGCGTGCCGATGGCGATGGGCCGCTCCTTTACTCCGCAGGAAGACCAGCTGGAAGCCAACCATGTTGTGATTCTTACCTGGAGCCTGTATCAAAGGAGGTTCGCGGGCGATCCTTCGATCCTGGGCAAGCAAATCCGTCTGGATTCGACACCCTATACCGTGGTCGGCGTGCTGCCGCGCTGGTTCACCTATCCCGAGGCGACGGTGCAGCTTTGGTTGCCCTATGCTCAAACCTTTACTCCGGAGGAGTACGCGCGGCACGACAATCATCAGAGCAGGGTGGTTGCCCGGCTGCGGCCGGGTGTGAGCGCAGCCGCCGCGATCAAACCGGTGAGCGCGCTGCAATATCAAATGCATCTGGCCAACGCATCCGAGCCGGTGGCGGAAGAGGCGGTGACGCGGCCCATGATTGATGACGTGGTGCAGGATGTGAAGACGCCGCTGATCGTGCTGCTGTGCGCGGTGATGTGCATGCTGCTGATTGCGTGCCTGAATGTTTCGAACCTGCTGGTGGCACGCGGCGCGGCTCGGCGCAAAGAAGTTGCGGTGCGCGGCGCGCTGGGCGGCAGCCGGGGGACATTGATTCTGGAACAGATGACGGAAAGCCTGCTGATCTGCATGGCAGGCGGAGGACTCGGTCTGCTGCTTTCGGCCCTGGCAACGAAGTGGCTGGCGAACCACTGGCGGGACCTGCCCCGTGCCGAAAGCATTCACGTGGATGGGACGGTGCTGGCCTTTTCGATTGGCCTGTCGCTGCTGACCGCAGTGATTGCCGGGCTGGTGCCAGCGATTTCGTCGACCGGGAAAGGTGTGTTTGCGGCGCTGCAGGATTCCTCGCGATCGGTGGGCGGGAGCACGTCGCGCGCGATGCTGCGCAAGGCGCTGCTGACCGCGGAGATTACGCTGACGGTGGTGTTGCTGATCTCCGCCGGATTGCTGTTCAAGGCCTTTCTGCACCTGCGCACGGTTGACCTGGGATGCGTGACGGACCATGTGCTGACCATGAAATACTCCCTGCCGGAAAAACAGTACGACACGAAAGAGAAGATCATCGCATTTCATGAGTCGCTGCTGGAACGTGTGCGAAGTCTGCCCGGAGTACGCGCCGCAGCCCTGGTCTCGGCAGCGCCCGGCGACGGGTGGGATGGCGACAGAGTTTTTACTATCCCGTCGCGTCCGTCCAGCAGCTTTCAGCTGCAGAATGACGCGCTGGCTCGCACCATTGATCCCGGCTACTTCAGCGCCATGCAAATTCCGCTGATCCGCGGGCGTTTCTTTACGAACCAGGAGCGCCTGGACCATTACCACTACATCGTCGTCAGCAAGAAATTTGCCGATCAGTTTTTCCCGAATGCCAATCCGATTGGAGAGGACATCCAGGTCAACTGGACCAGCAAGCAGGAGAGCTACCAGATCATCGGCGTGGTCGGCGACACTCTCTGGGATGTAACGCAGCCCATCAAGGCGACGATGTATTTTCCCATTCTTTCGGGCGTCCCGATGATTACGAACTATGCCACGCTTGTCGTGCGGACAGCAGGCGATCCGCTGGCAATCTCGGTTCCTGTTCAGAAACAAATTGCCGCGCTCGATCCCCTGCTGCCGGTATCCGACGTGCTGACCCTGCCGCAGATTGTGGGCAGGAATACCGCGAGCGAAAACTTCAGCGCGACGCTGGTGCTGGCTTTTGCCGTTCTGTCCCTGGTGCTGGCGGCGATTGGCTTGTATGGAGTGCTGTCGTACCTGGTGACGCAGCGGGTGAAGGAGATTGGCATCCGCATCGCGCTGGGAGCGCAGAGAGGCCAGGTGTTGCGGCTGGTGCTGCTGGATGGGCTGAAGCCGGTTCTGGTTGGGTTGGTGCTGGGGCTGGCCGGAGGCGTGGCGGCAGGCATGCTGATTCGCTCGATTCTGTATGGAACCAGCCCCTTCGACCCGCTGGTGTTTGCGGTGATGATCGGCAGTCTGCTGTTGACTGCGATTGCGGCGTGCGTGGTGCCGGCGATTCGGGCATCGAAGATTGAACCGATGGAAGCGCTGCGGTCGGAGTAGAGAAACGGGATGGCTGGATGCATGGCGCGGGAAAAATTTCTGAAGTGCGCGAAGATTTCAGAGCGCTCCGTGCCAGAGGTTGAATTCGGCCTGTTGGGGTTGATCCTCGACGTGGCTTTGCGTATTGAGAATCATGGTGGAGCGTGTGTCGCGGTTGTACGGCGGCCAGGCGGGCAGGCCGGGCGCGGCGGGAGTTTCGCCGCGAATGAAGGCCGCCCAGGCGAGATGCATCTGCATGGCGAGTGCGGCTTCGGCGGCGGCATTGGCAGCCCACGTGTGCGGATGGTCCCAGACCATGCCGACATCGAGTGAGTGATAGGCGTAGCCACGCAGCCAGCCGCTGGTCTCGGCAAAATCCAGACGATACATCCATGCGGCGCCGTGGTCTTTGCAGTGGGCATCGACGACGCGCATGGAGGGAATCCAATACTCCTCGGCGGAGATCGCGCGGATGAGGCGCTGCTGGTCGGTCATTTGCGGATAGATATCTTTATAGTGCCGGTAGATTTTGTCGAATTCAGCGAGCGTAAGGTTGCCGAGTTCGGCGGGGCTTGCGTGCGTGGCAGGATGCGGGCCGATGAAAAGGGCGCTCTCGTCGCGATTGGTGCCGATGAGCAGACGCTTGCCGCGCGTGGAGCCGTCGGCAATGGTGTGAATGGGCAGGCGAGGCAGCAATGTGCCGTCGACTTCTGCACGCAAGGGAAAATGCTGCGGCCAGTGCGCCATGAAACGATGCTGGGTTGCGATGAGGGAAGTCGCGGGAGCTGTGCGCAGGCTGGAGAAATCCTCGCCGGTTTGCGCGCGCCACAGATCGCCAAAGCCGATGGCAACGTTGCCGGCGGCCTGTGCCGTGGGCCAGACGCGTTCGGCGCCGCCGCTTTCTGAGATCATCTGGTGGAAGAGCGGCTGGGCGGAGGGAGTGCCCATGAGGATGCCGGTGAGCTTGGCTCCCGCGGATTCGCCGCCGATGGTGACGCGCGTGGGATCGCCGCCGAAAGCTGCGACATTCTGCTGTATCCATGCCAGCGCCGCGATGAGATCGCGCAGTGCATTGTTGCCCGAGCCGGCGTAGGTGGCGCCGAGCAGCGGTTCGAGATCGAGAAAGCCGAAGACGCCGAGACGATAGGCGACCGTGATGCAGACGATGCCTTCGCGCGCCAGTGCGGCACCGTCGTAAGTAGGCTCAAAGGGATAGCCGCCGACAAATCCGCCGCCGTGAATCCAGACATGAACCGGGAAGGGACCTGGGCCTTCGGGAGCCCAGAGATTGAGGTAGAGGCAGTCTTCGCTTTGCGGCACGGGCAGTCTGCCTGCCTGCATGGCGGCGGGCGCGAAGTGGGTCGCATCGCGTTCGCCGGTCCAGGGATCGATGGGAACAGGCGGGCGGAAGCGGAGAGCACCGATGGGCGGCTGGGCGAAGGGCACACCGCGAAAGATGCGGACACCGGGCGCTGTGTCGCCGCGCAGTATTCCGCTGGGCGTGCGTACGACGGCGGAAGAGAGCGTGTCTGTAGAGGTAAGAACGTTTGGCGAGATAGGAGCGTTTGGCGGGGAGAGAACGTCCAGTGCAAAGAGGTTGCCGGTGCGAAGCGCGCAGGCGGTAAGGCAGGCGTTGGCGAGAAAGCGCCTGCGGGAGATGCCAGTCTGCAGGCGAGCGTTGGGTGTCTTCACCGGTTCCTCTTGAGGTGGAGTGGATGCGACGATGCCGATTTCTATTTTTACATTTTCGCGCGAGACAGCAGAGCTGTGTTCCAGGGACGGTGCTTACTGCGTGTACAGGACATTGCGAATCCAATAGGTGCCGTTGTCCCAGTTGATGCGATTTCCATTGTTGGTGATGGTTCCACCGATGTTGGCGCCATTCCAGTTGGTGGTGATGTGGCGTCTATCGGTGAAAGAGCCAGAGGCACCCTGACCCGCCTCATTTTGCAAACTGAGATTGCCGTGATGCTGCTGGATGGAGCAGGATTTCGAGCGGTTGCCGCCTGCAAACCAGGTGCCGGTGAGGTTGATGCGGTGATGTCCGCCGCCACCACCGCCGCCGTTGTAGCAGCGCGCCCAGAAGGTTCCATTGGACCAACTGATCTGGCTGCCATCGCCGCTTAACGTGCCGGTGACGAACTGCCATTGCGGCGCACTGACCTGGGTGGGGCTCAAGAGGGCACCGGCCGCCGTATCGCCGTTCTCATTGGTGAGATTGAGAAAACCACCGCCGTTGCTGGTGACGGAGGCGTGCTTGTTGGGGTTGCCCTGCGCGCACCAGGCGCCGAGAAATCCGGAACCCTGCTGCGGACCGTTGTCCTGAAGCGGCGATGCGAAAATGGCGCGGCTGGAGGGAGGGAGCGCTACGAAACATGCAGCGGCCAGCAGCACGAAGAGAATTGTCCTGAGAAAGCGATTGGGATTCGTCACAAAGCTTCTCCTTATGTCGGGGTGGAAGCCATTATGCACCTGAATGGAGCGGAGAGGGGAGCAAAAAAGAGAGTGCAACTTCGGGGATCTTTGCGACGGGATTTATGGTGCCGCAGGAGCTGACGGAGGAGCAGGCTGGGAGACGCTCTGCGTATTATTGGTGTGCCGACTGGCGGGCGAGCTTCTCCGCTTTCTTGCGCCTGTAATGGCGCACGACATCTGGCCAGAATTCGATAAGCTCCGCACCCACCGCGCCTTCGAGGGTCACGGTGAGTCCACGCTCAAAGGTTCCGCCGACGGTGCTATCCGAAGAAGGGTAGTAGATGTTGGAGATGGCTGCGCCTATCAGATTGCCGGAGATGTTGGCATAGTTCGGTCCCCAGGTGCCGTTATCGCGCTTGCACCATCCCGTGCTTCCAGCGGCCCACAGTGCGCGAACCGCGAAGCTGCCCGTGCCGCGCTGATAATAGCGAGGATCTTCGTGCAGGATGCTGGGCAGCACAGCGTTCCCGAAGAAATTGCCGGTGACGTAATCCGCGTAGGAAGCGCCATACCGCTTTGCGTAGCCTTGCACTCCCTGACCGTATTCCGGGAAGCTGTCTTCGGCCTGGTCGATGCCGGCAACAAAACCCGTAAGGGCGAAAGGCCATGGATCGGTGACGCTTTTAAAGAAGAGCTGGTATTTCTGGGCGGGACTGAGCGGAAGCGCATTCTTGTTCTGGGTGGTGTTGAAGGTCGCCATGACGCCCAGAATCCGCTGCTTTTCCTGGAGCTTGAGCTGCTCTTCCGCCGTAATCGGCGGGGTGGATTGTTTGCTTTGCGTGGATGTGGATGTGCCGGGAGCCGGCGAAGCCTGAGCAGGGCTGCTGGCCGTCGCGGGTGGCGTGTGGTCCTGATCTGTCGTTTGCTGCAGATTCACGGACGGATCTTCCGGCAGTTTCAGAGCCGCATCCACCGATTGCGATCGCGCCAAAGAGGGTGCAAGAAATAAAAACAAGGCTATCGATGTTGCTGCCAAGCGACGAATTTGCGCCAATCAACTTACCTCAATCCCACACATAGATATAAGCCCCAACCGGTCAAGGCAGGGGTATCGCCTACCAAATTCGTAGACGCGATAGGCAGCAGCCGGGTCGATTTCGAGCTATACCCCGGCAAAACCATTTGCGCCTGTAGGAGAACATGCCCTTGAGAGGAACCGGGGCATTGAAAGAGCCACATTTATTTTAACCTGTATTTCCATTCCGTCCCCGGGGCGAGAGGCGTCGCCTGCATGAGGAGAATAACAGTGGTGTGAACCCGGAGAGGCAAGGTTTTGTTGCTGTCCGGAGGTTTCATCCTTTTGCCGCATCAACAGCGGCACGGGACGGGAAGGAATTCCGGGGGATGGCCGTCGCCGTAACCGCGACGGTCGATACAAATGCTCGATACGAATGCTCGATCCTAGTGTTCGAATCTAGCGTTCGATTCTAACGGCTTTCAATCTTAGCGGCTTTCGATGGGGATGTATTTGGCCGGATATTCCGGGCCGATGTAGTCGGCACGCGGGCGGATGAGGCGGTTGTCGTCGAGCTGTTCGATGACATGCGCGCACCAGCCGGCGATGCGGCTGACGGCGAAGATGGGCGTGAAGAGATCGACGTCGATACCGAGGGTGGTGTAGGTGGAGGCGGAGTAGAAATCGACGTTGGCGTTGAGCTGCTTTTCCGCTTTGACGAAGAGTTCGATCTTGTGGGACATTTCAAACCATTTGGGATTGCCGCTGGCGCGGCCCAGATCCTCGGACATGCGGCGCAGGTGCGTGGCGCGCGGGTCTTCGGTGTGGTAGACGCGATGGCCGAAGCCGGCGACCTTCTTTTTGTCGGCGAGCATCTGGCCGACGTATTCGACGGGATCGGCGCCGGTTTTGTCGATATCAAAAAGAATGCGCATGACGGCTTCGTTGGCACCGCCGTGCAGCGGGCCTTTGAGCGCGCCGATGGCTCCGGTGATGGCGGAGTGGACATCCGATAAAGTGGCGGCGATGACGCGGGCGGCGAAGGTGGAGGCGTTCAGTTCATGGTCGGCATGCAGGATGAGAGCGACGTCGAGAGCCCTGGCCGCGGTTGCGGAGGGCTTTTCGCCATTGAGCACCCAGAGAAAATTGGCGGCGTGGGAGAGTGCGGGATCGGCGACGACGAGGGGTTTGCCTTTGCGGATGCGGTCGTAAGTGGCGACGATGAGGGCGATCTGGGAGGTGAGGCGGTAACTTTTGCGGACGTTGGCGTCGTGGGTGTTGTCCTTCTCGTCGGGGTCATAGAAGCTGAGCGCGGAGACGGCGGTGCGCAGGACTTCCATGGGGGTGCCGTTTTTGGGCAAGGACTGGAGCAGACGGATGATCGGTTCCGGAAGGGTGCGGCTGGCGGCGAGGTGCCGGCGAAATTCCGCCAACTGGCTGGCGGTGGGCAAGGTGCCGAACCAGAGCAGATAGCAGGTCTCTTCAAAGTTGGACTTCTCGGCCAGCTCATGAATATCAATGCCACGGTACGCCAGAACTCCGGCGTCACCATCAATCCAGCAAATTCCAGAATTGGCTGCGACGATTCCTTCGAGTCCGCGAGCCGGTGCTGCCGTCGACGTCATCTTGTATTTTCTCCAAACGAACTTTCGGGTGTGCTGTTTGCCGGTGGGATGCGTACAGCTGTTACGCCAGCTGCAAACGGCATCCATGCCGACCGGCGGCGCATTGGATGGGTCGCGCCACACACCTCTCTATGTCAGCCAAATAATGTCTAACATTTTGTTATATCGCAGGGAGGGAAGG
The DNA here is from genome assembly GCA_036267255.1 of Acidobacteriaceae bacterium. Lineage (GTDB taxonomy): Bacteria > Acidobacteriota > Terriglobia > Terriglobales > Acidobacteriaceae > DATAWK01. The sequence continues at coordinate 44,154 of DATAWK010000016.1, read as the reverse complement.
GTGCGCCAGCGGAGCCGCGACGGGCGGATGCTCTAAACGGACGTCAATGTGGATTCTGCCGTAGCAAAACGGGCGGCGGAGAAGATATCGAGGGCGATGTCGGTGGGTTCGCCGAGCATGGCCTGGGCCATGCAGCGCGCGGTGACGGGAGCGAGCATAATTCCATTGCGAAAATGGCCGGTGGCCAGCCAGCAGTGCGGCGTTTCCGTTGCGCCGAGAATGGGCAGACCGTCGGGTGTTGCGGGGCGAAAGCCGACCCAGGATTCCAGGCGCGGAGCATGACGGAGTTCGGGCAGGAGCGTTGCGGCGTCGTCGATCAGGCCTTGAATGCTTTCTTCGTGGACCTGAGGATCGAAGCCCGCGTACTCGACGGTGGCGCCGATGGCGACGCGGCCATCGCCGCGTGGAATGAGATAGAGGCCGGGGACGCGGAGAACGCAACGGAGCCGCTCGGCGGGAAGCGAGAGGTTGACCATCTGACCCTTGGCGGGGGTTACGGGAAAGGGGTTCGATGGCAGCGTGACAGGCAACTGAGCAGGCAACATGGAAGACCAGGCTCCGCAGCAATTGACGAACATGCCGGTGTGGATGGGGCCGGGATGATTGGTCTGAATGGAGAGCGCATCGCCGAGGGGCGAGACGCCGAGCACGGTGGTCTCTTCGATCAGGGTGACGCCGCAGGCGTGGGCGGCGAGGGGCAGAGCGCGGCAGAGATCGCGCGGATCGAGACTGTCTTCCTTAAGAAAAGCAAAAGCGGGATCAAGAAAAACAGATGCGGGTTCGAGAAAATCAGATGTGGATTTGATCTCACGAAATTCGTGTTGGTTGCCGGGTGCGTCGGGAAGATGGATGCCGGGAATGAACTGCCGGATTTCGGCGAGCTGGATTTCGGTGAGTTGGGCGCGGTTGCCGGAGAGGGAGCCTGGGGTCGATGCCGACGAAGCAGCGTGCAATTGCTGGAGAGTGCGATGTGTGCGCAGCGGGACGGCATGGCCGGAGAGCTGCTGGATGCGCGTGAGATATTCCGGATAAAGGCGGATACTATGAAGGGAAAGAGGCTGCAAGGCAGGCGGATTTTCCGGGTCCATGGCGGCCAGCATGCCGCCCGCGGCCCAGGAGGCAGCCTGCATGGCACGGCCGCGTTCGAGAACGGCAACGGAGAGGCCGCGCTGGCGGAGTTCGAGCGCTAAAGACAGCCCGATGACTCCGGCGCCAGCCAGGACGACGTCGAAGGTGCGTGCGGGACTCACGACTCCCATTGTATGAGGTATTTGGGGGTGGCATTTGGATGGTGTATCGTCCAGAACATACAGTTTTTGGCAGGAAGAATCTTTTCCTAATGCTGGACCGTCCACTTCATCGAGGAAAGGGAATTGTCCGTAATGACTGATGATGTTTATAGCGAAGAACGTACCCCTTCAGGGCTGCTGTTGCTGGTGCTGGCGATTGCCCTGCTTGCCGCGCTTGGCGGATTGGTGTGGAGCTATACCCTGTCGCACCGGCTGACCAAGGCCGAAACGCAGCTGCAGACATCGGAACAGGAGAACATGCGCATGGCTGCGCAACTGGCTTCCACCGACCGGCAACTGCGCGCCACGAGCGAGGAACTGGGCGCCAAGCTGGGCATTACGCAGCGCCAGATCGAAGAACGTTCGCAGGACATTCTGCGCCAGCAGCAGGCGGCAACGGCCCGGCTGTCTGCGCAGGAGGCGCAGACGCGCCAACAGGTCGGCAGCGTGTCGAATGAAGTTTCCGGCGTGAAGACGGATGTAGGCGGCGTGAAAACCGATGTCGCCCAGACGAAAACGGAACTGGCCAACACGGAACAACAACTGCAACGGACGATCGGCGATCTGGGCGTGCAGAGCGGCCTGGTGGCGACGAACCAGAAAGAACTGGATTATCTGAAACACGTGGGTGACCGCAACTATTACCAGTTCAAACTGCACAAGGGAGAGAAGCCGATCGCCATCTCGATCGTGAAGCTGCAACTGCACAAGGCGGACCCGAAGCACTCGCGCTACACGCTGGAGGTCTACTCGGACGACAAGAAGATCGAGAAGAAGGACCGCGGCCTGAACGAGCCGGTGCAGTTCTACAGCGGCAAGCAGCCGATGTTGTATGAGGTGGTCATCAACAGCATCACCAAGAATGAAATAGAAGGATACCTGTCGGCGCCGAAGAACGGACCGCAACCGGTGGTGCCGTAGATTGTTTCAGCAGAAAAAAAGCCCACGCCATGGCGTGGGCTTTTTTCTTGCGCGGAGATTGTCTGGATTCTTTGCTGCGCTCAGAATGACTTGTTTCAGAGGGAACGAAGAACGTATCCCAGGTCTCAGGGACGAGACCTGGGGCATCCGGGTTTCCGGTGCGCGACTGGATCAGTGTGAATCGAGAATGACGGAAAGGCCCTGATCGAAGCTGACGGTGACCTTGAAATCGCGGCGCAGATTCCACTGATCCTGCGTGATGGGATAGTTGAAGACGACGAGGCCTTCGGCGGTCTGGCCGGGCAGAATGACCTGATGTCGCGCCAGGGGTTCCATGCGGAGCGGAGCAAGATCCGGGTAGCGCTGGAAGAGCCGGTCAATGTCGTTGGGCGTGGCGCCGAGACTGGTGCGCTGGTCCTGCGGCAAGGTGAGTTTCGAATTGAGGTCGAAAATTTCCAGCGGCTTCTTCGAAATATTTTTGATCTGAACCTGGGCGAGGGCGATGACCTGGACCTGGTCTTCGGGTGCACCGGGCATGCCGGGACCCTGGCCGTCGGGATCGGAGAAGGTCTGCACGGGATAGGTCATGAGCCGCACCAGCGTACCGTTGGCAACGGGATGAACGATCCCCATGCGCAGAAACCAGGTCACCATTGCGATGCAGGTAATGACAAAACCGATGGCAATCGGAACGGCGTAGACGCGAAAAGGATGGGGCGGATCGACGAGCCTGATATGCGGCTCGGTGAGTTTTGGCGTGGGGGAAGTAGATGAGTTCATGATTGCCAGCATTCTAGCGCGCGATTGCAACTAGTGAACCATGCTTTCGATGCGAGGGCGTAAACTTTTTAAAAATTTTTCCGGCGGCAATGTGTTGAGGACATCCTTGGGAGTAAGCCAGGCGCGGCGCAATTGCCGGATTCCATAGCGCATTTTCTCCATATGGGAGGTGTGATGGGAGTCGGTGTTGATGGCGATTTTGCAGCCTAACTCTTTGGCAAGTCGCAGGTTGCGGTCGTTGAGGTCGAGCCGGTCGGGGTAGGAGTTGTGCTCGACGGCAACGCCGAGCTCGGCGCAGCGGCGGAGAACGATGTCGAGATCGAGGGCAAAGGGCTCGCGGCGGAGCAGGAGACGACCGGTGGGATGGCCGAGGACGCGCGTGTATGGATTTTCGATGGCGCGCAAAACGCGATCGGTCATCTGCTTGAGGGGCTGGTTGAAGAGCGAATGCACGCTGGCGATGACGACATCCATTTGCGCAAGGGTTTCATCGGAGAGATCGAGGGCGCCGTCGGCGAGGATGTCGACTTCGATGCCGGTGAAGACGCGGATTTTTCCTTTCATGGCTTTATCGACGGCGCGAATTTTTTTGATGTGTTCGAGCGCACGCGCGTCGTCGAGGCCATTGGTCATGGCGAGGTTTTTGGAGTGGTCGGTGATGGCGATGTACGCATAGCCGCGCGCGAGGGCGGCATCGGCCATTTCGCGGATGCTGTTTTTTCCGTCGGTGGCGTGGGTGTGCATGTGGACGTCGCCGCGAATGTCGGACTGCTGGATGAGGTGCGGCAGGGTGTGATGGATGGCGGCGTCGATTTCGCCGAGATTTTCGCGCAGCTCGGGCGGAATCCAGTCCATACCGAGCGCGGCGTAGATGTCCTCTTCGGTTCTTGCGGCGACGACGCTGCCATCGTCCACGCGCGCGAGGGCGTACTCACTGAGGGTGTAGCCCATTTTGAGAGCACGCTGACGGAGCGTGACGCTGTGTGTTTTGGAGCCGGTGAAGTATTGCAGGGCGGCTCCGTAACTTTCTTCCGGCAGCAGGCGCACATCGACTTGCAGGCCGCTGCGCAGATTGAAGCTGACCTTGTTCTGCCCCTTGGCGAGGAGGTTGGTGATGGGCGGGTAGGCAGCGGCATATTCGACGGCAGCGGAGACGACATCTTCAGCGCAGGCAGGGCCGGTGACGAGCATATCGAGATCGCCGACGGTGTCGCGTCCGCGCCGCAGAGACCCGGCGGGCGTGACGACGGTGATGCCGGGAAAGCGCAGCAGATATTCGGTGAGTTTTGCGGCGGCCTCTTCGGCGTCGTCGAGATGAAAGCGCCCGGCGTGCTGGCGATAATCGGCGATGCCTTTGAGGATTTTTTCGGCCTGCTTTTTGCCGAAGCGCGGGAGGTCGTCGAGTTGACCGGCCTGCGCAGCGGCTTCGAGCGCGTCGATGTCGCCAATCTGCAGAGCGTCCCAGAAGAGGGCGACGGTTTTGGGGCCGAGGCCGGGGAGCTTGAGCAGCTCCAGCATGGAGGGTTTGTATTTGGCGAGCAGCTCTTCGCGCGGGGTGAGCTTGCCGGTCTGCTCCATTTCGACAATGTTGGCGGCCATGCCTTTGCCGATGCCGGGAATCTCCAGCAGCTTTTTGGGTTCGGCGGCGAGGGCGCTGATGGACGCAGTGCTGGATTCAATGGCTTCCGCCGCGCGACGGTAGGAGCGGATGCGGAAGGAGTCGGCGCCGCTGATCTCCAGCAGGTCGGCGGTCTCGGAAAGCATTTGGGCGATGGTGTTGTTGTCCATAATGAACCTGCAGGGACATGATAGCTGGATCCCATGCAAGCCAAAAGAAGGCTTGCCACGCGGCGGTATGTTTTCTCCGTGCTCCGGAGCGTCCGCACTTAGGCGTATTGACGGATGCCGTGACTTAGGGTGTTACGGTTGCGACTTTACACGTGCCGTAATCCTTCGACAGCTTGGTAACGACAAACTGCCGGCTGTTCCCAGCGTCTTTCTTTTTCTTGCCCGAGACGCGAACCCGGTCTCCCGTCTTGATTCCGTTCACATCTCCGGATAGAGCATACATTTGCTGGTCACCCTCATTCAGTATCTGCATGCCTCCCGGGCCGGAAGAAGCGCAGCCCTTCAATGAGTGGCCATGGCGGACAGCAAAATAGACGCCGACCCCAATCAGAACTCCCACAGCAACAATTGCAATAATCACTCCGGCAGCTTTGCCATCACTGGTGTACCCAACGTCAGCTTTGGCAGTTTTAGCTGTGGCGAGGCAAAAAACACAAAGGAGCAAAACGATAAGTGGACGTTTCATTGTGGCGATCAAAGTAGACACCTTCTTTTGAAGAAGAATTTGGGGGCTGGCGGATACCGCACAACTAAACTTGGTAAGGCTGCGATGTCAAGAAGATTGTGCTACGAGGCAGTCCCTACCAAAAATTGACATTCATTCATTTGCTGGCTGGCAAGCAACTCTACAAATGCAGGAAAGGCCGGTTTCTTAGAAACTTCTCCTCATAGTCGGCTTACCCACTACGGAAGTCCGCTTGCGAACAAAAGAAAAACCCGGCAGAGGCTGCCGGGTTTTGTGATGGAAATGTACATGGGTGCGATGCTGCGTTTCTGCACAGGCATACACCGTCCGGCACTTTCCGCGCTGGAAGTGTCATGCAGGGCAAATATCCGGTTGGTTTGAGTACGACTTTACATTGCTTCGTGCATACGCAAAACCTGGTCGGCCTGCGGTCCTTTATCTCCTTGCACGATGTCAAATTCGACATCGTCGCCCTCTTTCAAGCTCTTATAGCCATCAGTACGAATCGCGCTGTAGTGCACGAAAACATCTGGCCCATCGTCCCGGCCAATGAATCCGAATCCCTTCGAATTATTGAACCACTTCACTTTTCCTTTGAACTGAGTCACGAAGAAGCCCTTCCTTCGATACAGATTGGAATCGCACGGATTCCCTGAAAATATAGACGTGAGTTTTGAAGTTTGGTTTCGTTTGCGGCGCGAAGAAGATGTGCGTACGCGGAGGCGCGGGCATCCGATTGAAAATACTGTTTTGTCCATTGCCGGACAGCAGGAATGAGGATTTTCTGTTGAAAACTTTTCGCGCTTCGTTCGCGTTTCGCCTGCGGGGCGATGCAGCGGAAGGCGAGCCCCTGCAAAATCTATGGATGCAACCAGTTCTACGAACGGGTGCGGCGCAGACGGTCGTAATGCAGCAGGGCGATGATGCTTTTGCCGTCAATAATTTTGTTGCTCTCCACCCAGAGCAGAACTTGGGAAAGAGGCACCATATGGCACTCGATATATTCGTCTTCGTCGGGCTGCGTTTCGCCGAGGGTGAGGCCTTCGGCCAGATAAATCTGCATCCATTCGCCGAGAAAACCGGGGCTGGGATAGAAGCGCAACAGTTTGGTCCAGCGGCGCGCACGATAGCCGGTTTCTTCCATCAATTCGCGTTTGGCGCCGGGGAGCGGGGATTCGTTGGGTTCCTTTTTGCCGGCGGGCAGCTCCCACATATATTGTCCGGCGGCGTGACGATACTGGCGCTCGAGGAGGACGAGCGGATCTTTTTTGCTCTTGGTGTCGTCGATGGCCAGAATCACCACGGAACCGGAGTGGCGGAGGACATCGCGGCGAGAATCGGCGCCGCCGGGTTCGCGGATGTAGTCGGTGTAGATGTCAAAGAGCGGTCCGCGATAGGCCAGCGTGGAGGAGAGCAGAACGACGCGCGTTGCTTTGGAGGCGGAGGATGGCGTGGCTTTGGATTTTGCCGGTTTTTTTGTTGCGGGCTTGCGCGGGGTCGACTTGCGTGCAGTCATCGGGGGTGGTTTCCTGTGGGGTTCGGATGAGAAGTGTCCTATGTGCAAGATAGCATTCGCGGGTGCGTGAGACGATGAAGGAACCATGAAGCAGGCGCGGCAGAGAGGGCAAAAACGAGACAGCGTCACGCTGATCGGATTCGGCAACTGGGGCACGGCGCTGGCGTCGGCACTGTGGAAGGCGAAGATTCCTATCCGGGAGATTGTGGTTCGCAGACTGCGTGCGAGCGACGAAAAGCTGGCGCGCAGATTCGGCGCGCGGCTGGTGACGCTGGAGGCTGTGGGGAAGCGCGCGGCAACGCTGGATGCAGAGATTGTCTGGATCTGCACGCCGGATGCTGCGATTGCGGCGATGGCGGCTATGTTGGCGGAGCGATGGGAGAAGACCGGAAGAGGGAAAGCGAAGAGGCCGGTCGTGCTGCATTCCAGCGGCGCACTGGCCAGCACGGAACTGGCTTCGGTGCGTGATGCGGGTGCGAGCGTGGCTTCGGTGCATCCGATGATGAGTTTTCCGCGCAGAGTTGGCGCGATGGGCGAGGTGGTGTCGTTGCGAAGCGTTCCGTTTGCCATGGAGGGCGATGCGCGCGCGATACGTGCGGCGCGGCGGGTGGTGCGGGAGCTGGGTGGCGAGCCGTTTGCGATTTGCACGGAAGACAAGACGATGTATCACGCCTTTGGCACGTTTGCATCGCCGCTGGTGACGGCGCTGTTGATGGCGGCGGTGCAGGTGGGAGACGCGGCCGGGCTGGCGCAGGCCGATGCGATGCGCCGCATGCGGCCAATGGTGGAACAGACGGTAGCGAATTTTTTTACGAATGGACCGGCGAAGAGTTTGAGCGGGCCGGTGGCGCGAGGCGATGGGTTGACGGTGCAGCGGCATTTGACGGCGCTGGAGACGCAGCGGGAGTGGAAAGAGATCTATCGCGCGCTGCAGTCCTTTGCGGTGAGCGCGTTGCCGGGAAAAGAAAAGCGGGCGATGCGAGAGATTCTGGCGGAAAGCGGTGCGTCCAGAGCCCGGCGAAACAAAGCCAGGTGAGCTGCGCGCACCTGGGGCACCCGGCGCGTCAAAGGCGTATCAAAAGGCGCGATCCTCTCTTGAGACGCCCGGATGGCTGCTGAGCGATTGGATATGCGCCGAAGATAGCGGGCAAGGCGAAATTTCACAGAAGAACAACGCGCGGCCTGCATCGAAGCACGGGTGTGGAACATCCACTACATCAGAGAGATCGGCTGCATGAGACACTAAAATTTTGCACCGTGGCGATGGCGGCGAGGTGATTGCGCTCGAATCGACGCGCGGGCAGGGGCGATTTGGATTGATCGAAGACTGTTATCCCGTACCGGCCATACCGCACACGAGTGCGCTGTTTCGCGATTATGTTTCCGGCGCCTCGAGCGTGCTGGAATCGTTTTATACACCGTTGCGCCACGGAGCGACGTGGATGCCGCAGCCATCGGCGATGGATGCCGGAACGCGGGCTGCGGTGGTGGAACTGCTGACGGCCCAGAATAAAAATTTTGGCGCAGGCCCGGAGACGCAGGCCAACCTGGAACGACTGGCTGCGGGCGCCAATGCGGTGGTGAGCGGGCAGCAGGTGGGATTATTCGGCGGACCGCTGCTGACGCTGCTGAAGGCGGCGACGGCGATTCGCTGCGCGGAAGATGCCTCGCGCGCCGGACATCCGCATGTGCCGATCTTCTGGCTGGCCACAGAAGATCATGACCTGGCGGAAATAAATCACGCGGTATTTCCTGAAAAAATTTCTACAGATGCTTCCACTCCTTCCGCGCAAACGGCGTGGAAAAACGACGGGCTGCGCACGCTGCGACTGGAGATGCCGGATGCGCCGGCCGTGCCGGTGGGCAATCTGGCGTTTGGAGCGGGCATACAACCGCTGCTGGAGGAAGTGCAAACGCTGCTGGGAGACGGGCCGGTGTACTCCTTGCTGGCATCGCTCTATACGCCGGAGGCGACATATGCGGAGGCCTTCGGCAAGCTGCTGATGCATATTTTCGCGCGGCATGGATTGATCGTGATCGATGCTGCGTCGCGCGGGTTTCATGCGCTGGCGCGGCCGGTGTTGCGCGCCGCGATCGAGCAGGCAGCACGGCTGCGGACAGCTTTGATGGAACGCTCGAAGGCGCTGGAAGCAGCGGGATATCACGCGCAGGTGCTGGTGGCGGAGGAAAGCAGCCTGCTGTTTCTTCTGGACGGGAAGACCGGAGCGCGGCAGGCGCTGAAGTTTACCGCGGGAGAAACAGAGACGTGGACGGCGGGAGAGATTTCCTACACGACGGCGGAGCTGCTGGGCATTCTGGACGCCGCGCCGGAACGGATCAGCCCGAATGCGCTGCTGCGTCCGGTGATGCAGGATGCACTGCTGCCGACGTCGGCGTATGTCGGCGGACCGTCGGAGATTGCCTACTTCGCGCAGTCGCAGGTGCTGTATGAGCGGATTCTGGGGTGCGTGACGCCGATTCTGCCGCGGCTGTCGGCGACGCTGATCGAGCGTGGACCCGCACGATTGCTGGCCAAACACGGATTGCAGCTGACCGACATGTTTGCCGCCGAGCCGGAGGCCCTGGTGCAGCGGCTGGGCGCGCGCTATATGCCGGTGGAGGGAAAACGCAAACTGGCGATGACCGGTGAGACGCTGGACAAGGAACTGTCGATGCTGACGGCGTGGATGACGTCGATGGACGCGGGGCTGGGGCGATCCGCGGAGACCAGCGCATCGAAGATCCAATATCAGATGAACCGGCTGCGCCAGATGGCGGCGAATTTTGTGCTGGAGCGCGAGCCGACGCTGCGGCGTCATGCGGCGGAGTTGCGGCAGCATCTCTATCCCACGGGACAATTGCAGGAGCGTGTTCTGGCCGGAGTCTGGTTTTTGCATCGTGCGCCGGAGGAACTGGCGCAACTGCTGGTGCAGAGCGCGGATGGGAGCTGCGACGGACACGGGACGATTCCTTTATAAGAACGGCAGCGAAACTGCCAAGGGAAGCGAAACTGCCAGGGGAAGCAAAACTGCCAAGGGAGTTGTATTCTGTGTGCGGGGAGACAGCGCAGGATGGCACGCAAAGACGCAGATATTTTTGAGGTTAGCTGCCCGGATTGCGGCGCCATGCTGAAGATCGATCCGGCCACGCGGGCGGTGATTGCCCATACTCCGGCGCCGAGGAAGAAGACGTTTGAGGATTTCGATGCGGCCAAACGCGCCTTGCGGGAGCAGGAGGAGCGGAAAGAGTCCTTGTTCCGCCAGGCGGTGGACGCCGAAAAGAACAAAGAAGACGTGATGGCGAAGAAATTTGCCGAGGCGCTGCGCAAGGCCAAGGAAACGCCGGATACAGGCAAACCGCTGCGGGATTTCGATCTGGATTGATCCGGATTGGAGATTGGAAGGCGTGGAGGCTGGTTCGGTTGCCGTAGGAGTAGCCGGGAAACCGCCGCTGAGGATGGGTGTGACGCGTGTGCGTACCATTGCAGTTACCCCGGCAGGAGCGAGGATAACTTCCGGGCAAGAATCAAGGGAGTAACTCCCGCCAAAGTCCTTTCATTGCAGAAGAAATAACAAAGATTTTCATCGTTATTTTGTTGAAAGTACGCTATTCTCTGGAAGTTCCCAGGTTGGGAATCGAAACCGATTCTCAGCCGTTCGTAAAAACAATTCTGTAGTCAGTAAGCTGTTGCAGTGCTTAGGTCGCAATTCTGTGCGGATCGTGCCATGAATTGAGACCGGAATTTATGTTCGCAACACTTGATACTGTTTTCGTTTTCCCCAGACGTAGCAGGGGCTGCAGTGATGCCGGGCGGTTCTTCGTTTTTAGTCAACGACTCGTGCCGGAGTGTTGTTACCAAAGTCGTAATTGAAATGCGTCCTTCTTCTACTGCTGTGTTTTGCGCATTTCCAATACAAACGACTCGTCCCCTTTGGTAGAAGCCCAAATTTTGAGTTGAGGTCGCAGGTATGTCTTTCCATCCATTGTCTCGCCGCAGCACACGCCGCAGTATGTCGTCTATCAGCTACATTATGTCGTCTATCGCCTGCATATTTGGCGTAGTCCTCGCAACGGCAACCACGCATGCGCAGGCTGTGTATCAGCCGTTGGCGGCTGGCTCTACCTACACGGTGGGCGGTACGCCCCGGGGAGTCGCTGTTGTCGACCTGAACCGGGACGGCAAGCCGGACAGCGTCACAGCGAACGGCACGGCCAACACGATTGGCGTGGTGCTGAGCAACAATACGGGCTATGCGGTGACGACATACGGGACGGGCACTGGGACGACACCGGTTGCGATAGGCGTTTTGCCGGACTTTGCCCGCAGTGGATCGCCCGCGGTGGCCGTGGTGGAACAGGGGAGAAGTCGGGTTGCGATTTATACAGATTCCGCAGCGGGAGTTCTGACGCTGGATACGACGTATGGAACGGGTGCTACTCCAACGGGGATTGCGGTTGGAGATTTCAATAATGACGGTATTCCAGACATCGCTGTGTCCTATGCGACGGGAGTGACGGTTCTATTGGGAAGCGAGAATGGAGCCTTTAATCCGGGTGGGGCGGTATCCGCCGGCACCAAGCTTTCAGCGATTACGGTCGGTTATTTTCACGGCGTGAAGAATGCAGACCTGGCGGTTACAGATCAAACAGGCAACAGGATGTATATCCTGACGGGCAGTGGAACTGGGAGCTTTACGGCCGGCGGCGCCATTACAGTCGGCACGACGCCGGAGTCGATTGGCGTGGCGGACTTTAACCACGATGGCAAGGTCGATATCGCTGTAGGCAACTACGCCAGCAACAACGTAAGCGTGTTTCTGGGAAATGGAAACGGCGCGTTCGGAGCGCAGGCGAAGTATGCCGCAGGCAGCAATGTTCAATCGCTGGTGATTGCAGACGTGAACAATGACGGAAATGCGGACATCGTCGTTGCGGATGCGCTTGTCACCACGGGTGGCGTGACAACTGGCGGAACGTTTGGAGTTCTGCTGGGCACAGGGACTGGCCTGTTCCAGACAGTGCTGACTCCGGCAGTTGCAAGCAGCCCGTACGGTTTGGCAGTTGGAGACTTTAACCGCGACGGCAAGCCCGATCTGGCGGTTACACAGAACGCCGTGGGCACAGTCAGCCTGTATCTGAACAACACGCTGATCAATACATTGCCGGGCGGAAGAAACTTTCTGGCGGCGACGCAGTCGGGCGCCGGCAACATGGCGGACGCCATTGCGACAGGAGATTTCAACGGTGATGGCATTCCCGATGTGGCGGTTGCATATCTGGAGGACGGCACCGTTGGCGTGATGTTCGGCAACGGCAGCGGAGGGTTCGGTGCGCAGACGCTCTACCCTGTCGGCAAGCATCCGTATTCGATCGCGGTTGGCGATCTGAACCATGACGGCAGCCCCGACATCGTGGTGGCCAATGAAACCGACGGCACCGTGACGGTACTGCTGAACACCGGCACCGGCGCGTTTACAACGAAGGGAACGTACACCGTGGGGCGCCTGCCAACCGGAGTTGCGATTGGCGATCTGAACGGTGATGGCATTCCGGACCTGGCAGTGACGAACTACGGGGCGAATGATGTTTCCATCCTGATTGGTGCGGGTGATGGATCGTTTACGCCGGGATCGACACCAACGCTGGCGGGACAGACGAATCCTTACAACGTGGTGATTGCCGACTTCAACGGCGATGGCAACCAGGACGTTGCATTCACGAATTTCCAGTCGGGCAGTGCGGAAGTTTATTTAGGGAACGGGAACGGCTCCTTCCAGTCTCCGACGATCCTTACGATTCCCAGCCTGGCTGGTGGTGGCGGGAGTGCGCCGGTGGGATCCATCGGGCCATCGAGCATCGCTGTCGGCGACTTTAACCGGGATGGCAATCTGGACTTTGCAGTTGGGACCGCAGGCGGAAACACCGTCGCCATCTTCCTGGGTAACGGCGATGGCGGATTTACTTCCAGCGCCATACAGACATTAAACTTCCCAATCTCGATTGCCGTGGGAGATGTGAACAACGATGGCATTCCGGACATTGTGAATGTGAATCCGAACTTCAATAGTGTGACCGTACTGGAGGGTAATGGCGACGGAACATTTACCGCACGCTGGCAGTTCCCAACCTCTACCAGCACGGCTCCCAGCACACCGGGAGCGCAGCCGTGGGCCATCGCGCTGGCGGACTTCAACCATGACGGCAAGCTGGATATCGTGACGGCGAACACAATCGCCCGGATCAACCTGGCTATACCGGCGTATCAGCCAGCAGCGGGTGCGGTGCTCAGTCCTCCGAGTCCGTTGAGCACCAGCGTGCTGTTGAACAGCTCCGGTACAAACAACGTGATCACGGTCACTCCGAGCGGCACGCTTGCATACAATCAGGCGGTCACCATTGGAGTGCAGGTGACACCTGCGCTGGGTGGCGCCGCGGCTACCGGATCGGTGATCCTGGAAGATACCACCGGAAAGTCGGTCAGCAACGCACCGATACCGCTGACCGGAGGTGCAGGTTCCATAAAACTGCAGAACCTGGGCAGTGGAACGCACATCATCGGCAGCCTGTATTCGGGCAATGTGAATTATCAGCCCAATACAACCGTGGCAGGATCCCAGCCAATTGTCATCAGAGGCACGCAAGTTGCGTTGACGCTGAACCCAAGCACGATATCGTTTATGGGGACGTTCACGGCGACCATCACCGTGACCGGAACGGCTGCAGGTGGAAGGCCGACAGGCTCGCTGAATCTCTACATCTATACTCCATCGGGGTTTGAGGCTGCTACCACGGGCCAACCATTCCCGCTCACAGCGGCTGACTGCACAGGGGATGTTTGCACCTACTCCGTGTCGATCAGCGATCCCAACGGAGTCTTAACGCCAGGGACGTATCTGTTCTACGCGCAATATAACCCGAACAACGCCAACTATCAGACTGGCACATCGCCGAATGAGTTGTTGACGGTAACGCAGGTCACGCCGACGATGACGCTGAACTGTGTGAGCATCCCGTTCCTGGGATTCGGTGGTTGTTTCGCGCAAGTCACTGCTTCCGGCAATGTAGTTGAGACGGGAACTGTGGACTTCTCCCTGAATGGAGGAACAGCAAGTCCGGAGACCATAGGGGATCAGGTCCTTTTTGGCTATGGAGCGTTTTATACCTACACCCCGCCGAGCGGAAACTATACTGTGCTGGCGACATTCCCAGCCGGCCAGGATGGTGGAGGCTTAGCTGGAGCAACAGCACTTTATTGCTCCGGACCATGCCCCGCCACGAATGCGGCATTCCGCGGTGCAATCCAGACCGATAAACTCAATCCTGACGTTCGCGATCAGACAGCTCGTAGCCTGATGAAGGATTTCGGGCCGATGACACCGGGCAAGTTGGATAAGAGGATGTTTGCGGATCCAAGGTTCCTGAAGCTGCTGGGAGTTACGCCACAGAACAACAGCAGCAAGGAGCACACAAATAAAGGGAACAAGCATTCCTGCATTGTGATCCCAGGGCATGGCGGTTCTGGTTCTGGTGGCAATGGCGGTGGTGGTGGTGTCGTCATTACACCGGGTGGCGGGAATGGCGGGACAACCGGCGGCAACGGCGGCGGTGGCGTAGTTATTACACCGGGCGGCGGAAATAGCGGCACAACCGGCGGCAACGGCGGTGGTGGTGTCGTCATTACTGCGGGGATCCGGAAATAGCGGGCGGTGTAAGCATCCTCGAAGGAAAGTGAAACTAAGAATAGAAAAGGGTCGCGCTATCAGCGTGGCCTTTTTCTATGGGCGCAACCTGACATTCGACGAGGTGCAGGCACCAGCAAACGGCCCCTGCGAGCTTCGCGCACAGGGGCACCTGTTCTTCCTGCAGAAACAGGCGATATTTGCGGAGCGGCGATTCTCCGGAATCTTCGCTCCGCTCAGGATGACAAACTTTTTTGACGAGTCAGCTTTTCAGTGGCGCCCAGAGAGATGGGTCGATGTCGGCAAAGATGCTGTCCTGTTTTTCGATCGCAGCAAGCGCGACATCCTGATCCTCTGAAATGGAACCGGTGGCGAGGAAGGAGCGCCATGTCTCCTCGGTGCTGCGAAAAGACTCCAGGTGCTCCAGGAAGCGCTCCTCGGCGTAATCGCGTGCGGATTCCGTGGTGATGAGGAATTGCCAGTCGGAGGATTCGAGCAGGAGCAATTCACGACAAAGCTGTTTGAGGATGCGCGTGCCTAATGGATTGCCGCGCCATTGCGTGGAGGCTGCCGCTTCGCGCACGGAGGCCTCGGCGGGGTAGATGTGTCGCCAGGTCCAGCGCGTGTCCGGGTTGAGCCAGACTTCGTTGGTGCCGTTCTTGCCCCAGGAGCCTTCTTCGAGTGCGAGATAGCCGGCGGCGGGATACTTGTCGAGATATTCGGAGGCGGTGGTGAGAGCGATGGGAACGTCCTTCCTCGCAATGACGCGGGCGACGTGTTCGAGCCACATGGGACCCTCGAACCACCAGTGACCGAAGAGTTCGGCGTCGAAAGGCGCGGTGAGGATGGGGGGGACGGCATCGCCGAAGCTGGGCTTGAGAGCCTCGTAGACCAGGGTGACAAAATGCTCGGCGTGATCCCGGGTGCGTGCCGCGGCCTTCTCCGGATAGTAGGGGGTCTTGAAGGCCATGTCGATCTTGGCGTGGGTGACCTGCCAGTAGCGATGGCCGCCGGGCCAGCGCTTTTTATGGAAGTCGAGATAATAGCTGTCTCCGGGATAGCCGGTGTCGCCGCTCCAAACCTGCAGGCCGGTGCGCGGATCGCGCGGGAAGATGGCTACGGGATGCTGGTGCGCGTGCGGACCGTCGGCATAATAGGGCTTGTAGAGGGAGCGGTGGGACATTCCGGTTTCGACGGCGAGTGCTGCCGCCACGCCCACGGCCCCGCCGGCACGCAGTTCGTAGGGCGTGAACATTACGGATTCCTCGACCAGATGGGTATCGACAAAAAAGAAGTCGATGCCGCTTTGTCCGAGGGCGTCTTCGACGCCGATGCGATCGTAGCCATGCCAGGGTTTGTCGCTGCCCTGGGGCACGACGGGAAAATTCCAGTGTCCGGCGGGGCGATAGGCGCACTCGGGCAGCCAGATGCCGCGCGGCTTGCGCCCGATGTGGTGTTCATGGGTGGCGACGCCGGTGCGTACCTGGGCAAGGATGGATTCATCGGTGCCGAGCAGGGGGAAGTAGCCGTGCGTGGCGGCGCAGGTGATGATTTCGATGAGGCCAGCCTGCTGGGCTTCGCGGAATCCGCGCACGATGTCGCCGCCGAGGGCCTCGAAATCCGTCAATGCCTGGGTAAAGAACTGCTCCCAGTAGCGTGCGGTTTCGGCAAAATGCTGTTCGCCATTCTGGCTGAAGTACGCTTCATCTTCGCGCGCGGAGACGATTTTTCGCTGCACGTATTGCGGAAATTCCGCGCAAAAGACGGGGTGCGCGAGCTGCTCCAGCAGGATGGGCGAGAGATTGATGTTGGCCTTGAGGGCGATGCCGTCCCGCTCCAGATTGCGGATGACATGCAGCAGGGGAAGGTAGGTTTCCGCCGCGGCTTCGAGCAGCCATTCCAATCCATGCGGCCAGGTGCCGTGGTTGACGACGTAGGGCAGGTGAGAATGCAGAGTGAAGGACAGAAAGCCAGAAACCTTTTTTCGTTTCGCCGGAGTCATGCAAGGCACCTGAAATTACTTTCGTTTATATAAGGTACGAGTCGGCGGTTTTCAGATGCCACCGTACCGGAAAAGCCAGGAGAAAGCTGCCCAAGAACTGATTTGGGTGAACGAAACGCTGTCGAACGCCAACCAATATCTGTCCCAATATCTGCCTAGGATCAATATAGTCTTCCGCGCTCCGGATACGGCGGCGCTATCGAACCGATGCATGCCAGCCGGAAGAGACCCATGGATCTGAAGAAACTTACAGGCAGGTGTACAAGAGAACGCACACCTGCCTGTTGGATGCAAAAGGTCCGCAGTCCAGTTGCGTGACGGCAGAGACCGGTAAAAGTCGCTGCCCTAGTTGCTTCCTCCGGGCGGAACTGTAACCGTAACCTGCACAGGGCTAGCGAGCGTAAAGTGCAGGATGGTTTCCGAAGGAATTTTGACCTGTTCGCCCTTCGTGACGGCATTGACACCGGCCCCGGCGCCAGCTCCAGCGGCTGCGCCGATCAAGGCACCCTTGCCGCCTCCAGCCAAGGCACCGACCAGGGTGCCGAGAAGAGCGCCTCCGCCGGATTTCATGGCGGTGTTTTTACCGCGTGCCTCTCCCTTACGCACCAGCGGATTTGTGACCAGGGTGAGCGCTGTGCCCTGAGTCTTTATTTTGGTCAGTTCAAGAGAAAGCTCCGATTGTCCTTTGAAATGGGTTGCATCCTTGGCGTCGATCACGCGCCCGGTAATGGGTGCTCCGCGAGGAATGGCAACCAGGCCATTGACAATCAGGTCCGAAGTCAAGGAGGCATGAAAGGGCGTGTTGGGCTGAGTTTGTCCGGTCTGCAGCGTTTCCGATGTGCGCACAGCTATATCGGTTCCAGCAGGAATGGTGAGCGTTTGCTGCACGGGTTGCGGTGGTGGCGGTGGTGCAACGGGCGCAGTCTGCACGGGAGGGGGTGGAGCGACGGTGTTGTCCACGGGGGGCGGCGGCGGAGGGTTGTTCTCCGCGACGACCGGTGGCGGCGGTTGCGGGCGACGCTTGTGGCGAACGGGAGGGACCACGGCGGCGCGGACCGGCTGGACGACAAGATTGTTGACGACAGTCTTGACTCCGGCGACCTGAGCGGCGTCATTGGCGGCGAGCTCCCGGGCAGCATCATCATTGACTTTGCCGGAGAGCGTGACGACGCCATTGGCAGCCTGCACCTGGATGGGCAGATTTTTCAGGGCGTCCTCTGCGGCAATCTGGCTCTGGACCTGGGCGGTGATCTGGCTGTCGGTTGGTGGCGCGGGGGCCGCTGCCGGTTGTATTTCCTGGGTAGTCTGCGGCGCAGGCTGCTTCTTGCAACCTGTGCTGAGGAGCAAGGCCACGGCCACGGCGCTGAGCGGAAGGAGAGAGGTGAAATGTCTGCGATTCATACTGGTTCCCCTTTATGGAAGCCATGCATCTTAGTACAAAGTGTAAGCGTTTCGGCGCCTGTTTGCAGCGAGAAGTCGTCCGAATGCCGGTCCGGAAATGAGAAAGGCATTCCGGGGCCGAGCATTCCCAGGGTGAGCGGGATGGACGCAGAAGCCATCGGTGCATTGTTCGATTATTGGACGTGGGACAAAGGGGGATTGTTGCGAGCATTCGGTGTAGAGTTCAGGCAGAGCAAAACCGCCGTCTGGAGTGCAAAGGTTGTAAATTGCTCATCCCCTTTGCATTTGCTACTATCCGTTCATCGTATATATTCCCCCGATAGAACGAAGGAGAAATCCAATGGAAGAAAAAGACAACACCAGTATCGGTTGGTTTGTTGCCGGCTTGACTCTAGGTGCGCTTCTAGGGGTATTGTTTGCTCCCAAATCCGGCAAAGAGACGCGAGAAGGAATCAGCAAAACTACACGCGACAGTCGCGAATATCTGACGAGTCGCGGTCGGCAAGTGCAGGAACAGGTTGGCAATATTGTGGACCGCAGCAAAGAGCAGATCAACGACTATGCAGGACGCGGCAAGGATCTGGTCGATCGCGGCAAGACACAGTGGAGCGGCTTTGTCGATAAGGGACGCGACGCTGTGAGCGGATCTGCCGATCGAGTTTCTGCAGCCATGGAGGCCGGCAAAGAGGCTTTCCGTTCCACCACAGGCGAGAGCCACTCCTAAAATAGCGCGACGCGCAGACCGACCGAGGGGGAACCGATGCCCGCTGGCAATTCGACGCTGTTGATGGTCTTCATCGCAATTACTGCTGCAGGCGTTCTGCTGCAGGCAGGCGTTCTGCTGGCGATTCTTTTTGGAGCGCGCCAGTCGGAACGCAAGGTGATGGAAAAAATTGATGAGATACGCGACGACATCGCTCCGCTGTTGAGCAGCGCTCGCGAACTGGTGGACGAAAACGGTCCGAAGATCCGCGCCATCACCGATAACCTGCATATAGCTACGACGCATATTCGCAACCAGGTGGGCAGCACGAATGATGCAGTCGAGGCGATGACACGCCGGACAAGCGCCGCGGTGGAAGAGATTACGGGCCGGGCGCGGGCTGCCGCGGAGGAGATCACGGGTCGAACCCAACATCAGGTGCGGCGCGTGGATCACATGGTGACGGAAGTGCTGGATACAGTGGCCAACGGAACGCGGCTGGTCCAGGACAGCATCATGGCGCCGATGCGGCAACTGGGCGGATGGCTGAATGCAGCGCGGTCGATCCTGGACACATTTCGTCGTCCGGAACGCAGGTCCCGGTCGAACGACGAGAACATGTATATCTGAGAAAGCCCGGGTCTCGGAGCCGAGACCTGGGGCAACCCCATTGCTCCGGGTATAGATGACGATGATGGAGTGGAGATTGTCTGGATTCTTCGCTTCGCTCAGAATGACTCCTGCTCAATAAGCAAAAATCTTCGAGAGTACTCTGCCCCTGTACGCTCTATTCCGTGCGGAGCGCTTCCATCGGTTCGACGTGCATGGCGCGGCGCGCCGGGATGTAACAGGCGAGCAGCGCAATGGCCACCAAGATTGCGGACACACCGATATAGGTGAGTGGATCGGTGGCGCTGACGACGATGAAGCTGCGCATGAGATGCGCGGCGGCGAAGGTGGCTGCGAGTCCGACGGTCAGGCCAATGCCGACAATCCACAATCCCTGCCTGTAGATCATTTTCAAGATGTCGGCGTGTTGCGCACCGAGCGCCATGCGGATGCCGATCTCATTGGTCTTTTGGCTGACGACATAGGAGAGCACGCCATAGACGCCAATGACGGCAAGAATGAGGCCGAGGGTTCCCATGACGGCGGCCAGCACGGCGGCAACCTGAAAATCAAGCAGGCCAACGACGGTATAGAGGCCTTGCTGGAGGGTTTTAACCTCAAATACAGGCAGCGTGGGCGTCATGGTGTGGATGGTGCGTTCGATCTCCGGAATCATGGCAGTGGGATCGCCCGCCGTGCGCAGTTCGAGCGACTCCAGAGGATTTTGTGCGTAGTGCTGCATGTAGGGCACGTAGAAGTAGGGTGGAATCGCGCCGGTGACGCCTTGATAGCGCGCATCTTTTACGATGCCGACCACTTGCAAGGGGTGCGTTGGATCGCCGTCCATTGTGAACTGTTTGCCGATGGGATATTGATTGGGCCAGAACTTTTTCACCATCGATTCGCTAACGATGGCGACGTAAAGATTTTTTTCATTGTCGTTTTCGGTAAAGCCGCGGCCTTGCACCAGAGGAATCTGCAGGGTGCGGAAGTAATCTGTCGCGATGACGTTGTATCCAACGCTGGGCGCAGGCTGTCCGGGTGGTGGCTGATAGCCGTTGATGGCGACGGTGTCGCTGCCGTTGTCGATCATGCTCATTGGAGTCGATTCCGCAATGGTGGCCGCTTCGACGCCGGGCAGGGTGCGGATCCTGCCAAGAAGCGTTTTATAAAAGTCGCGGATCTGCGAATCGCTATAGCCAATTTCGCTGGGGTCCATCGAGAGGGTAAGTACGTGCGAGGGATTGAAACCGAGACTGGTGTGTTCTGCCTGCGCGAGGCTGCGGGTGAAAAGGCCGGCGATGATAAGCAGCATGAGCGCGCTGCCGACCTGGAGCATGACCAGGGCATCGCGAAATTTGCTGCTGCCGCCGGTGACGCCGCGGCCACCTTCACGAAGGATGAAATTCAGATTGGCGCGCGAGAGGCGCATGGCAGGGACCATGCCGACAATGGCACCGGCGAGGAAAGCCACGCCCGCGGAGAAAGCGAAGACATGCCAGTCAAAGCCGAAATTGAAATAGATCGGCATATCGACATGCATGTTTACGGAAGAAAGGAAGAAGCTGCCCCAGAGGCCCAGCACAATGCCCGCCGCGCCACCCAAGAGCGCGAGCAGGATGCTTTCGGTCAGCATCTGGCGGATAAGACGCGAGCGCTGTGCGCCGAGCGCGGAACGGATGACCATTTCCCGTTCGCGAACGCTGGCACGCACCAGCAGAAGATTGGCGACATTCATGCAGGCGAGGAGCAGAACCAGACCGGCAAGGCCAAGGAAGAGTGCCGAGGCCATGCCGATGGTGTTCTCAGTGTCTAACTGGCCAGTTCTTCCCATGTAGAGGGGGAAGGTGCGCAGCTCGGTATCTTTTTCCGTGCGCGGATGTTCCGTGGCGAAGTGGCGGGCGAGGACAGCCAGCGCGGCGTTGGCCTGCTGCGGTGTAACGCCGGATTGCAGACGTCCGTACAGGTGCATGTTGCGGTGGATGCGCTCGCTCCAATCGGCCAGCGGAGCATTTTCAATGGGCACGATCATGGCGAGGGGCAGATATGCCTGCACGGCGAGCACGGGGACGAGGCCATGATAGTTGCCGGGTGCGACGCCGATGATGGTGAGGGGATGGCCGTCGAGAGAGACCTGGCGGCCAATAATATGGGGATCGCCCGCGAAATGCTGCTGCCAGTAGGCGTAGCTGAGAACCATGACAGGGTCGGCGCCGGGGGTTTCGCCTTCCGATGGGCGAAAGAAGCGGCCAAGCAAGGGCTGTACCCCCTGCATCTGAAAATAATTTCCGCTGACGTAATCGGTAAATGCCCGGTCGGGCTTGCTGCCCTGCATGCTGAGGCCATCGAGGCCGAACTGGTCCGCAGCCAGATCAGAAAATACATTTTTTTCCTGGTCGCGGAGTTCGTGGTACTCCGGCAACGACAGGGTTGATTGCCAGGAATTGCCTTTCTGCTGGAATGCCAGGATGGTGAGACGGCTCTGGTCCCGCACATGGAGGGAACTGAACAAAAGGCCGTTGACGACGCTGAAGATGGCGGTGTTGACGCCGATGCCGAGCGCGAGGGTGAGGATGGCGATGAGGGCGAAGGCCGGGGCGCGGCGCAACTGGCGCAATGCAAAGCGAAGGTCGTGCAGGAAAGACAACATGCGAACACCTCATCGTGCAGAAATCTTGTAAATCTGAGCTTAGTACAAGAGTTTATTGCAAGAGCATTGCCAAAGAGCGATTCTCGTAACGCGTTTGATTACAAATATTTACGCAGACAGGGTGGGTTCGGGAGTGTTCATTTTTGAGAATCGCTGTTCGGTAATGGACAGCCGGTATTCAGGGTACGGTTCCGAGCGCCTACGCTACCTCCATACAAAATGTGCCGGCAAGACGGGAGGCAGCGGCTATGGTGACGTGCCGCAGGTCGGAAACGCTCGGATTGCCGGGCGAATGGATGGTTTCCAACTGTTCAATCCAGTATTCCGCAGCCCGCCAGGAGGATTCGGCGCCAAACAACTGATCGACGGCGTAAACGAACGCCGTCATTTCTTTTTCAGCTGCGTGGAAGAGACTGGCACAGGATCCAACAAGTTTTTGCTTCGCAGGAGTGTCGAGGAATTTACGATTCATGGGCATGAATTTGCCTCCTTTTATTACATGTAAGGAACTATTCCAAACGAACAGCTACGCAATGGGTACGAATCGCGTAGAAGAAACAGCATGCGGTGAAACCGATTGGTTCGACTTGCGATGTATTTTATGGGGCAAGCGGACGGCCAAAACCAGGCTGCTTTAAGCTACTGATTCGCTTGCCGTTGGGTTGCGGGGACACGCGGGAGAGTGTCCATTTTTGAAAATCGGTGTCCGGTAATGGACAGCGGGGACGGTGGCGCAGAGCGGTTAGAGAATCCAGCCGCCGCCGACGACTTCGTCCCCATGGTAAAAGACGGCGGCCTGACCGGGCGTGACGGCGCGCTGGGGTTCGTCGAAGGTGGCGATGGCTTCGCCGGGATTGGCGCCGGGCGCGAGGGTAGCCCAGGCGGGTTCGTGGCGATGACGGATTTTTACCTGCACGCGCATGGGAGCGTCGAGCGAGGCGATGGAGATCCAATTGAGGCGATTGGCACGAAGCGTTTTTGTGGCGAGGTCCTCGTTGCTGCCGACGACGACCTTGCGCTCGGCTCCATTGATCTGGAGAACATAGAGCGGCGTGGGTGAAGCGACGCCGAGGCCCTTGCGCTGGCCGACGGTGAAGTTGTGGATGCCGTCGTGATGGCCGATGACTTCGCCGCTGGTGGTGACGAGTTCGCCGCTGGTGTCGGGCAGTGCGTCGTTCTGCTCGGAGAGATAGGCGTCGAGGAACTGCTTGTAGTCGCCGCCGGGGATGAAGCAGATCTCCTGGGAATCGGGCTTCTGCGCGAGGGCGAGCTGATGATTGCCGGCGATGTCGCGTACCTGCGGCTTGGTGTAGTTGCCGAGCGGGAAGAGGGTGCGCGCGAGCTGGTCCTGCTTGAGGCCGAAGAGGAAATAGGTCTGGTCCTTGCCGGCGTCGGCGGGGCGCTTGAGAATCCAGCGATCGCGCGCGGGGTCATACTCATTGCGTGCGTAGTGACCGGTGGCGATGCGTGTGGCGCCGATCTGCTGCGCGGTGATAAGGAGCTGATCGAACTTGAGATGGTTGTTGCAGAGCGTGCAGGGAACAGGCGTGCGGCCGCTGAGATATTCGGCGACGAAGGGGCGGACGACATCCTGCTCAAAGCGCTCCTGCTGATTGACGACGTAGTAGGGAATGTCGAGCTGCTCGGCGACACGGCGCGCGTCGTAAACGTCGTCGAGGGAACAGCAGCGGCCTTCGGTTGTCTCGGGCATGCCGGGCTTGCCGGCGAGACGGCGCTGGTTCCACAGTTGCAGCGTAAGGCCGACGAGGTTGTAGCCCTGGTCGCGCAGCATGGCGGCGACGGTGGAGGAATCGACCCCGCCGGACATGGCAACCGCGATGGTTTCAGGTGCGGACATAACTATATCCAGTATATGTGGGAACGGGTGCGCGGGCTTGTTGTGTTGACAACGCGGGTCTCCGAGGTGAGACGTGGGGCAGCCGGATTGCCTGGATTCTTCTCTTTGCTACGCTTCGTTCAGAAGAATTCTTTTTTCTGCCAAGCGACTTGAAACGGCAATGCAACTTACGATGCGACGGGCGCGGTGGCTTGTTCTTTTGTGTAGGCGGGCGAGAGTTCGCGCAGACGTGCGACAGCCTGCGGGACGACTTCGATGGCGAAGTCAACGTCTTCGGCAGTGGTGAGCTTGGAGAGGCTGAAGCGCAGACTGGCGCGGGCGCGAGCTGCGGGAATCGCCATTGCGGTCAAAACGTGGGAGGGTTCGCTGGCGCCGGAAGCGCAGGCTGAGCCGCCCGATACGGCGAGACCTTTGAGATCGAGCGAGATGACGAGCGCTTCGCCTTCCAGATGATCGAACCACAGATTGGTGGTGTTGGGCACGCGGGTGACGTTGCTGCCGTGTACGCCGGATTGATCGACGCGCGTGAGAATTTCGCGCTCCAGGCGATCGCGCAGAGATGCAATCTGCTGCGGGATGCTGTCTTCGAGGCCCTTGCGGGCAATTTCAGCGGCCTTGCCCAGGCCCGCGATACCAGCGACATTTTCCGTTCCGGCGCGACGCTGACGTTCGTGCGTGCCGCCGTAGAAGAGCGGATCGATTTTCGTGTCCTTGCGAATGAAAAGAATGCCGGTGCCTTGCGGCGCATGCATCTTGTGGCCGGAGATGGAGAGCATGTGACAGCCGATGGCTTCGACGGAGATGGGCAGTTTGCCCGCGGTCTGTACGGCATCGGTATGAAAAAGGACGCCCGCTTCGGCGGCGATTTTGCCGATCTCTGCGACGGGCTGCACGACTCCGGTTTCGTTGTTGGCCATCATGACGCTGATGAGGCGCGTGTTGGGACGGAGCGCGTTGCGGATGGCGTCGGCATGGACGAGGCCGTTGGCGTCGCAAGGCACGAAGGTGACTTCGCGGCCACACTGGGCGAGACGCTCGGCGGCGTGCAGGACGGCGTGATGCTCGATGGTGGTGGTGATGAGGTGATCGCCGGGCTGGGTGGCACCGAAGAGAGCAAGGTTATCGCTCTCGGTGCCGCCGCTGGTGAAGACGATTTCCGCAGGGCGGCACTGAATGAGTTTGGAGACGCTGACGCGTGCCTGCTCGACAACACCACGCGCCTGCTGGCCGAAGGAATGCACGGACGAGGCGTTGCCGAAACGCTCAATGAAATAAGGGCGAATGGTCTCCAGCACTTCGGGCAGAAGCGGAGTGGTGGCGTTTGCATCCATGTATACGCGGCGCATGCATTGTCTCCAACCGACTATTGTACGGCTTGAGAGCGCCTAAGAGACAGACAGGCAGAGGCAACGGAAACCTGTGGTTGCGGACTGCGAAGCCGATGGCCGGGCACTCAGGATGCAGCCAACCGATATGTTCTGCCGGCACAAATCGGCAACGCAGTCCGGGTCACAATCGAAGCAGATATGGAAGAGGCGCAGCGGAAGTCCAATTTATTGCTGCATGGCCGACAAATCCTTGACGCGCACGATGGTGCAATCGACATGCTTGCCCCGGATGGTTTTGAGCTTGGCCTTGTTGCCGTCGATATCGTATGCCAGGTCGCTGCCGGCAACGAAGTCCGTTGCGTTCACAGATTGCTTGGTGCTGGTGCGACACGTGTACTCATGATGCGAGGTAGTGAAGAAAAGGTCGAACTGTTGATGGTGGCTGGTTGCTCCGACTGGATTGAATCGCTGCAGCGTGGTTGTACCTTCAATTTTCGGCGCTGCTGCCGCCGTTACAGCAAATGCAACTGCCAGAAAAGCAACGGAAAGACTCTTACGCATGATCCTACCTCCTGGTTGATGTGCGTTGTCATAAGCGATCCGTGACGGAGTTCTGAAGTTCTCCGTGCGGACGCAATTGTTCGATAAAGCGTGTTTTTGCAACAGTTTCATGGTTGCCGTATTGGTTAGATGCGTATTCGCCGGGAGGGGTAACCCGGAACGCAATCTATTGCGGCTGGAAAAGAGTTGGCGGATGGTTCCTATGGACATTGCAAAGGAGACATGCTAACTTCTTTGCAATGTCCAAAGGAGTGGCCATGAGCGAGGAACGGTCGGAAGTATTGCAGGGCACGCTGGACCTGATGATTCTGAAGACGCTGCATGCGCTGGGGGCGCAGCATGGATTCGGAATTGCGCGGCGCATCGAGCAGTTGAGCGACGATGTGCTGAAGCTGAACGAAGGCACGGTATACACATCTCTGCTGCGGCTGCAGCAGCAGGGCTGGATCGCATCGGAGTGGGGCGTTTCGGAGAACAACCGCAAGGCCCGGTTCTACTCGATCACCAAGCGCGGGCAGAAGCAATTGACCCGGGAGACGGAAAACTGGGAGCGCATTTCAGGCGTCATCGGGCGGGTGCTGCGCCAGGAAGGGAGATGAGCCATGCGTGTTCCGTTGCGTGTTTTTGCGGCGAAGCTGCAGGGGTTGTTTGGCCAGCCGAAGGCCGATGGCGAGTTTGACGAGGAAGTGCGGGAACATCTGCAACTGCTGACGGATCGATTTCTGCATCAGGGCATGTCGTATCCAGAGGCTGCCGCGGCGGCACGGCGGCAATTCGGCAACACCACGGTATTGCAGCAGAAGCAGAGAGAGATGCGCACGCCGCAGATGCTGGCTACCGTTGGGCGCGATCTGCGTTATGGTGTGCGGCAACTGCGCCGCAATCCCTTGTTTACCCTGATCGCTATTCTCTCGCTGGTGCTGGGAATCGGCGCGAACACAGCCATTTTTACGGTTGCAAAAAAAGTGCTGTTCGATACGTTGCCGGTACAGAAGCCGCAGGAACTGCGGATGCTGACATGGGTGAGCGGTCATGAGCGGCTTGTGCCTCCGGTGTGGGGCGATGTGGGCGCCACGAAGGACGGCGGCCTGACGAGCAATGCTTTTTCCTATCCAGTGCTGGAGGAGTTGCGCAAGAGGACGAATGTTGTTGCGGACCTGATTGCTTTCAAGGACCTTTATCAAGCAACAGCGACCGTGGATGGACAGGCGGAACTGGTTAACGCTGAGATGGTGAGCGGAAATGCATTCCAGGCGCTGGGAGTGAAGCCGATTCTTGGACGGCCCCTGATGCCTGCAGATGATGCGGGGCCGGGGAAAGGCCCGGTGGCGGTGATCAGCGAAGGCTATTGGGCGGAACGATTTGGCCGGTCGAAGTCGGTGCTGGGCAAGACGATCCTGGTGAACGGGATACCGATCACGATTGTGGGAGTCAGTCCGGCACGATTTACGAGTTTGAAGATGGGCAGCGCGGCGCAGATTTTTGTGCCGCTGACCATGCAGCCGCTGCTGGCGCCACGCGCGCAAGAGGGAACGACATCGCTGCTGGACAATCCCCAATCCTGGTGGGTGCTGATTCTGGCGCGACTGCGTCCGGATGTGCCGGAGGCGCAGGCACAGGCGGCGCTGGATGTTGCGCTGCGGCAGGCGGCGATGGCGACGTTGCCCAAGGCGGCGAACACGAGCCAGTTTAATCAGTTCCATCTCAAGCTGGAGCCGGGAGATCGCGGGTTGGATTATCTGAAGGGCGACTTCGCGGAGTCATCGTATGTGCTGCTGGCTCTGGCGGGGCTTGTGTTGCTGCTGGCGTGCGTGAACCTGGCGAACCTGTTGCTGGCGCGCGCGGCAAGCCGCGAACGGGAGATGAGTACGCGGATGGCGCTGGGAGCGGGGCGGATGCGTATCCTGCGCCAGATGCTGACGGAGAGCCTGCTGCTCTCCGGGCTGGGCGGTGCTGGAGGTTTGGCCCTCGGATATCTGGGGCGGAATGTGATTCCTCGTCTGCTGGAAAATTCATGGAGTGCGGATACGCTGCGGCTGGATTTCGATTGGCGCGTGGTTGCCTTTACGGTGGGTATTTCGCTGGCGACGGGGATTTTCTTTGGCATTGCGCCGGCATGGCAGGCGATGCGCTCGGAAGGGAACACTGCACTGAAAGAAGCAAACCATGGGACGGTGGCCCAGCGCACGATGTGGCTGGGCAAAGGGCTGGTCGTATTCCAGATTGCACTGTCGACCATCCTGCTGATCGGTGCGGGACTTTTTGTGCGCACGCTGGTGAACCTGAGCCACACGCCGCTGGGGTTCCGGGCAGATCATATTCTTCTATTTGAATTGAACCCGCCGCGCACTCGATATACGGATGCGCAGATGGTGCAGCTCTATCGTCAACTGGAAGAGAAGATCGTGGCCATCGCCGGAGTTCGATCGGTGTCGATGAGCGATATCGCGATTGTTGGTGACGGGTATTCAGGATCGACCTTCCATGTGTCGGGCCGACCTGTGCATAAGGACGAGCCTCGTGTTCAGTTGAATCTTGTGGGCGAGGATTTTTTCCAGACAATGGGCATCGCTGTTCTACAGGGTCGCGGATTCAACGCGCAGGATACTGCGACTTCGCCGAAGGTAGCGGTGATCAATCGCACACTGGCGCGGAAATATTTCCCGAACGAAAATCCCATTGGCCAGACATTTGTGAGCGAGGACGCCACTGGCCTGGTGCAGGTGGTCGGCATTACAGCAGACACCCGGTATGCGAATCTGCGGAGCGAGACGCCGCCGCTGTTCTATATGCCGTATGAGCAGACGATGGATGCGGGCCGCATGGTGGTCGAGGTTCGCACGGCGGCGGGCCCTGGCAGTGTGCTGAGCCAGGTGCGGGCCGCTGTTGCGTCGCTGGATCGGGACCTGCCGCTGATCGGCGTGCGCACGATGACGGAGCAGATCCAAGCCAGCATGTCCGGCGAGAGAGTCTTTGCGCAGTTGACGAGCGGCTTTGGGCTGCTGGCGCTGGTGCTGGCCATCATTGGAATTTACGGCATTATGGCGTATACGGTGGCGAGGCGGACCAATGAGATCGGCATTCGCATGGCACTGGGAGCACGCGCGGAGCAGGTGCTGGGCATGGTGTTGCGCGAGGCCTTGTGGATGGCGATTGTGGGCGTGGTGCTGGGAGTTGGTGTAGCCGTGTGGCTGGCGCGACTGGTGAGCGCGATGCTCTATGGGCTGAAGCCTTCCGATCCGCTGACGCTGGCAGGCGCGGCTGTATTGCTGCTATGCATTGCGCTGCTTGCGGCATTTGGACCAGCGCGTCAGGCATCGCGTGTCGATCCCATGCGGGCGTTGCGGCATGAGTGAGGCGAGTGCGGCAGCAGCTTTCATCGAAAGGCAGAGATTGCCTGCAATGTATGGAGCGGCGGCTATGCGAAACTGCCAGTGATTTACAAAACTGCCAGTGATTTACGAAACTGTCAGTGATTTGCAAAGCTGTCAGTGATTTGCAAAATTCTTATCGTGCTTGCTGCGATATATCCTGATCTTTATGAAGATGGAACATGCTGTTTCTAAATTGCCTGTGCTGATTGTCGGCGCCGGGCCGACAGGTCTTACGCTGGCCTGCGACCTGGCGCGTCGCGGCGTGGACTTCCGCATCATCGACAAAACGACGAAGTATTTTGCCGGGTCGCGCGGCAAAGGGCTGCAACCGCGCAGCCTGGAAATTCTGGAAGACCTTGGCGTGGTGGAGAAGATTCTTGCGAACGGCCGGTTTCATCTGCCCTTTCGCGGCTACGACGGTGCGACCGTTCTGGGCGATTTCGACATGCATGAGGGACGGCATCCGACGCCGGATGTGCCGTATGCCAGCTCGATGATTATTCCGCAGTGGCGCGTGGAGGAGATTCTGCGCGGATGCATGGAGGAGTGGGGCAAACGGGTGGAGCTGGCGACGGAGCTGGTGGCGCTGGAACAGGACGCAGACGCCGTGACAGCGACGCTGCAAAAAGAGGGAAGACAGGAACAGGTGCGGGCCGAGTATGCGGTGGCTGCGGATGGCGGACGGAGCTTTGTGCGGAAGCACCTGAATGTGGGATTTGAAGGCGAGACATGGAAGGACGAGCGGATGCTGGTGGGCGACGTTCACGTGGAGGGGCTGGACCGCGACCACTGGCACTCCTGGCCGAAGCATAAGGACGGCTGGGTGGCGTTGTGCCCTTTGCCGTCGACGGATACCTTTCAATTTCAAGCGCAGATTCCCCCGGAGGAAGAAGTGGAGTCTTCGCTGGAAACGTTTCAGCGGATTATCGACGAACGCACCCGCGATGAGAAGACGGGGCGCAGCGAAGTGAAGCTGTCCGATCCGACATGGCTTTCGCTCTATCGCGTGAACGTGAGAATGGTGGATCAATATCGCATGGGGCGCATCTTTCTGGCGGGGGATGCGGCGCATGTTCACTCCCCGGCAGGCGGACAGGGCATGAACACGGGCATTCAGGACGCCTACAACCTGGGATGGAAACTGAGTGCGGTGCTGCACGGTGCTGATGCGTCGTTGCTGGATTCGTATGAGGAGGAGCGGCTGCCCATTGCGGCGTCGGTGCTGGGGATCACCTCAAAACTACACCGGCAGAGGCTTCGCAACGACGAGAAACCGGAACGCGGGCCGGAGACGCTGCAACTGGGATTGAATTATCGCGATTGCTCGCTAAGCCGGGAAGAGGCAATGCCTGCGACTCCGCTGCGCGCGGGCGATCGTGCTCCGGATGCTCCGATGCGAGATGCCGCGGGAAAAGAGGTGCGGCTGTTCGACCTGTTCCGCGGGCCGCGATGTACGTTGTTGAGCTTTGGCAATCATGATTTCGCCGGGCTGAAAAAGTTGAGCGAAAAATATGGACAACAGGTATGTGCGTACACGGTGGACAGCATGGTATCGGCGGCGCATGCCGGCGATAGGGCACTGACGGACGATCGAGGCCATGCTCGTGATGCATATGGCGGAGAGAATGGAGCGCTCTTTCTGATCCGGCCCGACGGATACATCGGATGCATCGGGAGCAGCCAATCGATGGATGCTGTCGAAAATTACCTGGAGCAGATTTACGGCGAAATCTGATCAGGCCTGGCGCAGGCGGTCCATCAGCCGTTGTTTGACATCCGGCCATTCCGCCGCAACGATCGAATAACGCAGAGAGTCCCGCGGGATGAAATCAGCCGCCATGCGATGAGAGCGGAGTAGCCCTTCGAACTTTCCGCCGATGCGTTCCAGCGCGGCTGCGGAACGCTTGTTCCGCGCGTCCGTATGAAAGCAGACACGGAGCACGCGCCACGTCTCAAAAGCATGGGTCAGCATCAACAGCTTGGCCTCTGTGTTGGCTGCCGTCCGGATGGCTGAGGCGGTGAGCCACGAGTAGCCGATCTCACAGGCGTCGATGGGACGACAGCCATGTTGCGGAGAGCTTTGCGGCCACGACCAGCGTTCCAGATTCCAGAAGCGTGTCGATCCGAGGATGACATTGTCGTCTTTGCGGATGGTGACGAGGGGAATGGCAGTGCCTGCGTCGCGCCAGGCCAGAGCGGTGCGGATGTAGGTGGCGGCTGCGGCATGGTCCAGCGGGATGGGGCTCCATTGATAGAGGGAGGGATCGGCTGCAGCGGCGGTGACGAGGGCATCGACATGATGATGCTCCAGAGGCTCGAGACGAATATGCGTGCCGGTGAGCACAAGATTTTCTGCCGTCATACTTTCAGTCTAAGGCAGCTCTGTCGAGGAGTTCCCTGTACGTTCTCGTGCATAGGAACAGCGGTTTGTTTTCGGGTAGCCGGCTACCCGAAAGGTTTTGTGACGACCAGAGTATTTGCCGGCAGGAATATCTACCGCGTTATTCCCACCGCAGCGCAACCATGGGATCAACCGTGCTGGCTCTGCGCGCCGGAACAAAGCAGGCCAGCAGCGCTACCGCAATCAATCCGGCTGCAACCGCCACATAGGTGATGGGATCATCCGGCTTTACGCCAAAAAGCATCCCCGCGATCAGATGCGCAAGTCCGAGTGCCAATACCGCTCCAATCGCCACACCAATCAATGTGAGCTGCAGCCCCAGCTTACCCACCAGCGCAAGTACGTCCCAGCGACGTGCTCCCATCGCGAGACGGATGCCGATTTCATGGGTGCGCTCACTGACAAAGTACGACATCACGCCATAGATGCCAATCGCAGCCAGCAGCGCTGCGATAGCGGCGAAGATTGCCAGGAGCCGCATGTAGAATCGCGATCCGCTGATCGACTCCCCCAGTACATCCTGCATCGACATCACGTCTGTGACGGGTTGATCGGCGTCAAGGCCGGCCACGGCATTTTTCACCTCGGCGGCCAGGTCTCCTTGCTGGCGCGCGAGCTCCGGCGCCGTTCGCAGCACCAGCGTCTGGTGCAGCAGCGACTCCACCCATCCGCCAGGAAGAATCTGCGCCTGCTGCAGGTAAGAAACATACACGAAAGGCTCTGCCTGATCCTGCGGGGCATTCTGCTTGATATTGCCAACCACGCCAACGATCTGCCGCGGATGCGCTTCATCTATATCAAAGCTGCCGTAGCGCAGCAGGAGCTGCTGTCCAAGGGGATTCTCATTGGGAAAGTAGCGGCGCGCGAATGCCTGATTGATGACCACGCTCCATGGCGAGTTTTGCGTATCGTGTTCGTCCAGGTAGCGTCCTCTCAAAAGAGGAATTTGCAACACATGAAAGAAGCCGGGGCTCACGACATTCGACCCAGCCCCCGGTCTTTGACCGGCAGGCGGTGGCGCGTGACCCACAATCGAAAAGCTGTATCCCTGAAAAGCGCGGGTAGGCAACGCGCTGGCAATGCCGACCGACTGAACCCCGGGAAACGCTGAAACCTTCTCGAGCAGCTGCTGGTAGAACGCGGGGACCCGCGGCGAGATACCTCCCATGTCCTGGCCCGGCACAGGCGCAAGATACTTTCCGCCCGCCGGAAGTTGAATTTCCATCGTCGTTACGTTCCTGGCATTGAACCCGGGATTTACCTGCTGGAGATGCAGCACGGTGTTGATCATGAGCCCGGCACCCACCAGCAGCACCATCGCGAGCGCCACTTCTGAGATTGCCAGCAGACGCCGCGTGTAACCACGCGAAGCCGTTGCTGTTCGACGATCTCCCTCCTGCAACGCGAGATTCAGGTCAGGACGCGAAGCATAAATTGCCGGCGCCAAACCAACCAGAAATGCAGTGGCGACGGACACGCCCAGCGTGAAAAGCAGTACCCGGCTGTCCACCCGGATATTTGCCGCATTGGGGAAGTCCCCGGCGAGAGCGCGAAACAAGGCGATGCCGCCGAAAGTAAGTGCGACCCCAAGGGCTCCGCCCATCAACGCAAGCAGACCGCTTTCGGTAAGCAACTGCCTTACCAGCCGACCTCTTCCGGCACCCAAAGTCGCGCGCAAGGCAAACTCCTTGCGCCGGGTTTCCGTGCGTGACTGGAGAAGATTGACGACGTTCACACAGGCGATCAGCAGCACAAAGGCCACAGCGCCAAAGAGCGGATACAGAGTTCGCCCGATACGGCCAAACAACTGTTGCTGCAACGGGACGACGACGTCATCGACTCCCTTGTTGGTCTCTGGATAGGCGTTCGCCAGGCGGCTTGCAATTACGTCCATTTGCCGCTGAGCCTGTTCGATTGAAATGCCGGGCTTGAGCCGCGCGACCGGCATGAGCCAATGGTCGATGCGATGCACATAGCGCGCGCCGAAAGGATTGATCGGCCACCACAAATCGATCCGGTCCCCGTAAAACGGAGCGAACCCGGCGGGCATGACACCCACTACGGTGGAGGTGACGCCCTGAATCGTAAACACCCTACCGAGCACATCCGGATCGCTGTGAAAGCGGCGCTTCCAGTACGCGTAGCTCAAGACAATCGTCTGATCTTTATCGTGAAGATCGCCTTGAATGAAGACGCGACCCAGGATCGGTTTGACCTGCAGCACGTGGAAAAATGTCGGAGTCACGTACTGGAGCCGGATCGGTTCCGGCGCGCCCAGACCGGATATGCTCGATGTTTGCGTTTGGCTGGTGAGCGCAATGTCTTCAAAGACGTGATTTTGTTGCTTCCAGTCATTCAACTCGGCAATCGGGGGTGGAACCCGCCAGTCGGGATGGTTCATTTCTGTTTGCCAGATCGCTACCAGCCTGTCTGGATGCCGATACGGCAATGGCCGGTACAGCAGCGTGTTCAGCACGCTGAAGATTGTGCTGTTCGCGCCGATTCCCAACGCAAGTGAAAATCCAACCACCGCGACGAAGCCGGGATTTTTGCGAAGACCGCGAATGCCATACAGCACGTCCTGCAGCAGGGATTCAATGCTGCTTCCGGCGCGGACATCGCGAACCGATCCTTTTAAGCGCTCGGTGCCCCCGAACTCTGCCAGTATTGCGCGGCGAGCCTCGCTGGGCGGCACACCGGCGGCAATCTTTTCCTCGACCGCCATCTCGACATAGGAGCCAACCTCGTCATCAAGATCCCGTTCGACTTTGGATCTCGAAAAGAGATTTCGCCACACGCTTTTTAGCCAGGACCACCGCTCCATCTCTGTCTCCTAGGTTGCCTTCAGTGCATTTGCCATGGCCAGGACGATCTTCCGCCACTGCGCCGTCTCCTGGCCCAGCCGACGTTCTCCGGCCCTGGTGAGCCGGTAAAACCTGGCGCGACGATTGTTCTCCGACTCACCCCAGAAGGAGGTCAGCCAGCCGGCCTCCTCCAAGCGATGAAGAGCGGGAAAGAGCGATCCTGGTTTGACTTGAAAGGTGCCGCGGGTAATCTGCTGAATCCGACGCGAAACACCCAGGCCATGCAATTCATGCAGCATCAACGATTTCAGGATCAGCAGATCCAGCGTTCCCTGCAGAAGATTTGTTTGATTGGAACTCATTTTATATTCCTATCGACACTCGATAGGAATAATGCAATCGATTCCTATCGAATGTCAATAGGAAGATCCGGAGAGGGCTGGATTCGGAGTGCGATCGCTCTCAAATTACGATCGAATCTGAAACGGGCACCCCAACAAAGGAATTCCATGTACGATGCAACGGATGTTGCAAGCAGCCGGACGGAGTGGCAATCGATGGGTGCTGAGACAATCGGCGGCCATGAAGAAACATTCAAAAACCATTGCTTTTACTGGCATGGGACGATAGGCTGCTTCCGGGGGGATGCGATGCGTTTTTATTTGCGTATTTTATTTGCAGTGCTTTTTGTGGGCTGTGTTATGAGCGGAGGGCAAGCCCAGGCTGCCAAAACTGCGTCTTCATCCGCACAACTGGCGCAACTGAAAGGTTCCTATCGTTTTGAGCGCGCGGGCTGGACCTACGTACACCTGCAGGGCACGCCGAGCGAGATTGGCTTTCAGCACGGATACCTGCTGGCGCCGGAGATCGATGATGCATTTCATGCGATCCAGCTGGGAAGCACGCGTGGGCGTCTTCCCTGGGAGTTCTTCCGCGCCACGGCGAAGAACGTCTACTGGCCGCATATTGAGCCGCAATACCGCGAAGAGATCCAGGGCATTGCCGACGGTGTGAAGGCGCACGGTGTCCACGACATGGACCTTTGGGATGTTGTCGCTCTCAATGGGTTCCTGGAATCCGGCTACTACATTCACGAGCTCAAAAAAGAGGAGCAGCTGAAATCTGCAGCCGACATGAAGGCTCCGGGCAATTGCAGCGCTTTCGTCGCGACCGGCGACTGGACGAAGGACCATCGGCCGGTGATTGCCCACAGCATGTGGGAACCCTTTCTGACGGGCGAATACTGGCGCATTATTTTCGACATTGCTCCCCAGCATGGCTATCACATTTTGATGGATGGCTTTCCCGGCAAGATCGATAGCGGCGATGATTTCGGCATGAACTCTGCCGGAATTGAAATTACCGAGACGACCATCACGGGCTATACAGGGTTCGATCCGAACGGTGTGCCGGAATTTGTGCGCGCGCGGAAGGCCATGCAGTATTCGGCGAGCATTGACGACTTTGAACGCATCATGCTGAAAGGCAACAACGGCGGCTATGCCAACGACTGGCTGATCGCCGATAACCATGCCAACGAAGTGGCGCGGCTGGAGCTGGGCCTGAAGGTGCATCGCCTGTGGCGCAGCAAGAACGGCTATTTTGTCGGATCGAATTTCCCCAGCGACCCGACGCTGATCAAGGAAGAGACGGATTTCAATCCCAACGATCCTTCGAGTTCGATGAATGCGCGCCACAAACGGTGGGACGAACTGATGGCGCAGTACAAAGGGCAGATCAATGCCAAGCTGGCACAACAGTTCCTGGCGGATCATTATGATGCCTATTCCAAGAAGGAGGGCCCCAGTGAACGCACCTTGTGCGGGCATGAGGATGTTTCGCCGCGTGGAACTCCGCAATGGGGAGCGCCTCCGTTTACTCCGAGCGGTGCTGTGAATGCAAAGGCCGCGGACAGTTCGATGGCGAGCAGATTGTCGTTTTATGCGCGCAGCGGCCGTCCGTGCGGCGAGGATTTTCTCGTCAAGCCGTTCCTGGCCGCGCATCCGAGGTTTGCATGGCAGGCCCCGGCGCTGCGAGACATGAAGGGCAATCCGTGGGCGACATTTCACGGAGACGATCATGGCTCCACGGGAATGACTGCCGCTGCGGAGTAGGAATGTAACGGCGTTGCGATCGCGAATCGTGCTTCGGCAGTTGCTTCCAAGGCAGATGTGGGAGCGGTAGAGATGACGGTGATGAAAGAGCATTCGGCAATCCGAATGCTCTTTTTTCTGCTTACCGAATCCACTCATTCGCGCGATGCGGAGAATGGTCGCTTGTAACGGACGCGTGCAATCAGGAGACGGTTGCGGTGAGGATGGTGATGGGGAAGGCGTGATGGATCTTCCCATTCTCGCGGCGCGCGGCCATGTCGAGGGTGTCGTCGATGAGGGAGTTCTCGAAGATCTGGCGGATGCGGTCGGCATCCCCGGGATTGGGGAAGGACCGTGCGAGGAGATCCTCGAGCTCGCCGGACAAGCGGTAGGTTTCGACATGCGGCGCCGGCAGGCCGACTTGCTGGAAGAGCGTGCTGAGTTCGGCTATGGGCAATGCGCGGGTGTGCGAGGGATCGCGGAGACGCTCCATTGCGTTGAAGGCGTCGGCCCTGGCGGCGGCGGGAGAACTGTCGGCAACGACGATGCGGCCTCCGGGTTGGCAGACACGGCGCATTTCCTGAAGCACGGACAGCGGTTGAGGGAAATGATGGAAGGCGAAACGGCAGGTCACGACGGAGAAGTGCGCATCGGGATAGGGCAGGCGGGTGACGTCGCCCTGATCCCAGGTGATGTTGGCGAGATGCTGCTGGTGCTGTAGCTTGCGCGCCTGATCGAGCATGGCGGGTGTGAGGTCGATGCCGGTGGCGTGCTGAACGACGGATGCGAAGGCGCACACGAGCAGGCCGGGGCCGCAGGCGACATCGAGCGACGTGTCGTTTGCCGTGGCCTTTGCGATGCGGACGATGCGGTTGAGAAGATCATCGTTTTGAATGGGTGCGGCGTTGCTGTAGGGCACGGCCTGGCGCGTGAACTGGTCGACGATGAGAGCGTTGTGTGTGTCGGACATTGCGAAGGCAAGCTCCTTCTGTGACAGCGGATCGCGCTGTTCTCCTTAGAGTAAGAGATTTCGGGAAATTTTTGGGAGCACCCGGATTTCTGTGACGCGAAACTCGGTCGATTGCGTGCGAGGAGCTCGCGCTAATCGGCGCTGATGGGCATTTGCAGGAAGATAGGCGTGCAGAAAGGGCCGAGAGGGATGGAAGCGTCGATCTGGCCAGATTCGCGCAGCGAGGCCAGAGCGCTGGAAGGCGACGGGCGGCCGAGCAGAAAGCCCTGCACGTGGTCGCAATCGTTGGATTGCAGAGCGGCCAGTTGCGTTTCGGTTTCGACGCCTTCGGCGGTCACGCTGAGATTGAGGCTGTGACTGAGCGCGACGATGGAGCTGACAATGGCGTCGGCCTGTTTATCCTGGCCCAGCGAGTGGACGAAGGAACGATCGATTTTGAGATGGTCGAAGGGAAAACGGCGCAGGTAGCTGAGGCTGGAGTAACCGGTGCCGAAATCGTCCAGGGTGATGCGCACGCCGAGCTTTTTCAGGTCGCGCAGCGTGGTCAGGATGGCTTCAAGGTCGCCGAGGAAGAGGCTTTCGGTGACTTCGAGCTCCAACTGATCCGGCGGCAGGCCGGTGGTTTGTAAAATTTCCGCGACGGTCTCGACCAGATTGCTGTGCTGTACCTGCACGGCGGAAACATTGACGGAGATGC
The DNA here is from genome assembly GCA_036267255.1 of Acidobacteriaceae bacterium. Taxonomy (GTDB): domain Bacteria; phylum Acidobacteriota; class Terriglobia; order Terriglobales; family Acidobacteriaceae; genus DATAWK01. The sequence continues at coordinate 6,204 of DATAWK010000016.1, read as the reverse complement.
GATAGGGATACGACCAGCGAGCAGCTTCCGTGCAGGCGGAGAGCAGAACCCAGCGGCCGATGGAAAGGATCAATCCGGTTTCTTCGGCCAGGGGGATGAAATCAATGGGAGCGATCCAGCCGCGTTGCGGATGCTGCCAGCGGAGGAGGGCTTCAAAGCCGATCAATTGCAGGCTGCCGGTGGAGAAAAGAGGCTGGTAGTTGAGGTGCAGCTGATGATTCTCGAGCGCCTCCTGCAATTCAATTTCCAGCGCGCGGCGCTCCTGCAGCTTGTGATCCATGTTGGACTCGAAAAAGCAGAAGCTGCTGCCGCGATATTGCTTGGCGCGATAGAGAGCGAGATCGGCATTCTGCAACAGGATTTCCGGCGTGGCGCCATCCTGGGGATACATGGCGATGCCGATGCTGGCGCCGACCGAAACCTGATGCCCGCCGATCAAGACAGGCCGGTGGATGAGGTTGATGAGGCGCGAAGCCAACGTGGCGGCAGCCTGCGGGGTGTGTATGAGCGGCTGCACGATGGCGAATTCGTCTCCGCCGAGACGCGCGACGGTGTCGACGCGGCGGGTTGTTTCCTGCATGCGCGCGGCAACCTGGACCAGCAGATCGTCGCCGGTGGCGTGGCCGAGCATGTCATTGACGGATTTGAAGCGGTCCAGATCGATGTACAGCAGCGCCATGGGCTGGCCGGTGCGGTCGGCCTCGGCCATGGCCTGTTGCAGACGATCCTGAAAGAGCAGGCGATTGGCCAGGTTGGTGAGCGCATCGTGATGGATGAGATGGTCAATGCGATGCTGGGCCAGCTTGCGCTCCGAGATATCGCGCACGGCCAGCACGGTGGCCGGTTTGCCGAGGTATTCGATGGGGCGGCTGAGGGCTTCAACCGGGCAGATCGAACCATTGCTGGTACAGAGCTCCATTTCTATGGGCTCGAACGTTGGAGTGGAGAGAGTTGTCTGCAAGGCGGAGCGGTATAAGGAGCTGGCCAGGTGTGAGATCGAGGAGTCGCGCAGCGTGTGCGCGGAGAGGCCGAGCAAAACGCAGAAGGCGAGATTGACGTCGATGATCTGATCTTCACGGCAGAGCACGATGCCTTCAAAGGCACCGTCGGCAAGCTGACGGAGGCGTTCCACCTCGCGGCCGGAGCGCATGCTGATGTGGTGATCGACGATGGTAGCGCTGATGCTTATGAGGGCAAACAGCAGGCTGACGGCGGCCGTGGTGAGGGCCATAGAATCCATATTCAGCACCATGCCGGCGCGCGCCACGGAGCTGGCGGATATATGCATGGCAGACATGGCAAGAAAATGCAGCGTGCAGACGGCCAGCACCAGCAGGGAAGAAACCTGTATGCGTCCGGAGATGGTGTGCAGATTACTGGTACAGGCCAGCGCCAGAACCGAGAGAAGAATACCGAGAGCAATCGACAGCCAGACCGTGGCGTGATTCCAGACAATGTTGCCGCTAAAGTGCATGGCAGCCATGCCGGTGAAGTGCATGGCCGCGATGGTGCCACCGACAAGAATGCCTGCGATGCCGGTGCGGAGGGCGCCGCGGTCCGAAAGAGAGAGAACGAGGAAGCCCAACATGGAACCAAAGACAGCGACGCATAAGGAAAGCGCGGTCTTCCAGATATCGAAGTCCATGCCGACGCCGGGCCGAAAGGCGAGTATGGCAATGTAGTGCGTGGAAAAGATGGTGCAGGCAAAGACCAGAGCGGCGCTGAGCCTCCACGCGCGCTGTACCCGGGCGACGGGCACGATGGAGCGCCACAACATTCTGCTGGTCGACATGCAGCCGATGACACAGACCGCGAAGGCCAGCAAAAGCAATCGCGGGTCGTGCTCATGGACGAGGCTGTAGTAGAAATTTTGCATGCAGGGCAACGATCCGGTGCTCGATTGGAGACAAGGGGATGCCTCCCCAATTTCGTTATCGGCAGAGCCGCTGCATGGCTTTAGAGTTTTGTTTCCGGTTTCGTGTTACTGGATCCCAGGCGCCCAGCTGGATCCTAGGCACCAAGATTGTTGAGATCGATCTTCTTCCACTCGCCGCGTTCGATTCCGCCGCGAATCTGCTGAGGAGTCCAGCCCTTGCGCGTCATTCGATACGCATAGGCTCCTTCCATGGCGCAGGTCTGGCATTCGGCGCCATGCAGGCCTGCAAAACAGCTATGCAAACTGTGGTGGCCGAGGGCGCGATCGCAATGACAATAGCAGGGAAGCTGATAGAGCACATTGGGGATGCGGGCCGCTTCGTGGTAGACCTTCACCTGCCAGGAATACGTAAAGTTTGGGCCAGTGAGTTGTTTGCCGGAAAGAATTGGCGCAAGCTTCACCCCTTTTGCGGGAGGAGCGTTATGGTAGGCCGGGATTGCGTCCGGAGGGTTGGTCCACTGTGCGGAGGCGCCAAGGGTGAGGAGTCCGAGTCCAAGAGAAAGCCAGAGGTGTCGTCGCATCATGTCGAAAATCTCTCCAGAACCATCCTAATAGAAATGGCTTCGATATGGATGGCGCGGGCTGAAGATATTGGATGCGGAGAGAATAGATCGATCCTGGTAAGTATCTGTAAATAAGTGCTTTAACTGGACTACGAGATTGAATGCAAGATCGAAATGGATGGCTGCGTGCGTTCTGCTGTCAGGCTGCCAGAACGAATTCATGTTCATTCTGGTCTGACGTGACGAATGTACTCTGTATAGACCAAAATACCGCTTGCAGTCTGGAAACTTCAGAGCATACTGAAACATACATATACTCCAAGCTTTGTGCGAATGGACGCGAAAGCCGCCGAAGCGAAGGAGTTTTTTCGCGTTGTTTGCTAATTACCGGGGGCGCGGAATCCTGCTTGATTTCAGGCAGGTTCTTGCGGAGACGTTGGTTCTTTGGGAACGGTGCGAGTAAGGGAAGTACTGGTACACCATGTTGAATTATGCTGCTCTTCCTGACCTAATCGCCCTTGCTGCCCTGGTGCTGGTGTTTCGTGCCATGCTGCGGCGCCATAGCGGCGAGCGGATGAACAACTGGCTCCTGGGCTGGATTTTTATTCTTGTGCACTTCACCGCACAGTTGCTGGATGTGGGACATGGCGCGTGGGAGCAGACCATCGAGACAATCTCACTGTTATCGCTCGAAATGGGCGGCATTGCTTTCATACGGGCAGGCTCCAGAATCGACTTGCGGATAGCGAGCCGTACGGGCTTGCGAATATGGCTGGCCGGAGTAGCCGGATACACGCTCTTTGTCTGTTGGAACATCACGAATCCGCGGCTCTATTACGCTGCGACGGCAGCCCTGGTCGTGGGTGTAACCATCGTGAGTCTGGTGGTGCGGACAAGACGATCGGTGGCCGACAATGTTTTCAGTATTGCGATCTGGTGGGTGCTCGCTGTGCTGCTAACGCTGCTGGTGTATCGCGGCAAAGAGGAATATGGAATTGACGCCCTTCTGGCCTGGATTTACCTGATGGCGGGAGTGCGGTACTGGCAACATTTCTGGAGGAAAACAACCGGTGTGCTGACGGCGGTGGGTGGCTTCTTTGCCTGGGCGGCGGTTTTCCCCGTAGCCGTTCTGCAGGAATTGTATGCGCCGCATATGGTGATCGAGTCGGAAGTCTGGAATATTCCGAAGTACATTGTTGCGGTGGGCATTTTGCTGACGCTGCTGGAAGAGCAGATTGAACGCGCGGAACATCTGGCGCTGCACGATGCACTGACGGGCCTGCCCAATCGGCGATTGCTGGAAGATCGTCTGGAAAAAGCATTGGAGCGTGCAGAACGAAATCACACACGCGCAGCTGTATTGCTGATTGATCTGGATGGATTCAAACAGATCAACGATAACCACGGACATGCGGTGGGCGATAATTTTTTGCGTGCGGCTGCACAGCGGTTGCATTCCCGCGTACGTAAGGCCGATACCATTGCGCGTACGGGCGGCGATGAATTCACGATCATTATTTCGGACATGACGCATGCGTCCGGGGCAGAAGTGATGGCAGAGAAGCTGCAGGAGGAACTGGACCAGACCATTACGGTTGGGCCATTGGAGTTGCGCGTGTCGGGCAGTATCGGTGTTGCCGTCTATCCCGACGATGCGCAGACCGCCGAGGATCTGTGTGCTGTAGCGGATGCGAGCATGTATGCATCGAAGCGGCGTGGCAAGGCGGAGACGCCGGGGAGTGAGAACCTGGTAAGCGCGCCTGCAGCGGATGGGCACGTCACACTTCTGTAATTGCGAAGGGTGCAGGCACGATTTTCACGTTTGCATTTTTATCCCCTAGACAGAATTTTCAGAGTTGCGTCGCTCGCGCGAAACACGTGAGATGGAGTCGAGTGCTTGAAGCTGAGGAAGATGGTGGCGCAAGGATGAAACGTGAGGGGACAAAAAAAGACGGCACGAACGTTACTTGTCCGTGCCGGGAGGCCAGTGACGCAACTTGATGGGAAACCATTCCGTGAAACATGCTTACCGGAACGTTCCCTACACAACCTATGATGCCACAAAGAACGGGATAGTTACACGAAATATTGAAAATTTCATAGAAATATCTTTTTGGCCTGATGGTTTTTCATAGATTTATCCGGGTGCAGATTCTAGCTTAGTGGTGTGTATTGTGTTGCTTACGGGTATTTGGCGTGTCCAAAGGAGGCCAAATATGCCATACTGAAGATATTTCCGATGGGTTTTCCAGCGGGGCAGGCAAAGTTGGGCCGGGGGCGAACGCGGGTCGTGAGTGAACGCGGATACCTCCAGAAGTGCAGGTGGAAAATGATGGAAACAGAGGAATCCAAGCGACAGAATCGCAAACCCTGGAAAACGGCACTGCTTATGTTTGGTTCGGCAATGCTGGGGGCTTCGGCTGTGGCGTTATGGAACAGGAGTGCGCTGGCGCGGATCCAGGAGCAGGCATCGGCGCTGGATGCAGGCAAGTACGCCTCGCCGGAGGGCGGAGAAGGCGGGGGCGGTGCACGGCGGATGGATGAGGAGATCTTTTAGGCGACGAAGAAGCAATGCCGCGGATTGCGTGAGAGACGGGCAACGCGACGGACAACGAGACGGACACGAGGGTATATCGGGAGAGAGACAGGGTATACCGGCGCGGCGCGTTTTCCAGAGAATACGCGGCTTTTCAACAGAACCATTCTCTTGCGTATCCAGGGTGGTTGGGGTACTCTAATTCAGGCACGTTGAAGCGCTTGCGTTTCCGGCCTGTCCTCTGCGGAATTGGGAAAGAAGCTCCAATTCCGGGTTCCTGGTTCACCTGGTTGTGAATCCAAGCAGATTGAGGAAATATCCCGCAGAAGGCGGATGGCAGTTTTCGGGCTGCCATGAGATCTTTTCAAATTGAGCTGCGCAATGGCCCGGGAAACTGGGTAGCGGAGAGAGATTCCGGTGGGTGAGATATCCCATGCTGGAGCGGTGGCTGCAGGATGGCAGTGCTTCCGCGGAAGGTTCTCTCGAGGCAAGCAATGTGTTCGTAAGAAGTTGAAAATTAGTGAGAATTTCGATTGACAAAGACCTCTCACAATTGATACTCTGAGAAACGTTGCGCCAAGGAATGAAAGTTGCTTGGAAATGCGCAGCAAGTTCGAGGACACACCGGCAAAAGCCGGTGACTCGATCCAAAAGTCCGCACTCAGGTGATGGTCTTAGGATCTTTGAAAACTTAGGTTGAACGTGCCAGTCGTGAGATGACAAGGAAGTAGTGGTTTAGTCATTCTCACAAGGTAAATCCCTGCAGGCTTCGAGCCTTGCAGGGTGGCAATCGATCTCGACCTCCGTCGGGTATCGATTGCATCAGGTTTCAAACGAGAGTTTGATCCTGGCTCAGAATCAACGCTGGCGGCGTGCCTAACACATGCAAGTCGCACGAGAAAGTGGAGCAATCCATGAGTACAGTGGCGCACGGGTGAGTAACACGTGACTAACCTACCCTCGAGTGGGGAATAACCTAGGGAAACCTGGGCTAATACCGCATAACACTTACGAGTCAAAGCAGCAATGCGCTTGGGGAGGGGGTCGCGGCCGATTAGCTAGTTGGCGGGGTAATGGCCCACCAAGGCAGTGATCGGTATCCGGCCTGAGAGGGCGCACGGACACACTGGAACTGAAACACGGTCCAGACTCCTACGGGAGGCAGCAGTGGGGAATTTTGCGCAATGGGGGAAACCCTGACGCAGCAACGCCGCGTGGAGGATGAAGTC
>DATAWK010000015.1:0-4251 GCA_036267255.1 Acidobacteriaceae bacterium | reverse complement strand
CGGCGGAAACGACTGTTTTGGTTCGCATCCACAGCGTAATTACACACTGGCTAAATTTGTACAAGGCAAATCTTGCCTGGCAACACCTTGTCCATCACAGCCTTACTTCGTGAATCCCAACACAATTCCTATACGGCATTGTGCCTAGCCGCACTCAGATAGTTTGCCTCCACGAGGGAAAGAAGGGACGAAGCATTGACCCGGTTTTCATCCGAACGCTTCTTAAGACTCTTGATTCCAGATGGATTCGACCATGGCCGGGAAACAATATAATCCGCCCCGTGGATTGCGGAGGCAGGGCTAATCTGATCGCGAGAATGCCCATTGAGCTGCGGGCCTGTCTGGAGATGGGCGGCACCACGACTCTTTTGGTATGGGCCGATTTGGACCATGACATGGGCACCGGCGACGCTCTGCGGGAAGTGTTCCGGAGGGCGGCTGAAGGCGCCGGAATTACGCAGGAGCAATTTGAGCAGGTCGTTTTCGTGTTTGCCAAAGACCGGCTTGAAAACTGGATTGAATTCCTGCTAACAGGAACGACCGACGAATCTACGGAAGGTCCCCGTCAACAGCACGACAGGCCAGTGGCTGAGGCCGCAAGAATTCTGGCACGAAGATGTGAGAGCCAGGCCACAGCACCTCCGCTGCCCCCGTCACTCAATTGGTCATGTCAAAACTGGCGCAGATTAGTTGAGCGGATGCGGCATTAGGGAGGCGTTGGAGTTAATTGCCATGAGCACAAAGATTACCAAATGTGCGTTTGAAATCGCCATCGAGCATCGCTTGCTCGATCACGGCTTCATTTCAGTGAATCCCGGCGATTTCGAGCGCCAGCGGGCGATTTTCCCAGAAACCGTGCTCAGTTTCATCCGCGAGACTTAACCGAAGGAATGGGCGAAACTGGAAGCATTGCACGGCGCGAACCCTGGCGACCAGATTCTCACCGATCTTTGCATATGGATGGACACGTACGGCAGCCTGGGGGCCGACGCTTGTTTGTTTGAGATACATTGTCCGTTTGGGAAAATTTAAGGTGACGAGGTGGCGCGCCAAAAATCTCAGGCCAATCATGTTGGCGTGTTTACCTATTTGGACGGTGAGGTTTGTATAGTCTGCACCATCCCAAGCGCATTCGGGCAGATGCACCCATCCTTTTGCTTCTCCGTGGAGCGCGCCTTTTTCCACGCGGCCGTCGTAGTTGCATCCGGTGTCAATCAGGCAATTGGTGCTTGATCCGCTGGTGAGACCCACATGGTAAATAAAGGGGCGATTGCCCGGAGTGGAAATCGTAATCGGAAAAGCTTTGCCGAGGTTTTTAATATCCAGATGATCGGGGTCAAGGAAGCGCATCTTCCCGGCTTCAAAATCGAGTTGGATGCAATAGTGTTTCAGACAGTCCATGCCAAGAATTCCCCGGATTTGCTTGCCTGCACGGGATTTTAATTGGCTCTTGAAATCATAGGTCAGGATGTTGCTGTCAGTCATCAGGGGCACGCCTCCCAAATAAATGGCTGGGGCCGCATAAATGCCACTTTTGTAATTATCACCAAAATGTGACATGCCCGCTGTGCCGAGGCGATTGCCCAATTTAGGCTGGAAGGATTTGTCGAGAAGTGTGCGCGCCGCCCCGGTATCGATAAGAAAAGGCAGATCGTCGCCGGACCCCAGCCGGAGCGTCACCATTATCAGCCCGCCACGTCCCGCATTTTTGTTGAGCGTCACGTCCGCCGGCAGTTGGATAGGGATGGAATTTTTTGTGGCGCAAGAGCACAAGAGCAGCAGACCGAAAAATGTGCCGACAATGCGAGGCATCAAGATTGTTTTCATATAGATGGCCTGACCGTTGCGGAGTCCGGGGCTTGGTGAGGCCCTCATCAAGGTGAATGTGCGGTCAAGCTGGCAACGGCGCATTGCTGAAGGCCGCGTTGGCGGATTCCTCCAAAAAGCCGACGGGCGTGCCGCCCAGGATTTCCGGGTCAATCTTCACGACGGATTTTTTCTTCATAGCAGATTTTAAGTCTCCCACCGCCCGTCTGGCAACTCAACAGATGCCACGAGGACATAGGAGGACATAGGGTATCCACTGGGGTGATGACCGGGTTGACCGCAGGGTTTTATTTGGTTGGAATTGAGCGATCGATCATGTGAAGAATGTGGGAAGTCAAAACCATAACCCCCCACGGGGGGAGGAGACTAATTCTCAAAAACTATGATAACCAAGCGAAATCTGATTCCATTCTGTCTTCTGTCCGCGCTGCTGGCGCAGGCGCTCGTTGTTGGGGCGCAACCGGTTGTAACCAATATTGCCGCCGGGTTGTATGACAGCCTGTTTATCATGAGCGATGGCAGTTTATGGGGCATGGGCGAAAATGGATTTGGGCAGTTGGGAATCGGCTCCAATAATAATACGAATTTGCCTGTCCGGATCACCAACGGAGTTGTGGCGGTTGCCGGAGGGGGCTTTCACACGCTTTTTGTCAGGCGCGATGGGAGTCTGTGGGCAATGGGCGATAATCAATATGGCGAGCTGGGCGACGGCACGTTGAACAGCACCAACCTGCCTGAAATGATTCTGGCCAACAATGTCATGGCGGTGGCCGCCGGGGTCTATCACAGCCTGGTCCTGAAAAGCGACAGCAGTCTATGGGGCATGGGCTATAACCATGACGGTGAGTTGGGCAATGGCACGTTCGGCAGTACAAACCAGACTAATCGGCCCGCATATATCGATACAAATGTCGTGGCTATCGCGGCCGGAAATTATCACAGCTTATATCAAAAAAGCGACGGGAGTCTCTGGGGCATGGGTTACAATGCGCAAGGGGCTTTGGGCACCGGGACCGACAACAGCGTCTATACGCCCGTTGAAATCACCAACTACGTATTTGGTTTTGGCGCGGGCGGGAACCATAGCGTGTTTTTTTATGATGATGCGTATGACCCCAATCTATGGGTGATAGGTGATAACTCTTATGGCGAATTCGGCAACGGCAATAATAACAATACCAGCAGGCCTGAACTGGTTACTGACTTGATTGTCGGACTATTCGGAGTTGTCACGCCGACAAGCCTTGCGACCGGGAGCGACCATACCTTGTATGTCGCGGGTGACAACAATGCCTTGTCCGGCACAGGACGGAACGACTATGGAGAGCTGGGTGATGGCAACTATACCACTACCAATGGTCCCGTGGGGGGCGGATTAAGTTATATTCAGCAACTTGCGGCTGGAGCTTATCATAGCATGTGTCTTGTGGGGGACGGCAGCCTGTGGCTGATGGGCAATAATGGCGGTGGGGAATTGGGGGATGGGACGCTGGCCAACGTCAATACTCCTAATCTGATTGTGCCCGGCAATCTGGTGGTGAATGGGGGTTTCGAAACCGGGGATTTTACGGGATGGACAATGACTGTCCCCGGGCACCGTGACACGATCATCAACAGCTATTATCCACCGGATGGGGCGCAATATACGCATTCCGGCATGCACGCGGCTGAGTTTAGCGACATTTATTTAGGGGGGTTGGGCGGTTCGACTGAAAGTGTGATAGCGCAAACATTGCCGACGCAGGCCGGAACCAACTATGTCATCACGTTCTGGCTGGATGCTCTCACCAATAGCTCGGTGATTGTTTCATGGAATGGCAACGCGGTGCTAGCAACAAGCATTGCAACAGATACCGAATATGATGTGACCTACACGAACTTTCAGATAGTGGTCAATGCCACGGGAACCAACAGCGTTCTGCAATTCCAATTTCCGGGGATTTTCAATCATCAGGCGACAACAACCGCTCTTGATGATGTCAGCGTAGTCCCGCTGCCGTCGAATTACAATCAACTCAGCGCCCAGATTGTGAACGGAGGCAATGTGCGTTTGTCTTACCTGGGGCTTAGCTCGGTATTATATCCGGACAATCCTTATCAGGTTTATTATTACGCATTGGATCGAACGTTCAATCTGGAAACGCCCAACTGGGTGCCGCAGGCGACGAATTATCTTGACGGTTTCGGTGGTTTGGTTTTCACCAATGCGCCTGATACTCTGACGAACGATTTTTGGCGTATTCGTTATGTCGGCCCTGGTTCTTTTTTCTAGCAGCTTGCGAGGTTAGGCCTCGTCAATAAATAACATTCACAAGTTGCGGATTTGGTTGGGATAGATGACGTAGTTCCATTCACCATGAAAACGCCCCGGTTTCAAACTGATGCTGGCCATTTGTTCGGGCGTGATTTTTCTACCCGGCAGGT
>DATAWK010000014.1:0-2648 GCA_036267255.1 Acidobacteriaceae bacterium | reverse complement strand
CAATTACCATCAGGCTTGATAAAACCAGCTGAACTCCTCAACAGGCAATCAATCATTCAGGAGACGACGTTTTTCGCTCCAGATGGTCAACACATTTCTAACAATTTAAAGAAGTACATAATGTCGGCAGAGAACGAGTAGCTTCAACTGGGGACCTGTGCCATGCTGCGTAGTAGCTGGGTGTATCAAGTCTTGCGGGACATCCGCTATTCGATGCGCCAGCTCCGCAGCGCTCCTGTCTTTACGCTTGCCGTTACGCTTACACTGGGACTGGGCATTGGAGCCACTACGGCGATATTCTCGCTGATCCACTCCGTGATGCTCAAAAATCTTCCTGTAGCTGACCCATCGAATCTCTATCTGATCGGCTCCAGCGACACCTGCTGTGCGACGACTGTATTGCAGGGCGATTGGCAGAGCTTTTCCTATTCTTTATACAAACGGATTGCTGCCAGCACATCACAATTTGACGATATTGCAGCGTTTCAACAGCGCGCGGGCATTTTGAGCGTGCGTGATGCTGCATCCGACACGGCTCAGGCTCGCGCCATGATGGGCGAATATGTCAGTGGAAATTATTTCCGCACGCTTGGCCTAAAGGCCGCTGCAGGGCGTTTGATTATGCCCGCCGACGATACGCGCAATGCCCCGCCGGTTGCAGTGCTCAGTTATCGGACGTGGCTTCGCGACTACAACGCAAGCCCTGCCGTCATCGGCTCTGTTGTCAAAATTGAGACGTATCCATTCACTATCATCGGTATTGCACCGCCGGGCTTTTATGGCGAAACGCTAAGCAGTGAGCCGCCCGAGTTGTGGATAACATTGCAAAGTGAATTTCTCATCGATGGCAAAGCTGCATTCAATCTCGTTCCCTCTACTGCGTGGCTACACCTCATTGGGCATCTGCGACCAGGCGCAAGCCTAGACGGGATACCTGAACAGTTGAGCACGACACTCCAAAATTGGATCAAGACCGAAGCTGATCTCCCCCCGCGTAGCCAGCCCAAATCGCTTGCCGAACTGGAACGACAGGTGATTCGCATTGCGCCTGGCGGAGCAGGCATCGGCACCATGCGCCAGGCTTACTCCAGCAGCCTATGGTTGCTTTTTGCATTGTGCATTGCCGTACTCCTCATAGCCTGTGCGAATGTGGCTAACCTCATGTTGGCACGCGGTGTGACCCATCGCTCGCGCATTGCTGTCCAACTGGCGCTGGGTGCCTCACGTCAACGCGTGCTGAGGCAAGCGCTCACGGAATGCATGCTACTCGCACTTTTCGGTGGGTCGGCGGGGGTGGGCATCAGTTTGCTTGGAACAAGGATGGCTATCGCATTAGCTTTCCGCCATGCCGCGAACGTACCGCTTCATGCTGCGCTGTCATGGCCGGTTCTGGGCTTCTGTCTTGGCCTTTCGCTCATCACCGGATTTGCTTTCGGCGTTGGGCCTGCATGGCTAGCGTCTCGTGCAAACCCCATTGAATGCTTGCGCGGAGTGAATCGTTCTACGCGAGCAAGCACAGCATTCACACAAAAGGCTCTCGTCGTTCTACAGACCGCACTTTCGATTCTGCTTATCGCGGCAGCCGGCGCGCTCACACACAGCCTGCTAAATCTCGAACGGCAAGAGCTAGGGTTCAAGCTGTTGAATCGCCTTGAAATCAGTATGGAACCGCCCCTAGCCGACTACACGCTGGAGGACCTCACCACACGTTACCGTACTCTGCTGGTTCGCTTGAGGCAATTACCAGGTGTACGCAGCGCCAGCCTAGCACTGGATGGACCGACTAGCGCTGGTTGGGGCAAGACCGTCATGCTGCCGGGGGAAGCGACTATGTCATCCACAGACGATTCGCATAGTACACGCTGGAACCGCGTCAGCCCAGGATACTTTGAAACCGTTGGCATTCCGATTATCGCAGGGCGCGGGTTTATTGACTCGGACCGTGATGACACGCCGGGGGTTGCAGTTGTCAATGAAGCTTTTGCGAAGAAGTTTTTTGGCAATCAGTCTCCGATTGGGAAACATTTTGGTCCAGCACTACCGAGCTATGCCAACTCACTGGAAATCGTTGGCGTGGTACGCGACGCAAAATCCGGCGATCTCACAAAGCCTGTGCAACCAATGGCCTTTGGCGCACTAACGCAGCACATTAACTATAAAGAAACGACTCTGCAAGGCAGCGACAAGTGGGACCACTTCATTACCAGCGTACAGATTCTCCATTCAGGCAACGCAGGCGCGCTCGATACCCAGATTCGCGATGCATTCCGGCAGGCGGACCCAAACTTTGCCATCCTTTCTATTCAACCAGTGAGCGAGGAAGTGGATACGCAGCTTGACCAGCAGCATACTGTGGCAGAATTGAGTGGTTTATTTGGTGTGCTTGCACTGATACTTGCATCGATTGGACTATATGGCGTAACGGCGTACACAGTGGCTCAGCGCACGAGGGAAATCGGCATTCGCATGGCGATCGGCGCGGACCGTTTGCACATAGTTCTCTTCGTGCTGCGGGGAGCTTTTATACAAGTGGCGATCGGCGCAGCGATCGGTTTGCCTGCTGCGCTGCTTGTCAGCCGCTTATTCTCAACTATGCTCTATCATGTCGGCACGTTTGATCCGGCATCGCTTACCACTGCGATCGTTGC
>DATAWK010000013.1:0-3127 GCA_036267255.1 Acidobacteriaceae bacterium | reverse complement strand
AAAGATGCTCGTGGTTCCGCTCCACCCGCGGGTCACGCAACTCGGCAAAATACTTCAGAGGATTGTTCATCTCCCCTTCTTGCCTGTCGCACCCCCACCTTGCATATAGCTATCTATGGACTTTTATATGCGTCGGCCCTGTACCGCACGCCGAACATTTTGACATTCGCGGCGGACACGAGTAGAGTGTTTGTTCCCGCGACCGCGACAGACGCACATGCGCTCCGGGCATCGCGATTCAGATTGGATTCGACAGAAGTTCTAAAATCGTCTTCCAGGGCCGACCATTTATTGATTCGCTTCCGTTTCCTCACATATACCTATTGAATGTGATCGTTGACTGCGGGAGCTGTGTATGAGCGTCGCGGCGTCCCAGGCCTCAAGGCTTGACGTGCTGATACCAGACCCGTGGTAAATTGATCCCAAGCGCCCGGCACACTCCAAACGAATTTGAGATAAATACCGAGACAGACTACGTTCGCGGGCAGGGCGGCGAACAGATGGCCGAAGAAGCGATGGATGCCAACGGCAATATGGCCTGGCAGCACACGAATGTCTGGGCTAACGGAACGCTCATCGGCACCTACGATAGCAACGGCCTGCATTTTTACCTCAACGATTGGCTGGGGACGCGCCGTGTTCAGACCGACTATGAAGGCGTAACCGAGCAGACCTGCTCCAGCCTGCCTTATGGCAACGGAGAAACCTGCACTACGCCGTTCCCGACAGAGAATCTGTTCACCGGCAAAGAACGAGACGCAGAATCGGGCAACGACTACTTCGGGGCAAGATATTACGAAAGCGCGATGGGGCGCTGGCTGAGCCCGGATTGGAGCGATGACCCTGACCCAGTTCCATATGCTGATCTCTCTGACCCACAAACGCTGAACCTATACGGCTACGCGCATAATAACCCGCTGACGCTCAGAGACCCAGATGGGCATCATCAGGAATGCACTACCACCACGACGTCTGATGGCAATGGAAATCTTGTTGTGACAGTGTCCTGCCACGACGTACCAGACGCGCCCTTGCTTGCGGCGGGGGCAATGGTGCTCGGGAACGAGGAGTTTGGGCCTGCTGCGTGGATTGGCGGCGGAGGTCTCCTAGGGGCGGGGCTCTGCATGGAGACACACTGTGGAACGGCGATTGCGAATTTGTTTTCAGGCAACAACAGCAATGCTCCAGCTCCTCCTGTAGTCGCCCCTCCCAATACTGCAAACCCAAATCCAGAGGGGCAAGATCCGAACAAGAAGAAGACCTCCACAAACCAGATGCAGAAGCAGGTAGAACGTGGACAGGCTCCTAAATCTGTAGATCGCGTGGATACACCGAGATTTCCGAACGAGAAGCCCCATGTGGAATTCACGGATGGGAGCGCTCTGAACGATGATGGGACATGGAAACATGGTGGACGCCCTCTCACAAACGAGGAAGGAAATTGGTTGCAACAAAATGGTTGGAGCACCCCAAGATAACTCAGAGCATCTGAGCATTGTCGAGAAGTGGTTCGCCGAAACTTTGGAAGGCGGCGGACTAGAGAGATTCGACGAGCTGCATATCAGTCGAGTCGACCAAACGTGGGCGGCCAAAGATCGATGGGTCGTTGCAGGTCTAGAGGTTTTTCAGCTCGCGGCGACTATTAAGAGTCGGCGAAGAAGCTTGGTCACGGTTGTTGTGTCCTTTTCACTTCTTGGTGCTGAAGCGCCTTTGGGCATTGATTTTTCATCTATCGCGGAGATGGAAGCGCAACTGACGCTTCCCCCTCCTTCCCTCTATTTGTTCCGGCCAGGAGAAGAGCCTTGGTTTGGACATGGCGCGATGGTGGCTCCTGTGGATGTATCGCGGCTTTTTATGGAATTGGAAGCGACCGCGTCCTGCTTTTATCTCGAATTTAAACCCGCCGGGGAAGAAGCGTTTTCCCGCACGGTGTTCATCGCGGGATGAGTCATATGGCGGCTTCTAATAGTGCGGCGGGTGGCGTAGGTCTTGGAGTTGCCCGTTCGACTACGACGCGAAGATGCTCCGATCTCGCTTTTGAGGCCCGGATATTGGCACGATGCAAGCGCCCGATTTCAATTCGGGTGTCGGATATATCTATGACGTTGCCCTGCGCTTGTCCTCTCAGCGCTGCGTCTGACCACCGGTCTATTTCTACCGGCAAAGAACGGGACACAGAATCAGGGAATGACTACTTCGGGGCAAGATACTATGGTTCCAGCATAGGGAGATGGCTAAGCCCTGATGTTGTGAATGTTACAGAAGAGCGGCAGGTGGCCCGGCCATGAAGTACCCCAAATCCTGTGTGCCCCATCCATCCACAGTTTTATCGTGGATGGGTGGGAGGCCACGAATCGCAGGCCGTCCTCCGGGGCGGCTTGCTTACGTCAATGGCCACCGTCGGCGTTCTCAGTCCAGCGATCAGAAAAGCACGCTGCCTGCGGCATCGGCTGTAACTGTGACACTCCCCTTGACGCGGTCGTGCGAACATTTTGACATTCGCGGCGGACTCGAGCAAAATATTTGTTCCCGCGCGCGACAGTGGCACAGATGCTCCGGGCATCGCGATTCAGATTGGATTCGACAGGAAAGTTCTAAAATCGTCTCCCAGGGCCGACCATTTCTTTTCAATATCTTAGAAAACTGAAAAGCTGGCAGGGAACCAGAGGGTTTACGCGCCAGGGTTTACATTGGCGTGATCGGAGTTTCCGTTCAAACTAACGGTTGTTTGGAATTCCTTCCAGACGCTCGCTGCAGCCAGGCTGACGGCATCAGCGCGCTCCTCCCACCAGGTTTTGTTGTAGACGTTCTGGGGCACGTCAATCGTCACGTGCCCCATGTTGTCGCGCGTGACTTCTGGCCTGACGCCTATGCTGCTCATCAGGTTCGAATGCATGGTCCGAAAGCTACGGAAGTCCACCGTCGGCGGAAGCCCGAGCTTTCTGATCACCGGCTTTAGGTGCTGCTGCGACAGGTTGTGCCGGTCTGACCTGACCCCATTCTCCGTCCGTTTTGGTGTATGAAATCATAGCCCAATTTCTTTTTGTGTTTCGCCTTCCTGGTTGGATATTTCTGGGCAGTGGAGCAGCCGGGTCAAGGCCGGAGCGAAGCGGAGCCCGTCAGGGCT
>DATAWK010000012.1:0-54309 GCA_036267255.1 Acidobacteriaceae bacterium | reverse complement strand
GAGGACAGATTGGAGGGGCGGTGACGGCGTCGCTGACGCCCTGGATTGCCCAGCGCTATGGCTGGACGACCTCCTTTGCCATCGCCGCCGTGCTTGCCCTGTTCAGCGCTGCCTGCTGGCTTACCGTACATCCCGAACGTCATCTTGATGTGACTTTGAAAAACATAGGCCATAAGGCCTATGTTTCTGAGTAGACATTTGCCTATAGTAGTGAAATAGATCGAGACCTATGATGTGTGCATGAAATTGCCAAACAGAATATTTGTAGCAATAAAAATTCCTGCAACGGAGCGTTTTCCATACCGTAGTTGAGGATTATGAAGGCATGAACTGCGTGTAATACACTGCTTTCCGAAGCATGGTCCAACATATCACCGTAGTCATATGACTGGACTTCTCAGCAATTTCTTCTACCAGGTATTGATGAAGCTGCTGCAGGCGTCAACAAGTAACCGCCCAGGTATTGGGGCGAAGTAGGAAGACAGGAAGGGAAGTCAATTATGAATCTCAAATCAGGTTGGAGTCGGCGATCATTCCTGTCGACTTTTGGCGCCGCTATCGGTACGTTTTTTACCACAGGAAAATTACAGGCCGCTCCGCTTATGGGTCAAAGCAAGGATTATGGCAAGGCCAGTGTTCATGGCACACCGCGTCTTACAGGGCTTGGCTCGACAGGAGATATTTATGCTGAACTCGGTGTAACTCCCGTCCTCAATGGCGCTGGAACATATACGGTGCTGGGTGGTTCGTTGATGGCGCCGGAGGTGATCGAAGTCATGCGGCTGGGCAACGATCACTTTGTGGATATCAATGAACTGGAGGTCGCCGCCGGTAAAATGATGGCCCAAATGTGCAAAATGCCTGCCGGCTACACGGGCCTGGTTACTGCTGGAGCCGCCGCAGCCCTGCTCGTAGGCTACGCTGCCATTCTTACCGGCGACAATAAACAGTACATACAACAGATCCCCGACCTTACCGGTATGCCGAAGAGTGAGGTCATTATTCAAAAGAGCCATCGCTATCCTTTCGATCATCAGGTTCGCCAGACGGGAGTGAAGTTGGTGGAAGTTGAAACTCGTGAGGAGCTTATAGCAGCCATTAATCCGCGCACGGCTGCGTTGCACTTCACGAACCTGTTCAACGAACAGGGTCAGGTAAAGGTGGATGAGTTTGTGCAGATCGCCCACCAGCACAATCTTCCAGCCTTCAACGATTGTGCTGCCGACACTCCGCCTATTCCACGTTTGTGGAAATACACGAATATGGGCTACGATCTCGTTACCTTTAGCGGCGGCAAGGACATTCGTGGTCCACAGGCTGCGGGATTGTTAATGGGGAAAGAGGAACTAATTCGCTGTTCTCTGCTCAATATGAGTCCTCAGGAAGACACCATTGGGCGTGCTTCAAAAGTAGGCAAAGAAGAAATCTGCGGGATGTTGAAGGCTCTGGAAATGTTTTTAGCCTCCGACCAGGATGCAATCTTGAAACAGTACTATGTGCAACTCGGTCATATTTCAGACAAAGTCAAAAAAATTCCTAGCGTGACTACCGCCTATGATTTCAATCCGAATCAGATTGCCAATCATACTGTAAGTATGTCGATCAGTTGGGATCCTGCCAAAATTTTGCTGACGAGGAAGCAGGTAACGGAACAACTTGCTGCCTCCAAGCCATTGTCCATCCGTCTAGCGGGCGGGGATGGTGGTGGCTGGAAAAAGGGAGGCGCAAAGCCAAGACCTTCCGTGGGCATAACCCCCTGGATGCTGAAGCCAGGAGAAGAAAAGATCATTGCCGATCGTTTATCGGAGATTTTGCATTCCGGGATCGTAACATCGTGAGCACATCTCCATCGATGTAGATGGAGTTTGTACAATCTGCTTCGTTCAGAGGGTAATATCTTTTACGCAGAACCTAAAGATATTGCAGGACCATACTTTTTGGTGCGGATACTTTGGCCACTGGAACAGCATGGTCCAATAATCCATTCATAGGATCAAGGTTCAACCGGAAAATACCCTCTGCTTGACTCAGCACGAACAGGGTGTTGTGCGACGGAATCATGTTTTCCACGTACGAAGAATTCATCCAGCTGTCCAACTCCTGGATGAGATTGAGCTTTCCGGTGGCAGCATCCATGCGCCAGGCCATAATCCTGCTGTTTGCAGAGCTACCTGCGCCAGAGTGGGCGCACGATGTGTACAGAAAATTTCCAGATGAATGCATTGCCATGGCTGTCGTGCCGGCATTTTTAGAAAATGCTCCGGTCTGAAGGGGTTGATGCTGCAATTGATCCAGGATCTGGCCGCTTGCTGCGTCGTAGCCGAAACATGAAATGGAAGCATTCAGTTCATTCATCACATACAGCATGCGACCTGAGGGGTGAAGTGCGAGGGAACGCGGCCCTCTGCCCGGTATAGTCGTGCTTCGATGCATTGCAATGAGCTGATTCTCAGCCAAAGTAAAGACATTCAACCTGTCACTGCCAAGATCGGCGCTCAAAAGATGGCGCTGCGTGGTGTCGAATAGCAGCATCTGTGGATGAGCAGCCTTCTGGTGCTCCTGGTCAGGTCCGGAGCCAACCTCTTTCATAATTCCCGACACGCTTTCAAGCGATCCATCGGTGCGTATCGGTAACACGTTATAGGCCCCCCCGCCATGCACCGCGACGACCAAACTGGAACCGTCCGGTGAAACAGCTAAGTATCTCGGAGCGACGGCAGATAACGACAGGGGCTGGCGATTCAGCAAGACCAGGTGGCCATCGTGGGCATCAATGCCGTACGCCTCTACAGTACTGGTAGGTAGATTCTGATACTCATGGATCTCGTTGACCGCATAGATAAATCTCCGGGTGGGATGCAAGGCTAAAGCGGAAGGTTGATTGCTGGCGATGGTTTGCGTTAATCTCCAACGCCTGTCTTCTACAGCAAATACCTGTATGCCATGATCCCAGCTACCGACATAAGCAAACAGAGGCTCGGTCTCGCCTCTCATCGGATGCATGTCTCGCACCAGCGGTTGAACCTTGGCGAAACTCCAGGCTGTGTGCGAGCCAACAACGCCAAGGCCAGAGAGATATCCCAGTCGCTGCAAAAATGTTCTACGATTCCAGAGTCTATGCCACGTCACGAGCACTCCTCCTGCGGATGCGATGAGGATCGCGAAATAAAAGCAGACTTATGCACGGATCGACATGGCATGATGAAAGATATTGTTGGGATCATAGCGCCGTTTAACACTTTGCAGAAATGGGTAGAGCTGTTCTCCGTAGTACAACTGTGGCCAGTAAGAGTAGGCCAACATGTCTTTATCGGGATAGTTGATATAGCAGCCTTCATACCGGTCGTTAAAGTAAGGAGTTCCTTTATGATTCGGATCTGCATCGGGGCCGGAGTATAAGTCTGTATAGAAGTCGCTCATCCATTGGATGTAGCCGGCATCATCTTCCGGATGTCGCCACATAGCCATAAATTGCAACTTCATCACCGAAGAGCGTTGCGAAACGGAAGTCTGTTCTGCAAGTTCCTTGCGATTCACGGCTCCGCCATAGGAATCTATGGACAAGGTAAATCCTCTTAGATCCGTTCCCGGCGGATTGCTTTTCAGATGCTTATAACAGCATGCAATTTCGGCTGGAGTAAAGTTCCGTTTCATATAACTCGATTTGTACTTTCCGCGTCCTTCGCCTCCGCCTCCACCCTCACCGCCCTGTACTGTCGCGTTCAGCCACAGATGGCGAGACATGTTATACATCTCTTCGCGTGAATCGATCCCTGAATTGCGCAACAATGCCAGGCGACCTCCTGTTGCATTGGCCATATTGGCGTGGGTGCCCGCAATGGGTTGAAATGGTTCAAATCGATCGAGAAATTCATAGAGAACGCGTAAATCCCGACAGGTGCCATCGGGATTACAAAATTGGATTGCCAGACCCAAATGGCCTGACGAAGAATGCCTCAAATCCAGCAGCGAAAACAGGCCCCAGGTATCCGGATCTTTGCCGCGCGTCTCCCAGTAATTTCCGTACGCACTCATAATGCCCGCAAAGCGCTCTGGCGTCATATCGGCCCAGGCAAAAGCCACATAGGCCGCTATTACCTCCTGCGGAGCCGGAGGAAGGACCGCAAAATAATAGTTGGTAATGATTCCGAAGTTTCCGCCACCGGCCCCACGACAGGCCCGGAAAAGGTCGGGATCGTTATTTTTGTCTACCCGGCGTGGTATGACTTTTCCGTGGCGATCAACCGTAAGAATGTCCACGGCGGAAACCCAGTCGGATGTCACACCGTGCAAGCGCGACAACAGGCCGTAACCTCCACCGCAGATATGTCCTCCGGCGCCTACAGTCCCACAGGATCCGCCAGGAAGGGTGACCCCATAACGTTTGTACAAATCAATGTAGGCGGTGACGAGTTGCGTCCCCGATCCTATTCTGTAGCGCGGAGCACCGGGTACAGGCGTGGTCTGCGTCAGCAGGCTCAGGTCGAGAATGGCCCCGTTTGGATTGGTATAAACGAAATCTTCATAACAATGACCACCGCTTCGCACTGTAGGTCGCAGCCCGGCATTTACAATTTGCTGCAAAGCCGCGGCTACGTCTTCCGCAGTGTCGCAGAGCTCAATGCGGCTGGCGGCATCGGCGGCTGAGGGGGGGAATCGGGCATTGTGGCCTTGATTCAGGGTTGGGAAGCGCACGTCCTGTTTGGTCACAACTTCAATGCTCATCGCGCTCCTCTATCGCAATTGAATCTTTCCCGGGGTTTGAAACGTAGCACACAAAACGCGCTCAAAATCATGCTGAAATTCTTCTTCCTCAACCGGACATGCACCCAAGGACAACCCGGCATATCCATACTATCGGCGCATTCTGTCCCCCTGGAAATACCTAAATAGTATTTCTAAATTCAGTCCAGATGCTAGGTCATTCAGCCTATGGGCCACTGGACCATTTGTCTATAGCGAGGCACAGTGTTTTATTCTACCTTCAGCCACGAGGACGATTTGGTACATTGGATCATCTCTGGCTGAAGGGATCCTGCATCATCGGCCGATGAGATGGACCTCTCTTCCATGATGGAGCGTTGTATTACTCGTCGGGGAAGTCGAATTCCGCACCTTGAATATTGGTGTTGCAAAACGAAATAGCATCCGCAGAAAATCGCAAAGGAGAAACTGCATGGAAATCAGCACTCGACGCACGTTTTTTGGAAAAATCGGCGCAATGGCTGCTGTCGTGGCCGGCATCCCGAAGCTTTTCGCTCAACCCACCTCCCCTGCCGGTCTGGCCATGCCAGGTGGCGCACCGGGTAGTAAGAAGCATGCGCACGCCGAAAGCAATAATCATGTGCACAATGGCATCTTTTACTTTTACGGCACGGGCGCCAACGATGGCTTTCCTGATAGTGATCATGTTGGCGTAACCGATCCCTTTGAGAGGCACGCGGTGCGCACCATGGACGCGCTGAAGAAATCTCTTGAGCAACAAGGTTGCACCATGGACAGCATCCTCCAGCTTGAAGTCTTTCTGTGCTTGCCTCTTGCTGACAGTGTTCCTATGCCCACGGGCAAGGCACGCTTCGATGCGCATAAGGCTCAATACGACGCGCTGAACAAGGTTTACCGGACCTACTTCAGCCCTGGAAAATCTCCGTCGCGTGCCTGTATGGCTCTCGAATGGATTCCGGGAGATTCGCTGATTGAAATCGTTGGCAGCGCACTGGTCGTCAATCCGCCCGCGGCCTCGTAAGACGAGTAGATTCACGAAGAATTTACAATGGGAGTTATCACGTTCTGGCGTTTGGTCGGAATCGTTGTCCATTTCTCGCTGGCATGGCGCTTAGGATTTTTCGCGTAGTGCCATGCACCGGCAACGAAACGATTGCTGAAATCTTCCGCACATCCTTCTTAAGTTGCAAAGTAACGGGTATCCGTGCAAGCTGATAGGCATGCCGGAACTACCGGACATTGCGGCCTACATCGGAGCGCTGGAGTCGCGCATCGTCGGTCAGCCGCTGGAACATGTACGACTGGCGAGCCCTTTTTTGCTTCGCACTGCCCAACCGCCGCTTGAAAATGTCGAAGGCCATGTCGTCAGCGAGTTGCGGCGCATCGGCAAACGCATCGCAATTCGAGTCGATAACGATCTCTGGCTGGTGCTGCACCTGATGATTGCAGGGCGTCTGCATTGGAGGCCGTCCGGGGCGAAGCTGGCGGGCCGCAACAGCCTGGCAGCTTTCGATTTTCCCAACGGTTCTCTTGTACTCACGGAAGCCGGCTCCAAGCGCCGTGCATCCTTGCATGTTTTTAGCGGTGAAGAGAACATGCGTTCTATTGATCCGGGTGGCATAGATGTTTTCTCCAGCGATCTCGACGCCTTCCGCGCTGCACTCACTACTGAAAACCGTACCCTCAAGAGAGCGTTAACGGATCCACACATCGTGAGTGGTATCGGCAACGCATATTCGGATGAAATTCTGCACGCAGCGCAACTGTCACCCGTTCAGCTCACACACAAGCTGGAGCTGCATGAATGGGAGAGGCTGTTTGCGGGAACGCGCGGTACACTCCAACTCTGGATAGACCGGCTGCGTGATGAGGCGAACACAGGATTTCCGGAGAAGGTGACTGCATTTCGTAAAGATATGGCAGTGCATGGGCGTTATGGAGAGCCATGCCCGCGATGTGGAGAAAAGGTGCAGCGCATTCGTTATGCGGATAACGAAACAAACTACTGCGCTCGTTGTCAAACGAATGGAAAAGTCCTTGCCGATCGCGGTTTGTCTCGCCTGCTGGGGTCGGACTGGCCGCGCACCCTGGATGAACTGGAGGCTCTGAAGCGGCGCTGACGTTTTGACGCATTGAAGCGTTCCGGTGGAGTGCACTGTATTATTTTTGCTGTATTTTTCCTCTTCGCACATCGTCAGAAAAAGCCGTTTGAATACCGTTCTCTCGAATGGTTGCGGTTGGTATAAGTACACATTCAGGATAACGCTTCACCATGCGTAATCCAGGGTGCAACAATTCGTGCATACATGTTCTCACTGTTCGTATCGTTGCCATCCGCAAGTATCATTTGGAACAATTTTCTTGACATATATCCATGTCCAGCATACGATTCCTGCCAGTTCGGAATATTTGCAAAATGCAACATATTTTGCATTAGGAATTTTGTGCAAGCCCATTTTATAGTCCATATCATGGCAGAAACCTTGAGAGCCAAGGTTCTTTGAATGTAGAGTTGTGTTGGTTGTCGGTTCGTTGGAGGCAAGATTCGTTGCGGCATTGCTGCTTTCGTCGGGTTGCAGTACCGGGATCGGCGGTAGTCTCAGTCACCGGCCGCATTGTTGCCACCGGCACGGAACGTGCCTTCCAGACGGACAACTATCCGCTAATTTCTTGCAACTCGGTACCTATCGGGTATCGCCCCGCAAGCAGGCTTTCGTGTGGGGATGATCGACGGCATCCAACGAAGCCCGCCATATCTGTTTCAGTGTCTTAACCAGCATCTTTTGGGAGTCTCTCAATGCAACGCGGCACACGTAGTTTTACAGTTACTGCGATCGGACTGATTTTTGTCTTCATAGCGCTCACCGGTCAAACGCCGGTTTCAGCGCAGGCAACACAACCAGAGCCCGTTCGCACGAAACACGCGATGGTCGTCACGATTCACCACGACGCAACCGACGCCGGCGTTACCATTCTCAAACAAGGCGGCAATGCTGTGGACGCAGCGGTAGCCGTTGGCTTTGCCTTGGCTGTTGTATTTCCCGCGGCCGGCAACATCGGCGGTGGCGGCTTTATGCTCATCCGCAAAAAGAACGGTGAAACCCACTTTCTCGACTATCGCGAGATGGCTCCCGGCGGCGCCAGCAGCGACATGTACCTCGACGCTAAAGGCAATGTGATTCCGCACATGTCGCTCATCGGTTATAAAGCTTCGGGTGTTCCGGGCTCCGTCGCCGGGCTTACTTACGCACAAAAACACTTCGGCAGGCTAACCCTCGCACAGGACATGGCTCCTGCCATTCGGCTCGCTACGGACGGTTTTGTCCTCACCCAGGAAGAAGCCAACGCGCTGCACAGCAAGAAACTTACCCGATTCGCCACCTCGGCGCAAATTTTTCAGCGCGACGGTGACTTTTACAAGGCGGGCGATACCTTCAAACAGCCTTTGCTTGCTGACACACTCACCCGCATCTCCAAAGACCCTTCTGATTTCTACAAAGGCGCCATGGCGCAGCAGATCGCCGCCTTCGAGAAGGCGGGCGGTGGCCTTATTACTGCAGCCGATCTTGCCGCCTATACAGTGAAGGACCGCAAGCCGATTCGCGGCCATTACCGCGGCTATGACATCCTCACCGCGCCACCACCCTCGTCCGGCGGCATCGTCCTGGTCGAGATTCTCAACATTCTCTCCGGCTACGATCTGGCCAAGCTCGGTCCCGATCGTTCCGCCGCGCAGGTGCATATCATCACCGAAGCCTTCCGCCGTGCCTACATGGACCGCGGAGACTATCTCGGTGATCCTGACTTCAGTAATCTGCCTATCAAGCAGATGGAAAGCCTTAAGTATGCTGCCGCCTGGCGGAAGTCCATCGACCCGTACAAGGCAACGCCAAGCAAGGACCTCGTTCGTCCCTCCGGCTTTCTGCCGCCACCACCGGCTGGCTCGCCAAGCCTTCTTTTGGAATCAAAGCAGACCACCCATTTCTCTGTCGTCGATCAGGACGGCAACGCCGTCGCCAGCACGTATACCCTGAATGGTGGCTTCGGCTCCGGCGTTACCATCGGTGGTCTCGGCTTTCTCATGAACGATGAGATGGACGACTTCACCTCGAAGGTTGGCGTCCCCAATACCTACGGCCTCGTCCAGAGCCCTGCCAACCTGATTGCTCCTCGCAAGCGTCCGCTCTCCGCCATGACTCCCACCATTGTCACGAAGAATGGAAAGCTAGCCTTTGTCCTAGGCTCTCCCGGTGGTTCTACCATCATGACTACTGTTGCGAATGATCTCATCAGCGTTGTCGACAATGGCCTGAACATCCAACAGTCAGCAGACGCTCCACGCTTCCATCACCAGTACCTGCCCGATATCCTGGATGTCGAAAAGAAGTTTTCTCCCCAGGTTGTCGAGCAGCTCGAAGCCATGGGCTATAAAGTCAACCGCGTCGCAGTGGCCGACGAGCACAATCCCGGTACCTGGGGCGACAGTGAGCTGATTGCTGTTGACCCCAAGACCCACGAACTCCTTGGCGGCCATGACGATCGTCACAACTACGGTAAGGCGGCAGGTTACTAGAGAATATTTAGCTTTGTTGACATCTTTGATGTGAACTTGCGCAAGATGTCAGGAGTAAGGTAAGGGCAGCTTCGTGTAATGGTCATGGCGTAAATTGGACTGGTGCATGTCGGCTGGCACTGGAGGCCAGCCAACATGCACCAGTTCAAACTGAAGGGACAATCTATGCCGAAACGTGCACTGCGTCCTAAAAAACAAGAGGACGGCGTCGGTACGATGTTAAATCGCGTATATCGAACGCGTCAGGAAATGATGCGCCCTATCCTGGAGCACCCAAGAGAGTATGTCCTGTTAAGCATTCGGGCGCTGGCGGAAAAACTGCAGGTGGACCCAGCCACGATTTCTCGAACTGTAATTGCCATGGGATTCCCTAACTACCGTGAATTCCGGAAATATTTACATCAGCGCTCTGTAACGCACTCGACAGCCTTTGAAAGAATGCACGCGACCAATAGTTCGCACACCAGCTTTGAAGGGCATGTGAGGAAAACATTGGATGGGGCAATTAGAAATCTGGAAGGCGCGTGCAATCATCTGGATATAAACCACCTGAAGTCCATTGCCGATAGGTTTTATGCAGCGAAGCGAATTTTTATCCTGGGCGGAGATCTCGCGGCCAGCCTCGTTCATTTCTTGCATTATCAACTAATGGAACTCGGTTTTGATGTAACGGCAGCGACAAGCGGAGGACATGTCACGCATCTCATGCAGAGAGTGACCAGGAAAGATCTTGTCATAGCGATCAGTTTCCGGCGCGGGCTTCGTCAGACAGTCGAGGGATTGATACAAGCGCGTGCCAAGGGCTGCTACACCATAGGTATCACAGATACATCGATTTCGCCGATCGCCCGGTCGGCAGATGAGTGCCTGTTCGTTTTTGTTGATGCGCCTGATGCATCACATTTTGGCGCATCGTATGTAGCTCCAATGGCGGTACTCGATGCAATCATTAGCGCCATAACGAATCGTAGACGCGCTCGAAGCATGGCCATACTGAAACAAATGGAAGAAGATGAAAAGACCGGATACCGGTGGTATCCGGAGATATAAAAGCCGTTACAGCGTAACATATTATCGAACTGCTACGGCCTGCGCAGCTGGCCAGTATTCCTGGTGAACGGTCAGTTGCTCAATTTTCTTCTGCTTCACGGCGTATCCAATACCTGGAGCCGTAGGAACCGTAATGATGCCCTTGTTGCTGACTTCTACTTCAGGCTCAATAATGTCCTCTTCCCAGTAACGTTTGCTTGCCGAGACATCGCCCGGAAAAATAAACCCAGGAAGCGACGACATGGCAATATTGTGTGCACGTCCGATACCTGATTCCAGCATCCCCCCACACCAAACGGGAATCCCATTCTGCAAGGCAAAAGCTTGAATCTTTCGAGCTTCCGTATGGCCGGATACGCGTCCGAGTTTGATATTGATGATGCGGCACGCATTCAGGGCAATTGCGGTCTCCGCATCTTCCAGGCTATGGATACTTTCATCCAGACAGATTGGAGTCGCCAGTTGACGTTGCAGCAATGAATGCTGGTAAATATCGTTCCAACGCAAAGGTTGCTCAATGTAGGTAAGGTTGAACTCTTCCAATTGCCGTAAGAGTGGCACATCGTCCAAACTATACGCAGAGTTGGCATCTACCGTAAGGTTAATGTCCGGGTATTTCTCACGAACAGCGCGCAACACAGCAATATCTTTACCTGGTTTGATTTTCAGCTTTATCCGTTGGTATCCAGCACTCAGCTCCTTAGCAATCGCGGACAATAAAACGCCCGTATCCGCCTGTATGCCTAACGACACACCGCATGAAATTTCCTTGCGGGTTCCACCAAGCAGATTGCTGAGGCTGACGGACTGGCTCCTGGCCAGAACATCCCATACGGCATTTTCGAGTGCGGCTTTGGCCATCTCATGGCCACGTATCGGAGCCATTAGACGGAGCGCTTCTTCAGCGTTCTTGATGGTCTTTCCCAGTAGCATTGGAGCAATAAATTTCTCAATGATAATCCACCCGGTATCTGTGGTCTCCGAGTTGTAAAAGGGCCTCTCGCCAGCAGAGAGCTCGCCCCACCCGCTTCCTTCATCCGTGTGCAATTGAATCAATAGAATTCGACGGTTGTGGGTAACTCCAAAGCTGGTTTCAAACGGCTTAATAAGGCGCATACTCAGTTCTCTTGCTGTAATGGCTTCGATCTTCATATCTTCTCCAAAATACATGTTGCGGCATTAAGTTTCCGCTGAAACTGCTTTACTCCACATTTGAGCCGGAACACATAGACAAATTTCATTTGCGTGGTTGGTAAAAATCTCTAATGTCCTTGGGAATGCAATATCGAGCGAGGGCACGTCCGGATCGCATAAAGAAGGAACCTCAATCGCGACAGAGATGGATAAAAGCACTGGCATAATATGCCTCAATCGCCGCTACTGCGGCATATGCAATATTTATTGCATATGCTCAATATCCATTGCAGTGTTTATGCGATATCCAAAAATAAAAAAATCTGACTTCGAAACAAGGCAAGGACCAAACTGCATATTATATTGGTATAGACAAGCGCGCAACTTTATTTGCATGAATCTTTGGCAGGCATGCCCAATGAAATGGGCAAAGCAGATAGGCTGGTTTCCCTGTAGAGGTCTAGGATGGTGGCGAAATCATCAGTGGCCCTGTGCAGTAAACGGAATTTTCTTGTCAGAGTCTGCCAGGTCTGCGGTAGACAGGAAGACCAGGCGAATGATCTTCGTCAGCTTGGGATAGTTGATACGGTTCCAGGTGTCATTGTCGGTGTGGTAATCCGGATGCAGGCCCGTCTGGAACTCTACCTGCGGGATATGCAGGGCGGCAAACCAGAATTGGTCGCTGCGTGACCATAGCGAATCGGGATCCACAACATCCATCTTGTAATCGAGCTTCAATCCCTCTTGCCGGTTTTCCTGGTCAATGATCTGTCTGAGGACAGGATTGTAGCGAGTTCCCAGGACGTTAACCATATTGACATTGCCATCCGCCGGCATTGGCCAGTTGGGATCATTCTCATTTCGTCCGATCATGTCCATGTTCAGGTTGGCTACCGTATGGTCGAGCGGAACGATTGGATGCGTCACGTAGTAATACGATCCGAGGTAAACGCGCTCCTCGCCATCGTAGGCGATAAATAGCACACTCCGTTTGGGACGGATATTTCCTTTTACAAGAGCTTTGGCAATTTCCATGACGCCCACAATGCCCGACCCATCGTCATCTGCGCCGTGATAGATGTGTCCGTTTCTAACTCCCATGTGGTCGTGGTGTGCGCTCACAATGATCGTTTGCGCCTTAAGCTTGGGATCGGAGCCTTCGAGGAGGCCGACGACGTTGCGGCCTTGCCGGGTTTGAAGGTTGGTGAAAGCTTTGGACATGCATGCGGAACTGTTCGGTATATCCAGTGAATCGGGATGTGTTGTCCTGTCGATCTCCGCTTGAAGCGCATCGACGGTCTTTTCAGCCGGCTTTAGCAACTGGTCCGCCACATCTCGCCGAATCGTGAAGACAGGGATGTCCCACATCTCGCCTGCCAGGGCATAGGAAGGTCCGCCGGACGCACGTGGGGAACTGGCTGGGATCGGCTTGGTGCCACGAGGAACCCGGTCCTGAACAATTAGCAGTCCCGCAACGCCCTGCTTCCGTAGCTCTTCAATTTTCTCTCTTTGAAACGCATGGTAGGTGTCGAACGTACCCATGAATTTCGATCGGGGATCGTTTGCCTGAGGCTCGCGACCCAGCACGAGTGCGATTTTCCCCTTCAGATTGATGCCGGAAAAATCGTTATAGCCGAACTCAGGAGCGTTGATGCCGTAGCCGGCAAAGACAATGGGACCACATGCTGTCATGGGGTGTAAGCTCTGGTGGGCCCACCAGAAATCCTGGCTGATGGTGTAATGGTGGTCCACGCCGCCAACCTTGGCCGTCAAGGTTGTGTGTTGGCGGTCCAGATCGCCCGTGATAATGTTCATCTTCTGAAAGTACGTGCCTGCGTCTCCTACGGGCTTGAGGCCCAGCCGCATGAACTCTGCGGCGATATAGTCCGTGGCAATATGATCTTCCAGGCTGGTTGAATCTCGTCCGCCAAGATCATCCGAAGCCAGGAAATATAGATCGGCTTTCAGATCTGCCGGTTGAATCAAGGCGGCTGCCTGTTGCAACCCTCGGTTCGGTGTAACTTGCGGGACAGCCGGCCGCGAAAAGAAAACGAGTACGGCAACGAGGGCTGCGCAAAAGCCTCTCTGAAAGATCGGATTGCGCTTCGCTACCGTACCTGCTTTCAGCGACATCTCATTCACTCTTTCTTTGTCCTTCCACCAGCTTCGGTAGTCTGCGATTGTGCGTCGCCTGTTCATATGCGTAGGCATAGCCGAGTAGATCGCCGTCTTTCCATCGCACACCGGAGATTTCCAGCCCAAACGGCAGGCCGTTCGCGTAGAAGCCTCCCGGTACCGACACTGCCGGAATCCCAATCCGGTTCACCCATGCCGTCTCGGTGGGTGGCCCCCACGTCGAAGCACCGGGAACTGTTTCGTCGTACGATGGTTCCTGCATTGCCGGATACACGAAACCGTCCAGATGCCACCGCTTCCTCGTCGCCTCATATTCTGCCAGCGACACTCGTTGCGGTCCCCAGAAGTTTGCTTCGCTTTGTGGGTCTGTCTCAATCAGCTTCTGCGGAGTAGTGCCACCAAGCATGAAAGCAGGGAGCTTGTTCCCCGTAGCCGCTTCAAATTCGGCTACAGAGTGGTACTGCGGAGGGCCAAACTCCTGAAGAAAGCGATTGACTCCTTCTTTGCGATAAGGCTGCGGATTTACCTTCCGATTGTCGGCGTAGAAACTCTCCGGCAGAATCTCTTTATCAATGATCACCGTTGCTCCCGCGGCCCGCAGCTGTTCGACTGCCTTCATAAAAGCAGCTCGCGTCTCGGGTACAACAGCCCCACCGTTCGCCGGAGCACCCGGCCCAGTCCCGTACACATCCGGCGATCCCTCCAGCACAAACCACGGTACTCCGAATCGTTTCCCCTTGAGTGCGTCTTTCTTCAAATACCGCGTATACGGACCGGCTTCTGCCTTCTGCGCGCTCCCCTTGGTCCGCGCATCCAGTGGGTCCTCCGCCTGCATTGCGTCCAATGCAATTGCTGCATCCGTAACATCCCGCGCCAGTGGTCCCGTATTGTCGCGCATCCAATCCAGCGGATTAATTCCGGCAATGCTCGTAAGCCCTCTGGTTGGTAGCATGCCGACCAGGCTGTTGTTGGCTGCCGGCTGCCGTACCGAATTGGCCGTATCCGTTCCCGTGCCCAGGACCGCAAAGTTTGCCGCCACGGCAACGGCAGTTCCTCCCGAAGATCCACCTGGGGAGAATCTTACGTCGTACGCGTCTCCGGTCCGTCCGCCAGCTGTACTCCTGGTCGTATCGCTAAACGCAAAGTCTGGCATATTTGTCTGCCCCAGAAGCACCGCTCCTGCTTCTCGAAGTCGTTGCACCACCATCGCATCTCGCGGTGCCACCAGTTCCTCGCCCGGCTTTAGAAATCCCTTCCAGCCGGCACTCGTCACCCAACCCTTCACGCTTGTATTCGCCTTCACTACAATCGGCACGCCCCACAGTATTCCATGCTTTGCATTCTTCGGTTCTGCGTCTTCCTCCGCTGCTCTCCGCAGCGCTCCAGCTTTGTCGAGATATAGGATTGCCCGGTAGGTTCCGTCATAGCGATCAATGCGGTTGAGATACCATTGCGTTACCTCCGTTACCGTGTACCGATGCTTCGCATACAGCTTCTCCAGGCGCGGCACCGTAATCTCCATCAGATCCCGATCCATGGTGTTGGCACTGGTGCTCTGAACGCGTTGCTTGTTGCCGCTTAAAGGCTGCGCAGCAAGCTGCGGCACTCCTGCCATCAAGCCTGCGATGCAAACTACAAGATAGAAAAAACTGCTTCGCCGCATAAGATACCCCTCCGCTTTTTACGATTCATCATCCCAGATGCTGAGTTTTTCAACACCGCATTCAATGTGTCACCGTCCCTGTATTTTGGGCGGTAGACTTCAACTGCTTATCGAAGAACTTCGCGCCGGCTGCATACGCCGCGACCCATGTGCGGTGCAGAAGAAAGTCGTGGCCCTCATCGGGGAAAATGAGTTCCTGGAACGCGACCCCCTGCTGGCGCAGCGCCGCAGCTAATTGCACCGACTGTAAAAACGGCACTTCTCGGTCGTCATCGCCCTGGATCAGAAGCACCGGGGAATGCCATCTTTTGACCGACGCCAGCGGTGAGGATCGCCACGCGAGCTGCCAACGGGCATTCGGGTCCGGAGCCGTATCGGAGATGGAAAAATTTCCCGGATGGTCGATGTTCCAGTCATGCACTCCGGACATGTCAACGCCTGCGGCAAACAGATCGGAGGCGCGGGCCAACGCAATGGCTGTCAAGAAGCCGCCCCAACTTCCTCCCCAAATACCGATGTGCGTCGGTTCGACATCGCAACGGCTGCGCAGATAGAGGCCTGCGCCTTCCACATCGCGGAACTCACTGGCCCCGGTGGCGCCGTAGTCCAATGCCTCGCGGAAGTTCAGTCCATATCCGATGCCGCTGCGGTAATTGACCGACAGCACAATATATCCGCGGCTGACAAGGTACTGGTTCATGGCGTAGGAGTTTGAGTAATATCCCATGGGATGCCAGCCCAGCAGCATCTGGCGCTGAGACCCGCCGTGCACAAAGACGATGGCCGGATGCCGCACACAATTGTCGGAATTGGCTGGGAGGAATAACTGTCCATGAATCCGCATGCCATCTGCCGCATTGAAGATGACCTGTTGCGGGACGACCATGCTCGCAGCTGGAAAACTTGCAGGAATGGTCTGTGGTGCGAGATCCTGCAGCTTGCCGGAGTTGGTGAGAATCGCTGGCCGTATGGGAATGCGCGCATCTGAGCGCAGCACCGCGACAGTCTGGTCGTCGCTGGTAATGACCGGCACGGTTTCAATGCCAGTGCCCGGAGTCAGCTCCACAGGGCTGCTTGCGGAGACAGCAACTTTCCACACATGCCGCCGATCGATGTCGTTTTGATTGGAAGAGTACACCATGGTCTTGCCGTCTGGACTGATGGAGACATCTTTTACTTCAAAACTTCCTGGCGTCAGCAGGGTAGCCGCGCCTCCTTGCGTGGAAACAGCATAGAGATGCGTCCAGCCATCGCCCTCCCAAGGGAAAACGAGATGATCGTCCGCGCCCCAGAATACCTGGTGGTCGGCATCGACCCCGCGAAAGACGCTGCCGGGACCCGCGTTGGCCTTCCAGATTTGATGACCTTCACCGGTCCCGACATCTGCAATCCGTATCGACCACGGCTGCCCAAAGCGCTGATCTCCATCGAAATTTTCTTCCTTGGAATACGGAATGCGAATGAAAGCGATCTGCCGCCCGTCCGGCGACCACATGGGGGATCGATCATGATCGGTGCTGGGATCGAGATAGTTGAGCGTGTTGGTCGGAAAGGAATACACGCCGATAAAGCTGTGGCTCCTGCGATTGCTGACGAAGGCGAGACGATTGCCATCGGGCGACCACTGGAGGGAACCGCTTCTGCCCAGTGTGCGCAGCAGTTGCGCGGGCTTGGCGGCTGGATCATTGGTTTTCATGAACCACACCTGCCCGTTGAGCACCCATGCAACCGCATCACCGTTGGGAGAGAAGGCAGGCGAACGGCCTTTCCCAAGCATGCGCGGCGCGCTGCCATCGAGAGAAACCAGCCATACATCCTGTTCAGCGCCTTGCGGTAAATGGGCGGGGTTCGGAGACATCTTCTCCAGGTTATCGGTAGAACCGCCACGCACATAAACAATGGATTCCGCATCTGGAGACCATTCCAGGTCCGAGATCTCCTGGCCGTCGTCACTCGCATACTGGGTAATCTGCCGGGATACATAACTGCGGTCACTGCCGGATGGCGTGGCGACCCAGATGTTCCGCTTTCCCTCCACATTTGTAAGCCATGCCAGCCGATTTTTTACAGGTGCCGCAATGAGATCGGAATTGAAGGGAGCGCTCATTACCTGCTGGAGAGCGAATTTTTCTCCCCCAGATTGCGCAGCAGCGACAACGGAGAACACGGACGAAAAGACAATGGCTAAAGAGACAAGGCGCTTGAGGATCGACATAAAGGAGAAATCTCCCAAAAAGAAATACCGTACAAATGCGGCGATGCAGAACGAAGCAGGCAGCCGCGATATGCCATTTTCGTCATGCGTTGGATCGGAACGATCTCGGTTGCGAAGCCGTGTGTTCAAAGGGCGATCATAAAAAGCAACTCCATCGTAGAGGAGGTTGTTTTTCCCAGAATCGTTTTTTCGAGTTGAAGGCTCGGTTAGCATCGAAAGCATCCGGTCATTTTTTTTCTGCCATGCCTTCGTCGGGAACATAGCCTTCTCCTCGCAAAACTTTCCCCGGAAGCTTCCCAGTCATTTTTCCCTGGTCGATGACAGGCACTCCGTTGACCAACACGTAATCCATCCCCTGGGAAAGCTGGTTCGGTTTCGCGTACGTCGCCACGTCCCGGACGGTAGCAGGATTGAAGATCACAACATCTGCCCACATGCCTTGCTTCAACACGCCGCGGTCAGTGAATCGCATGCGCTGTGCAGGGAGTGCGGTGAACTTCCGAATCGCGTCATCCAGGGTCAACGTATGATCTTCGCGCACGTATTTGCGTAAGATTCGCGGAAACGTTCCATAGGCCCGCGGATGTGGATGCCCCTGGCCAAGGATGCCTTCCGGCGATATTCCTTCCGAATCGTTGTCGATGGAAACCCACGGTTGCTGCAGCGCCAGCGTCACATCCGGCTGCGACATGCCAAAAACCGCGATGTCTGTGGCTGCCTTGTCTTGAATCAGCAGATCGAAAATCGTATCGATCGGATCTTTCCCCCACAACTTCGCTATCTGCGCCAGTGTTTTGCCTTGCAACGGTATAAGCTTTGGATTCTCCACGCTGCAGATCAGCACCGCCGCAGGGCCGGGGATTTCCTGCCACGGGTTGTCCCACGTAGTGGTGGGCGTCAGCATGTCTTTTCGTATCCGTGCACGCATTGCCGGATCCTGTAATCGCACGAGCATCTTCGCATCGCCGCCATCGTGGGCCCAGGGCGGAATGAACGCAGCCAGATCGTTTGACCATGCCGTGTAGGCGTAGGTGTCGGCGGTTACGTCGATGCCTCGCGCGCGCGCAGCATCGATTTTTGCAACGACCTGTGGCATTTCGCCCCAGTTGTCTTTGCCAGCCACCTTCAGATGCCAGATTTCCACTGGAATATGGGCTTCGCGACCAATAAGCAGCGCCTCATCGATGGCGGGTAGCAGAGCGCCGGACTCACTGCGCATGTGCGTGGCGTAGATGCCGCCATATTCAGAAGCTACAGTTGCCAGCGCAATCAACTCAGGCGTTTTGGCATACGGCGCCGGCGGATATTGCAGGGCCGTGGAGACTCCCACGGCGCCATCCAGCATGGCATTCCGAACCAGGGATTGCATCTCTTTCAGTTGTGCAGCAGTTGGCTGCTTGTCGTCGTCTCCCAGTACCATTCGGCGGACCTGGGTCGCACCCACATAGCTCGCGAAATTGATTCCAATTCCTTGCTTTTCCAGCCGGGCAAAGTATTGCCGAAACGTTCGCCAGTCAGGAATGATCTTCAGTGTCCCGGGATTCAATTTGCGGGCTTCAATCATCGCATCGTTCAGAGGGGCGGCAGAGTCGCCTTCGCCTGTCACCTCAGTTGTAATGCCTTGATAGATTTTAGATGGCTGCCGTGGATCCACCAGAATGGTTTGTTCCGATTGACCCAGCATGTCGATAAAACCCGGAGCGATAACTTCACCGTGCGCGTCGATCGTACGCTTGCGCGCGGCTTTCGTGAGGTCTCCGATTGCTGCAATGCGTCCGGCGCGAATTCCCACATCTCCCGAGTACCAGGGCGAGCCTGTCCCATCAATGATGTGCCCATTCGTAATTACAATATCGTAGGCCTGAGCAAAGCAGGGGATGGCCATGCAGCCAATGCAAACCGCCAAAACAAGTGTGGTGATCGTCGCAAGTGTTTTTTGGTGTTTCATAGAGCCTCGAATGCGTAACCCTGAATTTTCCCGTTATGCGGATACCGGCCAAGGAATTCGAAATTGTTTAGGAATAAGGATTTCTCCGGCAGCATAAGTCGGAACGGTGCGTTGATAGCTCGTGTCCTGGATTCCTATGCATAACAACCACAGCTTTCAACCTGCGATATTCACGCAGAATATTGGGAACTATCCGCAAGAAGTCGAGAACGTCCCACGATTTCTCCGCTCAGTTTTCGTTTCGCCGTGGCACTTTTCACGCGCTGCCCATGGCAATTTTTGGAATGTCGGTATCCCTTGAATTACTACGGTTGTCTAGAGTGCACATCCAGAGCACCTCTCATGCTTAGCTGCAAAGGTGCAACAATTCGTGCATGCATGTCCACGTTTATCATAAAAATTATCTGCGAGCATGATTTCGTTACAATTTTCTTGACATGCCACCATGTCCAGCTTACGATTCCTGCAAGTTATAAGAATAATGACGGAATGCAACATATTTTGCATGAAGCTTTTGTGCAAAGCCAATCTTGTGGCTCATGTAATGAGTACGACCCTGGGATACCAGGGCTTCTTGGTCGCAGACCTGCGTTGACTCTTTAAACGGAAAAGTAGCAGCAACTTAAGTCGAAATAAGCTCATCGTCTGACTATTTCCCCAACGAAGGCATTAAACGGAACACTTTTGGGAGGCAGTGAATGAAACGGCAAGTCCTGATAGCAATTTTCAGCGCAATAGCAATTATGCTTTTCTTTTCTCCTGGGACCTCGGTGGCTCAGCAGGCAACAACTTCCTTAAGCGGTACGGTCATGGACACAAGCGGCGCCGTTGTGCCTGGTGCCGTCGTGACCATCGCGCGCGCTGCAACCGGCCAATCCTTAAAGACGACAAGCGATGCTCGCGGCCAGTATCAGTTCCAGCAACTGGCTCCCGGCACATGGACGGTAACGATCAGCGCAACCGGCTTCGGCGATCAGACCAAGATCGGCGAACTCCTGGTCAGCAATCCGGCCACCATCGACTTTAAGATGAGTCTGCAGGCGGTCGCGCAGACGGTAAATGTTACTTCGGAGACGGCAACGCTCAACACCTCGGACGCCACTCTGGGCAATGCCATGGACAACTCGACTATCAAGTCGCTACCCATGGAAGATCGCAACGTTCCGGATCTGCTCAGCTTGCAGCCTGGCGTGCTCTATTTAGGTCACAATGTGGATGCTGGCCCCGGGTCAGGAGACACCGATAGCCGTACGGGTGCTGTCAATGGTGTCCGTTCCGATCAGGGCAATGTGACGATGGATGGAATGGACGACAATGACCAACTATTTGGATATGCGTTTACAGGAGTTTTGCGCGAAACCCTGGATTCAGTAGAAGAGTTCCGTGTTACGACTGGCATGGCGAATACCGATCAGGGCCGCTCCGCAGGCGCACAGATTAACCTGGTAACCAAGAGTGGCACCAATCAATTTCATGGCGGTTTATACGAATACAACCGCAATACGGATACGGCTGCGAACGATTGGTTCAATAAACAACAACAACTCGCCGCTGGAGAGGCGAATGTTCCGGGCGAATATATTCGCAATACCTATGGTGGTGACGTAGGTGGGCCTATCAAGAAGAAGAAGTTCTTTTTCTTCGGCAACTACGAAGCTTCACACACGCGAGAGAATGCACAGGTTTTACGCACGACTCCTTTCCAGTCCTTTAAAAATGGAGATCTGACATACCTGAGCAATAACGCCCCAATCACGCTCACGCCAGCACAGATTAAAACCATGGATCCCAACTGTACCGCCCTTGGCACATGCCCATTGGGAAATGGTGTTAACCCAGCCATCATGACCGTAATGAACCAGTATCCTACGGCAAATGGAACGGCAGCTGGGGACGGCTATAACTTCGGCTCCTATACTTTCTCTTCGCCGAATCCTGTCAATCTCAACACCACTATCGTTCGTCTGGATTGGTACCCATCAGATCGCCAGCAAATATTTGTGCGTGGCAATCTGCAGGACGACACAACGGACGGCATTTTGTATTACCCCGGACAGCCTCCCTCGTATACATTGCGGGACAACACCAAGGGTATAGCTGCTGGCGATACGTGGACTATCACAAACAATCTCGTTAATGATTTTCGCTACGGATTAACACGTCAGGGTTATGCAGATGCAGGGCAGGATTGCGGCGCCTATGTTACGTTTAGCGGCATATCGCAACCAACCTCTGAGAATTGCACATCCATTGTTCATGTACCGGTCCAGAACTTCATTGACAATTTGACCTGGACGCACGGGAATCATACCTTGTCCTTTGGCGGGGACCTACGCATCATCACAAATTACCAAAGTACAAATGCGAATTCGTATTCTGCTGCTCAGGTCTACAATCAGTGGCTGACTGGCTCGAACCAGAATCTCGCCGGTTGGGGGGGCAGTCTGGATCCTAGCGCCTTCGGCTTTCCAGCGGTCGATAACAGTTTCCAATCCAATTACAACAATGCGGCAACAATCATCACGGGGCTGGTACCTCAAGTATCAGGTCAGTTCAACTTCCACGTACAACCCGGTGGCAAAACAGGAAATGCTCTGGCGGAAGGAGCGCCGGTTGCGTTGAATTATTTGTCCCATGAAGTTGAGTACTACATCCAGGATGCGTGGCGCGCGCAACCCAACTTGACATTCACCTTTGGCATCCGGCAGGTATTTTTGCAGCCTCCCTATGAAACCCATGGACAGCAGCTGCAGCCAACCACTGATACCCATCAATGGTTTGTGAACCGCGCCACACAGGCAACCCTGGGCATCACCGACCAGCCGGATCTGTCGTTTGCCCCATCCGGAAAGGCAAACAATGCGCAGCCGTACTGGAACATGCAGTGGAACAATATCGCGCCGCGTGTTGCCATGGCGTGGGCTGTCAATAACAAAACCTCCGTCCGTGCTGGCGTCGGCATGTTCTATGACCATTTCGGTGAAGGGATTGTGGACACATTCGCCAAGCGCGGCTCTTTTGGCTTACAGACACAAATCAGAAACCCTGACGGCCAATATACCATCGATAATGCGCCTCGCTTTAGCGGCATCAGCAATCTGCCGCCCTTGAAGGGGGTCACTATTCCGTCGATCGTGCAGTATCCTTTCACGCCGCCGAATAACGTCAACACTGGCCTCGCCCTCGCCTGGGGCGTCGACAACCGCATCAAGACGCCGTATAGCATCGCGACTGACTTTTCTGTGCAACGGGAACTGTCGCACGGTTACTCGATTGAAGCAGATTATATTGGCACCTTCGGTCGTCATCTGTTGCAGCAGTTGGATCTTGCCGAGCCGCTCGACCTGGTGGACCCGCAGTCTGGAATGGACTACTTCACCGCGGGTACTCTGCTGGCGAAAGCGACATACGCCAATCAAAGCACGGTCGCTCCCATTCCTTACTGGGAGAATCTGTTCCCGTATCTGAAAACCAACACAATGAGTGCGACCCAGAACATCTACTCAAATGTGTATCGGAGCTTGGCTACGGTGGCGAATGACTCGTATGCGCTGGCTGTACTCGACGCATATTGTGCGCAAAGTGAAGGTGGCCTTGGTTGCGGTCCGTATGCTCAACCAAATGGCAATGTGAAGACGCGGTACTATCAAAGGCAGTTTTCAGGGCTCTATGCCTGGTCTTCGATCGGCCTAAGCAGCTACAACGCTTTACAACTGACCTTGCGTAAAGTCACCAATGTTGGGTTGGCCTTCAACTTCAGCTACACCTATGGGAATTCGATCGACATGGGTTCGGATGCCGAGCGTGCCAGTTCGTTTTCGACTGGAAGTTTCAGCGAAATCATCAACAGCTTCGATCCCGGCCTGAACCGCGGACTTTCGGATTTTGACGTACGCCACTTGATCTCCGGAAACTTTGTCTATCAACTTCCGTTTGGTCGGGGTCAGCGGTTTGCCGGCAATGCCAACCATTTGACGGATGCGTTGATCGGTGGCTGGGGGTTGTCGGGAATTACTCGGTGGTCGAGTGGGCTGCCATTCAGTATCTATCCTCCGTTGGCTTATCCCACCAATTTTGTATATACCAGCAATGCTGTCGTTACTGCGCCAATCAAAATGCATAGGCATTTGCTAAACGGATTGCCCGAGGCGTTTGCCGATCCCAGTCTTGTCAACAACGGCCTCGCCGCAGGTACCCCGATACGGTTTCCCTATCCAGGTGAAGCTGGTTCGCGGAATCCATTTCGTGGAGATGGCTATTTCGAACAGGATGGAAGTTTGTCAAAGGTCTGGAGAACATATCGCACCCAGACGCTTCGTTTTGCCTGGGAAGTATTCAATGTATCGAATTCCTCCCGCTTCGATACCA
Source organism: Acidobacteriaceae bacterium (assembly GCA_036267255.1). Taxonomy (GTDB): domain Bacteria; phylum Acidobacteriota; class Terriglobia; order Terriglobales; family Acidobacteriaceae; genus DATAWK01. The sequence goes on along the minus strand of DATAWK010000012.1, from coordinate 30,497 downwards.
ATCCGATTAGCAGCCTGGGTGGATTGAACAATATAGTCTCTGGAGGCCCGGCGTTCGGTATTTATAGCCATCAACTTGTGCAATCGCGCAAACAGCAATTCTCATTCCGCTACGATTTCTAGCGTATTTTTTACTTGCCCTATTTGATTGAATTTTTCCTGGTTTGATTGGATATCGAGGAGCCATGTATGAAAGGCACATGCATGGCTCTACCTTCAGCGCTGGAACTTTCTACATCTACCCCGCATGCATGTATGTCGTGTAGTGCTGCTCCTGGATTGCAGTGAAGGGAAGCAACTGAAGCGGACCGGATTTTGTGTCAGTCTGCCACGCGAACTGGCCGAGAACGCGGCGGGCAGCAAGCAGTTGTCGGCGATTCACTGTCGGTGCTTTTTCGGTAATGGCAAATAAGACCAGCGGACCGCGAACCAGCGCTACCGTATCCGGATGCTGCTCATCAATCGCCTCAAGGCGCATCGGCATAGCAAGCTGCAACTCGATGCGATCACCATCTTTCCATTCGCGACGGAGCGTGGCAAATCCGGCGTTTGTGGGCACAGCAACTCGATTGCCGTTCACGCGAATCGTCGTTTTGGAGGCCAGTGCCGGTCCCGACGCCCATGCTGGAATGCGCAGGCGCACGGCAAATTCAGACGGGCGCGAGGCACGCATAATCATCGAGATATTGCCTTCCATCGGATAATCCCCACTTTGCGTCAAGCCGAACTGCACACCATCACGGGTTGTCCATTTGAGTGTGGATGGCTGATAAAGATTGACGTAGATGCCAGCGGCATCATGGAAATATGTCAGGATGCGGTAATCGGCTGCAACCTGTGGCAGCGTGCCGGAGCAGCAGGGCCACGCGTAGGGAAAGTAATGCTTGCTACCCGAAAAATTGTAATCGGAATAGTAAAACGCATGACCGTCAGGCTCCAGGCGCTTCGCCCCAAGAACTGTGTTGTAGAACACTCGTTCCATGCTGTCGCCATAGCGGCCATCGCCGGTAACGCGTAGCAGATAGCGGGTCAGCTTGAAGTGTGCATAGCTCCCGCAGGGCGTTTCAAAGCCGCGGTGCGATTCACTGAGGCTGGCATACATTGCACCGCTGCCGGGCGCGCTGAACCGCTCATCTGGGCCCCAGCCGCCGGTAGCGAAACTCTGCGTCGACGTAATCATGTCGAATGCATTGCTGGCAGCGCGCAGATGCTTTTGGCTTCCGTTCGAGAGATAGGCCTGCATCGCTGAACTCAGTGCATTGCAAAAGCTATAGGCGTGATGGTCGGCCAGTACATTTTTATTTTCAGAAAGTGGATCGAAATATGTTTTGTCGAGCAAATAGCGGCCAGCCATTTGCCGGTAACGTTCGCCAGCGCCACGCTGCCAGGCAAGGTAGAGATTTTCCGGCATCGTGTACGACTCGTCCCAGGTGTAATCGTCAGTTGTATTGTCTCCAATCGATGCACGCCACTTCCGTTGCGGTTCACCGCGATCAAGCGCGTGCGGCGGTAGGTGGGGCAGCGCCGCATCGGTGGTTCGGTCGAGAAGTGAGTATGCCTGCGGTATCCCGGCAAATTGATGTGCGTCGATTAGCCCGATGACCATCTTGTCGTAGTCATATGCAGGATAAAAAAAGTTTTTGTAGAAACGGCCGGAGATCGTTGGCGCGTAGAGTGTAAGCAGCTGTTCAACCTTCGCTCGAGTGCGGGCGTCTTGGGTTACGGCATAGCCGCGCGAAAGTGCGGATACCCATTGACCAAAGGAATGAGCCGGAGCAAACCCGTCATACCATCCTCCTAAATCAGGACCCGGCGCGGGCAGTCCGGCCCGAAGACGCCACGGCTTGAGCAGACTGTCGTTGTTGAGCGACAGGAGCACCGATTGTGTCTGCTCAAACTGCGTTTGTGCAAGTCCCGGCGCGAGTTCGACATCGCTATAACCGAATTCGCTTAACGGGGGTGGTTCTTCCGTGCTGGCTAAAAGCCAGGGGTGGCAGTAAAGAGCGGCAGTGGCCAGGCTTGCAGATTGCAGAAACGAACGGCGAGACGGCATTCCATTCTCCCACGACAAATGTTACGCCTGCGAGAGGAACTGCGGACGATCGAAGCAGTGCTCAGCGGAATCATCTGGTTTCATCGCTGCCGCATTAACTGACTGGATGTTCTTATTGACGTCGATCTGGTACTTACGAGTAGCTCAAAGAAGGCGCCACTTACATCGAGGGGGACTACTTCGAGCCATGCTCGTCCACGGGCACAAAGTCAAAATAGGCAAGATTGTTTCCCTGCTTGTAATGCAAAGTCAGCAGTTGCAGCCCGGTTTTAGGGAAACTGATTTCTCCGCAATCCGCCTTGTTCCAGGTATGCCAGATCATCCAGTCTGGCTCATGTCGAAGTGGATAGGAGGGCAGTGTGCAGCTGGCAGCGCGCTTGTTATTGAGTGAAAAATATATCGTTTGTCCGACATTGGAATACATTGCAATGATTCTGTATGTCCCCGCCTTTTTTACATAGACCGTGTAGTTCGTCCATTCGCCATTTTCTGACCATCCGATGTACAGCTGTTGCCATTTCGGTGCGATTCGGCTCGGATATTTCAGGTCCGCCAGTTTCTTCGCGTAGGACAGATCAACCCCTTCATTTTCGCGGAAGTGGCAGATGGAAACCGGCACGCCAGCTTCACAATGACCGGGGTGGTAATTCAATTCTCCGCTGCCATGGTTGATCCGATCTGTATCGTGATATGCGATTCCTTCGCCGCCCAGGTCGTAGAACGCTGTTTGCAGTCGCCCCGGTATCGTCTGTGCCCCAGCTGTGTGCGTTGCATCCACGAACGGTTTGCCTTTGTAGTCTTTGGGAACGCTCCCCCACGATAGAGGAGCAAGCGCGAGCAGCAGAAACATTCCAGGCAACTTAGAGGTTTTCATCCATATCCTTCGAGAATCGGTTACAGTTCTTGTGCTTTCTTGAATCTTCCACTACGCAAGGCTCGTCCAGTCCAACACTACCTTTCCTGTCTGGCCGGAAATCATTGCATCGAACCCTTGTTGGAAATCGTTGTACGCAAACCGATGCGTTATGACCGGTGAGATATCGACGCCCGATTCGATCATGACGGACATTTTGTACCAGGTCTCGTACATCTCGCGCCCATATATGCCTTTAATCGTCAGCATGTTAAAGATCACCTGCCTCCAGTCCATCTGGCTCTCTTTGGCCGGTATGCCAAGAATCGCAATCTTGGCTCCGTGGCTCATGCTGGCAATCATGTCTCGCAGGGCTGCAGGATTTCCTGACATTTCGAGACCGACATCGAAGCCCTCCAGCATACCCAGCTGCTTCTGTACCTCTGCAATCGGTGTTTCACTGGGATTGACAGCCAGAGTTGCGCCCATTTTTTTCGCCAATTCCAGGCGAAAGGGATTCATATCCGTCACGACGACGTGCCGCGCTCCAGCATGCCGCACAACGGGAATCGCCATAATACCAATGGGCCCAGCCCCTGTAATTAAGACATCCTCGCCGAGTACCGGGAAAGAAAGAGCTGTATGCACCGCATTCCCGAAGGGATCGAAGATCGCGGCAACTTCCTGGTTGATTTTTGCGTCGTGTCGCCAGATGTTTGCCATAGGCAACGAAATCAACTCCGCAAATGCACCGGGTCTGTTTACCCCAACTCCAAGTGTGTGTGCGCAGAGATGCCTTCTGCCGGCCAGGCAGTTCCGGCAGCGGCCGCAAACAACGTGTCCTTCGCCGCTCACGATATCGCCCGGATAGAAGTCATTTACGTTAGAGCCCACTGCGACGATCTGGCCCACAAATTCATGTCCGATGGCCATTGGAACCGGAATCGTTTTCTGTGCCCAATCGTCCCATTGGTAAATATGGACATCTGTGCCGCAGATGCCGGTATATCGCACGCGGATCAGCACATCATTGATGCCGATGACCGGCTCTGCAATATCTTCCAACCAAAGCCCGCGCTCTGCACGGCTCTTGACTAAAGCCTTCAAGGACTCACCTCACACGTTGACCGCAGCTTCATTTTTCAGGCGGCGGTTTCTCATTTTCTTGACGCTCTCAAATAATACCGGCATCCATGCTGCGAGAATAGGCAATCCCACATTGCAGGCTCGTTGCGGCTAAAGAAGCCTGCAGTATTCAGAATTTGTAAGTATATTGCCCATGAGGGGTACGGGCGTATCGGATGGAATCCACTTGCGAAACAAAAGGCCTCGGACCGCGACATTCTTCCTCTTGTCAACGACATCATCTGGACGAGAAAAGCGATATCCCGGATAGAAAGGAACTGGCATGAATGGAGTCGTGAGTCAAAATATACGCGATGCAATGGCCATGCTACAGCAATTGGCAGGTCTGGAACCGCAGATGGAAGCGGCAACAACCACCATCGCGGATGCTTTGATTTCCGGACAAAAATTGCTGGCGTGCGGCAATGGAGGCAGCGCCGCAGACGCATCCCATTTGACAACGGAATTTGTCTGCCGTTTTGACAAGGATCGAAGGCCTTATCCGGCAATTTCATTAGCAGTCCATGGTGGCGATTTGACTGCCATTGGCAACGACTATTCTTTCCACGATCTATTCGCGCGACAGGTACAAGCATTTGGACGGCAGGGCGATGTGTTGGCAGTGTTCACCACCAGTGGCAACAGCGAAAATGTTCGCAAGGCTCTTGTGGCTGCGAATGATTTGAAGATGAAGACCATTGCATTTCTTGGCAGAGACGGTGGAAGATGCTTAGGCCTGGCTGGTATCGAACTGCTGGTAAGCAGTAACGTCACAGCGCGGATTCAGGAAGGGCATAAGTTTTTGCTCCATACCATTTGCGAAATGGTCGAAGAGCGATTGCCCGGTTAGACCGTTTCTCGATAAGCATTCCAGGTAGAAACCTATGCAAACCTGCCGAACTGCCGAAGGGCAAGTTTCGCCGCGTGATACCCACACATGCCGTGAACGCCACCTCCGGGTGGAGTTGAAGAGGAACAGAGGTAGATGCCTTTGGCAGAAGTCTTATATTGACTCCACGTGGGACGAAAGAAAAATTGCCGCAGATCGACAGCCCCTCCACTAATATCTCCACCGATCAGATTCGCATCCATTGCTTCAAGATCGGCTGGCGAAAAGATGCGACGCGCCAGTACGCAATCGCGAAATCCAGGTGCGAAGCGCTCAATCTGATTTTCCAGCGAGGCGAGAACGTCTATCTTTGAGCCATTTGGAATGTGGCAATAGGCCCATGCAATGTGTTTGCCTTCCGGCGCGCGGGAGGGATCGAATACCGTTGGTTGTGCAACCAGAACAAAAGGTCGCTCGGAATATTTCCCTTTGGACATCGCCGCTTCCGACGCTACGATCTCGGCCATGCTTCCGCCTACATGCACCGTGGCGGCATGCAGGCATTCCCGCGCCTGCCACGGAATCGGGCTTGCTAACGCGTAATCCACTTTGAAAATGCCTGGGCCGTATCGATACTCTGCCAATCGATTTCGATAACTCTTTGACAATTTCTTTTGAGATAAATGCAGCAATTGTCGCGGTGTCACATCGCACAGTACAACGTCACATTTTGGAAGCTCCTGTAAATTCTCGATTCGAGTTGAGGTTGTAATTTGTCCACCTAAATCAGTGAGATATCCTGACAATGCGTTCGCAATGGACTGTGCGCCACCGCGAGGAATAGGCCATCCGATGGCATGTGCAGTCGCTCCCAGAACCATGCCAAAGGATGCGCTGAGTGGCCGGTTTAGATCCAGAAAGGAATGTGCTGCCAGCCCTGCAAACAAGGCTCGCGTACGTTCGTTACGAAATTCCTGACGCGCAAGGAAGGTCGCAGGTAGAAAGGCCTTCAGGCCAAATCTTGCCAGCAGAAACGGATGCTGCGGCAGAGCGAACATGGGACGTAGAATGTCACCGGCAAGTTCTCCCCAGTGCGAGGCCAATGGCTCCATCACTCTCCGCCACGCGGGCCCATCGCTACCGAATGCTGCTATTGCGTCGTCAAGATTTCGTTCCAGAATGATCGCTTTCCCATCATCGAAAGGGTGCGCCAGCGGGGCGGGGGAGTGGATCCACTCCAATCCGTAATCTTTTAATGGCAGCGAGGAAAAGAACGGAGATCCTGCGGCCATCGGATGAACTGCCGAACCGAAGTCATGGCGAAATCCGGGAAGAGTCAATTCCATCGTGCGCGCCGCACCGCCCGACTGCGGTTCAGCTTCAAATACTTCAACATCCACTCCGGCTTGCGCGAGCACGATGGCTGCAGCCAGACCGTTGGGGCCTGCGCCAATCACGCAAGCCTTGTTGTGCCGGAGTTCGCGGGATGGCTGAGACATAGACTCCGACTTTAGGGTTAACAGGCCCTAGTCCGGTGGCATCGTTCCGCCGGACCACTCTAAGGTTCGTCTTGCGCGCCAGCAGGCGAAGCTGCTTCCACCATGCGGATTCTTCCATCCGGATCACGCTCCAGCGTAGGCGCATACGTTCCCAGCAATTGGCGGGTCCACCAGATTCCCTGATCGCGCTTCTCCTTCATGCTGCTAAACCAGTACTGCCACAGCACGGCGCGTATTTCCCGTGGAGGCGTGCTTGGAAAGGGATTTCCCGCAAATAAAGCCAACACATCCGGATCATTGCGTAATAACATCACTTCAGTTCGGGGAACAATGGGATACTGCGTCCACGAACCGAGCGAAGCAAACCACAAATTCCAATCGAAACGCGGCTGATACGGGGCATAAATGCCCGGTGCCTTTTTGGGGTCTTGAGGTTTATAGCGAAAAGGATAGGCCACCCACGTATGGCCATCATTGGATCCCTGGAACTCAATCTCATACCGGTTCGGTGTCATGACTGCAAAGAGTCCATATTGATTGGCGATACGAAAAGGCTCTAATGCGACGACAGGTGCATTGGGCAAAGGAATGTCGTGCCAAAACATTTGTAACAACGGTAAGGTCGTGGCATAGAAAATCCAACTCAAAGCGACTGCAGTGACTGCAAAGCGTAATGCATGCAGCTGTCGATGCAAGCCAGCACGCAGACTGGATATAGACGGTTCCTCTACTGAAGCGTTCGTATCCTCAATTAGGGGAGATACTTTTTGACGAAGACCCGGCCGCCAACGCGCCGGAACAAAGCGCACAAGAAAGCGGTCATCCAAAAGTAAGAACGCCAGCACAAGAACCAGGTAATTCAAAAACGCGTAATTTGCCGTAAGGATGACGGGGATTTGCCATGCTGTCACGATGAAAAAGCATAGGATGCGCCAGCGTCGAGGCAGAAACATCATCCACACCAGAACAAGCTCCAGCGCAAATGTGGCAACCACGGTCGATGCATGGAACCAGTGTGGCAGGTGCTGGATATACCAGCCGATCCATGTGGGCAACGGACCATTCTGATAATACTGATCCATTGCTGTCAGGTGGCGCCACTCGGGGTCTCCACTCGCCAGCTTGACGACGCCGGACTCGAAGTAGATGCGGAACCACTCCCATAACAAAAGAAAAAGACTCGCGCGGGATGGAAGTTGTGTTTCTCCCCAGCCGGGAAAGAATCCGCCCGGCGCAAAGAAAATTGCGATGAATCCGGCCTCCAACAACATGCCATCCGATTGATAACCGGAAAAATCTCCCGCTGCGCTGACGAATGAAAGAAAGCAAATCAGGCAGACAATCAGCATGGCGCGAGGCCATACATTTATGGCAATCAGCAAGGACGCCACGATGCCCACCCAGCAAAGGGCCATCAGCATATGAGATCCGCTGGAAAGCCAGAGCAGCGTTGGTGCGTACCAAAAGCGCGCAGGCCCCAGGCCGTGCGCAACAGCGGCAAGAAACTGGTTTGCTGGAAGAATTCCCTGAGGGCCAATCAGCCCGCGAATCTGGAATATCAGAGAATAGAAGGCAGAAAAATAGATGAGTCCCAACGCCCGCAAAAAAAGCCAGCGGGAAATTTGATGATCAGGCACACCCTGGTCCGGATCAAATAGCCGATGCAGCGTGCGTGCGGGAGCCCAGTTCATCAACGCTGAAAATTATAGCGGTTTCTCCAGAAGAAACATCTCCGCACATCATCTCCCCTTGAGTCTCACATCATCCTTGGATATAGCGTTGCCTTTGGCTTTTTTTGTGATTTTTACGGTCTTCTTCACATCGCTCTTGGAATAAGCGACCAGAAAACCATCGACGATGTAGCTTTCAAAGTCCTGTGGCAGCTTGCCGCCAAAAGCATGGATGAAAATTCGGCGATACAGCAGAGGCCCCAGCAGCATCGCCAGGCTGACGTCAAGGTTCAGATCAGCAGACAATTGGTTCCGTTGGATGCCGAGCAGAATGATCTGTTTCAGCCGTGTTCGTGGGCGCTCCATCACGCGCGCCCTCCATTGATCGCCAAAAACACGATGGCGAGCCGCGTAGGCAATCAAATGCGGCATGATGCGCTCGCGCATGGCGCGTTTTTCCGGTGCGGGTTCATAACGCAGTTGTGCAATCAAATCGGCACGCAGGTCGCCGGAATCGTAGGTTGGAGCTTCTTCGTGAAGGCCATGCAGATAGGACAGTACCTCCAGGCATAGCTCGTCTTTGTCGGTCCAGTGCTTGTAGATTGTTGCCTTGCTGACGCCGGAAACTTCGGCAATGGCATCCATACTGGTGCTGTCGATGCCGCGCTCCGCAAATAATCCAGCGGCAGATTCCAATACTTTCTTATGAGCCGCGGTACTGCGAGGTCTGGACATACGCTACAGTTCAATCTTCGAGAACAAATATGCCCCTGTACTAAGGAACAAGACGATTAGCGCAGCGAGCACTGTTACATCCAATGCAAAACCAAAATGCCATGTGCCGATCAATACGCCACGCAACCCGTCCACACCATACGTCAACGGGTCCATGTGAGTGATAATCGTCATCGCCCTGGGCAGGTTGGTCAGTGGGAAAAGAGCGCCCGATAAAAAGAAAATAGGTAGGACCAGAAAATTCATAACAAGCTGAAAGCCCTGCATGTCCTGGATGACGGATCCTATGCCTGTACCCATTGCTGCAAACACCATCGCGATCATCGCAACAAAGATGAATGCAATCGGCACTGCTATCCAATGTTGTGGACGAAAGCCTGCAATCAGGCAGACGACCAGGATCAACACTCCCTGTAAAACCGCTACGGTTGCGCCACCCATGGTGCGTCCGATCATGATATGCAATCGCGGAACAGGAGCCACCAGCGTTTCTTTCAGGAAGCCGAATTGCCGGTCCCACAACATCGCAATGCCGGAGAACACAGAAGAAAAGAGAACCGTCATGCCGATAACACCCGGAGCCACAAATTGCAGATAGCTTCCATTGCCGGCCTTGGCAAAAACAGGGCCAAGTCCGAAGCCCAGCGCCAGTAAATATAGTAGCGGCTGGCCCAGCGAAACAATGATCTGCACACGGGAACGCACGTAGCGCTTCAGTTCCCGCAGCCAGAGAATATAGATTGCGCTCATTGCTTATCGCCTCCACATCTTTGCTACTTGCCGCATCCGGTCCGTCGCGCTGGCGTTTTCATCGCGCAGGGAAGACCCTGTAAGCGCAAGGAATGCGCCTTCGAGAGAATCGCTATTGGTTTGCTGCTTCAACTCCTCTGGCGTGCCCTGAGCCACCACTTCGCCGTGGTCTATGATGGCAATGCGATGTGCCACGCGCTCAGCTTCGTCCATGTAATGAGTTGTCAGAAATACCGTAGTCTGCTCGGTTGCATTCAGGTGTTTTACATGGGTCCACAGCTGGTTGCGGCTCTGTGGATCGAGGCCGAGAGTCGGTTCATCGAGAAAGAGAATCTTCGGTGTGTGCAGAAAGCCGCGTGCAATTTCCAGCAGACGTTTCATTCCGCCGGAAAACTGCTTCACGTAATCATCTCGCCGATCCCACAGCTCAAAGAGCTTCAGCAATTGTTCCGTGCGCTCTGCACGTAGCTTGCGCGGAACGTGATACAGCACTCCGTGCAGGTCCATATTTTCATACGCGGTTTGTTCCGCGTCCAGGCTGGGATCCTGGAAAACAATGCCGAATTGCTGGCGTGCTTCATTGTGCTTCACGGTCGGATCGAGGCCATCGAGTTCAATTTTTCCGCTGGTTGGCTTCAAAAGCGTCGTCAGCATCTTGATGGTCGTTGTTTTCCCGGCGCCATTCGGGCCTAAAAAGGCGAATATTTCACCTTTCTGCACCTGGAAAGAAATACTCTTGACCGCCGTGAAGGTGCCGAATGCCTTTGTCAGATTTTCTGCCCGAATCACATGGCACCTCCCGGTGTCTTGAAACAATACTGAACGGTATAGTATTGTTTGTCAAGTGCCGGCAACATGCCAAAACGGCAATGGCGGGCTACAAAAATCATAGATGCTCAGCAAAAATTTGGACTCTTAGAACGATGCCGGTTTCGCGTCTGCACCCATTTTCCATAGAATCTTGCGCAGCATACCGAGCAATATTTCTACATCCGGCGAGCTGAGGTTCAGCCGAAGAATCAGCCGGCGCACCTGTTCTTCGGCGACATCTGCAGGATGGGAATGCAGGTAACCGCTGGCGTGCAACGCAGCCAGCAGGGAAGTGGTCATGCGTTCCAACTCCTCGCCGCTGGCTGGTTGGGGTGGCTTCATTTCGGGCGCGGCTTTGGAGTCACGTACAAGTTCATAGAGGCACACAGCAACGGCCTGGCCCAAATTCATAGAGAAGTTCTCGTCGTCGGTCGGAATATGCAGGATCCAGTGGCAATGGCTCAGGCTTTCATTGGATAGTCCAAATTTCTCTGAACCAAAAACCAGCGCAACGCGTCTCGTTCTATTTATCTCCCCGCTCAGTTCGCCGCGAATCAAGGGCGCCGCATCTCCCAACAATCTAAGCGGATGTTGCATTTGACGATGACCAATGGCAGTTGTTCCAACGACGAGTGTGCAGTCCGCGATCGCTGCAGCGAGGCTGGCGTACTCTTGGGCATTGGCAAGCAAGTCTGCCGCGCCGACGGCAGAGCGTGCCTCTTGAAATGCGACGTCATAAGGGTTGACGACTCGCAGGTGGCGAAAGCCGAAGTTGCTCATCGCACGGGCAACGGCTCCGATGTTGAGAGGGTTGCGCGTTGCCACCAGGACGACGCATAAACGGTCAAGTTCATCGGAAGTAGGCACAGACGGCAATTTTAATTCTTTGCCCACCACTCCAAATTTTTATAAATTTGCCGTACACCGCAAAGATTTGCACAGACACCCCAATATCTTGTATTGACCTGACACGATACCCGGAGCTATAGTCGCATTACTTCACGGTGCCTGACCGGCAAAGTCAGGCTGAAAAGGGAATCCGGTGCAAATCCGGAACTGCCCCGCAGCGGTAAGCAGGAGCGAACACCTGAACAAAAGCACTGATCCAGCCCTGGATCGGGAAGCTCAGGTTAGTAGGTAGCCTGCAAGTCCGAAGACCTGCCGCGAAGCATGCCATCCAGGCATGAACATACACGCGCCTTCGAGGGGGAGGTGGAGTGACGGAAGTTTTATCTCTTCCCGCCATTTCTTTTCCATTCGCCAGGCAGAAGGATTTTTTATGTCCGTTGTGCAGACAACACTCGCTGGTATCGATGCTCATTTCCCTGCGGTAGAGGTAGTACCGCAGATGCAGGTGCGCAAACGCAATGGCGCATTGGAGCCGGTGGATGTGAACAAAATCGTCCGTGCCGTGCAGCGCTGCTGTTCCGGACTGCCGCATGTGGATGCCATCCGCGTTGCCAGCAAAACTATTGGCGGTTTGTTTGATGGAGCCACCACGCGCGAGCTGGATTCCATTTCCATTCAAACTGCAGCTTCTCTGATTGCGGAGGAGCCGGAGTATTCGCGTCTGGCAGCGCGACTGCTGCTGGCAACCATTACGAAGGAGGTTGCGGGACAGAACCTCTACTCCTTTTCGCAGTCGATGGAACATGGCTACCAGGAGGGCTTGATGGCGCACAGCACAGCCGAGTTTGTTGCCGCGAATGCGCGCAAATTCAACAGCGCCATCGACGATCGCTTTTCCGACCGCTTTGAGTATTTTGGTTTGCGCACGGTTTATGATCGCTACCTTTTGCGCCATCCCATTTCGCGGCAGGTGATCGAGACGCCGCAATATTTTTTCCTGCGCGTCGCTGCGGGGCTGGCTGGTTCCGTGACAGAGGCAATCGAGTTTTATCGGTTGCTCGCAGCGCACGATTATCTACCCAGCTCGCCGACCTTGTTTAACTCCGGCACCAGGCACGCACAAATGTCGTCCTGCTATCTGGTCGACTCGCCGCAGGATTCGCTGGAGTCCATCTACGACATTTATAAACAGGTCGCGATGTTGTCGAAGTTTTCCGGCGGCATTGGCCTAGCCTTTCACCGGGTACGCTCGGAAGGCTCTTTGATCCGGGCCACCAATGGCCTTTCCAACGGAATCGTGCCGTGGCTGCGTACTCTCGACGCGTCGGTCGCAGCGGTCAATCAAGGCGGCAAGCGCAAAGGGGCCTGCTGTGTCTATCTGGAGCCGTGGCATGCGGACATCGAACAATTTCTGGAGATGCGCGATAACACAGGAGACTCCGCCCGGCGAACCTACAATCTGAATTTTGCCAACTGGATTCCGGATATCTTTATGCGACGTGTGGACGAAGACGGAGTGTGGTCACTCTTTGATCCGAAGGAGGTGCCGCAGCTCCCGGATTTATATGGTGAAGCCTTTGATCGCGCATACATCGAGGCTGAAGAGAAGAAGCTATATGTCAGGCAGACGCGTGCTCGCGACATATACGCGCGCATGATGCGCAGTCTGGCGGAAACCGGAAATGGGTGGATGGTTTTCAAGGATGCGTGCAATCTAAAGTGCAACCAGACAGGTCAGTCGGGAAACGTCGTGCATTTATCCAACCTTTGCACAGAGATCACGGAGGTCACATCAGCGCAGGAGACGGCTGTCTGCAATCTTGGCTCCATCAATCTTGCACGCCATGTAGCCAACGGCTCCTTTGATTTCGCAAAACTGGCCGAGACGGTCCGCATCGCCGTCCCCATGCTGGATCGGGTGATCGACATCAATTACTACCCCGCCGAGCAGGCCGCCTCGGCAAACAGCCGCTGGCGTCCGGTTGGCCTGGGCATCATGGGCCTGCAGGACGTCTTCTTTCAACTGCATCTCCCCTTCGACGCACCGGAAGCGCGCTCGCTTGCCGCCAGAATACAGGAAGAGGTGTACTACCACGCGCTCTCTGCATCCTGCACGCTGGCGGAAAAAGATGGGCCCCACGCTGCCTTCGCCGAAACACGCGCCGCGCACGGTGTGCTGCAATTTGATCAGTGGGATGTTACACCGCAGGATGCTGCACGCTGGGATGCGTTGCGGGAACGCATCGGCAAATATGGTCTGCGTAATTCTCTGCTTATCGCGATTGCACCCACAGCTACGATTGCTTCCATTGCCGGTTGCTATGAGTGTATCGAGCCACAAATTTCCAACCTGTTCAAGCGCGAGACTCTCTCCGGAGAGTTCATGCAGGTGAATAAATATCTCGTAACAGAACTGAAAGAGCGCGGTCTTTGGAATGAAGAAATGCGTTCGCGTATCAAGATGGCAGAAGGCTCCGTGCAGGCCATGTCGGATCTGCCCGATGACCTGAAGCAGATCTATCGCACGGTATGGGAGGTTCCCATGCGTTCCATCATTGACATGGCAGCCGAGCGTGCTGCCTGGATCGATCAGAGTCAGTCGCTCAATTTATTTGCCGAGTCGCCGAACATTGGCCGTCTCAGCTCCATGTATATGTATGCGTGGAAGAGTGGCTTGAAAACCACCTATTATCTGCGCTCCCGTCCGGCAACAAGAATTGCCAAGACGACGGTTTCGTCCGTGGTCGCAAACATCGCGGCATCCGTTTCCTGCTCCCTCGACAACCCTGAGGCCTGCGAGGCCTGCCAGTAAAGGAGTTTTATGTCCGCAAGCGTTCCTGAGTCAATTCTTGATCCCGGCCTGTGCCTGACACTTCGCCCGATGCAGTATCCCATCTTCTATGAAATGTTCAAAGATGGCATTCGCAATTCCTGGACTGTGGAAGAAGTCGACTTCTCCACCGATCTTGCAGATTTGCGTCTGCGTCTCACGCCGGCGGAGCGGCATCTGATCCAGCGGCTCGTGGCTTTTTTTGCCACGGGAGACTCGATCGTTTCCAACAATCTGGTGCTCAATCTATATCGGCACATTAACTCGCCGGAGGCGCGTCTTTACCTTTCGCGTCAATTGTATGAAGAAGCCGTTCATGTTCACTTCTACCTGACGTTGCTCGACAACTATATCCCGGAGCCGGAGGCCCGAGCTGCCGCGTTCGCTGCAGTCGAAAACATTCCTTCGATCGCGAAAAAGGCGCAGTTCTGCATGAAGTGGATGGATTCCATCCAGCAGTTGAGTGAGCTGCGAACGGAGGAGGATCGCCGCCAGTTTGTTCTGAATCTGATATGTTTTGCTGCCGCCATCGAAGGATTGTTTTTCTTTGCAGCATTTGCCTATGTTTACTTTCTGCGTTCGCGCGGCCTGCTGCATGGTCTGGCTTCCGGAACTAACTGGGTCTTTCGTGATGAGAGTTGCCATCTTGAATTTGCATTTGAAGTGGTCAACACCGTTCGCAAACAGCACCCGGAGTTGTTTGACAAGGAGATGGAACGGAACGTCATCGAGATGTTGACCGAAGCCGTGGAGTGCGAAACGCAATTTGCCGAAGATCTGCTGAGTGGAGGCGTTGCCGGTCTCTCTGTGCGTGAAATGCGGCAGTATTTGGAATACGTTGCGGATTCTCGATTGACTCGTCTGGGAATGCAGCCTGTGTTTGGCGCAAAAAACCCATTTGGGTTTATGGAATTGCAGGATGTACAGGAGCTGACGAACTTTTTTGAGCGGCGCGTTTCCGCCTATCAGGTGGCTGTGGCTGGAGAAGTCTCCTTCCACGATGATTTTTAGAAATGGCTATGTGGCTGCAAGTACATTTTCTACCGGATATATCTCCGTCGTGACGTAGTATGGTAAAGCGCACGATGCGCTCGGTCAGAATAAGTAGCCATGGGTAAATTTTTCAGCTATTTTTCGATTGGTTTCAGCACGCTTTTTCCACTGATTAACCCGGTGGGATCTGCGTTGATCTTTCTTGGATTGGTGGGGCCGGCCGATCGGGCCATATATAAAAGGCTGGCGCGTAAGATCGCACTGATAACAGTGCTGTTTTTACTTACGGTGGATTTTGTCGGCTCCTTTGTGCTGAGATTTTTCGGAGTATCGCTCCCGGTCGTGGAAGTGGCGGGTGGCCTGGTGATTGCGTCGATGGGCTGGCGTTTGCTTAACGAGCCGGATCGTCCTGCCGAAACCTTACCCGCTGAAGCAGTTCAGCGTTCCGCGGAGGCAGTCCAGGCGCTCGATGCCCGTGTCTTCTATCCGTTTACATTTCCCATCACGGCTGGCCCGGGAACGGTCGTTGTCATGCTGGCTCTGGCGGCCCATGCCGAACAACCAACTTTACTCGGTAACGTATTTAGCCAGCTAGGTTTGTTCGCGGCCGTCGTTGTTCTGTGTGTGATGGTGTATTTTTCTTACGCCTATGCGCCCACGCTGACGCGTAAGATTTCTCCCCAGACGACCCATGGAATTCTGCGCATCATCTCCTTTCTTTTGTTAGCCATCGGCATACAAATATTCTGGCGTGGCGCAGACAAGTTGCTGCTGGGCTTGATGCACAGTCATTAACTTGTAAAGCAATGCTTGCAGCGCAAGCTATTGATATAATTGACTTTATATTTAGCTGACGCGCAATCCGAACTTCCTTATGGCATGGGCATCGATGGCCACGGATGCCCAAAAGCTATTGATTTCTGGATGAAAAATTCGTAAAATAAGAAGGTTTGGTACTCGGCCTGTTTCCCCCCGGCTAGGGAGCCATTCGGTTTCGTCGCTCGACCGAGTTTTCAATTATTTTGTACATCCAACAAAAGGAACAGCATACACATGGCAAAGCGTCGCGGTAATCCGAATTGGGGTAAGCCCGAGCCCATCGGTCCAGTTGTGCCTACTGTCACATCCTTCGAACAAGTTGTGAAGGAATTCAAGCTAACTCCCGACCAGTACCTTCGCTCAACCCGTTTGCGGGAATGGGCGCGTCGGAACAAAAACTCCAAGTACATTCCAGAAACGCTGCTGGAAGCCTGGGGATTTGAGATCGAATCGTCACTCTAGTCGAATCGTTGCTCTAGTCATGGAGCGATACCGTAACTAAGAAACGCCGCTTCTTTCGAGGCGGCGTTTCTTTTTAAGGCAGCAACGAAAATGCATTTTCGTCGCTGCCTTTTTCCAGCGTAGGACAAACTACGTTAACGCGGGTTCGGCTTTCCACCGTCCGGACGACCACCACCACTTGGGCGTCCTTCAGGCCTTCCTTGTGGAGCTCGTTGCTGCTCCGGTCGTGCCTGTGGTCGTGACTCTTGTTGCGGGCGCTCTTGGGGTCTTGCCGCGGGACGCGTCTGACGTTGCTCCACCGGCCGGGCCTGTTGTGGCCGTTGCTGTGGTCGCTCCTGCTGTGGGCGTTCCTGGGGTCTTGCCGCAGGCCGCGTCTGACGTTGCTCCACCGGCCGCGTCTGTTGTGGCCGTTGCTGTGGTCGCTGCTGCTGCGGGCGTTCCTGCGGCCTTGTTACAGGTCGCGCTTGCTGGGCTGGGCGTTGTTGATTCGGTCGAACAGCCGTGCCAGGTCGAGCTGCAGTCGGTCGAGCTTGATTTGCAGGCCGATTGGCGGGCCGAGCCGGTGGCCGTGCTGCCGGAGCTCTATAGGAAGTCGTCAAAGGTCTGGAGGCAGTCAGTGTTGCGGGGCGTCCGCGATTTACAGATGCAAACTGTGCCCGATTCGAGGCAGCCGATCGCGCATTCCGAACCTGTCCCGGCAATGCGTTCATGCGCCGATCGCGCATGGCCACGTTTTCTCTCGCGATGGGGCGGTCATTCAGGCCGCCACGGCCACCGTTATAACTGATGCGATTGTTGGTTCGATTGATCACTGTGCGGTTGTATACGTTATGAACGATGGTGACATTCACATTCGTGACGGAACGGTTATAACTGAACGCGCCACGATTCCAATACCCGCCATAGTAGCCGCGGCCGATATATCCATAGCCATAATTCACGCCGCCATAAAAGCCGATGTATGGGCCCCAGTAACCGCGATTCCAACGATAGAAACCGCTGCCCCAACCCCAGTATCCTGGCGTCCAGAGCGCGCCGATGAATGGAGCCAATACCCACGCGCCGGGAACCCAGTAGTAGCCTGTCGGAGCATAGTACCAATATCCCGGGGTCCACATGTAATTCGGGCCCGGACACATTGGCTGACTGTACACAGGCAGCTGCGGCGGCGGTTGGGAAGCCTCTGGTGCCTCTTCCTCCTGATCGTAATCGGCGCTTTGATCGTCTTGCTGATATTGCTGAGCCTGTTGCGGCGGAGGTGCGGGTGCATTGGGCTGCGTGCTATAGGAAGGTGTATTCGGTGCGGGTTGCTCCTGAGGCGGCTGGGAATTTTGATCCGCTTGAGCTTGCTGGTCCTGCCCTGGCTCCTGCCCATTGACAGGCGCCAGATTGCCGTCTGCAGGATCCGACCCTTGCTCCTGCGCGCTTGAAGCAGTTTGATTTTGTGCCTGGCTTGTTTGATGGCATCCGGCTAAGACCATGAAGAGTGCCAGGGTACCCACCGGGAAAAGCCCATATTTTCGAATGGCGATCATGAAATTTTCTCCGTCTAACTTGGATGCAGAATGCTCGCGTCTGCAACGTCTGCCCGTGCATCAATATAGTGCATTGCGCGGAAAATGCGCAAAGTAAGCATTAAAAGGATGTACAGAGTGCTTTTAGACCGTTTTGGCTTATACGAGAATGGGTCTCTATAAAAGACAGAAGCGGACTGAAATAGGGAATAAGCTCATGGTTCATTGGGGCGAAGTACAATCAGGATTATGAACCATACCAACGCATTCGTGGATGTGAAGACGGCCTTGGATGAGATTCGTACGGGCCGCATGGTTGTCGTCGTCGATGACGAAGATCGCGAAAATGAAGGCGACTTGACGCTGGCTGCAGAATTTGTCACCCCTGAAGCCATCAATTTTATGGCCCGGTTCGGTCGCGGACTTATTTGTTTAACGTTGACCGAGGAGCGTGCAGACCATCTGCGTCTGCGCCCCATGACAGAAGAAAATACCTCGCGATTCGGGACGGCATTTACCGAGAGTGTGGAAGCTCGTGAGGGTGTCACGACAGGCATCTCCGCGCATGATCGCGCTCATACAATTCGTGTCGTTATGGATCCAGCATCCACGGCAGCCGACCTTGCCCGTCCCGGACACGTGTTTCCTCTTCGCGCACGGCGCGGCGGGGTGCTGGTACGTGCCGGGCAAACAGAGGCTTCCGTCGATCTGGCGCGCATGGCTGGTCTGGTTCCCGCCGGCGTTATTTGCGAAATCATGAAAGACGACGGGACCATGGCCCGTGTGCCGGACCTAGTAGAATTCTGCAAAACGCATGGCTTGAAAATGCTGACCGTTGCGGAATTGATCCGCTACCGCCTGCAGCATGAGCGGTATATCCATCGCGTGGCGGAGTCGTTGCTGCCAACGCATTTTGGCGAGTTCCGCATGATCGCCTACGAAAGCGAGGTCAATGGCGGCGAAAGCCATATCGCGCTGGTGCGTGGAGATGTGGCCCAGGCAGAAGGGGCCGATCAGGAGCCAGTGCTGGTGCGCGTACACACGCATTGCCTGGCTGGGGATGTTTTCGGCGCCACGCTGTGCGATTGCCACGATGTGGTCCAGAATTCGCTACGGATGATTGCAGAGGCCGGGCGCGGCGCGCTGATCTACCTGCATAATTCCAGTAAGGGTTTTGGAGTCGATAACACGGAGCCGTTGCACCGGCTCATCTTCCATCGTGACCTGCGCACGCGCGAGGGCCATGAGGAACGTCAGCAGCGCACGCTACGCCAGGTTGGGTTGGGCGGCCAGATTCTTTCCGATCTGCAGATCCGGAAGATTCGGCTACTCTCCAACACCCCCACCCATGTGCCCGCTTTGCAGGGGTTCAATCTGGAAATTGTGGATCAGGTGCCGATCCCGCTGGCAGACAATCTCGTCCGTCACGCCTAGATTGCGAGCGCAGGCAGATGCTCCAGCCAGCCTGCTTGCACCAGGTCGGCTCCCAAAGTCGTTGCATCGCGAAAGACGAGTGCGTTCATTCCCACACGGTGCGCGCCTTCGACGTTTTCGATCTTGTCATCCAGAAACAGCGCCTCTTCGGCGCGCACACCGAGCTTGTCCAAAGTGTGTCGATAGATGGCGGCTTCCGGTTTGATCAGGTTCAGCTCGCAGGACCAGGTGCAATGATCGAAGGTATTTAGCCAGAAGAAATTCTTGCGCATATGGCCGAGCAACTCCTCGCCCATGTTGGACAAAATTCCCGTGCGCAAGCCGGCTGCCTGCACCCGCGTTACCCAGCGCAGCATCACAGGGTTTAGATCCGTCCAGAGCAGAATGTCCTGTTCAATCAGATGATCTATGGTTGACCGATCCAGCGTGGTCGCGGCGGTGCGGGCAAACTCCAGCCAATAGGTTTGCCCGTTCAACGTGCCGCGATCATAGTCCAGGCGATGTCGCCAATAGTTTTCTTCGAAGGCTGACTTTGGTAGCTGAGTCAGCTCCAGCATGCGCTGATGCGCCACAGGATTGGCAGGTCCGGTCAGTACCATGCCGTAGTCAAAGACGACTGCGCGTAAAGGCATCCTGTTAAAACCCTGTGTAATTTACGATCTTGGCAAACGACTGCGGATCGAGGCTGGCTCCGCCAACCAGCGCCCCGTCAATCTCCGGCTGGTTCAGCAGGGAAGCGGCATTTTCCGGTTTTACGCTGCCACCGTACAGGATGCGCATGTTGTCGGCAATCTCCCGTCCAAGAGTGCGCGCCACCTGACCACGAATGATCAAATGAGCTTCAGCGGCAAGCTCTGCCGTTGCGGTTTTCCCGGTGCCGATGGCCCAGACGGGCTCATAGGCGATCACGATCTGGCGTGCTGCCTCCGGTGCGATATTCACCAGTGCCCGGCTCGTCTGCCGCAACAGGACTTCTTCGGTCAATCCGCCTTCGCGCTCGGCCAGCAGTTCACCGACACAGACAATGGGCGTCAGTTTGTGCTTGAGCGCAGCGTGGAGCTTCTGGTTGACGGTGTCATCCGTCTCATCGAAAAACTGCCGGCGCTCCGAGTGTCCGAGAATCACAAAGGTGCATCCGGCAGCGCGCAGCATGGGCGCCGATGTTTCTCCGGTAAAAGCTCCATCGTCCTGCCAATGCATGTTCTGGCCACCCACATGAATGTCCGTTCCTTGGACTGCTTCAACGACGGTAGGCACGCACAAAAACGGCGGGCACAGTACGATCTCGTCGCGGGTGTTGCCTTGTACTAAAGGCGCGAATGCTTTTACGAATGCTTTTGCCTCAGCGGCGGTTTTGTACATTTTCCAATTGGCTGCAATCAGCGGCTTGCGTTTGCTCATGCGGTCTTCTCCGTCAGGGCTTCGACACCCGGCAGTTTTTTACCTTCCAGAAATTCCAAAGACGCTCCGCCGCCTGTGGAGATATGCGTGATCTTGTCGGCGACACCCGATTGATGCACAGCCGCCACCGAATCGCCGCCACCGACAATCGAAGTTGCCTCTTCGTTATTGGCGACAGCCTTGGCGACTTCCATGGTGCCGCGCGCGAAGGCCGGCATTTCAAAGACGCCCATCGGCCCGTTCCAGACAATGGTCTGTGCTTCGACGATTTCGTTGGCGAACAGGGCAATCGTTTTGGGACCGATGTCCAATGCCATCCATTCGGCAGGGAAGGCACCATTGCCGCTGAAAATTTGTGTTTTCGCGTTGGCGGCAAACTTGTCGGCCAGCACATGATCCACCGGCAACAGGAAGCGCACACCTTTTGCGGCAGCCGTCTCCATCGCATGTCGCGCCACATCCAGCTTGTCGGCTTCCAGCAGAGATTTGCCCACATCCTGACCCTTGGCCTTCAGGAATGTATATGCCATGCCTCCGCCGATCAGCAGAGCGTCGACCTTGCCGATCAGGTTCTGGATCACCTGAATTTTGTCGGAGACCTTTGCGCCGCCGATGATGGCAATGAAAGGCCGGTCGGGTTGGGTAAGAGCCTTTCCCATGTAACTCAACTCTTTTTCCATTAGCAGGCCTGCGGCAGATTGCGAAACGAAATGCGTAATACCTTCGGTCGATGCGTGGGCGCGATGTGCGCTGCCAAAAGCATCATTCACGTACAGGTCGCAGAGCTTGGCAAGCTTTTTGGCAAAGGCCGGATCGTTCGCTTCTTCTTCGGCGTGAAAGCGCAGATTCTCCAGCAGAAGTACCTGGCCTGATTCCAACTGCCGCGCCAGCTCTTCTGCGGTTTCTCCAACGCAGGAGGGAGAAAACCCGACATTGACCTCCTGGCCAAGACACTTGTCGATCAGCGGACGCAGGCGATCGACGATCGGGCGCAGGCTCATCTTCGGGTTTGGTTTCCCTTTGGGCCGTCCCAGATGCGAGGCCAGAATCACTTTGGCGCGATGCCGCAGGGCATATTCAATGGTCGGCAGAGTTTCCCGGATACGCGTGTCGTCGGTAATAACGCTGCCGTCTTCCGATAGCGGAACATTGAAGTCAACGCGGATAAAGACATGCTTGTGTTCGAGCGAGAGATCGCGAATCGATAATTTAGACATAGGAATACTGTTTAGCTTTCTTCACCGGAAAGGACAGCATCGGCTTCGATTTCGATGCGCCAGGATGGATCGAGAAGTTTGGCCACGACAACCATGGTCGCCGCAGGGCGAATCGTGCCAAAAAACTCGCCGTGCACGCGGCCAACGGCCTCCCAATCCTCGGCGTGTGTCAGATACATGCGCGTTCGCACGACATCCTCCAGCTTTGCCCCGGCCTGTAGAAGCACACCTTGAACAATACCCAGCACATGACGCGTTTGCGCGGCGGCGTCTGCTTTCTCCGTGTCCAGCCCGGCTGGTCCGGTGCCGGAAACATGAACGCAGTTACCGATACGAACGGCGCGAGAGAACCCAATTACGGGTTCATAAGGGGACGAGCCTGCAATATTTCGACGCATGGTTAACGATATACTCCGGGCACAAAGAGAGGAGAAGGGATCCCAGGGGCCGTACAGGATATTTACAGCCCCCGGCCAATCAACGAAACAGACTGCCTACAGGCCTTTTTTCGTCATGAACAAGATCAGGTCCTTGACGCGATTGGAGTAACCCCACTCGTTGTCATACCAGCTGATGACCTTGGTCATGTTGCCGCCAATTACCTTGGTTGAAGGTGCATCGATGATCGACGAGAGCGGATTACCTCTGAAGTCGGACGAGACCAGTTCATGCGTTTCATAGCCCAGGATGCCCTTGAGCGGCCCTTCTGCGGCAGCCTTGAGTGCGTTATTGACGGATTCCACAGTGATCGGCTTTTCCGTCACTACGGTCAAATCGACAACCGAAACCACCGGAGTAGGAACACGTAGCGAAAAGCCGTCCAGCTTACCTTTCAACTCCGGTAGAACCAGATGCAGCGCCTTGGCTGCTCCCGTCGAAGTTGGGATGATATTCAGCGAAGCGGCACGAGCGCGGCGCAGGTCCTTGTGCGGGAAATCCAGCGTGACCTGATCGTTGGTAAAGCTGTGAATCGTGTTCATCAGGCCGGAGACAATACCGAAATTATCCAGCAATACCTTGGCCACCGGTGCCAGGCAGTTGGTCGTGCAGGAGGCATTGGAAACCACATTGTGCTTGGCCGGATCATATTTGTTTTCATTCACTCCCAGCACAATGGTGATGTCTTCGTTGGAGGCCGGGGCCGAAATGATAACTTTCTTGACACTGCCCTGCAGATGCGCCTTTGCCTTGGTGGCGTCGGTAAAATGTCCCGTCGATTCGACGACGATCTGCGCTCCAACGGAAGTCCAGTCCAGCTTGGCCGGATCTCTTTCCGCAAAAACCTTGATGTGTTTGCCGTCCACACTGACAAAGTCCGGGCCTGCCTGCACGTCGTTGTGCAGGTTGCCGAGAATGGAATCATGCTTCAGCAGATGGGCCAGCGTCTTCGGGTCGGTAAGATCGTTCACTGCAACAAATTCGATTTCAGGATTGCCAAGCGATGCCCGCAGGACATTCCGCCCGATGCGGCCAAAGCCGTTGATGCCAACCTTTACTGCCATGATTTTGCTTTCTCCTGATGAAATGGTTTGGGACGTTTGATTTGCCGTCTGATTCAATTGTATGCGGAGAGTGTTCCGCGCCATTAAATTTTGCATAGAATCCGCTCGCCTTTGCGAAACGAATGGCTGCGTGGCGGAGGTTATTGGATGCATCGGTATCTCTCCAAAGTTCTGAAAACGATAAAGAAATTTGCGGCCAGCGGGTGCAATGTGTTACAAGCGCGTTATGCGCAACTGGATGCGCGATCGATTCATGAGACGTCGCTCGAAGCGTGGGCCGAATAATTCCGAGTCCACAGGAAAGATTGGTCAGGAAATTCCGCAGGATCAGCCGGCGCCATTGCAGCCGTCCTATCCTGGACCACACCCCACCCAAACCGCAGCAGAATCAAGAGCTGCGCATGAAATAGAACACAGCGCGGAACCTGTGGCCAGCTCCCACACGGAGCCGGCACGCGAGCGTGTCCGCAAAAATGCCGCACCCAGTGAAGGAAAACTGGTGGAAGAGACCCAGCCGGAGTCCCTGGCGACGCCGCCTGCCGAACCGCAGGCAGCCAAATCGCCCAAGGGCTACGTGGTGCTGGCCATTGGATTGCCGGGATCCGGCAAAACCACATGGTTCAAGCGCCGTGGCGTTACACCGCTTTCCAGCGACATGTTACGCAGCATTTTGTTCGACGACATCACCGAACAGCGGTATCAGGGGCTTGTCTTTTCGACGCTTCGCTCCCTGCTTCGCGCTCGGCTGATCGCCAAAATGCCGTGGAATTATGTGGATGCAACCAACCTGTCGCCCCACGAACGGCGGCAATGGATCAAGATGGCGCGAAGCTTCGGCTTTGAAGTGCAGGCCGTCTTCTTTGATGTGCCCATCGAAGTGTGCCTGGAGCGGAACCAGCGCCGCGAACGGACCGTCAATGAAGAAACGATGCGCAAAATGGCCGAGCGTCTACGTCCGCCAAGTTTCAAGGAAGGCTTCAGCAAGATCACGGTGGTGAGAGTAAAAGGCTCATCACCGGAGAGTGCAGAATCTGCTCCGTTACACGAGTAGAAATGCCTGCACCTCTCCGCGCAGAGGCCTTCTGCTGCATTTGCTCTGCTGCCTGTATCGTGCTCTAAACGATGCCTGCAGCAGAGCGTTCCTTTGTATGGTTAAAACATTATGTCCAATACCTCCACCAACGCGCCGGCAAAGCTACAAACAATGGCAGAACCCTGGTTGCGTGGCACGCTGAGCGATCGGCCTGCGGAGCAGCGTGCCGTGCTGCATGCGCTCGAACTGGCCCGGGACGATATCGCACGCTGGTGCGCTTCGCTCACAACAACAGAATTGCATGCCCGGCCCTATGATCTGGCCTCCGTGGCCTTTCACCTACGGCACATCGTGCGCAGTCTGGATCGCTTGCTGACCTACGCAGAAAGCGGCCAGTTGAGCGATACGCAAAAACAACAGATGATCGCGGAGATGACTCCCGGAGAAGATCGGGACGCTGTTTTTGAGGAGTTTAGTGTTGGTCTTGATGCGGCAGAGCAGCGTATCCGCGCCATTCCTCTTCAGCAATGGCCAGAGAATCGCGGAGTAGGTCGCAAGCAACTGCCCACGACTGTTGCTGGATTGCTGATTCATTGTGCCGACCACACGCAGCGGCATGTGGGGCAGGCGATTACGACGGCAAAGGTCGTGATGGCGTTACGAGGTGAAGTAAAACTTTAAGGTTTGCTGCGCTGCAGTTCGACATCGTCATGCAGATGGCCCAGTTTGTCTCGCTTCACCTGCAGATACTTCTCAAAGGATTCTAGCGGTTCCACGACAGCAGAAATGCGTTCCACGACGCGAATGCCCGCAGACTCCAGGGCAGCAACCTTGTCGGGATTGTTCGTAATCAGCCGGACTTCGGAAACTCCCAGCAATTTCAAAACCTCCGCTGGCAGTTCGAATTCGCGGCAGTCGGCCTTGAATCCCAGGTGCTCATTGGCTTGTACCGTGTCCAGTCCCTGGTCCTGCAATTGATAGGCCTGCAATTTCGGCATCAGGCCAATGCCGCGGCCTTCCTGTTGTTCGTAGAGCAGGATGCCTGCGCCGGCTTCGGCAATTTTGCCCAGCGCCAGCTCCAATTGCGGACGGCAATCGC
This sequence comes from Acidobacteriaceae bacterium, assembly GCA_036267255.1. GTDB lineage: Bacteria > Acidobacteriota > Terriglobia > Terriglobales > Acidobacteriaceae > DATAWK01. Next base: position 5,021 of record DATAWK010000012.1, on the reverse strand, counting down.
AGCGCAGGGAACCGAAAACATCCCCCGTTAGGCATTGCGAGTGAATACGGACGATGGGCGGTTGCCCGTGAATGTCTCCCAGCACCAGCGCAACCATCTCCTCTGGCTGCCGCTGCTGCGTCCTGCTGGGATCGCAGCCCGGCTCGGCAGATTCGCCATCCCGCAGCCCAGTAAAACCGTGGATGCGAAAATGCCCCCAACGGCTTGGAAAATCAGCTTCTGCGACCTTGTGCACAATGGAAAACGCCATATCTTGATTATATGGATGCTCCAGGCTGCTTGGGCGATGCAGCCTGCCAGGAGGTAAAGTAAAGGCGTGATTAACGCGAAGCTGATTCTCATCACGCTGCTTATCAAGCTGGGCATTGCCGCATCGGTATCGGCTGCGCTTGCCCGTTCGCGTGTGTTCAAAGATTTGTTGTTTGCGGAACGGCGCACCGTTCGCCAGACCATGGGATTGCTGGCATTCATCTGCATTCCCCTCACATTGGGTGTGTGGGTACGCATCAGCGTGCCAAATTTTTATCCAGCCGACATTGCCTTTGAGACCGTCATTATCATCGGAGTTCTGCTGGGTACATTGCCGGCCATGCTGGCCGCGTGTGTACTGGCAATTCCGGCGATGTTGCACAAAGAATTTCTGACGCTGCCATTCAATCTGCTGGTGGCTGCGGTTTTTGGCGCCTACGGTCTGCTGGTTTCAGAGGAGGATGTCTGGTCCTTCTCTCCCTTTGTCGATCTCAGCATTTATCGCTGGATTCGACGTAACTTGAAGCGGCCACGCGTCGACAAACAGATTTTGTTGCTGATGATGATCGTCGGCATGCAGGCTTTTCATTTATGGCTTGCGCAGTTGTATCCGCGACGCTTGTTTGCGGTGAACTCCGATAGTTGGTTGCTCCGCGGAGCCATCTGCTTGTGCGCTCCGATAGTCGTTGGCATTCCCTTGAAGATATGGAATGCCATTCGCATCGAACGCAAACTGGTGGAGCAGGAACGTTTGCTGCTGGAGGCGCGGCTGGATGCCTTGCAGCGCCAGATCAACCCCCACTTCATCTTTAACACGCTCAACTCCATTGCTTCGCTGGTGCGTTTTCGTCCCGACCTGGCCCGTGATCTGATCGTGAAGCTGGCCAGCATCCTGCGCGTTCTGTTAAAGGACCGCGATGTCTTCTTGCCGCTGCGCGAAGAGATGCAATTCACCGATGATTATCTGGCCATTGAAGTGGTGCGCTTCGGAGCAGAGAATCTCTGCGTGGCCAAGGAAATGGCCGCCGACACGATGGACATTCTGGTTCCCAGCATGGTGTTGCAACCGCTGATCGAGAACAGCATCAAGCATGGACTGGAGCCTCGGATCAACGGCGGCACCATCACCTTGCGCAGCCGCCTGCAAGGAGAAAAGCTGGTGATTGAAGTGGATGACGACGGCGTTGGTATGTCGCCCGAGAAAGATTTCACTGCTCCCGTCAGCGGACTCATCCGGCCCGGTACAGGGATTGGCATGCGCAATGTCCGCGAGCGTCTTCATGTGTTGTACGGAGACGATGCCGGAATCGACATCATCAGCCGTCCCGGTCGCGGTACGCGCGTGGTGCTTACCATCCCTGTGATGACGGCAGAGATGGAAGCTGCGGCTCATCGTGTAGAGCTGCGCAGCACCGATTCATAAAACTGTTCATAACGGGGAATTACATGGGAAGCACAGTATGTCTGTTGCGCTACACAGCGCGCTGCCTTTGCCATTTTCTGCAGACGGGCTGGGTCCTGCAGTAAAGCAATCGCCGCGTCGCCCATGGCTTCTACCGCGCCAACCGGGAACAACAGCCCCGTAACGCCGTCTTCAATCAGCTCAGGCACTCCACCGACTGCAGTGCCAATCGTAGGAACTTCGCAGGCCATCGCCTCCAGCGCAGCCAAGCCAAAAGACTCCAGTTCGCTCGGCATCAGCATCAGGTCCGCAACAGGCAACAACTCATGAATGCTGTCCTGTTTACCCAGGAAAAGTACGCGATCGTGGATTTTGAGTTGCAACGCCAGCCACTCCGCAACCGAGCGCTCCGGGCCATCCCCCACCATCAGCAAACGCGCAGGCATCTTCTGTGCCACGCGGGCGAAGACCTCAATGACATCGCGCACCCGTTTGACCGGCCGGAAGTTGGAAAGGTGCATCAGCAGCGGCTCGTCCTTGCTGGCATACTGCGCGCGCAGCCGTTCCGTCTTTTCTTTGTCGCGCACATAAATATCGCAATTGACGAAGTTCGAAATCACGGCAATCTCGCGCGTGGTGCCAAAGGTCTCCACGGTCTTCTGTCGCAAATAGTCGGAAATTGCTGTCACGCCATCGCTCTCATCAATTGCATAGCGCGTAATTGGCAGATACGCATGGTCAGCGCCCACCAGCGTAATGTCTGTTCCATGCAGCGTGGTGACGAATGGAAGACGGCGACCCTCGCGAGCCAGCATTTGCCGGGCCAGCAGGGCGCTGACCGAGTGGGGAATTGCGTAATGCACATGCAGCAGGTCGAGATCGTAATACTCCGCAACCTCAGACATGCGCGTTGCCAGTGCTAAATCGTAGGGTGGAAACTCAAACAGCGGGTAATTCGAAACGGGGACCTCATGGTAGCGAATCTGGCTTTCGCGGCCCGCCAGACGGAAGGGTTGGGAATAAGAAATAAAATGAACTTCGTGGCCGCGTGCCGCCAGCTCGATGCCAAGCTCCGTAGCAACCACACCGCTGCCGCCATAGGTTGGATAACAGGTAATTCCTATCTTCATAAAATGTTCACGTTTCCTGTCTACAGATACGATGCCTGAAGCGCGCTGTTCGCTGCACAATCGTTATACGGTCAAATTGCCGTAGGAAATGCGCAGCATGTCTGCATATTTTGCATTTCCACGGGCCAGAGTCGCCAGCAGCGCCTCAACCTCCACCATGCGGGAATCAATCAGCCGCGTGCGTGTCGCGCGTAATTCCGCGTCCACGTAAGCCGGATGACATACCAGTTCCCATGTTCCCTCTGGCATGCGGTCCAGAATCGCGCCGATGGTTGCAGCGTCCAATGTTCCCGTAGCCACTACGCCAAGGCAGCCATCGGTTGTAACCATCGAATAGCTGCGGACCTTCGAGAAAAATTGCGCGTACATGTTGTGCAGAAGCTGAACTTCCAGACGGCGCATGGCATTCGCCTGCGGTGTCGCGTTCACACTCCAGTCCGGTTCAAATGGATTGCGTACTCCTCGAACGCCGCACTGGCGCGCGGCACGAAGCACCGGCTCCAGAACATGGGGAAACATGTGCGTATGTTTGTGGGTATCGCAGTGCGTCACGGTGAGCCCACTCGATTGCAGCCGTTGGATCTGCGCGGTAGCTTCCAGCAAAATATCCTGCGTTCGAATTCGTCCCAGTAACAGGTCCTGCAGAAATAAGCCAAGCGTTGACCGGAAAGCAGGAACTCTGCTGTCTGGGTCGAGAAGTGTGGGAATCGTTTCGGGAGGAGACAACGGCGCACCGTCGACCAGAACAATGTGACAGCCGACGCCCAGCGATGCATTTTGTTGCGCGAGATCGACGGCTTCCTGATAGCAGGGCGCAGCGGCCATCAGCGTTGTGGATGTCAGCGCGCCAGCCTGGTGCAATGCAACGACAGCCTTGTTAACGCCGGGAGTCAACCCAAAATCGTCCGCGTTCACGATCAATCGTCGCATCGGCTAGACCAGTTCTCCTGAAGGTGTATATCGGGGAGAGAATGTATGCGCAGCCTTTCCTAAAAGAAAAGCTGCATCGTAAGGTATCTCCGCAACGGATAGCATCAGGAGAACCGGTCTAAGTTTACCAACTGCACTTGCGCCGCGGATGTTACAAGCTCCATTGACCGCTGCGTAGCACTTCCATAGACTGAGGAGAGTGACTGGGGGCGGCTAGCTCAGTTGGTTAGAGCGCCTGCCTTACAAGCAGGATGTCGGGGGTTCGAGTCCCTCGCTGCCCACCAAAAAGAAATTGGATTTCAGAGAAGCAGCACATACTTTGCGTCTCGACCAGGCCGACGCGAACGACACATTCTCTGATATTCTTTTCAAGTCACACCGCTTTGGCTGACATCGCTCCCGCAGTTCTTATCTGCAGCTGTGGAACGCCAAAGCACAGCAAGGGGACGTAGCTCAGTTGGTTAGAGCGCTGCCCTGTCACGGCAGAGGTCGCGGGTTCGAGCCCCGTCGTCCCCGCCATACATTCCAAAAGACTTACGGAATATATGGGACTTAAGTGACAATCAAATCAGGGTCCGATAAAGGTCCATTAGGCTCCAACCTGAGCTTTCTGCGGGTCCATCTCACCCGCGTTTTGACCCATGCCGGGAATTATCATCCTTACAACCTTGCTTTGCGCGGCGCTTATTCGAGGTAGTGGCCTGCGTGTACACCTCAAGCGCGATCCTGCTATTAGCGTGTCGTAAAAGCTCCTGTACCGTCTTCACATCCTCTCCGTTGGCCTTCAGCAGCGTGCCGAAGGAGTGACGGAAGGTGTGCCACCCGATGTTCTTGTGGATGCCGGCTGCGCGTGCCACCGGCCGAATATAACGCTTCATAAGATTGTCCGGCCAGTAGGGCTGTTTGCCCTGCATCGTCGGGCTGGCGAAGACATAATCGGCTGGCATTGGGTAGGGACTCTGACGACGCCAGCGCAGAAGATCCTCCGCCATGTAGCTGTCCATCGGGACAGGCTTGGCCGAGGCTTCCGTCTTGCAGTCGCCCCCACCCTGCTCCGCGAGACGGAAGCTCGTGGACCTTCGACAAGCCTTTGGTCTCTGAGCGTGTTGGCGGGATTGCGTTCCTGGTTTCGACGCCGCCGATGACGCGACGGCCTACTCGATGCTCGCGGCCCTCATCCGGGATGCTTAGCCATGAACTGGAGGATCAGGTCCGCAATCTCGTCCGTCTTTTCGTCCAGCGCGAAATGCCCAGCGTCGAGCAGGTGGATTTCCGCATTCGGTAGATCCTGTTTGAAGGCTTCCGCGCCC
>DATAWK010000011.1:0-1606 GCA_036267255.1 Acidobacteriaceae bacterium | reverse complement strand
GGGCGCATCTCAGGGACTTGTTGCCCAAATAGCTTTTCCGAAAAACTCACGAACGGGTAAATCAATTTGGAGCCAGATGTAAGGGGAACGTTCGGAAAAGCCGCGAGACTGGTTGGAGCGTCTGTGCAAATGGTTGGGTGGCTTTTTTGAAGGCGGATGAGCCCGAAACCCACGGGGTGAGGGCGGTCACATTGCTGGCGGCAGGCGCCGTTGAGCTTCGCGCTGCCAATATCCGGATATTTTGGATGGCTGCGATCAAGTAATCCTGGATTTGTTGGCGCCACAGCCGCCGCCAACGCGCCCGTTTGAACCCATGCTCCTGAGCCGCTCTGCCAAAACTGCCTTCCATCAAATGCCAGCGACGGCGTCGGTCGCGTCGAGCTGCTTCGGTTCGCGCCATTTTTCGTCCCAATTCCACCAGCGCCGCTTCTTGATGCCGTTGCAAAGTCCGTTCTTGTCCCGTGGTGCATTGCGTACGCAAAGCACAACCCGCACAAACTCCCTTTTCAGTTCGATATTCCCAGGTGCGTCGGCGCTCATGAAAGCGCTGCCGTGTTAATTGCTTTCCAGCCGGGCACTGGTAGCTATCGGTAGCCGCATCATATTGAAATTGCTCCGACGCAAAACAGTGTTCGCGCGCGCTGTGCTGCTTTTGCTTGTCGGCCAACACCGCCAAATGGGGCGCTATATTTTGGCTTACACACGCGGCAAAATTTTCAGTCGTGCCGTATTTGCTATCGGCCACCACTGTCTCCAACTGCATTTGAGTGTTACCCTGATGTTGCTCGACCAAGTCCATGAGCTTGTGATTTTCAGCGATGCTGCCCGGAGTTGTTTCTACGGCCGTGATAACGCCGTGCCTGTCGTCCAAGGCACGATGATGGTGGTAACAAGGCCGGCTGCCTTTGCCTTTGCGGCTGACTAGGGCGGCATCGGGATCGGTCATCGAAACGTGCGTGTCGTTAACCGCCTGGTAGTTTTCCGGCGTGCTCGTGTCCTCGAGTTTGGTTTCCTGCGCCGCGACAACTTGCTTGTAGGCCGCAATGAGTTCAGGGCAGCTCTCCTTGATGGAGTCTTTCGAGGCGTTGGCCTGGATGAGGCTGGAGTCGACGTGGATTTTCTTTCCCTCAACCAACCCGGCTTCGACACATTGCTGCACTGTGCGCAGGAAAATTTTTTGAAATACCTCCTTGCCCCAGCGGCGGCGAGCCTTGGAAAGCACACTATGATTGGGTGTTTGCTCATCCAGGTGGTAGCCCATAAACCACAAGTAATCCAGCCGTTCAGGCAGCCGCTCCATCAGTTCACGTTCACTGGGCACATCATCGAAGAACAGCAAAAACATGAGCTTAACCAAAACCACCGGATCAATGCCCTCGTTACCATTGCGACCGTAAAAGCTGGCCACTTCCGCTCGCACAAAGGTGAAATCAATGTGCGCGGCCACACGGCGCAGCGGATGGTCCCTGCGAATACGTTGCTCTAAATTGACGCGATAGCTAAACAGTTCCTCCTGCGGCTGATGAATGCCCATCATAGTTCCCAAAATCAGACGCGCCTCAGATTATAAGGTTTCATCCCACCACAGGATTTGGGCAACAAGTCC
>DATAWK010000010.1:0-3054 GCA_036267255.1 Acidobacteriaceae bacterium | reverse complement strand
GGACACTACCGCTGCCCTTCAGGTGGTTTGGTATCGAACATGACCGTTAACAATCCCGCCAAGAGGACTGACCCCAATGCATGAGGACAAGGTTACACGTCGAGAAATTCTGAAACTGGGCACATGCGCAATGGCGAGTCCATTTCTCGAAAAGGCCGTTTTCGGGAGCGAACTCGCTGGGCGGACAATAGCCGCCGTTCAACCCAGGGTCGTTGATCTTAGCTGCGAGTATCTGATCAATCCCCTTGGTATAGACGAATTTCAGCCGCGCCTGAGTTGGGCGGTTCAAGTCGCTAGACGGGGCTGGATGCAGGGTGCCTATCAGATACTAGTCGCCTCTCGACCCGATCTGCTGATCTTGGAGCGGGGCGATCTCTGGGACAGCGGGCGGGTGGGTTCGGATCAGACGACGCTAGTTCCCTATGCGGGAGAGCCGCTGCATTCAGGTCAGGAATGTTATTGGAAGGTGCGGATTTGGAGCGATATCAACGAAGCTTCCGTATGGAGCGAGGTTGCCTTCTGGACAATGGGGTTATTGACCGAAGCCGACTGGCAGAGTAGTTGTTGGATCGGACATGATGTGATCCTAGAAAATACGCAAATATGGAATCCGGACTGCGGACCTATTAAGGAGCCGGTTGCTAAACCGGCACCATTCCTCCGTTATGAATTCAAGACCAAAGGTGAAGTGCAACGTGCCCTGCTGTATGCCTGCGGTTTGGGCGCTGCCGAACTGCACCTGAATGGCCAGAAGATCGGTGAAACGACGGAACGTGATCCGGGTACGACCGATTTCAACAAGCGCGTGCTGTATGTGACCCATGATGTGACCGAGTCAATACGCTCTGGGGACAATGTGCTTGGCGCGATCTTGGGAACATTGTGGTACGACATGCATGAGGTCTCGATAGCGAGGTTTGATACAGCTCCGTGGCGAGCGAGGCCCCGGCTACGGCTTCTGCTCGTGCTGCACTATAGCGAGGGGAGCATCGAATACGTAGTCAGCAATACCGGGTGGAGAACCGCGGACGGACCCCTTCGAAGCGACGGTATCTTCACCGGCGAAGTGTACGATGCGCGTCTGGAGATGCCAGGGTGGAGTGCCCCCGGATTTGATGCAAGCAAGTGGGCGCCTGCGCTCGAAGTCCCGGCGCCTTACGGTAAGCTTGCCGCGCTTAAGTGCCCCTCAGTCAAGATTACCAAAACAATTACACCGGTGGCCATTACGGAGCCCAAGCCGGGGGTCTATATCGTGAACATGGGACAGAACTTTGCCGGGCATACCCAGCTGCGCGTTTCAGCGCCATCGGGTACGGCGATTACCATGCGGTATGCTGAGGTTCTCCACCCAGATGGAACGTTGAACCAAAGTCTGATAGATGGTTTCATGGAGAAAACAACACCGCGCACCCCCTTCCAACAAGACACCTATATTTGTAGCGGCGCCGGCGAAGAGATGTGGGAGCAGAGGTTTTCCTATAGCGGTTTTCAGTATGTGGAGGTGACAGGCTTCCCGGGCAAGCCTGCACTGGATAACTTTCGGGGCCGCTTTGCCCATACCGCACTGGAGAATATCGGGGAATTCTCCTGTTCGAACGAAACGGTGAATAAGATCCAGCATGCCACTCGATGGTCTTATCTTAGCAACGCCCAGAGCATCCCAACTGGTTGTACCCAACGCGAGAAAAAAGGTTGGACGGGAGACGCGCAGATGGCTGCTGAGACCGGTCTGATGAACTTTCGTGCAGCGTCCTTTTATACCAAATGGCTTGATGATTTGTCCGATGCTCAACGAGCCGATGGTGGTATTCCGAATATCGTACCGACCGGAGGCTATCTCAACGGAGAGGCTTGGCCTGGCGCAATTACGCCGGTTTGGGATGCGGCTTACGAGTACATCGCCTGGGATCTCTACCGCTACTGCGGAGACACCCGAATTCTAAAGCGACACTATCCACACCTGAAGAAGTATGTTGACATGTTTGCAGAGCACAAAGTGAATGAAATCACTAAACCTCTTGGACTCGGAGACTGGTCGGCCTGGAAGACGAAAACACCGACAGCATTTACGTCGACAGCAACTCTGTATCTGGATGCAAAGCGGCTAGCTCAGATTGCCACAATCCTTGAGCAGCGAGAGGATGCGGAAAAGTATCGAAAGCTTGCGGACAAAGTTAAAGATGAATGCAATCGAAGCTTTTTCAATACTACGACTGGAAATTATGCCAATGGTAGTCAGACTGCGAACTCTGTGGCGCTCTTCTTTGGATTGGTGCCCGATGAGCATAAGGATGCCGTCGTGGCTTCCCTAGTGCGCAATGTCAAGCAACAGGGGCATATTGACGCAGGCATTATGGGCGCTAAGTACTTGCCGCGGGTTCTTTCTGAGCACGGGTACACCGATCTGGCATATATGATTGTCACCCGACCGGAAATGCCCAGCTGGGGTTACTGGATGAAAGCTGGCTCGACGACCTTGTGGGAAAGTTGGGGTGGGGGTTCCTCTTACAATCACATTATGTTCGGCGATATCAGCAATTGGTTTTTTCAGTGGTTGGCCGGAATCGCACCTGATGAGCTCGAACCTGGCTTTAAGCATGTACGGATTCAACCCACACCCGTGGCCGGTCTCAATTGGGTCAAGGCAAGCTATGCTTCGATGCACGGCACTATTCGCTCTGAGTGGACTCGTGAGAGTAAGAAATTTGAGCTACAACTTACGTTGCCTGCAAACGTCACAGCGACGGTTGTGCTGCCGGGTAGCAAGGACGATCGCATTCTGGAATCGGGCGCGCCTATTCGACGTGCGCGGGGAGTCAAATCACATCCCTCGCGCAAAGAGCTTACATACCTGATTGGTTCGGGCGAGTACTCGTTTCAGGTATTTTCAAATTAAGCCAACCAGGTTTCAGTTTGTATTGTTCAAAGGCTTCAGGAGGCAGAGCTAATTAGAGTGGATTGTTTATGAGCAAAATAGTAGGGATTTGTAGAGGTTCTCATGACTGAGATTGAAGCAGGACTCGGTCTCTTTCAGGCGCAGTATGTAGGTTGGTT
>DATAWK010000009.1:0-1845 GCA_036267255.1 Acidobacteriaceae bacterium | reverse complement strand
ACGTAAGGTATACTGATTAGGCCGTGACAGGAAGATCAACACCTTATGTCTGGGCTGTGTCACCCGAGGTAATGACATGGCCTTTTGGAATTTGGGTGGTTACGGTTCAGGTTCCAGCATTTCGCGCGTCAGAATCGGTTGGACTTTAGTACCAATTGTGATACTGACCGCAGCATCATGTTTGCGCGTATTTGGTCTGGATGGGGCAAGAGGGGAGAAAGCTTGGCAAAAGTCGCCGGAAGAAGTGGGCAACACTTCCCGGTACGTGGCGACATTGGGGCGAAATGCGTTCAGCACCTCTGACGCGATCTTTCGATCCCCAACACTACCAGGCAAATGCAAACTGACATTAAACCCTGATGCGGACCCGCCAAAGCATGAAGATACTACCCATCCTTCCGCGTCCATGTGGGCGGCTCTGAGTAGTTGGACCACAGTGCGAGCAAAATCCGCCGGATCGTCGGAATCGCCGCCTGAGGCAGAAGAATTTCCCAGAGCCAGAACGAATACGTCGATCTTGACTCCCTTTAGCCCGGCCAGATGCTTAACAACGTATGCCGATTGTACCGAAGTAAAGTATCGAGGTCCGAAGATATCCAGCATCCTGTTTTCGAGTTGGACGCGCTTCGTGTCTGCGACCGTGGCGCGATCAGTCGCTCCGCTAACGCGTTGGTCGTTGTTGTCCTGGACGTTTGTTTCTAAAGTCCCCAGTCTGGAGTCGATAACCAACTCTCCAGAAACCCCCGCCACTACGAATACGACGCTCAATATTTCGAGGGTCAACTTAAAAAGGCTCGGTTTGGATGGCAAAGAAACGACGCCGGCGGTTTGCCCTTCGAACCATTCCCTCCAGTCTTTCCTGTGGTCCAAGATTATGAACACACATTCACAGGCGACACCGATGATGACCAGCCAGGTCCAGAACAGGAGCCAGTCCTCAAGGGAACTTCTGTGGACGTGGAAGACTGCGAGCTGCGCTCTTAGCGCGGAGTCGTTCATCAGGCACTTGCGTCGAAGACAGGAGTTTTGGGCCGAATTTCAACTATACGCTGTGGTCGCGCTGGGCATCATCGCCATAGTTTACGTGTGCGTGATGGCCTTTTTGGGTCGGATGTAGAATGACTGGCAAGAGGCTGGTTTTCATATGAAACGATCCTCCAAACTCACGACAAAACAAAAGCGTGCGGGCAAGAGAAAACTCTTGATTCCCTCGAAAGAGATTCAGGAGTTGATGCAGCCCTTAGCGCTTGAAGATTTTGAATTGGCCGTGCGTCGAGCTATTCCGCCTTCGCCACCGTCTGATCCAGCAGAGAAACAAACATCGGCTCGTTAGCCGTTCTGCGGTTGTAGCGAAACGCATACTCATTCAGATAGCTCTGAAGATACTTGTGGCTGACGGCGTGATAGACACCCCCGATCCCACGCTTTACTAAACTCCAGAACCCTTCAATCGTCTGCGTGTGGATGTCGCCCATCACGTAGATTCCGGCGCTGTGGTTAATGCGGCGGTGATTGTAACCCTTCGCCGCAAGCCCGTGATAAGCGTTGAAGTCGTCCGTGTACACAGTGGATTTCGGCAGGATTCTTTCCTCTGCGATCCCGTGCAGGGTTTTCCGGGAAACATCGTCGGCAACCATCGCAATCACCCGACCCTTCGCGGTGCGCTCCACGACCCCGACAACGATGGCCTTTCCACCTTTGCCTCCAGTGGGACGGCCTTGCTTGCCACGGCGCTTCCCTCCCACATAAGTTTCGTCCATCTCTACTGTAGGTCCCTCCAATCTGATGTCCTCCGACATCAGGGTTCGGACCTGCTTAAAGATGCGCCATGCGGTTTTATACGTG
>DATAWK010000008.1:0-2570 GCA_036267255.1 Acidobacteriaceae bacterium | reverse complement strand
CATCAGGAAAAACCTCCTGTACTACTTTGCTCAGGTTAGACACATTAGGATTCATTTGGTCCCAATACTTCCAGGTAGCAGCACTAGGTCATTAGGCCAATTATATTGGTACCCCTACTAGTTTGCCTATAGGAGCATTGTTAGTAGCTGTTTCGGCTCATTATTTATGCCAAGTGCTTACTTGGACTGCATTGATTTCACGTCTGGGAATACTAGCTACAGTAGATCTCACTAGTTGGAAATATTGCTTGATAGTATTGGAATTATGAATATTATCACTCCGTAGTGAGACTAGTGACGAGATAATGAGCATATTAATATTTGAATATATTGCCTGTTACTATACAACTAATCAAAGCAACTATAATAGTCCATAAGCTATTCTCTCCCGCTACACGCACCCCAACCTGTCTAGCCGCAAATCGAAAAGCCCGTGGCCATCGTGAGGAGTTCAGATGCGGAGGCACGGGCAGCGTGAGTAAGGCCTGGTGGGCGAACGGGAGTGACAGAGGCGAGCGCAGCTGATAGCGTGGTGGGGTGGGTTGAAGAGGACGATGGGCAGGTGAGCGAGTGTGGGGATGCAGGTGGGAGGTAAGCCCTGGCTGTCACGGGCGAGGGCGGAGGGGAAGGCGATGATGTCAAGGGGGAGCGGTTGGCTGCTTCGTGGGCAAGTGCGACGAGTGTGCGGCCCCATGCTATTGCCATGCGCCAATCATCGGTGCTTCCACTTCCGGCGCCGTCGTAGGAAGAAGGTGAAGTGTAAGTGTGCGCACTGTTCGTCTGGGAGGGGAGTTGTCGCCTGCGTTAAGGACGTCGAGGGCTGCGAGCCAGTAGGGTGAAGTGGTGGTGGATTCACGCTGTAGGGCGAGGGAAGGGTTTTGGGCTACGATGTTACCAAAGAGGAACAGTGCCACGCCAAGTACTGCATGCAACGCAGTGGGGAATTCGATTCTAGTACAATTGGGTCAGAGAACTAAACGTGGGAAGGAAAGGTGGGAGTACAAACGGGTGCTGGCTCGTGTCAGAATCTGGTGTTGTGCTACCATACATGTCTCCGCAACGCTGCCCAATCTGTGGTGGCTACAAAAGAACGATTGATTGCTCGCAGGTACACACTGTACACCTGTGCGGAGATGCAGAGCAGGGTGGGACGTGAGTGACCAGGCACTTGAGGGCGGATATGAGGGCGGGTCTTCAACACAGTCGACAGTGTGCTGTACGAGCACTGCAGCCCTCTGCACCTCAGAGTTGTACGCTGCACATGCGCGACGGCGCAAGGCTCGAGCGCAAATTGCTCGTGCACGCAGTACGGAACAGCTCATTAAGTACGGTTGCCTCCATGGCTGAGGCTGGACGGCTGGTGAACATGCAATGTGGTACAGAGTGGCTCCGATGCCATGGAGATCACGGCTTCGCAAGCGCACTTCAGATCAATTCCTTGACATGAAAAAAAGGGTGAGTGGCATAATAGTGAACTGAAAAATGGAAACTCTGTACTCTTTTGTCATCCTCGAGATATTCCAGTACGCGTGCTGGCAAGGGACGTGAATAACGAGCCAGGGTGGAGAGTCGATGTGCCTGACAAAACAGAAGATACCGTCATTAAAAACTCGATTGTAAGAGTCCATCCTAGCACATTTACAGTAAACTGTCTAGGGTCAGGAAAGAGAGAGAGAGAGCGGGTTAGAAATGGAAAAAAATCAACGCGTGTCGACCCTGTAACAAGTGTGACGTGTGACGTGTGACGGCGACGTCAGCCGAATAATGTCTTACAAGTTTTTTTTTTGGTAAAGTCGTGACAGACAGACGCAGGACGCGTTCCACCATCCACCCCAGAAACCTTCACCGTTGTCCGGGACCGAAAAGATTGTGAACCCTGCGCACACCAGGCATGCGACGCGTCGTCGACGCTGTGCACACACACAGGCACTGTCAGGCAGACGACGCGTCGCTGTCGACTCGATGCCACGACGTCGTGCACGCACATGCACAGACAACGATAATGTGCACACACATACAGAGCCAGATAACAACAATGTGCACTCAGACAACGATTAATGACGCACACGTACGCACGCACACAACGACGAACGACGAAGGCTCACGCGCTCATGAGCCGTGACGAGCGCCTCGACATGTCATCGAGGAATGCGCAGCCAGGGTAGTGGAGAGCGTGACTGAGCGTCGACACCGACAGAAGGTTTCTTCACGCGATAACACAGGCGGACAACACCACAGTGACCACACACACACAGGCAGAACGACTCCGCATCGCCTTCGCCCGTTCCCAGCCCTCCATATGCTCACGTACACACAGGCAGACGACGCTGTGCACGCACACATAGGCGGGTGAGCACAGGCAAACGATGACGTGTGTGCCATCACAGGAGATGGCGCCACGCGCACACACACAGCAGACGACGACACGTTGCCTTAACTCGTCTCAAGCCTTCCACACGCACACGTACACGCAGACGACGCCGCGTCGCCTGCACCCATCCCAGGCCCTTCGCATGCACAGGCAGAGGACGCTGTATCGCCCGCTTCTGTCCCAAGCCCCTCCAACGCCA
>DATAWK010000007.1:0-2980 GCA_036267255.1 Acidobacteriaceae bacterium | reverse complement strand
CGGCAGGTCACGGATGATGTCAAAAGCCCTGTCTTGCATTGCCCGCTTGTAGCGGATGAACGTCGGCCCGGTCTTGGTGCGGGTCATCTCATCCATCGGTGTTTGCCAGGTGCGCTTGGCGATCTCCGGGTCGGTCGCGGTCAGATACGTCCGGGCGATGTGGAGATTAAGCACGGGCTGCCGGTGGGCTTCGTTCTTGGAATGCAGGAGCGTGAGGGCCTCGGCTTCGTCCTTGGTGCGGAGGCTGTGTTGCTGGCGAGTGGTCGTGTCCTCACTGTAAAAAACGCCCGCTCGGCGGAACAGTATGAATCTCGATTTCATAGATGATTCTCTGAATCGAGAAACCAGTCCGGTTTCGTGCGCGTTCAAGAACGCGAGTTTTGGCGAGTTTCAGTGAAGTTCTGGCCAGTAGTGGCGAATTGTTCTGACGCTCGCCGGTTTACTGACAGTCTCACTGACAGTGGCCATCCCGACCGGCGTATCTCCCGTCAACGACAATCATTTTTCCCCAGTGACGACTACTATAATTCCCCACGCCATGATGAGTTGTTTGCATGGTGGTTAAGGGGACGCCTGGCTGGTGGAGTGGAGACAGGAGGGCGTAGCCCGACTGTCGGAACGCAACCAGCCAGGGGTGGTGACCCTTACGAAGTCTGCCGGGATTTGGCTTTCTTGGTTCGCACGCTTTCGCCGTCAAACTCCAAGATGGTGGCGTGATGCACAAGGCGATCAATGGCGGCCATCGTCGTCATCGGGTCCTTGAAGATTTGATCCCATTTTGAAAACACCAGATTGCTGGTAATCATCACGCTACGCCGCTCATAGCGTTCGGCCAGGAAGGTGAACAAAACTTCCATCTCCTCCCGGGCTTGCTGGACATAACCAATATCGTCCAAGGCAACCACGGCATACCGGTCGAGTTTCTTCAGTAGCGATTCCAGCTTCAACGCCTTTTTGGCGTTCAACAGTTGTTGCACCAGTTTGAATGTTGGGATGAACAGCACGGCGTGGCCATGGCGCAAGATCAGTTCCCGACTCAAGGCGGCCACAAAATGACTTTTCCCTCGGCCCGGCAACCCAAAAGCAAGCAAGTTCTCGCCTCGTTCGACAAAGCCGCCTTCCAACAACGTGGGTAATTGTCGTCGGATTTTTTCTGACAGCAATGTCTCATCCAGATTGCCCAGATTTTTGCCATCAGGCAGCCCGGATTGTTTGAGCAGACGTGCGATGCGCCGTTGGCGCCGGTCTTCAGCTTCGCTTTCGCAAAGATGTTGGAGGAACTTTCGGTAACCCCAGTGGTTTTGTTCGGCCTGTTGCAATGTGTCGGCGTAAATGGACGCCATCGTCGGCAGATGAAAACTGCGCAATAACCCAGCCAGAGCATCATGCGACATAGAGGGCCTCCTCTCGCAGCAACGCATCATACACACTCAGATCCACTGCTGGCTCCATCAGTTCCACCCGCGGTGACGGACAGAGCAGGCTACGCAAGGTGGCGGTCCGCCAGGGAGGCGTGCCCACGCCCAGCATCTCACTGAGCAACCCTTCAATGGCACTGCTGCCCAGTTCAGCCGTCAGCTTGAGGAGGCGCAGATACTCCAGTTCACCCGGACCGGGTCCATGATCCTGCACCAGCCGGTCATAGGCGCGGCGGTAAGTGCTGCTTGGGAAAAGTTCCTCCCGGTAATGGTAGCGGGCAAAGGCGCCCGGCTTGCGCAGCAGCGCTTGGATCACATGCCGGTAATCAATCACCGCCTGCCGTCCGGGCGCTCGCGTTATTTGCGCAATCCGTTCCGCGCCGTGGTAAACCTCCAGGTGTTGCTCATAAACCCGCGCCCTCAGTCGGCGGCCAATGAATCGTGCCGGCACTGAATACGCCACACGTTTGACGCGGATGGTGCTATGGCTGCAAACCCGGCACTCCACTTCATCATACTCGCAGAGTCGCGTGGGCGGCAGCTCCCGCATGACGGCCAGTTCCTCTGCGATCTTGGTCCTGCGCTGATTATTTGCTTTGGCCAGCACCTCGACCACAAACTGGTCGTAAGCCGTTTCATTGACAAAGTCCCGCGTCCCACGCAACAGCAGATGCTGCTCCAGCCGCCGTTTCAAATGGCCATTGTGCGACTCCACATCGCCATTCTCATTTGGACATCCCACATGGATCGTCCGTGCCGCCAACCCGTAATGGGCCACCAATGACAAAAAATCTGGATTGAAATCCCGTTTACCTTCTCCACTGATTTGATGCGTGGCCGCACTGCTGTTATCAATCTGCAAAAGCTTGGGCGCTTTACCCAACTGGAACAAGGCTGCCTGCAAGCCCGCCCGCAACGACAGCAAGGACTCCGACTGACAGCGCGTGGCCCACTGCCAGTTCGAATATGGCAGCACCGCCTGACAGAGCAGATGGTCCAAGGGGTGGCCGGCAATGCTGACCCTCAGCTCTTTGGCGTGCGTCCAGTCCACCTGCATGACCTCCCCGGGACTGTGTGTCTGCGGAAAGATCACTTCCGGTGCCGGCCCGTGCTCCAGCCGCCATTGTCGCACTCGCCGTTGAAACGTTCGCAACTGCGCGACTTGCGCCTGCTCTGGACGGACCAGCAGCAAATGCTCGAACAACGCCTTTGCTTCCAACTCCGGGGCCGTGCTCAAACGAAGTTCAGCCTCCGGCCAAATCACTGTCAGCGTATCCGGTCGCGTGCGCCAATCCCGCGTCGGTCGTGGCTGGCTCAATAGTTCCGGATGAGCCAAATACTTTCGCGCCGTCTTCCGGTCCATCCCGCTTTTTAATGCACTCATTCCTATACTTCCTGTCCGTTGAAACTCGGTGACGAGCCGAATCCGTTGTTGTGAGTTGATCATGTCCCGGCAGTCTGCCCGGTCGGGCCTGCTGCCCGACTCGGAATACCACCGGAACTTTCCCCAACCATGGGGAATTTTAGATGTCGTCAGAAGGAAGTTTAGTTGTCGCTAGAGG
>DATAWK010000006.1:0-2105 GCA_036267255.1 Acidobacteriaceae bacterium | reverse complement strand
AGTCGGGTGAAAGGGCATACGTCACCGCAGCCCTCTCCCCTAAGAACCGCTCGTGAGAGTTTGCCCTCAAGCGGCTCAAGCATTCCATCATGCTGCTACTCTTCATTTTAGAGTGTATTGGGTTTTTCTCAATTCCCAATACTCCCTCAACTCTGGGTCGTCAGGGCTTGCGGCGCCTTTGACTTTTACATGGCGTTTGATCGAAATGGTGGTGATGTTAGTCACCGCCATGTCCAATCGTTCGCCATATTTGTCCAGGCATGACGCATAGAACCGCCAGCGTCGACCATGGGACATGGTGAAGTAGCGGTTCATAACCCAGTTCTTTCCTTTGTTGGGGTGGCGCCGGAGGCACCATCTCCAAAGTGATTTCCAGAGTTCGGCATCAACTGACGCGAACGTGTCCTTGCTCGAAACGTGGCGATAGTAGTTCGCCCATCCACGCAAAACTGGGTTGAGATATCGAACAACGTTTTCAGACGAAGCTTGTTTGTTCGACTTTAGCCATTGTCGGATCTCGCGCAGAAAGGCAAATACCTTCGCCTTTTCAGGCTTAACAAGGCACTTTCCATGATAATGCCGTACATTGAATCCGAGAAAATTGAATCCATCGTCAATGGAAACGATCTTCGTCTTCTCAGCGTTCAACATTAACCCTCTCTGTTTCAACCAGTCTTCAATTTGTGGTTTGAGCGTTAGCAGGTCTTCCTGCCTCCGTGCGGTTACAACGAAGTCATCGGCATACCGGATAAATCCGTATTTGCCTTTGCAGAGTTGCTCCAATCCATCCAGAGCGATGTTTGCCAGGAGTGGACTGATTACACCGCCTTGAGGGACACCAGACGTGGTGTCATGAAAGATTTCTGCTTCTACGTAGCCGGCTTTCAGCCATTGTTTAACTAGCTCATGCCCAGGGAGTTTCCCAATGGCATTGAGAACGTAACCATGACTGATGTTGTCGAATGCGCCTTTGATATCCGCGTCGAGAACCCATTTATCCATTCCTCTCCGCAGGCGAATCCAGCAGTGATCGATGGCGTCCTGGCAACTTCGTCCCGGACGAAACCCATAGCTGCTTGGTTCAAATCGAGCCTCCCAGCAGGGTTCCAGAGCGTTTTTAACAACAGCCTGTGCGACGCGATTGTCTACTGTTGGAATTCCCAGTGGGCGTTGTCCGCCCTTCTTGGGAATGTATATGCGTCGGACCGGTTTTGCCAGCCAGATTTTACACTCCAACATTCGACGCGTAAGTCGCTCTCTTCCTTTGGGCGTCAAAACCAGTTGTCGATCGACTCCTGGCGTTTTTCTCCCTTTGTTTTCTTGAGTGACTCGCCGCACCGCCGCAAGCAAGTTTGAGTAGCTGCGCAGCATCAGCTTCATAAGGCTTCTAACCTTCTTCCACTTCTGCTGTTGAGTTGCACGGAAGATTCTCTGTCTCAGGTTCTTGATTCTGCGATAAACTAGCTTCCAGTTTGTGTTGGCTAGAGTATGCGCTTGTCCTGCTGCTCCGATATCGTTTTCGATTCCATCTTTCACAGAAGTTCAGTTCCTTTACTTTGATCTGCCGTGGAATACCTGCTGGAAGTCAGCCATCTTTCGATGCGGGTATTTCCCTATCCGGTCCATTACAGAGCGGCTTTCGCTTGCTCCAGCTTCCTTTGCCCGCTGGGTAATTAGTCCTTCCTTGCGGTCGGATTACTCCGGAGAGAACTCATCGGGTTTACCGTGTTGAGGTCGCATGACAATTGATCAGGTAGGATTCCGCCTTTGTTCCGGTGGGAGTGCAAACTCCATGCTGCGCGCCAAGACCCCCAGACGCAGCTAACCCACTTACCTTTTGGTTCTGGTGTATCAGCCTCATTTCACCAGTCACATATAACGGAGCGTACAGCGATTCACTTGGTTAATCCTTCTGATCTTCCCCTAGATCCTCGTCCTGATTTAGGCTTCACGACTTGGACCGTTCGTGCCCTGCTTACGCGTGTTTCATTACTTACCGCACGCGCGGGCCGAGTCTATGACTCGTGTTACGTGGAGACAGGGAATGGAGCGTCCCTGGGAAGATTATTTCTTCCATTCATGCGACCCCCTTTGCACGTCGCGCG
>DATAWK010000005.1:0-158534 GCA_036267255.1 Acidobacteriaceae bacterium | reverse complement strand
GGAAGAGGGTGGGCGGCATACGCCGTTCTTCAATGGCTACCGGCCGCAGTTTTATTTTCGGACGACGGATGTGACGGGCGTGGCGAAGCTGCCGGAAGGCACGGAGATGGTGATGCCGGGCGACAATGTGGCGCTGGAGATCGAACTGATTACTCCGGTGGCGATGGAAAAGGGCCTGCGCTTTGCCATTCGTGAAGGCGGACGCACCGTCGGCGCCGGCGCTATTGCCGAGATTTTGAAGTAAAAAGCAGAACGAGTTGGGGCCAGCCGGTAAGGGATTTCTTATAGGGCTGGTTCAAAAAGTTGGTTGCAGAGATTGATATTTCCTTTGGCGGGCCGTTTCTGGAAGTTTGGGCAAGGAACGCCAAATCGGTTAGGATAAAAAGATGCGTGAAATTATCACATTGCAGTGCTCCGAGTGTAAGGAGCGGAATTACTCAACAACGAAGAACAAGAAGACGACCACAGGCCGTCTGGAGTTCTCGAAGTTCTGCAACCGCTGCCGCAAGCACACGCCGCACAAAGAGACGAAGTAAACACGACACAACAGGCGCGAGAGACGTAGGGGCGTAAGCTCAACGGTTAAACTGTCGGTCTCCAAAACCGAACTTGGGGGTTCGAATCCCTCCGCCCCTGCCAGTTCAATCGCTGGCCGCCTGATGGAAACAGTTCCGCAGTGCCCGCAAGGGTGCGACGGACAGAAGCAGTGAAGGACCGAAGATGGCAAAGGCACTTGCAACAGCCGGAGAAGAACGCAGGATCTCGCAGCAGACGCCCGCACCGTGGAAAGATAAGCCGCTGGAATTCTGGCAGTTTCTCAAAGATGTGCGGAGCGAAATGCACAAGGTAGTGGTGCCCTCGCGCAAAGAGGTGGAGACGACGACCGTTATCGTGATCATCACCGTTTTTGTGTTTGCTGCGTATTTTTATATCATTGACAACGCGATTGGGTATGCGGTGAAAAGTTTGTTGCACTGGTTGTCGACCTAGACGGGTCTGGTTGGGAAAGGTGAATGGGATGGCGGAAGAAACCAAACCCGAAACGGGGCAGGCGACAGAAACTCTGGCGCCGCCGGCGAACGAAAAATTTAAGTGGTACATCATCCATGCTTACTCCGGCTTTGAGCGCAAGGTGCGCGAGTCGATTGAGAGCCGTGTGCAGGCCTTTGGTCTGCAGGAGCGGATCGGGCGGGTGATGATTCCGACGGAGCCGGTAACCGAGCTGCGCAATGGCAAGAAGTACACCATCGAGCGCGTCTTTCTGCCGGGTTATGTGCTGGTGGAGATGGATCTCGACAACGAGATCTGGCACATGGTGAAGAACACGCCGCGCGTGACGGGATTTCTTGGGACGGGCGACAAGCCGGTGGCGTTGAGCGAAGAAGAAGTCAGCTCCATCATGTTCCGCACGGATGTTTCCAAGGATAAGCCGCGCAACAAGATCAAGTTTGAGAAGGATGAATCGGTCAAGATCACCGAAGGCCCGTTTGCCAACTTCAACGGCGTGGTGGATGAAGTGAACGAAGATCGCGAGACCTTGAAGGTGATGGTGACGATTTTCGGTCGCTCGACACCGGTAGAGCTTGAATTCAGCAAGGTAGAAAAGATCGACTAATTTTGGATTTACGCCCGGCTCGAATGCCACAGGTGCTGCGATTGCAAAGAAACGGAAAGCAATTGAATCATCTGCATGGATGGCTTGGATGGGCCGGTGAAACGAAGGGAAGAGAAAGATGCCTCCAGTAAAAAAAGTTCAGACGTCCGTGAAGTTGCAGATCGAAGCCGGCAAGGCCACTCCGGCGCCGCCGGTGGGTCCGGCACTCGGTCAGGCGCAGGTCAACATTATGGAGTTCTGCAAGCAGTTCAATGCGCGCACGCAGAACAAGGAGATGGCTGGCCTGATTATTCCAGTCGTCATTACGGTCTATACCGATCGCAGCTTTAGCTTCATTACCAAGACGCCTCCGGCAGCGGTTCTGCTGAAGAAGGCGGCGGGTGTGGCCAAAGGCGCGGGCACGCCGAACAAGGACAAGGTGGGCAAGGTGACCGAAAAGCAGGTTGCCGAGATCGCCAAGCAGAAGATGCCGGATCTGAATGCGGCGTCGGTGGAAGCGGCGATCAAGTCCATCAAGGGCACGGCGCGGTCCATGGGAATTGAAGTCGTAGCCTAAGCGTGTCTGGAAGTAATTGTTTCGCAAGAAGTTAGGGCGATCGCCCGGGGCGCCTTGCATTTTTTGGGCCAACCCGGCATAATATACCTATGCGTGTACCGGGTGCCTATAGCCCTGGTGATCGCAGACACACCACGGCCGGACGGCCGCTCCGATCGGGAAGTTGAAGAAAAGCAACACGGAGTGGTTCAGCGGAAACAAGCGCTGCTTAGGTCCGCGCGGTGGGAGACGAGGAAGCATGTCGAAAAAAGAAGGCAAGAACATTACCAAGGCGCGCGCCCAAATGGAGCAGCGCCCTTACCATTTGGCCGAAGCAGTTCCTCTGCTACAGAAGGTCAAGTTCGCCAAGTTTGATGAGACTGTGGATCTGACGATGCGTTTGGGCGTTGACCCGAAGCATGCCGATCAGATGGTTCGCGGCACGGTGGTTTTGCCGCACGGTCTGGGGAAGACCAAGCGCGTGGCCGTGATTGCCTCCGGCGAAAAAGTCCGTGAGGCCGAAGCGGCTGGCGCGGAAATCGTCGGCGGCGAAGAGCTGGTGGAAAAGATTCAGAAGGAAAGCTGGACGGATTTCGACGCGCTGATCGCAACCCCGGACATGATGCGTTCCGTCGGTCGTCTGGGCAAGGTGCTGGGTCCTCGCGGTCTGATGCCAAACCCGAAGACGGGAACTGTCACGACGGATGTGGCTGCGGCGATCAAGGAAATCAAGGCCGGCAAGGTGGAGTTTCGCACGGATAAGACAGCGCTGGTGCATGTTCCCGTGGGCAAGCTTTCGTTTTCTCCGGAGAAGCTGATCGAGAATGCCATGACAGTGATCAGCAGCGTGGTCAAGGCCAAGCCTTCCGCTGCGAAGGGGAAGTACGTCAAGGGCATCACGCTCAGCTCGACAATGGGCCCTGGCATTGCGCTCGATCACGCGGTTGTGGATGCAGCCGGTAAGGCATAACGCGAATTTCTGACCCGCCTCTGCCGGTTCGCTGCCTGAAATTTGGCATGACGTACCCGGGGCGATGAAAAGGACTGGAAGCAAATGGCACTGACAAAAGCCAAAAAAGCAGAGCAGGTTGCGCAGCTTGCCAAGGAACTGGCAGGCTCCACGACCGCCATCGTCGGCACATTTGGGAAGCTGACGGTTGCGCAGGATTTCGAGTTGCGCACGGTGATTCGGAATGCCGGCGGCCGGTACCGGGTGCTGAAGAACAAGCTGGCGGCGCGGGCGTCGCAGGGCACGAAGGTAGAAGCGGCTTTGCAGGGCCTGAAGGGCGTTTCTTCCGTTGCCTACACAAGCGGCGATCCTGTGGTTCTGACCAAGGCGATTTCGACCTGGATCAAGGAAAACGCGGAGTTCACGTTCAAGTTGGGCATTGTGGACGGCAAGGTGCTGACGGTGGCAGAGATTCAGCAACTGGCTACGCTGCCGGGCCGCGATGAGATCTTCTCGAAGCTGCTGTTCCTGATCAATGCGCCGGCGCAGCGCCTGGCAACCGTGATCAATGCAACGGGCCGCGATGTGGCTGTGGTGTTGCAGCAGGCGGTCGAAAAGAACAAGTTTGCCGAGGCGGCAGCGTCGTAAGACGCGGTTCCTGGCTTGTAGTTTGGGGATAGCAATTTCTGCTGTTTTCGCTTGGGGTGCTTGTCTGGGCACAACGGAACTTAAGCGGGCAGCGATCCGGAGCGGGTAGCTTCGGGGCAATAAAAATTTCAGATGGAAACGAATTGGAGAAGAACATGGCGGATTTACAGGTACTGGAAGAGCAGATCGTAGGGCTGACATTGCTGGATGCAGCAGCCCTGGTGAAGAAGCTGGAAGAGCGGTTGGGTGTATCGGCCGCTGCTGCAGCTCCCGTGATGGTGGCCGGTGCGGCCGGTGCAGGCGCAGCCGCTGCGGTGGAAGAGCAGACCGAGTTTTCCGTCATCCTGAAGGATGCGGGCACGAACAAGATCAACACCATCAAGGTGGTACGGGAAGTGACGGCGCTGGGTCTGAAGGAAGCCAAGGACCTGGTCGACGGCGCTCCGAAGACGGTGAAGGAAGGCATCAGCAAGGAAGAGGCGGAGACGATCAAGAAGAAGTTCGCCGATGCTGGCGCGGCCGTCGAAGTCAAGTAGTGTCCCATTTGCTTGTCGGGCGAATCTGCGTTAACCTAGAAACGTAGGTTCGCTGTTCGCCCGCAAGATCCAAGCCTGGCGCCCGGGAACTTCCGAAGGTTCTTGGAATTTCTGGACGCTCAATATCAAGGAAGAGCGGGGCTTGACGCTCGAACGTAGGCGGAAATCAAAATTCATTTCTCTAAACAGTGCACAATCCGGTTGTGACGCTCGCGAGACGATATGTCTCTCGCGGGTATTTTGCTGTCTTGGAGATGGTTTTATGAGGACTGCTTTTTAGTAGATAGAAAGTCTTCTGTGGGCGCCTGCAGCCGGCACCGGAAACCGGATGTTGGGCAGCTGGATGAGTCAGAGAAAGTAACCAATAGTTCTACCGCTTCAAGATATTTCGCACACGGGGCCCATGGATCGGAGCAGGCCCTCTGCGCAGACCCGCTACCCGGATGCTCCGAGACGACAGATTTGGCGGACAGCCACACGTGTGGTGTGGGCAAAGCTGTCCGCAATCGCTGCGGGTCACCCCGTGGCCCTAGCTGCAAGCCACACGAGCCAGGAGTAACGCATGCCGAACGAGAACCGCGCGATTCGCAGCCGACTCGATTTTTCCAAGATTCCGACCGAAATTCAGATTCCCAACCTCATCGAGGTGCAACGCCGTTCCTACGAACGTTTTCTGCAGATGGACAAACTGCCCACCGAACGCGATGACATGGGCCTGCAGTCGGTGTTTGCCTCGGTGTTTCCCATTACCGATTTTCGCAATCTTTCCCAGCTCGATTTCGTGGATTACACGATCGGCAACTGGGAGTGCAAATGCGGCCACCTGAAGGGGCTGCATCACCTGCGCACAACCTGCGTCAGTTGCGGCGCCATGGTGATCACGGACCCGTTCCATCCGGGCGACGTGCTGTGCCAGAAGTGCGGCACCTATAACAAGAACACGCCGGACTTTTGTAACAAGTGCGGTGATCCTGTTGGTCTGCAGTTGAAGTATGACCAGACCGAGTGTGCCGAGCGCACCATGACGTACTCCGCGCCGCTGAAGGTCACGATTCGTCTGACCATTTACGACAAGGACCCGGAGACCGGCGCTAAGACCATCCGCGATATGAAGGAGCAGGAGGTCTTTTTCGGCGACATTCCGCTGATGACGCAGAACGGGACATTCCTGGTCAATGGGACCGAGCGCGTCATCGTGAGCCAGTTGCATCGCTCGCCGGGCGTCTTCTTTGAGACGGCGAACAATCGCACCTATTTTCTGGGCAAGATCATTCCCTATCGCGGTTCGTGGGTAGAGTTTGAATACGACCAGAAGAGCACGCTCTATGTCCGTATCGATCGCAAGCGCAAGTTTCTGGGCACCGTGTTTCTCCGTGCGCTGGGATTGAAGTCGGACGAAGAGATTCTGAAGACTTTCTATACCGTCGATACCATTTTGCCGAAGAACGGCAAGCTGTTGTGGACCGTTGAAGCGAGCGGCGAAAAGCACACCAATCTACTGGGCGCCAAACCCGCACATGCGGTGGTGGTGAAGGGCGAGGAGATTGCCCACTCCGGACGCAAGGTGACGCCGAGCATTCTGAAGGCGCTGCGCGCGGCCAAGATTACCGAAGTGGAAGTGGAAGCGACGGAGCTGGATGGCGCGGTAACGGCCGCCGACGTGATCGACACGACGACGGGCGAACTGCTGCTCGAAGCCAATCAGGAGCTGACGAAAGAGAAGCTTTCGCAGATTCTGGAAAGCGGCGTGACTTCGGTAGAGGTCTTCTTCCCGGAGCGCGACGACGTCGGCAATGTGATTTCTCACACCCTGCGTCGCGATACCGTGCGCAAGCCCGAAGAGGCGCTGATCGAGATCTACCGCAAGCTGCGCCCCGGCGATCCGCCGACGCTCGATACAGCGACTGCGCTGTTTGAAGGCATGTTCTTCGATCCGCGCAAGTATGACTTCTCGCGTGTTGGCCGGTTGAAGTTCAACATCAAGCTGTATGACCAGCAGGACATTACGCCGCTGGACCGTCGCACGCTGACGTCCGAGGATTTTTACGCGACCATTCGCTATCTGCTGAAGCTGCGCCGCAACATCGGCGTGGTGGACGACATCGATCACCTGGGCAATCGCCGCGTGCGCGCCGTGGGTGAGCTGATGGAGAACCAGTTCCGCATCGGCCTGGTTCGCATGGAGCGCGCCATCAAGGAAAAGATGAGCGTGTATCCGGACATGTCGACAGCGATGCCGCATGACCTAATCAACGCCAAGCCGGTCATGGCTGCCATCCGCGAATTTTTCGGCAGTTCGCAGCTATCGCAGTTCATGGACCAGACCAACCCGTTGTCGGAGATCACGCACAAGCGGCGCCTCTCCGCCCTTGGGCCGGGGGGCCTGAGCCGCGAACGCGCGGGATTTGAAGTCCGCGACGTCCATCCGACGCACTACGGACGCATCTGCCCGATTGAGACGCCGGAAGGTCCGAACATCGGCCTGATCTCGTCGCTGTCGTGCTTTGCGCGCATCAACGAGTATGGCTTTATCGAATCGCCGTACCGTCGCGTACGCGATGCGCGGGTGCTGGACTATGTGCAGGTAACCAATGCCGGCGACAGCGGGCTGCGTGTGGGCGATCACCTGGAAAAAGATGAAGCCCGCAAGAAGAATGCACATCTGGTGAAAGAAAAGAAGCGTCCGATGGAACTGGAGCCGTTCAGCTTCTATCTATCGGCGTGGGAGGAAGACAAGCACACCATTGCCCAGGCTAACGTCGAGCTCGACGAAAAGCTGAACATCGTGCATGAACTGGTGAACGCTCGCCGCCAGGGCAACTTTGTTCTGGTGAACCGCAGCGAAGTAGACTACGTGGACGTGAGCCCGAAGCAGTTGGTTTCGGTCGCGGCCTCGCTGGTTCCGTTCCTGGAACATGATGATGCGAACCGCGCCTTGATGGGCGCCAACATGCAACGCCAGTCGGTGCCGCTGCTGGTATCGGAAGCGCCGCTGGTTGGAACGGGCATGGAAGGGGTGACGGCGCGCGATTCCGGTGCAGTCATTCTGGCTCGCCGCAACGGCATCATCGATTCGGTCGATTCCGAGCGGATCATCGTGCGCGTCGAAGGGGAGCACCACCCCACGCAGTTGTCGCGTGAAGTGGGTTCGGACATTTACCAGCTGGTGAAGTTCAAGCGCTCCAACCAGAACACCTGCATCAATCAGAAGCCGATCGTCAGCAAGGGAGATCGCGTTCTGAAGGGACAGGTGATCGCCGACGGACCTTGCACGGAACAGGGCGAGTTGGGACTGGGCCGCAATGTGCTGGTTTCGTTTATTCCGTGGCGCGGCTACAACTTTGAGGACGCAATTCTGATCAGCGAAAAGCTGGTGCGCGAGGACTACTACACCTCGGTGCACATTGAAGAATTCGAAATCGAAGCGCGCGACACCAAGCTGGGACCGGAAGAGATTACGCGGGACATTCCGAACGTGTCGGAGTCTGCACTGCGCGATCTGGACGAGAGCGGCATCATCCGCATTGGCGCCAAGGTGAAGCACAACGACATTCTGGTGGGCAAGGTGACGCCGAAGGGCGAAACCCAGCTGACGCCGGAAGAGAAACTGCTGCGCGCCATCTTTGGTGAAAAGGCCGGCGATGTGCGCGACGCTTCGCTGACGTGCCCTCCGGGGATCGAAGGCACGGTGGTGGACGTTCGCATCTTCTCCCGCAAGGGACAGGAAAAGGACGAGCGCGCCAAGCTGATTGAAGGCGAGCAGATTGCGAAACTCGAAAAGAACCTGGAAGACGAGATTCGTATTTTGACTGACGAACGCCTGAAGCGACTGGAAGGAATTCTGGGAGCCAAGGAAGTTCAGGCCGATCTGCATGACGAGCGCACCAACAAGCGTCTGCTGGTGAAGGGCGCCATTCTGGACCGCGACACCATCGAGCTGATCTCGACCCGCAACTTGAAGCGCATTCGTTATGCGGACAAGGACCCGCGCGTCAACGAGCAGATCGACGAGATCGAAGAGATGACCTCGCGCCAGATCGACGTGCTGCGTAAGATCACCAACGACAAGATCAGCAAACTGCAGAAGGGCGACGAGCTGGTACCGGGCGTCATCAAGCAGGTGAAGGTCTACATCGCCATGAAGCGCAAGCTTTCAGTTGGCGACAAGATGGCGGGACGTCACGGCAACAAGGGCGTCATCTCCCGCATCCTGCCGGAAGAAGACATGCCGTATCTGCCCGATGGCACGCCGGTGGAGATTGTGCTGAATCCGCTGGGCGTACCTTCGCGTATGAACGTCGGTCAGATTCTGGAGACGCATCTGGGCTGGGCCGCGCATAACCTCGGCAAGCAAGTCGCCGAGCTGGTGGAGCGCAATCAGAAGGCGAACGAAGTTCGCAAGCTGATGGAAGAGCGCTTCGGCAAGACGGCGGTGCTGCGTCAACTGCTGGATCTGGATGATGAGCAACTGTTGCGTGTTGCGGCCGGCATGAAGCGCGGCATCTGGTTTGGCACTGCGGTGTTCGATGGCGCCAAGGAGCAGGAGATCAAGGCGCTGTTGGAATCCGCTGGATTGCCGACCTCCGGCAAAACGGCACTCTTCGATGGCATGACGGGCGAGCAGTTCGAGCAGCCGGCAACGGTGGGTTACATCTACATGCTCAAGCTGTCGCACCTGGTCGACGACAAGATTCACGCGCGTTCGATCGGGCCGTATTCGCTGATCACACAGCAGCCGCTGGGTGGCAAGGCGCAGTTCGGTGGTCAGCGTTTTGGAGAAATGGAAGTCTGGGCACTGGAAGCCTACGGTGCGGCTTACATTCTGCAGGAACTGCTGACGGCGAAGTCTGACGATGTCTATGGTCGCACCAAGATCTACGAAGCCATCGTGAAGGGTGAAGCCGCCATTGAGCCGGGTGTTCCGGAATCGTTCAACGTACTGGTGCGGGAGTTGCAGGCGCTTTGCCTCGACGTGGAGTTGATTAAGATCAACGGCGAAAAGAAGCTGCCGACGCAGGTTGTCGCTGCTGCGGACTAACGCATACGCATTGTGATTTGTGATGATCGCGGCTGCCGCCGAAAAGAGCCAACGCGCTCCCGGGACGGGCAGGCAGCCGAAAAGAAACCAGCCCGGGAACGCGACTTGCCGCTCCTGTTCAGCATAAAAAACTGAGCAGCGAGCGCGGTCCATGGAGGTAGTCTTGTTCCGCTCCAATCCATTTGAGCTCAGCAGCCCGATTACAGATTTCGACGCGATCCGCATCAGCCTGGCATCGCCAGAGAAGATTCGCAGCTGGTCGCATGGCGAAGTAACCAAGCCGGAGACGATCAACTACCGCACCTTCAAACCAGAGCGCGACGGGCTGTTCTGCGCCCGCATCTTTGGCCCGGTTACAGACTGGGAGTGTTTGTGCGGCAAATACAAGCGCATGAAGCACCGCGGTGTGATCTGCGACAAGTGCGGCGTGGAAGTAACGCTGTCGCGCGTGCGGCGCGAACGCCTTGGCCACATTGAGCTGGCCTCTCCGTGCTCGCATGTCTGGTTCTTCAAGGGCTTGCCATCGCGCATTGGCCACTTGCTGGATATTTCTCTGCGCGAGCTGGAGAGCGTTCTTTATTTTGAAAGCTACGTCGTGGTCGATCCGGGCGACGCACCGGTGAAGGAACGCGAGATCATCAAGGACGAAGTTCGCTTCCGCGAGTTGGACCAGCAGTATCGTCCGACCGGCTTTAAGGCCATGATGGGCGCCGAGGCGATCAAGGAACTGCTGAAGCGCGTGAGCATCGACGAGTTGTCCGTGGAACTGCGCGAGCGGATGAATATCGAGACCTCGCTGCAGAAGCGGCTGAAGCATGCCAAGCGCCTGAAGGTCGTGGAGGCATTCCGCAAGTCCGGCAATAAGCCGCAGTGGATGATCCTCGACGTGATCCCGGTGATTCCGCCGGAGCTGCGCCCGTTGGTGCCGCTGGACGGTGGACGTTTTGCGACATCCGATCTGAACGACTTATATCGTCGCGTTATCAACCGCAACAGCCGGTTGAAGAAGCTGATGGACCTGCACGCGCCGGAAGTGATTGTGCGCAACGAAAAGCGCATGCTGCAGGAGGCCGTCGACGCGCTGTTTGACAACGGCCGCCGTGGCCGCGTGCTGCGTGGAGCGAACAATCGTCCGCTGAAGTCGCTGTCCGACACATTGAAAGGCAAGCAGGGACGCTTCCGCCAGAACCTTCTGGGCAAGCGCGTGGATTACTCCGGACGTTCGGTCATCGTGGTTGGACCAGACCTGAAGCTGCACCAGTGCGGCCTGCCCAAGAAGATGGCGCTCGAACTCTTCAAGCCGTTTATTTATCACCGTCTGGAACAGACCGGCCACTGCACCACCATCAAACAGGCAAAAGAGATGGTGGAACTGCAGGATCCGATCGTCTGGGACATTCTGGAAGAGGTCATCAAGGACCATCCGGTATTGCTGAACCGCGCTCCAACCCTGCATCGCCTGGGCATTCAGGCCTTTGAGCCGGTGCTGGTGGAAGGCAAGGCGATTCAGATCCATCCGCTGGTCTGCACCGCGTTCAACGCCGACTTCGACGGCGATCAGATGGCTGTGCATATCCCTCTGTCGCCTGAGGCGCAGGTGGAAGCGAGTGTACTGATGCTGGCTTCGCACAACATTCTGTCCCCTGCATCCGGTCACCCGATCACGGTGCCGACGCAGGACATGGTGCTGGGTCTCTACTACCTGACCAAGGCCAAGGTTGGCGGCAAGGGCGAAGGCCGTGTGTTCGCCAACACCGATGAAGTTCTGATGGCGTTGGAAGCCAAGGAAGTGGAGACGCTGTCGCCGATTCGGCTGCGCTACACAGGACCCGTGCTCGACATGACGACGGCCTATGACGATCAGGATCTGATCCACACCGAGCCGGTGCAGTACGACAAGCAATACATCTCCACGACGGTGGGTCGCGCCATTTTGAACGACGCGCTGCCGGAGAAGATGCCTTACATCAATGGCCTGCTGAAGAAGAAGGGCATGGGGCAGCTGGTGAACTACTGCTACCTGAACCTGGGCCTGGAAACCACGGTGAAAATGCTGGACCACATCAAGGAGCTGGGCTTCCAATATGCGACGCGCAGCGGCCTGTCGGTGGGTCTGGATGACATGGTGATTCCGGACAGCAAGTACACCGTCGTTCATGATGCAGAAAAGCAGGTCATCACCGTACAACAGCAGTATCTGGACGGCGCGATCACCAACGGTGAGCGCAACAATAAGGTCATCCAGATCTGGTCGTCCGTCACCGAACGCGTGGCCGATGACATGTTCAACAACATGAAGGATGCCGATAAGGCCGGCACCATGAATCCGATTTACATCATGGCCGATTCCGGCGCTCGCGGATCGAAGCAGCAGATTCGCCAGCTTTCCGGCATGCGCGGATTGATGGCGAAGCCTTCGGGCGAAATCATCGAGACGCCTATCACGGCAAACTTCCGTGAAGGTCTGACGGTGTTGCAGTACTTCATCTCCACGCACGGCGCGCGTAAGGGCCTGGCGGATACGGCACTGAAGACCGCCGACTCCGGCTACCTGACTCGCCGTCTGGTGGACGTGGCGCAGGATGTGATCGTCAGCGAGCACGATTGCGGCACGGTGGAGGGCATCTACGTTACACCGATCATTGAGTCCGGCGAAGTGATCGAACCGTTGCGCGACCGCATTGTGGGTCGTGTGTCGCTCGAAAAGATCAAGGACTTCGAGGGCAATGTCATCATCGAAGTGAACCAGGAGATCAGCGAAGATGCTGCGGTTGCGATTCAGGCAGCCGGCATTGAGCGCGTCAAGATTCGCTCGGTGCTGACCTGCGAATCCAGGCGCGGCGTTTGCGTACTTTGCTACGGACGCAACCTGGGTTCGGGCCGACTGGTGGAACTGGGCGAAGCGGTTGGCGTGATTGCTGCACAGTCGATCGGCGAGCCGGGAACACAGCTCACGATGCGTACGTTCCACATTGGTGGAACAGCCTCGCGTGTTTCGGATCAGTCGCGGCTTGAGGCAAAGAATGCCGGTACGGTGCGTTTCATCAACCTGGCCTCCGTTCGCTCGAAGAGCGGCGATCTGGTGGCAATGAATCGCTCCGGTGCTGTGGTGATTCTGGACGAGCGGGGACGCGAAAAAGAGCGGTACTCCATCGTCTACGGCGCCAAGCTGAAGGTGGAAGAAGGGCAGCAGGTCACACAGGGCCAGACACTCGGCGAGTGGGACCCGTACACCTTTGCCATCCTGACGGAAATCGGCGGCACGGTGCAGTTCAAGGATCTGCATGAAGGCACCACGCTGCAGGAAGAAGTGGATGAGGTCACCGGACTGTCCCGTTTGGTGGTGGCCGATTCTTCGGATGAAAAACGTCAGCCAGCCATCATCATCAAGGGTGCGAAGGGCAACAAGCGGTACCTGATGCCCAGCCGTGCTCACCTGATGATTCAGGACGGAGACGAAGTGCACCCGGGCGACATCCTTGCCAAGATTCCGCGCGAAACCACGCGCACCAAGGACATCACCGGCGGTCTGCCGCGCGTAGTCGAGCTGTTCGAAGCCCGTAAGCCGCGTGAGACGGCAATCATCAGTGAGATCGACGGCGTGATTCGCTTTGGAGAAGTTTCCAAGGGACAGCGCAAGATCTACGTAACGGCAGACAATGGCGAGGAGAAGGAATACTCCGTTCCGCGTGGCGTTCACATCAACGTGCAGGAGGGAGAACGCCTGCGCGCCGGTGAACCGCTGATGGATGGCCCGCTGAATCCGCACGACATTCTTGCCGTGCTGGGTGAAAAGGAACTGCAGGCCTACATGGTGAACGAAATCCAGGAGGTCTATCGTCTGCAAGGCGTGGCCATCTCGGACAAGCACATCGAAGTGATCGTTCGCCAGATGCTGCGCTGGGTCAAGATCGAGGAATCCGGAGACACGACCTTCCTGCTGGAGCAGCAGGTGGATAAGTTCCGCTTCCGCGAGGAGAACGAGCGCGCCATTGCCAACGGTGGCCGTCCGTCGATTGCCCGTCCACTGCTGCTGGGCATTACGAAGGCATCGCTCTCTACGGATTCCTTTATCTCCGCTGCTTCGTTCCAGGAGACGACGCGTGTGCTTACCGAGGCATCGATCAATGGCGCGGTAGACCACCTGCGTGGACTCAAGGAGAACGTCATCGTCGGCCGCCTGATTCCTGCGGGCACGGGCATGGAGTACTACCGTAACGTTCAGCTCTCTCAGGAGCTGGAAGAAGCGGCAACCCGTGTGCAACAGGAAGTGACGGAAGCCATCGAGGCCGCAGAGCGCGAGCTCGAGATGATGCGGCAAGAAGGCGAAGCCGAAGAAATGGCAGCCGAGTAATTCACGTAACCATAACGGTTACAAATATAGCGGCGGACTTAAAAAGTTCGCCGCTTTTGTTTGAGCCTAAAGGCCAGGCAACGCTCGATCGCTCCGTAGTACAGCAGTTGGGCGTTTTGCGTACACTGGAAAGGAGGCTACAGTGGCAAAAAAACTCACAGCATTTTGCTTGTATGCAGCAGCCATGCTCGCGGCGCTGTTTTTTCTGGCACCGTGTGGCCCGGTGCTGGCGAGAACACATTTGACTGGGGTATTTGCAGATGCCCATGCGCAGATGGGTTCGGCGATTATCTATTCCGATACCGCGGATGCGAAAGCGGATATTCGTGCGGCGATTGCTACGGCTGCCCGTGAGCACAAGCATGTGATTCTGGACTTTGGTGGGAATTGGTGCGCGGATTGTCACCTGCTGAATATTTATTTTCACGATCCCAGCAATGCCAGCCTGTTGCAGGCCAACTACGTCCTGGTCGATGTCAGCGTCGGGCAATATGACAAGAATCTGGATATAGCGAAGAAGTATGGAATTCCCCTGGAAAAAGGAGTTCCAGCACTGGTGATACTCGACGGACGAGGGCGCGTATTGTATGCGCAAAAGAACGGCGAGTTTGAGGCGATGCGAAAACTCGACACATCTTCGGTGTACGCATTTCTGCAGAAGTGGAAGCCCAGGGCGCACACGGCCACAGGGAAAAAGCCCATTGCAAAATCTGCCGGGGAGTAAACGTGTGCAGGTCGCCCCGGGCTAATGCCAAAGAGCAGGCACGCATTCCCGCTTCCATCGAAAAAGATAGATCTCTCTATTGCACAATATTGAACTCGGCGGATTGGGTGGCCTGCGAGCTGCCGCCTATATAGACGGTGTATTGCGCTGGTTCAACAACGCGCTTGCTCTGCGCGTTGATGAAGGATAACTCCGGAAAGCCGAGCTGGAAGGTGACGTGTTTCGATTCGCCGGGAGCGAGCGTCACACGCTGGAAGCCTTCGAGTTGCCGCACCGGTTCTTCCATGCTGGCGCCACGAATGCGGATGTAGAGCTGGACAATCTCCGTGCCGGCGACGGAACCGGCATTGCGCACGTCCGTACTGGCCTGTAATGCGTCGGGGCCGGCCTCGGCTTGCGGCATCAGGAGTTGCTGCGTGCTGAGGGTGACCGGCGCGTAATCGAATGAGGTGTAGCTGAGGCCGTAGCCGAAGGGAAAGAGCGGCGCATTTGGCGCGTCGATGTAGCGCGAGAGGTATTTTTCCTGGGCATTTTGCGGAGGATGAGACAGATCGGCATCACCTGCAGGGCGGCCACTGGGGAACTGGCTGAGGTAGAGCGGCTCCTGCCCGACAGCATAGGGAAAGCTGACTGGCAGCTTGCCGCTGGGGTTTACGTTGCCGAAGAGAACATCCGTGAGCGCGGGGCCAGCCTCCATGCCGGGAAACCATGCTTCGAGGATGGCCGGGACATGCTGCGCGGCCCAGTCGAGGACCAGGGGGCGACCGCTAAACACAATCAAAACCACTGGCTTGCCCGTGGCAACGACGGCTTCGAGTAGCTTTTCCTGGTTACCCGGCAGGTCCAGATGCGCTCGGGAACTGGCTTCTCCGGTCATGGATGCGCCGTCTTCCCCCAGTGTGATTAAAACCAGATCGGATTGTTTTGCCGCGTCGATGGCAGCCTGAAATCCGGCATCGGACTGGGTCAAAATATCGGTGCCTTTGGCATAGAGCACCTTGCCACCGGTTGCTGCCATGCGTTTGTCGAGCGTTTCCCGCAGCGTGACGGCATTTCCCATGCCTCCCCAGGAGCCAATCATTTCACCGGCAGAATCACCAAATGGGCCGATCAGTGCAAGGGTGTGTACGCGGGTGCTAATGGGCAGCAACTTTGGCTGGCCCTGGTGGGCCTGATTCTGCAGCAGGACGAACGACTCTTCGGCAGCCTTGCGGGCCAGAGCGCTCTTCTCCGGCGTAACGGCATAGGCGGGTGCATTTTCGTCAACATATGGGTGATCGAAGAGTCCCAGCGCAAATTTCACGCGCAGGATGCGGCGGACGGCGTCATCGACGAGCGATTCTGGAACCTCTCCAGTGCGCACCAGCGTGGCAAGTCGAGTGTGGTAGGCGTTGCCTTCCATGTCCATATCCAGTCCCGCAGTCAGCGCCTTCCGGGCGGCCGTGGCGTTGTCGAGTGCAACTCCGTGAGCGATCAGTTCATGCACTGCGCCATAGTCACTGACGACGAAGCCGTTAAACCCCCACTCCTTGCGCAGAATTTGTGTCAGCGTGTATGGGTTGGCTGTTTCCGGTACCCCATTGAGGGAATTGAACGAACTCATCACGGTCGCGGCACCGGCATCGATGGCGGCCTGATACGGAACCAGATAGACCTGACGCAGCATTACGTCGGACATATCGACCGAGTTGTAGTCGCGCCCCGCGATGGCTGCTCCATAGGCGGCAAAGTGCTTGACGCAAGCGGCGATAGAGTCAGGATTGCTGAGGCTACTGCCCTGATAGCCGTGGACGTAGGCACGAGCCATGGCCGCACCGAGATACGGGGATTCGCCTGCGCCTTCCACAATGCGCCCCCAGCGGGCGTCGCGGGCGATATCGACCATAGGCGAAAATGTCCAGCGGATGCCGTCGGCGCTGGCTTCCGTTGCGGCCATATGAGCCGTTGCCTGCACCAGGTCCGGGTCAAAGCTGGAGGCCAGCGCGAGCGGGACCGGGAAGGTCGTCTGATAGCCGTGAATGACATCGAGGCCAAAAAGCAGCGGAATGTGCAGGCGGCTTTTTTCGATGGCGATCTTCTGGTACATGTTGGTTTCTTTCGCGCTGCGAACGTTGAGCAGAGAGCCAACTTCTCCAGCCGCAATCATCGTTTTGTAGTCCTGGCGATCGGTACCGGGACCGGTAGGCGTTCCGGCGGAATATTGCACCAATTGGCCGATTTTTTCTTCCAGCGTCATCTTTGCCAACAATGCATTCACACGCGCATTCAAATGCTTATCTGCAAGTTGTGCATTTGTAGCGGGCATGGAACGCATTTCGGCACCGGAACCCGCATGGGGCGCGGACAAGGCCGCTGCGGGGCGGGGAAGAGCGACGAGGGCTACCACAGCGGAGGCAAGCAGCAGGACAAAAGAGGAGGGCAACGCAACACGATAAGAACGGAAACTCATAACTCGATCATGCTAACAGGCGGCTGATATGTGCAGCCAGATGCATCTTCTGTCTTACTTCCCGCTGCAGACGCCTCTATTAGCGGTTGATGGACCGACAATGCGAAGAATCGCACCCGGCACTATGGTTTCTCTGCGCAACTTCGTTTAGTCTTCCCTACGTATGCTGCGCTGGTTCTTACATCTACGACGTGCTCTCTGGAACAGCGTTTCAGACGACATCATCACGCTGTCGCGTGCTGCCGCATACTCATCCATTCTTACTGTTTTTCCAGCAATTCTGGTGATGGCAACGATCGTGGCAATTTCGCCGCAGGCGGAATTCGTGCGTCTGGAGTTTGGCTACTTGCTGTACCAGATGTTCCCACCGGACGTACCGCCTGTACTGCTGGCATATTTCCAGGGAGAGCACGCACGATCCATACACTTGTTGCTGTCGGCGTCGTTTGTCAGCCTGTGGGCAGCGAACAGTGTGATGGTCACGTTGATGGAGTGTTCGCGGCGTGCCTACAAGTTGCCGGCAGGTTTGTGGAGTTTCTGGCATCAACGCCTGGTTGCGTTCCTGCTGGTGCCGCTGTCACTGGTTCCACTGATGCTGGCTTCTTTATTTGTGGTATTCGGGCACCAGATTGAAGATTGGATGATCTATCAAGCCGGGCACGATTTTCGCATTTATGTGCTGTTGTTCTGGCGTGTCGTACGATGGCTCCTGGCAATGGTGACCAGCGTGGCCGTGATTGCAACCATTTATCACATGGGCACGCCACGTACACAGTCCTGGCGCCGCGTGATGCCGGGAGCTGTGCTGGCGACGGTGCTCTGGTTTCCCTCTACGCTGATCTTTGGCTGGTATGTGACGCGGCACGCCAACTATACGCAGGTATATGGTTCCCTGGGCGCCGGCATCGCGCTGCTCATCTGGCTCTATATCATTTTGATCAGCGTGATGATCGGGGCGGAATTCAACGCAGAAGCATTCCCCAAACCGGCTCTTGCATCGTCTCCGGGCAGAGTCGCAAGTCCTGCAGAGGACAGTTCTGATACCCGCTTAGCAGATGTTCCCGATTCGTTCCCATCGATACAAACGCCTTCAACCCGTTACAATGACCGCTAGTAAACCGATATTATGATTCCAACCCCTGGAGACAGAATGTACTCTGCGCTTTCCGATGAAAATTTTGCGATGCCTGTTCGCAGAGCAAAGATTGTGGCTACGATTGGCCCTGCCAGTAACACAGAAATGGTGTTTCGCGATCTGGTGCGCGCTGGGCTGGACATTGCCCGACTGAATTTCTCTCATGGTACGCATCCGGAAAAAGCCAAACTGATCCAGATGGTCCGTAACGTGGCAGCAGAGATGCGCAAGCCGATCTGTATTCTGGCGGATTTACAGGGGCCCAAGATCCGCACGGGGCGCCTGAAGAATCGCATTCCGGTACAACTCAAAAGCGGTCAGAGACTGACGATTACACCGCGTGACATAGCGGGTACCACATTGGTCATTGGCACCACCTTCCAAACCCTGGCAGACAATCTGGAGGAAGGCTCCCGTATATTGCTGTCCGACGGGTTGATTGAGCTGCGTGTACGCGGCCTGCATGGCACTGACGTGGAGTGCGATGTAATCAACGGAGGAATGCTTGGCGAGCATAAGGGGATCAATCTGCCGGGAATTGCGGTGCGGGTTCCGTCCCTTACGGAAAAGGACGAAGAGGATCTGGAATTTGCGATCCGGCAATCCGTCGACATGGTCGCGGTTTCGTTTGTTCGCACGGCAGAGGATGTCCGGCTGGTGAAGCATCGTGTAGCGGCTTTGGGCTCGGACACGTGGATCATCGCCAAGCTGGAAAAGCCGCAGGCAATTGAGCATCTGGAGGCCATACTGGAAGTGGCGGATGGCGTGATGGTCGCGCGAGGCGACCTGGGCGTGGAGATGCCTCCGGAGAAAGTGCCGGCCATTCAGAAGCATGTAATTCGCCGTGCTGCGGAGCATCGCAAGCCGGTCATTACGGCTACGCAAATGCTGGAATCCATGATTGAAAATCCACGGCCCACGCGCGCCGAGGCCAGCGATGTGGCCAATGCCATCTACGATGGCACCGACGCCGTGATGCTGTCGGCAGAAAGCGCTGCCGGGAAATATCCGGTGGAAGCTGTGGCGATGATGGCCAAAATCGTTATTGAGACCGAACAGCAGGTACGCCATGACGGACTGCGGCATCCATTTGTCATTGGCGGTCAACTGTCGATTGCAGAAACCATCTGTGAATCCATGGCGCATGCCGCAGAGGACCTGAATGTGAGCGCCATTGCGGTATTTACCGAAACAGGCACGACGGCACGGTTGCTCTCGAAGTATCGTCCGGGACCGCGAATTTTCGCGCTTAGCAGTGTGGAGGCTGTCATTCGCCGCATGATGCTGCTTTGGGGCGTCTACCCCATCCACTGTGCGAAGCTGAAGACGACGGACCAGATGGTCGACACGGCGGAGCGGCTGCTGGAAGAAGCGGGGATGGTGCAACAACGCGAGATTCTTGGGATAGTCGCTGGAACCCGTACCAAGAGCGGCTCGACGAACTTTATGCGCCTGCATCTTGTGGGCGATCGTGATGAATCGTTGAAGGCAAAGCACGCGGATGACTTTGCAAAATCTTCTAATCCGAAAGCCAAACCAAAGAAGCCGGCGAAGCAGGCAGAAATCGCGAAGAACGGCAAGGCAACCAAGCCTGTCAAACGACCTCGCCGATAAGGCCATTCATAATGGCAGCGGTTTGTGTTCGAGGCTTGCCAAAAGGCTCCAAACAAGAAGGATGCGGCCTACAATGAAGT
The DNA here is from genome assembly GCA_036267255.1 of Acidobacteriaceae bacterium. Taxonomy (GTDB): domain Bacteria; phylum Acidobacteriota; class Terriglobia; order Terriglobales; family Acidobacteriaceae; genus DATAWK01. Next base: position 138,857 of record DATAWK010000005.1, on the reverse strand, counting down.
CTCATGGGTCGCATCCGCATTCTCTCCGATCAGGTAGCTAACCAGATAGCCGCAGGCGAAGTGGTCGAGCGGCCAGCGTCTGTCGTTAAGGAGCTGCTCGAAAACTCGCTGGATGCGGGTGCCTCTCGTATTCGCGTAGATGTGGAAGCCGGCGGCCGCAAGCTTATTCGCGTGGAAGATGATGGCTGTGGCATGCTGCGGGATGACGCTCTGCTGGCCTTTGAGCGCCATGCCACATCGAAGATTCACTCCAGCGATGACCTGCTCAGTCTGACTACGCTGGGCTTTCGCGGGGAGGCATTGCCGTCGATTGCCTCGGTGGCCCGTGTCCATCTAACCACCCGTTCGCCGGATGAAGTGGTTGGCATGGAGGTGGAAATTGCAGGTGGAAAGATCCAGCGTACGGCGGATGCGGCGATTCCTCCGGGAACGACACTGACCATTCGCGACTTATTTTTTAACACCCCTGCGCGGCGTAAATTTTTGAAATCGGAGCAGACGGAGCTGTCACACGTTGCAGCACTGGTGACGCACTATGCTCTGGCGCATCCGGAGAAGCATTTTGCATTGCATACGGCGACGCACGCGCTGCTGGAAGCGCCGCCGGTACGGCAGATTTCCGAGCGCGTGTATCAAATATTTGGCCGCGAGGTACTGGAGCAACTGGTGCCTGTTGCCGCCGAGACAAACTTCGCGCACGCCGGAGTGCCGGAGCCACCGCCGTGGAAGCGCGAACCGGATTGGCAACCGCAAATACCAGGCGCATTGCGGCTGCATGGGTTCGTCTCGCGGCCAGAGCTGCAGAAGCTGAATCGCAACTCGATTTATATTTTCGTGAATCGCCGCCTGATTCGCGACCGGCTGATCCAGCACGCCATTACCGAGGCCTATCGTAATATTCTGCCGCCGACATCGTTCCCGGTGGTGCTGTTGTTTTTGGAGATGCCACCGGAAGAAGTGGACGTCAATGTACATCCGGCAAAAACGGAGGTCCGCTTTCGGCAGCAAAGTTTTATTCATGATTTTGTTCGAGACAGCGTGCGCCATGTGATGGTGAAAGCGCGTCCAGCGGCGAGTTTTCTGACGGCACTCACCAGCAATCCTGGGATGACGCCGTCGCTGGTGCCGGATGTTTCTCCCATGCCGGGACCACCCGATCCGGCAGGAATGAAGTCCGAGTCGGACGTCATTCCTTCTCGCGAAGACGCAGAGCATTTTGCGCTGGCTGCGCCCATGCCGCCGGCGCAGGATCAGCCGCTGCCGTTTGCGACGCAGCCGACCGGCGCAACGGGCAACAATGGAGCGTTCTCAGGAAATGATCGGGCTGGCGCAGCGCAGGCGATGGAGGATGCGACCAACTCATCGGAGGATGCCAGCGCTACGTTGCACTCGCTGGCCAGCCTGCGTGCGCTGGGGCAACTGAAAGATTCGTTCATTCTGGCGGCAAACGACGAAGGTTTATGGATCATTGATCAGCATGTGGCGCATGAGCGTGTTTTGTTTGAGAAGATTCTGCGTGAGCGTCATGTGGAGCAAGTGCAGCGGCAACGGTTGCTGATGCCGGTGCTGATTGACCTGAAACCGGAACAGATGCCGGTCTTTGCCACGATTGCCGAAGAATTGGAACGAAATGGATTTGAAGCGGAGCCATTTGGGCCGCGCACCCTGGCGGTGAAAGCAGTGCCGGTGGCGCTGGAAGGCCGGGAACTGGAACGGATGCTGCACGAAGTTCTGGAGCAGACGGAGCGCGAGCAGCAGGCGGCGAATCTGGAGACGCTGCGGACGCGCATAGCAGCCTCCATTGCCTGCCATGCAGCCATTAAAATCAACACGCCGCTGGATCCGGCCAAGATCGAGTGGCTGCTGGCAGAACTGGCAAAAACAGAGCATCCGACGAGCTGTCCTCACGGGCGTCCCATTGCACTGCGATATTCTTTGAAAGACATCCAGCGCGCTTTCCAACGCATCTAGGTCTCGGCCAGCAATGGCCTTGTGCCTGTATGCAGGATTCATAGCTGGTCATGAAGGGTTCCCGTTGAATAAGCAACAACTGCAAACAGCACGACTCCAGCTTTGGAGCCAAAACGGCGCGGCGCGACTCACACTGGACGATGTGCGCGCATGGTTGGAGATGATTGGTTTCTGCCCGGTGGCGCCACTGCGCCTGCCGGGGAATCCACCAACGCCGACGCTGGTGGAAGCCTGCGCAGGCAAGCCGCTGCCGGAGCCGACGCTGGAAGAGCGCGCTCCGATGCAATCTTTGCTGACGCGATTGGTGCAGACGAAAGCTGCGGTGCCGTTGCTGCTGATTTCTCCGCCCGGAGAGCAGCCGGATTTTGTGGCGAACCTGGAAGCACTGCCATTTCTCTATGCCATGCGCGGGGATCGGGACTGGAAAGCGCAGCCTGCGGCGACGGGCCAGGGGAGGGTTTCGCAGCTGGCGCTGCACTGCTGGCAGGAACTGGATCGCAATGGCCCGCAGACACTGAGTGCGCTGCAGCGTGCTCTGGGCAGCGAGGTGACGCAAGCCGCTGTGCTGCGCGCCCTGTGCGAACTGTGGGGCCATCTGCGCGTATATCCGCAGTTGCCGGTGGAGGATGCTGACGAAACCGGTTCGCCGGTGTGGGAATTGCTGGTACGCAAATATCCGAAGCAGGTGTCCATTGGTTCGGCGATGGGTCAGCAGGCGGCTTTGTCGGGCATCCTGTCTCTGTATCTGGGGGCGGTGATTGCCGCCTCGGATGACGAGATTGTGGCGTTTCTTTCTCCGTTGGCCAGCCAGTCGAGAACGCGGGAAATGGTGCATGGGCTGACGGCGACGCGGCAGCTCGGGCGTATTCCGTTTGAAGGCGGCATGCTGTTGCACTTGAAGGATGGATTGCCGGCAGAATTGCTGGTCGATTTGACGACGCCGGAGACGTCTGCGGGAGACTCTACGCTTGCGGAGCGACCTGTGCGCGGACCGATCAGGAAATGGGAGCCACGACCGCGACCGGCGCGTGTGGGAGATCGTCCGTTTGCGCCGCGCGAAGACCGGAAGCCGCGGCTGCCCAGAGAATCTGGCGGTGAGAGGCGCAGCTCCGGGGAAAATGCTGGATGGAAGCGTCCGGAGAAGTTTGCCGCGAAGAAGTTTGAAACAGGGAAGTTTGAAGCAGGGAAATTTGGGAAGAAGCCGTTTCATGCTGGTGAGCGCCCAGCGTTTCGCTCAGAATCCGGCGGAAGCGCCGATCGACCCTCGGCAGATCGGCCATTCAAAAAGCCATTTAAGAGATTCGATACAACCTCTCGACCAGCCAATGCGAGTCCTGCAAGAGATTTTGGCGGAGCAAGGCCACAGAAACCCTGGCAGCGGCCTACTGCGGCGGAGCAACCGGAAGAGAGGCGTGCAACAGAAGGTTTCAAGAAGAGATCGAGTGGAGGACCGAAGTTTCGCACGGGTGGATTCGACCCCACGAAGCCGCGTTCCGCCAAGCCGGCATTCTCCAAACCAGCCTTCTCCAAGCCGGGAGCATCGAAGTTTCGGACGAGCGAGCGGCCAGCGTTTCGACAGGATGCTGGAGACGGACAGGCTCGGCCTTTCAAGAAGAGCTTTGCCGCCCGACCGCCGCGAAGAGACTTTGCGGCTGCAGGCGAGCAGGCAACCAGCGATCAAGGCAGCAAATTTGTACGGCGGGACGGCGCGCCACAGGATCGGACGAAACGAGCTCCATCCAGCCGAGTTCCATCCAGTCGAGCTCCATCCAGTCGACCGAGCGGATCGAAAGGCGGCTGGCAAACCAAGGCGAAGCCAGACTGGAAAAAGGGCAGGCCTGCTGCAGAAGGAAGACGGGACGATGTGCCGCGCAGGGATCGTCCGGCAGGCTCCGATGCGAAATGGGATAGTGGGAAGCCTGCGGCGGGAAAATTCGGGCGAAATAAGGCTGGTTCCAGCAAACCGCGACCAGCAAAGCATGCTGCGCGGAAGGCTGCGGCCGGCAAACCGGAAGGACAGGATGCTGCCCGCAAGAAGCCTTTCTGGGCCAAGCCGATGAACCCCAAGCGGAAGAAGAAGCATGACTGAGGCGGAGCAAATTCATGCGACGGCGATGCGACGGCTCCCGGTGATTGCCATTGACGGGCCTGCTGGAGCAGGCAAGAGCACGCTGGCGGCACATCTGGCGCGGAAATTTGGATTTCTGAACCTGGAGACCGGGGCCATGTATCGCGCGCTGGCGCTGAAGGCCATCGAGTCCGACACTGGCTTCGAGGACGAAGCGGCACTGGCCGCTCTTTTTTCTACAACGACCATTCAACTGCAGCCGCAGTCCGAGGGGAACCGTGTGCTGCTGGATGGGCAGGACGTGAGTCTGCGTGTGCGGGAACGCGATGTCGCGGAGGCAGCATCCCTGGTGAGTATGCATCCACGCGTGCGGGAGTGGATGGTGGCGCAGCAGCGAGCCTTAGGTTCCAAAGGCGGCGTGGTGATGGAAGGTCGCGACATTGGGACCAAGGTTTTTCCTGACGCGGAAGTAAAGATTTTTCTGGATGCGGCGCCGGAAGTGCGCGGGCAGCGCCGGTTTCGACAGGGTGGCGCGGCGCAGCCAGCGGTGACGGAAGAGGCAGTGATTGCTGCCATGCGGGAGCGCGACGCACGGGACCGTAGCCGGGCAGCTTCTCCGCTGGAACCAGCGCCGGATGCCGTCATTCTGGATTCAACAGCGATGACCTTCGAGGAAGTCACAGCGCGGTGTGAGGAAATCATTCGTCAAAAGTTGGCGGCTGTGGTTTCGTAGACAGCGCAACCTGTGTGGTTCTCTTCTATTCCTGGCCCTGCCTGGCATGGGCAACCGGCTCAAATTTCTATTGGCTGGCGCTTCTATTGACTGGCGCTGTCTGCTTTGTGCAGTTCAATGTCGCCTTTTTCCGCCGTCAGGTGCAGCATGGGGCCGCCGCCGTTGACAGAGCCGGAGGCGATGCTGTGCTCGTTGCCATTCTCCGTGGTCAGGTTGAAATCGGAATGAACCTCTCCGTCGACGGCTGTTGCTTCCACGGAAAACCTGGCATTTGCAGGCACGGTAACGGTGACCGACCCGTTGTGGTTCTCGATGTCCATGCTGCCCATCGGCTGAATTGCCGTGATGGAAATGCTTCCGTCAGAGTTGCGCGCATGAACGTTGCCGGAGACGCCCGTGAGTTCAACATCTTTCGCGCGTGTGGAAACGGTAGCAGGGCCGATGGCATTTTCGGCTGTCAGATCGCCGGAGTCGAGCGAGATGGAACCATCGACGCGGGCAAACTCCATATCGGTACGACTGGAGTGGAAGTGAACCGGTGCGACGATATTTTCCAGATGCAGGTCGCCAAAAAAATCTCCGTCAAGAGTGACCGGGCCTTTGATGTCGGACACAGTCACGTCATTCATGCGGCCGTTCAGCGTGACGGAGTTTTGCACTGCATGCGCAGAGAAGTCGCCGCGCTGCATGGTGGTCCGCACCGGTGCTGCGATGTTGTCCAGTTGCACATCGCCGTGAGCTGAGTCGACCGTTACGGATGCCTGCCGTCCGCTGACTGTGACGTCACCGTATTGCGAATGAAGTTCCAAGGCCACATTCTGAGGAAGTGTCAGGGTGAGATCCGCGCTGTCGCTGTCGTCGGTGTTCAGATGGATGGTGGTGATGTTGCCGGTGGTGGTAGTTACCGGCTGCAATGCATTGAGCTTGCCCTGACCCTCTTTGTCCGTGCCAGCATAGACGATCTTATCGAGGGTGAGATGTATCTGGTTGTCGGTACCGGCACTGACGGAAATATCTCCGTGAGGATTCTGGATGATGAGAGTGCCACCGGCAGTAACGGGAAGTGTGACTTGTTGTGACTCCTGATGCTTCTGGCCGAACATTTGCTGCAGGTGCATGTCGTCATCGACGCCTAAATTCGATCCAATGACGCCCCAATTGATGTTGTGATAGGCCGCAACGGCACCGATTCCAGCAAGCAGGATACCGAGCAGGATGGTTCCGCCGCCGATGCGCGTTGCGGTATGCCGCCAACGTGCCATGACCAGAGATTCCAGCGCCAGTACCAGACCGATACAGATCAGTATCAACGGCCACCAACGGCCATAAAGATTCCAGAAAATCGATGCGTTGAGAACATGGGTGTTCAGCAGGAGCGCTATGACCCCAATGGTTATCAAAAGCAACGGGCCAACGATGGAACGTTGCCGCATAGCCCGGAACTGGGCACGCTGCATCCTGTAATACGCCTTGCTGGTGCGGTAGTCCGGACGAGGAGGCGGCGGGCTGGGCGGTGGCATGTAGGGCGGTGGGGTGGACATGGCTATCTCCGCTGTTCCGGATCGTTATCGTGGGGCGTGAGCGTGGGATCGTTCTGTGGCCAGTTGCCCGGAGCCACAGGAGGCGGATAGGCGCCATAGGGCTGGCCCGGAGGATTGTATGCGCCCTGTTGCGGCTGCTGGCCGGCGGCCCAGGCGGCGCGCTCTGCAAATGCCATGATGCCCGCGAGGATCAGAAACAGCGGCCAGCTCTTGCCAAACCTGAGGATGTGCCATTGGTCCAGCAGAGCCAGGATTCCAACCAGGATGAGGAACGCGGGCAGGCGCATACGGCGAATGTGATACCACTGGGTCATTGGGAGCCTCCTGCGGGGCTGCTGGGTGGATTGCCGGGTGGGTTGGATGGTGGACCACCGGAAGGCGGCATGGGTTGGCTACGCCGAATGAGAATCCAAGCGCCCATGGCAACCAGCACCAGTGGCCAGCTGCGATTCAGCCAGTGGCTGCTGAGAACGCCCAGATTGCCTAACAGAAACAGGATGCCAAGGCCGATTAAGACCACGGCGCCAGTCGGGACTCCAGCGCGAAACTCAGGCAGATCATATTGATCGGGCGGCACGGGAGGAAGGGGCGGTATCGGCGCGGCTGTAAAAGACGCGGCATACGGGGTCGCAGGCGGTGCTCCGGGCGTTGGAGGAACAGGCGGCACTCCGGCCATGCCTGGATGATGTGCAAAGGGACTTCGCTGGCCAGTGAACCACTGACCGATGTCATTCAACCCCAAGGGGTTGGGCAGCGGAAGGCCATCCCGACGTGCAACGGCTGTTTGATATGCATCGAAGACCTGATAGAAAACCCAGCCAGTCACGATGACACCGAAGACGCCGTTGGAGTCCGAAAGGCTGACGAGAATCGCAAAGATCAGTACATGGACCAGCCCCTTGGCAAACTGGCCGTTATACATGGCGCCGACGCCGGGAATCAGGCCCAGGCAGCCGGCCAATCCAGGACTTGGTGCGCTGGGGGGTGGCGGAGGCATCGCGCCAGAGGGAGCGTACTGAAAATTCTGGCCTTCGCCAGCGTTTCCGGTGTAACTGCCAGGCGCTGGTGTCGCTCCCAGTCTTGCGGCGATGCAGGGCTCACAGCCGACAATATTGCCGATAGTACGCGCACAATCCGTGCAAAGCGGTTTGCCGCAGAACTGGCAGAAGACAGATACAGGAACATCGGGATGGTTGGCGCAGTTCATACCGCGCTCCTTTCAAGTGCAAACCGGTGCGAATCACAAGAGATGAACGAGGCAGAACCGGTCAAGCGTGGGTATCGTTGGTAAAACCTTTTCTCTGATGCATCATAAGACAAGGCAGGGTAAAGGCCAGCAGGCGGTTTACCTTCTGGCAGTCGAAGGGCGGCGTCTACCAGCGGGCTCAGAGGCACCTGTACAGCATGGACATAGGGATGTTTTCCCGGGGTGCGTGCTAAAGGAGCTCTGTGGGACTCCGTGTCATCGCTCGATGATCCGGAGGACGACTTGTCATGGTTTTGCTTCTGCGGTTGCCCGGCAGGCTCGCTGGTTTGCGTAGCCCGACGCAATTCCTGCACACGGGATTCGACCTCATACACAAAGCGGAGATTTTCGTAGTAACGAACCACACGCGAATTGGCCTCAACGTATTGACGGGTCATGGTGCGGCGCAGGTTTTGCGGGGCCAGGTCAGCGGCCTTCATGTCAGTCAGTCGAACACCTAAAAGGTTTAATGTCAAAGAGATAGAGAAGAAGGCCATGGCTGCCGTCAAGGCCAGACGAGGATCGAAGACGGCGCGGCGCAGCGTGACCAGAGCCGGACGCTTCCAAAGACGCGGGCCCTGGATGTTGCCCACCGGATTGGCCGCAATCGCCGGCAGGGCAGCGGGTTCCAGCGTCGCAGTCATCTGGGTGCCACTGGTGCGTGCCAGGATGGTTTCGACAAGTCCGGCAGGTGGTTCAAGGGGTTCATTTTTCAACAGCAGCAGCCACTCCCGGCCCTGGCGGCCCTGTGCCAGCAGGCCGCGGCAGCGTGCGCAAGATTCGGCGTGCGCCGCGAACGTTGCGGCGGTCGCCTCCGGCAGGGCATTTTCTACTGCGTCAGCGAGTAGCAGTTCGAAGGCCGCACAATCCATGGCGGGAACCTTTTGTGCTCCGAATTGGCTTAGATCGCTCACTTACATCACCTGTCCTTTAGTACGTTCCAAAAGCCGTGCCAGTTCCATGCGGCCTCGGCTAATGCGGGATTTTACTGTGCCTTCTGGAATGGCCAGGACTACGGCTATTTCCTTGTAGTCCATGTCTTTTAAGTCTCGTAGAATCACTGCTTCTCTCAATTCGGGTGATACCTGCAGCAGGGCCTGCTGCACCATGTTCTGCAATTCCCGGTTGACCGAGTGTTCATGCGGGCCAGGGCGAGCGTCCTGCAGCCGTTCGGACAGGGCCTGTGGCTCCTCGGGATCGTCCCAACCGGCATCGATGGAACTGGTGCTCCGGTCTGGACGGCTGCGGCGAAAATGGTCCACCAGCAGGTTGCGTGTCAGGGAGGTCAACCAGGTCTGAAAGCTGCCACGATCGAGATCAAACTGCTCCAGGTTGCGGTAGACCTTGAGGAAGACATCTTGAGTGAGATCTTCGGCATCGGTGGAACAACCTGTAAAGCGATAGCAGATACCGTATACGCGCCGGTGCTGCGCCTGCACCAGTTGCTGCCAGGCATGGGGATCCCCTTGCAGGCAGCGGTGCACCAGCGCCAGGGTTTCCTGTGCCGCGATCTCCGGTTTGTGCTCGATGCCCCGCTCCAAACGTCGCTCCTTTGGCGCTGGTGGGTTACTACGCGTAGCCTCTAAAACGCCAGAGCCTGTTTGCTTCTGGCGAGTAGCTCGTCCCTGCGCCGTTTTGGCCAGGGCCTGCTTTTTTGACGGCATGGACCAAGCGATGGAACCCATATTTCACCATACGCGGAGCGCAGGCAAATAGTTCCATATGCACGATGCAAGCAAAGCTACCGCTTCGTATTCGCCCACTCCGTATTGCCGTCTGCAACGAACCAGCATGATGCTATCAGCTAGTGAGCGTACATGGAGACAGGAAATCGGATGAAACGTACTCGATGGACGCATGCCTGAGTCTTATGCTGAGGCGGGTGTTTGAGGCTTTGATTGCCAAGCGATTGCGCCCAGACGATAAAGAAAGCCACGCTGCACAGAATAATCGCATCCCGTAGCTGCCAGCAGACTGCGAAGCTCCGCGCGGGTATATGCCTTTTGCACGGAGGCTGGCCCATCCTGCTTATTGAACCGGCTGGGGTCCACCATGCCGGCGAGGCGGGAGAGCAGATAGTGAATCCGTCCTCGCTCCAGATCATTGATGAGGACGGCTACGCGTGAGACACGGAGGGCTTCCTTCAAAAAGGCAAGCGCTTCTGTTTCGTCCAGATGATGAAAAAAAAGGCAGCAGGAAACGATATCCACGCTTTGGTCGGGCAGAGGTATCTGGAGCGCATCACCGTGGATCAAGGTTGGTTTGGGAAGGGAAGCATCCCACTGGGAGAGCTTCGGTAAGTGTTGGGCGCTGCGATCGAGCAGCAGAATGCGCAGCTCGACATTCTGCCTGATCAGTTTTTTTGCTGCGGATTGCAGCACCGTGGCATATCCTGCTGCCACCTCGAGAATATCCAGCTTGCGCATGGGACGCGAGCGCTGGACATGCAGCAGCATTCGCTTATGCATGCGGTTGCCGCCGAAGAGACGATTGATCCAGCACAAAGATCGTAGAGAGCAGGCGACATCTTCGGGCGAACCATCATCCATGTCCAACAATTCCTGCTTGTGAATGCGTTCCATGTAATGCAAAACCTCGTGATCCGACGATCTTTATGGCAATCCGGTGATGTCAGCGATAATACGGGTGCCAGGGAAACATTTTCCACACTATACGCGGATCACACAGCAATGGAGCAAGTGAAATGAAACCAAGTGAAGTGAAACAAGGATACTTCCTACCGAGAATGAAATTTCTATGACCGGCCAACTTCGCCTGGCAACTTCTGCGGATATTCCCGAGTTGCGGTCATTGATTGCTGCATCGGTGCGTGGATTGCAGGCACAGGATTCGTCGCCGGCGCAAATGGAGGCCGCATTGCGCACGGTCTTTACCGTAGACAGCCAGTTGATCGCAGACGGCACGTATTTTGTTGTTGCGCAGCATGGAGTGCTGGCGGGTTGCGGCGGGTGGAGCAAGCGAAAAACACTTTTTGGCGGCGATCATCACGCGGTGCGCGAGGATGCATTGCTGGATCCCTTGCACGATGCGGCAAAGATTCGCGCCATCTTTGTACATCCCGACTGGGCGCGGCGCGGCATTGGGAGCTTGATTCTGGAGGCTGCGGAAAATGCCGCGGTCGCAGCGGGGTTCACGCACTTTGAAATGGGAGCGACGCTGACCGGGGTACCACTCTACCGACTGAAAGGATACGTGGAGGTAGATCGGTTCGACGTCCTGCTGGGTGACGGTATATCGATGCCTGTAGTGCGGATGGTCAAAAATGTGGAGGGTTAGAGAGCAATTTTGAATGCAAGGAAACCTATCGCGCCATTCTCACGATTGCATGAAGTCCGGCGCTACGGGGTTTTCATACAACGAGTAATCGCGCGTGACGACAGTAATGCCGGAAGGCGAGACGAAATAATTTTTCTTGTCTTCATTGACGTCGTAGCCGATCACGGTTCCTTCAGGAATGTGCACGTCGCGGTCAATGATGGCTCGCCGGATGCGGCAGTGGCGGCCAATATTGACATGCGTGAAGACGATGCTGGAGTCGATCTCGGCATAAGAGTTGATGCGGACATCCTGCGACAGCACACTATTGCGCACGGTGGCGCCGGAGACGATGCAGCCGCCGGAGATGACGGAATTGATGGCCATGCCAGTCCGGCCCGGCTCACCAAAAACAAATTTGGCCGGTGGATACTGGCGGACACGCGTGCGCATGGGCCAGCTTTTGTCATAGAGATTGAAGACAGGAGTGACGGAGGCGACATCCATGTTGGCGTCGAAATAGGCATCGAGCGTGCCCACGTCGCGCCAGTAGAGCGCCTGTTGCTTGTTCTCATCAACAAAATTGAAGGCAGACATTTTGTAGTTGCCCAACAGGCTAGGCAGAATGTTGTGGCCGAAGTCATGCTTGGAGTTGGGATCTTCGGCATCGCGCATCAGGGCAGGCAACAGGACATCGGTGTTGAAGACATAGATGCCCATCGACGCATCGACCATCGCTGGATTAAACGGCGAGCGAATCTCCGTTGACTGGGGTTTTTCCTGAAAACCGACGACCTCGCCGTTGTGAGCAACTTCGACTACGCCAAAGCGGGCCACCTCGGAGGGATCAATGGCCAGTGTGGCCAGGGTGACGTCCGCGCCGGAATCGACATGTTGCTGCATCATGCGGCCATAGTTCATCTTGTAGATGTGATCGCCGGAGAGGATGAGCACGTACTTGGGCTGTTCGGCGCCGATGGAATAAATGTTCTGATACACGGCGTCGGCAGTGCCCATGTACCAGTTGGCGCTGACACGCTGCATGGGTGGAAGGATTTCAATGAACTCGCCGAGTTCATTGGCCACAGCCGATCCCCAGCCTTCACGAATGTGACGGTTCAGCGAAAGGGCTTTGTACTGCGTCAGGATGTAAATACGTCGCAGGTCGGAGTTGATGCAGTTCGATAGCGTGATGTCGATAATGCGGTACTGACCGCCGAAGGGAACGGCTGGCTTGGCACGATCGCGTGTCAAAGGGAAAAGGCGTTCACCAGCGCCACCGGCCAACAGAACGCCTAGCGTATCTTTCATTTCCAGCATCCCTGGTTCACGCTCCTGATCTGCAGATTTGCGTTGCGCGAAGAGCGGTGTCTTCGCAACCGGCAGATGCTATCACACAGTGTATGAGTCGCGGAACTACACCATGTGTTGCCTAGCTGTTGCCTTCATTTCCTTCCGGGTACAGGCCGTTCGGATCCGTACGATCCGGGTCGTTGTCCATCCGGATGCGCAGGGATTGTAAAAAGTGAAGGTCCTGCGCGGTGAATGGTCCTTTGCTCTCGCCAGACTGCGTGTCCTGCGCCGCTGCAGGTTCTGTGGTTGCCTGGTCGACTTCGTTGAGCCCGATGGTCGCCTCCAGCATGAGAAGAACATCAAAGCCCTCGTCGCGGATGTTGCGTACAACGCCCGCAATATGTTCCGAATCTGCAACTGTTTCCTGGATCGCTTCGCCTAATTGTTGAATCAGGTTGCGCAATTTGGAATTCAAAATCCGCCTCCCCGCGGTGCGGATGCTGGCTCCCGTTTTCCCGCCGCGTTTCTCCTACCTTACTGCCGATTGCGAAACACAGCAACGTGAAACCCGAGACTGCTACACTTTTCTGTCGTGGGATACGTTACTTTAGGTCGCAAGCTGGGACGCGGAACACGCATGGCCGCGGCGCGTTTGCGCAGGCAGGCTGAGGCTGCGCAAGAGAAAGCTCCGCAGTATGCGGCGCAAGGACGCGTCATGGTCCAGGGCGGCAGGCGTGCAAGCAAGCCTTTCTGGAAGCGGCTGGGACATGCCGGACGCATGTTGTGGCACGAAATCACAGGGGTTTTCTTTGCGCTGTTCGCGCTTTTTTTTGCGCAGGGGATGTGGCGAGTGCATTCTGCCTATCGCAGCGGAGCCGAGCACGAGCACTTTATGTTGTATCTGGGGATGACCGTCCTGTTTACCTATTTTTCGGTCAGCGCATTCTTGGCTTCCACGCGCAAACCACACTGACTGTTTGTGGGGTGAACAAGATATTGTCAGCAAAAGGAATGTCGTGGCCGACCAGAAGACATCACGAACAACGTCCGGGACGCACGACGACGGTTTGTCGCGCGTGACGACCTCTTCTGATATTTCCGTTGAGCCGGTCTATACGGCGACGGAGAAAACAGCCGCAGAAACGGAAGAAGCCATCGGATTTCCAGGTGTCTACCCGTTTGTGCGCGGCATCCAGCCGACCATGTACCGAGGTCGTCTATGGACGATGCGCCAGTATGCCGGGATGGGCGATGCTGACGAGAGCAATCGTCGCTATAAATTTTTGCTGGCGAACGGAACGGCGGGATTGTCGGTGGCCTTCGATTTGCCAACGCAGATCGGGTATGACTCCGATGACCCGATGGCGCTTGGCGAGGTCGGCAAGGTTGGCGTCGCCATTGATTCGATGGAGGACATGGAGCGGCTCTTCGAGGGCATCCCACTCGATACGATTTCGACATCGATGACGATCAACGCTACGGCCAGCATTCTGCTGGCGCTGTATGTGGCCATAGCCAAGCGCACAGGGGCGGATGTGCGTAAGCTCTCCGGCACAGTACAGAACGACATTCTGAAGGAATATATTGCGCGCGGTACGTACATCTATCCAGTGCCGCATGCCATGCGCATCATCACGGACATGTTCGCGTGGGCGGGCGAACATGTTCCGGAGTGGAACACGATTTCCATCTCCGGTTATCACATGCGCGAGGCTGGTTCGACTGCAGTGCAGGAGGCGGCCTTTACGCTGGCCAACGGGCGTACCTATGTGCAGGCGGCAGTGAAGGCAGGGCTGGATGTAGACCAGTTTGCACCGCGGCTGTCCTTCTTTTTTAACGCGCACAGTAATTTTCTTGAGGAGATTGCCAAGTTTCGCGCGGCCCGTCGCATGTGGGCACGCATTATGCGTGAGGAATTTGGTGCGAAGAATCCGCGATCCTGGATGCTGCGGTTCCACACGCAGACGGCGGGTTCCACGTTGACGGCGCAGCAGCCGGAGAACAACATCGTGCGCACGGCAGTTGAGGCCATGGCTGCCGTGCTGGGTGGGACGCAATCGCTGCACACCAATGGCTATGACGAGGCTCTGGCATTGCCGACGGAAGAGGCGGCACGCATTGCGCTACGCACACAGCAGGTGCTGGCGTACGAATCCGGTGTGGCGCAGACGGTCGATCCGGTGGCTGGTTCGTATTGCATCGAAGCATTGACGGACGAGATTGACCTGCGCGCCACGGAGTATCTACGCAAGATCGACGCGATGGGCGGTATGCTGCGGGCCATTGAGCAGGGCTATGTGCAACAGGAGATCCAGAATGCCGCGTACGAATATCAGCGCGCTGTAGACTCCCGCGAAGCCATTGTGGTGGGCGTGAACGAATTTACACGCGAGATAGAGACGCCGATTCCGATCCAGCGGGTGGACGAAGAACTGGAGCGCAAGCAGGTAGAGCGGCTACGCGCGCTGCGTCAACGCAGGGATGCGGTGACGTGGCAGGCAGCGATCCGGCAGGTAGAAGATACCGCGCGCAGCGGGCAGAACCTGATGCCGGCGATTCTGGCAGCCGTCGAAAGCTATGCGACGGTGGGCGAAGTGGCAACCACACTGCGAGGTGTGTTTGGCGAATACCAGGAAGCCGTTGTGATCTAGGCCAGGCGATGGATATGCAACGCATGTCCCGGAAGCGACGGAGCGGAAGATACAAGGTGCGCTTCGCGATTTGTTCGAAACATCCGCGCCACAGCTAGGTAGCCCGTTCTCTTGCATACAGCATGTAGGAAATGGCTGGCGGGGCATCCCCTGCATGCAAACTCCAGACGTAATCGCGGGTGGCGCGATCGGCGACGGTCATGCGTTCACGTTCGCGTAAAAACTCAAGCCAGGATTCCACAACAAAATTCTCGACGAAGCGCTCGGGATTGCCCACATCCTGATAGATGCCCCAGCGGAAGGCTCCGTCACGCAACCGTACCTCTTTTAATTTGTGGACGCAGTGGGTGAACTTGTCATAATTTTCCGCAGGGATACGGTATTCGATGGTGACCATGACGGGACCATCTTTCGGATGCGGTTCGATGAGCACTTGTGGCGCGGGCCGGTTGAGCGCGTAAGGATTCATGTCCGGAGGCTCCCCCTGCAGCAGATGGAAGCGATGTGCCAGAGGCAGACTGCAGAGCAGACCGATGGCGGCGACCAACAGGGACCAGGATGTGGAGAAATGTTCCGCGATGGAACCCCAAATCGCACTGCCCAGCGCCATGCCACCCCAGAAGATCATTTGATATACGCCGAGCGCGCGTGCCTGCACCCAGTTTGGAACGGAGAGCTGCACGCTGATGTTGAGCGTGGACGTGGTTGTGGTCCAGGCGAACCCAGCTGCAATCAGGGTGACGACAACCAGAGCCACGCTGTGTACAAAGGCCAGAACGACAAGCGTAGCGATGCAGATCATGGGCGCGAAGGAGACGATCTGATCGGAAGAAAAATTCTGCCGCAACTTTGGCAGATAGAGCGCACCCGCTACTGCGCCCAATCCCAGGCAGCCGTTCAGGATGCTGTACCCCATCGCACCCTGATGCAATATCTGGTGCGCCACAACGGCAAGGAGAGCCCAGATTGCACTGACAAAGCTGGTGAATAGAAAAGCGCGAATCAACACCGCTTGTAACAGAGGTGCATGGCGAATGTAGCGCAGACCGGCGCGCATGGAGCCGAACATCAGTTCTGCCGGGAGCGCGGATTTGATCGGCGGCGTGCGTTTCCACGTGTACAAGACGGCAATCACAGCGACGAACGAGGCCGAGTTGAACAGAAAAACCGCACCTGCGCCCTTGATTGTGGTGGCGAATGCCACCATCGCCAAGCCGCCCAATGCGGGACCCACGGCACGAGCCAGATTAAAGCCGGCACTGTTCAGCGAGATGGCGTCGGGAAGTTCGTGGCGAGGAACGAGTTCCGGGACAATGGCCTGCCAGGCAGGATTGTTGATGGCGGTGCCGATGTTGAGCAGGAAGGTGAGCGCGAGCAGTGTCCACGGACCTATAAATCCAGCCAATGTCAGAATGCTGAGCAAAAGGACGGAGACCAACATCCACGATTGCCAGAAGATGAGCAGGCGGCGGCGTTCGAAGATGTCGGCTGTTGCTCCCGCTGTGAACCCAAGCAGCAATACGGGCAGGCTGGCCGCAGTCTGCATCAGGGCAATCAGCAGCGGAGAGGCGGTCAGCACGGTCATCAGCCAGGTGCCGGCGGTGTCCTGCATCCAGCTACCGAGATTGGAAACCAAAGATGCCATCCACAGGTTGCGGAAGTAAAGCAGTCGCAGGGGTGCCCAGGCAGATGGCTTGCTATTGGCTGTGGCCGGTGGTGTGAGGGGGTCCGTCAACGCTTCAAAATCTCCGTAGCAATCGATTCGTAATGGTCAAGTCGATGTTGTGGTGTGTGGAAAGAGGTCTATTGGTGAGATTCTAGCGGGTGGGTCAAAATTTGGATCAGGATGCTAAACATCAGCATAGATATGGCGCATTTTCTCTTCCGATATGCGACGGCCCGGGGTGCAGCATTTGCATGGGATTGCGCTAGATTTTGGCGTCTAGCCTGATTCTGGCCTGGAATATTTGATTTGGGCAATAATTCAAGCTAGCCTGCAATTTAGGTAGACTCAGCACCTCTATCTAAAGCGAGCCATATGAGTCTTAACGCAGCCCTGAGTTTATTCCTAGAGGAGTACCCCGTCGCATGTCACGGTCCATTCGCAGGTAACGCGGTGGCTGAGTTCGTCCGAAAGGATGTACCTGACGCCATTAGGGCAGTTATTGGTGACAACGATCGCTACTTAGTTCACGGGAGTCCGGGTCAAGGAAACTGGGCAGCTGTTCCATGGGCAGCAATCTTTGATCGTCTTGTTACAGACACGGCACAGGATGGGTATTACCTTGTCTATTTGGTCCGAGAAGACTTCGCGGGAGTTTATCTATCATTGAACCAAGGTGTTACATCTGTTCGAGATCAGTACGGCTTAGACGCCAAGCATGCCTTGCAAGTAAGAGCAGCTGACTATATTGCTCGACTTGGAAAACTGGCTGAAGGGCTAGTTCCCGGTCCAATAGACCTATCAGTAATATCCAAAAGTAGCCTTGGGGCTTTCTATGAGCAAGGCTCAATATGCGCCAAGTTCTATAGAAAAGAACAGCTACCGTCTGATGATGAACTTTCGTCGCATTTACTTCAGTTTCTCGAACTTTACTTGCTGCTAGTTTCGCGGGAAACACGCTTGTTTGAACATGTTGATGCCGAAGAAGACGAGATTGGCATAGCCGAAGAAGATCTGCGAAATTTGCGAGAGCACAAAAGAGTCGAGAGAAATAGAAAGTTATCTGCTAACGCCAAAAAAATTCATGGACACACCTGCAAGGCGTGCGGATTTGATTTTGAAAAGACATATGGTGAAATTGGCAACGGTTTTATAGAGGCTCATCACTTAGTACCCATCTCTCAACTTAGTGGGCAAAGAATCACTCTAGATCCGAGGACCGATTTCACGGTTCTTTGCTCTAACTGTCACCGCATGATTCACAGAAGCCTCTTCATAAGCAGTGTTGAACAGTTCCGCGCAACGCATTTGACGCCGGCGGATAAGTAGCAATAAAGATTTTACATACTGTATTTAGTAGAGGAAGTCGAAAAACTGCCCTGTAGATGTAGACCACATCTCATTATTGACCCATCGAAAATGGCGGTGCTACCGTAGAAGGTTCGCATCGCCCGCCGGTAAGGAATTGTCCATGTCCGCTGCAACCCCGTCCGCAACTGTTCCCGCCTTGCGCAAGACTGCGCTCCATGCCACGCATCGCCAGCTTGGCGCCAAGATGGTTGACTTTGGAGGCTGGGACATGCCGGTCGAATATTCTGGCCTGATTGCCGAGCATATGGCTGTGCGCACGCGCGTGGGCCTGTTCGATGTGAGCCACATGGGGGAGATCCAGTTGCGCGGTCCGGAGGCGTTGGAAGCAGTCCAGTATTTCTCCATGAACGATGCCGCCAGGCTGGCCGAAGGGCAGGCGCAATACTCCGCATTGCTGACGCCACAAGGCACGTTCATTGACGACATTCTGGTCCACAAGCTGGGCGCAAATGACTACCTGCTGGTGGTGAATGCAGGTACCTGCGATACGGATTACGCCTGGGTGCGGGAGCAGAGCAAGCGCTTCCACTGCCATGTGAGCAACTACAGCAGCTACTACTCGCAACTGGCCATCCAGGGACCCCAGGCGCTGGCTGTGTTGCGCAAACTGACAGCGGTTGATCTGGAGAAGATCAAGAATTACTGGTTTGTATGGGGGACTGTGTGCGGAGTGCCCAATGTGCTGATCTCACGAACAGGTTATACCGGTGAGGACGGCTTTGAGATTTACATTCCCGCGGATGAGGCGACCAGCCAGCGTGTGTGGAATGAAGTGTTGGAGGCAGGGCGTGAGTTTGAGATTCTGCCCTGCGGATTAGGCGCGCGCAATACGCTGCGGCTGGAGGCGGGGATGCCGCTCTACGGCCATGAGATTGACGACCAGACGAACGTGCTGGAGGCTGGGCTGGATCGCTTCTGCAAACTGGACAAGCCGGATTTTATCGGCAAGCAGGCTCTGGTGGGCATTCGAGACGGAGGGGGACCGAAGCGCAAGCTGGTGGGTCTGGAGATGTTGGAGCGCGGTATTGGCCGCGACGGTTATCGGGTGCTGAATGCCGCGGCACAGGAGATTGGCAAGGTGACCAGTGGCTCCCCGGCACCCTTCTTGAAGAAAAACATCGCAATGGGCTATGTTCCGCCGGAATACAGTGCGGTGGATACGGAGCTGGCAGTTGAAGTACGCAACCAGCCGGTAAAGGCGAAAGTGGTTTCGCTGCCGTTTTACCGTCGCCCCAAGAAGCAGACATAAAATCCACGCTCATCCACATTTAAAACGGCTGGTTGTACCCGGCAACGGGCCGCATGGCGATCCCGACATACAATAGAAAGTGAGCACATACGAATGGCATATCCCACAAAGTACCGCTATACACGCGAACACGAATGGATCCAGATTGACGGCCAGATTGGCACGATTGGGATCACCGACTATGCGCAGAATTCACTGGGCGATATTGTGTTTGTCGAGGCACCGAAGGTAGGCGCGACGCTGGAGGCGGGTAAGACGTTCGGCAGTGTGGAATCGGTGAAGGCGGTTTCGGACCTGTACTCCCCGGTGAGCGGGACGGTTACGGAAGTGAATGACGCGCTGAACGCGGAGCCGGAAAAGATCAACACCGCGGCGCACGATAGCTGGATTGTTAAAGTGCAGTTGTCAAAGCCGAGCGAGGTCGATGCACTGCTCTCTGCAGCCGATTACGAAAAGTTTATTTCTGAAGAGACCGCGCACTAAGCAGAAGTCGCACGTTCTCCTTTTGCTGTAAGTCAGGAACCAACCACGATGCGCTATTTACCAAAATCCCCCGCCGATCGAGCTGCCATGTTGGAAGCCATCGGCATCGATTCCATTGACGATTTGTTTGCGACCATCCCCGGGGAATACCGGCTGGAGCATGATCTGGCAATTCCACGCCAGATGAGTGAGCAGGAAATCATCGAATATTTCCGCGATGCCGCGAACCAGAATGCCAACGGCTATGCCAGTTTTCTGGGTGCTGGCGTATATCGGCATTACCGTCCGGTGGTGATTGATGCGATGGTACAGCGCGGGGAATTTTTGACCAGCTACACACCATACCAGGCGGAAATTACGCAGGGCACGCTGCAGGCGATCTTTGAATTTCAGACAATGATCTGCGAGTTGACCGGCATGGAGATTGCGAACGCGTCGATGTATGACGGTTCGACAGGCGCGGCCGAGGCGGTGATGATGGCCGTGCGCGTAACCGGACGCGACCATGTGCTGGTGGCGAAGACGGTGCATCCGGAGTATCGCGAAGTGATGGCCACCTATGCGCAGCATCAAGGATTGAACAAACAGGTGATTGGCTACGGCGACGATGGCCGCATTGATCTTAAGGAGCTGGAAGCAGCAATTACGGAAGATACGGCGTGCGTGTTGATCCAGTCGCCGAATTTTTTCGGAACGATTGAAGACGTCGCCGTGCTTGCTGAACTGGCACATGCCAAGGGTGCGCTGCTGATTGTCTCGATTGCAGAGGCATTGTCACTGGGCATTGTGAAGCCGCCCGTCGAGGCCGATATCGTTTCGATGGAAGCACAGTCTTTTGGTGTGGCGCCGGGCTATGGCGGTCCCTACTGCGGCGTGATTGCGTGCAAAGAAAAATTTCTGCGGCAGATGCCGGGACGTCTTGCCGGCGTGACGAAGGATACCGAAGGCCGTCGTGGATTTGTGCTGACGCTGTCGACGCGCGAGCAGCACATTCGCCGCGAGAAGGCGACATCAAACATCTGCACGAATCAGGCGCTGGTGGCATTGATGACCTGCATCTACATGACCATCTACGGCAAGCAGGGATTGAAGGAGCTGGCGGAGCAGAACCTTGCCAAAGCCCACTATGCCGCGCGAACGCTAGCCGCCACACCGGGAAGCAAGCTGTTGTTTGCCTCCGCGCCGCGCTTCAATGAGTTTGTATTGCAGACGGCAGAGACAGCGGAGCAGATGAATCAACGGCTGAACAAGCAGAAGATTATTGGCGGTCTGTCGCTGGCGCGGTGGTATCCAGAGCTGGGTAACGCAACGTTGTGGTGCGCGACCGAGATGAATACGCGGGTACAGATCGACGGTGCTGCCCAGGTGCTCTCGCAAAAAGAAACTCCCGTGCTGACGCACGCATAAGCAGCAGGAAGGACAAAGATATAGATGGCTACGGATACAGTGCTGGCATCGGAGACAGGGAAGACGGATGAGACAGCTCCCTTTCGCGGCATCACGCGCAAGGTGTCAGAGCATGTGAATCAAAATGAAGGGCTGATTTTTGAGAAGTCCTCACCGGGTAAAAAGGCTTACCGGCTGGCGCCGCTGGATGTGCCGGAAGTGGATGCGCAGAAATTGCTGGGCAACGTCGCGCGGCAGGACCTGGGTGCACTGCCCGAGGTGAGCGAAATTGAAATCATCCGGCACTTCACGAGGCTTTCAACATGGAATTACGCCATCGATCTGGGGATGTATCCATTGGGCAGTTGCACGATGAAATACAACCCGCGCGTGAATGAATTTGTGGCTCGGCTGGAGGGCCTGGCCGATGCGCATCCCTACCAGCCGGAAGCGCTGTCGCAAGGCGCGATGCATATCATTCGCGATTTGCAGAACTGCCTGAAGGAGATCACCGGAATGGACTCCATCACGCTGCAGCCGGCGGCGGGCGCACATGGGGAGTTCACGGGAATTTTGTTGGTTCGCGCCTATCACGCATCGAAGGGCAACCCGCGCAAGAAGATTCTGATTCCGGATTCCGCGCACGGTACCAATCCGGCGACAGCAGCAATCTGTGGTTACCAGGTAGCAAATCTAAAGTCGAATGCCGAAGGCATGGTGGATGTCGCTGAGCTGGAACACCTGGTCGATGAGGACACAGCGGCGCTGATGCTGACCAATCCTTCGACCATCGGTGTGTTTGAGAGCGAGATCCACAAGATCGCTGATGTTTTGCACGCCAAGGGTGCGCTGCTCTACATGGACGGCGCGAACATGAATGCGCTGGTTGGCAAGACGCGGCCCGGAGATTTTGGCGTCGATGTGATGCACCTGAATCTGCACAAGACATTCTCAACGCCGCACGGCGGTGGCGGTCCGGGCTCTGGACCAGTGGTCTGCAAAAAGATACTGGAGCCATTTTTGCCAATACCGGTGGTGATTGAAAAAACGGATGGCACGCTTAGCTTTGAATACAACAGACCACAATCGGTGGGACGCGTGCGTGAGTTCTATGGAAACTTCGGCATGTTCGTCCGCGCTCTTGCCTACATTCTGGCAAACGGACCGGATGGTCTGCGTCAGACGACGGAAGACGCTGTGCTGAACGCGAACTATATTCGCAAAAATCTGGAAGACGTGTATGAGCTGCCGTACACGACGGCTACGCTGCACGAGGTGGTCTTCAGCGATAAACGCCAGGCACGCAACGGCGTGAAGACTGGCGACATTGCCAAGCGGTTGATCGATTACGGCTTCCATCCTTACACGACTTCGTTTCCGCTGATTGTTCCCGGCGCCCTGATGATTGAGCCGACCGAGAGCGAATCGAAAGAGGAGTTGGATTTATTTATTGACGCGATGCGTCAGATTGCGCGCGAGGCTGAGGAAAATCCGGCACTGATTACAAGCGCGCCGCACTCGACGCGCATCTCGCGCCTGGATGAAGTGGGTGCTGCGCGTAGGCCAGTACTGCGCTGGAAACCGGAAACAACGTCGGATGCCGCCCCGGCATCTCCGGAAAAAGAATCGTTGGTTCCGGCGTCTGTTGCTGAGGAATATTGATGGCCTCTGTCTTTGACGATCAGCGCGATTCGCTGGAAAAGCATGAGTTTATGATGGGCATTCCACGCGGTCGGCTGGCGGTTACGTTGGACATGCTAACGGATGCGTTGATTCTTGTTGGTCAACATGGCGTGTACTGCACATCATCGCGGAATCCGACGGTGCCGGCACTTGATCTGCAGACTGTTTTGCAGCAGATGACCGGAGCGAAGGAACTGATCCAATCGGTAATGCAGGAACTGGAACGACAAGCCACGGAACAGAACCCGGCGAAAGGCTGAAGCGCGACCGCCGTGATAGCCTCGTTATAGATGCGCCCGTAGCTCAGCTGGATAGAGCGAACGCCTCCGAAGCGTTAGGTCAGAAGTTCGAATCTTCTCGGGCGCACCATCTCTTTCTTTTCTATTTCAAGCCAGACATTTAAGAGTCAGCGAATCGTCGGGGTTCTCCGAACGGACGACAATCGCCTCAAATTCAGTGCATGTGCGTCACGAAATCACCCAGGCGGGGTTGTCGTGAACTTGCAATGAAACGCTTTCCCTCTACACGCCACTATCCCATAGACAACCGTTCCAGGTGGCGAGTAAATTGGCGAACATAGTTGCCTCCTTCCTGAGCTGTCAGTGCATTTCTATCCATAAAAAGAGGATTGTATGAAGCTATGTCAATATGGCGTACTCGGCCTAAGTATGTTGTTGCCCATGTCTGGACTGGCCGACTTTCAGTACCAGGAAAC
This sequence comes from Acidobacteriaceae bacterium, assembly GCA_036267255.1. Lineage (GTDB taxonomy): Bacteria > Acidobacteriota > Terriglobia > Terriglobales > Acidobacteriaceae > DATAWK01. The sequence continues at coordinate 115,528 of DATAWK010000005.1, read as the reverse complement.
AACACAGATAACGGGTGGCTCGATGCTCGGCCTGATGAAAATGGCTGGCCGGTTCAGTCATCAGGCGAAAGATGCTGAAGCCGCGACTGTTTCCACCGTATACGTGCGCGGGAACCGGATGGCACGCATCAGTGAACACAGCATGGAGATCATCGATCTCGACAAAGAAACGATTACGAACGTTAATCTCGATAAACATACCTACACGGAAATGACCTTTGAGCAGATGCGCCAGGCCATTGAGCAGGCAATGCAGCAGGCAAAGGAGAAACAGGCCGAGCAGCCGGCCAGCACGCCGGCTCCGCAGCAAGGACAGGACAACGTTCAGTTGAGATTCACAGTCAAGGTCCGCAACACAGGCGCGAGCAAGCAGGTGAGCGGACTGAACACATCCGAGGCAATCCTGACCATGCAGATGGAGGGCACCGATACGACGAATGGACAGAAGGGTGCATTCGCAATGACGAATGATCTGTGGCTGGCACCGGATATTCCGGGCTATGACGAGATAAGGGAGTTCAACAAGAAATTTGCGGAGAAGATGGGCGACATATTCAGCGGCAGCAGCTTGTCCTCCTCAATGCAGGGTTTGCAGCCAAATGCATCCCAGGGAATGTCTGACATGGTGAAAGAGGTTTCCAAGCTAAAGGGGATTCCCGTGCTGCAAGTGATGCGTATGGGTGTTACAGCAAATGGTGAGCCACTGCCGGCAGCGAGTGAAGCTCCATTGCCACCGAGTTCGTCGGGCCCACAAATGCCATCAGCAGGAGAAGTAGCACAGCAATCGACATCCTCTGCGGTATCTTCTGCGATTTCGAGTAAGTTGGGTGGATTTGGACTTGGTAGTTTTGGTCATAAGAAAAAGGCAGATCCGCCTCCGGATGATGCGACAAATGCGCAACAGGAACAGGCCGCGCAGACAGCCAATGTACTGATGGAATCGCAGACGGCACTGACCTCATTTTCTTCGGTGCCGATTGATCCGGAGAAGTTGAGCGTGCCAGCGGGATTTACGCAAGTACAACCGCCGCAACAGGGAATGAAATAAGCAGAACTCTCGATGATTTGATGGTGCGGTGGGCTGGTATTCGAAAAAGAGACTCCATGCAGGAGATTGTTCAGCCATCTGCGAGAGCAATTATTTTTTAGCTGCTTGATGAATTGCCAGCAGTGTTTCGAGCAGAGGCTTGAGATTCTTCAACTCCAGCGCGTTGGCGCCATCGGATTTTGCGTTGGCAGGATCATCGTGGACCTCCAAGAAAATTCCATCGACGCCAGCGGCGACGGCGGCGCGGGCAAGCACCGGAATGAATTCCGGCTGACCACCCGAAACGCCTCCTGCAGACGATGGTGTTTGCACCGAGTGGGTACCGTCAAAGACGACAGGTGCGAAGGCGCGCATTACGGCGAGCGAGCGCATATCGACCACCAGATTGTTGTAGCCAAAGCTGGCGCCGCGCTCGGTGAGAAAGACGCGAGAGTTGCCGGAGTCGACGATTTTTTCAACGGCATGGCGCATATCCCACGGTGCAACGAACTGACCTTTCTTCACATTGATAGCGCGACCGGTGTTGGCCGCTGCGATCAACAGGTCCGTCTGACGGCAAAGGAATGCAGGAATCTGCAGGACATCGACGGCTTCAGCAACCGGAGCGCAGTCCGCTGCCTGATGGACATCCGTGAGCACGGGCAGGCCCGTGGCTTTCGCTACACTGCGCAGGATACGGCAGCCTTCCGCGAGGCCTGGGCCGCGGAAGCTTTTTACGGATGTGCGATTGGCCTTGTCGTAGCTGGCTTTGAAAATGTATGGGATGCCGAGATCGCTGGTGATGCGCTGGATGACGTCAGCCATTTTGCGTGCATGGGCTTCACTTTCAATAACGCACGGTCCAGCGATAAGAAAAAGCTGGCCGGAGCCAACGCGAACACTGCCGATTTCAAATTCTTCGATCACGAAAGTTATTTGACCATAAACCGACGTGAGATCGCACGCCAGTGCAATTTGTGAGGGAACGGTTGGACACAGTGTGGATGAAAGTACCGAGAATTGGGTTTCGCGGGATCGATGGATTCTATCGCCACCACTCCGATCGCAGTTCCGCTCCTTGCGCGATTTCCGTGGGCATCCCTGGTTCCGGCGCCCAGATTTTCAAGTTCTCCATGGCAAACACGCGCTCGATCGGCTGCCGCCAGGCGTGCAACGCAAGATCGAACAACCCCCAGTGAATCGGCATCATCAGCCCCTTTTCACCCATGGATCGAAATGTCCTGACTGCGCCATCTGGCCCCATGTGGATATCGGCCCAGAGAGGATCGAACGCTCCAATTTCAAGCATGGTGACATCGAAGGGGCCGTATATGCGCCCAATCTCTGCAAATCCTTCCCATTCTCCGGAGTCCGCTCCGTAATATATTCGATGTTTTGGCCCAGCAAGAACGAAGGAAGCCCAAAGCGTCTCATACCGGTTGAAGAGGCTTCTACCAGAAAAATGCCGCGCTGGTAGAGCCGTCAATTCGAGTACCCCAACACGCACGCTCTCAGTCCAATCCAACTCTGTAACACTTTTTGGATTCACACCAAGCCGCTCAAGGATCTTGCCTACACCGAGCGTCGTTACCCACCTTGCGTCGGCTAATGTCTTCATTTGGGCAAGGCGCCGCACGGTGTTTGCTCCAAGATGGTCGTAGTGGTCATGCGATAGAAGCACAACATCTATGTGGGGCAGATCTTTCAATTGCAAAGGAACAGCGAAGAACCTCTTTGGTCCAGCCCACTCGACTGGCGCGGCGCGCTCCTCCCAAACGGGGTCAACCAACACCCGGATTTCATCGATTTCTATCAACATCGAAGAATGGCCCATCCAAGTCACCCGTAGTCCACTTGCCGGCGGCTTTTCGTACATACGTATATCTGTGATGAATGGGCCGAGCCTTTGCTTAGGCGTTCGCTCGTTTTTATTTTTGATGTAGCGCCAAAGCACTTTCAGAATTGTCGACCACTTGCCTACCGAGGTTGGCGCAGGATTCAAGTATCGCTTGCGCACTCTGCGTGCCTTCTCGATCATCGCCATGCTTTTTATGCTTCGATCTACCGCCGAATCCATACGAATGGTCAATTGACTTGCACCTTCTGGAAGCCGAGACCAAGCAGCATGGTGGTGACCGCGGTGCGGGCATTCTGACGAGCCTTGTTGAGAACGCCGTCCGCAAGAGCAGCCTGCAGCAGTTGTTGCTGTGCCTGGGCGCGAACCTCGGATTCGAGATTGGGATCGGCAGGAACCAGTAGACCGGTAGTGCGGGAGTAGACGCGCGTGCGCGTATTGTCGAGGGAGGTAACGAAGACCTGTGCAGCGGGCAGGTGAACCTGGATGTCTTTGCCGTGAATCTGGATGTCACTGGACTGGATCTGGCTGAGGTCAATACCAGCGATGACTTCTCCGTGAACGACGAGCAGGAGTTTGTCTCCGACAAGGAAGTCTGGCAGGATGGGGCTTTCGCGATCGCCTTCGACGATCTTGTCCATGCTGTAAACGACCGTTTCCAGGCGTTCGAGATGACGAATTTTATCGACGACCGTGGGCACCGAGGTGTCGATGGCGAGGCTGCGGCCTGTTGCGTAGGCGGCGACACGGTTCCAGAGACCGGTTGTGGCTTCGCGTGCGAAGAGAGAAAACGCAACTGCGCCGAGGACGATACCGATCAAGAGAGCAAGTACCGCAGGGAACTGGCGGCCTTGGGATGTACGTGGCTGGTCGGTCGCTGTCATCGTGCAGAATTAGATGCAAATGCAACGGGTTGAGGAGCGTGTCTTGCGTGCCAAGGGCTGTTACGTTGCTTTTAAAGTCACCGTCGAGGCGGTGGTCGTCTTCAGAGTCCGATTCGCGTAGCTTGCGCCGACAAACTCCCGGAACAAAGGATGCGGCTCCAGGGGCTTGGATTTGAATTCAGGATGAAACTGGCAGCCCAGGAAAAATGGGTGGCCGGGAATTTCCACGATCTCGACATACGTTGCGTCGGGCGTGGTGCCCGTAATGCGCAGTCCGGCACCCGTAAGCAGTGCTTCATATTCGCGGTTGAACTCGTAACGGTGGCGATGGCGTTCGCTGATCTCTGTGTTTCCATAGGCGCGATACGCAAGGGAGTCGGGCTGCAGCATGCAGGTCCACGCTCCCAGGCGCATGGTACCGCCCATCTCTTCCACGCCGGTCAGTTCACGCAGCTTGTAGATAATACGATGCGGCGTGGCCGGATCAAATTCGCTGGAGTTGGCCTCTGAGAGGCCGCAGACGTTGCGCGCGTATTCAATGCAGGCTGTCTGCATGCCGAGGCAGATGCCGAAGTAGGGAATGTTGTTTTCCCGCGCGTAACGAATAGCGTTCAGCATGCCCTCGATGCCACGTTTGCCAAATCCTCCGGGAACCAGGATTCCATCGAAGCCTTCGAGTTGACTTTCGTAACTCTTATCGCCGGGATCTTTTGTCTCCAGCCCTTCGGCTTCGACCCAGGTCACTTGCAGCTTCAGGTTATGCGCCAGTGCACCGTGGACGAGAGCTTCCTTCAGAGATTTATAGCTGTCTTCATACTCAACATACTTGCCGACAATCGCGATGGAAACCTCGTCCTTAGGATGATGATGCCGTTCGGCCAGGTCACGCCAGCGATCCAATTCCGGCTCCGCAGAGCTGATATGCAGGTACTTCAGCAGGAGTGCGTCGACATGCTCCTGTGCGAATACCAGCGGAACTTCGTAGATGGAAGGGACATCCTTGGCGGTGATGACGGCCTGCTCTTCCACGTTGCAGAAGAGAGCGATTTTCTGCTTCATATCATGCGTTAAAAAACGGTCGGTGCGGCAGAGCAGAATGTCCGGCTGAATGCCGATGGAGAGCAGCTCCTTGACGGAGTGCTGCGTAGGCTTGGTCTTCAGTTCCTGTGCAGCGGCAATCCAGGGAACCAGGGTGACATGAACAAATGCTGTGTTCTCACGGCCCAGCTCCTGACGCATCTGGCGGATGGCCTCAAGGAATGGCAGCGATTCGATGTCGCCTACGGTACCGCCAATCTCGACGATGGTGATGTCAGTGTCCGCAGCCACCTTACGCATGGCGTTTTTAATTTCATTGGTAACATGCGGAATGACCTGCACAGTTTTGCCGAGGTAGTCACCGCGTCGTTCCTTGGTGATGATCTGTTCGTAAATGCGGCCGGTGGTCAGATTGTTGTCGCGCGTGAGGTGCGCGTGCGTAAAGCGCTCATAATGCCCAAGGTCGAGATCGGTTTCTGCGCCATCGTCGGTAACAAAGACCTCGCCGTGCTGAAAGGGAGACATGGTACCCGGGTCAACGTTGAGATAGGGGTCGAATTTCATCAGGTTGACGCGCAGGCCGCGACTCTCCAGCAGGCAACCGATGGATGCTGCAGCAAGACCCTTGCCAAGGCTGGACACAACTCCACCTGTAACGAAGACATATTTTGCCGACATGAATGCGGCTCCCTGGGATGAATTTTTAGGATGGACGTGCAAGGTAGGCACGATCTATTTTCGCAGACTTGGGGCGTTGTGAAAAGATGTTTTCCATAAACGGTCGAATTTCCCTTTTTCAGGCGCCAAAAGAAATGGCTGCCTTGGATCAAACCGAGGCAGCCATTAAAGAGGCAACAATTTCAAGGGCAGTCTCAGGATAAGAGCCGTTCGTGCCATTGTCTTGAGAGAAAAGTTTGATATGTTTCTCCAACTTAAGGTGGAGAAGACACTCTGCCCATAAGCGTAGGATAATCGCATACGTCTGCCCACATTCATGTACACGGTTCCTCCGTCATCGTTGAAAATCCTCGGTAGATATACCGTGATCCTTGCCGTCATTCTTGCTTGTCAAGCACATGCGCTGGATCGAAATAGCCCTATACGTCATTTTGGGCGCAGAGTTTGGCAGACAGATGAAGGCTTGCCGCAGAATACTGTCAACAGTATTTTGCAAACTCGAGATGGCTATTTATGGATTGCCACTGAAGGTGGCCTGGCACGCTTCGATGGCATCCAGTTTGCCATCTTCAATCAACGAACAACGCCACAGCTCCATAGCAATGAAGTAAATAGCCTGTATCAAGATTCCCATGGCGTGCTATGGATCAGTACGGCGGACGGTCTAACTTCTTACAATGGAGTGCGCTGGTCGCTTCTAACTACGCAAGATGGGCTTCCTAGCAATGATATTTCTTCAGTGTACGAGGATCACCGCGGTGTTTTATGGATTTTGACGGCGAATGGTATCGCAAGTGATTTTCAAGGACGGATTCATTCGATCACTGCAAAGGACGGCCTTTCCAGCAGCAATGTAATTTCAATTCTCGATGATGCAGATGGCAATGTTTGGATCGCGACGGACAGCGGCCTCGATAGATTCAACGGCGATCAAATAGCTCAGGTTTATAGCAGCGCCGTAAGCGCACTCACCAAAAGCCCCAAGGGCGTTGTATGGATCGCTACGCAAGAAGGAATCGCCTCGATTCAGCAGGGAAAACCTGGTCCATTTTTTAACAATCCGGCATTGCTGGATTCGAATATAGAAACTTTGCTGGCCGATCAACAGGGACGTCTTTGGATCGGGACAACTTCGGGCTTGATGGTGTGGGACAAACATTCTTTGACGAGCTATACGACTCGTAATGGATTGCCTGGCAATTCCATTCATCAGATTTATGAGGATCGTGAAGGCGCGGTTTGGGTAAGTACAGACAACGGAATTGCACGTTTTGTCGACGGTAAGATCGATCTTCTTACGACAAGCAACGGTCTGTCGGCACCTCTGGTACTGGACATGTTTGAAGATCACGAAGGCAGTCTATGGCTAGGAACAGACGCGGGAGGGATGACGATGCTGCGGAATCAAAAATTCACATCCTATACCGCGACGGATGGACTTGCTGGTGACGATGCAAAGGCGATTTTGGAAGACCATGAAAATGCTGTCTGGGTGGGAACCAATGGCAATGGCTTGAGCAGGCTATTCCATCAAAAATTTACAACGATAAATGCAAAGGATGGTCTCTCAAGCAATGTCGTCTTCGCCCTGGCGGATGATTTAAAGGGTGGATTGTGGATTGGTACACCGGATGGGTTGGATCATCTCCATGAAGGACATGTATCGCTGCTTACTTCTGCAGACGGTTTGGAAGACGACTATATACGTTCTCTACTTGTGGATGCGGACGGCTCCCTCTGGGTAGGAACGCGGCATGGACTTTCTCACTGGAAAAATGGCACAGCAATCAACTACACACAAAAGGATGGTCTTACCAGTGATTACATCGGAGCGCTGGTGGAAGACAAAGAAGGCAATTTGTGGATAGGTACCTTGAATGGTTTAAACGTGCGGAAGCGAGGGCACATATTTCGATATACGATCCAAAATGGGCTTTCGAGCAATGTAATCACAACATTGTTTGTGGACTCAAAAAATACCTTATGGATAGGAACCAAAGGTGGGGGGTTGGATCGGTTTAAGAATGGACTCATTTCTACTTACAAATATCTAACGGTGCTTCCTGAGAATATTTATGGGTTAATTGCGGATGAGTCTGGGAATCTTTGGATTAGCTCGGATCGCGGAATATTCAGTACAAGTATGGCCGATCTCAATGCTTTCGCAGAAGGACATGTAAAAACGGTCAATGTTCTTGCCTATGGTACTGCAGATGGCATGCCAACCAGCCAATGCAGCAGCGGAGGTCACCCAGCAGTGTCGCGGTCTGCGGATGGTACGCTCTGGTTCACCACCCCGCGCGGCATTACCTCCATACAGCCGGAGCACGCTATCTATAACAAAGTGCCGCCACCTGTGGCGATTGAGCAGGTATCCGTAGATGATGTAGATGTTCCGCCTGCCGAGAAATTAGTGGTTGCTCCTGGACACACACGCTATGCATTCCACTATGCAGGGTTAAGTTTTATCGCGCCACAAAACGTTCGTTTTCAATACCGTCTCGATGGGTTCGATAAGACGTGGATAGATTCGGGAACACGTCGGCAGGCCTATTACACAAACCTTAAGCCTGGAAAATATACATTTCACGTGATCGCAGCAAACAACGATAACGTGTGGAACATGACAGGCTCCTCATTTTATTTTCAAGTGCAACCGCACATTTACCAGACTCTATGGTTTTATCTGATTCTGTGCCTCATGCTTGGCTTAGTAGGCTATGAACTTTATCGTTTTCGAATGAAGAGCGTAGAGTTGCAGTTCAATGCGGTTCTGGCAGAGAGAAACAGGATCGCTCGCGAGATTCATGACACACTTGCACAGGGATTTGTGGCCATTTCGCTGCAACTGGAAGTGGCCAAACGTCTGGTTGATCACTCCAATGAGTCAGCAAAAAACCATATCGAGCAAGCGCTCTCATTGGTGAATTCCAGCTTGTCTGAGGCTAGACACTCTATATGGGATTTGCGCTCGCAGACTTCACGAGATAAAGATTTCCCTGCACGTTTGTCTGGTGTCGTAAAGCAGGCCAAGCAACAATCCGTTGCTGAAATTGATTTAGATATCCACGGAGCCTATCGCCCAATGCCAGAAGCGACAGAAAATGAACTTCTGAAGATTGTGCAAGAGGCTCTGATCAATGCGGTTCGCCATGCGGGTGCAAGTCGAATTCGCGTCTTACTTGCATATGAACAGACACATGTGCGAATGATTATCTCCGATGATGGCCGCGGATTGGTTGTCAGTAGAAACAGCGATTCTGATGGGGACGGTCATTACGGCCTTACAGGAATGAGGGAAAGAGCTAAATTGATTCATGCAACATTCCATATTGAAAGCAAAGAAAATGAGGGCACCGCGATCATCCTGGATATCGAAACGTAGTTATACATAGAAAGAATTGAGCTTCAAATGACATTAGACAAAACAACATTGCCTACGCCAATTCGCATCATGGTTGTGGAAGACCACAATGTCGTTCGCCAGGGATTGGTGGCCCTGATAGAAACGGAATCGAACTTTGAAGTGGTTGCGCAGTCCGATAATTGCGATGAAGCCATTAGTCAATTTCAAAAACACCATCCAGACATCACCCTTATGGATCTTCGCTTGAAAGGGGGAAGCGGAGTGACGGCAATCCAGCGAATCCGAGAGATAGATATTGAATCGAAAATTATTGTCTTAACTACGTACGACGGCGATGAGGATATATACAAAGCACTTCAGGCGGGCGCGCGCAGCTACTTGTTGAAAGGTGTCTCCAGTGAGGAACTTATTAGCACAATACGGGCCGTGCACGCAGGCAAGTCCTGCATCCCGACTTTTGTGGCCCAGAGGCTGGCAGAACGGATTGGTACGGAACAACTGACAGGGAGAGAGTTGGAGGTGCTGCGGCACATTGTTCAAGGAAGAAGCAATAAGGAAATTGCAGTAGAGATGCATATATCAGAAGCAACAGTGAAATCTCATATCAACAATTTACTGAGTAAGTTAATGGTTTCAGATCGTACACAGGCTGCGATGACAGCGATACAACGCGGTATCGTTCACCTGTGATGGTTCGATGAAGAGAAGGATGTTCATGAGAAAAGTATTCTCAACGTTGTGCCTGCTTGCCTTCAGCATTCCGTTCTGCTTGTCTGCCCAGAGTTCCAGCATGGGCTGGCGTATGGCGACACCGTCGGAGTTGAGGTCCGTTATTCCTGCGCGCGCTCCGGTGGGAAGTGAGCGTATTGAAACAGAGATGCGCTCCGCTTCCGGAGTTACGGATGGCAAAGGAAAATTTATCGCAGGCGTTGTCATGATTACCGCGGGATATTCTGCTGATGGAAAATATTCTCACTTCTTTTTGTCGCAGGTTCCACTGAAGATTAATGCATTTACGCTGCGTCCAGGACAATATGCCATTGGATGGCGCCGCGATGGCGATATGTTGGCCGTTAGCTTTTACGAAGCAGCCACTGGAAAGTTGATGGGAACGGTCAATGCAAAGCGCGACGTAAGTTCCCGCGTTAGTTCCTTTCGTATAACACCACCTGGAGATAATCCTCAAATGTTTATTGGCCGTTTTGCATTCGGATACCACGTAATGCCAAACTAGCCTCTACGCGTGCGCGTTCTGCTTGAACTTTTACGGATATGACTTGAAAGTGAATGCTTGTCTTGCGGAAACAACCCTATGCCAATAAGAACCCGCCTGAGTGTCCCCGTATATAAAGGATTGCTTATATTGCAGTTTTTTTTGATGGCTGTTTCTGCGGCTTCACTCTGGGCTGCTGATGTTCCGCATGGTCGCGTAAAAGCTGCACGCTTGAATAATCTTGGCGTGGCTCTGATGAACCAACAATTGACGGAAAAAGCCCTCGGTGAGTTTGATGAAGCACATGCTGCCGATCCTTCCATGGTTGTATTGCAGGTCAATCGTGGGATTGCGCTGTTGTATATGCAGAGACTGCCAGAAGCTGACGCAGCCCTAACAGAAGCAGCGCGACTGGACCCTAAAAATCCGAGTATTTGGTACAGTCTTGGCCTGGTGCATCGCAGCGAAGGAAAGCCTGAATTGGCGATCGGCGATTTTCAGCATGTCGTTGCAATCGATCCATCCGATGCTGATACGCATTATTTTCTCGGCTCATCGCATTTTGAGGCACAGCAATTCGATAAAGCACTGGGTGAATTTCAAGCTGCACTTCGTTTGAATCCCGTCCATGCCTCTGCAGTGTTTGGATTGGCAAGGACACTGCAACGTTTGGGGAAGAACGATGAGGCACGAGAGCAGCTCAAATATTTTTCGCATCTTACTCACGACAAAATTTCTTCACCTCTTACGACTGTCTATGGAGAACAGGGACATTACGCAACCGTGCAAGATGTTTTGTTGCCAGAACCGCCGGTTGGCGCAATGATTCCAGTGCAGTTTGAATCGCAACCCGTGCATGGCGCAGTCACAACGAATGCGGTCCAGAATGGTGGTTTAGGCGGTGGAGCTTGCATTCTCGATATTACCGGGGCCGGCCATAAGGACTTGATCGTGCTGGGCAGCGGAGAACACGCGATTCATGCATATCGCAACTTAGGCAATGGAAGCTTTGAGGAGATTGCCGACCAACAGACAGGCTTGAGTGCCAGTGGAAATGCTATTGCATGTACCGTTGGCGATTACGACAACGATAAACTGCCGGATTTAGCTGTGGCTTTTAGTGACCGAGTGGTGCTGTTCCACAACCTGGGACACGGAAAATTCGCAGATGTTACTTCGCAGGTTGGCATTCGATCATTGAATCATCCAGCGGGTCTGACGTTTGTTGATTTTGATCACGACGGCGATCTGGACTTATTCGTCACTGGATCTGCAGGCGCAAAACCTGGCATGGGGCCAAATGTACTTTGGCGGAACAACGGCAATTCCACATTTACGGAGTGGACTGAACCGACAGGCTTGGCTGGACAAGGCAAAACAGTGGGTGCGGTGCTTTCCGATGTCAATAATGATCGTGCGGTGGATTTAGTCGTAACCGGGTCTGAAGGTGCGCCAACTTTTTTTGCGAATCCGCGCGAAGGACGCTTTAAGTCTGCGCCGCTCTATGATGACGAGAATTTGGCTGCCACTGTTGGCATTTACGCGCTTGATTTCAACAAAGACGAGTGGATGGATTTTGCTGTAACGCATGCCGGTGCTCCGGGCATCAGCCTATGGCGCAATGTAGATGGCAAGCGTTTTGAGCGGGTAGATCTACCAGTCAAAGGTATTCAACGCGCCTGGGGTGTGACTGGCATCGATATCGACAACGATGGCTGGATTGACCTGGCTGCAGTTGTTGAAACAAGTCATGGCACGGAGCTTCGTGTTTTCCGTAACCGTGGTCCGGAAGGATTTGAGGATGTAACCAGTGCCGTCGGATTGGACAAGGTCAAGCTGCAGAATGCGCGATCGGTGATTGCAGCGGATGTGGATGGTGATGGTGCAGCCGATTTAATTGTTACGCAATTGGGCGGTCTTCCTGTCGTGTTGCGCAATGTCGGAGGAAGCAAGAACCACTCATTACGCATCGATTTAACAGGGCTTGCAGATAATAAGTCCGCCATTGGCACGAAAGTGGATGTGCTGGCTGATGGACATCGGCAGAAGTTTGAGGTTGCAGGTGGTTCAGGATATTTAAGTCAGGGATCGACTGAGATTCTGGCTGGGCTTGGGCAAGCAACCCAAGCCGATGTCGTGCGTCTGCTGTGGCCTACCGGAGTACCACAGGACGAAATCAATTTGCCAGTATCGAAAGTTGCAGCAATACAAGAACTGGATCGTCGAGGCAGTTCCTGTCCTGTGCTGTTTGCCTGGGATGGCAAGGAATATCGTTTTGTCTCGGATGTAATTGGCGCGGCTGTCGTAGGACATTGGGTGTCGCCAACCGCAATGAATCAGGGAGATCCAGATGAATGGATCAAAGTTGACGGTGCAGATCTGAAAGCGCGCGATGGGTTCTTAAGCTTGCGCTTTGGGGAGCCAATGGAGGAAATCAACTTTATCGATCAGGTACGGCTGATTGCCGTAGATCATCCTGATGGGACGGAAGTTTATCCGGATGAGAAGTTCTTGAGTGAGCCTCCATTTGCATCTGGCAAGACGGTGGTTACGTCGAATGCGCATCCCCTTGCGGGCGCATGGGATGATAAGGGACGCAATGTGCTTGATCTATTGCGCGAACGTGACCACAAGTATGTGCGTGATTTCAAGGATTTGAAGTTTGCGGGATATGCAAATCAGCACACGCTGACTCTGGATCTGGGTGCGTGGACGCCGCGGAATCCACTGCGATTATTGATGCATGGATATATCGAATACTTTAGCGCGAGCTCCATGTATGCTGCATGGCAGGCAGGGTTGAAACCGGTACCGCCTTATGTAGAAGCGCAGATGCCGGATGGTTCCTGGAAACGCGTCATCGATGATATGGGATTCCCGGCTGGTCTACCGCGTACGATCGTTGTCGATTTAACCGGTAAATTGCCTGTGGGTACACGCCGCATCCGGCTGACGACCAATCTGCAGATTTACTGGGACCAGGTGCTTGTTGACAATGGCCCGGATATTTCTCGTACGGCGCGGCAGACCGAGCTTCCACTGAGCACGGCACATCTTGCGTTTCGCGGATATCCGCAGCAGATTGAGGGAGCAACTCCTGGAGATCTAACGTACGACTACCAAAAGATCAGCACCACAGGTCCGTTTGCATGGCAGCGCGGCAGCTACACGCGTTACGGCAACGTAACGCCTCTGCTAAAGAAAGTAGACGACCAGTATGTGATCTTTGGGAGCGGTGAAGAAATCGATGTGGAATTCAGTGCCACTACACTGCCGCCATTGCCGCCGCATTGGAAGCGCGACTATTTTTTCTATGCCAATGGCTTTGTAAAGGATATGGATTTTTATGAAGCGCTGCCTTTTACGGTTGCCGAGATGCCGTTTCACGGGATGCGCACCTATCCTTATCCAGCGACCATGCATTATCCAGATACTGCGGCTACGCTGCGATACAGGTTGAATTGGAATGATCGCTTCGAGTCGGGAGATCGTATTCAGCCATATCGATTTAACTACCAGCCCACGGTTTCGAAGCCGATTATTAACGGCCCGTGAGTTTCGATGGGATTGACATCCTATGGATACTGCGACATCCTAAGACAGTCATGTCTTTCAGGCTCTGTACCCGAATGCGTCCCACCGCTTGTTGTTGCTGTTGTCTTTGCAGCGCATGTCGGCGAGGGTGCGAGCACTGTCGATAGAGTGTAACTCTATTCAGTCAGCTTAAGCAGTAACAAACCCACGATCAGACATTTGCTGAGTGTGGGTTTTTCTTTGCCTACCTCATTTCCCAACAAACATTTCAGGAAACATGCAAGGCATGATGATTGCATCTCTTCAATTTATTTTTTACCGATGTGTTATTGGTTTGCGTGCGAAACGCTCATGAAGGGGCGAAAGCCATAGGAACGGAACCAGCATGGAATGGGTGATCGGATTTTTTATCGCGTTTGCGATAGCTGTTACAGGCGTGGGTGCAGGCACCATCACGGCACCGCTACTGATCCTGCTTTTGCGTGTTCCGATTGCAGTGAGTGTGGGAACGGCCCTTGCGTATTCTGCGATCGTCAAGTTGATAGTCGTGCCCATTCAAATTTGGCGGAAGCAGGTTGTGTATCGCATCGTTGGAATTATGTTGATCGGTGGATTACCGGGTGTTGTTTTGGGAGTGATTTTTTTCCATAGAGTTGTAAAACACGGGCAGCAGAATATTCTGTATGCGGCGCTCGGCGGCATCATTGTTGCTTCCTCAATTTGGCATATTTACAGGCATGTCTATCCGGATCGCAAGGCCAACGCGAAACAAACTCATCCCGCATGGATTGCCGCACTCATGTTGCCTATAGGTACCGAGGTAGGCTTTTCGTCTTCAGGCGCAGGTGCGCTTGGAACTCTGGCATTGCTTGGCCTTACAAGCTTAAACGCATCCCAAGTCGTCGGTACGGATCTCGCTTTTGGACTTTGCCTGTCGCTTGTGGGAGGGGGGCTGCATGTGCTCGGTGGCAGTTACGACGGCATCCTCCTACTGAAGTTAGTGGCGGGAGGCGCGCTCGGCGCGTTTGTGGGTAGTGGGCTTGCACCGAAGCTTCCGAATCGCCAGCTAAGATTTGCCCTGGCCATGCTATTACTCGTGATTGGCATTCAATTCTGCTACCAGGCAACACATTTCCATAACAATTCTTCCTCTCATGCGGTGCATGTAAATCAGACCAACTTTTCTTCTAGCAAGCCTTTCGGTGTCAAGACAGAATAGTCGCGAGTCGAAGCATAGCAAAAGATCTCCGAGATGCTCAAAATCTTGCGCAGGCCAATGATACGTAAAGGAACGCCATAAATAATTCCTTTCAGCAATCAATCAGAAACTGCGGCATCCTTTTCTCTTCTGTAATCTTGCCATCAATATCTTCCAACTTAAATCCAGAAAGCGATGCTCGGCCATAGTATGCAATTAGTCGAAAAGATACGTTTGCGCAGAGTCATTTTCAGGATTGTGGAAATTGCTTAAGCCAACGCCGACTAAACGAAAACGCTGTTGCAAACCCAGATCCACTCGGTCTCGTAGTGACAGGGCGATGATGGTCAATTCCTCGCAGGATGAGGGAGGGTTGCTAGGCGTGTGGCTCCGTGTGAGAATGTTGAACTCGCTTGTCTTTAGCTTGAGAACTACGGTACGCGCTACGCGTGATTCTTTGCGCGAAGCAGACCACGTCTTTTCGGCGAGGCGACGAATCATCGGTTCCGTTTCAGCCAAGGGTACGTCGTGCTCAAATGTATCCTCGGCGGAGATGGATCGCGTAGGCCTGTCCGGGACGACGGCGCTATCATCAACGCCGCGAGCCAGCTCGTACAGGCGCAAACCATGGCGGCCAAAGCGGCCTTCGAGCATGACCAGATCTAAACTTCGCAAATCTCCCACCGTCTGTATTCCTAGCTGTTCAAGCTTTTCTCCTGTTACTTTGCCTACACCAGGCAGACGTCTTACGGGCAGTGGAGGCAGGAAAGTCTCCACATCTGCAGGTCGAATGACAAAAATCCCATCTGGTTTTTTCCAGTCAGAAGCGATTTTTGCCAGAAATTTGTTCGGTGCTACGCCTGCTGACGCTGTCAAATGCAATTCCTGACGAATTTGCTCTCGAATACTGCGCGCCACGCGCGTGGCCGTTGTTAAGCCGGTTTTGTTTTCGGTAACGTCGAGATATGCCTCATCCAGCGACAGCGGCTCGATCAAATCGGTGTGGCGCCTGAAGATATCTCGGACGAGACGTGAGACTGCGCGGTAGCGGGTGAAATCCGGAGCGACAAAGACCGCATTGGGGCATAGACGTTCGGCACGAATTGCTGGCATGGCAGAACGCACGCCGAAACGCCTCGCTTCGTATGATGCAGCGCAGACCACAGAACGTGCGCCGCGCCATGCGACAACGACGGGTTTGCCGCGCAATTGCGGATCATCCCGCTGTTCGACAGAAGCATAAAACGCATCCATATCGATATGGACGATTTTGCGGACGGCCATTTAGAAACAATATTATTCCCGTTTCATTCTCCTGGATTTCCAGGTTTCATAATCCAAGGCTCAGCAAGATAGAGAATCAGGAAATTCCTTCTGCCTGTGTTGCCAATATCCGGATCGGAGCAATCTGTCAGGGCCTAGAATGAATGCGGATGCCCACGCTTGCCATACGAGGAGTTCCCAGCGTAAGTATCGGAGTACGCCCCACCTGGATGGAGCGATCGAAGATATTTGCAATAGCGGCATACGCCTCGAATCTTGAGCCGAATGTGTGAGAGACATATCCGTCTAACTGAAAGTATCCACGCAATAAAAATGCATTGGCATCGTCGTCATATTGGCGGCCGCTTTCGGTTGCAAGAAGCTGCATCGTTCCCAACCCATGCCGGCTGGCACCCACCTGCATGGTTGCCATGTTATGTGCGACTTGTGGTATCCATTTTCCAATCAGGCTGGGCTGTTGTACGAACTGAGTCACTGTGGCGTTAGCGTATTGATAGCCACCGCGCACGCTAAGCCAGGGGAAGGGTTCCGCTTCATAATCAAGAGATAGTCCGCGACTTCGTATTTGGCCCAGATTTTCCCGCTGGTTCAAAACCTCTGTAGGCGTAGTGTTCAGCGTCAACGCAGTGACAGGGCGATTCACCTCTGTCCAGAAATAACTGGCACGCACAACTGCATTCCACTGGGGTAGGGAAAATTGTAAGCCGGTCTCCCAGCCGGTCGCACGTTCCGATACCAAATTCGGATTGGCCAGCGTAATCTCCTGTCCCACCTGCCCCTGGCGATACAGCTCATTCAACGTCGGAGAACGGAAGGCTCGGTATGCGGATGCCGTTAGGTCCAGATATTCATTGATATGGCGAACTGCACCCAGTTTGGGATTGAGCAATGTTTCACTGCGATTTGGAATCTGGGTGGTTTGCAGGGGAGCTTCGCCGGTTTGCTGGTATTGTGTGGCATCCAGGTTCTGAAATGTGTCAATTCTGAAAGATCCACTGAGGGTCCAGCCGTTTGCTTGTACAAGACCTTCGATATATTCGCCTATGTCACGCTGCCGCGCTGTCGTATCGCTCAAACCATTGGTATGCCCATCCATGATTGGCAACTCAAAATCCGTAGCGCGAATATCGTTTGCATCGGCCCCGGCAACAATCGTCAGCCATGGGCGCAGCACGCGCGTCCACTGAAACGAAGCCCTCATCTGTTGGATGGGAACCTGCTGCAGACGAGTCAAAAATTCACTGTCACGGTTGGTGGCAATGGCAGAAAAACTTTGCCGATAGTGTTCCTGACTTCCAGACAGCCGCAAATTGAAAATACCTGCATTTTCTGTAGTCCAATCCAAGCCGCTCGAGTATCGCCACAGACGCGTGCCATTGGTTTGCAGCGGAGTGCCATTGCCGCGAGCCTCATTCAAAAGATTCCCGCGGAGAAATGCGCGTCCACTCTGTTCAATCGTACGAGCCAAATCCAGTTCTGCATTTTCATAGTGAACATTGGCAGCGGTATCGACAGTGCCGCGTAAGTCTTCCGGAACTTCAATATAGCCATCCGTACGCAGCGTGTCGCCGGCAAAGAGTCCACTCCAAGGTCCGAATTGCTTCTTTCCTAGAACCGCAAGGTGCCGGGTGTTTTCTTGTGCGTATCCAGTATCGATCGCATAGATGGCAGGCCCTTCCGAAGGGCGCTCAATTATATGAATCACTCCGCCGATCGCACTGCTTCCATATAAGTCCGAAGCTCCGCCGCGTACGACTTCTACATCCTGGATGGCAAGAGAAGGGATCTGGTCCCAGTAAATCCAGCCGCCGAAGGGATCATTGATAGGGATGTCATCGGCCAATACCAGGGTACGGCTGGCTGCAGTGGATCCCAGACCACGCAGAGAGACCCCTTGCGATGTTGGGTTGGCAATCAGTGCGCTGGATCTGCGGAACGGGCTTAATCCAGTCACATGCCGTAAACCGTCCCCTAACGATACATTGGCGGTCTGCTGTAGCGAGCGCGCAGAGACTACCTGCACGGTATTGGCAGATGCATCGAGCGCCAGAGCTGTCTTACTTGCGGTCACAACTACACGTTGAGAAATGGTTCCCAGAGAGAGATGCAAATATGCTGGAGAGTTTGGAAGAATATCTTGTTGCAATGGGGCATAGCCGGGCTGCAATATTTTTACCGTTGCTTGTGCTTTCAGAGTGGTGCTTGCCGGCGAAACAACAAAATCAAAATGACCTGTGCTGTCGGTAACGGCCTGCAGCGTACGCTGCGCTATTTCCAGTTGAACAGAGATATCTGGGACAGGCTGGTTGGCCGGCCCCAGGACCTGTCCCGAATAATGCGCACGAATAATTTGAGCCTGCAAGACATTTGGGCTTGCGGCTAAGCAGAACGCAAGAACAACGAGCAGCAAAAGCGGCTTGGCCGACGTGTTTATCCGCACAGGGATACGTACAGGCAAAGCGCGTAAGTGATCTTTATAGTTCACAGTTGCGCCGAGTTTAATGCGCACCCGTGTAGCTGACGCGCCAAATGGAGTTAGAGCCATCGTCTGTGACCATCAACGAGCCGTCTTTTGCCACAGCCACGCCAACTGGACGCCCCCAGACACTCCCATCAGAAAGAACAAATCCAGTGAGAAAGTCCTCGTAAACTCCTGTTGCATGCCTATCTTTCAAAGGTACACGGACCACTTCGTATCCGGCGCGCTGTCGCTTGTTCCACGACCCGTGTTCCGCTGCGAAAACATCTCCATGGTACTCAGCGGGGAACTGGTGTCCTTCATAAAACGTCATTTCCAATGAGGCGGAATGCGGTTGGATAAGAACATCCGGCGTTAGTACTTTATTTTTCAATTCCGGATGTTTGCCTTGAAGCGTCGGGTCCCAGTGCCCACCCATATAAAACCATGGCCAGCCATAGAATCCGCCTTCCTGAATATGGGTGATATAGTCCGGCACAAGGTTATTTCCCAACGTGTCTCGTTCATTCACAGAGGCCCATAATTGACCCGTTGTTGGATTGATGGCAATCCCAACTGGATTTCGGATGCCATAGGCATAGATCTTGAAATCTTTACCTTCAGGTGTGTACTCCAGAATGTCGGCACGGTGCCATTCCAATGGGTTGTTGTCGGCATTGTCGTGATTGGAGTGTGATCCCACGGAGACAAACATTTTGGTGTTGTCAGAAGAGAATGCGACATCGCGAGTCCAATGGCCGCCGCCGCGCAGATGGCCACCGCCGGGTATATCGGAAACGATGGTTTGTGCGGCGCCTGTGGCCTTCATATCCCCATTGTGATACGGAAAACGTACAACGGAATCTGTGTTCCCTACATACACCCATTGCGGATTGGGTCCGACAGGGTAAAACGCAATTCCGAAGGGAAGATTCAAGTCTGTAGCAAACACCTCAGATTTTTCAGGTTTTCCATCTTTTGTGATGCCACGAAAGACACGGATATCTCCTCCATGGCTCTCTGCAACAAACAAATCTCCATTGGGCGCAGTGCGGATCAAGCGTGGATTATCCAAGCCAGTCGCGTACAGTTCCACCTTGAATCCTGGCAGAGTTTGAGGCCATGCATTGGCGGGGCGTGGAACAATGTTGGGTCCATTGTCAACGGACTTGGTCGCGAATGGTTGCGGGAGATCGGCGAGAGTGATCTTGCGGGAGACCCCCGGCTTCTCCTGTTGCCAGTTGGTAAATGCTGCTGGCCCTGTTTGTACTTTTGAAGTAGAGGATGGACTCTCCAAGCCAAATAAAGATGGCATGATCACAGCCGCCGCAATTGTAGCGAGCCAAAGATGGGCAATTTTCATAGAGAAGTTCCTCGCTGGAATCGGAATGATAAAGCGATAACAACGCCATGTGCTGCCGGTGAATATGTGCATCTCGTCTGTAAACATTCCAAAGATGAGATCGCAATCGGCGTTTCGCTCTATAATAAGAATGTACCGTACAGTACATTTAACTGCAAGA
The DNA here is from genome assembly GCA_036267255.1 of Acidobacteriaceae bacterium. Lineage (GTDB taxonomy): Bacteria > Acidobacteriota > Terriglobia > Terriglobales > Acidobacteriaceae > DATAWK01. Next base: position 95,469 of record DATAWK010000005.1, on the reverse strand, counting down.
TTTAGAAAAATTCGCTTATATTTGTAGCAATCTTAAATTGATGAACTTGTGAAAAGCGAGACTGCATACACGTTACGGGCCATATGCATTCTCAATCTGCGACTTTTGCAATGGAGGTAGAAATGAAAAAAGAGCAGGCACGTTCAAAAAAACGCCGCGCAGCCCTGGAGAAAACTGCAGCCGATCTATTCTTGAAGCGTGGTTATGATGGCGTAACGATAGATGAAATTGTACAAAAGGCTGGAGGATCCAAGAGCACCATATACAGCACCTTTGGCGGTAAGTGCGGTTTGTTTATTCTGACCATCGAAAATCTCTGCAAGGAATTCAACGCTCCGCTGCGCGATATCGATTACTCGAAGTTGAGTCTGGAGCAGAGCTTGAAGAAGCTTGGCCGGGCACTTGTTGGTCTTCTCACTAAGCCGCACTCTATCGCATTGCACCGATTGGTGATTGCAGAGGCGCCACGATGTCCGGAAGTTGGATATGCATGGTATGTGCATGGCCCTCAGGCAACGACGAAGTTGATTGCAAATGTCCTCATGTCTTACTCCGGCGACGCGAAGCAGCGCGCATCAGCGCAAGCAACGGCAGCGATATATTTTTATGATGCGTTGTCCTCAAATATTTTGTATCGGCTGCTTGCAGGAATGGACACACAAGCCGACGCCAAGACCCTGGATCGGTTGGTCCGCGAGACAGTCGATCTTTTCCTTCGCGGCTATCCTATGCAATGAATCGCCGAAGAATCGGCTGCAATACAAGTGACATCTGTTGATGCTGCTGAGTCCACTGTGAGTGATTCTTTCGTACAGAAACTGCCCGATCCAATGTCCTGCAATAAGCCCACCAATCTCCCATCCGAATTTCACCCCCAACGATTGGGCGTAGCTGTAAAGTTCACTACGAATGATGGGTCTCCTCCAGAAGGCTGCGAATCCATGCCTCGGATTGCCGGTGCAGTTTCACGGTTCCGATAGAACGGACACACTGCGAACATCCTCCAGGCGATAAAGAAGTGCCTCGATGCGATACGATCTGTCCTCTTCGGACGAGACCACGAAGGTAATGTGAACCCCGCCATTGTTTGCCTCCCCTGCGAAGGAGCGGATGCTGACCAGTTGGCTTTCAAGGATCTGAAGAATACGCGAGAATAGCCTCCGTTGTTCGGTTGCGTGTACATGGAACTTCCAGGTCATAAGCGGCTCCTTTCTGTGGGAATGTTGCGGACAAAGAAAAAGCCACCAAGCGCATTATGCTGGTGGCTGCTGGCTTTCGTTGGGAGAAACGATTACATGCCGGCACCACCTGATGGCGGGCTAATCAGAATGCGTGGAATGGCGATCTCAGCCCGCAGGCGGAGCGACAGAGCTAGATCGAACGTGGACAGGTTGTGCGGCATTGTGACAAGACAAGAATTACCAGTCCGCGATGGGACTCGTCAACCACGTCCGATAGCCGACCTCTTATTTGTTAATGATGAGGATGGATTCTGATTGCAGCAGCGGCTTCGCGTGTAAGATGCAGGGTTTTTGCCGAGCGTCCGATGCTCACGGCGAAATCATCAGCTTTCTGGCTTTTCAGACGAAGATGGACACCAGGTCCGATACCGCTGCTCTTGAGCAGCTTTAACGTGCGCGCATCGTGGTCTGAGACACTTTCTACGATAAAAGTTCCTTCCAACGCATCCGTGAGCGATATGGAATTCTGCTTCGGCATCTTCCCATCCATTGTGGGAATGCAATGCCCGTGCGGATCGATCTTTGGATGTCCGAGCTTGGCTGCGATACGCTCCTCAAATAGCTCCGAGATGAAATGTTCGAGACGCTCGGCTTCTTCATGCACTTTGTCGATTGGATAGTCGAGTACTTCATAGAGGAACGTTTCGATAAGGCGGTGGTGGCGCACTACCTCCAACGCCCGTTTCTTTCCCGATGCGGCCAGCTGTACACCACGGTGCCGCTCATATTCGACAAGTGGAGGCGAGCTTGCGGCCAGCTTTTGCAGCATATTCGTAATGGAGGCGGGCGCAACGTCCAGATAGTGCGCGAGAGCATTGCCCGTCACCCTACTCTCTTCGGGCCCACCCAGAGTCAGAATCGCTTTGAGATAGTTGTCCACGGATTCAGTGTTCGGGTTCGGTTGGCGGCGAGCGGTCATAGCGCACTCTCAAATTCGCAATTTGACACGGGTATATTTTAGGCGTACCTAATATTTAGGCATGCCTAAATATGCTGCCGGACTGTTGCCGCTGCCGATTCATCGCGACGGCTACGCAGACCTTCCGAGCCAGCGGCACCCGGAGATTCCCCATGATGCAAAGAAGAATCGCAAGGACAATTCTAGCGTGTTTCCTGATGTTCATCGCGGTTCGTACGTCTCCACTTTGGGCGCAGAGTGGCACCAGCAGTGCTCTTGCGGGCAGTATTGCGGATAAGAGTGGCGCGGTGGTTCCCAATGCCCAGGTAAAGGCAACCGATATCGATACCGGCGCAGTTCGCATCGTCCAGAGTAACGGGGACGGGCACTTTCTCTTTTCACAAGTGAACCCTGGAACCTACCGGATCGAGGTTCATGCCGAGGGATTCGGTACGGGGCAGTCACAACCCACGAGTGTTTCCGTGGGCCAGACGGCCACCGTCGATTTCACGCTGTTTCCCGCAGCAACTTCGCAATCTGTCGAAGTGGCCGCGCAATCCGGGCTGATGAGTCTGGAGAACGCAAACACATCGACCACGCTGGAAGCCAAGACCATCAAGAGCCTCCCCAATCCGGGCCAAGACCTGACTTATATTGCGCAGTTCGCGCAGGGCGCACTCATGAATACGGCAGGTTCGTCGAATGACGCAAAGGCCGCAGGCGGCTACGGCAACGTTGAATTCAACGGACTACCTGCCACATCGAATGGCTATATTCTGGACGGTTTCGACGCCAACGATCCTTTTCTCGGACTGAATATAGGCCTTTCAACCAATCTCGTCATCGGACTGGATGCCTTGCAGGAAGTGACCGTAAACACCAATTCCTACGCAGTCGATCAGGGGCGCTACGGAGCCTCGCAGGTCAACTACTTCACGAAATCGGGTACGAATCGCTTTCACGGAGATGTGTACGAGATATGGAACGGATCCCTGCTCAACGCCACCGATTACTTCCTCCATGCCAACGACACACCGGGGAACATCGCCAGGAAACCGCGCTCAGTCGTGAACGAGTTTGGCGTGAGCCTGGGCGGACCGATCCTGCGAAACAAACTCTTTTTCTTCGGGCACTACGAAGGCATCCGCATCGCTCTTCCGCTGGTCGCTCGGACGACCGTGCCCTCGCCTGCTTATCAACAATATGTGTTGCAGCAATTGCCCCGCGGCGGAACCGATCCGATCAACGGTACCATGCTGCCCGCACAGCTGCAGGAAGTGGGGTTCTATCAAAAGATGTTCGGTCTCTATAGCGATACAGCAGGAACACCGACACCTGTTCTCTCGTGCCCGTTGGACCAAAACGGAGTCTTGCTGCCCGGCACGCAAACTTCCGCGAATCTCTTCAATGGGTCCGGCTGCGCGAACAAGCGCTCCCAGTCGTTGAACAACAAGGACAGCGAGAACCTGATCGTCGTCAAGATCGACCACACCATCAACGCAGACAATAGCATCTGGTATCGCTTCCAGCAGGACACGGGCCTGCAGGCCGCCTACACCGACCCTATCAATCCCATCTTCAACTCGTATTCCCCACAGCCGCAGAGGACGCTTGTGCTCGGCTACACGCACCTGTTCACTCCGAACCTGGTCAATCAGTTCAATCCCGGCGCAAGCTGGTATTCAAGCCTCTTCCTGCCCAACAACTATTCACAGGTGCTCCAGACCTTCCCGATCGTTTTAGCCGGAGGCAGTTCCAATGCGCCCTTCACCACGCTTGGCGGAAACAACCAGACCTATACACAAGGCCGCAAGATAACGCAGTGGCAGATCAACGACAATCTCATCTGGACTCACGGACGCCACAGCTTCGAGTTCGGTGAGAACTCCCGCAGGCTGGATGTAAGCGACTACGATCTCGGCGAAGGGGTTGTCCCCAGCGTGGTCTACAACGATCTCGCGCAGTTCACCTATGGCGCCGCGTCCACGGTGACCGCCGGTTTTCCAGTTACACAGAAAGAGCGCATCGCTCTCGGCAACCTCGATATGTATGCAATGGACACCTTCAAGGCCAGTCAGAGATGGACCCTGACGGCAGGTTTGCGAGCGACCTGGAATACAAACCCTATCAATCAGCACGGTTTGTTCGCACGGCCTGTAGGGTCGTTTCTGGATATGGTGCATGACATCGATCAGCCGTTGAACCGGGCAATCCAGACCAATGTGCGAACGCTGTTTCCGGGTACCCCACTCCTGAGCTGGCAGCCGCGTGCCGCGGTAGCCTACGAATTGTCCGATAAGACAGCGGTCCATGCAGGAGGCGGCGTCTTCAATGACATCATTCCAGCGCAGGTTGCCGATCTGGGGGCGACGAATCCCCCGTATGCGCCCGTCTTCGTGGGTGGAATCAACGGACAGGTGGGCGGCATCGGAGTTGCGCCGGGAGTACCAAAGAGTGCCGTAGACGCGACAGTGCAGGCAAACCAGCTCTTTCAGACCGCCTTTCATTCAGGAGCTGCGCCGTGCGTTGGCTTACCTGCCGGCGCTCCGACGTGTCCCTTAGCCGTTAATCTGAATACTTTTCCCAGCGGCACGCTGAAGACACCGTACTTTCTGCAATGGAGCCTGGGGGTTGAACGCGAACTGGGCGCTAGAGGTTCTCTGCGAGTGGATTATGTTGGCACACGCGCGGTGCATGAACCATACCAGGTCCAATTGAACGGCTATCAGACTGTCTGCAATGGATGCTTCGCACCTTTCGCCTACAAGCAGCCGCTCGATCAACGCTTCGGCAACGTCAATGAATTCCGCACAGATGCGGGCAGCAACTATACCGGCCTGCAAATCAGCGCAACAAAGCAATACCGCGGTCTGACACTGCGTGGCAACTATACCTACAGCCATTGCCTCGACGAAGTATCGAACGGAGGGTTGCTCCCTTTTTCCAGTCTGGGCATTATCTCTCCACTGCCGGGCAATCTGCGTAAGGAATACGGTAACTGTGATTACGACATACGCCACAACATCTCGGCCTTTGGCATCTACGAGATTCCTTTTCGTTCCGACCATGCGTTGCTGAGGCAGATAATGGGCGGCTGGCAGATATCGGAGACGGCATTCCTGCACAGCGGAGTGCCATTCAGCGTCCTCAGCGCTCCCTACACGGCGAACAACAAGGGCATCTTTCAAGGGAGCGGACCCCAGTATGCGAACCGGGTCTTCGGTGTTTCAATCTATCGTAAGACTCCGGTTACCGGTGTAACGCAGACCGGCACCCGGCAATGGCTCAACCCGGACGCCTTCGCTTCGGTTGTCGATCCCAGCACCGGCGCGTGTGCTGGGGGAGATTCACCCGCCAATTGCCAGTTCGGTAACTCTGGCCGTAACAACTATCGAGGACCTCATTTCATCTATTCCGAGATTTACGTGACCAAGAAGATTCCAGTCACAGAACATGTCACCTTCCGTTTCGACACGCAGTTCTTCAACGTCTTCAACCATCCCAACTTTGCGCTGCCCAGCAATCAGGCGGGTACACCGGGGAAACCTGCAACGCAGACGGGATTTGGCGCTGTGACAAGCACCATTTCCCCTCCTACCGGACTATTGGGTGTCGGCCTCGGCGGGGATAGCTCCCCGCACATGATTGCACTTCAGGGAAGAATCGACTTCTGAAGATTTCCGCCACTCTTCAAGTACAGGATCAAGAAAGTTTTAAGCTTTAGCGTGAGATTACTATGCGCCATTTAGCGGATGAGCAGGCGTTGGCACCATACGACCCGCTCCGCCGTACAATCGTGACGGAGAAGAACGATGTCGCAATTAAGCAGGACGGGGGTTTCGCTCGACGAAGATCTCTTGAAGGAGTTTGATCATCTGATTGCCAAGCGCGGTTACGCCAACCGCTCCGAGGCATTCCGCGATCTCATCCGCGAGGCACTTTTATCCCAGATCGTCGATTCGAACAAGCCGGTCGTTGGAACCTTAACGCTTGTGTACGATCACCACGTTCCAAATCTTTCTCAGAAGTTGACCGAGACGCAGCACTCTGCCGGCGCCATGATTCTAGCAGCCACACACATACATCTTGACCACCACTACTGCCTTGAAGTCATCATTATGAAGGGGCAAAGCAGAGACCTTCAGCAGATCGCAGACCGTATGCTGGCCCTTCGTGGCGTCGAGCTGGGGAAACTTGTTTTGACGAACTCAGGCGAAAACCTGAAGGGCGCCAAACATACGCACTAGAACGAGAATTTTGCCACGAGCTGTACAAGGCGAGGCGCTGCAGCGCTGACGATATGGCCGAAGTTTGGATCTTCAACCTGCCCGTCCACCGATGCGGGCCCGTAGAACTGAGCGTGATTGAAAACGTTGAATGCCTCAACACGAAACTCAAGTGACTTTGTGTCGGCCAGGCGGAGATTTTTCTGGAGTGTCAGGTCGAAGTTATTGATCCCCGGCCCGTAGAAGATGCGGCGCTTTGCGTTGCCGAGTTGGCCGAGATTTTCTTCCGGAAACTAAGGCTGTGTTGAATGCCGGTCTGCCGTTGCGGCCATTGGTATTGATCTTCAGCAGCCCCGGCAGATACTGCGGTGTATCTAATAGGTAGTTATTCACGCCGTTGCCCAGCGTACCCAACAGCGAATTGTCAGAATTGTCGTACAAGATCACAGGGAAGCCGGTGGCGAAGCGTGTCATTCCAGAGATGCTCCACTCCGTGGTCAGACGATTGGACCTGCGGAAGACTCTCTCGACGGGCAGCGCCCAGGTGTAACTGGCAACGAAAGAGTGCTTCTGGTCCCATGCAGAGATAGCGCGACTTTGCCGTGGGTCCATCGGATTGAGCTGCTCCCCGATATTGGAGCCTTGGTCGATGGACTTTGCATAGGTATAGCTCAGCAGGAACTGTGAGCCGTTGTTTTGATAAAGCAGGGTAGTTTCAAGCGCGTTGTAGTTGGAGTTGGCCACTGTCTCGTCGGCAGTATTTTCCCCGTAGTTTTCGCCCGGTCCGACACGTGTTCCGCCGTTTTGTCCGGTGCGGGTGCCATAGACGGTTTGGCCGGTTGCGGTGGTGTAGTTCGAGTCTTCGCCGAAGGGACCGCAGCCGGGCAGTCTGAGGCATAGAGCCGGGTTGCCGAGATTCACTGAGACGACGGCTGGAATGCGGTGCCCCTGGTTTCCTACATAGCTGACAGTTAACAAGGCGCGTGAGGTGATCTGTCGCTGGACCGAGAACATGTAGTTATTGATGTAAGGAACGCGATTGCGGGAGTAGAAGAATGGGTCCGCAGCCAGCGGCGCAAAGTTGGCCCAGTTGATAGAAGTATCCGGATGGGACGCGGAGACGTTGTGGGGCGGAAAGGGAAATGGAAATCGCTGCCCGTTATTGACACCGGTAGCGGCTGAGATGAACGGCGTCGCGAACAATGGCGGTGCCGGACTGAGGTAGTTGTACCCAAAGGGAGGCACAGAGTACATGATTCCGGCCAGTAAGCCGGGAAACTCAGTGTAGAAGAGGCCGTAGCTTGCTCGAATACTGCTTTGGCCGCGGCCTCCGAAGATTGTCGTCCAAAATTTTTGATCAAAACGTGGCGAATAAGCAATCCCAATTCTCGGAGCAAAGTTTTTGTAACTTGTGGGAGAAAGTGTTTTTGGAATCCCAAGATCCCCAGCGACCAGCAGGCCGGGGAGCGCTCCGGGGTAGAGCGTGGACTCCTTTCCGGGAACCCAGGTCTGGATCTGGTTGTACTTCTCCCAGAAGGGCATGATTACGTCCCAGCGTATGCCGGCGTTGATGGTGAGGTCGTTTCGTGCGCGCCAACTGTCTTGCCCGTAGACACCCTCATAACGATTTCGTAGATAGAACGGCTGACCCGAGGACTGCGTGTAGTTGCTCGGGACGCCAATCAGGAAATCCGCATACGGGTTACCGGTCTCTGTTCCATTGATATTGAAGGTCCCATTGAACGTAGCGTTTGGATGCTCGTTCACCTGGTCGATATGGAATTGTGCGCCGAACTTCAGAGTGTGCGTGCTGATGACCCGCGAGAGTTCATCGCTCAGAAAGTACGTGTTGTTCACCTGCGTCTCATTGGTGATTGGAACACCCATGACAAACGTGGGAAACGTGATGTTCTCCACGCCTTCAAACTGCGGCGCCTGCACAAATATCCCAGGCGTTCCGGCGCCGGTAGTGAAACCCTGCGATGCCAGACTCACGCCCAGCCCTCCCTCCGGTTGCCCGATGATATTTGCATTGCGCAAATAGCCGAAATGAAACTCATTGACGGTGTTCGATCCGATCAACTTGTTATCGCTCAACGACAGCAGTTGTGCGCGCCCGATAAACAGCGCATCGAAGCCGGGAATACTTGCCCCGGCGACCGAGCCAGGATAAGGATTGTCGAGGTTGTAGTCATCGACGAAATAGTATCCGGATATCTGACCGAACCGGGTGTTGTCATCGATACGCACCGAACCCTTGTCGTCGCGCACAGTTTGAGCAAACGCTGAACTCGAATACTGACTTGCACTGACATCGGGAGATGGAATGTACTGCAAAAGATTCTTGCCCGGCGCTGCCCACGCCCTCTGTGGAATGAGTCCGTCCGGGAAGACGCTGGAATAGGCTTCCCCCGACGTGACAGCATAACCTAGCTTCTGCGTGAGTAGCGACGCGAGGTAAGGACCACTGACAGAACCCGTAAGGTCGTTGAAACCGCCACCGCGTTCAGCGACCGTTGGCACAGAAATATTGCCGGTTGAAACCCCTTGGTTCGTTCGGGTTCCCTGATAACCGGTGAAGAAAAATATTTTGTCGTGTTTGATAGGGCCGCCAATTACGCCAGCCAAACTGGTTCTGTTTGAATGCGGATCGTGTCGGATCGAAGTATCCTCGGGCATCGAGCGCCGTATTACGGAAGAACTCGAAGACCTCGCCGTGGAATGTGTTGCTTCCCGACTTGCTCACAACTGTGACCATCCCGCCGTTATAGTTGCCGTATTCAGGATCGAAGTTGTTGGTCAGGCTCCGGAACTCTTCAATCGCATCCAGGTTGGGAATGATGGAGGTCCCTCCGTTCATGTGCTCCTGCACATCAATGCCGTTCACCATGAAACCATTGGATGATTCACGCTGGCCATTGATGGAGAGATTGCCGGGGTTCAGATCACCCGATGGATCAAGACTGCCGGTGACGCCTGCCATAATTACGGAACTGGGCAGCAGGGTGGAGATCGGCGACACTCCCGGCTGAATCGCCAGCAAATCCGTATAGCTTCGCCCGTTCAACGGGAGTGCCGTCATCTGGGAACTCGATACAGTTTCGCCGAGATGGGTCGCAACGGTATCAACCTGTACTCCAGCATCGCTTGTAACCGTCACCTTAGTCGATTGCTTACCGATAGCAAGGGTGGCATCCACTCGCAGCGCCGAGTCCGTGTCCACCATCAGGTTTGTCTTTTCCTGCGTCGTAAATCCAGCGGCTGCGATGGTCAGATCGTAGTGGCCTACAGGCAAATTAGGAAAAGCATAGAAGCCTTGCTCGTCGGAGACGACTCGATACGTCGTCTGTTGAGCGATGTTGACTAACTGGACAGTCGCTCTTGCCACAACGGCGCCGCTGGGGTCCAGAACCGTGCCAGAGATGCTGCCCCCCGTGGTCGCATACAGGGACAAAGTTGGGAAGAGGAGAAATGCGAGGGCCGGAATAAGAAGAGAGGTTCTGGCGAAGGCGGCAAACGAGGCTGGCTTAAAAAGAAGCACATCTACCTCATACGGGGCAGTGGCAATTGAGGGCACGCCAGGAACGGCGATATTACTTTATTTAAAATCGTGCTACCGGCATCGCAAAATATAAGCCGCAACGGTGTTGTGCAGCTTCTGGCGGGATCATCGTAATACATTTGTCAAATATGTGCTACCGTGGTCGGTGCGCGTAAAGTGAACCCGATGCCATCCTTCCTGCAGACTTTGTTCAATGACGAAGCGGGCAACATCCGAGTCAGAGTTGTCGGCATCTACGGCATATTGTTGATATTCAATCTGGTCGTATGGGCCTGGGCGTTTGTCGCGTTTCACCGGTATCCGATACTTTTGGGCACTGCATTTCTTGCTTACAGTTTTGGACTTCGCCACGCCGTGGACGCCGACCATATCGCCGCCATCGATAACGTCACGCGTAAGTTGATGCAGGAGGGAAAACGCCCCGTCGCCGTGGGGTTTATGTTCTCACTCGGCCATTCCACCATCGTCGTGATTGGGTCGATCGCGATTGCTGCCACGGCGCTCGCGTTGCAGCACCGCATCGATGCTGTCCGAAATATCGGTGGGGTCATCGGCACTCTGGTTTCGTCCTTCTTTCTGCTCGGAATTGCGCTTGTCAACTTGATCATCCTCCAGTCGATCTATCGTGCATTTCGGCGAGTGCGATGCGGAGAACCGTATGTGGAAGAAGATTTCGATCTGTTGCTGGGCAATCGTGGCTTTCTGGCCCGTCTATTCCGCCCTATGTTCCGCATGATCCAATCCAGTTGGCACATGTATCCGCTCGGCATCTTGTTTGGTCTTGGCTTCGATACCGCTACTGAGATCGGGTTGCTCGGTATCTCTGCCGCCGAGGCTTCCAAGGGCTTGTCACTATGGTCGATTCTGGTATTCCCGGCCCTCTTCGCTGCAGGCATGTCGCTGATCGATACGACCGACAATATTTTAATGTTAGGGGCCTATGGCTGGGCCTTCGTCAAACCCATTCGCAAGCTCTACTACAACATGACGATCACCTTTGTATCGGTCGTGGTTGCCGTGGCCGTTGGCGGGATTGAGGCACTCGGCCTATTGGCCGGACAATTCCAGCTAAAGGGAACCTTCTGGGACCTGGTCCACAAGCTCAACGAAAATTTTGGCATGCTCGGCTACTTCATTATCGGGATCTTTGCCATGAGCTGGATCGTATCCGTTGCGATTTATAAATGGCGGCGTTTTGACAGTATCGAACTCAATGCCTGAAACGACGGAACCACAACGCAAACCATCTGTCCGAACTGTCACGTAATATCCATCGCCAGCACTTTTGATTGTTTCTACACCTCCAGGCACAAAGCACAGTCACGAACATACCCACGACGGGATGACGCACTCGTATCCTCACGAGCATGATGACCATCACAGTCGCAAATAATGCACTACGCTCTGTAATGTCCTGTGCTGACTAGCTGGCAGAAGAAGCGAATGTATCAGAAGCATAGATGTTGCGGTTAGGCGCAACGCTTGTTACCTGCGTCGCATCATAACGAACACGACCGAGTGTACGTTTCACTTTTGAGATGCAGATCCAGAATCTACTGAGATGCGAGGTAGGACGAATGAAGAAAGTAGTTTTGACGATGGCTTCGTTAGGCATGATTACGCTTTTGGTTACGATGGCGCCGGATATTCGCCGTTACCTCAGAATACGGTTCATGTAATTGCAAGTGGGCGATTAGTTTCGGAGGATCCCCATGTGGGTTGGTTCAATCTTGCCTAAATCGCGTTTGAAGCCCAATATAGAGGCGTAAATTTTTTATGCAGCGCTGCGTTCCGCATCGGAAGGGAAGCATTCACACTCATGAGAGCTGCTCATCGCTTGGATCGCAAATCGCCGCCCATTTCGGAAATAGACGTCCTATGGGTAACAGCCGGCCTGGGTTGCGACGGAGACACAATTGCGATGACAGCGGCTACACAGCCCAGCATTGAGGACATTGTCCTCGGGGCACTTCCGTGGATTCCCAAGGTTCATTTCCATAATCCTTTTCTCGCTTCCGAGGTTGGAGATGACTTCATGGATCGTTTTCATCGTGCGGCTGAAGGGAAATCGAACCCTTTCATACTCGTGCTGGAAGGCTCCGTTCCGAACGAAGGCAACAAGGAGGACGGCTACTGGGCATCTTTCGGAACGGACAAGGCATCTGGTCAACCCATTACGACATGTGAATGGATTGATAGGCTGGCGCCAAAGGCTTGGGCGGTCATTGCTGCGGGAACCTGTGCGACGTACGGCGGAATTCATGCTATGGAAGGCAATCCGACCGGATGTATGGGCTTGCCTGACTATCTTGGCTGGCAATGGCGCTCGAAGGCCGATATACCAATCGTTTGTGTTCCCGGTTGTCCGGTCCAGCCTGACAATTTCATGGAGACGCTTTTATATCTGCTCCACATGGCTGCCGGACGCGCACCTATGATTCCACTCGATGATGCCCTGCGTCCTACCTGGCTCTTTGGCAGCACTGTACATGAAGGTTGTGATCGCGGCGGCTATTATGAGCAGGCGCAATTTGCGGAAGAATATGGATCGCCGCTTTGCATCGTAAAACTTGGATGCTGGGGACCGGTTGTGCAGTGCAATGTGGGCAAGCGTGGCTGGATGGCGGGCATCGGCGGGTGTCCTAATGTAGGTGGTATCTGCATCGGATGTACGATGCCTGGATTTCCGGACAAGTTCATGCCGTTCATGAATCAGCCGCCCGGTTCGCTGCTGTCTTCCGCCGCTGTTCAAACTTACGGGCGGGCCATCCATGCGTTGCGACGTTTTACCCAGGCATCGCTCAATAAAGAGCCCATTTGGCGACAAAAGCGTCATGCTCCGGGCAACCAAAATGACGCCGGGACATCTTTCTGATAACGAGAGACAAGCAACGGGACATGCGTCGTTTGGAGTGAGAAATGTCTTCATTTGTGCGAACCGTTGAAAAACGGAAGAGCAGCAAAAAGCAGGTTGCTGATACTAACGAGGGACTGCCGGATATTGCCGAAGCCGAAGCTGTTCTTCTCGACCTCGCGAGAGTATTCGGTGACTCGCTCACGAGTCCTGCCTATGCTCCGGATCATTTTACGGAAAAAGGGCAGGAGCCGGCTGCAGATTCGCAAGCACCAAATCTTGAAGCTAAATATCGTGCTCTGTTAGAGCAAATACCGGCGGTTGTTTTTATGGCTTATCTTGACCGGGGTATCAGCGAAGCGTATGTAAGCCCGCAGATTGAAGCTTCCCTTGGTTATTCGCGAGAAGAATGGCTGGAAGATCCAGTCCGCTGGTATCAGCACATTCACCCCGATGACAAGCAGCGCTGGAGCCTGGAAGCCGCCGAGATGTTTCTCTCTGGCAAGCCGCTTCGATCTTCGTACCGGGTCATCGCGCGCGATGGCCGCGTTATCTGGTTCCACTGCGATGCCAGAATGATACGCCGTGAAGACGGCCGTCCGTGGTTCATTCACGGTATCGCATTTGATATCTCAGATATCAAGCGTATCGAAGAGGAGCTTCAGGAAGAGCGCAATTTCGTCTCGACAATCTTAGACACAGTGGGAGCGCTGGTTGTCGTCCTCGATAGTGAAGGACGCATCCTGCGGTTCAACCCGGCCTGTGAGCTTACAACCGGATATTCGCTGGAGGAGGTTCAGGGCAAATGTGTTTGGGATCTATTTCTTCCCGCCGAGGAAACTGACCGCTTCCGGACCATTTTTGAGGTGCTGCGAACGGATCTTCTTCCGCAGGACTATCAGAGCTGCTGGATTACGCGGCATGGAGATCAGCGGCTGATTGCATGGACGAGTACGCTGTTGCCGGGCAGCGGAGACACGGCCAATTACATCATTGCCACGGGCATCGATATCACGGAACGGAAACATCTGGAAAAAGCCATCCTGGATATAAGCGCACGCGAACAGCGCCGAATTGGCCAGGACCTGCATGATGGCCTTGGTCAGCATCTGACCGGAATTGCGTTTATGGCCAAGGTGCATGAAGCGAAGCTGGCAGAGCAGAAGAGGTCGGAGACAGAAGATGCAGCCAAGATTGTCAAGCTCGTGAATGAAGCGATCTTTAAGACCCGCGAATTGGCGCGGGGACTGCTTCCGGTAGTTTCTGATCCACAAGGTCTGATGTCGGCATTGCAGCTATGGGCGGCTGAAGTAGAAGACCTATTTGGAATATCATGCTGCTTTCGGTGTGAAACACCCGTCTTGATTCACGACTATACGATGGCCACGCATCTGTATCACATCGCCCAGGAGGCTGTGAATAACGCGATCAAACATGGAGACCCGCAAAAGATACTGATTCAGTTAATGGCAGAACAGGGCCGAGGCACGTTGGTAATAAAAGATGACGGTAAGGGTATTGTGGAACCTCCCAGGGACACTCGCGGCATGGGTCTGCATATTATGAAATACCGTGCAGGAATAATAGGGGGAGCACTGGAAATAGAGCGGGACACAACCATAGGAACAATAGTTACCTGCATCTTCCCGGCACAAGATGGTGCATAGTATGCAAATGGTAGAGACGGCCAGATCGCAAGATGGATCGAGAGTTAAGAAGAAGACTATCTTCATCGTGGATGACCACCCCCTGTTGCGTCAGGGGCTGGCGTTATTAATTAACCGGGAACCAGATCTTGCAGTCTGCGGCGAAGCTGAAGAAGCGCAGTCCGCCATGAAGGCAATTGCTGCGAAGCAGCCTGACATTCTGATCGCAGACATCTCATTGAATGGTCCAGATGGGTTGGACTTGTTGAAGAACCTCCGGACGTTATATCCAGATCTTCCCGTGCTGGTCCTATCCATGCATGACGAGTCTATTTATGCAGAGCGTGCTTTGCGGGCTCGCGCGAATGGCTACATCATGAAGCAGGAGGCCACAGAAAAGGTTCTGGTCGCTGTACGGCGCATTCTTGGCGGGGACATCTACCTTAGCGATCGGATGGCTAACAAACTTCTGCACCAATACATCAGCGGCGCTTCCGCAGACATGCATTCTCGACTCTCAGCTCTTTCCGATCGCGAGCTTGAGGTGTTCCGTCTGATTGGCGAAGGCCGTGGCACGCGCCAGATCGCCGAAAAGCTGCACCTGAGCATAAAGACAGTCGAAACCTACCAGGCTCATATCAAAGAGAAGCTCTCGCTTCGCAGTGGACGCGAGCTCGTCCAGCACGCCATTCAATCGAAAATCAGCGAAAACGAATCCTCAGAGTGACCGAGTTTCTCGCGAGAATCGCAAAACGAGTCGCAGTGCTTACCCAACAAGACGCGAGGCCTCATCAGGGAATCTCCTATAACCCCTGGGGTACTTGGTATGAAGAAAAAATAAGGCCCGTCCTGCTTGTGAGTCGTAGTTGGCATTTGTTGTCATGGGTTGTTTGCTTGTGACGGTGGCGCAAGCCTGCCTGCCATTTCCGTAAACGAGCCACATTCGAGAGGAGAATCCAGCATATGACAGCGGAAGCAGTGCCTTACGGTCGAGTTACACAGAAAAAACCTGCTGTAGCGGAAGTGCACATAGTCTGGATCACGGCGGGTCTGGGCTGTGATGGAGATTCAGTATCGATTACCGCGGCAATGCAACCCAGCATTGAAGATGTGCTTCTGGGTGCAATTCCCGGCTTGCCGAAAGTGCACCTGCACAATCCTGTTCTCGCCTACGAGAACGGCGACGACTTTCTCAAGTACTGGTATCTGGCTGAACAAGGGAAGCTCGATCCCTTCGTCCTGGTCGTAGAAGGTTCCATTCCCAACGAGAAGATCAAGAAAGAGGGCTATTGGGCGGCTATGGGAACGAATCCCAACACAGGCCAACCGATTACCACCAACGAATGGATTGACCGGCTGACTCCGAAGGCTCTGGCTGTCGTTGCGTGCGGGACTTGTGCTGCCTATGGCGGCATTCATGCCATGGAGGGCAACCCCACAGGATGTATGGGCCTGGCCGACTATCTTGGCTGGGGCTGGAAGTCAAAGGCCGGTCTCCCCATCGTAAATGTTCCGGGATGTCCGGTTCAGCCGGACAATTTCATGGAAACGGTCCTGTACCTGCTGTATCAGGTTGCCGGTCTCGCGCCGATGATCCCGCTCGATGATCAACTGAGACCCACGTGGCTGTTCGGAAAGACAGTGCATGAAGGTTGCGACCGCGCCGGATATTATGAGGGCGGCGACTTTGCTACCTCATACGGTTCTCCCAAATGCATTGTGAAGCTTGGCTGTTGGGGGCCCGTGGTGAACTGTAACGTGCCGAAGCGAGGCTGGATGGCCGGAATCGGAGGCTGTCCTAATGTGGGCGGCATTTGCATCGGCTGCACCATGCCGGGCTTCCCCGATAAATTCATGCCTTTCATGGACGAGCCGCCGGGCGGAAAACTCTCCAGCACAGTAATCGGAGCTTATGGCAAAGGGATTCGGGCCCTCCGGTCGCTCACCAACGCAACCGTGAATAAAGAACCTAAATGGCGGCATCCGCGCGCCGAGCTGACAACCGGTTATCACCCCAGGTCCTACTGAAGAATCTACTAACTCACAAAAGGAGCCATCAAGATGGGAACGATTACTGCTGAACGCAAGGAAGATGCCGCCAAGTCAAGCCAGTTAGTAGAGATGAACTGGGATCCGATCACCAGGATTGTTGGTAGTCTCGGAATCTTCACGAAGATCGACTTTGGCAAGCGAAAGGTTGCCGAGTGCCACAGCACGTCGTCGATCTTCCGTGGTTACAGCATCTTTATGAAGGGAAAAGACCCGCGTGACTCGCACTTCATTACGAGCCGGATCTGTGGCATCTGTGGCGACAATCACGCCACGTGCGCTACATACGCGCAGAATATGGCGTTCGGAGTAAAGCCACCGCCGATTGCCGAATGGATTGTCAACCTGGGTGAAGCCGCCGAGTACATGTTCGACCACAATATTTTCCAGGACAATCTGGTCGGCGTGGATTTCTGCGAGAAGATGGTGAAGGAGACCAACCCGGGCGTCTGGGAAAAGGCGACCAAAACCGCTTCGCCGCACGCGGAATTGCATGGATACCGCAACATCAGCGACATTATGACGGCACTCAATCCCTTCACCGGAGCCTTCTATCTCGAGGCACTGCAGATGAGCCGTATGACCCGCGAGATGTTCTGCCTGATGGAAGGACGCCATGTGCATCCATCCACGCTTTACCCCGGCGGAGTGGGCACGGTGCCAACGATACAGCTCTTTACTGATTACATCGTGAGACTCATGAAATACGTGGAGTTCATGAAGAAGGTCGTGCCGCTGCACGATGATTTGTTTGATTTCTTCTATGAAGCTCTCCCCGGTTATGAAGAGGTAGGAAGGCGTCGCATTCTTCTTGGCTGCTGGGGTTCATTCAATAACCCCGATGTCTGCGACTACACCTACGCGAAGATGACTGATTGGGGCCGCGGCATGTTCGTAACTCCGGGTGTCGTGGTGGACGGAAAGTTGGTCACTACAGACCTGGTAGACATCAACTTGAATATCCGCATTCTGCTGGGCAGTTCCTATTACGACGACTGGCAGAACTCAGAAACCTTTGTGAAGAACGACCCGCTGGGAAATCCTGTGGACCAGCGGCATCCCTGGAATCAGAGCACATTCCCGAAGCCGCAGAAGCGCGACTTCGGAGGTAAATACACGTGGGTCATGTCTCCCCGGTGGTACGACAAGCGCACGAAAGATTACCTTGCGCTCGATACAGGCGGCGGTCCCATCGCACGCTTCTGGGCGACCGCGCTGGCCGGTATTGTGGACATCGGCTACATCAAGGCCACGGGTCACAGTGTGAAAATCTATCTTCCGAAGACCATGTCGCTGCCCGAGACAGAGTTAGAGTGGAAGATTCCCAAGTGGAGCAATGCAATCGAGCGTGATCGAGCGCGCACCTATTTCCAGGCCTACGCTGCTGCTGCGGCTCTTCATTTTGCCGAACAGGCGCTTGCCGAGCTTCACGCTGGCAGAACAAAAACCTGGAATGAGTTCAAGGTGCCGGAAGAAGCCATAGGATGCGGCTTCCACGAGGCTGTTCGCGGAGTGTTGTCGCATCATGTAGTGATTAAGAATCACAAAATCGCGAACTATCATCCGTATCCTCCAACGCCCTGGAATGCAAACCCGCGAGATATCTATGGAACGCCTGGGCCATACGAGGACGCGGTGCAGAATACGCCGATCTTTGAGGAAAACGGTCCGGAGAATTTCAAGGGCATCGATATCATGCGAGCGGTCAGGAGCTTCGATCCGTGCCTGCCCTGCGGTGTGCACATGTATCTGGGGAATGGCAAGGTGCTTGAGACGCACCATTCCCCAATGTTCGGGCTGCAACCTTAACTCGGATGCGATGCTCATAGCAACAAGTTATGGGCGATGAACGAGAAGTATAGGGCTTGAATAAATCCTCTATTGAGGCTGCGCTCTCGTTCTATGGCGCTGAGAGAAGGAGTGGCGTGGCCAGTAGCGAAAAGGAGTTTCAGGAGAGGATTCGGCAGCTCGGCATTCTGGTTGGCGAACTCGACCAGATGCCGGGAGGCGGTTCAAAAATTGCGACCACAGAGCTGGTTCAGCTTCTGATGGAAGTTCACAGCACAGGGCTGGAACGAATTATGGAGATCGTCTTTGACTTCGGGGAGCCAGGCGAGGCGATCATTCGTAAATTCGGTCAGGATCCGATCGTGCGGAACCTGCTCCTCCTCTATTCCCTTCATCCCGATGACCTGGAAACCCGTGTCTTGAAGGCGCTAGACGCGGCAGGCGTGCGCCTCCGCAAATCCGATAGCAAGGTGGAACTGCTCAGCATTCAGGATGGAGCGGTTCAACTTCGGCTTCACACTTCCGGCCATGCCTGCGGATCGACTACCAAGAACTTGCAGACGATCGTGGAAGAACATATTTACGACATGGCACCGGATCTGACTTTGCTGGAGATCCACGGATTGGAAGGCGAGTCCGCTTCTGGTTTTGTTGCTCTGGAAAGCCTGCTGAAGCATCCGCTGCCCGTGTCCGCATTGGCGACTCGAGGCGCGGAAAGGGAAGGTGCCGATTGAGATCGCGTTGTTTCCGGATGGAGAGGGGCTGACCATGCCTGCCGATACATCCACATCGCTGGATCAGGCATTCGCAGTGCTTCGGCAGTTCGCTCGCCCGCGGCCTCCTGTTGAGCGCTGCGAGTTGTGCAGCGCAGGCCTGATGCATGAACATCCGCATTTGGTGGAGCTTGCATCGAGACAGATTGTTTGCGCTTGCGAAGCCTGCGCAACCCTTTTTGACGGAATGGCGGGCGGCAAATACCGCCGCGTGTCCAGGCGTGCTCAACTGCTGGCTAATTTCAAGATGACGGATGCCCAGTGGGAAAACCTGCTGATTCCCATCAATATGGCGTTCTTCTTCGATTCAAGCGTAGAAGGTAGAATCATCCCGCTCTACCCCAGCCCTGCAGGTGCGGTTGAGTCTTTGCTCCCGCTCGATGCGTGGAGCGAGATTGTGCAGGACAACGCAATTCTCAGCCAGTTGCGGCCCGATATCGAGGCACTGCTCGTCAACAGGGTTGGACATGCGCACGACTTGTCTGAGGCGGAATACTTTATCGCTCCCATCGATGAGTGTTACAGGCTCGTCGGCTTGATTCGAGCCAACTGGAAGGGGCTTTCCGGAGGCTCAGAGGTCTGGGCGGAGATTGGACGATTCTTCTCCGAACTGAGATTGCATGCGGACGTAGTCAGTGGGGAGGCTCATGCCTGATCTAAGCTTCAGGGTCGAAGAAGCAGTTGTCGTCCCGTTCGCGATAGCGCCTACGCTTGCCTTTAAGCTTCAGATCACGAATGCCAATGCCGGCCAGGTCATCCACACAGTTGCATTGCGTTGTCAGATTCAGATTGAAGTCACGCGCCGGCGCTACACACCAGAAGAACAAGCGCACATGCGCGATCTTTTCGGCGAACCCGAACGCTGGAGCCAGACTCTCCGCAGTATGCTGTGGACCCACGTCAGCATTGTCGTGCCCAGCTTTCAGGGCAGTACGCTGGTCGACCTCCCAGTACATTGCACCTTCGATTTCAACGTGGCCGCCACGAAGTACTTTGAAGGTTTAAAGGACGGGGAGATACCTCTTCATCTAATGTTCAGCGGGACTGTGTTCTATGCGGATTCGGAGGATGTTTTACAGGTGGCGCCGATTTCCTGGGAGCAGGAAGCCAAATTCAAGCTTCCAGTTAAAGTGTGGCGCGACATGATGGATTCCTACTATCCCAACACCGCGTGGCTGAATCTGCGCCGCGACGTCTTTGAGCGCCTGTACCAGTACAAAACGCAACGAGGAATTCCGACCTGGGAGCAGGCTCTGGAGCGGATGCTGTCCGTGGAAGAGACGGTAAACGCATGAGCCTCGCGACAAATTTCGATCGCGTGGAAAAAATCGCAGAGGCGGTCCTCTACGAGGGATACATGTTGTATCCCTATCGCGCATCCGCCGTAAAAAATCAACAACGCTGGAATTTCGGAGTGCTCTGCCCGCGCCAATACAGTGAACTGCAAAATGGCACCGAAGCCTGGATGATGCAGACCGAATGTCTGCTGCAGGGCGACGCATGCACGCGGCTTGGCGTGAAGATTCGATTTCTGCAGATTGTCAATCGTTCGATTGGAAGACTCACGCATCCTCTGCATGAGCTTCCGCAAAGCAGAGAGCCGGAATTCGAGGTTGTGGACACGCTGGAAGTTGGCGGCCAGACTTTCGTACCCTGGCAGGAGGCGGTGGAGCGCCAGGTATCCGCGCCGTCACTGCTTCCTGCCGCACTTGCTCTCCATCAGCCTGTGTTGTTTGCGTTTCCATCGGGAAGAGAATTTGAGCCCATTCGAGACGAAAACGGTTTGATCACGGGTGTTGTCGTTCGCGAGTGGGAGACGGTTAGCGGCTCCGTTGAAATTGCCCCGAAGGCATGCCAGGATGGCGTGATCAAAGTTACCGTGTGCATTCGCAATCTCACTTCGGGCGAATCACTGCAGCAGCCGAGCCGAGCGGATGCTCTGATGTATTCGCTCGTGTCCGCACACACGATTCTGACGGTTGAAGGCGGCCAGTTTGTGTCGCTGATCGATCCTCCGGAAGATCTGCAGAGCCTGGTCGCAGAATGCAAAAATCTCGGAACCTGGCCAGTCCTGGTTGGTGAAGAGGGAGATCGGGACACGATGCTGTCGTCGCCCATCATTCTCTACGACTATCCGCAGATTGCACCGGAGAGCCCGGGCAGCCTGTTCGACGGAACCGAGATCGACGAAATCCTTTCTCTGCGAATTCTGACCATGACCGATGAAGAGAAGCATGAAATGCGGCAATCGGACCAGCGTGCTCGCCAGATACTTGAACGCACCGAAAGTATGCCGCCGGAGCAATTCATGAAGCTCCATGGCGCATTGCGGGGATTGCACCCGTTAAACAAGGAGGCGCGATGAACGAATGGGAGTGGCAATTGCTCGAGGACAAAGCGCTCCTCGACCACATACTCATCGCAGGCGTGGAAGTAAGAACCGGCGATCGTGTGCGTCTCTTTCCTCATAAGGGAGGCGACATTCTGGACATTGCGCTGCACGGACAGATCGCGACGATTGAAGCCATCGAGCAGGATTACGAAGGCAAGGCGCACGTATCTGTCGTTCTGGATGATGACCCAGGACGCGACATGGGATTGCTGAGACAGCCTGGTCACCGCTTTTTCTTTGATTCGTCTGAAGTCGAACCGCTTCCTGTCGAGGAGCAGCGTCAGAAGGATGTGGTCCAGAAGCCGAGCATTCTTGTCGCTGGCATCGGCAACATTTTTCTTGGAGATGACGGTTTTGGAGTCGAAGTAGCGCAGCAGCTTTCCAAGTGCGACTTCCCGGCCGCGGTACGCGTGGCGGATTTCGGTATACGAGGCTTCGATCTTGCGTATGCGCTGCAGGATGGTTATGAAACCACCATTCTGATCGACGCCTTTCCCCATGGGCAGACGCCAGGCACGGTCTCTGTGGTTGAGCCGGATGTGAACGATCCCAATGCTTCTCTAGCCCAGGGAAACTTCGTAGAACCACATGCCATGAATCCCATGAATGTGCTTCGCATGGCGGCTGCGATGCACGGTCCGCTGAAACGCGTTCTGCTGGTAGGGTGTGAGCCGGCCACCTTCGGCGGCGAAGAAGGACATATGGGCCTCAGTTCTACCGTAGAAGCAGCTGTGCCGGAGGCTGTGAAGATCGTTGAGAAACTCATACGGAAGACACTGGATGAAGATCGGTCGAATCTAACGAAATAAAAGCTTATAAGCGAGAGGAGATTTGCCGTGGCTATGGACTTGATTGAAACCACTACAAACGGGAACGGAAGCGATAAAGACACGCTTTATATGCTTGGAGGTGTGGCATTGATCGTGTTTGGGACAGGATTGGTTCTTTCCAATCCATTTATCCGCCGTTATATGTCGCAACTCGGAGTTAGCAATCTGGCGCAAGCGGCTTTGCCCGATGTCGAGCGGTATTTGAAGATACGGGCGATGTAAGCGGCGCGTACCGTTGGAGCGAGCGAATGCTTCTTGAGTTGCAGGTAAGCCCATCGTTGCGTAAGTGGAGAAAAACGCATGACCCAAAGTTCGGCTACTGCTGTAGAGTCGGCAGAAACGGCTACGGACCGCTACATTATCGATGGCCGATCAAGCAGATTTATGGTGCAGGCGTTTGCAACTGGACTGCTGGCAGCGATGGGCCACAATCCAACCGTCGGTATTCGTGACTTCAGCGGCGAGATGCAGTTTAACCCTGATAAGCTCGAAGCCGGCTCGTTCCGGCTCGTCATCAAGACGTCTTCGCTGGGTGTGCAGGATGACATAAGCGACAAGGATCGTCGTGAGATCGAACGCCTTATGAATCAGGAGGTTCTGGAGACATCAAAGTTTCCGGAAATCCTCTATGAAGCTTCTGGCATCTCGGTTACAAAGATGTCGGACTCGCTTTGCTCGGCAACGCTGAACGGAGATCTGACCCTGCATGGGGTGACGCGCAGTCAGTCCATCCCGGCACGAGTTTCGTTGTTAGGGAGTATGCTACGGGCGTCTGGTGATTTCACCCTGAATCAGAGCGATTACAACATAAAGCTGGTTTCATTCGCCGGGGGCGCACTCAAGTTGAAAGACGAGCTTAAGTTTTCCTTCGAGATCATAGCTCGAAGACAAGAATGAGGGCACTTTTTATAAGCACCCAACAAGCTGCAACGGAGGAAGAACCTTCATGTGTTTAGCGATTCCAGGCAAGATTGTAGAATTAGCCCCCGACCACCAGGCACAGTTGGGAACAGTGGAAGTGACGGGTGTGCGTCGCAAGGTGGACCTGGGACTGTTGCAGGATGACATGCCGGTGATCGGCGACTGGGTTCTGATTCACGTCGGCTTTGCCATGACCAAGATCAGCGAACAGGACGCAATGGAGCAGATGGATCTTCTCAGAATGCTCGGCGAAGCGGAATTGGCTGTAGAGGAGGTTCGCGGGTATGGTCTTGAGGACAACGGCGATCATAAAATCGAGCGCGCCGGAGCGAGTTGAGATTTTGATCCAATTCTTCTTGTGACGGATGTTTTATCCGAGAGAACCATGCTGGAGGTTCCACATGCGATATGTTGACGAATTTCGAGACCCAGAACTCATTACGAAAGCCTCCGACGAGATTCATCGCCTTGCAGACACCGGAAAACACTATCGCATTATGGAAGTCTGCGGCGGCCACACGCATGCTATTTACCGCTTCGGCCTGAAAGATGTTTTGCCATCAAATATTGAATTGATCCACGGCCCCGGCTGCCCCGTTTGTGTTTTACCTATGGGGAGAATCGACGATGGTCTTGCCGTCGCCAGGAATGCCGATGTGATCTTCACGGCATTCGGAGACATGATGAGGGTTCCGGGAGCACACGGCAGCCCCCTCGAACACAAAGCCCGGGGAACCGACGTACGTATTGTTTATTCCCCTGCGGACGCTCTCCAGATCGCAAGAAAGAACCCGGATAAGCACGTCATGTTTTTTGCGATTGGGTTCGAAACGACGGCGCCTTCCACGGCGCTTACACTGATGCGCGCAAAGGCAGAAGGCATCGAGAACTTCTCCATCTTTTGTAATCACGTCACCATCGTCCCGGCTATCCGTGCGATTCTCGATTCTCCTGACATGCGTCTCGACGCTTTTATTGGGCCCGGGCATGTTTCTACCGTGATTGGCTGCCGTCCCTATGAATGGATCGCCAGGAATGAGGGCAAACCTGTAGTCACGTCAGGTTTCGAACCACTCGACCTGCTCCAGTCTATTGTCATGCTCCTGCGGCAGTTGCATGCGGGAGAAGCACGAGTGGAAAATCAATACAAGCGCGTTGTTCCGTGGGAAGGCAATCGTGCTGCATTAAAAGCTATGGCTGAAGTATTTCAGCTTCGACCCTACTTTGAATGGCGCGGACTTGGATTTATCTCCCAATCGGCGTTGAAGATCCGCGACGAATATGCCAAGTGGGATGCCGAGCAACGCTTCCCGATTCCCAACACCAGGGTTACCGATCCTAAAGCCGCACAGTGCGGAGAAGTGCTTAAGGGCGTGCTGAAACCTGCGCAGTGCAAATTGTTTGGCAAGGAATGCACTCCGGAACACCCAATCGGCGCGCTTATGGTTTCCTCAGAGGGCTCATGCGCAGCATATTACAACTACGAACATCGCAAGGCAGCGGCGATGGTGACCAGCATCAGCTCGGTGGCCTAAACGGAAAATCCGTGACTGAAAGCGTTGCTCCCATTGTTCGCTTTCGGGACCCGCAGATCGAAATGGCGCATGGCGCCGGCGGTAAGGCGAGCCGCAGACTTGTGGAAGGCCTTTTTGCTCCGCTGCTATATGAGAATCCGGGCGGACTTCTGGGCGATGCAGCGCGCGTCAAGATCGACGGTGCTTCTGTTGCGATTACTACAGACAGCTTCGTTGTGAAACCGCTCAAATTCCCCGGTGGCTCTATTGGCGAACTCGCAGTGAATGGAACCATGAATGACCTAGCCGTTTCAGGAGCGAGGGGCCAGGCGATGGTCGTCACTTTTGTCCTCGAAGAGGGCTTGCCCACATCCGTGCTTGAGGAGGAGATCCGTGCCATGTCTGCTGCACTTCGTAGAGCAGGCGTTGCCATGGTCGGTGGAGACACAAAAGTAGTTGAGCGTGGCAAGGCCGACGGCATGTACATCACAACCACCGGCATCGGCAGCATCATGCCGCAAGTGAATATTGATACGCAATCTATTCGTCCTGGCGACAAGATTCTCCTGTCCGGACCGATCGGTGACCACGGCATCACGATCCTTCTCGCACGCGGCGAGCTTGATCTTGAAGCGGACTTGTCTTCAGATACCCGATGCGTCCTGCCCCTGATCGAAGCGATAGCTGAGGAAGCAGGCCCGGGCATCCGCTGGATGCGCGATCCCACGCGTGGTGGTGTCGCTACTTCTTTGAATGAACTTGCCCGCGACTGCAGGCTTGGGATCGTGCTGTCGGAAGAAAAAATTCCGATGCGCGATGAGGTTCGCGGCGCGTGTGAATTGCTTGGACTGGACCCGCTGCATATTGCAAATGAAGGCCAGTTTCTTGCCGTGGTAGCGCCGGAATATGCCGACGCAGCTCTGAATGCTCTGCATCAAACAGAAGGTGGTGAGGATGCGCTCATCATCGGCGACGTGCAGACAGAACCTGCCTGCGCTGTGCTCGTGACGACACGATACGGCGGCAGCCGGATCGTGGACATGCTGGTCGGCGATCCTCTGCCGCGCATTTGCTAGGACGGGTTGCGATGGAAACAGCTTGCAAGCTTGCAGCACAGATCGAAGAACGCCTGCTCATGCGCAATGAGATCATGGAAGGTTTCTTCTCTAAAGAGGCGCCGCGAATGGCAGAAGCCTGCCGCGAGATGTCAGAGCGTTTCCTGCAGGGAGGACGCCTGCTCGCCTTCGGGCGCGGCCCATACGCCACAGATGCACAGCATGTTTCGGTCGAATTCGTGCATCCGGTCATCGTAGGCAAGCGCGCTCTTCCGGCGCTCGATCTTTCCATGGCGTTCCAGCCGTGGCTGGATGCAATCCTCCGGCCAGAAGATATCGTGATGGGGTTTGGCCCTCCGGAAGGCGACCCTGAAGTTTTTGCCGCACTGGCTTCGGCCCATTCCTGCAAAGCAATGACGTTTGCGCTTCCAGGCTCTGTGGGCTCATATGCATTGGAAGCCGTGACTCAGGATCCATTCATCCATCAGGAATTGGTCGAAATCTTCTATCACACGCTATGGGAAACCGTGCATGTGTTCTTTGAGCACCGTGAGCTTGGGCAGGACGTCGGCCAATCGGAATTCCTCTACCCATTTCTCGGACACAAGAAGCAGGAAACGATTGACATCCACGAGGACGTGGCCGCATCGATCCAGATGAAGGTGCATGACGACACTCTGCTGCGGACACAGTTGGCAAAGGAGCAGGCCGAACAGATTGGCAACACTGCTCTCGCCATCCATCAGCGCCTATCGCAAGGAGGAAAACTGATCCTCTTCGGAAACGGTGGATCAGCGACCGATGCCAATGACTGGGCGCTGGACTGCGTATTGCCTCCTTCTGGTTACCACCCGATTCCGGCGATATCGCTTTCTATGGAACCAGCCAATATAACGGCCCTCGCCAACGATGTCGGCACCGAGGTCATTTTTTTGCGCCAGATGATTGCTCAGGCAAGGACCGAAGATGTGGCAATAGGCATTTCCACCAGTGGAGGGTCGCGCAACATTGTGATGGCGCTTGAAGAAGCGCGGAAACGCAATTTGATGACAATTGCTCTTCTTGGTTATGACGGTGGAGAAATCTACCGTCGCGGTCTTGCAGATTTTCCTGTCATTGTTCGCAGTGACTACATCCCGCGAATTCAAGAGGTTCAGGCTTCCGCTTATCATGTCATCCGGGAAATTCTGGAGGTACTCGACCGTGGCCGCGCTTGAGCTTTACGGCACTGCAAGCTGCCCTTATACACAGGAATTGCGCGAGTGGCTGGAGTGGACGCGCCGCGAGTTTCTGGAGTATGA
Organism: Acidobacteriaceae bacterium; assembly: GCA_036267255.1. Lineage (GTDB taxonomy): Bacteria > Acidobacteriota > Terriglobia > Terriglobales > Acidobacteriaceae > DATAWK01. Next base: position 68,419 of record DATAWK010000005.1, on the reverse strand, counting down.
CATCGAAGCCGATCCAGAGGCTAGAAAACGCATGTACGCCTTCGACAGCAGTCTTCGTACTGTTCCTGTTTTGGTCGAGGATGGCAAAGTGATTCAGATAGGCTGGCAGGGGCACGGCTGCATCGTAGGCGGGGAAGCGTAATGGCCACTGCCTGCTCGATTCGCGTTCGCGGTGTAGTACAAGGCGTCGGCTTCCGCCCCTTTGTGTACCGACTGGCCCAGGCAAACATGCTTACCGGATGGGTGCTCAATGGCGAGCAGGGAGTTGAGATTCACCTGGAAGGCACCGAGGAGGATTTGGCAACATTTGTTCGAGAAATGAGAACGAAGCCGCCTGCTGCCGCTCACATTGCAGATCTTCAAGTGGAGTCCGTGCCGTGCGAAGGCTTGCGAGACTTCACGATTCGAGAAAGCGAGCGGCTCGACCGGCCGACAGTTCGTGTTTCATCGGATCTACCCATCTGCGACGAGTGCCTCGCGGAACTTTTTGAGCCATCCGATCGGCGATACAGCTATCCCTACATCAATTGCACCAATTGTGGACCGCGCTACAGTGTCATCCTCGCATTGCCTTACGACCGCCCAAATACCACAATGTGCGATTGGCCAATGGATCGCTATTGCAGCCACGAGTATCACAACCCAGCCAATCGCCGATTTCATGCACAACCTGTTGCCTGCCCAGCCTGTGGTCCGAAGTATTTTCTCAGGGAAGGGGCTGGAACGGTTACGGACAATAGTGAAGCAATTGGCAGAGCGGCCCAACTTCTCCGCGAGGGAAAGATCGTTGCGGTGAAAGGGTTGGGGGGCTATCACCTGGCCTGCGACGCGCGAAATCCCGATGCCAATACCGCCTTGCGTGAGCGGAAATTCAGGAAAGAAAAACCTTTTGCGTTGATGGCGAAAGATATTGAAACAGCATGCGGTCTGATTCAGCTTTCTCCCAATACCGAAGCTCTGCTGAAGTCGATTGCACGGCCCATTGTCCTTGCTTCGAAGAAGCAAGAACTTGCCGGCGTTGCTCCCGACAATGATGAGCTTGGCGTGATGTTGCCGTACACGCCGCTGCATCATCTACTCTTTGCCGCTGGTGCTCCAGATGTTCTGGTGATGACCAGCGCGAACCGCTCCAGTGAGCCGATTGCTTATGAGGATAACGATGCGCTGGAGCGCCTTTCTGGAATTGCAGATGCTTTCCTGGTGGGCGAGCGTCTGATCGCGCGCCGCGTCGACGACTCTGTCGTGCGCTCCGGGGCTTTCGGACCTGTGGTTCTGCGTCGTGCGCGCGGGTACGCTCCCGGTGCAGTTGCGATGCTGCCAACCAGGCGTCCGTTACTGGCATTGGGTGCAGACCTGAAGAACACCATCACTTTGGTTGTCGATGGTCAGGCTTTTGTCAGCCAGCACATCGGAGATTTGGATCACTACCAGGCCCTCCAAGCTTTTGAAGAGACGGTGAGAGACCTGATCTCCATGTACGACGTGCGCTGGGAAGATTTACTGGTAGCGCACGACTGTCATCCGCAGTATGCATCTACGATGCATGCGATAACTTTGCCTTCATGGAAGAAGTGCGCCGTGCAGCATCATCGCGCACATCTGGCATCAGTTCTTGCTGAACGCGGTGAGTGGGAAAAGACCGTCGTTGGAGTCAGCTTTGACGGGACAGGCTATGGGGACGAAGGGACCATCTGGGGCGGCGAAATTTTTGTCGGAAGCGTGCAGCAAGGCTTCGCACGCGTGGCCCATCTGCGTCAGGCGCCTCTCACAGGGGGCGATGCAGCCGCCCAATATCCAGTACAAGCAGCAGCCGGCTTTCTCTCACAGATCCACGAATTACCCGATCTCACGATGGCACCGTTCAACTTTGGTCAGCGGTATCAAAATGCTACACAGCTCATCCATCACGGAGTGCGCACGTTTTCTACTACGTCCATAGGCAGACTCTTTGATGCAGCCGCAGCCCTGCTTGGTTTTGTGAGAGGAACTACCTTTGAAGGACAAGCTGCAATCTGGCTGGAGCAATTGGCTAAAGGCGCCTCAATTGTGGATGCTTATCCATTTCCATTTGCTGACCATGAACTCGATTTTCGCCCCTTGCTTGAGTGTGTGATCCGCGACCGGATTCGTGGGCGCTCGATACACGAGATTGCCCGCGCATTTCAACGAGGAATCGCCAAAGGGGTACACACGTCCATTAGAGTGGTCGGTGAGGAATGGGGTATTTCCACCATCGTCCTCTCCGGAGGAGTCTTCCAGAACGAGTTGTTACTGGAGGATTTGAAGCTACTTCTCGATGCCGAAAATTTTCAGGTGTGGACAAATCATGCGGTCCCTCCGAATGATGGCGGAATCAGCCTCGGGCAGGCAGCGCTTGCCACATTTCAACAGACTGCTGCAGATGGAGCGTTCTATGCATGAACTCTCCATCGCAATGAGCATCGTAGACATGGCACAAGAAGAGGCGGAGCAGCGGGACGTGAAGATCGATGCCGTTTACCTGGAGCTTGGGCTACTGTCTGGTGTCGTCGCCGAAGCATTACTCTTTTCTTACGAGATGGCGTGCATCGGCACGCGGCTGGAAGGCTCTCGGCTCGTGGTCAAGGAAATCCCAATCGAGGTGTACTGCCCAGCCTGTAAGACAAAAAGAATTTTGAGCTCAATGCAATGGTTCTGCTGTCCTGAGTGCAGCACGCCCACCTCAGAAATCATTCATGGTAAAGAATTGACAATTACTGCTCTGGAGGTACGAGATGAGTGCCGAACCGCGCCTGTTGGAAGTGCGTAAGAACGTCCTGAAGCAAAATGATGTGGTCGCCCGGATGCTGCGTGAGCGTTTCCACGCGCAGGGGACGTATGTTGTAAGTCTGGTTTCAAGTCCGGGCGCGGGTAAAACTGCGCTTTTAGAAAGCATTCTCACGCTCCTGCAGCCGCAGTATCGCGTAGCGGCATTGGTTGGGGATTTGGCAACCGAAAACGATGCAATTCGTTTAGCCCGCAGTCAGGCGCCCGTAAAGCAAATAACAACTGGAACTCTCTGTCATCTTGAAGCTGCAATGGTCGATCGTGCGCTCAGTGGATGGGACATAGGCCAGCTCGACTTTCTTTTCATCGAGAATGTGGGCAATCTGGTTTGTCCCTCGTCCTATGACCTGGGAGAAAATCTTCGTCTCGTTCTGCTTTCAGTTACGGAGGGCGAAGATAAGCCCCTGAAATACCCCACCATCTTTAACAGCGCAGATATAGCAGTGATCACCAAGATGGATCTTGCTGAGGCGGTTGAATTCGATGAGGAATCTGTGAAAGCAAACATTCAAGCCGTGCGGCCGGGAATGCGTCACTTCCTGGTTTCAGCAAAAACCGGTGCCGGGTTGCAGGAGTATCTGCAATTTCTTACTGCCCAGCTCGCCGAATTCACGCAGAGGATGACGGTTTAAAATCAATTGTGCATTGCCAAAGCCGCCATCAAAATCGGCGTCTGTGGAGTGCACTCCAAGGTTTTTGCTGGAGGGCTTAGCTGCGACGGCCAATCAATGTGGTGGTGCGCATGTGCTGTACTGGCTGGTCAGCCTGATTCAGTGTGGTAATTTTGAGCTTCACCAGTCCGTAGTCTGGGCGAGAACGTAGTGGACGCATCTCCGCGATTTCTACTTCCACACGCAATAAGTCTCCGGGACGTACCGCAAGCGGCCAACGCATCTGATCCACTTCAATGCCGATAAAACGACCAGCAACGCCAAGTGCTTCCACCATCATTCGCATAGTGAGGCCCGCAGTCTGCCATCCGCTGGCAGCAAGGCCTTTGAAAAAGGTCTGTGTGGCAGCGGTTTCGTCGAGATGAAACGGTTGGGGATCGAAGATGGCTGCAAATTCCTTAATGCCGGTGGCATCGACGGCAACGGGTCCGCCGCGAAAAATTTGGCCCACCGAAAAATCCTCGAAATAGCGTGTCATATAGTTAGCAGATTATGGTCCAGCTTCGGCCAGAGCACAAGCATAGCCTGGCACGCAAGTCTCGCCGTCTCAGAATTCGACCATACGGCTCATTTGGCCGCTAAGTGCTGTTGAAAAAATTGGGCCGTCGCCTGAAAGGTGTCAATAAAATGACTCCATAGCAGGAAATCGTGGATTTCGTCCGGATAAATAATTTGCTTAAACGGCACATGGTTTTCGCGTAACCGTTGTACCAGATCGACAGTCTGGCTGAATGGGACATTGCGGTCGTCGTCTCCCTGAATGACCAGGACCGGAGACTTCCATTGATTAACAGAAGAAGCTGGAGAAGACTCCCATGCAAGTTTTTCTGCGGCCTTGTAGTCAGGAGCAGAGGTCGCGCCTTCTTCCCACTCCGGCAAGAACACTGACCAGTCATGCACGCCTAGCTGGTCCACTCCCGCGGAAAAAATATCAGAATTCCGCGCCAGAGCCAGCGCGGTCAAATACCCTCCGTAAGACGCGCCCCATAATCCGATCCGATGCGGATCGACGGTCGGCAAATTTTGGAGATAGTGTGCGCCGGCAAGGACATCATTGTATTCAGAAGCGCCTCGCCAAACCGCGTTGGGTGGATTGCGAAAGGCATAGCCATACATCGTGCCGAGCCTGTAATTCACCGAAAGAACAGTGAACCCCAGACTGGTCAGATATTGGTTTTCGGCGTAGGAGTAGGAGTAAAAGTCCATAGGGTGGAACCCAAGCATCATCTGCCGGATCGGGCCGCCATGGGTGTAGATCACCGCTGGGCCCGGTTTCGTCTGCCCGCGCGGCATAAATAGCTGGCCATGGATGGTGTACCCATCTTTACTTTTAAAGATTACCTGTTTCGGCACCACAAATTGCGAACTTGGGTAGTCCGCTGGAAGGGCATCTTTGGTAATGAGTTCCCGGCCGCCATTTTCCACTTTGTATACCAAAAGAGGCGTGATGGCAGTCGATCCCAGGCAAGCGATAGTGTTTCCAACTCCGGTTTCCACCGGAGTGGCTTCGATGGTCCTTCCGCTGGTAAGGGCCTGCTGCGGGCTTCCGCCCGCGACATCGACCTGCCAGATGTGACGGCGGTCCAGATCGTTCTGGTTGGAAGAGTACAGTACGCTGCGTTCGTCAGCGCTCAGGGTTACGTCCATCACGGCAAAGTTTCCCGGTGTGAGCAGCGTCGCATTTCCTCCAATGCCGGAGATTGAGTACAGATGATCCCAACCGTCCTGCTCGGAGCCAAACACGATTCTATCGTTGGCGGCAAACCGCAGCTGGTCCGGCCCGAAGAGCGGCAGCGAATCTCGCATGGCGTTCCCACTCTTCCATATGGGTTTCGCGGTGTAAGCTTGCGCGTCCGCGATCCAGAGCGACCACGGATTTGGATACTCGGGAATTATGGGACGATGTTGCTCCACTCCGTGGATGCGCAGGAACGCGATGTGTTTGCCGTCAGGCGACCATTGTGGGGACAGGTCGCGGTCCACGGACGGAGCGACGTAATGGATCGCCTGGAGCTTGCCATCGGCAACATCCAGAACGACGGTGAGGGCGTGGCCTTTGCGTCCGACAATGGCAACGATGTGTTTTCCATCTGGCGACCACTGTTCCGAGGACATGTCTCCCTGAATTTCCGTGAGTTGTGTTACCGGACTTTTTGAGGAAAGCGGCGCGATCCACAATTCCTGCCTGCCGACCCAGATGGCCCATTTGCTGTCTGGCGAGATTTGGATATTCTCACATCCCTCGAACGGGCATCCCATATCCCCGAGCAGGCGTGGCTCGCCTCCAGCGACATCGGCAATCCACACCTGTTGCTTGGGCTGGATCGGTGCGTGGGTTGCATTCGCCGACTTGCCGGCGCCGTTGAGCTCTGTGCCGCGGGCATAGACGACCGCGCGCCCATCGGGTGTGAGCCGCAGTGAAGCGATCGGCTGACCGTTGTCGCCTTGATAGTGCGTGACCTGATGGGGAACAAGTCCTGGACCTGCGGCAACCCAGACGTTCTGATCGCCTTCTTTGTTAAAGACCCACGCGATTTCCGATTCCTGCGATGCAGCGGTCAATCCGGAAGGGAACGGAGCACTCATGACTTGTTGGATAGTGAAGGACTGGGCGGCAAGCTGCGGAGACGCCGCAACTGAGGAAGCAATCAGGATAAAAGTGCAAGCCGCCGTGGGAAGCCGAAAGAGAAATTTTGCCATCGTAAGAACCTGACCTTTGCAATTAAAACCGTACGCTGAAGTGGAGTAAATTCCAGTGGAAAAGGAACCAGGAAAACCCGATACAGGCCACGCCGACGAGCACATAGCCAATCCGTCCCAGCCACCAGCGGTTTTCCGCGCGCCATAAATCAAAAATGGCAAGAATAGCGAATATAGTTCCCACGCTTCCCAACCAGCCGATCGCCTGAATCAGCCGCAGAATAGGATCGATCGATGAACTCGCAACATCCAGGTTTTTCGTCATCGCCGTCAGAAAGCAGATCCCTGCCACGAAGAAGCCGACATCCAGCAGGCAGACAATACGGAGGATGACATAGGACCGCCTCTGTGCAGGTGAAAGCACAAGCGGGCGATGATAATGTTTCCGCATCCACGCACCGATCGGCCAGAAGATTAGAGCAAGGAAGGTAATGGCGACAATGAAAAAGAGCAAAAACATGTTGAACGATTTGCTGTTTAGAAACGAAACTCGGTCGAAGACCTCAAACGGATAATCGACCGATGCCCGCAGGCGTCCATTGTAGTTCCGGCTGAATGCTAAAAGGCTCTGCCCGTCTACCGAGCGATACACTAGCGGAGCGATCTCTTTCCATTGCCTGGGTTGTCCGTCCAAGGTTTTCATGTCGCCGGTAACAATCGTGCCATCGGGTTTGGCGTCTACGGTTAATTCGCCCAGAAATCCTGTGAAGCTAAAAATTGTTGTGAACGAACCGCGGCTTGCCCGGTATTGGCCTGCTACAAGTTTTGCGTCCTGAACTGCATTGGCGACCGGAAGTGCTGCAGGAATGGTGTAGGGAAAATACCGGTCGAGGAATTGATGCCAGAGAACGCCACGCGCATCGATTTCTCCCTTGCCTGCGCTATTGTAGGAAACGAAAAAGCCCAGGTTTTCATCCTGCATCAAATGCAGGTCACTGTGAAAGAACATTGTGTCCCCGCCATGTCCTATGATCCGGTGGCCGTTGCGGATCTCCTCGTAAAATCCCAGACACATGCCGTTGGTCGCCGGATTCTCGCCATATTGCTGGCGCGTATGCATCTGCGTCACGGTTTCCGGACTCAGGATGCTCGCCCCGTTGTATTCTCCGCCCTGCAGATGTGCGAGCATGAAATGCGATATGTCGTCGGCAGTCGTGCTTAGCGAGCCGGCTGGAGCTGCCACAACGATTTCGAATGGTTTGGCTTTTCCCGATGCCAACCGATACCCATCCGACATCAGCGGTGCTAGATTGGCAGGCGGCGGCTGATCAAACGTGGAGTGCTGCATGTTGAGAGGCTGGAAGATGTTCTTCTCGACATATTCATCGAACGGAATGCCGGATACGCGCTGCACGATGTAACCGGCCAGGGCCGCGCCGTAGTTGGAGTAGGCCCCGGTGGTGCCGGGCGGAAAGACGCGCGCCGGCACATGTGTCTTCAGATATTCGCCCAGCGGCTCAAGATGCTTCGGATTATTGCTGATCAGGTCCTGGATCGACTCTTCAAATCCCGGCGTATGCGTCATCAAGTTGCGCACGGTGATGGGTTGAGGATAGGTGTCTGGAATTTTGAAATCGAGATAATCGTTCACATTGCGGTCCAGGTCGATTTTGCCTTGTTGGACCAACTGCATAACCGCCGTCCATGTGAATAGCTTGGAGATCGATCCGGGCCGGAACAGGGTCGCATCGACAGTGACCGGCTTCTTATCTTTGACGTCAGAGTAGCCATAACCCTTCGCATACAGAACTTTGCCATCTTTGACGATAATCACCACAGCCCCAGCGATGTTCTCTCTCTTCAACTGGAGAGGCACGACGCCGTCAAGAAATGCCGCTACGTCGTCTGGAGTCATCGCCGGTGGGGTGGCCTGCGCGGGAGTCGGCGTCGAGGGGCCCGTTTTCTGGACTTTAGCCGGTATGGCTGGGCGCTGACCGTTGGCCTGGAGCACGAGCGGCGCGAGCAACGCAAAGGTTGAGAGGGAAAGAACCAGTTTACGATTTAGTTTCACAGCGGCCTCATTTTCTATTGAGAAAAGCGTATTCACTTCATCTGGCGTGGAACAGCTTCGATATGGCTTATAGCACTTGGCATGAAACTGTTCTTCGGCGAATCATTTCGACCACTCCACGAACCGGATATATCGGTTGCGGCAGAAGACGTTTGTGCGCGACCTGGTGCGGGCAAAAGCGCAAACGAGAAAAGGCCAATCAGCAAAGTGTCGATCGCGGTGGACGAAAAAGCACTCCGGAATGTCTTCGCATTCAAACCTTGTACAGGCCGAAAATCAGAGTGCTGAAGAATCATCGGTGTTCTCATATCTCTACATATCGCGCGTCCGGTTTGAATCAAATGTTCTAGTAAACCGGGAACGACGGTACGGTTGGCGTTGGCAAAGGATGTGCTTTGAGCTGTTCAAGCACCACCTGTACTGCTTTTTCCAGTTGCGGATCACGGCCCTGACGCCAGGCGCTTGGATCCATTGGCACTTCAATGTCGGGAGCGACGCCCTTGTTTTCAATGCCCCACTTTCCTTGTGTTGTAAAGAAGGCCAGGCTGGGCGCAGTCACCATTCCGCCATCGATCAGTGGTGGATAGCCGGTAATCCCGACTTCGCCGCCCCAGGTTCTTTCGCCGATGAGCGTGCCGACGTTGTTGTGGCGGAAGAACCACGGAATCAGGTCGCCGCCCGACCCCGCGTAGGGGTTGATCAGCATGACCTTGGGGCCGAAGATGGCTTCTCCGGGCTCCGTCTGCACGGCGCCATTTGGCGTGTACCAATAATTCCACAGCGTCCGCTGCAAATACTGGATGATGTAGTCAGCGGCCTGGCCGCCGCTGTTGAAGCGGTCATCAACGATCACGCCCTGCTTGCCAACCTGTGCGAAGAAGTAACGATTGAATGAGGTGAATCCGGCTTCCGCAGTATTAGGCAAATACACGTACGCGACTTTTCCTCCGCTCAGTTGGTCCACCTTGCGAAGGTTGTCAAAAATCCAATTGCGGCCTCGTAGTGCGATTTCACTGCCTATAGGGACGACAGTCACTTCCCGTGCGCCGGAGCCGTCCGGATTCGGCCCAACCTTCAGCACCACCTGCTGATCGGCAGTGTTGAGAAAAAAGCTATAGATATTATCGCTGCCGTGGAGTTCGCGGCCGTTCACAGCCAGTAGATAATCGCCGGTGTTTACGTCGATGCCCGGTTCGGTCAACGGCGCACGAAGTCCTGGATTCCAGTTCTCTCCGCTGTAAATTCTCTTGAAACGATAGTGGTCGTTTTCGATGGAGTAGTCCGCTCCCAGCAAGCCGACACTGATCGGCGTCGGGCTGGGAATGTCTCCACCTCCTACGAACGTATGTCCCGTGGAAAGCTTCCCGAGCATCTCCCGAAAGAGGTAGTTGAGGTCTTCCCGGCTCTTGATGCCGGGGACATAGGGTGCATATTCTTTTTCGGTGGCCGCAAGGTTCACGCCATCGTAGTTGGAAGCATAAAAATAGTCGTGTTCGATGCGCCAGACTTCGCGATACATCTGGTCCCATTCTTCCCTTGGCACCACCCAGACCTGCATTGCCTCCATATTAAGGAGTCCCTGGCCGGGTTTGACTGGAGCCGCGGTTGAGGCAATGCCCCATTTATCACCCTGCTGATAGAGGAACTTTCCGCCATCGAATGAAATGGAAGCGTCCTGGATTCCCGCCAGCAATGGCGTTGCCTTCCGGCTTGTCATGCTGAATTTGATGAGCGAGGATTGATGGGTCTCCGGCGATGTCTGGAGCAGATAAATCTCTCCAGCTTTGCCCGCATGCAATGCCGTATAGTCTGCGGCGGGAATTGGCAACGCAAGAATGCGTTGACTGATGTGGTCGATGTCAATCTGGACAGCATTGTCGTTGTCATTTTTTGACTCGGCAGCCGGTGTTTCCTGTGCTGGTTTGGTCTTCGTGTTTGCAGCGGTTGTTTCCTCGTCGCTTTGCGGGGCCAGAGGGGAGGGAATATTTTTGCGTAATACTGCAACGTAAACGCTGGAAGTGACCCGGTGGGGATCGCTGGACATGTCCAGATAGAATTTGGCCGGCCCCGCATTCGTGCTTGCTGTGAAATACAGATATTTGCCGCTCTTATCGAAGACGGCATGTTCCACGTCGCTTAATCCATCCGTTATTTGCATTGCCTTGCCGGTGTCCAGCGAATAGACAAACACGGCCCGCAAATGATTTCTAAGCAGCTTTGTATAGACGATCCAATGGCTGTCCGGAGACCAGGAAGGGTTCAACCCAGGCATAAAATCGAAGTACACATCTGTGTCCACTTTGACGGGCACGGGATGGTCCAGATCGAGATACCAGACATTCAGCCGCTTGTCCGTGTACACCAGCTTCCTGCTGTCGGGCGACCACGCAAGGTCAGAGAAGTACGAGGACGGCTCTCCCAGGCCGATCGATCGTGTTTGACCCATGCCGTCCTGGTTTTTGATATGAAGCGCATACGCCCCTGACTCATCTGAAAAGTATGCGATCGATTTTCCGTCCGAAGACCATGCGGGCGAACGGTCAGCAACCCCAGGAGAATTGGTGATGTTCCGAATGCTGCCCTTCTCAGACGGAACCGTAAGAATTTCGCCATGCGCCTCGAACACCGCACGCGCTCCAGTTGGAGATATTCCGTAATTCAAAATGTGGTCGGCAACCTTTTCAAAATGAGGGCGGACCTGCGGAAAATCTCCGGTGATTGTCACATGGACCTCATGCTGGCGCCCGCTCGCAAGATCGTAAAGATGCAGGGAGCCGAACTGCTCGTACACGATGGCGCCGGGTCCTGCCGAGGCGGACATGATGTCCATGCCGGAGTTCTGAATTACTTGAGAAACTTTTTTTGTGGCTGTGTCATAGACGTACAACGAAATGGGTTCCGCGCGAGCGGAGAGGAAATAGATTTTGCTCCCGACCCACATCGGGTTAAAGTCGCTTGCGTTTTCGTGTGGGATTTTAATCACGCTGGAATCCGCCAGGTCCGCGATCCAGACCTGTGCCGCAAGTCCACCATGGTAATGCGCCCAGAACGCATGCATGAAAGCATCGCCGCCGCCGAAGAAAATCTCGCGCGGCAGGGGCGTATATGCTAGGTGGCTTCCGTCTGAAGAGTAGGAACCCTGATAGCCCATTGGCAGCGGCAATGGCTTTGCGAAGCCGCCTTGGACGGATATGGTGTAAAGCTGTTTATAGCGGATAGAAAAACTATCTCGAAGAGACTGAAACAAAATGTTCTGGCCATCTGGGGTCCAGCCCTCAACCATGTCCCATCCCGAACTATACGTTAGTTGGCGCGGCTGTCCGCCTTCCGCCGGCATCACGTAAACGTTGGCATTCCCGTTGTATCCTCCGGTGAAGGCGATCCATCTTCCGTCCGGGGAAAACTTTGGGTTGGATTTCTGGCTAGGCCCGCTGGTCAGTTTTATCGCGGCACCCCCCTCTTTACCAACAGTCCATAGGTCGCCCGCATAGGCGAAGACGATGTGCGTTGCATTCAAGGTTGGTTGTTGCATCAGCAACGGCTTCTCATCCTGGGCATGCGCGCCCGTGCAAAGGAAAAGGCAAACGGCTATAGAAAGTAAAACTTTATTCATTGCCACCCTCAATTTAGGTACAAGGTCCTGTGCATCCCAATCAAAATGTGGTCGGGATGTTGTCCATCGTTGTCGTTCGCAGAAATTCAATACCGCGGATTCCCAACCCACCGAGATCGAAACCGGTGACGTCGGAGTTTGCATTCTTTAGAAATTGCATGGCGATGCCTTCGTCACCGATTTCAAATTGGTCCGTGATTGTCGGCTGTAGCATTTTCGGCATGGGCATTCCCGTCCGGGGAATGCCCGAGGGATCTGAAATCTCCACCAGCATCAGCTTTCCGGCAACCACTCGCAGCCGGTACACCGCGCCCAATTCATAGCTTTTGAAATCGCCGGCATATGCCGCCTGTGCGCTGGCCGATGGCTCATACTGTACGGACTTTTGATACGTCACCGCAGGAAGATTCAGGCCGCCGGTCGTCATCGAGACATGCGCGGCGCCATTGCCCAGAACAAAGTCTATTTTGGCATCCACACCAGCCACCAGAAATTGTGTGGAGCTTACCGCTCGCAGCTCAAAGGTGCTGCCGTAGATCTGCAATTGCACCTTGCCGCCAGCCACCAAAATTCGCGCAGCGGATCCTGTAGCGGGATCTATGTACAGTCCCGTAAGTGCCGCCATTTGTGCAGGCGTCAGAGAGATGGCTGCTTGTGGCTTTGCGATCTCGTCAGGCTTCATCAGGTTGCCAAGATAAACCTCGGCGACTTTTCTGGCGCGCTTATCGGGGTTTATGTTGCCCAGGTTGCATAGGCAGGCCACGGAAAAATGCTGCCTGGGAAAGCGCATCAACTCGGCCCGATATCCGCCCCAGGCGCCTTCGTGACTCACCGTGGGCAGTCCGCGGTATTGCCCTATGAACAGGCCCTTCGCGTAATCCAGTACTTTTCCATTGTTCAGCTTGCCACGTTCCTGCATTTCGTCGATGAAACTTTTACCACCGACCTGATCGGAATAGAAATTCTCATCCCATTTGGCAAGGTCTTCCACCGATGTATGCACAGCGCCGTCGCCCGTTTGCTCGAAGTAGGACACATTGAGCTTGTAGCCACCGTTTTCGCCTGGATCGTACGCCAGCGCGCGATAGGGAATCAGTAGGGTGTGGTCGTTGCGAACGACCGTGTGCGTCATCCCCAAAGGCTGGAAGATGTTTCGCGATGCGAATTCTCTGAGCGTCATTCCGCTGACCCGTTTCACAATCACCGAGAGAAGAAAATACCCGGTGTTGCTGTAGGCCCACTGGCTTCCGGGAGCGAAATTCAAATGTTTTTGCCGGATGATGAGAGCGAGTGCGTCATCATCGGTCGTGACGCTGTCTTCATTCACGCCGGAGAGAGGCAGCAGTGCCAGATAGTCACGCAGTCCGCTGGTATGGTTCAGTAAATTCAAAATGGTGATTTTATGACCGTAGTCGGGCAACTCCGGAATGTACTTGTGCACATCGTCGTTGACGGAAAGTTTGCCTTGCTGCTCCAACAGCACAATGCTGGAGGCGGTGAATTGTTTTGAGGTCGATCCGATGTCGAAAACTGTCTGTGGCGTGATAGGGGCATTCACTTCCACGCTTGCCAATCCGTAGCCCTTGGCATATAGGATTTGTCCATCACGAAAAACCCCAAGAGCGCAGCCCGGCGACCCTGGCTTTTGCAGATCGGCAAATACTTTATCGACCTGAGCGTTGTCCTGCTCTTTTCCGGAACTTGCGGCGGAAGCAGCCTGCGGGACCAAAAGCACCGCCAGCGCCATGAACACAACTCGATACGAAATCGGTTGATTCCAAGGTCGCTTCACGTTGTACTCCGTCTCCTTCCAACAGGGTGCGCACGGTGGTTTACCGGCTTTCGATTCAGCCAATCGACCATTCTCAAACTCCGATTGCCCATAGGATGAGCACGTTGTATAAAGGTCGAATAACCAAGGACCGAACCCGGTTTAAAAGCTTATTTTCACCGCCAGCTGCATGATTCTCGGGGCAACCGACGTGGTATTGATTACGCCGAAAGTGGGGGAATCCAAAGCATTGCCGGGATCGCTGAATTGCGGCGTGTTGAAAAGATTGAACGTCTCGGCACGAAATAGAATGTTTGCCTGCTCGCTCCGCACACTAAATGGGAACGTCTTCGAAAGAGCGAAATCCACATTATTTTGTGCTGGCCCACGCACCATCCCAGGCCGTGAATTGCCGAATCCGGTCGCCGTTCCATCAGCGCCAATGACCGGATACGTCGATGTAACGCAGCTGGTATTGAAGTAATTGTTCAGCTTGCTGGTTACCGATCCGTGTGTGCCGATCTTAGAAGTGGAACAGTTGGGCGTCAGCTCGGCAAAATCTTGATCCGTGCCGTTGATGCCAAAGGCATTGTTGCCATTGGTATTGAGAAGGTAGAGAGAGTGCCCGGACTGAACCGTAATCACGCCGGTCCCGGTCCAGCCTCCCAGGGTTTCTCCCGCCAGTGAGGTGTGGCGAAAGGGCGTGGGGATCAGGTAGACAAAATTCGCTATCAGCCGGTTAGGCCGATTGAAATAGACTGGCCCGTAGTCCGCCCGGGGATTGTTCTGATCGCCCGTCCTGACTCCTCCATTCGGGCCAGTTGCGGTCCCAACTGTGTCCGAGAGACTGCTCGACCAGGTATAGGCGACCTGAACCTCCGAGCCATTCTGGAAGCGCTTGGTAAAATTCGCCAGCAGGGCATTATACCAGGAGGTACCTGTCGATTCGGTCTGATTGAAAGCAGCTGAGGAAAACCCCGCGACCGGGAGCCGCAAGGCGATGTTTGCGACCGTGTTGTCCGTTTGTCCGCGAATGGGATTGGCCGGGCTTGCCGACAGGGCTTGGTCCGGCAGGCGATCGATCGCCAGGTGTTGCCCGCGCGTGCCCAGATATCCCACCTCCAGCACCGTGTTCCTGGCCAGCTCGGTCTGCGCGTTCAGGCTGTAGTGTTGCACTGCCGCGGGACGGAAGTTGTTCGCGAAGGTCCACGGACTCAGCGCCGTGCTGGGCGAGTACGGGGCAAAGAAAGGGAATGTTTGGGTGAATGGCGGAAACGGTTGGGCCCAGTTTGCCGCCGCATTGGTCCCGCCGACCAATTCGCGGAGTTGCCCGTACGGAGGATTGAGGACCAACTGAAGATTTGGCTGGCCGGTTAATGTTTCGTGATAGATTCCGTAGCCGCCGCGCAACACTACGCGGCCGTTTTCCGGCAATTGCCAGGCAAAGCCCACCCGCGGATCGAGGGTATTTTGACCGTCTCCATCAAAAGGCACCTTGCCCGGCGCACGTGTCACTCCAGGCGGGGGCGTCCCTTTGAAATTTGAGGCGACGACATAGCCCGCTAACGATCCGCTGGCCGGTGGATTCGGGTTGGCGATGTCGAGATTGAAATTTGAGCCGCGTCCCAGCGCATCCGAAATGTCTCCAACGCGCTCATACCGGAAACCCAGGTTCAGAGTCAAACGCGGCGTGACTTTGTAGTCGTCCTGCGCGTAGCCATGGTAGTCGAGGGTGCGCCATTTCCGTGAGTCCTCATTTGGAAAATCAATCGAAAGATACATATTGCTCAAGGGGGTGCCATTTTGTGCTGCGCTCTGGCCCAGCAGGGCGTCAGGATAGGTGCCGAAAATCATGCCGGCAAGATATTGAAGGGCAACCAGGTTGTACTGGGCGTTGGTTAGACCACCGCCGAAGCGGAAGGCATGGTTGCCATGCGTCCACGATACGGTGTCCTGGTACACAAAAGTATTGGTTGCGAGAAGCACGGTCTGCCCGTTTCCTCCAAGACTGATGCCGCCCAGGAAATTGATCGCTGGCAGGGTATCGAAGGAGGGAACGGTCGCGCCGATATCGGAGTACTGGAACGGCGCCGCCTGGGCGGTGTCGACCCAGACGCGGTGATAGCCAAACTCCGCCTGGTTGAGCAGATTGGAGCTGAAGATATGGTTGTTGATGATCGACAGGTTGCGGAAATGATCCGGCTCGGCCAGCGGGAATCCAGGGGCCGGTTGGCCCCCGAGATTGGGCGCCGGAAACGTGTAGGCCTGCTGGCTATTGGCGAAGAAGAACCGTACCTGCCATTGGCTGGACGCCGACTGGTTCCAATCTCCATTGGTCATAAACTGGTCTTCATTAAAGCGACAGGCATCGCTGAGCACGCTGACACCCTGACCGTCAAAAGGCAGGGAGGCTTCGATCCGCTGCGGTGTGGGAATCACATATTGCCCGTTGGGCAGTTTGAGGTTAAACAGAGCCAAAGCCTGCGGCGCGATATTGGAGCCGTCCGGCAGCACACTCGGCCCCCCAAGACCAAGTTCCTGGGCAAAGGTTGGCTGTCCGGCAAACAGCCCACCTAGAGCGGCGGCGGAACGGTTGTTGGTTAGCGGCGGTTCATTTAGCACGGTCGAACACTGCGTGTCCAGGCCATTTTGCTGGCGAGTGGATTGGTAGGAAAGAAAGAAAAATACCTTGTCTTGTACGATCGGCCCTCCGAACGTCATTCCCGGCTGGTTCTGCCGCAGAATGGCACGCGGCTGGTCTGCCTGCTTGCGGAAATAATCGTTGGCATTGAGAGCTTCGTTGCGGAAAAACTCCCACACGGACCCGTGAAATTGATTGGAACCCGTTTTCGTGACCACGTTGACGTTGGCCCCGGCATTGCGCCCATACGAGGCATCGTACTGGCTGGTCTGGACCTTGAATTCCGCAATCGTGTCCGGGTTGGGGATGGCAACGCCGCCAGTGAAGTATCCACTGCCCCCAATATTGTTAATACCCACGCCATCCATCTGGTAATTGTTTTCCGAAAAGGAGGTACCCGCCGCAACTGGAACGTCCGTGGCGTTGCCGCCGTTGCCACCTCCTCCGCGCCCGAACTCGGCAGCGTTGGTGACCTCCGAGGCGACGCCGGGTGACAGGGAAATGATTTGGGTGTAGTTCCGAACAGCAAGAGGAAGGCTGCGCACCATCTGGCCCGTAACGACGGACCCAAGCGTGCTGGATTCCGTCTGCAATAGTTGGCCGGTCGCCTGCACTCTTACCGTCTGGTTCGTCGAACCAACAGTGAGTTTGACATTGACCGCCGTGATCTGCGTTACGTTGACCACAACATTGGGAAAATCCAATGTCTTGAAGCCGGCCATAGCGATGTCCAGCCGGTAACTGCCAGGGGGTAAAAGCTCAATCGCGAAATTACCACTCGCACTCGATGTAGCCTGACGGGCCAGTCCGGTGGCCAGACTCGTTGCCGTGATGGAAGCTCCAGGGACGACAGCGCCAGCGGGATCATGTACGGTGCCGGAGATTGCGCCCGTGCCGGAAATCTGGGCCGGTAATGGACAGCTCAGAAGCAGCAGTCCAAACAGCGCCAACGTGAGTTGAATGGGGCGAAGGTAAGAATGTCTGATCATTAGAAGCGCCTCCCGGCAAAGTAAGCGAAGCTCGCCGTTTCCTTATGGGGTGTATAGAAACATGCGTTACAACGTAAGGTCATGCGGAATGTTAAACAGTCTCGCGCTTGATTTGTTCCTTGTCAACATTAATATTTTTCCTGTTTTTAACGCGCAGAATGGGGAACTTGCTGGAAATATGGAATATGATACTTTTGTTTCAGTCAGGGAAGGTTCCGCAAAATCCGATTTAAATTCGCGGGGAAAAAACAACTTGACACTTCCATGCTGCCGAATGGATTCTTCCTATTAGCCATGGTTCGAAAAAAATCGCAAGAACCGCTCCTTGAACATCGCGAATCGCTCGCCCAGCGCATGGCGGAGTTAAGCCCCAAGCGGCGGGAGACCATCCGGCCAGCGCTGGAGCACCCCCGCAACTTCGTGTTGCTTAACGTTCGAGACATGGCCACGCGCCTGGACAGCGATCCGGCGACCATCGTTCGCATCGCTCGGGGCATGCATTTTGCAAGCTACAAAGCGTTCCAGCAATACCTGCATGAGCTTTCCATCGCCAATGCCACTTCTTTTGACACCATGCAGGCCGGTCCGAAGGACTCAAGCGTCACCGGAACGATTCGCGAATCGCTAGACAATGATCTTCGCAATCTAAACGCGCTGCGCAACAGTCTCGATCTCGCTCGAATAGCGCGACTCGCCCGGAGGGTCTACGCGGCCAAAAGGATTCTTCTATTTGGTGGCGATCTGGCCGAAAGCCTTGTCCAATATTTCCATTACCATTTGCTGGTGCTCGGCCTGCCAGTCCAGATTGCGACGACTTCAGGCCACACCGCGTATGTCAGCCTTAGTGCCTCGCGAAAAGACATGATGTTTGCCATCAGTTTTCGCCGTGGGCTTCGCCAGACCGTGGAGGGAATGCAACGGGCAAAACGCGCTGGAGCCTATTGCGTCGGCATCACGGACACGTATCTTTCTCCCATTGCACAGCAAGCGGATGAGTTCTTCCTGGCGTCTGTCGAGACACACTCCTTTGGAGCGTCCTACGTAGCGCCGCTGGCGCTCATCAACGCTATCCTTACTGGCTGCGCAAACTGTAACCGGACACGTACGCTGAAAGTTTTGCGCCAGGCGGAAGATGAACAGAAACGTGGGTTTCGCTGGTTTGGCGAGTAAGTCCGGCGTAAGAGCTGTGCCGAGTGAGGGTGCTCCTCAATATGAACAGTCTGTTTCAAACAAGCGCTGCTTGGATCTATTACTATGCTATTGCGATAAGTCTTGACGAGGAGAATGGCCGCGGAGTAATTTTCAGATTTGACCCCGGCTTGCCTGAAAATACATTAAGCCAAATGTGAAACAATCGTTTCATATATGTACCCTATCGATTCTGGAGATATGATGAAAATCGCAGCGATCCACGCACGCGAAATCAACATGCAATTAATTTCGCCCTTCGAGACCAGCTTCGGCGTGACCCACAATCGCCGCATATTGCTTTTGGAGCTTCACTTGGAGGACGGCAGTTGCGGCTGGAGCGAAGTGACGGCCGCCGAAGGCCCCTTCTATAACGCGGAAACCACGGACACGGCATGGAGCGTCCTTCGCAGTTTTCTCATTCCGCTGCTTCTGGAAAAGACATTCGATGGTCCGGAGGAGGTGCGCAGCGCCATGGGGCCGGTGCGCGGCCACGAGATGGCAAAAGCCGCGCTGGAAACTGCAGTGTGGGACGCCTTGGCCAATAGCCGATCGATGAGCCTGAGCAAGCTGCTTGGCGGCACTCGGTCCGAGATCAGCAGTGGCGTTTCCCTTGGCATCCATGAGGATACTGGCAAGCTGCTCGACAGAATTGCCCAGGAACTGGCTGCGGGGTATCAGCGAGTGAAGCTGAAAATCAAGCCGGGAAAAGACGTTGAGGTCGTGAGCGCGGTCCGAAAAAAGTATCCGCATATCGCTCTCACTGTAGACGCGAATTCAGCCTATCGGCTTACCGACATCTCTTTGCTCAAACAACTGGACGCATTCAATTTGACCTATATTGAACAGCCGCTCGAATGGAATGAGATTTATCAGCATTCTGTGCTGCAGCGTGAGCTGAATACGCCTATCTGTCTGGATGAGTGCATTCACAATCTGCGCGATGCGCAGGCCGCAATTGAGCTGGGTGCTTGCAAGGTGATCAATATCAAGCTGGGCCGCGTGTCAGGCCACACCGTGGCGCGCAGAATTCAGGCCTATTGTATGGAACGTGGCGTACCGGTCTGGTGCGGCGGGATGCTGGAGTCTGGAATTGGCCGCGCTCATAATATCGCCATGTCTTCGCTTCCCGGATTCGTTCTGCCCGGGGACGTGTCGGCCAGCAAGCGGTATTGGGAGGAGGACATCATTGTGCCGGCGGTCGAAGTCAGCGCACACGGCACGATTGAAGTGCCCGATTCTCCCGGCATTGGTTTCACGGTAAACAAGAAGCGCATCGAGAAGCTGACCGTGAGGCAGGAAGAGTGGAATACCAAGCAATCGGTCGGTGCGACCGCAAGATAACGAAGCCGCTTTTCAAGGCGCTGTGTGTCACAAGGAGAACAAGTTGAGACTGAAACTTTCCAAACTCGCCTCTCTCGCAGTCTGTGTTGTGCTCGCGACAGTTGCATCGAATTGCATCGCACAGCAGCAGGATTTTTCTCCCCTTGACCATTACATTCAGACCACGATGCATGAATGGAATGTCCCCGGAGTTGCCGTCGGGATCGTGCATGGGACTGATCCTGTCTATTTGAAGGGCTTTGGCGTTCGCAATATTGAGACTCGTCAGCCGGTTACACCGGACACCTTGTTCGACATTGGCTCCTGTACCAAGGCATTTACTTCGGCTTCCATTGCAATGCTGGTTGATGAAGGAAAGATGAATTGGGACGACAAAATGGATAAGTCCATTCCGTTCTTTCATCTCTATGATCCTCTTGCGGATGAAAACGTAACATTGCGCGATCTTTTGACGCATCGCACGGGCCTGCCGGGTGCGGACCTGCTCTGGTACGGCGCGCCGGTTTCTCGGGAGCAGATTGTGCGCAGTCTAGCGTACATCCATCCCGATGCTGGTTTTCGCACCGTCTTTCAATACCAAAATGCGATGTATGTGACGCTGGGCTATGCTGTGGGTCAGGTGTCCGGGGGCACATGGGACGATTTCGTCAAGCGACGCATCTTCCAGCCGCTTGGCATGAGTGAATCGGACACAAGCGCCATCGATGCTCAAAAATCGCCTGATTATGCCAGCCCGCATGTTATGCGCAATGGAAAAGTTGTGGTCATCCCATGGAAAAACATCGATAATGCCGGGCCTGCGGGTTCAATCAATTCCAGCGTTCGCGATATGGCGAAATGGATATCTCTGCAGCTGAATGATGGGGTCTTCGATGGAAAGCGCCTGATTTCCTCGAAAAACATTCAGGAGATGCACCGGCCGCAGATTGTGCTTCCACCGGGAGAAATTCCAACTGTATTCTTTCCGGATTCCATGCAACTGAGCTACGGTCTCGGCTGGTTTATTCAGGATTATCGCGGGCACCAATTGGTTCTCCATCCCGGGGACATCGACGGGTTCGAAGCGCTCACAGTTTTGATTCCGGAGATACATACAGGCTATGAGGTACTGGTCAACCTTGGCGGCAACTCGTACCGTCAGGCGCTTGGATACCACATTGCGGACGTGCTCTTGCATTTGCCCGAAGAGGATTGGAGCGCTCATTTTAAGGCGAATGACGCAAAATTCGAAGCGGAAGAGAAAGCGCAGACCGCGTCCTGGGAGTCCAAGCGAAATCCCAACACGCATCCGTCGCATGAGCTAAGCGCCTATGTGGGAAGGTATAACAATCCGGCCTACGGAGAAGCAGGTGTCTCGATGGAAAATGGGCATCTGGCGCTTCGCTTTCACGCCAAAACCTCACAGCTGGGCTATTTCCAATACGACACATTCCTGATTCATTTCGATTTGGAAGATAGAGCGCCAACACGGTTGACGTTTTCCCAGAATAGCAACGGAGAAATTTCCGAATTTGTAATGGCTGGTATCCACTTCCAACGAATCAAAAAATAGTTTTCTAGAGTGCGCACGGTATTGATGAGTTCAATCCAGCTGGCATGGTGAAGGAGTAATTCATGACCGACAACTCTGAGCGGAATGTTGACCTGACTAACTCGAATATCACGCGGCAAATCCTTGCCTTTATCGCGCTTGTATTCGCATTTAGCTGTTTTCCGTATTTCCTCGTTATTCACGCCGGGCATCTGAGCACTGGAAATGGGACGGTGGTCGGCCTCCTTATGTGGTGCCCGGCGCTAGCCGCCTTCGCCGCGTGCAAAATCTTCCGAATCGATGTTGCCACACTGGGCTGGAAATGGCGCCCGGTGCGCTATGAAGTCTGGGCCTATCTGCTCCCGATCGTCTACAGCATTCCTGTGTACATCGCAGTCTGGTTATTCATTGACGGATCATTCGGTTTTTCTGCGTTTGCAACGAAGATGAGCGCGGCTTTCGGATTTCCTCATTGGCCGCACGCTGCCACGTTGTTGCTGGCGATTCCTTCCTATGCTTTTGTCGGCGTGATTGCTTCCATGGCTCGGGCGTTGGGAGAGGAAATTGGCTGGAGGGGCTTTCTATTGCCCCGCCTTGTAGGGCGAGCGGGATTTACGAAGGGCTGTCTTCTCAGCGGTTGCATCTGGGCTGTATGGCACTATCCGCTGCTTCTGTTTGCCGACTACAACTCCGGCACTCCGCGAATGTATGCGCTGACCTGTTTCACGCTAATGGTCATCGGAGATGCATTTATCTTTGGCTGGTTTCGACTTAAGTCCGGTAGCCTTTGGCCTGCGGCCATGCTGCATGCAAGTCACAATCTATTCATTCAAGCCATCTTCGATCGCATCACCAATCCTGTTGCCAACACCTTGTACGTCACCACCGAATTTGGATTTGGCCTGGCTTTAACTGTGGGAGCCTGCGCGTTCTACTTCTGGACCAGGCGTGGAGAAGTTGCAGGTTAAAAGTTGCTGAACCATGCTGCCATCGCGTGAGAATGACAATTCAATTTTCCTGTTGCTCGAGCACGTAGATCCCATTGCCGTTCTCAATTCTGAATGCAGTCACTGCAAAGCCATTTGCAAAACGCTCCTGAAACTCTGTTTTTAGCGCGGCCTGGACTTCGGCAGCTTGAGGTGATCCAGACTTCTTCCACGCCTCCATCTCGGCGGGCACGACAATCTCGACCGAATCCGGCGCTGCGGCCAGAACACTGCCGGCAATGGCGTTGCTGACGCGCGCAGAAGAGAGCCACCATTCAGCAACGAGCCGATCTGTGGGGAGGCCGTTATGCAATGGACTTGCCGTCACCCCATAAAGATTCGGATAAAAACGCCGAATAGTCGCTCCCAGACGCGCAATATTGAAATATGCGTTGCGAATGGCCAGCGGATCGAACGTCCATTCCATCAGGGCGATCCGACCGCCCAGCGCCAGTTCCCGTTGTTTCATTTTCAGTTGACGGCCCACGCCACGATTCTGATACTCGGGAATCACGCCCACGATATGGGAATGAAGGTATCGCAATTCCCCGTGGAATGCGGGGAACGCGAGAGCAAACCCAACTGCCCTCGATCCGTCCTTCGCAAGCAGGATGTGACCGCCGATCTTGTTTGCAACCAACAGGATCGTAGAAGGAACCAGGTCTTCGTCCGGGTCATTCCATATCGCGCGTTCCAGAGTGACGCATTGCCGGTATTCTTCGAGCGTCCTGCAAAGCTCGATCGAGATTTGCAGCGCGGACGTGGGATTCTCTACGAAACTCAAGGTGCGTACCTCGCCTTTCCCGAATGTGAAACCATATCATTTCTTCCCCGACCACGAAAAGGCGCGATATAAGACGCGCTGAACTACTTCATCGCTTCCGGATGCCGTTCCGGCCCTGTCGTTGCTGTTGGACGTTCGACAATACGAAAAAATAGGTACAGGGGGATTCCCGCCAGAATCATTGCGATTCCGAAGCATGCGTGAACCGGATCGCTCAGGATGGTGCTGGCGGAAATTCCAACCGCGGCAATGATAAACAAGAGCGGCACCCAGGGATAGGCTGGCACCCGGAAGCTGCGCTCCAAATCGGGCTTGCGAATCCGGAGCACGATCACGGCAGCAACGGTAAGCCCGTAGAAAATCCATGCGGTAAAGATTACATAAGTAAAAAGCTGCTGGAATGAACCGGTCAAAGTCAGTAGCGAGGCCCAAATCCCTTGTGCCACAATCGCCAGTATTGGCGTGTGGAAGCGGCGACTGGTTTGGCCAAAACGCCGAAAGAAAATACCGTCGCGAGCCATGGCGTAGTAGACGCGCGGTCCGGTGAGAATCATGCCATTCATGGCGCCGAGGATGGAAGTGAGAATCAGGACAGAGATCAGCGCCGTGGTTCCAGTGCCATACGCGGCCTGCACCGCGGTAGCGGCGGCGTGATCTGTGCCTCGAACTTCCGTGGGCGTCAAGACAGAATAATAGGCGATGTTCAACAGAAGATAGATACCTGCGCAGATCGCGGTCCCCAGAAACAAGCTTTGAGGCAGGTCTCGCCTGGGCGAGCGAAACTCGCCGGCAGTAAAAGAGACGACATGCCAACCCTCATAGGCCCACAACACCGCAATCAGGGCCGCTCCAAATGGAAGCAGGGAGTGCGATAGCGAAGTTGTTGGTCGAAAGCTGGATTTCAGCAGATGGATGTGTCCGCGCCAGACCAGAAGCAGGAAAAGTAATGCCAGCCCCGCCAGTTTGCTGACTGTGCTCACATTCTGCACCAGCTTACCCTTACGGAGTCCCAGGCAATTGACTCCGGTCAGCAGCAGGATGCAGGCGATGGCCGTGACTTTTTGTCCAGCTGCGGAAAGGGGAAAAAGACGTGAAAGGTAGAGGCTGAAGCCGACCGCCAGCGTTGCAATGCTGCCAGTCTGGATCATGGATAGAAGTCCCCAGCCATATAGAAAAGCCAGTGGCCGACCAAAAGCGTGCCGCAGGTATACATACAGTCCGCCGGCCCCGGGGTAGACGGATCCCAGTTCGCCCAGGGACAGTGCTCCGAACAAGCTAAGCAGACCGCCCACCGTCCACACCAGCAACACTGCGCCGAGCGAGTGCAACTGCACGGCAATCGGTCCCGGGACGAGAAAGATTCCAGAGCCGATCACCGTGCCGACGACCAGGGCGATACCGTCCGCGCGGCTCAGTTCTCGAACCAGGCCTGTTTTGCTGTCAGGCACATGCGGATCGGATTTGCTGTCAACGGAAATCATAATTTTCTCTCGATCGCTAAAATGAAACGTTTGTTGACTGGCTTCAAATGCCTATTAATAAGGACTTATTTATCGAATCAGGCACATTTAGCTGGAACATATATTGACATCTGGAACAATCGTTGCTAGCTTTCTCCTAATCTTTGTATCACATCCGGGAACGGCCATTTTCTCTAAGGAGATTCAAAGCGCCGGCAGCTTCTACCTCAAATTTCGCTGCAGGCGTTCCGTTCATTTAATCACCTACTGGATCGCACTCGCTTATGCTTATTCGACATTTATTTTTTCGCCGCTCACGGTTTTTGGTTATCTTCGCCGTTTGTCTCACGCCGGGATTCTGCTCTGCGCAGATGGATGCTACCTCGCAACGCGTTCAGCCCAATACGGAGAATCCAATTTACGATGTCGTGATTCGCAATGGGCGGGTCCTCGATGGTGCGGGCAATCCATGGATTCATGCGGACGTCGCCATCTCCAACGGCCACTTTGTCAAAATCGGACGGATCACCGGCAAGGGCAAGCGGGAGATCGATGCCACGGGAGATTATGTCACTCCAGGCTGGATCGACATGATGGACCAATCCGGAGAGGTTCTCCTCAAGAATGGATTGGCCGACAACAAGCTGCGAGAGGGCGTGACCACAGCGATTGCCGGGGAGGGCGGCACACCGGTTCCGGCGGACAAAATCCCGGAATATTTTGCGCAGCTCAAGCGGCAGGGAATCAGCCTCAATTTCGGCACCTACTATAGCGAAGCGCAGGCGAGGGTCGCCGTGCTGGGCTATGCAGACCGCAAGCCTATGCCCGCAGAACTGGAGCGCATGCAGGGCCTGATGGCTACCGCTATGCAAAACGGCGCCATGGGCATGACGACGGCGCTCATCTATCCTCCCTCCAGCTTTGCCACCACGGATGAATTGATCGCCATGGCCAAGGTCGCGGGACAGTATGGGGGCATCTACGCCAGCCATATGCGCGATGAAGGCAAGGGAGAGCTTCAGGCCGTCGATGAACTGATCGAAATCGCGGACAAAGGGCACTTGCCGGCGGAGATCTTCCATATGAAAGTTGCCTATCAGCCTGACTGGGGAAAAACCATGCAGGAGATTGGCCAGCATGTTGCCGCAGCTCGTGCACGCGGAGTGGAGGTTGCGGGCGATCTCTATGTCTACACGGCAGGCGGCACCGGTCTTGAAGCTACGATTCCATCCTGGGCGCAGGAAGGTGGAGTGGATGCTCTTAAGAAGCGGCTCCGTGATCCCGCTATCCGTGTTCGTCTCAAGCAGGAGCAGAAAACCGGTTCGCCTGGCTGGTGGAACATCATTGAGGCTTCCGGCGGCTGGAATGGAATCGTCCTGGTGAATGCAGCCAACCCGGCAAACGCGAAATACAACGGAAAGACGATGACGGAAGTTGCGAAAGAAATGGGCACAGATCCCGCCGATGCGGCATTCGATTTAGTGGAGCAGGGCCAGTCGCGTGTCCTGGCCATCTATCACATGATGAGCGAGGAGGACATCGATACCGCCCTGCGGTTTCCCTGGACCAGTATCGGCAGCGATGCCGGCAGCTCGGAAGTCCCCGGCGGCGATGATGCCATCGGACTCCCTCATCCTCGCTCCTACGGCAACTTTCCCCGCGTGATTGCACGCTATGTGCGCGAGGAACAGGTTCTCACGCTACCGGACGCGATTCGTAAGATGACCTCCTGGCCGGCAGAGCGCATGCGCTTGAATGGGCGCGGCGTCATCCGTCAGGGCGATTGGGCGGATGTCACGATCTTCAATTACGACCAAATTCAGGACCGCTCGACTTATACGCAACCCGACCTGTATCCCACAGGGATCGACTATGTACTGGTCAATGGTCAGGTGGTCATTGATAAAGGAAAACATACGGGCGCGAAACCGGGAATGGTGCTGTATGGCCCTGGGTATTCTGCTGGCAATGCGCTCAAAACAGCTGAGGGTCAGCAAAGCAGATAGCCCGGCAAATGCATCAGATGGGGAGGAGATATCAGGTCCTCTTACGCACTCGATGCGCTCGCTAACAAATACATCTGCCAAAGCCTGGAACTTTAACCGCGAGGACGGACGGATTCAACTCTACGAACGCCTGACGGGTATGGTTGAGGGCAACTCGGAAAGAGTGGCGGGGAAGTATTCGGTGATGAGCATCACGGGATGGCCGCCGGAGATCATACGGTAGCGGCGCATCACCAGATCCGTGTCGCGGTAGTCGGGGAAGTATGCTGCGAGGCGGCCGTTGCCGGGGATGCACGAGGCTGCAAGCAGTTCTTTGCGGCCTTCGAGTCCGTGCTCGAGCCAAATGCGTCCGACGGGGGCATCGGATTCGGTAAGAGCCCGGATGACGGTGCCTGGGAAACGGTCGAGGGCAAGAAAAGACTCGGCATAGACGTAGTTGCGGCCGGTCCTGCTACCGAAGAGCAGGATGCGGCGCTCCATGACGCGATCTCTGGCGGAGAGGTCGAGCAGTTCAAGCAGATCCAGATTCATTTTGGCGTCGGGCGGGACGGTCTCGACGTAGAGGCGCTTGAGGCTGATGGGTTCGAGCATGGCGGCTTCGACGACATCGGTCAACGTACCGTCACTGGCCAGGAGAATGCGCGACAGGCGGCCGAGAGAGTTCTGCTGCAAGGCATCAAGCTGCTTAAGGAAGCTCATTCGAAGCACCCGCCATTTCCTAGCATCACACCGTCACACGCTGGCGGCGCTTCGCTATCATGCCGGTCAGGATATTGCCGGGGCCGATTTCGCGGAAGATGTCGACGCCGCGATCGGTGAGATAACGGATGGAGTCCGACCATCTTACCTGGCTGACAAGTTGCTCTACCAGGAGCGACTTGATGCGTGACTGGTCGTATGGGAGGGCTTCCACGTTGGAGATGACCGGCGTGGAGAGCGGGTGAAAGTCGAATGGCGCAAGGAAGGCCTCAAAGGGCGCCTGAAAATCTTTCATGTAACGGGAGTGGAAGGCGCCGCTGGTCGCAAGAGGGATGTACATCCGGGCGCCGGCGACTTCAAATTCAGCGCGGGCGCGGTCGATCTCATCTTTTGGCCCGGCGACGACGGTTTGTACATCAGAATTCAGATTGGCAAGATCGATGCGGTCGAGATGGCGCTCTTCGAGCACCTTGCGGACCTGGTCGCCGCTCATGCCAAGGACGGCGGCCATGCCTCCACCATTGGCTTCAGCCATGAGTGCGCCGCGCTTCTGCACCAGGCGCAATCCGGTTTCAAAATCGAAGACGCCGGCTGCAAACAACGCGTTGTATTCGCCGACGCTGTGGCCTATGAGGAACGCCGGTCGCGGATTGTCTGGATTGTCGAGCCGGATGGCGTCTAACCAGGACAGCGCGTTTACGGTATACATCGCGGGCTGCGTGTATTGAGTGAGGCTGAGGAGACCGTCGGGGTCGAGCAGGCAGATGTCTTTAATTGAATAGCCCAACACTTGGTCGGCGGCCCGAACGTGATCGGGGAAGGTTTCAAACAGGACCTCGCCCATGCCTTTCTTTTGCGAGCCTTGGCCGGGAAACATGAAGCATAGATTAGACTGGACGAGATTGGACCCGGTGGGCTGTTCGGGACTGACGGGCGTCACGGCGTCGAGGTCGAAATAGCCGTTGTGGTCTGCGAGATAGATGACGGGCTTCTTCGCGAAGAGGATCGTGGCGGGAGTTCGGGTCCGCTTGGTTTCGCTGTACCCCTGGACAGAGACTTCGGTGTTGACGGGATGCTGCTGGTTCCACTGATCCACTTGTTGGTGCAGCTTCGTTCTATCAATCCGATCAAATTTCACCGCATCTCCTCGGCCTGCCATGATGCCCACTATGATCGCTAGCAACTCGCATGCAAGGGTGCTTTCTCTCGCCCGCCAGAACGCCCATTCCAGCGCGACGCTGGCATGGGCAACTACGTCAGAGTATGAGGTGCTGGCCAAATCGTTACAGGTGTTTCTGCACCCGGTGGAGTCATTATACTTCCGGTCGCTTCCGGCGAATCGACGAAAGAAAAGCTATCTCTTGGGTAGATATGCGGCGAAGCAAGCGTTGCGAGCGCTTAGCCCAGGACTGGATCCTGCGGAGGTTGAGATTGCCTCGGGGGTCTTCCAGTATCCGGTGGTGCGACCGGCTCTGGCGGAGCCTACGGGAGTGAGTATCAGCCACTCCGAGCGCGTGGCGTGCGCACTTGGCTACTCCGAAATGCATCCGCTTGCGATTGATGTCGAGGATCTGGTTCCGGATCGGAGCGAGGTGATGAAGACGCAGATTCTACCGCGCGAGTTAGAGGTGGCTGGCGTGGCATGGCCATGTCCCTTTGAGCACCGCTGCACGATGATCTGGACGGCGAAGGAAGCGCTGTCGAAGATGTTACGCTGCGGCATGACGTGTCCGTATGGGATTCTGGCCGTGAAAGAGTTGTACGCCGATGGGAGAATCTTCGGGGGGCAGTTTGAAAACTTCGGGCAATACCGCTTTCAGACATGGGTTGGCAGTGCGAGCGTGATGAGCATCGTGCTTCCGCGGAACTCAACGCTGGAGACGGATTTGGGATCGGTCGTCGAATCGTGGCTGTGATTCGGCATTCGGCGGTGTAGATTGAAATCTTTTATAGACGGGCAACAGGTTTGGATGTTCTCGGGGCAGGGGTCGCAGTATTACCAGATGGGGCTGGACCTGTACGAGTCCGATGAGGTTTTCCGCGCGACGATGGATTGGTGCAGCGAGCAAGTGAGCGGGGCGCTGGACGAGCCGTTGACGTCGCTGCTGTTTCGCGCGCGGGCAGACAGGTATGCGCCATTCGACCGGACGCTGCACACGCATCTGGCGCTGTTCAGCATTCAGTACAGCATGGCGCAGACGCTGCTTCACCGCGGCCACAAGCCTGTTGCGATCATGGGGTACAGCCTGGGGGAATGGGTCGGGCATGTAGTGGCTGAGCGCGTCTCGTCGGAAGTTGTGCTCGACTTGTTGGCGCGGCAGGGGCAACGGGCGGAAGCTGTGTGTCCGCGCGGGGGAATGCTGGCGGTGTTTGCGCCGCCGGAGATTGCGGACTTGCGGCCGGACTGGTTCAGCGAGACATGGGTAGTGGCTCGGAATTTCGATGAGCATTTCGTGGTGAGTGGTTTGAGAGAATCGGTCGATGCGGTTGAGCGGCGATTGAAAGAACGCAATATTACCACGCAGCTTCTGCCGGTCTCGCATGCTTTTCATACGCCGATGATGGACGCGCTGCGGAGTGACTGCCTCGCGGCGCTGAGCGCGCTCACGTTTGAGCCGGCATCGACGCGGCTGTGGTCAGCTCGAGGGGAGGAAGTCACTCATGCGGAGCCGGCGAAGGCACTTTGGAACGCGATCCGGGATGCGGTCGAGTTTGGCGAGGTAGTGGCGGCGATTGAGGCTGAAGGCAAGCCGGTCTATGTGGATTGCGGGCCGGCGGGAACGCTGGCGAACTTCGTCAAGTACAACCTTCCCAAAGAGCAGCAACACCGGTGTGTGACCATAATGACGTCGTTTGGCAAGAACGTGGCGAGGCTCGAAGGCCTCGGTGCGGCGCGTGTAGCCGCGGGGGGGCAGGCTTGATCGAATATCCGGAGTCGACGAAAGACGCGCGGGAACTGGAAGCGATGCGCGGTGCGGAGTTGATCTACTTCGTGATTCCCGAGGCGGTGCTCTGGTCGACGGTGAACATCATGGCGATCCTGGATGGTCCAATTGATCTGGACGTGCTGAAAAATCGAGTGATGCATACGTTTCTGCGATTTCACCGGTTGCGGCAGAGGCCGGTGCGGAAAAAGAAGGAGTTCTACTGGGAAACGGTGGACTCGGTCCACGTCGAGCAGCATATTCGAGTGATCGACGTGGAGGGAACGACGCAGGCGGGGATGAATGCGCTGCTAAGCGAGTCCATGAGCACACCGCTCGATATCTCGCGCCCGCTGTGGGAACTGGTCTATGTGCCTCGGTATGAGGACGGAGCTGCGGTGATCTTGCGGATTCACCACGCATACGGCGATGGTCGGGCGCTGCAGGCGATCGCGACAAGCATTCTGGAGGCATCGCCGGAAGCTTCGCTGCAGAGGCTGGAGGTTGCTGGCGCGCCGGTACGTCACAAGGCGGTGGCGGAGTCGATTCGGCCGCCAGGCATGCGGCGGTCGAAGGGGTATAGCCGGAACCAGGCTACCGGGTTTGCAGCGCGGTTCACGCGTGGGCTGCGGTCGTATATCCGCAGCATGAAAAAGATGGCGGCGGCGTTTCAGAAGGACCATCACACAGGGTTCGACGATGCACCGAGCGCGGAACGGGTGGCGGCATTTAGCCGGCCCCTCTCACGCTCGCGGCTCAGGAAGGCGAGCGCGCAGATTGAGTGTACGTTGAACGATTTTGTGCTATCCGGAATCGCCGGGGCGGTTCGCAATCATCTGAGGCAGAGCGGCAAGGACCCTGCGATGACGCGGCTGACGGTGGTAATTCCGGTGGACCTGCACTCGCCGCGAAGCCTCAAGGAGATGAAGCAGAAGGGCGTCCTCACGAACCACCTCGGAACGGTTTCGATGCAGCTTCCGATTGCAGTCGCGGACGGTGCGGAACGGGCGCGGATCGTGGAGCGGGCGATGACGGAGAGCATCGAGAGCCGGGAGCCGCAGATGCAGTACAAGTCACTCTCGTCGTTTCACAAGATGCCGCAGGGGCTGCTGGTGAGGATGTTCCGGTCGCAGGCGCATAAGATGAGCGGAATTGTCTCCAACATCGCGGGGTCGAAGCAGCCTTATTACCTGGCGGGGCAGAGGATGCGGTCGTGGCTGTTCTGGGTGAGCGCGCCGCAACTGGCGGGGGCGCACCTTGGGGTGAGCGTGAGCCATTATATGGACGAGATACGGATCGGGCTGACGCTGCCGACAAATACCGGCTATGACGTTCGGCAACTGGTGGAGGATATGGCCGCGGAGACGGAGAAGCTGATGGAGCAGTCACTGGCGGCAGCCGGAGTCAGATCCTGATCTGCTTACCCCACGCGGCGTAGCGACTTTCCAGGATCGACGCGGCGCCTGTCATCAGGCGCTCTGCGATATCGTCAGCGTGACGGCTGCGCCAGTCTTCGATTTCCGTGCCTTTGACCCACTGATTGAACGCGCCGAGGGCGGGCCCGCAGTGGATTTGGAAATCGACACGTTGCTCGTCGATGCCTTTGAGAGCGAGCCGCGTGGTGTGGACGAAGTACCAGCGAAAGAGCAGCGCGAGCTTGTGTTTGGGGTTCTTCTCTGCTTTTTCGATCTCTGCGGGGGCGTCGCGAAGGTAATAGTCGCGGGTTTCGGCGTAGACTTCGGCAGCACTCTTGCGGAAGTATTTTGTTTCGATCTGGCGACGAGTGGGCTCGTCGATCTCCTCCCAGGAACTGTGCTGGCGGTAGAGCTCGTAGAGCTTGTTGGCGCGTGCGGGAAAGAACAGGCCACGCTTGAGGACCTGACATTTGGCGCCGATCTCGAACATATCGCCGGCCGGAACGATGGCGGTGTCCTGAACGTCGGCCTGTTGAAGCAGGTCCTTGGCGGCGGCGCTGATGCCAGCCTCGACGGTGCATTGATTGACGGAGCCGGTGAGGACAAACTGTGCGCCGAGGACGAACGCGGCGGCGATGGCATGGGGTGTGCCAAGACCGCCGGCGGCTCCAATGCGGACCGGCGTTGTGTAGCGTTGTTCGGCGACGATGCGATCACGGAGGAGAAGCATGGCGGGCATAAGCGCGTAGGCGACGCCCTGGTCGGTGTGGCCGCCGGAATCGGCCTCGACGCAGATGTCATCAGCTACGGGGATGCGCTCGGCGAGACGTGCCTGCGGCTCGGATATCTGGCGGGTTTCGACGAGGCGCTTTAGGATGCGCACGGGAGCGGGACGAAGAAACTGTTCGGCGACCTCGGGGCGCGAGACTTTGGCGAGGAGCAGATTGGGAACGTGGATCGAGCCGTCAGGGCGGCTGGCAACTCCGGAGAGACGATAGCGGACGAGACTCGGGGTCATCTGCATGAAAGCTGCAGCCTCGACGCGGCGAATCTGATGGCTCAGGAGTATGTCGACGGTGCGCTCTTCGGCCTCGGGGTGCATCAGGTTACAGAGCAGATTGACGCCGTAGGAGGCGCCGTCAGGGGCATGGTCACGGAGCCAGGCGAGGTCGGCGGTGAGGCGGTCCCACTTCATGCCGCCAGCTCCGAGATAGCCGAGGAGACCGGCGCGCGCCATGCACAGCACCAGTTCGCGGGAGGCGATGCCCTTGTACATGGAGCCGGAGATGTAGGCATAGCGGACGCCATGGACGCGGCGAAACTCGAGGCTGCCCAGGTCCTCAGGGCGGATTCCGGTCACGGCACAATTCCTTTGGCGCGCAGGCGCTCGTTGATGAGGTCAACGGCGCGGGCGACACCGTTCTCCTCGCGCACTTTCTCCCCGAATCGGCGCGCATGATCGCGCATTGCGGAATCGTCGAGGACGCTGCGGATCGCTTGCGCGAGGGTTTGGGAGTTGAGGTGCTTGTGCGAAATCGGCGCGTGGGCGAGACCGAGAGATTCCATGCGGCGGGCCCAGAAAGGCTGGTCCCACATGAAGGGGACGATCACCATCGGAACGCCGGCGCGGGCGCTCTGCGCGATGGTGCCGCAGCCACCGTGATGGATGGTCATGGAGACGTGACGGAAAAGCCAGTCGTGGGGCAGAGATCCGACGCGTAAGACGGTGGAGGGGAACGGCACGCCATCGGCATCCGCGCCAGCAGAGACGATACCGCGCTCGCCGGCCTGATCAAGGGCGTCGAAGATCATCTGCAGGCGAGCTTCGGGGGCACTTCCATTTGCCTTCGAGGCCATGCTGCCGAAGCCGATGTAGACGGGTGGGGGGCCAGCGGCGAGAAAGTCGGCGAGTTCCTGGGGCGGCTGCCATTCCGGGTCGGGCTCGGGGAACCAGTAGCCCGTGATGTGCGCCCATTCCGGCCAATCGGCTGGCGGCGGGACGATCGCCGGGCTGAAGCTGTAAAGCACGGGAATCTCGGGAGAGAGGGAGAGCCGCCGCATGTAGCCCTTGGCGGGCAGCGGCTTGAGGTCCAGCGACTCCTTACGCCAGAGGTTGATTTTCTTGCTCGCCGGGGGCAGGAAGAAGAGGCGCTCGGTCATAACGTGGGTCAAAACGTTGTAGGCCGCGCCGAGGCGGGGCCTGGAAGCGAAATTGATGCTCGGCATCGTGCGAGTGCGGGTGAAGGGCGCGATGGCAACGGCAAAGGCGGGTACGCCAAGCTTCTCGGCAATGTGGTATCCGCCGAAGGCGTTGAAGGAGAAGATGAGAACGTCCGCGTTGCCGCATGCGGTCCAACTGTCGGCGAGGTTCTTTGCAATGTGCTCCTTCATCTCGCGATTGAAAGCGCCGTAGGCGAACATGCGCTTGAAGATGCCCGCGTCGCTGTCGGCGACAGTCTGGGCGGCCTTGCTCTGGAAGATTTCGACTGGGTTGCCGGAGACGGATGCGAGCTTGAGGCCGAAGTCGGAGACGAGCGATGCGTAGTAGGGGTCGGCGGCAATCTCGACGTCATAACCGGCGCGCTTCAGGCCGGCTCCAAGTGCGACGTACGGCTGCACATCGCCGAGCGAGCCGTAGACGAGGATCGTGATCTTCATAGGATTGGCCCTGCAGCCTTCATATTTTCTCCCACGGGAATTTCTTGTGCTCAACGAAGTTACGGATATTCTGTTGGACGCGCGGCTGGCGGACCAGAGTTTCGATCTCGTCGACTGCGGTCTCGAACATCGCATCTGAGAGATACCACATCTTCGAGAAGTAGGCCTTCATGCGCTGGACGGTTTCCGGATCAAGGCGCGTCAGGCGCTGCGAGCGGCGGCGGATGGCGTCGTCGAGCGAGTCCGCCAGCTCATCGACGAGGCCGGTTTCGCGGGCCTGCTGGGCGGTTGCGGTTTCGGTGGTCAGGGTCATGCGATAGGCGTTCTGGAAGCCGATACGGCGGATCAACAGCGGCAGGACGCAGGCGGGCAGCAATCCCCAGAGTGCTTCGGGGAGACTGAAGCGGCTGGCGGGAGTGGCGATGACGAGATCGCTGGCGGCTACGATGCCGATGCCTCCGGCCATTACTTGTCCGTCGACGGCGGAGATTATGATCTGGCCAATGGAGGACATCCGGCGGAGGATATCCATATAGTGGACGTCGGATGCATTCTCCAGGCCGCTGTCGATGCGGCCGGACATTTCGGTGAAGTCCATGCCGGAGCAGAAGTAGCCGCTGCTGCCCTGAAGCAGGATGATGCGGCACTCGGGATCGCGCTCGGCTTCGTCGAAAGCACGGGAGAGCTCGTTAAGCGTCTGCTGGGTAAGCGTGTTGCGCTCGGCGGCCCGGTCAAAGGTCACGGAAAAGAGCTTCGGCCGTCGCTCGATCCGCAGAGCCGGTTCAGGAGACACGATTAACTCCATTCATACGTTCGGTGGAAACCTTTCACTTCCTTCAGGACGAGAAGACCGCGGCCGGCGAATTGCCGGTCGTAGAGATCGCGGTAGGGCGTGTGATCGACTTTCTTGTTCTGGACGCCGAAGATCCACTCCATATTGAGATCAAGAATGCGATCGTAGTGGTCGATGTCGAGATATTGGCGTTCGGCGAGGCGTTCGGCAATGTGCATGGCGGCGAGGCGGCGGCGCGACTCTGGCGTGATGATGCCGCTGTAGAATTCCGACGCGCAGCCGGAGCCATAAGAGAACATGCCGACGCGACTGGGACGATTGAGCGGGGCGTGGTCGATGAGGCCGCAGAGCGCGAGGTACAGGGTGGCGGAGTAGACATTCCCGACCTCGACGCAATAGCGAAGAGATGGGGCGACGCGACGCTGAAAGTCGGAATCGATTTCAGCGGCGGGAGCCTTTTTGAATTTGCGCATGGCATTGCGGTGAGCGCCTTTGACCATGCCAGCGAAGGGTGTGTGGAAGCCGAGGTAATCGAAGGTAGAGGCGTAGTCTGCGCCCTCGACTCGCTCGCAATAAGCGCGGAAGGTGGCTTCGACGCATTCGAGGTATGCAAGGACGGAGAGGTCGGGATCGCCGGTTTCCAGCTCAGGAAGAGGTCGGCATGTGTCCATGACCTCGTAGCCGTAATAGCCCGAAGCGCCGTGGTCGAGCTTAAGGATGTGGGGAGCATCGCTGACCAGCATGGCAACGGCGGCGACTCCCTGGGAGGGTTCGCCGTAGGTACCTTTGGCGGCTGCGCGCGCAATGTCGGTGGCGACGACCAGGGCCTTGGCTCCGGGAGATGCGCCGGAGACGATGAAATTTGCAGCCATCTGGAAGGCAGCGGTGCCGCCGTAGCAGGCCTGCTTGATCTCGAAGAGGCGCACATTGCGGCTGAGCTTCAGGTAGTCGTGAATGTAGGTGCTGAGTGACTTGCCGAAATCGAGGCCGGACTCGGTGGAGGTAATCACGAGCTCGATGCGGCTGCAGTCGTCTTTGGTAAGAGCGTCAACGATCGGCTTTGCGGCGTTGACCGCGAAGGTGACGGGGTCTTCGCACGGCAGGCCGACCGATTTCTTCTGCATCATGAGGTTTTCGAAGCGTCCCATATCGAGGCCGCGCTTCTCGAACAGCTCACGAACGTCGATGAATGCCTGACCGCCGTAGGCGTTAATTGCTTCGATGCCAACTTCCATAGATCAAAAGACCTCAGTGTGCTCGATGTGCTCAATCACGACGGAGGTGTTGATGCCCCCGAAACCAAAACTGTTACTCAGCGCGATGCGGGGGGTGGCGTCGATAGCCGTAGGGCCGACAAAGCGCCCGCCCGCTGCGAGCGGGTTTTCAAGACCAGCGGTCGGGTGAAGGAAGCCG
Source organism: Acidobacteriaceae bacterium (assembly GCA_036267255.1). GTDB lineage: Bacteria > Acidobacteriota > Terriglobia > Terriglobales > Acidobacteriaceae > DATAWK01. The sequence continues at coordinate 32,017 of DATAWK010000005.1, read as the reverse complement.
CCGTTCATTTGAATTAATGTTGCCACGGCTTCTAGAGCGCCAGCCGCAGTGAGACAGTGTCCGGTCAAGGCTTTCGTCGAGTTGAGCCAGACGTTGGGGAAGTGGTCGCCGAAGACATTGCTGAGCGCGTCGAACTCCACCTGGTCGCCGAGGACGGAGGCGGTGCCATGGGTATTCACGTAATCGACCTCGGAGGGGAGAACGCCTGCGTAGGTCATCGCCATGCGCATGGCCCGCGCTTCTCCTTCAGGGGAGGGTTCGGCGGAGCGGTTGGCTTCGAGGCACTGTGCGCCGCCACGGAGGATGCCGAGCGGCTTGCGGCACCGGCTGCGCGCGCCGGCTGCGGTTTCGAGGATGAGGCAGGCCGCACCCTGACCATAGACGAAGCCGCGCCGGTCGCGGTCGAAGGGGCGGCAGACTCCGTCGGGCGCCATGGCGCCGGCTGCCGTGAAGCTATGGATTTCAAGTGGCGAGAGATCAGTCATCGCGCCCACGACGGCGCAGACCTGGGCGTTGCGGCACGTGATCTGACGGAGTCCCTGGATCAGGCCGGAGTTACCGCTAGCCGATGCGCCACCCACAGTGAATCCTTCCCCCCGGATTCCGAGCGCTTCGCTGAGGAACCCCACTTGATCGGTGTCCATGAAGTGTAACGCATGGCTCGCGGGGAGATAGTCGAGCCGAGAACAGTATTTTTCGGCCAATTCATAAGAGGTCCGGAGGTTGAGGTTGTGTCCCGCGACGATCAGGGCTGCCTGCTCGGGAGCGTAGAACGCATCGTGAAACAAGCCGGCATTTTGCCATGCTTCGAGAGCGACGGCGAGTGAGAGCTGAAGGCTCAGGGGGGCGCGGCGCGCTGCCTGCCGAACTGATGGCGAGACGTCCTTGGCGAGATGGAGCGAGTTCCAGAAGGCGAGCAGGTTGAAATCACGGATGAGCAATAATCCGCCAGAGTGGCTGGGAGGGCTGGCTGGATCGCCCAGACGCAGCGCGCGGGTGAAGGCATCCACGCCGATGCCGAGCGCGGTCGTGATGCCTATTCCGGTGACGACCACGTCTTCATTGCACGGGGCACTGGGCATGGGCTGTCTCCGTTATCGTGCGTTTGTCTGGGCAAACAGGAAATCGACTAGGCCGCCGATATTGGAAATCCCGGAGAAGTTGGAGATTTTGAGGGTTAACGTGAGCTGCTGCATGGTCTCGATGATGATGTCGGCACGGTCGATGGAATTCGCGCCTAGGTCTCTCATACTCTTTGATTCCTCGATCAGGGCGGGATCGAGATCGGGGAGAACCTCGAGGATATTGTTCTGGACGACGGCGAAAACCTCAGCGCGGGTCATTTTGTAGATACTCCCGAGGGCAGGAAGCGGGCCAAGAAGAGCCCGGCGAGGAGCCATCCGACGAGCAGATCGAAAATTGCCATGAAAGTGTAACCGGCGCTGTAACCGCTCCAAGTCCAGTTCGTAATATGAGCGGTTAAAGACGTGAATATCCCCAAGCCAAGAAAGAAAAGGACGCGGCGGGTATAACTCAGACCCTCCTTTCTGGGCAGCAGAAGAGCTGCCACGATCGAGGCCAGCCAGTACGTGGCAAAGCTAACGGCCATGATCGCGCCAGCCGGCATACCGAGACCGCCCGGCCGGTATATGACCATCGCGAAGGGCGACGTCGCCGTATAGTTTTTATGCTCAATGGGAATGGAGTAAACGCCCGCATTTACGGCCTGTTCCTTGAGGGTTTTGAGGACGGCGGCTTCGTTGCGCACGCCATGCAGCACCGCGCTGTGCCAGGGGATCACCGCGAGGGTCAGTCCGCCCCACAGGAAGAGAATTAAGGCGCTCAAAAATGTAGTCAGAAGGAAACGCATTTTGCAGGCGATGTTATTTTGAATACTGTTAGCATCACAATCATACTCTTCAGCTCAACGAGAAAAAATATGGCGGTCGAAACTTCGAAGCTGAAAGCTCAACGATCGACCCCTCCGGCGGACTATGCGAAGCACGGGCTTGGTCCGTTGCCGAACGATAGCGACGGGAGGGCCCTTTATCTTGACCTGATGAAGCGGGCGGTCGCCAATATCCTCTATGAAGATGTGCCGTCCTGGATCTTCGACCGGACGAGCAGGAAGATCACTGCGGGGGATCGCTTTCGTCTCGATAAGCGGGTGACAGGTGAGGATGGACCAACGGCCGCGCATACGATGATCGGGCTCAAGCGGCTGGACAATATTCAGCACTGTCTCGAAGAGGTTCTGAGCAGCGGCGTGCCGGGGGATGTGATTGAGGCCGGCGTTCTGGCCGGTGGTGCGACGATCTTCATGCGGGCGATCCTGAAGGCACACGGCGACACGACACGCCGCGTCTTTGTATGCGACAGCTTTGTAGCGCAGCCTACCGCAGCGCCGCCGAAGTTCGTGCAGTGGACGCTCAAGGCCGCAGCCTCGATTGACGACCGCGACTGGCAGCGCAATTTTTTCCGCGTGCTGCAATCCATCAATCCGGCGAAGGCTGTGCCCGACGTCAAGGATCCAAGCGATGAGCTGGTGGGTTACACGATGCAGGTTCTGCAGAACGGAGACCGGATGGCAGTTCCGACGCGCGACACGAGCCTGGCTGGCGTGCGGTCAAATTTCGCGCGCTATGGACTGCTGGACGACCAGGTGGTCATCGTGAAGGGATATTTTTCGGAGACTCTGCCCGGGCTGGATGCCGAGGCGTTCTCGTTGATCCGGCTGGATGGCGATCTTTATGAGAGCACGATGGATTGCCTGGAAAACCTCTATCCGAAGCTGTCGAGCGGAGGGTTCTGTATTATCGACGACTATCATGAGCTGCCGGACTGTCGGCGCGCTGTGGAGGAATACAGAAGCCGGCAGGGAATCGAGGACCGGATCGAGGCGATCGACTATCACGGGGTCTATTGGAGAAAGTCATAAACATCTCGCCTTATGCTGAATAAAGAGACAGCCCAAAATCTGGCGATGCGCGCGTTCATGTCGGTGGTCGCTGCAATCGAGACGGTGGAGAGCGGCATTGCATTCAATCCACTCGATCCGAAGAACCTCGACAATCCGTACCCGTTCTACCATCGCCTGCGGGAGAAGGACCCGGTGCATCGGAGCCGCGTCGGACCATGGGTCGTCTCGCGGTATGCGGACGCACTGGAGGTGTTCCAGGATAAGCGTCTGTCCAACGACCTGCGCAACAGTTCGCTGTGGCCACGGATGCAGAAGTTGCAACTCAAGGCCGGGCGCACGCAGAACGAGCTAGACAATCCGGAGATGCTGCATTCGGACCCGCCGCGGCATACGCGGCTGCGGTCTCTGGTGAGCCAGGCGTTCACGCCGAACTCGGTCGGGGCGCTCGCGCCGCGCATTCATAAGATCGTGCATGACCTGCTGGATGAAGCGGAGCGGAACGATCCGATGGACCTCATTCATGGGCTCGCGCATCCGCTTCCGGTGATCGTGATCGCGGAGATGCTGGGAATCCGCGCTGAGGATCGGGACCAGTTCCGGAGCTGGTCGGACGACATCCTGCGCGGCTATGGGTATCCGAACCTGATCGACCTCAAGGCAGCGGTGAAGGCCGAGCGCGAGTACCAGGCATATCTGACGGCGATCATCGAACAGCGGCGAGTGGACCCCAAGGACGATCTCCTTACGCGGTTGGTGCAGGTGGAAGAGCAGGGAGACCGACTCAGCATGCATGAGCTGTTTTCTATCTGCACGCTGCTGCTGGTGGGCGGCAATGAGACGACGGCCAACCTGATCGGAAACGGGATTCTGGCGCTGTTGCAGAATCCAGACCAGATGGCGGTGTTGAGGGAGAATCCGCGCCTGGCCGAGCCGGCGGTGGAAGAGCTTTTGCGCTATGACAGTCCGATCGTCGTCGACGGCAGGTTTGCGATGGAGCCGTTTGAATTCAAAGGCCGGCAGATTAAAAAGGGACAGACGCTGGTCCTGCTGGTGGGTGCCATCAATCGCGACCCAGCGCAGTTCGAGGAGCCGGACAAGCTGTTGCTCGAGCGCGCGAACAACCGTCATCTGGCGTTCGGACGCGGCATCCATTACTGCATCGGCGCGCCTTTGACGCGATTGGAAACGGCGATTGCGTTGCAGATTCTCGTGGAGCGGTATCCAAAGCTGCGTCTGGCAACGGAGCGGGTGAAACGGATTCAGGGGAACTGGGGACTACGGGGGCTGAAAGAGCTTCCGGTCCGTACATAAGCAAAATGGGCAAACGCATACAGAACGCAGGCTTGAAGCTGTTCACCGGGGTGATGGGCTCGATCGAACGGGCACAGAGCGGCATCGTATTCAATCCGTTTTCGACCGAGGTTCTGACAGATCCATACCCGACCTATCGCGCGTTGCGCGAGCACGATCCTGTGCACCGAAGCAGGCTTGGCGCGGGCTGGGTGCTGACGCGGTTCGCCGATATTCGCCAGATGCTTAACGATCCGCGGCTTGGCAGCGATCTGCACCTCGCCAATTGGTGGAAGTGGATTGAGAAGCGCCAGATCAAGGCAGGACGCACGCAGGAAGAACTGGACGATCCGAACCTGATTATGTCCGATCCGCCGCGGCACACGCGATTGCGGGCGCTGGTCAACAAGGCATTTACGCCGGACTCCATCCGCGCACTGGCGCCGAAGGTGGAACAGATTGCGCGCGATCTGCTCGACCATGCGGACGGAAGCGGAGAGATCGAGATCGTGGGAGCGTTGGCGTATCCCTTGCCAATGCTGGCGATCGCGGAGCTGATGGGGATTCCGATTGAAGACCGGGACCAATTTCGCCAGTGGTCGGATGACATGTCGGGCAGCACGGGTTCGTTTGCGTTAGAGGATATCCGCCGGTCGGTGGATGGAGACCACGCGATTCACCGCTACCTGCGCGGAATTGTCGAACAGCGCAGGCAAGACCCTCAGGACGATCTGCTGACGCGGCTGGTTCATGCGGAGGAGGGGGGCGACAGACTGTCGATGCAGGAATTACTGGCGTTGTGCAGCCTGCTGCTGGTGGCCGGGAACATGACGACGCGCGGGCTGATCTCGAACGCGTTATATGCGCTGCTGCAGAATCCTGACCAACTACAGCGCCTGCGCGAAACGCCGGAGCTGCTGGAGAATGGCGTCAACGAGTTGGCGCGGTACGATAGCTCCGTGCAACTGACGGCGCGCTTTGCGAGGGAAGATATCGAGTTGAACGGGAAGCGCATCAAGAAGGGGATGATGATCTCGATGCTGGTAGGCGCGGCAAATCGGGATCCTGAGCGCTACGCGGAGCCCGATCAACTGGATCTCTCACGAGATAACACGCAGTTCCTGGTCTTTGGCCATGGGATTCATTTTTGCCTGGGGCACTATCTGGCGCGGATGAACGCACGGATTGCGATTGGGACTCTGCTGGAACGGCACCGGAACATTCAGTTCGGAGCCACGGCGCCGAAGTGGGGAACGAACTGGGTGATGCGGTCGCTGGAGTCGCTGCCGGTCTCCGTGTCGAACTGACACGGTTGCTGTTCTCTTAATCGCCGGCGAGGGCGGGTCGCGTAAGAGTGGACACTCCCTGTTCCGCGCGCAACTCCTCGTAGAGCCGGACAAGCTGGAAGACTTCGACCAGGACGCGATGAATGCCGACGTCCGCCATGGCGCGGCGGGAGAGCATCAGGAATTGCTCGTATTCTCTTTGGTCGCCGGTCTCGGCGGCCCCAGCTTCAAAATGCGACTTGGCGGCCAGATTCCAAGGGGTCTGCACAATGTGGGCAGCCTTGCGGAAGAAGGCCTGCTCCAGACCGTCGAGCCAGTCAGTCAGACCCTTTCTCTCGGAGAGAAGATTGCCGAGCGCCATGACCTGTAGAGCGGCCGACGCCATTCCTTGCCCAAACACCGGATCGAAGGAACAGATCACGTCGCCGACGTGGAGCAGACGTTGCGGTACCTTGCCCATTCGGTCGAAGTGGCGGAGGACGCTGTGGGGGACGCGGAAGTGCTCGATGGCGGCGGAGATGGGACGGGCGTGGCGGATCGCGTCATATACAGTTGGCGTGGGCAGGCGTCTGGCATATTCAAGGAAGCCCGCCATGTCAGTTGGAGGGTAATTGCCGTGGCGTCCGCCGAGCGTGACAATCCAGCGGTTCCGCTCGATGGGGAGTATTGAGCCTCCTCTGCGGCTGGTCCCCTCATCGGCTCCGCTACTGTAGCTGAAGACGCCTTTCCAGGTTCGCGAGGAGTCCGCCGGCACTTCAAACAGGCAGGTGGAATAGGCCAGATCCACGGGAATCCGGATCTCGTCCGGAGCGGGCCAACCCTTTTCCTGCAACTCGTGGAGTATGGTCTGGCGGCGGCCGGTCGCGTTGACGGTCAGGGCAGCAAAGCGGTCGGAGACGCGGCCGTCCCCGTCTTTCACGCGAATGCCGAGGACGCGTGAGCCGTCCGGCGACCAAAGCAGCTCGCCTGCATCGATCGGGTTTTCAATGCGCACATTCTCGATTTCGAGCAGACGCCGGCGGATGCTCGATTCCAGCAAGGGCCGGGACTGGAAGTATTGGCGGATGCCGAATTCCCGCTGCGGCCACGTTCCGAGCTCATCCTCCTGCAGGAGATCGAAGCCCGCCTGGAACGCGACGGAACCTCGTTCAGCGAGATCGCGGTCGAAGCCCGGGAAGAAGTCGCACAGCACGTTCAGGCCGCCCTTAAGAAGGCTGTGCAGGTGATTGCCCTGGGGAATTCCGCGGCGCGGCGCGGCGTCGTCGCTCAAGCGGTCACGTTCGAGAACGGTGACCCGCTCGAAGTGGCCGGAGAGGATGCGAGCCGTGAGGAGGCCGGCGATGCCGCCACCCACCACGATTGCTTCGGATGAGGAACGATCGCGGTGCGCGATGGCGGGCGCCTGCGGAGATCGGTCGGAGTCGAGATGTCCGGCAATGTCGCGGCACACGACGCGGAGATGAGGCTCCTCGATCAGTCCGAAATGATCGCAGGCGATGTTTACGACATCGAGACGGCTGTCAATTTGCTCGCGCCATGCCTGCTCCCGATTCCCGCTATCCAACTCGGTGACGGGTAACCCCAGCACGTTTCCTTCATCGATGAACTTGCCTGTTGCCTGGAAGAAAACGACATCGGAGGCGTGGTAGATCGGCGGTTGATATGTCTTGAATGCCGCGCCGGTGCAGTTTGCGACGTCGATGGAGCCTCGCAACATACGATAGATCTGGTCGGAGGGCAGGCTGGTGACGCTGCGAGCTTCGATGAGCTTGAGGAGATGAGAGACGTGCTGGTCCGGGGCCACACCGTCGAGTTCTTCGATGTCGATGCAAGACACCGTGTTTTCCTCGCCGACCAGGAAGAGATTCGCTGTCATGACCGAGCGCATGGCGTAATCCATGTTCTTTTCCATGGTCCGGGTGGTCGCTTCGTTGTGAGGGTATGTGTCGAGCAGGAATACCCGCCCGACTTTTTCTCCGACCGCCGCCAACTGGCGCGCAATTTCGAGCGCGAAGAGGCCGCCGGAAGAGTAGCCCCCGACGTAATAGGGGCCGTGAGGCTGCACCTTACGGATGCACGAGACGTAGTGCGCAGCCATAGATTCGACATCCGTAAAAGGAGGCTGGCGGCCATCGATGCCTCGAGCCTGCAAGCCGTAGATGGGGTAATCCGGGCCAAGGCCGAACGCGAGCCTCTTGTAAAGGTGAGCGAAGCCAACCAGCCCGTGGACCCAGAAGGAGGCAGGTTTACTGCCCCTCGGCTGAATAGGAATGAGCTCCGGCAGGTACTCGGCAGTCGTCGTGTCGTGCGACTGCGACGCCGCGGCGCTGGAGAGGTGGCTGGCGAGCTCGCGCAGGGTTGGAAACTCAAGGATGGCGGCCAGAGAGAGCGAGGCTCCGAAGCGCTCCCGCACGATCTCCATGATGACGGTGGAGAGGATGGAATCGACGCCATACAACTTCAGAGCGCGATCCTCGTGAAGCTCACGGGGGTCGATTTTAAGGACGCCGGCGACGATTTCCTTCAGGGTTTCGACGAAGCCGCCATCGGGAGCGGGCACAGGCGTCGTGGCGGCGGGGCTGCTCGTTTCAGATGAGATCCAGTTGGGTGAGGTCAAGCCGGGTGTAATCCAGCACCGGCGACGCGTGAAAGCGTAGGTGGGCAGGTCGATCCGTGCGGGGAGCTCGTCTCCGTATAGAAGGCCCCAATCGATCTCTGCACCGGAGGCCCAGAGGTGCGCGAGCCTGGCCAGATCGTGCTCACGAATCAATCTATCGACAAAGGCCTTTCCCGCAGCGCCTTCGATTAACGCGCCTGCGCTGCCCTGGAGTTGCGCCGTTCCGCGATAGACTGCGGGGTCATGCGTATTACCGCTCACCAGCGTGCCGAGGCGGAGCGTCAATTCATCGATCGACGAAGCAACGATCGCGATGCGTTCTTCCATGGGCTCGCGGCCGACCTGCAGTGTATATGCGAGGTCGGGCAGGGAAATGCCTGCCGCATCGGGACGGCGGAGGAAGTCGTAGAGGTCGCGTGCGTACTGGAAGAGAGAGCCGTCGTTTCTGGCGGAGAAAAGCACCAGCACCGGGCCGTTGTGCCGGAGACGTGGAGATTCGGACGCTCTCGCCGGATACTCCTCGACTAGGAGGTGCGCATTCGTGCCACCGGCTCCCAGGGAGTTGATGAGCGCCCGACGCGGGTGGTTTCCGTTAGGCCAGGTTGCCCGATCGCGCTGGATATAGAAGGGCGTCGCTTCGAGATCGATAGCCGGATTCAATGGGTCGGTATGGAGCGTGGGGGCAAGCTCGGAATGGGCGAGCTGGAGCAGCACCTTGGTGAGCTGCGAAATGCCGGAGGCTGCCTCAAGGTGCCCGATGTTGGACTTCACCGAGCCGATAGGGCAGAACTGGCGGCGGTTGGTGAAACGGCGGAAGGCCTTGCTCAAAGCAGCCACCTCGATCGAATCCGAGAGGGGAATGCCATTGGCCGCGACTTCGACATATCCGATGGTTTCCGGATCGATGGCGGTCTCCTGGAAGAGCCTGGCAATCGATTCCGCCTGCATATTCGGGTTAGGCACGCGATATCCGTTCCCCTGGCCGCTGTGATGGACGCGCGAGCCTTTGATGACGCCGAGAATCCGGTCGCGGTCGCGCTCGGCAAGGGCAAGTGGCTTCAGCAGAACGGCACCGACGCCCTCGCCCGGAACAAAACCGTCGCCTCGTCCGAGGCAGCGGCTGGCTTTGCCCGAGGAAAGCATGCCGGTCCCCTGTAATGCGAGGTACTTCAAGGGATGGAGGCTGAGGTTGACGCCGCCAGCGATAGCGCAGACCGCATCGCCGCGGCGGATGCTCTCGCAAGCCATGTGGATAGCCACCGTCGAGGAGGAGCACGCGGTGTCGATGGCAATGCTCGGCCCGTGGAAATCGAAGAAGTACGAGACGCGGTTGGCGATCGACCAGTAGGAAACGGCCGACGTTATCGGCTGCTGCGCGACCCACGGATAGAGCTGGTACATTGCGCCCACGAACACGCCGATCCCGCGCCCGCTCTCTTCCTGGAGCGCGGCGAGACGACGAGGCGGATAACCAGCCGATTCCAGCGTTTCCCACACAGTCTGGAGGAACAGTCGTTCCTGAGGATCGAGCAATTCTGCCTCGGCGGGTGCGATGCGGAAAAACAAGGGGTCGAACTTGTCGACGTCATCGATGAATCCGCCCCATTTATTGCGTGCTTTCCCCTCAGCAGGCTGAGGATTGGGGTCGTAGTAGCGGTCGGCATCCCAGCGGTCAGCGAGAATCTCACAGATGGAATCGACACCGTTGCGCAAGTTGCTCCAGAACGCGTTCAGGCGCAGGGCACCGGGATATCGGCCGCCGATACCGATGATCGCGATATCGCTGTCAAGCACGGCCACAGAGTGGATAGCTGGAGCCTGAGCCGCGGCAGGCGCCGGAGTGTCCTGGCCCTTTTGGTCCTCTCCGCTCAGTTCACGTAAACGGGCGCTGTGATGCTCTTCAAAATATGCGGTCAACTGCTCGAGGGTCTGATATTCGAAGAGCAGCGTTCGGGGAAGCCGGCCGAAGGCTTCCTCCAGACGGTCGGTAAGCACTACGGCAATGATGGAATCGACGCCGAGTGTCTCGAAACGGGCAGTGGCGGCAATGCGGTCTTCAGGCATTTTCAGCGCGTCGGCGAGCAGGCGTTTCAGCCAATCCGCTGCGCTTCCCAGGCGCACTGGCTCGGGGGGTCGCGATAATACTTGAGGCATGGCCAGCTGTGCGCCCGCAGATGCGATACGTCCGTCGCTGTGCGCCATGAAGATGAATCGGCCAAATGGAACAGATTCCGGTGTGACGAGGGTGCTCCGGTTGAAACCTGTCTCGGCAAGCAGAAGTGGCCACGTGTGTGGAGAAACTCCAGGCGAGCCGGGGATACGGATGTCCAGGTCATGGGAGAGCCACCAGCCAGTCATCAAACCGAACGTCAACGTCAGAAAAGGTCTGGCTGCGCTCAACTCGTCGAAGACGAGAACGCCGTTGCGCTTGAGCGCACGCTTCACATTTGTGAGTGTGTTTGTGATCGACGCTGTTGCATGGAGCACGTTGGCGGCGACGACGACATCGAAGGATCCAGGCTCGAATCCCTGCGAGGCACAGTCGTGCTCCAGATCGAGGTGAGCGAAGGACAGAGTGGCCCGAGGTGCCTGGAATCGCTTTCTGCCATGCTCCAGAAACACGGCTGAAATATCGGTATAGACGTATTCCACGTTGCCACCGAACGGGGCCAGGCGATCCAGGATAAAGGCGCTTGTGCTGCCGGTTCCGGCACCTGCTTCCAGGACGCGGAACTTCCGGCCGGCGTCGCTGGATGTGAGCCGCTCCGCGCAGCACGCCTCCACGACGTCGGCAACCCTATGGTTGAAGTGGTCCGAGACTTCATTCCCAGCATAAACACCCGAAACGTGCTCAACGGACGATCCGGCAAACAGAATGTCTTCTGCGGTGCGTCGCCCCGCCAATACATCCGGAAGGCTGGCGAGACAACGCTGCAAGAGCAGAATCTGGTCCGAGAAGCCAGGGGACTGCCTTAGCAAGCGGTTGAAGGACTCCACCAGCGACACGGGGTCGGAGTGACGGTCGCGGCGAAGAGAAAATTCATTCGGATGCCGCTCCAAAACCCCGGATTCGACGAGTATCTGTAGCAGCGACTTGAAAAGGAGGGTGTATTTCGGCAGGATGCCAAGGGCGGATTGCAGGTCATCGGGCGGTCGGGGAGTCTCAAGCATGGATCGCAAGCCCATCCCGTCCAGGGCCAGGATTAATCCCTGCCGTGCCAGATCATCCAGGGTTCCGTACGTGGCGTTGCCGATCTCTGCAACGCGGCGGTTGATCGGGCGGGCGGGGACTCGGGAGAGTATGGCATCCCAGTCATCGGACAACACTTGCGGCAGCAAATGAAGCGGCGCGGTCAAGGCTCCGAGAAGCCGCGCCTTCAATTCCTCACTGGTCTTGAGCACAACGAGCCGTTCGATCTTGTGCGACAGCGTCCGCAGGAATGCCTCCACGCCTTCGACACGGCTGATGGAGCCGAGGCCCTGGCGAGCCATTCGCTCGCGGTACTTGCCGGTGGCGACAGCTCCGACCTCACCCCAGAATCCCCAGTCGATGGTATGGACCGCGCAGTCGAGGCGCTGCCGGAGCGCTGCGGCATAGGTGTCGGTGAAGGAACTTCCCGCGGCATAATTCGCCTGCCCGGCACCGCCGATTAACGATTGCGCCGAGGAGAAGAAGCAGAACCAGTCCTCCGCCTCGCGGCCAAAGGTTTCGGCCAGCACGACGCTTCCGTGTATCTTCGTACGGGCGGTAGCTTCGAACTCCTCTTCACTCATATGGCGAAGGCTGCGATCGTGCAAGGAGAGCGCGGAATGGATGACGCCGTGAATCGCGCCTCCGCCGGTCTCGCGCTTCACGCGATCAAGGGCTTCCCGCATCTGGCGCCAGTCGGTGATATCGGCCTGGAGATAGAGCGGAGCAGCGCCGTAGCACTCGAGCGTTGCCGCCTTCTGGCGGATATCTTCGTTAAGCGGACGCCTGCCAAGCCAAACAACACGGGCACGGTAATTCCGCGCTAACAGATCAGAGATCGTGAAGCCGATGCCTCCCGCACCGCCCGCGATGACATAGGTTCCGCCCTCCCGGATGCTGCTTTGGGGAAGGGCATCGGGGAGGGTTATGGGCGCAATCGCCGGAAGGTAGCGATGCGGGCCGCGGTAAGCGACGCTCAAGAAGCTCTGCCGCGGTTCCCGCGCGATCCGCTCCACCAGATCGCTGCGCTGCGACTCACTTTCCAGGCTTGCGCGGTCGATGTCTACGACGGTGATCTTCCACTGCGGCGCTTCTCTCGAAAGCGAATGGCAGAGTCCGTGCAGTCCGGCAGAGATGGGCTCGACGGCGGTGGTTCCGGGCGCGTCATGCATTTGCTGCGTCACGACCACGATTTCGAGATCCCGTTCGCGGGCGAGCAGATCCTTCACACAACGAAACCAGGTGAGCGTGCTGGAACGATGCCCTTCTTCGATCCGAGCCGGGTCGGAGGGATCGCCTGGGCGATCGTCGAGGCCGCCGAGAAAATAGACTTTCGCTAGCTCCGGCAGGTTTCGGATGGAGTCGACATCGGCCGCTTTCATTGAAATGGCATGATCGTGGCCCTCATAGTCGAGGACGGCACGCTCCAGGCCAAAGGAGTGGTTGCCGTAAATGACGAGTGTTCTGCCGACGAGCGTCCTGGCAGACTGGATGGCAACGCAAGTTGTTGCGTGATCCGGCAACGGCACACTGCGCCATTGCAGTTCATAGGTCAACCCGGAGAGAGGATCGGCGGTGGCGCGAACGTCGAGGCGGTCGAATCGGCCAAGGACGAGGCCGTCCGGACGGATCAACTGGATGTCGTAATGGCCCAGCGGTGTCCGCTGCGCCAGAACATAGAACGAGGAAGGCAGCACGTCTGCAAGTTTCACCAGCCCCAGCGAGAAGGGAAGCGGTGTACGTGCGCCATGGGCCTGCGGGATTCCCGCGATCACTTGCAGCACCGCATCCGCCAAAGGCGGATAGAGGATGCAACCGCGGCGTTCTGCTTCATCCTGCTGTGCTTTGATCCACCCCAGCGATCGCCCGTTGTCGCACCAGAGCTTCCGCACGCTCCGATAGGACGCTCCATAGTCGATGCCGACGCTTGCGAACTTTCGATAGAACACGTCGGCATCGTCGAACATCCGAAGCGACGATTTCAGGCGCTCGATGTCGACGTGTTCATCGCGCGAGGAGGCGTCTGCGACGGCGAGGGAGCCGCGACAATAAACTGCGCCAGAGTCGCCGGCGGCCTCAAAGTCGAAGTCGCCCTGTCGGCGCTTCAGAGTAATGCGAAGCGTCTGCGGTTGGTTGACGACGAGCGGCTGCACCCAGACGACATCGCTCAAGCTAAGGTGTTTCGCCGCCGCAAGGGGACGCGCGGCCTCAAAAACGAAGTCCAGATAAGCGACTCCGGGGAGCACGACTTCGCCGTGGATGCGGTGTCCAGAGAGCCAGTCTTCGGTTCCGGAGAAATGGTGTTCAACAATCCATTCCGTGCGGTCCAGTTCGGTACGGCTCAGCGGCGCAGGCTCGTCGCGGAACCAGCATCGCTCGCGGGCAAAAGGATAGGTCGGAAGGCTGACCCGGCGAGGCGTTCCCTGAGGATGGAATGACGTCCAGTCGTGCGCTTGGCCGGATCGCCATAGCTCCGCGACGGACTCAAGACCGGAATGGCCGCTGCATTCGACGGTTCGATGGTCGAGCCATTGCCGCAGTTGCGTGATAACGTCCGGGAGCGTCGCCGCCACAAATGCGAGGCGGTGCTCCATAACCTCGCGCCCAACCTGCAGCGTATATGCGATCGAACTTAGCGGCTGGCCGTCCGCGCCATCCGCGAGATGACGGAGCAGATTCAGAGCAGCCTGGCGAAGTTGGTCGCTCGTCCTGGCAGAGAGAACGATAAGCTGCGGCAGATCCGGATCGCGAACTGCTTCGGCACCCTGCCACTCCTCTACCACGACGTGCGCGTTGGAGCCCCCTGCGCCGAAGGACGAGAGGCCTGCAATGCGCGGGCTGCGGGTCCATTCGGCGAGTTGCTGCTGCACGAGGAAGGGGGTGCATTCAAAATTAATATGCGGGTTGCGGGTTTCGGAATGGAGGGAGGGCACGAGTTGCCGGTGCTTCATCTGCAGCAGGACCTTGGTCAGTCCCGCGATGCCGGCCGCGGACTCGCAGTGCCCGATGTTTGACTTGACCGATCCGATGGCACAGAATCCCCGCTCGGTAGTCCCGGCGTGGAAGGCCTTCGTCAGGCCGTCGATCTCGATTGGGTCACCCAGCAGCGTTCCCGTGCCGTGCGCTTCGACGTAGCTGATGTCGCGAGGCGATACACGGGCCTGGCGCAACGCGGCCTCGATGACCTCTTGCTGGGCGGATGGGTTCGGAACGGTGTATCCGTTGGTCTTGCCGCCGTGATTCAGGGCGGTGCCGCGAATAATGCCGTAGATGTGGTCGCCCTCCGCCTCGGCCCTCGCGAGCGGCTTTAGCAGAACGCATCCGACGCCTTCGCCGGGAACGTATCCGTCGCCGCCCGCGCCGAAGCTCTCGCACCGGCCCTTGCTCGAAATGAACTGGCCCTGGCCCAGAAGAAGATATTTGTTCGGGTGGAGGGACAGGTTCACGCCGCCGGCGAGGGCCATCTCAATGTCGCCGCTGCGCAGGCTCTGGCAAGCCAGGTGAATGGCGGTGAGCGACGAGGAGCACATCGAATCGACGGTGATGCTCGGGCCGCGGAGATTGAGGAAGTAGGAGACACGATTAGCCACGCTGGCGGCGCTGCCGGATAGCGCAACGGGTCGTCCCTGCGCCTGCTCCTCGGCGCCGTAAAGTTGGTACTCCGAATACATGACGCCGACGTAGACGCCAACAGCACGGCGCGCCTGCAAGTCACGCGTGTAGCCGGCGTCCTCTAGCGTCTCCCACGCGGTCTCAAGAAACAGGCGCTCTTGCGGATCCATGACGGCGGCTTCGAGCGGCGATATCTTGAAAAAGTAGGGATCGAATTTGTCGATGTCGTCCAGGAATCCGCCCCACTTGCTGCGAACCTTGCCGTCTCCGTTCTTCTGCGGATCGTAATAGGGGTCGTGATTCCAGCGGTCACGAGGAATCTCAGAGATGCAGTCGATGCCGTAGCGCAGGTTGCGCCAGAACGCCTCGATGTTGGGCGCCTTGGGGTAACGGCCGCTGAGGCCGACGATGGCGATGTCGAGTGTACCGGCAACGATTGAGGCGGTTGGTTGCGGCGCGGAAAGATGGTAGAGCTTTGTAGGTTCGTCAGGGATTGGTTCAGCAGGGATAGCGGTAGGCAGAACGGGGCTCGCGGAGAGGATGACCTTCATCCGGTCGGGATAGGCGGTGAGGAAGTGTCGCGCCAGCGCCCGCACATTCGCATGTTCGAAGAACAGGGTCTTTGGCAAGGGGCCCCAGTCGCGCTCAAGCTGGGCCGTTACTTCTAGGACCATGACGGAGTCGATGCCGTATTCCTCGAAGGACTGGCCGGCATCGATTCGGTTTGCAGATAGCTTCAGCGGGATAGAGAGTTGGTTCTTAAGGTAGCCAATGACGTCAGCCTCGGAGATTTCGCCGGTCGCGGCTGGCGTCACTGTTTCCGTGAGAACCGGGGAGTCGATCAATGTCCGGCGCAGCTTCTCGCGATCTCCGTAGAGCACCAGAAAATGCTGTAGGGAGGCGGCACAGGAGGCGTCGAGGACCCGCATGGCAGTGGCGGTGGGAATGGCTTCGGCGCCTGTGGCCGAACGCATCATCTTCTCGGTATCGGCGTCGACCGTCATGCCACCTTCGGCCCAGAGCGGCCACCCGAGCGAGACGACGCGGCCTGGACGGGATTCGGCAAAGGCGTCGAGGAAGGCGTTGGCGGCCGAATAGTCGCACTGGCCGAGGTTGCCGAGCGAACCGGCTGCGGCGGAGTAGAGGATGAGGAAATCGAGCGGCTCAGACGCAGTCGCGCGGTCGAGGTTCAGTATGCCGGTGATTTTTGGAGCCAGTACTTCGCGTACATGGCGCTCCTCCTTTTTAAGGATGAAGGCGTCCCGGATTACGCCAGCACTATGGATCACGCCGTTGAGCGGCCCGAAGCGCTTGTGGATCGTGTCGACTGCGGTCTGGACGCTCTCTTGCGAGGCGACGTCACACGGCAGGTACATAGCCTCGGAGCCGGTCTTCTCCAACTCCTTCAGGAAGTCGTGGACGCTGTCGTTCGCAACGCCTCTGCTGCTTAGGATGATCCTGGCTCTGGCGCTTGCGGCAATGTGACGGGCGGTCAGAAGACCCAGACCTCCTGTGCCGCCTGTGATCCAATAGACGGCGCCGTCGCGGAAGGGAGGCTTCGCGGCTTCAATGGACAGCGGAGCATCCACGAATCGCCGGACCTCGCGAACTCCGGAAGTGCTCCAGCGCAGCTCCACCACGCCCGCCGTCGGGGCACCCATCTCCTGCTGAATCCGATCAAGGGTGAAGTCAGCAGGATAGTGAATCACCTTGGCCTGTACCGCTGGATTCTCTCTCGCCGCCGTTTTGAGCATCCCGGCGAGAGCGGCGAAGCGGCAGGCGTCGTCTGTGGGGCCATGCAGCACGACGTATTGATGCGCATGAAGGTCGGTCTTTTGCAGGACATCCCTGATGTGGCCGAAGAGCGTTACGATAGCGGACTCGTGCTCGTCAGGAAGCGGGAGGAGATCCGTAGCTACATTTTTCGCCGCGAGCGTCGCGGCGATCTCCTCACAGGACGGCGAAAAGACAATTGTGCGGCTCGAGATGCCGGATCCGCCCGTGACAGTCGCGGTTGGCGCTTCAGCAACCCACCGCCGCGCGAGAGTCCATACTGCGCTTTCTCGAACTGCGCTTTCGCGGCGAGCTATCGGGCGGGAGACCAGATCATGCAACTCCACGCGACTGTGGCCGTCCGCGTCAGTTACGGTGATGTTGTAGGCTCCACTGGCGGAGCGCGTGACGTGGGCGAACATCCGGTCACATGTTCGGCCATGCAGGATCATTTCCGCGAGCGCATACGGGACAGCAGCTGTCAAACTGGACGCGTCGCCACCCGAAACAAGACCGAGACCGGCCTGGAGAGCGCCGTCCAGCATTCCGGGATTGAGCCAGACGTCATCCGCGTTGCCTGCGGCTTTCAATTCCGCCAGAGCTTCGCCGTCGCGGAACCAGAGCGTCTGAATGGTCTGGAACGAGGGGCCATATTCGATTCCCATGCGGGCGAAAAGCGCATAGCACTCTGTGCCCGTCTTCTGCTGCACGCAGCGAGACTGAATCGCCGATAGATCCAACTGGGGCGGAGCGGCTTTCCGAGGGCGAAAATCGACCGCGCCACGGGAGCAAGGTTTGCCATCCTGTCGAACTTCGAAGCTGAGGGAGTCGCCATCAGGCGTCAGATGGATCGAAACGTTGGCGGGGCTGTCCTGAATCGCGATCGGACGCGTCCACGCGATATCGTGAATTCGGGCGACCGTCTGGCGTCCGGCCAGAGATGCCGCAGCGCGGGCCATCTCCAGAATGGCGATAGCCGGCAGGAGCCGCTCGCCTCCGACGCGATGGTGGGCGAGGTACGATTCGCTTCCGGTGAACGTTGTTGTGAACTTTTGCTCGAAGAGATCGGACTGGTTGGCGCCGAGGAGCG
Source organism: Acidobacteriaceae bacterium (assembly GCA_036267255.1). GTDB lineage: Bacteria > Acidobacteriota > Terriglobia > Terriglobales > Acidobacteriaceae > DATAWK01. Next base: position 14,239 of record DATAWK010000005.1, on the reverse strand, counting down.
GGTGCAGTCGCGCAGCCGCAGATTCTGGCGCAGATTCCGGCGTGCCAGCGGCGGCTGTCGGCCAGCAGCGCTCTTCGGCAAAGGGGTAGCCGGGAAGTGAGATGCGCCGCGCCGGAGCATCGCCGCGGAGAGCGTCCCAGTTCATGGCGATGCCCATGGTGTAAAGTCGGCCCAGCGCGATCAGCTTGTCGCGCGCATCGGCGCTGGCGCGGTCGAGCGTTCGCAGCGAATTGGCGAGATGACTGGCCAGTTCACGAAATACGGCGCGGTCTGCGGGTGCGGCTGCGCCATCGTGGCCGAAGAGGACGTTCTCCGGAGTCTTGCCTACGAGCGCTGCCCGGGCTGCTTCGGCGGCTTCGTTCAAAGAGGACACGACCAGCGCGCAACGCCGCGTGAAATGGCTGCGGCCGCGATTCAACGTGAAAGCGACATCAGCGATATTGTTGATCCGTTCCGCAGTGCCATTGCGATCCACCCATTCGGCCAGATCGAGCAGCCTCGCCTGAAGAGCATCGTCGGTTTTCGCGGAGAGGGTGAACAGGTGATAAGCGCGTGTGTCGGCGTCTGGCGCGGCAGTAGGAAGGTACTCTTCGAAGACGAGATGCGCATTGGTCCCGCTGAGCCCAAAAGAGCTCAACGCGGCGAAGCGCGATGATTGACCGGCTGGCAACTCCCAGTCGCGGCACTCCGTATTGACATAGAACGGGCTCGATTCGAGATCGATGTGTTCGTTCAGTCGATCGAAGTGAAGTGTCGGAACCAGTTTGCGATGCTCGAGGCACAGCAGTGTTTTGATGGCGCCAGCGATTCCCGCTGCGGCCAGTGCATGCCCGATGTTGCTCTTCACCGATCCGATAGCGCAATAGCCAGTCTTCGCCGTGCCCGCACGGAAGGCATTCGTGAGAGCTTTGAGCTCAATTGGGTCGCCGAGCTTGGTGCCGGTGCCATGTGCCTCGACGAGTCCAATCACGTCGGGGGAAACGCCGGACCGCTCATAAACATCCCGCTCCAGCCGCTCCTGCGAAACCGCGCTGGGAGCAGTGATGCCGTTGGTGGCTCCGTCGTAATTGACGCCGGAGCCGCGAATGACGCCATAGATGTGGTCGCTGTCGCGAATGGCTCTATCGAGCGCCTTGAGCACCAGGACACCAACGCCCTCGGCAAGCACGAAGCCGTCGGCTTCCTGATCGAAGGCGCGGCATTGGCCGGTGGGCGAGAGCATTGCGCCGCGGCTGGTCATGATGTGCATCGCCGGCGTGGTCATGGCGTACACGCCGCCGGCGAGCGTCATCTCGCTCTCGCCGGAGAGAATGCTGCGGCACGCCTGGTGAATCGCGACCAGCGAGGATGAGCAGGCCGTGTCGATCGCCATATTGGGGCCGGTCAGATCGAGCAGGTACGCGATGCGCGCGGACAGCATGGAGCAGGTGTTGCCCATGAGCGATTGCGCGGAAGGGACCTTGTTCGCGGAGTTGAGGACGTTGAGGTAATCGCCCTGCCCGACCCCCACGAAGACGCCACAGGAAGTTCCGGCCAGTTGTTCGGCGGCATAACCGGCGTCTTCCAGGGCGTGCCACGCGGTCTGGAGGAAGAGGCGCTGTTGCGGGTCCATCTGTTCGGCTTCGGCGGGCGAGATGTTGAAGAAGAGCGGATCAAAGCGATCGATGGCGTCGAGGAAACCGCCCCAGCGGGAGTAGGTTTTGTTTGGCTGCTTAAAGTCGGGATCGTATATTTCGTCCAGCGACCAGCGCGACGCGGGTACTTCCTGAACCGAGCAGACGCCTGCCATGAGATTCCGCCAGAATGCGTCGAGATTCTTTGCGCCGGGGAACTGTCCTGCAATGCCGATCACGGCGACGGCGGGGCGTGTCTTGGATGATGCGGCGGGCTGGGTGTCCGCCCTCGGCGATTCCACCGGACGCGGCGCTGTCTCGCCCAAGGCTGTCTCGCCTAACGCTGCCGCGCTCAATTGGATCTTTGGCTTCTCCGCAGGTTGAGGCGGAACCGAAGGCATGGGTGATGGACTGTCAAGAACCAGTTTGCGCGACGGCCCAGGCATGGGTGCGACGGCACGCGGCGCTGCCACGCGGGCCGATTCGATCGAGCGCTGAAGCTTTCCGAGTTGTTCGGCGACGTGCCGGGCATACTTGCCTACGGTCGGGCAGTCGTACAGCACCACGGCATCCAGGTTCAGGCCATAGGCGGTATTGACGTCCCGGGCCAACTCCACGGCGATGATCGAATCGACGCCCAGGTCCTGGAATACAGACTCTGACCTCACCTTGGCTTCGTTCATGTGGAGCAGGCCGGCAAGCATTCCGCAGATTCGGTCCTCGATTGTCGTGGCATCGGCTGTCGCTTCCGAACCCGCAGCAGGTGTGCGAGACGCAGGCTGCACGGGGGCGCTCAGAGACTCCATGCGGTCGATTCGGTCTTCGATTTTCTGGCGTACCTCGGGGCGAGTAATGGTCTCGTCATGCATGGCGAGCTCTTCGTCGACTACGGCCGGAAGGATGTCCAGGATGCGTTTGGAGAGGGTCCGCTTGAGCAGTTTCAAGGCATCGGGAGGCTTCTCGGAGAGCGAACGGGCCTTGGCCATTGCCTCGGCGAGCACTTCGACTCGCGGCTTGATTGCGATTGGCGCGCCCTTGTCTCTCAGTGTGCTGCCAGTCAGCGAGTCGGCGGTGAACATGAGCTCATTCGCAAGATTGGCGCCAAATTTCTCTTTGAAGAACAAGGTCGCACCCATGCCCGGCGTGAAGCCGTACTGCATGAAATTGGCGCAGTACACGCTCTCTTCGGCGAGGAAGACGATGTCCGCCTGGCAACCGAAGGCGAGACCTCCGCCGACGGCGTGCCCTTCCATCGCGGCGATAACCGGGACGGGACAGTCGAGCAGCCCACGGTAGACGAACGGTACGTCGGAGTAGCGCAGCTTGCCTTCCGAGATGCCGACCAGAGCCTCTTTCGTTCCGCCCATGCTGAAGACTTCATCGTATCCGGTGAGCACCGCGACCTTGACGCGAGGATCGGCTGCAATCGCGGTGAAGACATGCTCCAATTCCTCCACCATAACGCTTGCCATCTGGTTGCGATGTTCGCGGTCCTCCATCTTGACCAGGGCGATGGAGTTGTCGATGAGTCGGCAGCTCACCACCGACAACTCGACTGGCAGGATCGTAGGAAGAATGGCGCGCCCCGGCGCTGGTTTGTGGTCGTAGCTGTCGAACCAGTATCGCTGCGAGCGGTCAAACGGGTATGCGGGCAGCGATACTCGACGTGAGGTGGAACATGCTTCGAGTTGCGTCCAGTCAATGTGCGCCCCGCCGACCCATAAACGCGCGAGATCGTCGAGGCGGCGATTCCGAAGCGCCTCTTCTCTTTGTTGCATAACGGCGAGATCGGGTTGTGGAACGCCGCGCGTCGGTCGTTCGCGCGGACCGCTTCCGGCAAATACACCATCGACACCGGATGCGCCACCCATCCATGCGTCGATCTTCGCGGCAAGGTCGCGGGATTCGCGCGTAACAAAAGCGACGCGGTGCTCCATCGCCTCGCGGCCAATCTGGAGCGTGTGAGCAACGTCGGAGAGAGGCGCGCTGAGATGGTTCCGGAGGCGCGATGCGGACTCGTGGAGACGTTCGGCATTCTGCGCCGAGAGCACGATGAGGATAGGCTCTTCGGTGGCTACAGTTTCATCCGCGGCGGGACCCTCCTCGACGATGATGTGGGCGTTCGATCCGCCAGCGCCGAACGAGGAGATACCTGCGATACGCTTGCCCGTGTATGGCAGCCAATCGGACAACGTACGCTGGACCGCGAACGGCGTCTTCGAGAAGTCGATGTTCGGATTGAGTTCCACGGCGTGCAGCGAAGGCGCGATCTGGGCGTGCCGCATCTGGAGCAGCACCTTCGTGAGACCTGCGATGCCTGCCGCGGCTTCGCAATGCCCAATATTCGACTTGACCGACCCGATCGCGCACTGTTGCGGAGCGATCGATTGGTATGCCTTGCTCAGGCCAGCTATCTCGATGGGATCGCCAAGTGGTGTGCCGGTGCCATGCGCCTCGATGTAGCTGATGCTTGATGCGTCAATGCGGGCCTGCGCTAACGCCCGCGCAATCACCGCGGCCTGGGCGTTCGGATTGGGCACGGTATAACCGTTGGTTTTGCCGCCGTGGTTCAGGGCTGTGGCCTTGATGATCCCGCAGATGCGATCGCGGTCGCGGATTGCCTTCGAGAGCGGCTTAAGGAGGATGCAGCCTACGCCCTCGCCCGGAACGTATCCGTCTCCGTTGGCTCCGAAGCTCTCGCATCGGCCGCGCGTGGAGAAGAACTGGCCCTGGCTGAGGATGACGTACTTGTTGCGATGAAGCGACAGGTTGACGCCGCCAGCCAGCGCAAGCTCGCATTCATCGGCGTGCAGGCTTTGACACGCGAGATGCACGGCGGTCAACGACGAGGAACACATCGTGTCTACCGCCACGCTGGGCCCGTGGAAATTGCAAAAGTACGAAACGCGATTGGCGACGCCGGCCGAGATTCCCGAGAGGCCCGTGGCCTTGCCGCGCGCCTGCTGCTCGGCACCGTAGAGTTGGTATTCCTGGTACGTCACGCCGACAAACACGCCCACGTTTCCGGGCAGATCCTCTGAGCCGGTTAATTGCAGCGAGCGGCGGGTGTAGCCGGCGTCTTCGAGTGTCTGCCATGCGACTTCGAGGAAGATGCGCTCCTGAGGGTCCATACGCTCGGCTTCGCGCGGCGAGATGTTGAAGAACGTGGCGTCGAACCGATCGATGGCGTCCAGGAATCCACCCCAGCGATGCTGCGGATGAAGCGAAGGGTTCCATCTATCAGCCGGAATTTCGGAGACGCAGTCGCGGCCCGCCTTGAGGTTTTCCCAGAACTGGTCTAGATCCTGCGCCTGGGGATAGCGGCCGGCCACGCCGATGATCGCAATCTCTTCACTTGGCGCGCGCGCCAAATCGACGGACCACCGTGAGGCGTCCTTCAGTTCGCGGCACAGGCGCAGGCCCTCTTCTTTCGGCAGCCTGCCCTCGCCGATGTCCCGCAGGATCGAGCTGATCAGTTTTTGGAACATATGCGTGATCCAAAGTGCAGTGACAATTCTTCGTTGGAGATCTCATCACGGAGAAACTGCTCCGCCAGACGATCCCAGCCATTTGTGTGTGACTTCGGAGAGAGCTGCTGTGGCTTCGCCTCTCCAAGCAGGTTCTGTAAGGTGTTCCCGTGTGCTTTCAGGAAGTAGTCTACAAGCTCTTCGAGTGTCTGGTACTCGAAGAAGAGGGTCTTCGAGAGCGGGCCGAAGATGCTCTCCAATTCGCTGTTCAGCCGGACGACCATCACGGAGTCGATGCCATACTCCTCGAAGGGCGCATCCGGTTCGATTCGCTCCGGAGGAACCTTCAAGATAGCAGACAACTGCATCTTGAAGAACTCCAACGCCTCCGAACGCATCCGGTCCCGCAGCGGTTGATCCGCCGGGCTTTGCTGCCGCAGCGTGGAGGAAGCAGAAGCTGACATATCGATGCGCCGGAAGAGCCGATCGCGTAGCTTCGCCAGCTCGCCCGCGGCAACGAGCACGTAAGCATAGGGACTTTGCAAGGCCTGCTCGAAAATGCGGATTCCGGCTGCGGCGGGCAGTGGAACGGCTCCGCTGTAGTGCTTCATTGCTGCCTCAGTTGCATGGTCTACGCCCATGCCGCCGCCTGCCCATAGCGGCCAGCCAATCGAGACGGTAACGCCTGACCGTCTTCCGCTTTCGACAAGTGCATTGCGGCGCACGGCGAACTCGTCCAGGAAGGCATTGGCAGCGGCATAATCGGCCTGTCCCGGATTGCCGAAGGCTCCGCTCCCGGAGGAGAAGAATGCGACGAAATCCAGTGGCTCTTCATGCGTCACCTCGTCGAGGTTCACCGCACCGTGCACCTTCGGCCGCAGCACTGCCGCAGCCTGCTCCGGCGTTTTCTTGAGCAGGTAGGCGTCGTGGATCACGCCCGCGCTGTGAATAATGCCGGTGAGCGATCCGTGCTGTGACTTGACGCACTGGAAGGCGGTCTCGACAGCATCGTGGTCGCCGACATCGACGGGAAGATACTCAATGGAGACGCCGCGTGAACGCAAATCTGTGACCCATGCTCCGCGCTCGGGCGTCCACAGAGCTCGGCCAGAGACGATGATTTTCGCGCCGCGCACGGACGCAATGTGTTCCGCGAAGATGCGACCGAGTCCGCCCAGGCCACCGGTCAGCCAGTAGACGCCATTCTCGCGGATCGGGGTACTTTCTTCCTTCAGCGAGACCTCGCTCAGCCGTTCGATCTGACGCGATCCGGCTATATAGCGGACTTGCTCAAAAGCGCCGGGGACCGTAACCTCCGCCTGGAGAATCGCAGTGCCGTCGCTGTCGGCTTGAATCACCTTGCCTCGGAACAGTGGGTTTTCGAGACGCGCCGTTTTAAGGAGGGCTGCGATCGGCGCTGCGTCCCCGTCCTCGAGAGGCGTAAGGACGAGAACCTCTTGCGGCTGCGTTGGACGGCCCGATATCCGGCGCTGAAGCAACTGGAAGAGCTGCAGGAAGCGTTTTTCAACGCGATCGTCGAGACTCATTCCGGCGCCTTCGAGTGAAATCAGCTCCGCATCGGGAAACGCATGGCGAATGCGGACAAGGTCACTCGCGAACGCGGGATCCGTGAGGATCAGCCGGTCTGCCTGCGGTACGCTATGGGATGAGCTGGCAGGAAGAAGAGGTTCAGCCACCCACTGCCGGATGGCGCAGAGGGTTGCAGGTTCTGGATCAAATTTGCGTTTAGGGTCAGGTGCCGGTTCGGACGCCGGAGTCACCCAGGAACGTTCGCGGGCGAACGGATAGCTGGGAAGGTGCGCGCGCCGCGGACGGCGTCCACGATACAAACGGTTCCAATCGAGCGATCCTCCACGCACCCACTGTTCGGCGATCTCTCGGAAGTCGGTCACAGCAGCGTCAATCTGGAAGACATCGCGCGCGCGCCGAACGGTCCCCGTAACCCAGGTGGCGGAGTCCAGTTGTTCCAGGTTGCGGGCAAGCTCATCCAGGCTTCCGGCCACGCAAGCGATGCGATGCGGCATCGCCTCGCGTCCAGTTTGTAACGTGTAAGCTACTTCGTCCAGTGACCACGCGCCGGAACGAAGCGCTGCGCTCAAGCGCCACGCAACTTCCTGGAGACGATCCTGCGTCTTGGCGGAGAGGACCACGAGTGCGGGCGAATCTGCCGGGATGAATCTCTCGGCGCAGTGTTCTTCGAGAACAATGTGCGCATTCGTGCCGCTCAGTCCGAAGGAGCTGACAGCGGCCTGACGGGGATGGCTTGGATTGGCGGCCCACGGTCGCAGCGTCCGGTTGACATAAAAGGGGCCCGCCGCGAAGTGGATGTGATGGTTCTCATCTTTGCAGTGCAGAGTCGGTGGCAACTGCTGCGCGCGCAATGCCATGATTGCTTTCACGACGCCCGCGACGCCAGCCGCCGCCAGCGGGTGGCCGACATTCGACTTCACCGAGCCAATCGCGCAGTACTGTTTGCGAGGAGTGAATTTGCGAAATGTCTCCGTAAGCGCCAGAACCTCAATCGGATCGCCGAGTTGCGTGCCCGTGCCGTGCGCTTCCATGTACCCGATCCGCTCAGGATCGATGCCCCAGCGCCTGTAGATGCCCGTGAGCAATGTCTCTTGCGATGCAGCGCTCGGCGCGGTGATCCCGTTGGTGGCTCCGTCCTGGTTCACGCCGGAAGCCTTGATGACGGCATAGATGGAATCGCCGTCGCGGAGCGCGTGTTCCAGAGACTTGAGCACCAGCACGCCGACACCTTCCGCCGGCACAAAGCCATCGGCGGAGTTATCGAAGCTCTTGCAAAGGCCGGTCGGCGAGAGCATTCCGGCTTTCGAGGTTGGCACGTACATGGCGGAGGTTGCCATGATGCTGACGCCGCCGGCCAGAGCCATGTTGCAGTCGCCGTGGAGCAGGCTCTGGCACGCCTGGTGGATCGCCACGAGAGAGGAGGAACAGGCCGTGTCGATAGCCATCGTGGGCCCGGTGAGGTTTAGGTAGTACGCAATGCGGGCGGGCAGGATCGATACGTGGTTGCCGATGAAAGACTGCGGCGTTGCCGCGACTCCAGCCTTCTGCAGCGCTAGCCCGTAATCGCCGGCCCCGACGCCGACGAAGACACCGCAGGTGAAGTCCTTCAGGCTCTGCGGCGCGTAGCCCGCGTCCTCCACGGCATGCCAGGCAGTTTCGAGAAACAGGCGCTGCTGCGGCTCGATTTGCTCTGCCTCGACCGGCGATAGGTTGAAGAACAGTGGATCGAAGCGATCAACGCCGTCGAGAAGGCCTCCCCACTTGCAGTAGCTCTTGTCGGGCGCATTCGGGTCGGGATCGTAGAACTCGTTGAGGGGCCAGCGGGACGGAGGCACTTCTGCGACAGAGCACACGCCGGCCGCGATATTCGCCCAGAAAGTGTCAATGTCCGGAGCGCCCGGGAAGCGGCCCGAGATGCCGATGACCGCAATGTCCATGCCGATAGCCTTGGCATCGGAAATCACCTGTGGCGCGCTGGCCGGTGCAGGAGCGGAGGATGGCGCGACGGGCGGTGTGTCGGCGGCAGTCTGGACGGCAGCGGGCTGAATCGTTGTCGGCTGGATGCGTGCTCGCGATGCCACGAACTCCGTAACAGCGTCGATCGTCGGATGATCGTAGAGAATCACGGCATCAAGATTCAGGTCGAAACGTTTGTTGATGTCGCGCACGATCTCGATCGCGCCGATGGAGTCAACGCCAAGCTCGCGGAAATTCAGGCGGTCATCGAGATCGTCGCTCAGCATGTCGAGAACGCGCATGACGATGTTCGTTATTTCCTCGCGGACGGAGTGGAACGTTGCGGGCACAACCGCTGGAGGTGGGATCGGTGCCAGGATTGGTACTTGGATCTGAGCCGGGTCCTGTTCGTGTGCGCTGCTGCTGGCTTCAGTCACACCAATAGCCGTGAGCTTGATTCTCGAACGCGACGCTGGTTTCGCCGTCGCGGCAGCTGGCGCGGACGATTCGAGCAGGGTGGGCGGCGCGATCTCCCGCCTGTAAAATTGCTGCCGGATTCGTTCCTTTACGATAGGGTTCTGCAAAGTCCGGTCATGCATCCGGACCTCTTCGGCCAACACGCGAGGCAGTTCCTCGAGAATGCTGCTGGAGAGGCGCTGTTTGAGCACGGTGAGCGATTCGCGCGGTTTCTCGGCGAGCATCCGCGCCATCTCGATCGCCTGATCCAGAACTTCGGCCGCTGGACGGAAGACGAAGGGCGCGCCGCGCTTCTCAAGTTCCTCGCCGCGGAACCATTTCGCTGTGTACATCATCTCCGCTGCGAGGCTCGAGCCGAGTTTCTTCTCGAGCAGATACGTCGCGCCCATGCCTGGGGTAAAGCCATACTTCATAAAGTTGGCGCAGTAGACGCCCTCTTGGGCCATGACGATCATGTCGGCATAGAGGCCGAAGACGAGGCTGCCTCCTGCGGCGTGCCCCTGCATGGCTGCGATTACGGGGACCTCGGCCTTGAGCAGGCCTTCATAGAGAAAAGGAACGTCGATGCAGGTGCTCTTGCCGTCAGCCAGTCGGTTCAGCCACTCCTCCGTACCTCCCATCCCGAAGACGCCGTCACTGCCGGTAACGATGATGGCGAGAATCTCCTGATTTCTGCCGATTTCCGAGAAGGCGTGAATCAGCCCGCCCACCACCTCATCGGAGAGCATGTTGCGCTGCTCACGGTCCTGCATGGTGATGACCGCGATGTGGCCCTCGATGATCTCGGTCTTGACGGAGTTGCTCGGCAAAGCTGGTAGCGGCGGAGCCGACAGTGGCGCGGGAGCAATGGCCGATTCGGCGTTTGCATGTGGAGCGGTATCCGTGTCGACCCAGCAACGCCGCGGCTTGAAGGGGTACGTTGGCAAAGGCACACGATTCGGAAGTGGCTCGAAATACAGTGCTGCCCAGGGGATATCCGTGCCGTGCACCCAGAGATCGCCAAGTATCGGCCAATCGCGCTCCTCGATGACCCTGCTCACCTCTTCTTGAGACACCAGACTGTCTTTTGCGGCGCAGTCGGAGCCGTCAACGAAGCGTTGAAGCTTGCTCTTCAATTCGCTGACGTCGTTAACCAGGAAGGCTGCGCGATCGCTCATCGCGTCGCGGCCTACCTGCAGGGTGTAGGCTGTGTCCCGCAGATCGGCGATAGGCCATGTGAGCAGGTTCCGCGCCATCGCTTCGAGACGATCCCGGCTACGTGCGGAGAGCACGATAAGGAACGGCCCCGTATCTCTGATGGAGGAGGGGGTCACGTGTTGCGACTCCGGCCATTCTTCGAGCACCACATGGGCATTGGATCCGCCGACACCAAAGGAGCTTACGCCCGCACGTCGAGGCATTGGCTCTCCCAGATCGTCGAAGCGCTCGCTCCACGGTTGATTCGCCCGTGGAAAGTAGAGCCCACTGCCATCGACATTGATCTGGTCGTTGAGGCTGCGGAGGTGGATGTTGCCCGGCACGGTGCGGTGCCGCATTGCGAGCAACATCTTCACGACGCTCGCCACACCCGCGCCTGCTTCAAGGTGGCCGATGTTCGCTTTGACCGAGCCGACCGCGCACGACGGGTTCGAGCGCCGGCGAAGTGCGATATCTTGCGACAAAGCGCGAGCCGCCTTGAGAATGCCGTTGATCTCGATGGGATCGCCGAGAGGCGTGCCAGTGCCATGCGCCTCGAAGTAGTCGATCATGCTCAGGTCGAAGCCTGCCTGACGGTAGGCGGCCACCAGGAGGTCGGCCTGGGCATTGGGGTTCGGCACGGTGACGCCGGTTGTGTGGCCGCCGTGATTTTCGGCAGTCCCGCGGATGAGCCCGTAGATTGGGTTGCGGTCGCGCAACGCTGCGCTCAATGGTTTGAGGAAGAGCGCTCCGACGCCCTCGCCGCGTACGTAGCCGTCTGCCTCGCGGTCGAAGGTCTTACACTTGCCGTCACGCGCGAGAACGCCGGATTGCTCGATGGAGATAAACAGGTTTGGGCTGACAAGGGTGTTGACTCCACCCGCAATAGCCTGTTCGCACTCGCCGGTCTTGATGGCGCGCACCGCCCGGTGAATCGCGACGAGGGAACTGGAGCAGGCTGTGTCAATGGAGGCGCTCGGGCCGCGCAGGTTGAGCGTATAGGAGACTCGGTTGGCGACCCAGAAGTGGGGTTCTGCGCCGAAGCCCTCGACGACGCCCTTCGCTTTGAGCAAGCCTGCATAATCGGAGACACCGACGCCAACGAAGACACCGGTATTCGAGCCCGAGAGTTCGGCCTTCGAATGGCCTGCATCTTCCATGGCTTTCCATGCCGCCTGCAGGAAGAGGCGCTCCTGCGGGTCCATCAGCTTGGCTTCACGCGGCGAGATGCCGAAAAACACAGGGTCGAACTGGTCCACGCCGGAGATGAAACCCGCCCGCGTCACGGTTGTTTTCGCGGAGAAGGCCCTCCAATCCCATCGATCCCTGGGAATTTCCGTGACTGAATCGACTCCAGCTTCGAGATTCCGCCAGAACGCGTCGAGGTCGGGTGCACCGGGAAAGATGGCGCTGACTCCGACAATCGCGATCGGGTTGAAAGCATTGGCAGAAGCTGGGATCGGCTCTGGCGTTAGCACCGGTTTCAACTCCGTCGGCGCTTCGGGGGCAGAAGTATCACTGGGAGTATGCGGCGTTGCCGCAAGATCGCTCCCCGCGAAATGACTCGCGTAGTTTTTCGCCAGATGGGCGACAAACGAATCGAGCGTGGAGTGTTCGAAGAGGACAGTCTTACTCAGGTCAAGATTGTAGTGGTCATTCAAGTTGTTGATCAGCTCGGTGAAGGTGATGGAGTCAAAGCCAAGCTCGCTGAGGTCGGCTTCGGGATCAATGTCAGCCGTCGGGATTTTCAAGAGATAGGAGACCTCGTCGACGAGCGCGTTTACGATGCGGCTCTTCTCTACGGCGGTCGATGCAGTTTGGGTGAAAGTAAGTGGTGGCGCAAGCAGCGTCTTGCGGAGCTTGGCGAGCACGCCGTGCGCAACCATTACGAACGGCGGCGCGGCTGCTGATTGACCGAAGAGGATATGGTCGAACGCATCCAGGCCGTCGCGCGTCGACAGCGGCATCAGGCCGCTATGCGCCCGCATCATTCGAAGGGTCGCCTCGTCGATCCTCATGCCGCCAGCAGCCCACAGCGGCCATGCGATGGAGCAGGTGCGTCCGTGGCGGAGGCCAGCGGAGAGGAGCGAGGCACGGTGAGCGGCGAAGGCGTCGAGGAAGGAGTTCGCGCCCGCGTAATCGCTCTGCCCGGCATTCCCCAGAGTTCCCGATCCGGAAGAGAACAGGACGAAGAAATCAAGCGGCTCGCTAGCCGTGACGGCGTCGAGGTTCAGGGTGCCGGAAATCTTGGCGCCAAGAACCTCGTCGATCTCGGAGCGGTCTTTTTTCACGATCATCGCGTCGTGTACAACGCCGGCACAGTGGAGGACGCCCGTGAGGAGGCCGTATCGGGAACGAATCCACTCGAATGTGGATTGAACCTCAGTGCGGTCGGCAATATCCGTCTGGCGGTAAACGATTGTCCCGCCACGGGTATTCAGCGACTCGATCCAGGTTTGCGCCTCGGTGGGGCAACTCCGGCGGCCGCTGAGAATGATCGTCGCGCCTTCGCGGCAGAGGTGTTCGGCGATCAGGCGGCCGAGCCCGCCAATGCCGCCGGTGATCCAATACACACCGCTGCTCGGAAGCTGCGTATCGCCTTTGGATGCGAACACAGTTTCGCGAAGCCGCTTGACCTGCCGCTCCGGCCTGTAACGAATTTCCTGGACACCGAAGACCGAGGCGGACTCACGCTCGAGGATGGCGAGCGGGTCCGCGCCGGCGGCCATATAGACAACTTTGGCGTGCAGATGCGGATGCTCCAGGTGAGCGGATTTCAGCAGGCCGGCTAATGGCGCACAGCGAAACGCTTCCTCGCCATCCGGGAAAAGTGCAAACACATGCAGAGGCGACTTCGGGTCGTCGATCAACTCCCGTTGCACGCGATCGAATACTTGCTGGAATTCCGCGCGGATGTTGTCTCCCAAATCGCTCGATCGGGAATCTATGAGGAGCGCATCCGGCACGGCGGTTTTGTGGTCCAGGTTGGGCGAGTATTGGATGACGAGGCGGCGGACGGGCGCAGGATCGCTTGCTCTGATCATCACTTCCTCCGCTGCCCATACCTCATCGAGGAACATGGTGCCAACTTCGCTCGTGCTTCGGCCAATCGCCTTGAATGTAACGCCATCGAGTTCCACCAGGATACGGCCGGTCTCGTCACACAGGGTGACATCGCATACGGGCGCGTCGCCCGATGCTTGCAGTCCGAGATGAGCGAAGAGACGCTCCGGTAGTACGTCATGAAGCCGTACGACACTCACCGATACGGGAAGATATGTCCCGCCTGCAACGTCGATAGAGAAGCCAAGCGCCGCCTGCAACGCACTATCAACAAGACCCGGGTGAAGATGCATGGTGGCATCGAGATCTCGCAGGTGCACCTCAGCCAGCACGTCGCTTTTGCCGTAGTGAATCTCCTGCAAGCCGCGGAACATCGGGCCGTACGATACCTGTCGTTGCTCGAATTGCTCATAGCAGGTCGAGCCGGATTGCGTATTGGCGCAACGCCGGCGAATAGCGTCGAGGTCCAAATGCCGGGGCTGCGGTGCGATGGCGGATGCCGTCATCTCGCCACGGCAGTAGACTGTGTCGTCGCTGCAAACCTCCCATGCGATGGGGTCGCCAGCCCGCAGGCGAATCTCGATATGCAGCGGTTCGACGCCAATTTCCAGCGGGCGGATCCAGGCGACGTTTCGCAGCTCGCGAATGGGTTCACGTGCGGAAAGCTCGCCGGCGGCACGCGCCATTTCAAGGTAGGCAGCGCCGGGAAGGGTCTTTCTGCCCGCGATCACATGGTCCGTCAGGCAGGGCTCCGTTCCATCAAGGCCCGTCGCAAAGCGTTGTTGGCGGAAGTCGGAGACATTTTGGTGGATAAGGGGATGGAGGAAGGAGGAGGGGGAGGCAGGCAGGGATTGTATCCAGTAGCGAGTGGGGGCGAAGGGATAGCCTGGGAGGGGAACGCGTTGGGGATGGCGTTGAGGGTAGAGAAGCAGCCAG
>DATAWK010000004.1:0-15591 GCA_036267255.1 Acidobacteriaceae bacterium | reverse complement strand
CTTAACGGCTTTCTCCCTACTTCTTTATGCCGATTGACTTAATCTTGATCGGTTTACTGGGACCTGCCGATCGCGTGATTGTTCCTCTATTACACAATCACGCGTGGCATCGTCATCTAGCAGACTGAGTGGAACTCATGAGAAACGGAGATGTGAAGTGAAAACAATAATGAAGTCACGCATTCAGTGGCCATCGCTGCTGGGGTTGGCGCTACTCGGCTTGCGTCTTGGGGTGGGAGATTTAAAAGCCCAAACCACTGTGCCCAACTTGCAACCGCCAGTGGAAAATACTCAGACACCGACAGCTCAGGATCAAAAGATCCAGCAGTTGCAGAACAAACTGGAAGAAATTGAAAAGGAGTTGACGGAGCTGAAGCACGCCAGCGCAGTCCAGCCAGATACGCATCTGGCTGCAACGGCAACCGCTCCCACGACGCCGGCCGCCGCTCCAGCTGAGGAGGCCGTAATCACCGACCCTTCCAATCCAAAGTCAGTGCCCTTCGCCTTCGCCGATTTCACTTGGCTCAACGGCAACCCCCGCACCAAGGACACTCCCTACGCAACCAAATACTTCACTCCCGAAATTCGCTCGGACGTTAGTTATACCTACGACTTCCGTCATCCGCAGGACGACACCATCGTCGGATCGAGCGAGGTCTTTCGTTCCAGTGAAGTAACGCTGACTGACCTTGGGATCGGCGGCGACTTCCATGTGAATAATGTGCGTGCCCGGGTTTTGAGCCAGATCGGTCTTTATTCCACCGCCACGCCGCGCAATGACGCTAGTCCAGCGCGCGGCCAGTGGGACCTTGCCGACGCCTATCGTTATGTGTCCGAAGCCAACGCCGGCTACCACTTCAACGTGCAGCACGGTCTCAACGTGGATGCTGGTATCTTCCTTTCCTACGTCGGCCTGTTCTCGTATTATCAGTTCGATAACTGGGCCTATCAGCCATCGTATGTCTCCTCGAACACGCCCTGGTTCTTCAACGGCGTGCGCGTGCAGTGGTATCCCACGGCCAAATTGAAGATCGAACCGTGGTTCATCAACGGATGGCAGTCCTATGGCCGGTTCAACGGTCGGCCTGGACTCGGCGGACAGATTATGTGGAGGCCAAACGGCAAGTTGGAAATTATCGGCAACCAGTACGGCTTCGGCGAGGATGCGCTTGGCGTACCAAGCCGCACCCGCTTACACACCGACGACAGCATCGAGTACAAATATTATGATCGCCCGGACTCTTTCATCAGCAAAGCTGCCATGACCCTTACCGGAGACGCAGGTTGCGAGAGTGGCGGCGGAGTCAGCTGCCATGGCAATACCAAGGAAGGCCCGAAACAGAGCTTCCTCGGCTTCATGTTTTACAACCGGTTGTGGTTCGATCGTGATCTTTTCGGTCTGACCCTTGGTGGCGGTCGCATCAACAACCCCGGCCGCTATCTGGTTCTTCTGCCGCCGATCAATGGAGCTACGGCTGCGTCCGGTACTCCGTACTTCACGGAGAATCCCGGAGACCAGTTCAAGGCATGGGATACTTCGGTTACTGCGGACTATATGCCCAGCCAGTACTTCACCTATCGCCTGGAATACAACCACCGCACGGCGAACGTGCCATACTTTTCCGGCCCTGGAGGTGTCACCCCACCGGATGGAAACACTGGTGCACCGGGGTCTCTAGTCCCTGGCTGGAGCCCCGATCTTCGCAATAGCGAGAATCGGATCACGGGCGCCTTTCTCGTGAAGTTCTAGATCGGATGTGGCTGGCAACGCAGCATATAGTTGCCAGCCCTATTTTTGCAGACAACATGTTTTCCCTCTTGGATCACGATAATAATGAGATTTATACACATAGGCTCGACAGAAGTCGCATCACTGTCTCCAGAGGAGTGTGGCTCTTCGTAGCTCTCGTTATCTTCAGCGGATCTTTGATCAAGCCCGCAGCCGCACAATCACACAATGTGGATGGTACCTTTTGGTAGAGGCGCGAATAAACGGAGACTCGGCCGGCCTGCTAATCGATACAGGGGCAGAGCGCTCTTTACTTGATCGAGAATTCGCACAGCGGCTCGGTCTTCGCCCGGTTGAAGCCTTTAATACCCTGAGACCTGATTCGGAGGGTCGAACCGAGGTTGTGCTCGTTACCGACGGTGTCTTAGGGAATGACGTTCTTCGCAATTTTAGGGTTAGCCGCTCTCGATCCGCTTCCTTCCTGCGCCACCGCAATGACGCATTTCAGGTCGTAGATGGTCACGTCGTCCTGCATGTTGAGCCTTGGCAGCATGGAATAAAGGCTCAAATATCTCAGCATTTGCCAATCTCTTATTGCTGCAAGCCTCGTCGCACTTTCTTTCTGTGCGAGGTTACAGCGCTTTCAAGGACGGGACAGGAAAGACGGTCTTCATACTGATAGACTTTCCTATCTAGTGCCGGGATGAGACCTCACAGCTATCTTGTCTAGGTCAAGATTCAGTTCAAGAACGTTGACGCGCGGCTCCCCCAATAGACCGAACTGCTGTTGGACCGTGCGTCTTGCTACAAGCTCCTTCACTGTCTCTTCCGATATGCCACGCGCTCTGGCGACTCTCGGAACCTGAAAGTAGGCAGCAGCGGGAGTAATGTCTGGATCAAGCCCCGAGGCGGATGTCGTTACCAGATCAATGGGTACGGGCACGCCGGGGTTTTCCTTTTGCAAGACGGCGACATCAGCGTTAACTCGATCTATGTATTTCTTATTGGTAGGACCATAGTTCGAGCCGCCTGAAGCAGTGGCATCATATCCATTCGCACCGGCGGCCGAGGGCCGACCGTGAAAGTAGCCAGCATCAGTAAAGTTCTGACCTATAATCCTGGAACCAATGACAACGCCATTCTTCACGATCAACTGGCCATTGGCCTTGTTGTGAAAAAAGACCTGCGCCAGTCCGGTCATCAACAAGGGATACAGGATTCCCAACAGAATCCCGGTAACAACGGTATAGAGAACAGAGGTGATAAGGTTCCTACGCATTGCGTTGACTCCTAAACCAAGTGAATCGCGATGATGATCATATCGATGATCTTGATACCGATAAAGGGCACAATGATGCCGCCGAATCCATAGAGCCACAGGTTGCGTTGCAGCAAGGTAGCTGCGCCCAAAGCTCTATACTTCACGCCGCGCAACGCAAGAGGTATCAAAATAATGATGATGAGAGCATTGAAAATCACTGCCGACAGGATGGCCGACTGTGGTGTCTTCAAATGCATG
The DNA here is from genome assembly GCA_036267255.1 of Acidobacteriaceae bacterium. GTDB lineage: Bacteria > Acidobacteriota > Terriglobia > Terriglobales > Acidobacteriaceae > DATAWK01. Next base: position 12,343 of record DATAWK010000004.1, on the reverse strand, counting down.
ATATTGAGCGCATTGAGCACAGGAAAAGCTCCTGCAAACATCGCTGGAATGATGGCAAAATATTTGGCCACGTCGTTGGCAATCGAGAATGTCGTCAACGCACCCCGCGTCATCAACAGTTGTTTGCCGATCTCGACAATCTCGATGAGCTTTGTCGGGTTTGAATCGAGATCGACCATATTGCCGGCTTCCTTCGCTGCCTGCGTGCCGGTATTCATGGCAACACCGACATCGGCCTGAGCCAGTGCGGGAGCATCATTGGTGCCATCGCCGGTCATGGCAACAAGCTTCCCCTGTGCCTGCTCCCGTCTGATCAGGTCCATCTTGTCCTTGGGCTTCGCCTCAGCAAGAAAATCATCTACTCCCGCTTCGCGCGCGATGGCAGCGGCCGTTAAGGGATTATCGCCAGTGATCATAATGGTACGAATTCCCATTGCCCGCAGTTGCGCAAACCGCTCTCGCATACCGCCCTTTACAATGTCCTTCAGGTGGATGACTCCCATCACCTGATTGTCCCTGGCAACCACCAACGGAGTGCCACCGGAGCGCGCAATGGTATCGACAGCATCGCGGACACCCTTCGGGACGGCTCCGCTGCGTTCTTCAACAAATTTCGTAATCGCATCCGCGGAACCTTTACGGATCGCCATGTTTCCGATATTCACGCCCGACATGCGCGTGGTTGCGCTAAACGGCACAAATTCCGCATTCAGTTCCTCCAGATCGCGCCCCCGTAGTCCATACCGTTCTTTGGCCAGGACCACAATGGAGCGACCTTCGGGAGTTTCATCGGGAAGAGAAGAAAGCTGGGCAGCATCAGCCAACTGCTCATTGCTGATCCCAGGCGCAGCGATGAACTCGGCGGCCTGACGGTTGCCGAATGTTATGGTGCCAGTCTTATCAAGCAGAAGAGTATTCACATCGCCTGCCGCTTCGACCGCGCGGCCACTCATGGCCAGAACATTGTGCTGCACCAGCCGGTCCATACCCGCAATGCCAATGGCCGACAATAATCCCCCAATGGTGGTTGGAATGAGACACACCAGGAGGGATACGAGGACGAACACGGTCTGAGGAGCATGAGAGTATATTGCAAACGGCTGCAGAGTCACGACCGCGAGAAGAAAGATGACTGTCAGACCCGCCAACAAAATGTTCAGCGCAATTTCGTTTGGCGTCTTCTGCCGTTCAGCTCCTTCAACCAGAGCGATCATCCGATCCAGAAATGTCTCGCCGGGATTGGATGTAATTTTGATTTTCAGATGATCCGAAAGAACTCTCGTTCCTCCCGTTACCGCAGAGCGGTCGCCTCCCGACTCACGAATCACAGGCGCAGACTCTCCAGTGATCGCCGATTCATCGACGGAAGCAATCCCATCAATGACTTCTCCATCGCCTGGGATCAACTCACCCGCAATGACCACGACGACATCATCAACCCGGAGTTTCGCGCTTGCCACATCCTCGCTTTCTCCATTCGGAAGAAGCCGATGAGCTGTCGTGTCAGATTTTGCGCGGCGTAGCGTGTCGGCCTGTGCTTTCCCTCGCCCCTCAGCCATAGCCTCGGCAAAATTCGCAAAAAGAACAGTGAACCACAGCCATAGGGTGATCTGAAGATCAAAGCCAAAGGCGCGTTGATGTGTTGTTAGATCATGGAAGAGGAGAAGTGTTGTTACAACACTCCCAATCTCAACGACAAACATCACCGGGTTGCGCATCATTGTGCGCGGATAAAGCTTCCTGAATGCGTCCAGAAGGGCCTGACGCACGATCTTGCCGTCCCAAAGAGATTTCCGGTGCTTGTGACGCTGGCCGGGAACAGCCTGAGAATATTTCGTATCCGGGATCATGGGTGCAGTTGCCATATTCGCTCCTCAAAATACCTTTCCAGCGTGAAGCAGCAGGTGTTCAAGAATAGGACCCAGGCTCAGGACCGGGAAGAAGGTCAATGCGCCGACGATGAGGATCACGCTCACCAGCAAGACCGTAAAGAGTGGTGTGGTTACAGGAAATGTCCCGGACGAAGGTGGAACGATTTTCTTCGCTGCCAGATTCCCCGCCACCGCCAGCATGGGTACGATCATGAGGAAACGCCCGATCAGTATGGCGGCCCCAATCGTGAAGTTATAGAAATGTGTATTTGCCGAGAGGCCGGCAAAGGCGGACCCGTTATTTCCCGTGGAGGATGCGAACGCGTACAGCATTTCGGAAAGCCCATGCGGACCGCCATTATTCAAAGCACTAAGACCATAGGTAGGTGAGATTGCGGCAATGGCGGTGAAGATCAGAATCGATAGCGGGAAGATCAATACATAGAGCATCGCCATCTTCACGTCATACGCCTCAACCTTCTTGCCCAGATATTCGGGTGTGCGCCCCACCATCAGTCCGGCAATGAACACCGTGAGTATGACCATGATAAGGATGCCGTACATACCGGCTCCCACTCCGCCAAACACAACCTCGCCAAGCAGGATGTTCGTCAGCGGCACCAGGCCGCCAAGCGGCATAAACGAGTCATGCATAGCGTTGACGGCGCCGCAGCTGGCATCAGTAGTAATGGTGGCAAATAAGGCCGAGTTTACGATACCGAAGCGGACCTCTTTTCCTTCCATATTGCCGCCTGCTTGCATTGCGGTGACGTGCTGGTTTACTCCGTGCAGCAAGGGATTCGGCTGGGATTCGGCCCAATAAGCGACTGTGACTCCGGCAAAAAACAGAACCGCCATTGCAGCGAAAACCGCCCAGCCGTGCCTCGGAGATTTGATCATTCGGCCAAGGGTCACCGTAAGGCCCGCTGGAATGAGAAAGATTGAAAGCATTTCGAGAAAATTGGACAGTGGCGTGGGATTCTCGAACGGATGGGCGCTGTTCGCTTGGAAAAAGCCGCCGCCATTCGTACCCAACATTTTGATAGCTTCCTGTGAAGCCACTGGCCCCTGCGCGATTGTCTGGGTTGTGATCGTCTGCGTAACTTGCTTGCCGTCGTTTCCAGTTATCGTAACCGTCTGCGGATCAATTACTTTCACAACGCTATAAGGTTTCAGGTTTTGGATCACCCCTTGGGACACGAGGACCAGCCCGTAGACGATGCAGATGGGGAGCAGAACTCGTAAGGTGGCTCGTGTCAGGTCAACCCAAAAGTTGCCGATGGTCTTACTTTCTCTTCGTGCGATGCCACGGATAAGCGCGATGGCGAGCGCGATACCGACTGCCGCTGACCAGAAGTTATGTGTGGCCAACCCCACCATCTGCGTCAAGTAGCTCATGGTGGTTTCCGGGACGTATGACTGCCAATTCGTGTTGGTGGTAAACGAAGCGGCGGTGTTGAATGCGAGATCCGGCGTTACAGCGCCAAGATGTTGGGGGTTCCACGGAAGAATGGTTTGTAACCGTTCGATACCATACGTCAACAGCATGGTCACACCGCTGAATAACAGCATTGCGATTCCATACTCCGTCCAATGCATTTCGCGGGATGGATCGACGCCTGTGATGCGGTACAGTAGTCGCTCGATCGGGCCAAAGAGAGGATCGACAATGGTACGTTCCCCCTCGAACACTCGCGCCATGTAAACACCAAGCGGCTTCGCAGTCACCAGGATGATGCCAAAGAAAAGAAAAATCTGCAGCCAGCCGTTCGATGTCATCAGAATTTCTCCGGGCGCAGCAGCGCATAGATCAGGTACGCAAAAAGAAACAGAGTCACTACGAGCAGAAGGATGGTCTCAATCGTCATCGTGTCTTACCTCAATCTCTCGCAGGCGTGGATATAAGCAATTGCTATGGCGAAGAAAACAACCGTCGCAACAATCAAAATGATGTCCCACATCTCTTTCTCCTTCTTAGGATCAATACAGCGTCTGGTATCTGTTACCTGCGTCCGAATGATGCAGCCATTGCCCTGACATACGATGTCTGGCGATATGGAAGCGCACTCTTGCTACAGAGACTGCATTTCGAGTAGGTTTATTTGGAATTGTTTGTCCGCCTTTAACAGTCGCAGATGGCCCCATTGTGCTCGCATGGAAGAGCAGCAAGGAGGCAACACTCGCATGCTGTACGGAGTAGGCAATACGATTCTTCGAAGACGAGTTCACGACTCGCGCATGATCTTCGGGCGGCATCTTTTCTGGATGATTGCCACCCTTTTCATCTACAGGAGAAGGGATAGGCACACTAAGAATCCGCTCGGATCGCTTCGATCGGTTCGAGGTAACCAGGCATCGAATAAAACTGATCAAGCCGAAGATCAGAAAGAACATGCCAAAAAAGATGAGAACCGCGAGTACATCGAGCGAAAGCATAGAGGCGGCCACCACAAAGCCGTATCTATGTTCACTCGAAGCAGCATAAAAAGTACGTATGAAAGTAGTTAAAAAGTTATATAGGTTTAAGAACTCTGCCCCGGCTGAAACCTATAGCCGACCCAAGGGTCATTGACGATGTACTTCGGCTCGCCTTCCGGCTCAATCTTTTTCCGAAGCATCGCTACCAGGACTCGCAAGGATTCCGGCTGCTCTACGGCGCGAGCCCCCCATATCGCAGCCAGCAGCTTACGATGAGTCAGCACTTTCTCAGGGCGTTGCGCCATATAAAAGAGGAGATCAAACTCTTTGGGTGACAAATGAACTTCACGTCCGCAAATCTCTACTTGGCGCTTGTCAGAATCGATGCGGAAATCACCAATCTCAAGAGGAGCAGTGTCCGCTTCTGTGGCCGTGGTTCGCAGCCTCCGCATATGAGCACGTACGCGGGCAAGCAGCTCCTGGATGTTGAATGGTTTCGTGACATAGTCATCCGCTCCGGCATCAAGCGCCTTGACCTTCGAGTTTTCCTGATCCCGAACGGAAAGCACCAAAATGGGCATATTGGACTGGGCCCGGATCTCCGAACAGAGGGCAATGCCGTCCATACGAGGCATGGATATATCCGTAATCACCATATCGGGAGACCACTCTGTGAGCTTCTCCAAGGCTGAAACGCCGTCACCGGCTACCTCTACCGCATAGCCATTTGAAACCAGCGACGACCGCAGCACTCGCGTGATCTGCGGCTCATCATCCACGACCAGGATTTTCCCCAGGAGACCATTCTGCATTGTGATACCTCATTCCTGTGTGATGATGTGAACATCGACAAAGGGAGTATTTTGAAGAAAACGCTGAATCTGCCAGTAATACAAATACTTCTTCAGCCCATGAATGGCAGATCGCCCAAAGATCACCTGCGTCGCTCTTTTTTCCCGCACGAAATCGGCTACCGCCAGAGGCACACTCCTGCCTTTCAACTCGACGACCTCCGCTTTAAGGTTACGGGCAAATCGCTTGTTCCCGTCCAGCCTACGGTCCTGGTCCTCGGAACGTTTGTGTTCGGTATCGACATGCACGACATAAAGGTCGCCCCCTGTCCCCTCTACCATCCGCGCGCCACGAGCAATGAGCTGCTGTGAAGCCGGGTTCGAGCTGATACAAACAACTACGCGCTCGTGGACGGCCCACTGAGAACCCAGCCGCTTTTTCTTCACGTACTCATCGAGAGTACGATCAACCGATCGCGCCACATGCTGAAGCGCCATCTCTCTGAGCGCGATCAGGTTGCCGCGTCTGAAGAAGTTCATTAGCGCCGCCTCGACTCGCTCAAGAGGGTAGATGTCGCCTCGACGCATCCGCGTTAGGAGCGCTTCAGGCGTCAGGTCCACCATGACGACTTCATCGGCTCTTAGCAAAACCCAATCTGGAATCGTCTCCCTGACAATAATCCCGGTAAGGCTTTGCACAACTGGAGTGACGCTCTCGACGTGCTGGATGTTGACAGTAGACAGCACGTCAATCTTTGCTTCCAGAATGCCCATTACATCTTCATAGCGTTTGCGGTGCTTGCTGCCCTCGACGTTGGTATGCGCCAGCTCATCGATCAACACGACCTGTGGAGTGCGGGCAATGATTGCTTCCACATCCATCTCCTCGAAGGTGGTGCCGCGGAACTCGATTCTGCGCCGGGGCACGGTCTCCAACTGCTCGGTCAGCTCGGCTGTGGGAATGCGCCCATGCGTTTCAACAACACCGATGACAACATCCTCGCCCCGTTCATGACGCCGGATGGCCTCACTCAGCATGCTGTAGGTTTTGCCAACACCGGGAGAATATCCGAGAAAGACCTTGAAAAGGCCCTTCTGTTTTTCAGGGGCCACCTTTTCAAGCCAGTGCTCCGCGCTTACAGTGTGAGGAAACGAATTGTCAATTTCGTCAGACATAGGCAGCTATAATGGCGCTGTGAATCCTCGATGGTTGTTGTATTTTCTGCGTTATCTATTCGTCACAGGCATAGTCGGGGGCATTGTTGCTATCTACACTAGGCTACTCCACGTCAATCCAACGACTGCCGCTCTCACATTCTTACTCGGAATTCTGTTCGTTGCCAATCGCTTGGGTCTTCGCTATTCCATATATATGTCGCTGCTTGCGGCACTGGCCTTCAACCTCTTCTTTCTTCCCCCCGTAGGAACGCTGACAATCGCAGACTCCCAGAACTGGGTCGCGTTGCTTGCTTTTCTAACGGCTGGCGTACTGGCAAGTCATCTCTCCGAAAGAGTAAGGCAGGAAGCACGAGAGGCAAATCAGCGCAGGCGTGAAGTCGAAAGGCTGTATGAGTTCAGCCAAAAAATGATGACCTCGGATCGATCTGCCGACCTCCTGAATAATATCCCTGGCCATATAAGCTCCACGTTTCATAATGAGACAGTCGATATATATCTTTTGGAGCAGGATCAGATCTATCGCTCGCTGTCGGACACTCGAAGGTTCCAGAAAGAAGAGCTGCATGAAGTGGCTGTTCGCTCGGAGACACGCTGCAACAAAGAAGACGCCACCTGTATCGCCCCGCTCCTTTTAGGCCTTCAGGCGATTGGCGCGATCGGAATAGCTGGCAACCTTCCTTCGCGGGAAACAATCGACGCTCTCGGCAGTCTGATAGCAATCGCTATTGAAAGGAGCCTCACGGCGGAACGACTTGCCCGCACAGAAGCGGAACAGGAGAACGAGCGGCTCAGAACCACGCTTCTGGACTCCGTGACTCATGAGCTGCGCACTCCACTCACCGCGATCACAGCCTCGATTACCAGTTTGCGATCCGGGATGATCAAAGACCCGGACATGAAAGAGGAGATGCTGGCTGTGATCGACGAGGAGAGCAACCGCCTGAACCGTCTTATTGGCCAGGCGGTTGAGATGGCGCAGCTCGACGCCCGGCAGGTGCAACTCCACGTGGAATCGAGCCAAATGAAAGATGTGATTCAGGAAGCGGTCGCCGAATGCCATACTCTGCTTGAAAAGCATCCGGTCGAAGTACGGCTCCCGCAGGGAATTCCCGTCGTGCGGATGGATGCAAATTGGATTCGCAAGGTGCTTCATCATCTACTTGAAAATGCGGCCAAATATTCGGAAGATGGAAGACCCATCGTCATCAGCGCCGAAGTAGAAGAATCGTCCTTCATCACCAGCGTCGCCGACCAGGGCGCGGGTATTGACGATTTCGACAAGACGATGATCTTCGACAAGTTCTACCGGGGACAGAGCCAGCGATATCGAGTCCAGGGAACGGGCATGGGCCTTGCTATCGTGAAAGCGATCATCGAGGCTCATGGCGGCAAGGTTGACGTCACCAGCCAGCGCGGGCTGGGATCTGTATTCTCCTTTTCTCTACCACTTGCCTGAATAGACACTCCTCGTTTGGCCGAAAACGGCAGATGCAGCGCTGAAATTCATGGTTCAACCCTGCATCATTGCCGAATCAGAAGTCCAGTCGCAGAGCCACCTGCCCGGTGCGGTTGCCAGCGTTCTCGGCGGTCTGAGGAGCGCTGAGAACACCGAACGTCGATGTATTGTCGATCTGTGTTTCGGGCGGTGCAAAGTTCGTATGGTTGAGTACGTTCGTAAACGTTGACTCGAAGCGCAGCTTGACCCGTTCCGTCAGGGCAAAGTTTTTTGCCAGCCCGAGAGAGACTGCCGCTGTACCGGGGCCTTCCAGGATTCCCACGCCGGCATTGCCAAAACGCCCTGCTCCTTCTGGCGTCGGAGCAAATGCCGCGGGATTGAAGAAGTGCCCTCTCGATTGACCTCTGTAGAAGTCTTTCGAGACAACATCGGGACGAAGGAAGGCGCCGCGGTTGACCACATTTGTGTTGGATTGGTCGAACGAGGTGCTGATGCTCGGGGTCAGCCACGGCCCGGTTTCGAGCAGGGTGATTGTGTTCAGATCCCAACCGCCCAGAACAGCGTCTTTCCATCCGCCGCCATTGATAAACGCCCGTCCTTTGCCTACCGGAAGTCGGTAGATGCAGGAGAGGAGGAAGCGGTCGCGCCGTGTGCCTTCTACATTGCCGTAGTCGCTTGCAACATGGAAGCGATCGGCGATGGGAATGCCATAGTTGACTTCACCGGCAAATGCGGTCGGCGTGTCCCCCTGGTTGTCGGCAAGGTTTTTGGCAAAGGTATAGTTGGCATCGAAGTAGAGGCCGTGCGCCATACGATGCGTCTCGTCTACCTCCAGCGCCTGGTAATCTGCACTGCCTGCATTGAAGGTGCTGTAGAGCGTCAGCCAGTTATGGTAGGGCGCGCGAGGATCAACATATGGGCTGGCGGTGGTGGTCTGGTAAGGCGTGGCACTGGCGGGGATCTGGTTCAAATCCTCAGTGATATTGAGCCGGTAGGTGTGCATGCCCACATAGCTGACGCGAAGGGTATCATTGCTCGCCAATTGACGCTCCACAGTCAGGTTCCACTGCTCCGATTGAGGGTCACGGTAGTTTGGATCAACACCCTGATCCAATCCACCGCCGCCGTACTGTACGCCAGTTGTGGGAGGGGCGGTATTCGGGAACTGGATGAGCGGTGTGCCCGCGGCGGTCAGCGTATTGGAATAGGTGTGGAGGGCCGAGGTCGGATTGCCGCTATTGTTGAAGGAGAGCGGCCCCAGGTTCGTCATGGTGAAGACACCGAAGCCAGCGCGGATCACAGTCTTGGTGTCGTTGAAAGGACGGTAGGCCAGCGAAACGCGAGGCTGGAAGTTCCCCTTATAGGTATTGCGCAGACTCTGGGGAAGATGGTCCTCACTCGCTGTCACATAGTTGGTACACGGCAACGCTGTGTAATTCAGATTGCAAGCATTGAAGGATTGCTGAAAAGCAAGGTTCGATGTCTGAAGGTTGTTTCTGGCAAGATACGACGCTAACTCGTTGGGCACAACGATGGAGTTAGTTCTCTGATCGAAGTTGGCCAGATTACCGCCATCCTCATGAAATCCAGGTAGGATTTCCCAGCGCAACCCATAGTTCACGGTCAGCTTATTCGTGAGTTGGACCTCATCCTGCGCGAAGGCACTATACTGCCACGCAGTGCCAGCCACGTCAGGACTGGAGACGGCAAAAAAGAGCGTCGTCGGAGCGCCTTCCAGAAAATCTCCGAAGGCGTTGCCGGTAAAGTTCGGTTGAAAGGTAAACTGCCCGAAATCATCGGAAGGCAGAAAGGTCTCGATATCAGCGTAACGCACTCGGCGGACGTCGATTCCAGCCTTAATCGTATGGCGGCCAAATGTAGACGTCACATTATCTGTAAGCTGCAGCGTCTTCGACTGTGTGACTCCCGTCTTGTCGCGCCCGATAGGTGTAAAGCCGGTCCCCGCGCTGAAGTTGAAGGTAGGAAATGCACGAGAGGTAGGATGTTGACTGATGTTCACGCCGGTCAGATCGAGCTGCTGCAAAGCGTCCGCGCCTTCGATCGGAAAGTCCACACTGGTGATGACATTCGTGAAGCCGAAGCGGAATTCGTTGAGCAGGTTTGGACTGAGGGTGTAGGTATAGGAAACAACCATGCTCCGATTGTGAACCGTGTCGGTGTCATTCGGTAAGAGAGGATTTGCGGCGTCTTCTGTGATGTTTTTGCGGCTGAAGCGAGCATAGACCGACTGTTTGTCGGTGACCGTTCGATCGACCCGAATGTCAGCACCATCTGTGCGGGCCGGAGTCGATTGAAAATTCTCATAATTGTAGTTCGACTGGCCCGAGACATTGGGCAATGGATAATACGTCAGGAGCGCTTTGGCCGTGGCACTGATCTTGCTCGGATCAATGACCGGACCAGGATTTCCGCTCGAATCTGTCAATCCACTCAAATTACCATTTCGTTCTGCGGCCGTCGGCACCAGAAACTGTTGTGCTATAGCCGTAGTGCGGCGGTTTCCTTCATAGTCAGCAAAGAAGAAAGTTTTATCCTTGCCGTTATAGAGGCGCAGAATGCTCAAGGGGCCACCTAGAGAGCCGCCGAACGTGTTAAAGCGCTTCGGAACCTTTCCGTTGAAGCCATAAGGGTCGGCATCTAGAGCATCATTCTGCAGATATTCAAACATGCTGCCGTGGTATTGGTTCGTCCCGCTTTTGGTGGTAAAGGTCACGTCCCCGACCTGCGAGAACTCCGCACTGTTGTTGAAGGAGGTCACCTGGACCGCAGCGATGCCTTCCTGTGAAGGATACGCATCCTGAAGCGCGCCATTTTGCCTCACGTTGGCAGTCGAGATGCCGTCAACTGAGAAGTTCACCATAGAAGAACTCGCACCACCCAAGGCGATGTTTCCTGAGCTGTCCTGCTGCACATTGGGGGAGAGCAGGAGAGCGCCCAGCGGACTCGTCGTGGTGGCACGATTGTTCAGTGGAAGCTGCGTCATGAGCTGATTGTTTTTGGAATCGCTGATCGTGCCGTTTTCTGTGTTGACCTGATCCTGGCCGCCGCTGACTTCGACGACGGTCGCCTGCGATGCGGCCGCAAGCTTTATTGGAATCCGCAGGTCCTGGCGCGCTGCGAGCGCCGTGGATGCGACAACACTGTCGGCAAAGCCAATACGATGAACGGTGATCCTGTAATGCTCGGCTTTCAAGTTTTCGACAACGAACTCGCCGGCGTTGTCAGTCGTGACCTGTCGATCGAAATTCTCATCAAGCGAGTGAACGGTCACAATCGCTCCGGGAACAACCGCCCCGGATTCATCCTGGACAGTCCCGCGGATACTGCCGAAAGTAGACTGCGCATATGCCTGAACCCCACATAGCAGGAGAGCAAACATCAGCAGACCATAGACAACGCGTTTGTTGATGGAATAATTCTGTTCCGTTGACACTGCTTTTTGCGAATGCATGAGCGTTGTCGAAAGTGCCGGATAATCTTCAAATGCAGGAATATGGAAAATCGATACAAAGCCTCGGTAAATCATTACGGTGTTCTCCAATCAGCCCAGCACAATACTGGTGCTTTCCTAGAGAACAACAGTGGCCATAACTACCGCGTAATTGAAACTCCGTCTTTTATGGCTTCTTTACGACTTTCGGAGCGGGCTGACGCCTCAACTCTGAGGACCTGCGCATAGGAATATCGATTATGAACAACAATGCGTCAGCGATTCGCAGAGGAATACCCGACGTGATTCATCCTTTTGAATATTCTGAACAGCGTACCTATTTACTCAGAACTTCACCGGGGCTGTACCGGTCGCGCGATCTTCGTTATTGCGACCGACATCAGAACTTGTAGATCACGTCCATACCAAAAAAGAGCTGGTTGCGGCTCTTCCCCGTATTGCATCTACGCGAGTCCCGGGAGTGATCGAAACGCAGCTCTGGACGGAACAGCACGGTGCTCCCGATTTACTTGGTTGCGTACAATGTGTTCTCTGTGTACTTGCTGGGAATCCCAGTGCGTTGCCCTTTCTTGTCGTCAAGGAGGTCGGAACGGGGCCGACGAACAGCTTCGGATTGACTTCACGATTGAGATAGTTCACCACGGCATACTCAGGCGCAGTACAGCGCAGGCTACACGAATGTTCAGGCCCTCCTTGACCGGAAAATATAGATCCAGGTACCACTCGTTGTCGAAACGCCAGCAGGAGCCTGTGCTGTCTCAGTCTGCTAGATGACGATGCCACGCGTGATTGTGTAATAGAGGAACAATCACGCGATCGGCAGGTCCCAGTAAACCGATCAAGATTAAGTCAATCGGCATAAAGAAGTAGAGAGAAAGCCGTTAAGAAGTCATAAAGCTCACGCTGACGCTCTCCAGTGGTTAGGCATCAAGCGGCCCATGCTTACGGTTCTTTTATGCGAAATGGTCTATGCTCTGTGAACGAAAGACCATGATCACATTCTGGAAGCAGCGTTTGCTCCGTGTGCTGGCCAGCGTTCCGATTGTCGCGTTGGTAGCGGCAGCAACCTACTACGGCCATGCAAAATCATTTGCCGCTGGTTTCATCTTTCTGTTTCCGGTCATGTTCATTGCATTTCGTTGGGGAATTCTCGAAG
>DATAWK010000003.1:0-187917 GCA_036267255.1 Acidobacteriaceae bacterium | reverse complement strand
CCAGATTGCGGAAGGCCCGCACGAACGCCTCCTGGGCCACGTCCTCGGCATCCGCCTCATTCTTCATATAGGACAAAGCCATCAAATAGACACTTCGTTCATGAGGGCGAATCAGGTCATGGAAGACCTGCGTCTCTCCGCCGATAATCGCGGCGATCATCTCCGCTTCAGTCCGATTTGAAGTCTTAGGCTCGTTCACTGCTCGAAAGCTTTCACTCGCTTTGCGATCAGGGTATCGACTGCGAACAAACCTGCTCCAAAGATAAGGACCATCAATGAGGCGAACAGGAAGGTGTAGGGGTCGGCGACATAGAACTTGCCCGGATCGGAGAATACAGAGGTGAGCGCTTCGCGATCCGCGGTCCAATAGGCGACAAACATGTTGCAGGCCAGGAGGAAGGCGATGGGCCTTGAAAAGAGACCCAGCATAAGAAGGATACCGCCGAGGAACTCCAAGGTCGAAATGGCGGGTGCAGTGAAGCCCGGGACGGGCACATTCAGACTTGCGAAGAATCCGGTAATCTTCGCAAGGTTGTGGAGCTTTCCCCATCCGGTCTGGGCGAGTTGAAATCCCCAGTAAAGGCGCACCACCAAGAGCATGGGCGATTGCAAAAATGACAGACCCACGGTGATGCGGCGATAGATGTTCAAGAGCTTTTTCATGACTTCCTCACGAAGCGAATAGCGCAGGCTCATTCTTGCGCTTCGGTTCGTTAGAGCCACTGGAAGCTGTTTGGTTACAGGGAGAATGGTACGGGCAGCCCGTGTAACCGATTCCGGGATCGCGCGTCAGACGAGAGCCACATTGGAGGCTCCCTATGCGTCTTCGCCAGCTAATCGCAACTTCAGCGATGTTCGTGGCAGTACAGCCAGGACTTGAGGCTGCACAGCCCACAGCCCCTTCTAGCCCGAGTCCTACTTCGGTTGTGATTTTGGAGCTGTTCACCTCGGAAGGATGCTCCAGTTGTCCGCCTGCCGACGGGCTGCTCCGTCAGGTTCATCTCAAGGAGACAGGGACGGGGCAGTTGATCGTTGGGATCAGCGAACACGTTACCTACTGGAACAATCTGGGCTGGAAAGACCCGTATTCGGCGCAAGTCTTTACGGACCGGCAGAGCGTCTACGCCTCTCGTCTCTCCCCGGAAGGCTCGTATACCCCGCAGATGATTGTGAACGGACGAGACCAATTCGTCGGCGGGAACGAAGGCGCACTGGAGAGTGCGCTGCAAAGTAATGCGCGGCGTCCCAATGCGGATCTTCGGATCGTTTCTTCGGCCTTTTCGGAAAATGGCATCGACGCTACATTCTCGATCTCAGGGCAAGCTAAGAAGCCGCTCGACCTCATTGCCGTTGTTACCGATGACACGGATCTATCGAATGTCCTGCGCGGAGAGAACTCGGGACGGCTCCTTGAGCATGTGTCCGTAGCTCGCACCCTCGTCAAAGTCGCGACCATATCGGGAGACATGGAAAAGTCGATCCATCTCTCTGTTCCGGACGACCTGAAGCCAAAATCCGGCGCGGGGCATCATTTGGTTCTGTTTGTTCAGGAGCCTCATCAGGGTGCCATCGTCGGAGCTGCGGTAACCGCTCTCTAACTCGCGAAGAAATGTTGTAACCATCCCACCTCCCAACATTCAAACAGGCGACATGGGAAGGGCGACTTTCCCAGGTTGTAGGTCGCTCTTCTGGTCACAGTGGCGGACCGATCACATAAACGCAGGCGGAACGCCTGCCCAACCATTCTGGAAAGGAACTCTTTCATGAAGACCACCACCGTTACAAACCTCGCACTGGCTGCAGCTTTCGCCGGACTGATGGGCGGAACTGCTGCTCGCCTCAATGCTCAGCCGGTGTCCACACACAGCACCATCAGCGCGAACGCCCTTCTGTTCGCCGGCACCCCGGCGCAGGACACCACCAAGAAGGACCTGCCCAAGCACTCCTGCAAGGGCAAGAATGACTGCAAGGGCCAGGGCGGCGGCGATGCGAAGCACGCTGGTAAGAATTCGTGCAAGGGCAAGGGTGCCTGCGCGACCGACGGCTCCAAGTAAACTCAACTCCACCTCTAGGAGGCTTGGGATAGCAACTCCAAGCCTCCCGTACTTTCCACGACGGAGACACTATGCCAGCCAATCGCTTCAATGGATACACCGACTATGGCGTCGGCATCGGCCTGCGTGTGCCGCACTACGACCACATCTTTTCCCAAAAACCGGTCGTCGATTGGTTCGAGATCATCTCCGAAAACTATATGGTCGATGGCGGCCGTCCACTCAAAGTCCTCGACCAGATCCTCGATCAATACCGAGTCGTTCAACACGGTGTTTCGATGTACTTCGGAAGCGCACAGCCCTTAAACCGCGATCACCTGAAGCGAATCAAGGAGCTGGCGAAACGCACCAAAACCCCTTGGCTTTCCGATCATCTGTGCTGGGGGAGTGTCGATGGCCGCTATACCCACGATCTTTTGCCGCTCCCCTATACCTTTGAAGCCGTACGTATCACGGCGGAGCGCGTGCGCCAGGTTCAGGACTTTCTGGAGATCCCGGTCGCTGTCGAAAACGTAAGCAGCTATGCCGAGTATCACGAATCCGAGATGACCGAATGGGAGTTCTTGAACGAGGTTGTGCATGCGGCAGACTGCGGCATGCTGCTCGACGTCAATAACATCTATGTCTCCTCTCAGAACCACGATTTCGACCCAATGGACTACGTGAACAGTATTCCTTCGGAGCGCGTTGCCCAGATTCATATCGCCGGTCATTCCAAGTTCGAGAAATATATCCTCGACACGCACGATCACCCGGTACTTGATCCGGTGTGGAAACTCTATGCGCGCGCCATTGAACTCTGCGGGCCGACAGCAACCCTGCTCGAATGGGATGACAACATTCCTTCCTTCGAGGAAGTCCACGCAGAAGCTCTCAAAGCGAATCGCTTTCTCCAGACCGATTCGCCACTGCCCGTCGAAGAACCATCGACACTCGAAGCGGTGCGCGTATGAACCTGCTCGAATTGCAACGCCGCATGGTCGAAGACGTTCGCCGTCCTCTGACGGAAGCCTATGAGATGCAGAGAGCGGACGTAGACGGCCGTTCGATCGAGCAGATCGCCGCAAGCTACATCAAGCCGAACGCGCTGCTAACATCGTTTGAGCGCCTCGAGATTTATAACCGTCAGTATTGGTTTCGGGTTATTGATGCCGTTTCCCAAGACTACCCCGCGCTCAGTGCGGTGTTGGGGGCAAAGAAATTCGATGCCTTGGTCCTGGCCTATCTAAAGGAGACGCCTTCGACCTCTTGGACATTGAGAGACCTAAGTGGAAAGCTGCCTGAGTTTCTCAACGCTCACCCGATGCTTGCAGGTCGAAAGCGCCGTCTGGCCGTTGATGTGGCTCGCCTGGAATGGGCCTATACAGAGGCCTTCGATGGCCGTCAACTCGCCCCGCTGACGGCGGACGACATTCAAGCCATGGGGCCAGATTCGAACGTGTCGCTGCAGCCCCATGTACGGCTGCTGGATCTCGACTACCCGGTAGACGAAATCGTCCTGGCCGTGCACAAGTCGACTCCGGAGTCGGACATCGTAAGCAATGCCACGGCTGAGCGGAAGCCAGGGAGAAGGGGAGAGATTCCCGCCGTCAGAAAACAGCGAATCTACCTTGCGGTTCACCGTTACGGCAACTCGGTGTACTACCGCCGCATTGAACGTGAAACATGGAGGCTTCTGAGGGCGTTGGGGGGAGGCGCTTCTATCACCAACGCCATCATCGAAGCATTTGTCAGAACCCGATTGACGGGAGTAGAGCAGACAGCTCTCTTGCAGGAAACCTTCGCGCACGCCTCAGAACTTGGTTGGCTGTGCCCGATTCCGGAAGATGACGAGAAGATCAATGGCTTGGTGATCTAGCCATAAGGATTTGATTTCAACATCGAGCCCATGGAAGATCAGCCGGGGGCAAGAGGCGCTTTCCGACGGGACGGCAATTATGGCTGTAACCTTTTGCGCTGTCCTTTGTCTTATGGGCATTGCGTTAGGAGCGCCCATTAATGCATACCTATCGTTTTCCTCGAATCAGCCGCCTCGCTCGTGCTGGCGTCATTGTGTCAGCCACGTTGTTCGGCACAGCCTTGATCGCCCAGACCCCTGCCGTTGGCGCAAAAGCACCGGATTTCACGCTTTCCACGCCCACAGGTAAGTCCGTTCAGATGTCCAAAGAGATACAAGGGCACCGACTCGTGCTGGTCGTGTTGCGTGGCTTTCCCGGCTATCAATGCCCATTTTGCGTGAAGCAGGTTCACGACTTCATCGATCATGCCGCTGATTTTCAGGCCAGGAATACTCGGGTTCTCCTTGTCTACCCAGGGCCTCCCGGCGAGCTGGATGGCCACGCGAAGGACTTCCTCGCTAAACAGGTGGCTTTGCCTGCCAACATCGTTCTCGTGACGGACCCGGACTATAAGGTCACAAATTTATATGGTCTACGCTGGGATATGCCCCATGAAACGGCGTATCCATCGACCTTTGTTCTGGATAAGAAAGGGATGATCTCCTTCGAAAAGATCAGCCACAGCCACGGGGATCGGTTGTCGGCGCAGGGCGCGCTCGACAATCTCACGGCGAAGTAGCCGTGCCAGGGCTGCACCCACGCGCGGTGCAGCCCTCTTTTTTCTTTCCAGCCACAGGTTCATGTATCGTCGCAGTTCTGCTCGTGTTGCGCCTTGTCGGAAAGGAGTCTGGTTGGGGATTTCAACTCCAGTCTCCCGGTCTTCGTTGATTTCACTGCGGCATGGTGTCTCTCTTGTAAGGTCAACGAGAAAGCGGTTCTCCAGGACAAGAGCGTGGAAGACGAGCTGGTACGTCAGCACTACGCACTATTACGTGCTGACTGGACGCGCTACGACCCGGAAATCACCGAGGTCTTGGGGAAGGTTGGCCGCAGCGGCGTTCCTACCTATGTTATTTTCACGGCAGGAGCTGACGGCGGCGGTGCTCACGTATTGCCTGAGCTGCTGACCCGAAGTGTGGTTCTGGATGCGATACGTCACACTGGATCTTAGAGGTTGTCATTTTGGGAAGTGGTACTTTGAAGGAAGCGCAACGTTTCGTCGACATTCAGCACGTGGTGCAGTTCGTATTGGAGATTGACAAGCTGAAAGCGGTACTGCGAAAGGTCAAACCTGTCGGCGAGTCGCGCTACGAAAACACGGCGGAGCATAGCTGGCAGATCGCAGTATTCGCCCCGTCCTTTTGAACCTATCCAATCGTGGCGGAAGCTGGATCGAGAATAGCGTCTTCTACGAACGAGTGCTGGCCAGAGTCGGCCTCGAAATAGAGAATGGCTGTCGGGAACTATGGACCTTCGTGAAGCGACAGTTGGATACTGCCAGAGAACAGGGTTTCTTCGCTCCGACGCAGGCATGAAGAGATCATGGGTACAACATCGCCGCTTGGGGAGGCATCAGTGTCGGAGCAGAGCCAACATACTCGTACCATCCGTGTCGTAATCGCTCAGTCGTCTCCCATTTACCACGACAAAATTAAGAGCTTGGCGAAGGCTCTCGATCTCATCCGGGATGCTGCGAAGCAGGGTGCAGAGCTCATCGTTTTTGGCGAGACCTGGTTTCCCGGATATCCCGTTTGGTTGGATGTCTGTCCTGGTGCAGCATTGTGGAACCACGAACCGACCAAAGAGGTTTTTGCCGAGCTACGTGAAAACAGCATTTTCGTCGCAGGGCCGGAAGTGGCGCGTCTGGCGGACGCAGCTCGGGACCACAAGATTGGTATCGTGATCGGGATCAATGAGAGGGTGGATCATGGTCCGGCGCAGAAGACTCTCTACAACAGTTTGTTGATCTTCACCCCAGATGGCCGCTTGGCAAACCATCATCCAAAGCTGATGCCGACGTTTACAGAAAGACTGGTCTGGGGGCAGGGCGATGGCAGCGGATTGGATTCCGTTCTAGTTGGTCCCGCTCGCATCGGTGGCCTGATCTGCTGGGAGCATTGGATGCCTCTCGCACGGATGGCCATGCATCAGGCAGGTGAGGACATTCACATCGCGTTGTGGCCAACGGTGAACGAGGCAGCCCAGCTCGCAAGCCGGCACTATGCCTTTGAGGGCCGATGCTTCGTGCTTGCGGTTGGCCTCATGATGCCAACCAGCGATATTCCGAGCGTGCTTCCGCATCAGGTCGAACGACAATGGGTAGAACGCGGCGGAAGCTCGATCATTGGGCCAGATTCAAACTACATTGTTGATCCGGTCTATGATCGCGAAGAGTTGATCGTTGCCGACTTGGATCTTTCCCTGATTGATCGTGAGTCGATGGTCCTTGACGTGACCGGTCACTATGCCAGGCCCGACGTCTTTTCCTTTTCCCATTCTCCGGTCGGACGCCGCTAGAGATAGGTAACGCAGGAAGTCTTAATGGTTCGTCCCACTCGCGAGCGAAGGCTCCGTCATCGATCTACGGATATCGGCAAGAGGGGCATTGTCGTCAAATGTGATGCCGTGCGGCCCCTGCTGGACTCCCAATTCCGCCCAGAGGTGATCGAGATTGACGGTGACCGGCTTATCCTTCCAGCCGGCATACAAATCCTCCAACACAGTCGTTCCGGTCGCTTGATCGCCGATCCGCAACACCGTACTAAGAGGACGTTCCGTGTCGATGGTCGCCCCGGCTCCCACGATGGCCCGAAGGGCATCTTTGAGGCTCTTGTGGTTCGCGGTCGCTTTCCGAATTTCTACGTCCGCCACGAGACTGAAGAGCGCTCCGCCCCAGTAGGTGCGTCCCCACGTATGAGTCTGATCCAGTCCGCGGTCACCGGCAGCCGGCTCTCCCTTTGGCATGCTATCGAGCATCTCTTTCCAAACCTCCTCGACCGAGAGTTGCCCGGCTTGAGCGCGCGCAAGAGGCTCGACGTATGTTGCAAGTCCCTCTTCGAGCCAATGGTTCTCATCCGGAAGTGAGGTGAGCGCCATGTGAACCAGTTCATGGGTCATTGTCCAATCGTTCGTGAGATCAGACTTTGTGACGTTTTCCCCCAGACGCATTCGTGTGAACCCCTGGACCCCTGCAATATTCCCCCATGTCGTTCCGTGAATCGACTGACCTCCGTCCGAACTTTGAGTGACGATCACGCGGGCATGAGAAACCGGAAATCTGCCATAGTAGTTGGCCACGGCCTGTGCCGATCTTTGCACCCAGGAGACGACATCCTCGACAGCGAGGTCTGACTGTGCCAAGTGGACATCGACTTCTATCTGAGCCCCACCGACCGCAAGGAGATGAGTGGAACGCACATCTCCTTGCGCCGCGGCCGCAAACACGATTGGGGTCGGTTGGATTGGCGGGGAAGCTGACGTATTTAACATACCCAAGATCAGGGGGATCATAAACATAGGTACACGCGATTAGCCTAGCGTCCGATCCGATTCCGCCTAAAGTTTCTCTGCCAGAATGTCAACGGTCTTAATCTCAGGAGCCGTAACGAACAACTCCTCAGCGCGGGCGAAAAGCGCCTTCGCCACTTCGCCACTGACGTGCGCGTTCCGTCCTTCCTCGTTCTGGAATGTATCGAAAATTCCGAAGGTCGCCGGAGCGATCTTGAATGCGAACCATGTTGTGGTTCCGGTCTCCGCTTCGACAAGGGGACTTGCCGATTGCAGGAAACGCTCTACTTCACTCTCTTTGCCGGGCCGTGCCTGAAGGGTTGCCAAGATGCCGAACTTGTTCATTTGCGAAATCTCCTGAATGTTTTAGCTTCCGTTCCTGTATGTCTTCCACCGAACTCCTGCTGCCATGAGACAACACACTCGCCGGTGTCGAGTCAGACCCATGCGCACAGTGTCACATCGTTAGAGCGACGGCATCGCCAAAGGTTACAACCTCAATGCGAGTTTTCAGTACAGCTTGAATGACCTCATTCGTCTGTAACTTTTCCGCCGCCGCCCTTCTTACGGACGCGTGATCCATGCAACTGCATGAAGGGTCTATGTACGCTTGTGGCCTCAACCGCGAGTGATGGACACGCGAATAGGTTCTATCCACCAGGGAGTTAAATATGTTGAAGCCAGTTCATGGTCTCTTGACCATCGCGCTCAGTCTCGGAGGGCTCCACGACGTGGCAAGCTCAACTACGTTCCTTACAGGAACAAACTCCGGGGCATCCTCCATTGTGATGCGGTCATGGAGATTACAACGAACCGTGCAGGTGATGGTGAATTGCGCTTTCAATGACAACCAGCACAAGTGTGAGGACGGAGAGAACGAACTGAAACCTCTCGGACCGAAGCTGTTTGGCGGTCGGAGGTTGAATTCTCCACTGCGATGATGGCCGGGACCGCAACGAACGAATTCTCCATAGGACGTACAGGTTCACAACCGATCCGACAACCGCGATGATCAGCATGGGAATGCGGATGCGGTCGGTATGAATCGTAAAGATGAAGCCGGGAATGAGCGAAGCCGCGGTCAGAGACGTCAGGCCAATCAACAATCGCAGTCCGCTGATGGCTATAACTGTGGTGCAAGCGCTCTGCAACAGCACAAAGCAAAAGCTGCCAGCCGCAATGATCCAGGAACGACCAGTTCCAGGCTCCAATTTTGAACTCTCACTGGGGTGCAAATCCATTACATCCTTTCCGGGCAGCCTCATGTTTCATGAGGTTGCCGATGACCATCTGTATCGAAGCCTATTGGGAATGCCTGAGCGGCTTGTATCCGAAATATCGCAATGCTAGATCGGCTTGACGTTTCAATTCGGCCTTACTGGTTCCATTGGCGGCCTGCACGGATATGCCGCTCGTTAGCATGACGAGGTAGCGGGCAAAGTCTCCCGGATTGAGTTTTGGATCGAGATCGCTTTCTTTCTTGGCTCTTCCCACCCGCCGCTTAAGGGCGTCCTCCCCTTGTTTTCGATATCCGTTCAAGAAGACGCGGATTGATTCGGTAGTCGCCATCCCGCTTTGGATCGTGAGGCAGCCATGGGGATAACCGGGCTTTGATACAAGATCGATCGTCCCTTCGAGGATCGCTCGAACTGTCTCACTCATCGTAGGGAGTGCGAGGGCCGCCGGGAAAAAGGTCATGTGCTCGTCACAGTAACGAACGACGGCACGTTTGAAGAGTTCTTCTTTGCTTCCGAAAGCCGCGTACATGCTGGAGGCATTGATGCCCATGGCATGTGCCAAATCATTCGTTGTGGCACCCTCATACCCCTTCGACCAGAACAGCAACATGGCGGCTTCAAGGGCATGCGCCTCGTTGAAGCCCCTTGGGCGTCCCATTTTTATCCGGCTTGTCTCGGTTCTCATAGCACTTAAGCGGTACTTCTGGAATGCTCTCTTCAAAAATACAGCATCTGCATATAATTGTTCTACATCTGAATCGAAGGCTACAGAAATCGGAAGCAGGGGACCGACCCCTTTCGCACAAGAGGAACCGTTCATTCCGACGACCCATATGCCAGCGGACCACCCAATTGGGTCTTCACAGATGACGGTGTAGCGCTGAGCGTCGGCGTGCAATCGTCAGAGGAACGTCACGCGGGTCGCGCACCGAGACTTGGCTGAATATCGGCTTCAATGCGCCGTGTCACGTAGTCCACATGGCGGGGACTCTTCCCGTGCCTCCAATGTTCCAACCAGCGTAGCGAAACAATTTGGAAGGAATTTTCGGCTGTCGCTTTTTCGGCCTTGCGCTGCATCATGGGGTCTATGCCAAAAGCCACCAGCATCCGGCTTCCATCTTGCCTCTTCGGATGCAGAAAGACGAAGCCCCAGTATTTACTGGGGCTTTTCTTTGGTTCCTGGATTTCCTTGGATGTCCTGAAACGAGGGAATGGCGGAGAGAGTGGGATTCGAACCCACGTTACCTTGCGGTAAACACGCTTTCCAAGCGTGCGCCTTCAGCCACTCGGCCATCTCTCCATGCAGGCGTCTAAAGTTTGAATCTAACACAGCAAAGCAGTGCGCAGAAAGCCGGCGTGACAGCCGATCAGGCCGAACCATTTCCAGCACCGGTGCAGGCCTGGATTCTGCCACGAAAATAAGTCAAAACGTTATACTAAAGACTATGCCAAAGTACTCCGTCGTCGTTCCATTCCATAACGAAGAAGACAACGTCACCGCCATGTACGATCGCCTGAAGGCCGTCATGGAGCAGGTGGGCGACTCCTTTGAGCTGGTTTTTGTCGATGACGGCTCCTCCGATCGCACCTACCGCCTGCTGGAAGAGATCACGGCAGTCGACAGCCGCGTGCTGGTGGTAAAACTGCGCCGCAATTTCGGCCAGACTTCCGCCTTGGCTGCCGGGTTTGACCACGCGCAGGGCGACTTCATCCTGTCCATGGATGGCGACCTGCAGCACGATCCTGCGGAGATTCCGAATTTTCTGGCTAAGCTGGAAGAGGGCTATGACGTCGTCAGCGGCTGGCGTAAGGATCGCATCGACAACTTTGTCATGCGCCGTTTTCCATCACGCTGCGCCAACTGGTTGATGGCCAGGCTCTCCGGCGTCGACATTCACGATTTCGGCACCACCTTCAAGGCGTATCGCCGCGAAGTCATCCACAACATTCCGCTCTACGGCGAGATGCACCGCTTTATTCCAGCGCTGGCATCCTGGTACGGTGCGTCCATTTGCGAAATTCCCATCAAGAACGTCAATCGCGAAAAGGGAAAATCGCACTACGGCATTTCGCGCACCTTCCGGGTCTTCTTTGACCTGATGACCATTCGCTTCCTGTTGAAGTACATGTCCCGCCCGATGCATTTTTTTGGTTCGCTGGGCGCGGTCAGCATGCTCGGTGGTACGGGTCTTTCCATGTGGTTGCTGCTGCTCAAAATCTTTACGCATCAGCACGTCATGGATGAACACGGCCCCTTGTTCGTCATCGCCGGTGTACTGGTATTGGCGGGCATTCAAATGTTGGCGATTGGTCTGTTAGGCGAGCTGCAGGTACGGCACTTCTATCAAAGCCAGTATCGTGCTCCCTACACGATTGACCGGCTCGTCCGCCTGCGTTCTCCGGAAGAACCCAGCATGCTGCACGAAGACTAGGGTTAACAAGAACCCTGACTCAGCCTTCCAGTTTGTAGCGGGTCTCTGCGATGCGAAACAGGGGACGCCAGACAAGACGGTTGATCGTCACAACCATCAGCGCCATCACAATCGTAGCCAGCAGCAGAATCTGAAATTGGCCCGAATCGCTGGCCGCGCTGATCTGTGCACCCAGGCCCAGGGTCTGCATTGTGCGTCCCTGCAAGTGAAAATATTCAGCAATAATGCTGGCGTTCCACGCACCGCCGGATGCCGTCACCATGCCTGTAATCAGGTAAGGAAAGATGCCCGGCAGAATGACGGTCGTCCACCGCTGGATGGAAGTGAAGCGAAACAGGCTCGCAACTTCCTTCAGGTCTGACGGAATCGCCATCGCTCCGGCAATCACGTTAAACAGGATGTACCATTGCGCGCCCAGCAGCATCAGTGCAATCGAGCCGATACCCAGTCCGCCCCCCATGCGAATCAGAATCAACAGCAATACCGGGAACAGCGCTGGCGCTGGAAAGGATGCCGCAATCTGTGCCAGTGGCTGCGCAATGCGAGCCAGCTTGGGATGAAAACCAATCGCCACGCCGACCGGAATCGTCCACGCCGCAGACAGCAGCAGGGCAACATTGACGCGCAGAAACGTTGCTGTCGCTCCTTTGAGAATCAGCAGAAATTGCGCGCCGGTTACTTGGTGGAGCAGCAAACCCGCCTGCACGGCGGCGTATAACACCACGATGCCGGCGGCAATTCCAACCGTGATCAGGCCGACCGAGCGCGATGTTTTGCCTCTGGTAGCTGGAATTGCGTGTTGCCCACCCCGGTCCTTTGCAATGTGGCGATAGATCGACTCTCCGATAGGAACCAGTGTGTGCCGCCGCACAAAATGCAAGGCGTTGGAGCGTTGCAGCAGGTGCAGAATGGGCGAACGGACGCGATTGGTGCTTTCCACCTGTTCAAATTTGAACTTATCGGACCACGTAATCAGGGGTCGCCAGATCAACTGATCGGTCAGCACGATAATGGCGAGCATCGTTGCAATGCCCCACAGCATGGCCCGTGTGTTTCCTTCGCTGGCTGCCGTTTGCAGATAGGACCCCAGTCCGGGCAGCCGGAAATCCCGATTGCCCAGGACGAACATTTCGCAGGCCATCAGAAAAAACCATCCGCCGGCGACCGAAACAATTGAGTTCCAGATCAGACCAATCGTGGCGTAAGGCAGCTCCAGTTGCCAGAACCGCTGCCACGAAGAAAAATTGTAGATACGGCAGGCTTCATGCAGCTCCTTGGGGATGCTTTTCAGCGAAGCATAAAAGCTGAAGGCCATGTTCCATACCTGGCCCGTAAAGATAAGCAGAATCGCGCCCAACTCTACGCCGAGTTGCAGCTTGGGAAACAGCGCGATCATCGCCAGCATCACGGCGGGTAAAAAGCTCAGCACAGGAATGGACTGTAAAATGTCGAGCGTTGCGATCATCAGCCCTTCCATCCGACGGTTGTAGGCCGCTACATACCCATAGCCCACCGCAAACAACAGGCTGAGCACGTACGCAATGCCAATGCGAACCATGGAATAAAACGCATAGACCGGCAATGCCTTGGGAGAGGTCGAAATCACGACCTCCGGTTCCGGCTGACCCAACCAGTATTTTGCGATGAAGATGACGGCATAAAACGCAGCCAGCCCAGCCGCCGCTACGCCAAGGTCGAGAAAGAACGGCCAGCTGCGTTCCAGAATCAAGCCACGCGAGAGCGTCTGGCTGCTGCTCCGGTTGCTCAGCATGCCCTGGAAAGGATGGTTCATCGTGCAGCGCTTTCTGTGTCTTCCAATGCCTCGGGGCCCGGTTGCACCTGGATAAAGCGCCGCCGCGCAGCGTCAAAATCGAACAGCTCTGCGTAGCGGCCCCAGTTGATGGCGGTTTCCATCTGCCGAATCGTCTCTTCCTCGCTGAATTGTTCATCGAGCATATCGTGGAAAAATTCTTCCGGCACGGAGTGGTTGGATTTTGTCTCCAGCGCGCGCGTGATCTGGCGCAGCAACAGGATTTTTTCCGTGGCTGCCTTGTGAAACAGCAGCTTCTGATTCTGAATATCTGCTTCTGCGAAGGCGCGGCCTTCGGGCGTCAGGACAGCATCGCCTTCTACGACCGTCAGGAAGCCCAACAGGGTAGCTGCATCGACGATCGGCAGTAGATCATCCACTTCAAAGGCAAGGTCATCGGCCAGGCGATAAATATCATCGCGCCCATCTTTATCCAGCAACAACTCCAGCAAGCCGGCGATGCCACCCGGACGCGCATGGGGCAGCATCTGGTAATGCATCTGGCGCTGGTCGCGCACGCGCTTGCCGGAAAGCGACGGCACCTCGGCGGGCTCGACATCCGGCCGCGTCAGCACCTTATAGATATAGTCCACCAGTTGCGTAAATTCTGGCTGTTTCCGGTCGCGCGGATGCTCCAGGGGTACATGAAAGTCGGTACGAACATGGCCCGGATTGCGCCCCAGAACCAGAATGCGGTCGGCCAGTAGAACGGCCTCTTCAATGTTGTGCGTAACAATAAAGATTGCCTGCGTAGGCAGCGTTTTTTTCTGCCAAAGCTCCAGGAGTTCGCTACGCAGATTCTCTGCCGTCAGCACGTCCAGGGACGAGAACGGCTCGTCCATAAACAGCACTTCCGGCTCTACCACCAGCGCACGCGCAAAGCCGACCCGCTGCCGCATGCCTCCGGAAAGCTCCTTGGGATAAGCGCTCTGAAAGCCGTCCAGACCCACCGTATCCAGCATGTGCAGGCTGCGTTCCCGCCGCTCGTCCGGGGTCACGCCACGCGCCTTCAGGGGCGCTTCCACATTTTCAAGCACGCTCAGCCACGGAAACAGGGCAAAGCTCTGAAAGACGATCGACACGTTCGGGGTGGCATTTGCGATGGGTTGCTCGTGCCAGTACACCTGGCCTGCCGTCGGCTCGGAAAGCCCGGTCAGCATGCGCAACAGCGTCGATTTCCCGGAACCCGAAGGCCCCAGCAGAGCGACGATTTCTCCGGGCAGAATGGAAAGGTCTGTCGCTGAGATCACCTGAATGCGGTTCTCACTTGGCTGCGAGTAGAACTTTTCCACCTGCTCAGCGCGAATGATTGCCTGAGTCATGCTAGATTAGCCCCAAAATCCATACCGACAAACGGTTTGGATGGAATCCAGTGGAATTTATGTAACCGTAACAGATAGGGAACAGTCGTGGCTTTGAGTTTTTAGTCTATCCTGAAGAGGTTGTCTTCCGTCAATGTAGTAGTGTGGATTTACATTAAATTTGGATTCGAAGGGCTTTCTGCGCTGGTGCCGCTTCGACCAGCGAGCATGTTTGGGAGATATGGTAGAGACACTGGAGAAACCCAAAGTATTAATCGTAGATGATGAACGGGTCATTGCAGATACGCTCGTCATCATTCTCAATCAAAGTGGCTTCGACGCGACGGCTGTTTACAGCGGCGAGCGCGCTGTTGAAGTGGCTGAGATACTCCGTCCGGACATGGTCATCAGCGACGTCATCATGGCAGACATGAATGGCATTGACGCGGCGATTCGAATTCGCAGCCTTCTGCCGCAATGCAAGATCCTGCTCTTCTCCGGTCAGGCTGCCACCGCGGATTTGCTGGACCGGGCCCACATGCAGGGTCATGAATTTGAGATTCTGGCCAAGCCGGTTCACCCTCAGGATTTGCTCGCACGGCTTCGATCCTGAACAACGGGAACGCACCCCGAAAAGGATGCTCCTACATCTCGTGACGGCCTTCCATCGCACGGGCCATGGTTACCTCATCGGCGTATTCAATGTCGGCTCCGGCAGGAATACCCGTGGCGATGCGCGTGATGCGAACCGGCAACCCGCGTAGCTGCTCGGCCAGGAACATGGCCGTCGCTTCTCCCTCTGTCGTGGGATTCGTCGCAAGGATAATTTCATCTGCCTGTCCCTCACGCGCGCGCGTCAGCAGTCCGTCGATACGCAGTTGCTGCGGGCCAATGCCATTCAGCGGAGACAGTGCGCCGTGTAGAACGTGATACACCCCCGTATATCGCTTCGTTTTCTCTACGCTGGCGATATTTGAAGGCTCTTCCACCACGCAGATCATGCGCTGGTTGCGTGCAGGGTTGACGCAAAAGACACATGGGTCGATGTCGGTAATGTTGCTGCAGACGGAGCAAAGCCGCAGGTGCGCTTTTAACTCACGGATCGCCTCTGCCAGCGCAATAGCATCCTCTTCCTGTGTGCGGAGCAGATGAAACGCCAGCCGTTGCGCGGTCTTTCTGCCGATTCCGGGAAGTTTGTTCAGTTCGTCGATCAGGCGGGATAACGGTTCAGCAAAACGAGACAAACCCACCTCCGTTGCATGGGGCGAAGTCGAAACAATTTGGTGCGTCGAAACGCTTTGCCGTTTGTATAGGTTCGTTCATGGATTTTCGTTCTGTGATTGGATTGTGCATGCGAGATAGGTTTTCTGCCCGGCGTGTCGTTTACTTGCCAAGCATATTCAGCAGATCCATTCCGCCCAGGGTTCCGGAAAGCTTGCTCTGGAGCGCCTCGTCCACTCTGCGTGCGGCGTCATTGCATGCGGCGACAATCAGGTCCTGCAGCATCTCCAGGTCGGCGGTGGAGCTGCCGCTGCCCGCTGCAGCCGGGTCAATCTGCACGCGCAGCACTTGCTTTTTGCCATTCATCTGCACGGTAACAGCGCCCGCGCCAGCCGAACCTTCGACGGAAACCTGCGTCATGGCCTGTTCCATCTGCTGCTGCATCTGTTGTGCCCGTTCCATCATTTCTTTCAGATTGCCTAGGTCCATAAAATCCTTTTCTTGCGAAAATCAGCTTCGTTCGCGAAGGTTGACGACACTGCGAATTTCCGCCTGAAACAACTCCTGCGCACGCCGCACCAGGGGATGATCCATCGTCTGCGATGCGCTCTTGACTGGCGCTTTTGGCGCTGCAGCATGAGTGCCGCGGGGCTCCGGAACCACGTTCAGGTTGGCGCCCGCCCCCGCCAGTCGGCGAAAACAATCCCGGGCAATTCGTTGTGCCTCCGGGGTGTAGGCCATCTCCAGCATCACTTTGGATGCGACCGCCTGCACCTGTAGTTCTTTCCCATTCCACTGCCATGTACCGGCCTCCAGCAGGGAAGCGGCTGTCTGATGTCCGCCCTTCGCCAGATCGCTGCAAATTGCCGTACGCAGCAATTCTGCATCCGGAAGCTCTTTCGCCGCCCCATCGTCAGCCGGAATCATCGGGGCAGGCTCTTCCGTTTGCAGTGCCGGAGCCGCGCTCCTTGGTTTCGCTGGGGCAAACGGCGTAGCGTTCTCGCTACCATTCAAAAGAGCAGCAGAATTTTCCGGGGGAACAGGCCGGGAGTTTTCCGGAGTTACAGAAACCGAAGTCTCAGCCACGAGTGGCTTCGGCATTGAAATCGCTGCGGGAGCAGGTCGTGCTGCTCCGGGGGCTGCCATCACAGAAGAAGATGCTCCGAGCGCGGAGGGTACCTTGGATGGCGACGGCAGCGCGGTCCCCGCCGATAAATGCCGCAGAATGTCTTCCAGCGGTAAAAGCCGCTGCGTATAGACCAGCTTCAGCAGGCCCAGTTCCAGATGAAAGCGCTGCTCCTGCCGATAGCCCAGATCATCGAATGTCCGCAACATGGTATTCAGAAAGCGCGTCAGATCTTCTTCTGAAAAGATCGCTGCCGCGCGTCCGGCGCGTGCGCGTTCTTCCTCGGATACCTGAAGCAGATCCGAATTGTTTCCTGCAATTTTGGCCATCAGGCAGTTGCGCAGAAACCGGACAAACTGGCGTGCAATCTGTTGCGGTGCATTCCCCGCATCCAGCAGCACCGCCGCCTGTTCCAGCATGGAAGCAGCGTTTTGCTCCTTTACGGCTAACAGCATCTGCTCAAAAACCGCGTTCGACACCGTACCCATCAATGAGCGAACCTGTTCCACCTCCAGCTTCGGCTGGCCGCTGTCATAGGCTGCGCTGGCAATCGCCTGGTCCATGATGGAGAGTGCATCGCGTATCGACCCGTCACCGGCCTCGGCCAGCAACGAAAGCGCGGATTCTTCCGCATTGATCTGCTCCTGCTCCGCAATCTGGCGAAGCTGCTGCAGGATCACCTCAAAGCGAACAGCATGGAAGCTGAAATGCTGGCAGCGCGAGCGAATCGTTTGCGGAATATCTTCCGGCTGTGTCGTCGCCATCATAAATACGACATGCGCCGGCGGCTCTTCCAGCGTCTTCAGCAGGGCATTGAACGCAGCGTCGGTAATCTGGTGCGCTTCATCAAGAATGTAGATTTTGTAACGATCGCGCGCCGGGCTGTATCGCGCCGCCTCGCGCAGTTCACGAATCTCGTCAATTCCGCGATTGGTTGCCGCATCGATTTCGATTACATCGACGGCGTTGCCCACGCGAATTTCCGTGCATGCAACGCAGGTCCCGCAAGGCTCCGGCGTCGGACGTTCCGGTGAGCCAACCGCATTCCGGCAGTTGAGCGCCATGGCTAAAATACGCGCTACGGTCGTTTTGCCAATGCCGCGATGACCGCTGAAAATATAGCCATGCGCGATGCGGTTCTGCGCCAGTGCATTGAGCAATGTTCGGGTGACATGCTCCTGCCCGGCAACATCGGCAAATCGTTGTGGGCGATATTTGCGTGCCAGTACTTGATAGGACATATCGACCTTAGAGAATCACACTCGGCAAAACAGGCATAGACGTAAGAGTCATAGACGGAACCGCCATAGCCGTATTGTATCGCTGCGCTTCACGGCATCGGCATCGGCACTGGAGACGCTTAACTGCGAACAGCGACTGCCTTTCGCTCCAGCGTTTTGGATGCCTTGCGCGTACGCGCACTGGATTTTCGCGCCGCCGAGCGTCTGCGTCGTTTCAGTTCCTCTTCGGAGTACATGCTTTTCCGGCAACTCCGCGCGCCACAATTGCAATAGGCCTCATCGTCTTCGCCGTCATAGAGGTTGTAATCGTAGGTCAGCTCGTCGCCCATGGCGATATCGCGTATGGCACGAATCCAAACACGCCCATCAACCTCTTCCGTCTCGCAATTCGGATCACAGGAATGATTGATAAACATGGCCGTGCCGTGCCCATCGATCACCATGGTCCCGTCCCCAATGCCGAATAAATAGGTTGTTGGGCTATTTTCGTACTTGGCATCGGCCTCGTCCTTGTCGATGCGCGGCCCAATGTACTCAATAACGCGCGCACCCGTTGAAATCGGCTGCGTAGTGTAGCAGCCCGCGGCATGAATAGCGGAGGAACGAATAATCAAACCCATGATTTTGAAAGTTTTCTTTAGAGGCTGCCCAGAGAATCATTGCAGAGAACCCTCCAAGTATAGCAGCGCATTGCCCGCACTTTACAAGACTCTCTGCTGCCACGGAAGGGCAGTTAGTGGCATCCTATAGATGTATGGCAACGCGCATCGGCACCATCCTGGCGGCAACCCTTCTGCTCGGAACTCCGGCAGTACTGCTGTGTCAGCAGAATGGCTCCACTCCGCAGCAATCGTCGACTTCGGACAGCTCCAGCAGTTCCAGTTCCGCACCGGCCAAGGGAAATTCCAGCGCGTCGGATAAGAAGCAGCAACCGGCTGGCAAAGATGCTTCCTCCACAACATCCAAACAACCCCCTGCAACAGCCAACAGCAGTGCCTTTCCAGAAGCACAATCGGAAGCAGCCGCAAAACCCAGGGCGCAGGAGACCCCCGCCAAGCCCAACTCCACTGCAACCGACAATCCCTTTCCAGAGGCGCAGTCCGCCGCAGCGGCAAAGGCTGACGACACGGACAAGCCATCGCCCGCGAGCAACCAGCCGCTCAAGCTCTCCCCTCCGCCGGGAGTCAGTTCCAGCGATGCAAACCTGCCGCCGGAAGATTTAGGTGAATCGACGCCGAAGCATGAACATGAGGACGAGTTCACCAAGGATCTAAACCCGGCTGGCCGTGTCGAGAATGACCTGAAAGTCGCCAATTTTTATGTTTCAACGGGAGACTACCGTGGCGCCGATCTGCGGTATCAGGATGTGCTCCAATACGACGCTTCCAATGAGGGCGCGCTCTTTGGCATGGCATACATTGCCTGCAAGCAGAATAGGAGCGCCGACGCGCTGGCCCAGATGAAAGCCTACCTGCAGCAATATCCTGGCGGAAGTCATTCCAAAGAAGCACAAAAAATTCTTCGTGATCCTAAAAAATGCACAGGGAATCATTAGCCTCTTCTGCTGCTAGCGAAAGAAGCCAAGGTACCAGCGCAGTAGCGGCGGACCTGCGAAGATCGTCGCAATTCCTGCGCCCGCCAGAAAGCTTCCAAAGGGAACCATGTCCTGGGTGCTGGCCTTGCCTCGGACAACCTGGACCGCAGAAAATCCTGCCCCGGCAAGCACAGCTAGAAAGCACGCCACCAGCGCCAACGGCAATCCTAGCAATGCAGCCATCATCGCCAGCAGCTTCACATCGCCCAGTCCCATGCCTTCCTGCCTGCGCGCCAGACGATACACCCATCGCACCAACAGCAAAACCAGCGCTGCGGCCAGAGCATCCGCCACCGTGCGCAACCCTGCCAGCCATCGATGCGATGCCGACGGCTGGGCCAGCCGCAGCACAATCGCCAGTCCTATCCCGCCCAGCGTAAAGACGTTCGGAAGCAGGAATGTCTGCGCATCCATCACAGCCAGGCCAAGCAACAAAAACACTGCCGTCGCATCAAGCAGCGTCTGCCATGTCAGGCCTGTGTGCAAAAAACATGCCGCAAACAGAATCCCGGTTGCCGCTTCCACCAGGGGATACTGCCAGGAAATGCTCGCCCCGCAAGCCCGGCAGCGGCCACGGAGAAGCAGCCAGCTCACGACAGGGATATTGTCGATGGCGCCAACCGGTTGCTTGCAATGGCGGCAGTGAGAGCGGGGAACAAGGATAGATTCGCCGGCAGGCAGGCGAACGATGCAGACATTCAGAAAGCTGCCAAAAATCAACCCCAGAAGGATGGCGACAGCTACGGCGATGATTTCCGAATGCATCATGCAGTCAGTCGCAGTATACGAACTTCCATGCAGCCTGTAAGCACCCGTTAAGATAAATGACATGAATTCCATAAAGGATGAAAGCGAAAAGCTGCGGGAGGTCTTTGCGCAGGCCGTTGCCATTATGGCTCGATTGCGTGCGCCGGATGGCTGTCCATGGGATCGCGAGCAGACCTTTGCCTCGATCCAGCGCCACACCTTGGAAGAGACGTATGAGGTTCTCGACGCAATTGATCGTCAGCACTGGCCCGATCTGAAAGATGAATTGGGCGACTTATTGCTGCAGGTTCTCTTCTACGCACAGATGGCGCAGGAGGCAGGCTATTTCACTTTGCGCGATGTCCTGGAAAACCTGAACGCCAAGTTGGTTCGTCGCCATCCGCATGTTTTTGGAGATCTCCAGGGTGTGGAGAGTGCAGAAAAAGTTCTGGTCGCATGGGATGCCATTAAAAAATCTGAGAAAGCAGCTCGCGGTGATAAGCCGGAAGGCAAATCTCTGCTGGACGACGTTCCACGCGCATTTCCAGCACTGATAGAAGCGGACAAAATAGGAAAAAAAGCGGCTGGCGTTGGCTTTGACTGGACCAACACAGAAGACGTTTTACACAAGCTCGATGAAGAAGTTGCCGAGCTGCGCAGCGCCATAGCATCACAGAATCTGGAGAACCAGGAAGAAGAATTAGGCGATCTGCTCTTTACAGTTGTGAATCTTTCCAGAAAACTAAAGATAGCGGCAGAATTTTCTCTGCGTGCCGGAAATGCAAAGTTCCGCCGGCGATTTCACGCAATGGAGCAATTGGCTGCCGATGCAAAACCGCTTCAGGAACGGTCCGCTGCAGAGCTGGAACAACTTTGGAATACAGTAAAAAAAAGGGAAGCGCTACAAGCGAAACTATGACGAATCACATTCCTGTAACAAACACTTCGATTTTAATTCGCGCGCTCACGCGTCCCGAAGAATTTGACGCCTGCGTTGGCTTGCAACAAGTCGTGTGGAAATATCGGGACATTGACGTCATACCGAGAAGGATCTTTGTCGTTGCTCGTTCTATCGGAGGCCAGGTGATCGGTGCTTATGATGGCGACCGACTTATTGGATTTGCAATGGCCCTCCCCGGAATCCGCAATGGCCACCCTTATCTACATTCCCAGGCGCTTGCCGTTGAACCCCATTACCGCAATCGGGGGATTGGCGCGCAACTCAAATGGGCACAACGGGATGACGCACTGGCACGAGGGATTGACCTGATCGAGTGGACCTTTGATCCGCTGGCCATAAAAAACGCCAATCTGAATATTGAGAAGCTGGGAGCGGTAATTCGACGGTACACGCCGGACTTTTATGGTGTATCCTCATCTCCACTGCATGGTTCCCTGCCAACAGACCGTCTGCACGCTGAATGGTGGTTGCGGTCGGGGAGAGTCGAGCGCATTCACCAAACACTTCCGCTGCCTGAGTATTCAATATCTGTAACTATTAATGTTACAGATATAAATAAAAATAGTAGCGATGTGGCGGGTGTGAATGCAGCCTCGGTGCAAAGAAATGCACGAAGTGAATTTATTCAGGCGTTTTCGCAAAAGCTCACTGTCTTACGGCTTCAAATGAATCCGGACGGCAGTGGGAGTTACAAACTAGGCGATTGGGACGAGACGTGGGGTTACTGATTTTCCCCGCATCATCCCATAGCCGCAAATTTCAGGAGCCGCTGCATGAGGATCGATGGTGTTGTCGTACGAGAAATTGCTATGCCGCTGGTACGTCCTTTTGAGACAAGCATGGAACGTACAACCGAACGTCGCATTATTCTTGTGGAAGTGCAGTCGGAAGGACTCACCGGTTGGGGCGAATGTACGGTTGGGGAGCATCCATCGTACAGTGAAGAATCGACCAATACGGCGTGGCTCGTATTAACAGAAGAGCTGATTCCTCTTCTGACGCAAGCAGAAGTTACCAGCAGTGGCGCATGTCAGAAAATCTTTAGCGGCGTGCGCGGAAACCGGATGGCAAAGGCTGCCCTGGAAAATGCCGTATGGGATCTGGAAAGCCAAAGGAAGGGCGTGCCGCTTGCTGATCTGCTCGGTGGCACCAGAGCCAAAATCTCTTGCGGCGTTTCTCTTGGAATTCAAAGTTCCGTGGATTTGCTTCTCGACGATATCGAAACCGAACTCGCCGCCGGATATCAACGCATCAAATTGAAATGCAAGCCCGGCTGGGATGTCAAAGTCTTTGAGGCCGTACGAGCGCGCTGGCCGAACATCACGCTGAGCTGTGATGCCAACGCCGCCTACCGGCTCAAGGATATTGATCATTTGAAGCAGTTCGATGAATTCAATCTGCTCATGATCGAGCAGCCGCTCTGGTACGACGACTTCTATTACCACTCCATATTGCAGCGCCAGCTGGATACCGCAATTTGTCTGGATGAGCCCATTCGCAACCGCCGTGATGCACTGGCAGCAATTGAAATGGAATCGTGCCGCATCATAAACATCAAACTGGGCCGTGTTGGCGGCTTTAGTGAAGCGATTCGTGTTCATAACGCCGCAGAAGAGCGCGGTGTTCCCGTCTGGTGCGGAGGCATGCTTGAATCCGGGATCGGTCGCTCCCATAACATTGCTCTGTCGTCCTTGCCTAACTTCAAGCTTCCCGGCGATGTATCTGCCTCGAAGCGGTATTGGAAAGAGGACATTATTGAGCCGGAAGTAACCGTATCTCCGCTGGGAGAGATTGTTGTGCCGGAGATACCGGGCAGAGGATTTGCCGTGAGGCTTGATCTGATCGAGCGATTGACGGTTCGCAGCGAACGCATGACCGAACAGGCACGCGTCTATTGTTGATTGGCCGTGCCGGCTTCCGGCGCTGCCGTTGGAGAACCGCATTGCTCGCGTAGCAATACATCGACCGCCTGTTGATAACTCAAATCACCGGCGACCCGTTGATAGTCTGTGGCGGTTTCTTCCATTTCAACTTTCAAAGGCTTCACAAGCAAGGCGCGTCCTGTCAGCGACAGGTGCATGTGTGTCAGTGCCCACATCGAAGGCACCACTTCACCCTGCTCAATCAGTACACTGCCACCTTTATTCAAATAACCCAGAATGCCCCATCCGAAGTCCACGCCTTCAAACAAATGCGCGTCAAAGCGAAGCATGCGCTTCTGCGCTGCATCAATCCAGATTTCCCCGCGCATCCCCTTTAAAACATGGGTTTCGTAATCCTGGGGTGAAAAGTTTGGGTTAGGCTCAAAGGTCAGCCGAATAACCGTTCCGCCAGGCCTGGACAGAACTCCGGCAAATTTATATTGAAACGCATCGGGTAGGGCACGAAGAACTTTTTCGACACGTTGCGTATCAGCCTGCTCTCGGCTGCGCCGATGTTGCTCCAAAGCCGGCTGGGTTTGCAATTGCTGCAACCGGGCACGTTCCGACTGCCATGCCTGTGGAGTCAACGGTTGCCCGCCGCTTGCGACAAGACAGGCAACGTCCCCATCTTTCGTTTCGACGATCTCTTTGGTGGTATTCAGATGCACGGTAACTTTGTGCAGCCGGTAGCGCAGAGGTTGACGCGTTCCGTACGTATCGGCAAGCTCTTTCTGGACGACACTGCGCACCAGCGCCTGCGGATCGCTGTGTGCCTGGCTTAAAGCGGTATTATTCGGATTCCTCGCAATTGTTGTTGCCCATCCAGGCGCACCGGCAGCTAGAAAAATGAGAACGCAGGCTGCGGCAAAAAAGCAATGGAGGCGTATTCGTTGCAGGGTAGAAAAATTGTGCCGTTGATACACAACATCCTTTGTAGAAAGAATTGTTGCGGAATGCAAGCAGGGCGGGAACATGCTGTGCGAAATCTCACGGCTCATTCTGCAGATATCTGTGCCACGCGATAGGATATTGCTAGACCGGTTCTCCTGAAGGTGTATATAGGGGAGAGTATCTACACGCAGCCTTTCCTTAAAAGGGCTGCACCGAAAAGGTCTACGTAATCTATAACCTGTCTATGCCGCACAAACAGCGTGAGGCTTGACTCGCGAAACAAGAAAGGTTGGGTTGTGCTGGGTCGCCTTTTTCAACGTGCCGATACATCGGTCGAGCAAAACACGAAACGATTGCCAACTTCAGGCAAAAAAATTCCCCGCCACTCCAGCGCCTGGAGCAAAACCATGGTCCGGCTCAAAGCGCAGGATGGATTGCGTGTCCTGGACGTGGGACCCACTTCGCCCAGCAACATCAATTATTTAACGAGTCTTGGACATAGCGTATTCATGGCCGATCTGATTGAGGAATCCACCAAGCCGGAATGGATTAAAAAGTCTACGGAAGAAGACTCGCCCGATACCTATGACGCCGCTGCCTTCATTGAAAAACACATGAACTTCGGCCATCGCATGTTTGATGTTGTTCTTTTGTGGGACGCACTGAACTACGTACCGGAACCCCTGGTATCCACCGTTGTCCGCCGCTTGCATGAGGCAACAGTGGATGAAGGCGAAATTTTATGCCTGTTCCATACGCGCGCCAATGAGAAGGGATCTGCATTTTGTCGCTATCATCTTACCGACACTGAGAACATCGAGATGCAGGAATATACCCCACACCCTCCCATGCATATCTACCAAAACCGGGCTATCGAAAAGCTTTTTGCCGAGTATCACTTCTGCCGCTTATTTCTCGCGAAGGACAATCTGTGTGAAGTCCTGGTTACCCGCTGAATAGCATCCGTCTCGGCATCCTCGGCCTATGCGCTCAAGCTCGATCGTCTCGAAACGTTTGGACGTGTCGTCTTGGGCTGCATCGAGGTCGGCTCATTGAATAACTCCATCTGAGCCTTCCGAAAATGTTGTCGCGGTTGCGTAGCTACTTCTTCGTATCTCCATCCCAGTCGATACTTTTGTTGAATGGCCTCCACCATTTGCGCGATACGTTTGCGATAGGCGCCACTTACAAATGCACTCTTCTCATAACGTGCCTGATACGCCCCTAGCAGCTCTGGAAAGTGTTGCTGCACATACTCTTCAAACACATGCTTCGAGCAGGGCTTTAAGAAAAGCGGATTGGCATGGAAGAAAATCGCGCCAGCCTTACTGGCTGCCGATGCTACAGATTCGATCGCGGCGTACGTGTCGGTAATGCCGGGCAGCAGCGGACAACAAAGCACACCGGCGCGCAGTCCAGCCTTACGTAATCTCGTAACGGTAGCCATCCGCAAGTCAGGCCGAGGCGCACGTGGTTCCAGGGACCGAGCCATATTCGCATCCATCGTGGTAATGGTGATATTCAGCGTCAGCCGATTGTTCGCATGAATGCGTTGTAGCAAATCAATGTCGCGAGCAATCAGGGTCGATTTTGTGACAATCCCAATATGGCGGCCTCTCTGCTGGCATAAAACCTCCAACAAGCTGCGAGTAATGCGCGCCGTGCGTTCGATTGGCTGATAAGGATCGGTCGCCGTACCGATAGCAATGGCCTCCTCTGGGCCAAGATGACCTAGCTCCTGCTGCAAAAGCCACGCAGCATGCTGCTTAATGTAAATCTGGCTCTCAAAGGCATGCGGATCGCGCAATTCCATAAATTCATGGGTATATCGCGCATAACAATATTGACAGGCAAACTCGCATCCGCGATACGGATTGATGCTGCGGGCAAACGTAAACCCCCGCCGCGACTTCGTGCGGTTGAGGATGGAACGCACCTCCAGGGCATGGAAATCCACACGATGACCTTGATCGACCACGGGACTCGTTGCAGCGATTTTCGCAATCCCGCGCAGCGCTGCGGGCTCTTTCGGGCCGAAGAGGTCCAAAGCATCCGCAGAAGCATCCGTTCGCGTGTCTGTCTGGCCAAGAATAGGGAAGGGATTCGAGTTGGATTCTAGTTTCGCCATTTGTTCGCCTATAAACGTAGACCTGTATTTTGATCAAGTCAAGGGCGATTTCAGCAGATTCTGTGGATGTACCAGCGTTCGTCGATGGCAGTGCGTGCTTTCTTTTAGAAGCGTCTTGGGATTGCTATTCGAGACGGGAAAATAGATTCCAGCAAAGCCGCGTAGTAGAGGAACCAGGGCGGTCTCATCCTGCCTACCGTTGTTTCCTTGCTGTCCTAATTTCCGGTGCTGCGCTTATGCGCGGGGAACCATGTAAGCGACTTCATGGGCCGCTCACATGGTTGGCATACTTGCAGATTTATTTGGAGCTTTGCTGTTTACGACGCTCAGCCCAACGCTTCCGCATCGCATCGGCAATGCGCTTGCGTCCTTCCGCACTCAGGCGGCGTTTCTTTCCGGCAACCTTCGTTCCAGCTGGCCGTCCAACGGACTTCTTTTTCGAAACTGTGGCGTTGCCACCCAGTAACAAAGCACGTGCCTGCTGCAGACGTGAAATTTCCGCATCTATTTCTTGAATAATTCGATTAACTTGCACAGTTCCTCCTGGATTATTGTTGCCGTAGGATCATCGCGCATGTAACCACTGAGCGTATCGAGAAAAATTTAGAAGTTACTCGAAAAGACTCCATGCCATCGAACCCTATGCTTTGACCATACAGTAGGGGATTCGTTTGCCGCAAACCAAACTAACTTCTAAGGTCCTATCTTGCTACTCGGAATAAGGCGATCCAGCTAGCATTCTTTTGAACCATCCGGCGGCTTCTCAGGGTCCGGGTAGGTCGACTCCGGCAATTCCGGTAAATCGGAAGATCCGAGCCTCTCGCGATCGTGTCCGGATGTGACAGCACGGCGCAGCCCTTTCAGCGTCTCTTGCTTATCGTGCGTATAGGCGGACATAAGCTGGGTGAGTGCATACGTAACAATGTCCCGGTGATGCAGATGCTGCATGTCAGGATCGCGCCTGAGATTCAGCCATAACTGATGTACCGCTTGTACATCGTCTGCCTGCAAGGCTGGCGCGTGGGGTCCTATATGGAATACATTCGCCTCGCCACTGGGTGGAACTACATAAAAAGTAAATTGACGTTTCGGTTCCTTCAGTGCTTCCCATGCCTGCCCCACGTGGTAAGCCTGTTCCTGCGCCGTCATCTTTGTAGATAACCCCGCAACGACCGCGGCAGCTTCCAGTGAGCTTGCTGTTTGCACTAGAGCGGCAAATACATCGCCCGCAGGAACAACGAGTAATGAAATATGTTTTCCAAAACTTTCTGCAACAGAAACAGCCTTGGTAAAGACCATCTGCTCATGCTCGCTGAATAGCTGCTCCGATGCGCTGATATAGCCTGGACCGCCGGCGCCGGTCAACCGCGCCGCCAGAACCACAATGTCCTGGCTCTCAGCCTTCGTTCGACTCAGCGCCCATTTCAAAGCATAGGGAGAATCGGCATCGCGCATGGTAACAACAACGCAACCCGGTCGAATTTGCAGACCTTCCCGGCTTACATCATCTTCATGCTCCAGCTGGAAGTGTTCCTTCATCTTCCGTTCGGATATAGCATGACGGCGCTCATTGTCTCTTTCTGACAACGAAAAAATAATGTAGAAGACAAGCGCAAATACTATACCGCTGACCGTGGCTATTTCTTTGGTGAATAAGTTGACCAGCGCTGTGGCTAGCAGCACTAGAAACACGGAAAGCAGTCCAAGTGGCGACTCGATCTTGCCAATGCGAAGGTTCAACGGAACCTTCCATCCGCGCTCCCCGTGATACTTCCAGCGCAGCACCAGCATGGCAAGGCTATTAAAGGTGAAGCTCCAGATAACTCCAAAGGCGTACGCTTCGCCGATGATGATGATGTTACCGCCACTTACAATAATGGTGAAGATTTGTAACAGGGCTACAAGGTTAACGATGCGTGAAGGAGTGCCGTATTTCTTCTGTGGCTTGCGAAACCAGTCATGCAATACGCCATCTTCGGCTACACGCATCAACACGCCAGTAGAGCCGATGATGGATGTATTCACCGCTCCTGCAAGAATCAGAAAGCCGACAATCACAACAAAAAAGCGCAGCGCAATGCGCAGAAATAACGGGCCAGCCATATACATGGCCAGGCCGGCAATCAGGTTGTTCCCATAGACAGCAACGCGGACTTTATCCGGTATCAGCATCACGGCGAGCAGGGAAGCGCCGCCGGTAAAGATAAAACTGTAAAGCGCGATCACCAGTGCCGCACGCTTCAGGTTTTTTAATTTCGGGTGTTCGATCTCCCGGTTTACCTGGGCCAGCGACTCTTCGCCGCTCATTGCCAGTACAGAATGCCCGAAGGCCATCAGGACGCCGAACAATCCAAAGTTGGTTACCAGGGATGTGTGCTTCAGAAAGCCAAAAGCATCCGGAGCAAAGGTCAGGTTCGACGGAATCGGCAGCGGCGGCAACTTTGCGCCAAAATGAAATACAGAGAAGATGCCCCAGCCCATCACGATCACCACCATAATGGTGGTGATTTTCATCACGTCGAGCGCCTTCTGGCTCGACTCCTCAATGCCTTTAATATTTTGCCACCAGAAATATATCGTCACGATGACAGCAAAGACAGCCGACGTGGCATTGACCGGCAATTGAAGCACGGTTGCATTCGGCCCAATCAGAGCGGCAGGCAATACATGGTGACGTGCGGCAATCTGAAATACTTCATTTAAGAGTCCTACAATATATTGTCCCGCGGACACGCCGGATACCGGGCCCGTCAGCACATAGTCAAACATCAGCGCTGAGACGCTTACCTTGGCAAACGTTCCGCCCAGGCCTTCCTTGACGATGCGATAAACGCCGCCGCGCGTAAACATGGAACAGCTTTCGACGTAGACCGCGCGCACGGCAAAGGAAAACAGCATGACGCCGAGAATGATCCACGGTGCGGACTTGCCGAAATCCTGTTCCGCGATCCCGCCGGCGTAAAAGGCAGAAGATGCCAGATCATTCAATACGACGGCCGCAGCTCGCCAAAAAGAAATAAAGGTCAGCATCACGGTGGATGCGACAACCAGCCGGACTCGGTTCGATTGTGGAAGGGTTACGGTGCGGTCGGCCATTGTTAGAGGAGCAACATTCCATCGCGCCAACTAACTGCTGTTAGCAATCCGCTGGCATATATTTGCAATGAAGACATACTTCGTGAAGTGTAGGTGGATTCCAAACGAACGTCAACGAAAACGACGTGAACTTTTATATCCAGGAAATCAGGAGCTGTGCATTAATCTTCGAACGACTCCTTGACGTCTTCAATAAAACTGACGATCACCACGATCGACGATCCGACGAGTCCAATCAGAAACATCCAGACCAGAAAGTGTTCGAGAAATGTAAACACAAACATGCATGCAGTGTATCGCTCCACCAGTGAAATTGCACGTTAAAACCCTTGTTGTACCGCTCTTGTCCGGCTCAGTTCGCATTTTTCGGCACCCCGATGCTGGCCGGATGGTAGACTGCACCTGCTATGCAAAGCACCCGGCCGTTTGCCTATCTGCTGGCATCATTGAGTGCTTTCCTGCTGGTGCTCCCTTTCCCAATCGCCGGGCCTACTCCTGCATGGCATGTCATCATTGCCTGGTGTGCGCTTGTGCCGCTTCTATGCGCGCTACTTCTGCGTAGCCGAGCCTCCGGCGTGCGGCTGATCGTGCGCAATCTTTCTCTGGGATATCTCTGCGGCATTCTCTGGTATGGCGGAACGTGTTACTGGATCTACCAGACCATGTATCTCTACGGAAATCTTCCGCGCCCCGTGGCTGTCGTTCTTCTCGTTTTGTTCTGTTTGTATCTTGGCCTCTACCATGCGCTCTTTGCATTGCTCGTTACCCTCACACACAGAGCGACCGGGAAAATCGGCTGGACATTATTCTTCAGCCCATTCCTGTGGGTTGCAATGGAGCTGGCGTGCGCCCGCATTACAAGCTTTCCTTGGAACCAGCTCGGTGTCTCTCAGGTAGACAATTTACTCTTCAGCCGCTTGGCAACGTGGACCGGCGTCTATGGAATCTCGTTTTTCATTGTTGCCGTCAACTGCGCATTCGCCGCCGCAATTTTGTTGCGTGGCTGGCGCACGCGTACGGTAACGCTTCTGGCAGGTATCGCCCTTGCTGCATGCCTGCAGGCATGCACTCGTTGGAAGCCTGCACCGGAACCTGCGCCTGCAACGGCGATGATGCTGCAGCCAAATCTCAATGTCGATGGCAACGATAACTGGTCCGGCGACGCTTTTGATATCAAGATGCAGCACTATGCTGCGCTCAGCGAAGATCGATGCAATCCCTACATCGCCGGAATGCCCGGGACCAGCGCGCCTTTGCAAACTCCGGACTGTTCTTCGCACGACAGCACAAAGCGAATGGCCAAGCCAATCAATATCATCCTGTGGCCGGAATCGCCCGCTCCTTTTTGGGAAAGCGATCCGCGTTTTCAACATTGGATGGCCGCTCTTGCCCAGGATGCGCATGCGCCCATCATTGTGGGCGATAGTGCCGCCGTGAGAGATCCCGCTCAGCGGAACACAGACGTCTACGTCTCCGCTTCCTTCATCAATCCCGACGGCGCCTTCGCGGGCCGCTACGACAAAATGCATCTGGTGCCATTCGGCGAGTACATTCCATTCCAGAATTTACTTTGGTTTGCGCACAGTCTTACGGAACAGGTGGGTCGGGCGGCTCATGGCAAGCATCGCGTTGTATTTACAGTGAATGGCCATAACTATGGAACATTCATTTGTTATGAGTCGATCTTCGCCGTCGAGGTTCGTCAGTTTGCCCTGCTTGGCGCAGATGTTCTGGTCAACATCTCCGACGACGGCTGGTATGGAGATACCAGCGCTCCCTGGCAGCATCTGAACATGACACGCATGCGCGCCATCGAGAATCATCGCTGGTTGTTACTGGATACCAACAGCGGAGTTACAGCCGCCATTGATCCTTACGGCAGAGTTATGCAGAGCTTACCGCGTCATACAGAAAGCTCACTGGCGGCAAACTTCGGCTACTTGTCCGACCACACCTTCTACACCTTGCATGGCGATATCTTTGCCTGGCTTTGTGCCATAATTGCCATAGTGCTCGCCGTCGATGGATGCATCCAGCATCCTCAAATGGAGAGCGAATCCAGTCCATCCTAAAGTCAGGTCCACCTCCGCTATGCTGAACGATCTTGAGTTTGCTTACGCTCCAGTCGAGGAAAAAGTTCGTGATCTGCGGGAGTATCTTTGACGCGGATCGACTGCGCAAAGAACTCGCTTCCATTGAAGTCAAAATTTCCGATCCTAAACTTTGGTCGAACCCAGCCGTATCGCAGCCTTTAATGCGCGAACGCAAGCGTCTGGAAACCTTGTTGGCAGACGATGCCTCGCTCGGTCGTCGCACCGAGGATATCGCTGCGTATTTTGAGCTGGCGCGCGAGGGCGAAACCGTGGAAGCCGATCTCGAACGCGAAATCCTGAGCCTCCAGCAATTTGTCGAGGCCCTGGAGGAGCGAACGATGCTCTCCGCCGAAACCGATCCTCTCAATGCAATCGTTACCGTCCATCCCGGCGCAGGCGGTACGGAATCGCAGGATTGGGCCGAGATGTTGATGCGCATGTACCTGCGTTGGGCTGAGAAGCAGGGCTTCAAAGCGGACGTGAA
Source organism: Acidobacteriaceae bacterium (assembly GCA_036267255.1). Lineage (GTDB taxonomy): Bacteria > Acidobacteriota > Terriglobia > Terriglobales > Acidobacteriaceae > DATAWK01. The sequence continues at coordinate 156,233 of DATAWK010000003.1, read as the reverse complement.
CGACTATCAGGCCGGCGAAGAGGCAGGCGTGAAATCGGTCACCTTCACAGTCGCTGGAGAGTACGCCTACGGCTTGCTCAGTGGAGAAACCGGCGTGCATCGTCTGGTGCGCATCTCTCCCTTCGATCAGGCAAAGCGTCGCCACACATCGTTTGCCAGCGTCTATGTTTCTCCGGAGATCGACGACTCGATTGAGATCGACATCAAGCCGGAAGAGCTGCGCGTGGACACCTATCGTTCCGGCGGCAAAGGTGGCCAGCACGTCAACACGACGGATTCCGCGGTGCGCATCACGCACCTGCCGACAAACATCGTGGTTGCCTGCCAGAATGAGCGCTCGCAGCACAAGAACCGCGAAAAAGCCATGAAGATGTTGCGCTCACGCCTCTATGAATACGAGCTGGAGAAGAAGCGTCAGGTTACAAAGAAAATCGAAGACTCGAAACTGGAGATCAATTTCGGTTCGCAGATTCGCTCCTATGTTTTGCAGCCGTATCGCATGGTGAAAGATCTGCGCACGCGCGTCGAAACCGGCGATGTGGACCGCGTACTGGATGGTGATCTGGAAATCTTCATTCGCGCGTATCTGCGCCTGCGCCGCGACGGAAGCCTTCCATCCGGCCCGATCGAAGACCTGGAGTAACTCCTACTGGCTTCCTTGGAAGGATATTGGAGATGAACGAAGCAAAACTGGTAGATGAAATTCTGGAACAAGTCCGGACGATTGCCGTCGTTGGGCTTTCCAACAAGCCAGACCGCGCCAGTTACGGCGTCTCCGCCCAGATGCAACGGCGCGGCTACAAGATCGTTCCGGTTAACCCGACAATGGACAGCGTGCTCGGCGAAAAAAGTTATGCATCTCTGCGCGATATTCCTTTCAAGGTCGACTTAGTCAATGTCTTCCGCCAGCCGCAGTTTGTTCCTGAAGTTGTCGAGGACACGATTGCCATCGGTGCGCCCTATCTATGGCTGCAGGAAGGCATCGTGCATCCCGAGGCCATCGCCAAAGCCGAGGCCCACGGCATTCGCGTTGTTGCCGACCGCTGCATCTTCAAGGAGCATCTGCGCTGGTCCGCGGAACAGCATTCCGCCTCGCAGACTTGAATCCATCGAACGATGCCTGCTGCCGATGCAACCAAACCATCGATTCTATGGAATGATCAATCCAGGGACGTGCACGTTGCACACTGTAAAGGAATGATTCGCTCTATGCCCAGGCTTCGCCTTTCGTCCGTGTCACACTGGTTTGCTGCAGCCATGGCCGCATTCGTTTTGGCCTGCATCCCATGCTCTGCGCAGATGATCTCTGCGCATCCCGTAACGGCACAGCATTTAAAGGTGGAGCTGCTGGCAGACACCACGACCGTTAACAGCGCTGGCCAAAACTTCCAGCTTGGCCTGCATTTCCATCTCGATCCCGGTTGGCATATTTATTGGATCAACGCCGGAGATTCCGGCCTGCCGCCAACCGTGCAATGGAAACTACCCGCTTCCATGCCTGTCAGCAGCATTGGCCCCATGCAGTTTCCCGTGCCGCAGCGCTTACCGCTCGGGCCGCTCATGGATTTCGGTTATGAGCACGATGTCCTCTTTCCCTTTGCCGTCCAGCTCCATCCCACAGCGGCTCTCACTGGAAGCTCCCTACCCATCGAGGCCAATGTTCACTGGCTGGTCTGCAGTCAGGTCTGCATCCCCGGCAAGGGAACCGTCACGCTTTCTTTGCCGCTCACTTCCAGTCCAGCCCAGCCAAATCAACAGACAGCACCTCTTTTCCAGCATGCCCGGCAAACGCTGCCCAGGCCACTGCCGGCAGGCGCCACCGTAGCCACTGCCCAGGATGCGCAGAATCTTCTTTTGACGGTCCATCTTGGCCACAGCGTTTCCAGCGCAGAATTCTATCCCTTCGACCAATATCTGATTGCCAACGCCGCGCCGCAAAACGTAAAGCCTTTGCCCGACGGCTTCAGGATGACAATCCTGAAGGACTCCAGCGGTGCACCCATTCCAAAGCAGGTTCACGGCCTCATCAAATTGCCGGACGGTACCGGGTATGAATTCACCGCGCCGCTGGCGTTTTTGAAAACAACCGTGGCGCCTGCACCACGACGGGGCATGCTGCATGTGCTTCTGCTGGCTTTTCTGGGCGGCATCATTCTCAACCTCATGCCCTGTGTCTTTCCCGTACTGTTCATCAAGGGATTGGCACTCGTGCAGTCTTCCACAGAAGAACGCAAGCGCCTGCGTGCCCATGGCCTGACCTATACGCTGGGGATTCTTGTCTCATTCTGGATCATCGTTGCCGTGTTGCTGCTCTTGCGTGCAGGTGGTAGTCATATCGGTTGGGGCTTCCAGTTCCAGTCGCCGATCTTCGTTTCTCTCATCGCCCTGCTCTTGTTCTTTCTCGGACTCTCCCTTGCTGGACAGTTTGAGATCGGCCTCTCCCTCACCAGTGCCGGCGGGGAACTCGCGCAGAAGGGTGGCTATACCGGCAGTTTCTTTACCGGAGTTCTGGCGACCGTTGTAGCAACTCCGTGCGCTGCGCCATTCCTGGGTGTCGCCATTGGCTATGCTCTTATTCAGCCGGCATTCGTTACCTTCGGCATTTTCACCGCACTGGCACTGGGATTGGCATTGCCCTACGTTCTGCTGACCTTGCAACCGGCCTGGACGCGTCTTCTGCCCCGGCCCGGTGCGTGGATGGAATATCTCAAGCAGGCAACGTCCATCCCCATCTTCCTCACGGTCATCTGGCTCGTGTGGGTCTTCGCGCAAGTGGCGGGACTGAATGCTGCTACGCTGGCGCTGCCCGCAGCATTTTTGCTGACAGCCATCGCGGGATGGGCCATGGGTCGCTGGCCCGCACGCGCTGGATCGACAATCACCGCCATTATCCTGTTGGCACTGGCCATCTCGCTGCCCATCGTCGCGGCTAAATATTTTTCAACCGCGGCGTCTGCTACAGAGCAGAAAAATGCCAACGGTCTGCAGTGGGAACCTTACAGCGCGCAAAAACTGGCAGACTATCGCGCTCAGGGGAAACCTGTGTTTATCGATTTCACCGCTGCCTGGTGCCTCAGTTGCCAGGTGAATGAGCGCGTCGTGCTCGACCGTGATGATGTACAGCAGGCATTTCGCACCAGCGGTATTGCGCTCATGCGCGCCGATTGGACCAACCACGACGACGCCATCACGGAAGCCCTGGCGCAATTGGGCCGCAGCAGCGTACCAACCTATGTTTTTTATCCCGGAGACGCAACCGCTGCGCCCGATCTGCTGCCGGAGGTGCTCACGCCGGGCATCGTTCTGGACGCCATCCATGCGGCACAGAAGCCGCAATAAACAACACGCAGAACGCCGCCCTGCATCCTAATAGGAAGGACGGAGTTCTGCCGTATGTCTCTAAAAAATGCCTATCGTCCATTCCTCGTAGCCGTGTCTGCACTCCTGCTTGTTTCCACCGCGTTTGCCGTTCGCGTTGGAGATCCAGCTCCCAACTTCCTCGGAACGGACAGCAACGGCCACACTCAGACGCTCTCCCAATACAAAGGAAAATATGTGGTGCTGGAGTGGCATAACAACGGCTGCCCTTACACCCAGAAGCACTACAACAGCGGCAACATGCAGCGCCTGCAACGCGAGTGGACAGCCCGGGGCGTCGTTTGGCTCACCGTCATTTCCTCCGCAAAAGGCCAGCAGGGATACATGACAGCCGCCGAGGAAAATCAGTATCTGACAAAAATGCATGCCGCACCGACAGCGGTCCTCCTCGATCCATCGGGAACCATCGGCAGGCTCTACGACGCAAAAACGACGCCGAATATGTATGTCATCGACCCGGGTGGCAAATTGATCTATCAGGGCGCCATCGACGACCATCCAACAACCGATGTTGCCGACATTCCCAGGTCAAAAAATTATGTATCCGCAGCGTTGACGGAAGCCATGGCAGGGAAGCCGGTAACCACCGCCGTCACGCGACCCTATGGCTGTTCGGTAAAGTACGCGGAGTAGCATCCCCGGCCGTCAGCAATCATTTTTTGCTCTTGCTTGATTTTCCTTCGTTCGGCTTTTTGCTTTCGTTCTGCTTCCTGCTGCGGATCTGCGCAATCTCCAGCATGCGCTGCTTCAGCAGTTTCTCGCGGCCTTCGTCCGTTGGATGGTAGTAGCTCCTATTCAGCAGCCCCGGCGGCAGGCATTCCATGTCTGCCACGCGATCCTCTTGATTGTGGGCATACTGATAGCCTTCGCTATATCCCAACGACTCCATCAGCTTCGTCGGCGCATTGCGCAAATGCAACGGGACCGGCTCCGCGCGCGTTGCTTCCACATCGGAAAGCACGGCACTATAGGCCGTGTAGACTGCATTCGATTTCGGTGCCAGCGCCAGATACACCACCGCCTGCGCCAGCGCCAGATCCCCCTCCGGCGAACCCAGAAAATCCATCGCATCGCGCGCGCTCAGCGTCAGGTTCAGCGCCTCCGGTGCCGCCAGTCCAATGTCTTCGACGGCCATCCGCACCACGCGCCGCGCAATATACATCGGGTCTTCGCCCGATCGAAGCATGCGTCCCAGCCAGTACAGCGCGGCATCGGCATCGCTGTTGCGCACGGATTTATGCAGCGCGGAGATCAGGTTGTAGTGTTCTTCGCCGCTCTTGTCATACAGTAGTGTCCGCTGTTGCAACGCATCCTGCAGCATCGGACGCGTCAAAACCGTCTGCTTTGCCTCCACCGCCAATCGCACGCCTGCTTCGAGTGCGTTATAGGCGCGCCGCACATCGCCGCTGGAAAACTGCGCGATCATCGTCAGCGTGTCATTCTCCGCTGTCACTTCCATCAAGCCCAGGCCGCGCTCCTTGTCCGCCAGCGCTCGCTGCAGCAGTTGCACAATCTCCTCATCGCTCAAAGGCTGCAGCACATAAACGCGGCAGCGCGACAGCAACGCTGCATTCAACTCAAACGATGGATTCTCCGTGGTTGCGCCAATCAGGCGAATCGCACCACGCTCGACGTACGGCAGAAAAGCATCCTGCTGGCTTTTATTGAAGCGATGAATCTCGTCAATAAAAAGCACCGTCCGCATGCCGGAGCGAGCTGCGGCATCGGCCTCCGTCATAACGTTCTTGATTTCGCGAATGCCCGAAACAACGGCAGAAAATTCAATGAATGTGGCCCGCGTCGTATGTGCCAGAATCTTGGCCAGAGTCGTTTTTCCCACACCGGGAGGTCCCCAGAAGATCATCGAAGCCGGATCGTCGCGTTCAATCTGTACGCGCAGCGGTTTGCCCGGCCCAATCAAGTGCTCCTGGCCGGAGAATTCCTCCAGCGTTCGGGGCCGCATCCGTTCGGCCAGCGGCGCATCCCATCGTGTGGCAGGCTCGGCTGCATGCGGCAATGGATCAAAGAGATTCATGCCCGTCCACCTTGCTTCTTGTTGGAGGCCGCTTGCTCTTTTGCAGATGTTCTTTTTTCTGCCGTCGCGCTCCGCTGCCTGGCCGCGGCATACAGCAGAATCGAAGCGGCAATCCCCGCATTCAGAGATTCCACCGGCCCGGGGCAGGGAATCTGTATCCGCCCATCGGCCTGTTGCAGCAACTCCGCGGAAAGCCCTGCGCCTTCATTGCCGATCAGCAGCGCAACGGGCCCGTGCAGCAACGTCTGCGCAACATCCGTGCCATCCCGCGCTACCGCTGCGTAGATGGCCATTCCATGTTCGCGCAGTTGGGTCAGCACATCGGCATGCGCAACTGAAATTACCGGAACGCGAAAGACCGATCCGGCAGAGGCGCGCATTGCTTTCTGGTTCCACGGGCTCACGGTGCCGGCAAGCAGCACCACACCGCTGGCGCCAAAGGCCTCTGCGGAACGAAGAATCGTGCCCAGGTTGCCGGGGTCCTGCATCCCCTCCAGCAAGATCAGTAACGGATTTTCGCGCTGCAAAATCTGGCGCAGCAATGCCGTAGGTTTCTGCACGAAAGCCGCAACACCCTGCGGCGCTTCCGTAGCGCAGGCCTGGTTGAAAATATCTTTCTCAAGGACCAGGGTCTCGTTGGCCGGAAGCTGCGCCAGCCGCTCTGCCGTATCTTCACGAACAAATAATGTGTCAATTTGCAGGCCGCTGCGCAACGCTTCCTGCACCAGATGCATCCCTTCAACGGCAATCTTGCCGTCGGCTTCTCGTGCGGGATGCAGCAGTCGCTGGCGCAACTCCTTCACACGCGCGTTGTGCCGGCTGCGGATAACGCTGGCAGAGCCTCCCACCGATTGCGGAGCCAATTGCGAGATGGAACGTTGCGGCATACAGGGCGATTCTACGGCACGGATGCAACCCGGAGCGTTCTGTTCCTTAGCCGGGTGCAGGTATGATGAGGGAAGTCGCCCATCGGCGCAGCAAATTCCACTGGAGCGCGGTTTGTCTGCAGAGCTATTACATGTAAACCCGGATGAGCCGGAGCAGGAGCGGATTGATTACATTGCCTCCTGCCTGGAAAGCGGCAAGGTGGTCGGCCTGCCCACGGACACCTTCTACGGGCTGGCTGTCGATCCAGTCAATCTGCGCGCGGTCGAGCGCATCTATGAGATCAAAACCCGCGTGCGCCACAAACCGCTGTCTCTTCTATTAGGGGATGCAGCCCAGGCGTATGAACTGGCCCGCGATCTGGACGCTTATTTCGACCGGCTGGCAGAGAAATTCTGGCCCGGCCCACTCACCATCATCGTGCGCGCCGGCACGCGTCTGCCCTTGCGCGTCACCGCCAATACCGGCAACGTGGCCCTGCGCGTGCCAGATGCCAACATTCCGCGCGCGGTGGTAAAACGGCTTGGCTTACCTATTACGGCAACCTCGGCCAACTTGAGAGGTTCGCCGGAGTGTACCCACGCCGCCAGCCTGCTGGACCAGCTTGGCGATCGAATTCCCTTGATCGTCGACGGTGGCCCCACGGCTCGCGGCCTGCCAACCACCATTGTCGATCTTTCGGAGCGGCCGGAAGCTTGGCAGATTCTGCGCGAAGGCGCCATTCCGACACACGAAATCGCCCTCGCATTGCAATAATATTTGGCAGCGGCCTTTGCACTACGCAACACGTGTTTTGTTCTTCCCAAATCCTATGAGGCTTTTGCGAAAACTCGCTTGGTGGACCTTCTTCTGGTTCGCTGTCTTCGCGGCGCTCTGGTTTCTCTGGGTTTTTCAGCAAATCCGCACAACGGAGGTGCGGGACCAGGCAGCTCCGTCAGACGCCATCGCCGTCTTCGGTGCCGCGGAATATAACGGACGCCCCTCCCCGGTATTGCGGGCACGTCTCGACCACGCTCTGGACCTCTATCAGCAGGGCATTGCGCCCATCATCATTACCCTGGGCGGTGGCACCGATTCGCAATCCAGCGAAGGCGAAGTAGGCCGGGACTATCTTCTCGCGAACGGCGTTCCTGATAGCCACATCATCGCGGAGACGGCCAGCAACAACACGGAGCAGTCCGTGGAGCATCTCGCCGCGATTGCGCGGGAAAATCACTTCCAGAGGATTGTCGTCGTCAGCGATGGAACGCATCTCTTTCGCATTCGCGAATTATGCCGCGCTCAGGGATTGCTTGTGCTCTGCTCTCCCCGGCCTGTCACCAAACCGGTCGATCTATGGGATCAGGTGCAGCGCTACGTCCATGAAATGGGCAGCTACACCCTGTGGCGTCTGCATCTGCACTAGACCGGCGTAGTTCAGCCGATCCACAGGCCCGCGACAGCAGCAACGGCAGCGGCAAAAACCGTGGAACAGAAATTGACCGCGTTATTGCCCAGCAGTTCGCGGCGTTCCAGTGTCGCACCCAGCAGACTGTCAAAAAATAACCCGCAAAGCCCCGCTATCCACGCCATCAACATTCCAGACAACGAAAGCCGCAGTGCCCACTGACATACAACCGCCACCAGCAGGCTCCCGCACAGGCCTGCCATCGTGCCTGTCACACTCATTCCGCCGTCGGTTCCGGGAGAAACCACCTGGCCTGTGGTCAGCAGAATGGTCTTCCCGCGCAGGGCTTGCCCGATTTCCGACGAAAGCGTGTCTGCCGTGGCTTCTGCGAATGCTGCCGTCATCGCCAGAAGCGCTACGTTGTGTGCCGCCGGGAACTGCGCCCAGACCGCAGCCAGTCCCGCCATGCCAAGGTTGGCGCACACCTGCGACGCCGATCGGCCCTTCCGGCTCTCACCCAGGCCCGCGTGTTCTTTACCGCGGCGGCGAAAGCGCGTCGCCAGCATGGTCAATACCAGTAACAGCAGCAAGGGCGGAATCGCGGATCGCCACCACGGCCCGTTGGGTTGCGTGACGGTGCCGAAATACATGGCTGCCATCAACCATCCCCCGGCAAACGCAGCGGCTCCGGTACCGGCGCGCATCCACCACACCAGCAGGGCAAACCCTGCACACAGCAGCATTCCCGTCCGCGTGGCATGGGTCCAGCCGGATTGATTCAACGCAAACCACACGGAACAGCCAGCCGCCGGAACCACCAGCAGGGTGATCGACAGCGATTGGCCGGGATGAGATTCGATGCGCATGGTTCCTTCTTTATTAGACCCTTTGCCGGATTGCCCCCGAACCGGGAAAATCGAAGCAAAATATAACTGCTGTCCAAATGGCACGCCGGAAACGCAGAAGTGCGACACTGATTTACAATCGCTACAGTAACAAACGATTGAATTTTGGTGTGAGGTATCAACACGTGGTGTCAGGTGTTGGGCGTTGTCGCCCATGGATGTTGGCTGGAGTTGCGTTCGTGCTGGTCTCAGTGCTCGGATGCGGGGATACATACCGGCCAATTGTTACCAATGTCCCCCCGGTACAGCCTGCATCACAGCCGGCAAAGTATGCCCTGGTGATCAGTTGCGGCAGCGACGCCAACGCCAGTGCCGCAAATATTTATCAGGTGTGCAACAACGTGGATTCCATCGGGCTCGGTTCCATCGTGAATTTTTCCGGTGACAGTCTCATGGTCCGCATCAACATGGGCAATGGGCCACGTTGGATTGGCCTGGGCCAGGCCGGCACCACCGGCTACACGGCAAATGCCGATGGCACCATCGATTCTTTTTCCATCAGCTCTTCGCTGGAAACCAACCAGGTGACGGTCAGCACTTTATTGTCTGATGCCTTGCCAAGCACCCTGCTATCGACCAACGTCTATCTATACGTGGTCGAGCCGGGGCGCAACTCGATTGCCGTCCTGCAGGGATCCAATCCGCCGGCGGTGCAATTGGAAATTCCAATTACCGATCCACAAAACGTTTCGGCGGCACAGAATCCGGTCAATCTCGTCGGGAACACCAGCGCACAACGCATCTACGCCATCGCACAGGGACCCAACGCTGCATCCTGCCCCACCGGCGGTGGCAACGGTAGCATTACGGCCATTGAAACATCGACCAATAATATCTCTGCCGTGATTCCTGCTGGCGTCTGCCCCGTCTACGGGGTCATGTCGCAGGACGATCGGCGCACATTCGTTCTCAATCAGGGCAGTGGAACCATCACCGTCATCGACAGCCAGCAGAACCAGCTGGACCAAACGATTACCTTGCCTCCCGGACCGAATGGCAAGACGCCACAACCCGTCTGGGCAGATATTTACAACACGGGCAGCGTCCTTGCCGTGGCAAACGCGCAATCCAACACCGTGGATTTCATCAATATCAGTCTGGATTCGTTCGGCAACGACTCTCCGAATTTCGGTCAGATCATCGCCAACGTGCCGGTCGGCGCGGACCCTTCTTCCATAGCCATTCTGCAGGACGGTTCCCAGGCGTTTGTTGCCAATCGTAACGATAAAACCGTCAGCGCCATCAGTCTCAGCAGTTACCAGGTGCTCAAGACAATTCATGTGGCCGGGCATCCCATCTCGATCGCTGCTACCACCGGCACACCGCTGGGCAAGGTCTACGTGGTTTCGCCCGACAGCAATATAATGACGATTATCCGCACAGACAATGACACCATCTCAAACTCTCTGCAGCTATTGGGCGATGGCGTTCAGGTCCGCGTAACAGCACCGTAAGCCGCAATATTTTTGCATGCGTTCTTGCAGCAAAGCTCGTTCAGGCTACCGAATCGGCCCGGGCGAGCATGCCTGCGTTTCCACAGCGCGGGTTCTCCTATGAAATCACGCCCCGGGAAATCGCGGCTGGATACACTCCTCACCGAGCAGCAGCTTGCCAGTTCCCGCAGCCGTGCGCAAGAGCGCATTCTGGCCGGCGAAGTCTCCGTAAACGGCACAATCGTTCGTAAACCAGGCCTTCTTGTGGATGCAAGCGCTGCCATCACGCTCACAGGGGAAGAAATTCCTTATGTCAGCCGCGGTGGACTCAAACTGGCTGCGGCCCTCACCCATTGGAAGATCAACCTGGCGGACCGCCTCTGTCTCGATGTCGGAGCGTCCACCGGAGGATTTACCGATTGCATGCTGCAGCATGGCGCAAGGCAGATCATCACTGTCGATGTAGGCACGAACCAGTTGGCCTCCCGGCTACGAACCGATCCGCGTGTGCAGTTGCTGGAACAAACCAATGCGCGCGCGCTCACAGCTGCGATGCTGCCCACCGGCGTTTCTTTCTTTGCTGTTGACGTATCGTTCATCGCCGCCTCGTTGATTTTGCCGGCGGTCATCGCTGCCGTGCAGTCCTCGAATGCAGCCGCAGCGCCTTCTCATGGTTTGGATACGGTGGTTCTGATCAAGCCGCAGTTTGAAGCGGGCAGGGAACACGTCGGCAAAGGAGGCATCGTCCGCAGTGCTGCCGCCCGGCAATTGGCCATGGACCGTGTCCAGCAAACATTGCTGACATGCGCGGCAAAAAACATCCAGATCATCGATTCCCCGATTCCTGGCGGTGACGGCAATCGCGAGTTTCTGTTGCACGCCGATTTCTGTTAAAAAATATGAGCGTTTGTCTTCGCGCCGCTGGGCAACTGGAATCGTTGCAATCTTTGCAAAATCTTCTGTAACCGGCCGGTGGATGTTCCGGCGATAATAGGACTTCAACCATTGGAGAGTGCATGCGAACCATCGCCGTCATCTCAAAACCACAAAAACCGGAGCTGTCGACCATCCTCCCGGAGCTGGTGGTTTGGCTGCAGGCCCACGGGTATGAGCCCTTGCTGGATCCCATCAGCGCCAGCTACATCGCCGCATCCGAGGCCGTTCCGCGCCATGACATGCAGGACCATGCTCCGGAACTGGTCATCGTACTGGGTGGGGATGGCACCCTGCTGGCCGCGGCACGTGCCTTTGCACGCACAGAAATTCCCATCCTCAGCATCAACCTCGGCTCCCTTGGATTTCTTACCGAAGTTCCCCTCACGCATTTGTACGCCACATTGGAAGCGTGGTGTACCAACTGTTGCACGATTGATGAACGCGCCATGCTCCATGCCGAGATACGCCGCGAGGGGCTGGTGCACCATAGCTTCGAAGCATTGAACGATGTTGTGATTGCCAAGGGCACCATCGCGCGCATGGGCGATTTCGTCGTCCGGCTCGACGATAGCGCGGTGGCTTCCTTCCGCGCGGACGGTGTCATCTTATCGACTCCCACCGGCTCAACCGCCTACAATCTCGCGGCCAATGGGCCCATCCTCGCGCCCGACGTGGATGGTATGGTGCTGACGGCCGTTTGTCCGCATCTTTTGACCATCCGGCCCTTGGTGGTCCGTGGCGATGCCCATGTGACCATCGCCATTGAAGGCGTGCCGGAGCAGCTATATCTCACCGTAGATGGTCAGGAGGCGGTGCAGATGCATCTTGGCGATGAGCTGCATTGCTGGCGCTCCGAGCACAAGATCCGCCTGGTGCGAATGAACAACAATCACAGCTTTTTTGATGTGCTGCGTGCCAAACTCAAGTGGGGCGAGCGCTAGAGCAAAAGCGCAGAAGGTATTGCTCTGCAGGTGTTTCATTCGTTGGCAGCCAGGCAGCCAGGCAGCCTGAGCCGGCGGTCGGTAACCCGGCGATGAGTGTGCGTTTGCTATTGCAGCAATTCCTGCGGCTATGCGTCTACTTCAGCAACTCATCCACAAGAATCTTCGCCTTGGTCGCCAGTGTATTGGCGCCTTGCAGGTCGTTGATCGCCATTGCCTGCTTCGCCTGCTTTAAGAACGAAGCAATCTGCACGATCGTGTCATGTTTGTTGGCTGCAATATTGCTGTCCACGGTTTTAAAGCGCTTCTCCGTGGAGGCGATCAGCTCAGTGGTCTCTTGGCGCAGCGCCGGGTTATCCGAGGAATCGCCGGCAGACAGTTGCCCAATCGGCGACAGAGCGCCGGTACCATCGCTCGCAGTCTCGGTACTGGGCGCAGGCTTTGTACCGATATCGTTTGTGATGATTTGTTTGCTCGGCCTTTTGGCCGTATATGTCTTTTTGGGTTGAGGCGCTGGTTCGGGCTGTCCTAGAACGACCGTTTGCTCGGTTGCGTCCTCTGGCAGGGTGGGTACGGCGTCCGCCAGCCCCGTTACAGGCGGAGCGGCTTCAACAGGCAAAGTGGGAGCCTGTGCTTGCGGAGGAGGCGCCTTTCGATGGAATCGGCTGCACCCCACTCCCGCACAAGACAGAACCAGCAGGACAGACCAAACAAAAAAGGACTTCATTCAACTCCTTGCATCGTTCCAGCAGGCATCCACGGGGGGTTCTCAGCAGACAATGGCGCCCCCGCCGTTGGCATTTCTCTGGAAGAACTCACGGGTACGCGAAGCGTGAACTCCGTGCCCTGGTTCATTGTTGACTCTATTGCTATGGACCCGTTATGAAGCTGAAGGATGCGGTAAGTCATCGCTAACCCTATGCCGGTCCCATCGCGTTTGGTAGTGAAATATAAATTAAAAATACGATCCTGTATCTCTTTTGGGATGCCCGTCCCCTGGTCGCGGACGTGGATGGCTGCATTGCGGCCTTCCTGCCGCAGCTCCACCTCCAGCTCTCCGCCATCAGCCATGGACTGCCCTCCATTCAGGACGACATTCAGCAACGCCTGCCGGATCAGGTCGGAATCCACACGAGCATAGATGGGCTGGTGCGGCATCCGGCTAAGGACGCGAACCTGGTGCTGCTCCATCTCCGGGGAAGCCAGCGCCAGAACGGACGACACAACCTGCCGCATGTCCTGCACCGCAAGCTCCAGATTCACTGGCCGCGAGAAGTCCACCAGCGTCTGCACCACACGATCCAGCCGCCGAATCTCCCCCTGAATAATCTCCAGATGCCGTATTGCACCCGGTTCGTTGCGGTCCAGCTTGCTGCGCATTAACTCCAGATGCACCACGATCGCATTGATCGGGTTTTTCACCTCATGCCCAACGCCGGAGGTGAGTCGCCCAATGTCGGCCAGGCGACGGGATAATTCCAGTTCGCTTTCAATCTGCTTCATCGACTCCCGGTCGTGCAGCGTGAGCAGGGCGCCCAGCGTTTCTGCAGGATCGCCCCCGGCATCTCCATGGATAAAATCCAGCGAGACCTCCACATGCCGTCCCGATTCTGTCTCCACCTCTTGCTGCAGAATGGGCAGGCGCGCATTGAATGCCCGCCGCACCACCTGGCCCAGGGCCGTCTGACGATCAAAAATTTCATGCAGCTCCATGCCGAACATCTGGTTTCGCTGCAATCCCAGAAAGCGCTCGGCAGAGTCGCTGACCATCACGGCGCGCCCATCCCGCGTGAACAGCATGATGCCGTCCTGCAGGTTTTCCAGCACTTGATTCAGGTTCGCCTTCAGAGCCGTGAAGACCTCTTCCACGCTGCGCATGCGCTGGCCGATGCGTTCAATCTTGCTCGACACCTTGGAAATTTCGTCTTTCGGCGGTGGCAACAACTCCGGTTCCGCACTGCCTTCCGGGGCCGCCAGCATAAACTGGTCCAGCCGGTCGCTGATCACCTGCAACGGGCTCAGCGCCACGTTGGAAAGCAAAGCCGCCAGAACCAGGGAAACCACAAGGGCCAGAAAGATGACGGCTAGCTCCGCCTTCAGCCACGGGGCCAGTTGGCTGCGTAGAAATGTGGTTCGCACGCCGACATGGACAGTAAGGAAGGGCGCGCCGTTCCGGGTAAGCGCCAGGTCGATGTCATAGACCGCTGGCGGTCCAAAAACAGTCCGGAATTGCCGCCATGCATTCGCCGCCAGCAGTACTTGAAAGATTGGGCGAACGGCCGCCGGCTGATCTTGAATTGTAGGATCGGTGCTGACCAGCGAGTTGCCCTTCGCATCCGCTATGGTTACGTCATAGACCGTCGGCGAATAGCGGATGACGGAATTTAGCACCTGCTGCAGGGTCGCATCGGTATGAAGCACGGTTACCATCGCGGCGCGCAAAGCAACCGGGTTGTTGACCGCCTGCGGGTAACTCACCATGCCGCGTTCCAGGGCGCTTCGGGTAGCCAGCAGCACCTGGTGCGCAATAATGTCATTGTGCTGATAGGTCTGATCGATGCGTTCAGAAAGCAATTGCGCCAGGTAAAGGCCGGACAGCGCCACCACTACGGCAAACACCATCGCCGTCACCACCAATACGAGTTTGATTCTTAATCGCATGCTTACGTCTCAGCCAGGCACCCTTTTTCCACAGTGGTGGCCTCTGATTGTAACGGTTGGCAGCGGTGTTTCGTGGGCGTACTTCCGAACGAACATTCAGAGGGAAGACTCAAGTGGGTCATCTTGGGAAGGAGCCGGGGATACCAGCACAGCGCCATACTCTTTTAGTTTATTGTGGAGTGTCTTCAAACTGATACCCAGGATCTCCGCCGCCCGGGTCTTATTGTTTCCTGTGGACTCCAAAGTCTTTAGAATCAGCAGACGTTCCACTTCATCGACCGTCGTCCCCACCGTAACCGATACCTGATCGGGGTTTTCCGTCGCACTGGATTGCCGGATCGTGCCAAAGCCGATCGGCAAATGCGTACGATTCAGATTTCCTTCGCCGCACAGAATCACGGCCCGTTCCAGCGTATTGCGCAGCTCGCGAACGTTTCCCGGCCAGTCATACGCCTGAAATATTTCCAGTATCTCCGCATCCACGCCCTGAACATTGCGTCCATGCCGGGAATTCATGTCCCGGATCATGGCCTCCGTGATAAAAGGAATGTCCTCTTTGTGCGCCCGCAGCGGCGGCATATGAATGTTAAAGACGTTCAGGCGATAGTAGAGATCGCCGCGTAGATGGCCGCCTGCAATGGCCTCTTCCGGCACTTTGTTGGTGGCCGCCAGCACACGCACATCCACCGGCGTCTCCACCTTGCTGCCCAGTCGGCGCAGGCGATGATCTTCCAGCACGCGCAGCAGCTTGGCCTGCGTGCCGATAGGCATCTCGCCAATTTCATCCAGCAGCAGCGTGCCTTCTTCGGCCAGTTCAAAGCATCCGGCCCGGCGCTCCAGAGCACCCGTGAAAGCGCCTTTCTCATGGCCGAAAATCTCGCTCTCAATCAGCGTTTCTGGAATGGCGGCGCAGTTGACCGCGACAAAAGGCTTGCTGTTTCGCGGACTCAGCTGGTGCAGCGTGCGCGACACCAGTTCTTTGCCCGTTCCACTTTCGCCGGTAATCAGGACAGAGACATTGCTGGAGGCAATCTGTTCGATCAGAGCGAAAATCTCCCGCATGATCTTCGATTTCCCCACCAGCGATCCGAACACGCCCGTATCGCGCAGTTGGCGGCGGGTAATCTCCAGTTCTCGTTCCGTTTCCTGCTGGCGGCTGGCATTGGCCAGAATGGTGCGCAGGCGATGCGGGTCCACCGGCTTCTGGATGTAGTCATAGGCGCCGCGCTTCATCGACTCGACGGCGCTGTCAATGGTGCCTTGCGCGGTCAGCATGATCACGGCCAGCTTGGACTGCTGCTCCTGCAATTGCGCTAGCAGCTCCAGGCCGTCCATGCGCGGCATTTTCATGTCGGAGACGAGAATCGTGGGCTGAAAGCTCTGGATACGCTCCAGCGCTTCGATCCCATTCTCTGCCGTCTCTGTACGGTAGCCCCAGCCAGAAATCAATTCAGCCAGCCCCAGCCGGGCATTCAGTTCGTCTTCAACAATCAGGACTCTTTGCGATGGACTCATACACCTGACTTCTAGCCTAATCCTTTACCGGATAACCGGGTACTCAGAATCGAATCCTGCCATACCGTCTGGCCGTGGAACGAAATTATACCTTTGCCGGAAACCCCGTCCTGCCGAAGCCATTGGACAGTTTTTCTGATACTATTTCATTCTAGGCATAGATCGAATATGTCTGCGATATTCGCCATAAACCGGTATTCAGTATCGATAACAGACAACAATGCATTAAATCCTTAAGACAATCGATTGTGTTGTAATCTATTGCGGGATTGTTCCCAGGAGAAAGAATGGATTTGTCCAAACGCCTTCGCCGAACAGGTATGCTTACTCTCGTTATTATAGGTTGCTTCCTTGCAGCATTGCCTGCCTCCGCGCAACACTCTCCGGAGAACACCCCGCCAAAAGGCCCGTGGATGAATCCCAGCCTGTCTCCCGACGTTCGGGCGGAGATGGTGCTGAAGCAGCTTACGCTGGACGAAAAAATCTCTCTGCTGCACGGCAATGGAATGGCGCACGCCAGGCAATGGCAGATGCCTCTGACGCATCTGGCCAATGGGGGTGCAGGATATGTCGTCGGCATTCCGCGATTGGGGATTCCTCCCATCTATATATCCGATTCCGCGTATGGCGTGCGTGACAGTGGCGTCAACGGGCGTTATTCCACCGCACTGCCCTCGGACCTGGGTATGGCTTCAAGCTGGGACCCCGCCGCAGCCTACGAATACGGCGCGTTGATCGGTCGCGAATTGCGCGCCCAGGGCTTTAACATGACGCTCGGCGGTGGCGTCAACCTGACGCGTGAACCCAGGGATGGCCGCACCTTTGAGTTTCTCGGTGAGGATCCGATCCTCGCCGGAACCCTGGTGGGCAATCTTGCCAAAGGAGTGCAGGCGCAGCATGTCATTGGCGACATCAAGCATTATGCGATGAACGATCAGGAGACAGGCCGCAATATCGTCAACGTCATCATCTCCAAACGAGCCATGCAGGAAAGCGATCTGCTGGCCTTTCATATCGGCTTGGAAATCTCTCACGCCGCAGCGGTCATGTGTTCCTATAACCGCATCAATGACGATTATGCGTGTGAAAATCCTTACCTGCTCGGTGAAGTTCTGAAGCACCAGTGGGGTTTCAAAGGCTTCGTACTCTCCGATTGGGGTGGCACGCACAGCACTGTAAAAGCCTCCGCTGCCGGTCTGGATCAGGAGCAGCCCATGGCCGACTTCTTCGGCCCCGCGCTCAAGCAGGCTGTCGAGGATGGAAAGGTCCCTCTCTCGCAAATTGACGACCATGCGCGGCGGGTGTTGCGTTCGGAGTTTGCCTCTGGAATCGTCGACGATCCGGTGCAGAAAAGCGTCGTCGATGCCCGAGGCGGTCTGAGAATCGCCCAGCAGTTGGAAGAGCAGAGCATCGTTCTGCTCAAGAATGACAACGCCATCCTTCCGCTCGATGCAACAAAGCTGCGCACGCTCGCCGTCATCGGTGCGCATGCGGACGTCGGCATGATCTCCGGCGGCGGTTCCGCGCAGGTTGACCCGCCGGGCGGCAATGCCATCGACCCTCTCGGTCATGGCGCGACCGTGTGGCAGGAGCACATCTGGTTCCCGACCTCACCCTTGAAAACGCTTCGCGCCATGCTTCCCGATGCCAAGGTAGAGTTCAACTCAGGTCAGGATCCTGCGTCCGCAGCGGCTCTGGCCAAAAGCTCCGACGTGGCCATCATCTTTGCCCACCAGTGGGAGGCCGAAGGGATGGATTTGCGCAGCCTGTCGCTTCCCGACAATCAGGATGCGCTCATCGAGCAGGTGGCCGCAGCCAACCCGCATACCGTCGTCGTTCTGGAAACAGGGGGTCCTGTGACCATGCCGTGGGTCAACAAGGTCAGCGGCATTCTGGAGGCATGGTATGCCGGCAGCAGCGGCGATGTGGCCGTTGCCAATGTATTGCTGGGCAAAGTCAATCCAACAGGCAAGCTTGCCGTAACCTTTCCAAAGAGCGATCAGGATTTGCCCCATCCAACGATCCCACCGCTGACAGCCGCGGACCGGGGGCAGGGAACCGGCGCCGTCAACGGGCCGACGCATGTCTGGTCCGGCTACTCCGTCCACTACACCGAAGGCCTGCTGGTCGGCTACAAGTGGTATGACGCGAAACACAAGCCGGTCCTGTTTCCCTTCGGCTATGGCCTGTCCTACACCACGTATGCATACTCCGGTCTGAAGGTCACACCGGGAGATCAGGTCACAATCGGCTTTACCGTCAAAAACACAGGCAGTCGCGCCGGAGCCGAGATCGCCGAGGTCTATGCATCCTTACCCGCAAGCGCCGAGGAGCCGCCCAAGCGTCTGGTTGGCTGGAATAAAGTGCGTTTGAATCCCGGCGAGAGTCAATACGTCACCGTGACCATCCCGCGAGAATATCTCACCATCTATAACGAGCAGAAATCCGACTGGGAACAGGTCCCCGGCGCATACACCTTTTCTGTTGGCGGTTCCTCGCAGAGCTTACCGTTCCAACAGACCGTCAGTTTGAAGTAGGACGGTTGCATTCATAGGTTTTGAAGGGGTACGGCTTTAGCCGTGCCATCAAAGGGCCATAAAATTGTGGCTTTAGCCACTGAGGGACATCGTAAGATCTCTCTGCGGCAGGCTGCATCCATCGGTGCAGCCTTACTCCAGCATCGTTACCTGGCCCGTGGAAACATCGTAGAAGGCCGAAACGATCTGCAGGTTTTTCTCCTGGATGAGTTTCGCGAGAACAGGCGATGCCTTACTTAAAAGGCTGACCTGATTCTTGACGTTTTGTTTGCTCGCCGCCTCTAACGATGTTCCGGCCTGTTCCACCGCGGGATAAATATAGGGATAGAGTGAGCTGATCTGTCCCGGAACCTCTTTGCCCGCAATGGTCGCCTTGACCGCCCCGCAAGCGCTGTGGCCCATCACCACAAGGACTTTGGTTCCCAGGACCGCCGCTCCATATTCCAGGCTTGCAATGATCTCCGGCGTCGCAATATTCCCCGCAACCCGCGTCACAAAAACATCTCCAATGGCCTGATCGAAGACAATCTCCACCGGCACACGCGAGTCAGCGCAGGAAAGCACGGCAGCAAACGGCTCCTGCTTTTCCGCCGTATGTTGACGGATGAGCGCCATATCTTTGGTAAACGAAGTCAACCGTTGATCCACATAGCGCTTATTTCCATCGACCAGGCGCTGCAGTGCCTGCTGCGGTGTGTCTGTGGTCTGCGCTTGGGCCTCCACGGGAGCAAAAGCGTCCATGCCAACCGATGCCACGGCACCGCCCAGCACGCTGGCTGTGGCCGCCTTCATGAAATTCCGTCGATTCAGGTCACGTATTTTTATCATTGAGGTCACGCCCTTTGTTTTTACTTTGCCGGAGCCAGCTTAACTCGAATCCTCTGAATTTCATACATCCAAACTTGCCGGTCGCTAAAAAATTACAAAGCAATAAATTTGTGCAGTAGAGTAGGAGCAAATCTTTATCGCGCAGAGTATCGCGAATTATGAAGAAGGTGTGAAAATTTCCCCGTTTTCAAAGGATGCACCTGTGTCGGCTTTCCTCGGAGTAAAAATGCTAAACGGCTACGATAATGTTGTCCTCATTCTTGCGTGCCTGATTTCATCCTTCACGTTTTTATTTCTCCTGAATCGCATCTGGATCCCAGCGAAACGGCGTGCTCATAACGATGTGATCGGGTGGCAGATTTCCGTCATCGGCACCATCTATGCCGTCATGATCGGCTTCATGCTGTATGCCGTGTGGGGCAACTTCCAGGTTGCCGATTCGAACGCGGACCTGGAAGCAAGTGCGTTGGTGAATGTATATCGGACGGCCGAGGGTCTGCCGGAACCTCAGAGAGATGCGGTGCAGCAGTGGGCCCGGATGTATGCCCGGGACATGGTTACGGCGGAATGGCCGGCCATGAGCAGGGGGCATTGGAGTCGAGAAGGCCATCAGGTCATCGATCATCTATGGAGCGTGGTGATAAGCACGCAGGTAAATAATGCCTCGCAACAGACCAGCCTGGACCATACAATCTTCGAACTGGGAGACCTGACGCTGCATCGCCGCCAACGGCGGTTGGAAAATGATTCCAGCCTCCCGGCCATTCTATGGGCTGTCCTGATCAGTGGCGGCATCATCACGATCGTAGCGGCCAGTCTCATTGGCAGCGAAAATATCGTGCTTCACTTCGTGCTTGTTCTCTCCCTTGCTCTGCTCATCTCATTGATCCTGTCTGCAATCGCGGATATAGATATGCCGTTTCGAGGTTCGGTCCATGTTAGTTCCTACGCGTTTGCTCAGGCGCAGAACACCATGTCTGGTAACGATTAGACCCCGATCCTGTCCCGAACGCATGGAAACTCCGAACGTGCAAAAAAGCACTGTCCCGATGTATCCTGTCGCGTGATACAACATGAAATCTCCGCTCAGGATTTGGCCTCGCAATTGAAGGCTGCGCCATCCTCTCAACCCGCAGCGCCCGGCGTCCTCAGCGAGGCCCCTCCCGGATTTGTTCTCCTCGATGTACGTGAACCGTGGGAGGTCGACATGGGCGCCATCGCTGGCTCCCGAAACATGCCCATGGGAGACGTTCCCACGCGCGCGCATCAGGAACTGGATCCCGACGCCCACATCGTCGTGTATTGCCACCGCGGCGTGCGTTCTCTCAGCGTCGTGCTCTGGTTGCGCGAGCAGGGCTTCGAGCGGGCGCAATCCCTCGCCGGTGGCATTGATGGATGGTCCATCCAGATTGACCCATCGATCGATCGCTATTAGCTCTGCCGCGTTCTCAGGCCGATATCCACATCAGGAGACTCCATGTCCGCCACCGCTATCGAGTTCGCGCAGCAGAACCAGTCGCGTTTTCTTGCTGAACTGAAAGATCTGCTGCGCATTCCTTCCGTCTCCACGCTGCCTGAACATCGCGACGACACGCGCCGCGCCGCCGATTTTCTTGTCCGCGAGCTGCGCCGCATCGGCATGGAGCATGTCCATCTCATCGAAACCTCCGGCCATCCGCTGGTTTATGCCGACTGGCTGCATGCACCCGGCAAGCCCACCTGCCTCTGCTACGGCCACTATGACGTCCAGCCGCCCGATCCGCTGGAGGAATGGCTCAGCCCGCCCTTTGAACCTTCCGAGCGTGACGGCAACATCTACGCTCGCGGCGCCGTGGACGACAAAGGCCAGATGTACATGCACGTCAAAGCGCTGGAAAGCCTGATGCAGGCGGGCCGGGATGGAAATTCAGGTGGCAGGCTGCCGTTGAACATCCGCCTGATCATCGAAGGCGAAGAGGAAGTCGGCGGAGAGGGAATTGCCACCTTCCTGCGCGAGCATCCCGATCAACTGAAGGCCGACTTCGCACTGGTCTCCGACACAGAGATGTTTGCGCCCGATCTGCCCACGCTCTGCGTGGGCCTGCGCGGCATGATCTACACGGAAATCGAGGCGCACGGGGCCAAGACCGATCTGCACTCCGGCATGTACGGCGGGGCCGCGCCCAATCCTTTCATGGCGCTCTGCCAGATCATTGCGCAGTTGAAAGATGCCAAAGGCCATATTCTGATTCCCGGTTTTTATGACGCCATCACGCCTCCTTCGTCCGAAGAGTTAAAGACCTGGAAGACGCTGCCCTTCGATGAAAAGCAATTCCTGCAGCACGAAGTCGGCTCGAAGTCGCTCACCGGCGAAGCGCAATTTTCCGTGCTCGAACGCCTGTGGGCGCGGCCCACATTGGAGATCCACGGCATGCCCGGCGGCTTTACCGGCGCGGGTGCAAAGACCGTCATCCCGGCAAAGGCAACCGCCAAAGTCTCCATGCGGCTGGTTCCGGAGATGCAGCCGCAGGCCAGCTTCGACCTCTACAAACGCTACGTCGAATCTCTCTGCCCCGTCGGCATCACCGTCGATGTGCGCCTGATCCACTCCGGCGATGCCATCGTGATTGGCGTCGACAACCCCTACATCAAGGCGGCAACCGCGGCCTTGCATACCGTCTTTGGCAAAGAAACCGTCTTCATCCGCTCCGGCGGCTCCATCCCCATCGTCGGCGACTTTGAACGTCACCTGAAGATTCCCACCGTCATGATGGGCTTCGGTCTGCCCGATGACAATCTGCACGCGCCCAACGAAAAGTTCCACATCGCCAACTACTATCGCGGCATCGAAACCATCGTTCGCTTCTTTGAGCGTCTGGGAGCAGCCTAGATGACCTCCATCCCGATGGCCTCCGGCCCGATTGCCTCCGACCCGGCAACCGGTTTTGTTCTTGCCGGAGGGCACAGCACGCGCCTGGGCCAGGACAAAGTCCTGCTGGCCTGGCATGGTCACACGCTGCTCGAAGACGCCCTCGACAAACTCCGCGCTGTCTGTTGCGAGGTCCGCATCTGTACCAACCGGCTGGAACTGGGCCGCTATGCTCCCGTCATTCCCGATGCCGCAGACTCGGCTGGTCCGCTCGCCGGCATCACCGCAGCGCTGGAAGTATCCACCACCGCCTGGAATCTTTTTTTGCCCGTCGATCTGCCCTGGATGCCCGTTGCATTTCTGGCCGAATTGCTGGATCGAGCACGCAGCGGCGTCGCCTTGGCCGTGGTTCCATATCTTGCCACCATGCCCCAGCCGCTCTGTGCCGCCTACCATCGCAGCCTTTTGCCCGGACTGCAACAGGCGCTCATAGAAGGGAAGCACAAGGTCATGCTCGCCCTGGAACAGGCAGCCTCCCTCCCTTGCGGAGACTGTCCCGGCGGATTCACCACCGCCATCGACCGCTATCCTGTCGATGCGCCGGGCCACGCAGCCGGCAACGCCGACTGGTTCCTCAATATCAATACTCCCGAAGATCTGGCGCAAGCGTTGCTGAAGCGAAGCAACTACAGTATCCGCAGGTGAAACTGTCGAATGCTCAAGACATCTGAAAGAGAGAGCCTGGATTGCGCATTTCAGGCATCAGGTCGCGCGATCCAATTTATAATAAATCTTGTATAAACCCTCAAATTCTGGATACTATCGCAAGAGTGGTGTCCAGAGAAGAATCCCAACCAGTCGCTGAGATTTACTTTGAGGGCGATTCCCTGGAGGTACTATCGGCCTTTCCCGCTGCGGTGAAGCAGTCTCTTGGCTTCGCACTTCGTCAGCTTCAACTGGGCAGAGAGCCGACATGCCCGACCCGCAGCATGCATTCCATCGGCCCCGGCGTTTATGAACTGAAAGAGGCCGATGAACAAACGTGGTATCGGGCCATCTATCTGTCCAAAGTGGGCAACATCATCCACGTTTTGCATTGCTTTGAAAAGAACAGCCGGAAGACCGACAGACGAGATATTGCAATCGCCAGCCAGCGCCTGAAACTTGTAAAACAGCGCATCCAGGAGCAAAGGGCACATGAAAAACGCAGCGGAAAATAAGCCGACTCACATCGTCAAAGGAAACGTCTTCGATGCGCTGGGATTTTCTGCGTCCGAGGCCAGCGTCTTGAAGATCAAGGCGGAGTTACTGTCCGCTATCCTGGAGCACATTCGCGCTGCGGACTATACACAGGCACAGTTGGTGGAGATTCTGGATGAGTACCAACCGTCGGTGAGCAATTTACTCAAGGGAAGAATCTCCCAGGTCAGCATCGAGAAGCTGCTGCGCTATGCCGACCGACTCCATCTGGAGACGCATATCGCAGTGCGTCCCGTAAAGGGGAGCGATTCCAAAGCACACACCCAGCCAAGCCGTCCTCCACGCGCAAGAACCTTGCCCAAGGCGATGTAAGAGCTTCTCTTTGTATTGCACGGGCGGCTTCCTGATAGCAAAAATTCCCATCCCTCATTGGCATCGGCTATCTTCTATACAGAATGAGTACGCATCCCAATCACCAACCCGTCCCGTACATCGCCTTTGAGAATGTCTGCAAGTCCTTTGGCGACCTGTGCGTGCTGGATAACGTCAATTTCCATGTGTTCCCAGGAGAAACGCTCTGCATCATTGGCCGCAGCGGCGTCGGCAAATCCGTCTCCCTGCAGCAGATTCTCGGCTTTCTCAAGCCCGATTCCGGTCGCATTCTTGTCGCCAGCGAAGACATTACGAACTTCACCGAGGCACAGATGCAGTCGGTACGCCGCAAGGTAACCATGGTCTTTCAGAGCGGGGCGCTCTTTGATTCGCTCAGCGTCGCAGAAAACGTCGCCTTTCCGCTGCGTGAACGCGGAGAGCTGCTGGAAGACCAGATCGATCAGATCGTTCGCGGATTGCTGACTATGGTGGATGTGACGGACACGGCGGACCAGTTACCCGCAGACCTGTCCACAGGCATGCGCCGTTCCGTTGCCATCGCCCGTGCCCTGGCCGCGCAGCCGGAAGCGATCCTGTATGACGAACCCACCACCATGGTGGATCCTTTGATGGCCCACATGCTCGGGGAGCTTCTCCAGAAGGTCAAGCGCCAATTGAAGTTGACCAGCATCGTAGTCACGCACGACATGCGCTTTGCCGAGAAACTGGCCGACCGGGTCCTGTTTCTGCATGAGGCAAAGGCCCAGTTTTTCGGCACGCTGGACGAGATGTTGCAGAGCACCGACCCGGTCCTGACCAATTTCCTGGATATGGACCGCATCGACATCCCGGTATAAACCTTCCATATTCAATAGATTTACCATGTCGATTCATGAAATTTTTGCAGAAAATTTCATTGCTTTACAAAAGCATGAAAGGTAACATCAGCCACAGTGGTATCTATAGTTTGCGATGTTACGTCGCTCAAAGGCGACAGGGTACTATCGATTTCCCTTATCTGGAGAAATTCTTTGGAGATATACGTCGTCTAAAGGCGACATTGCATCACAGTTACAAAGAGAGTCTGAAAAGAAGTTTGGAAGACTTGCTTCTGCTTGATTGTGGTACTGCATCACCAAAACAAATCTAAGAATTTTCATTTTGCTGGATTGTACATAGCTATTTAGTACGGTTCTCACTCAACTTCGTTGTGCAACATTTATGTAACATTTTTTCGTCTTTCTGTCTGGTCTCGCTTGTGAACGACAACGTAGCAGGGAAGACACTGAATGGCATCCCCCGATTTCACCCATTGGTCTTCAGCAAAAGCAGTTCAATATCCGGATCTTTCCGTTGCCGACTCGGTGGTCGCGTCGGGCAACAGGAGATCGACCTCCAGCGTCATGGCATCGGTCTGGATGTTGGTCGACTGCATGACGGTCGCGATCGCCACTGCCATTGCCATTGCCATCCGTAAGACGATGGATTGGGATTTTCCACATGGCTCCGCGCCTCTCTATGCCACCCCGGCAATTCTGTTTTTCTATATCGCGGGCTTTGCCATTGTGCTTTTGACCGTCAGCCGGTCGTATGGTCTATATGACTCTCTGTTGAGCCGCAGCGGGTTACACGAACAGCGCCTCTCGATGGAAGCCTGCCTGACCGCTGGTCTCATCCTTGCCGGAGCACTCTATCTGGCGCGTGAGGATGCAGTTTCCCGAACCGTCGTTATCGCTACGATTGCCGTGACCGCATTCCTGTTGGCCTTGCGCCGTGGCATCTGGCGTTACATCACCTACAAGCGATGTGAGCAGGGAATGGAAGCGCGCAACGTGCTGATCGTTGGCACCGGCGCCTCGGCCGTTGCCGTGCGGAACCATCTGGACCGGATTCGCCATCTCGGGTTTGCCTGCAAGGGCTTTGTACGAACCGAAGGCGAATGCTTCAGCAGCGACGACACCGTCCTCGGCGACACGTCGGAGATTGCGCGACTGATTCGCCAGCACTTCATCGACGACATTTTTGTGACCGGCCCCTGCGAGCGCGGATTGATCAAGCGCCTGCTGGCGGAGGCCGCGGTAAGCGGCGTGGATGTTCGCGTAATTCCGGACCTGTACGATGGCCTGGCCTGGAACGCTCCCGTGGAATACGTCGGCCAGTTTCCCACCCTGCCGCTGCATCGCAAGCAGATTCCTGTCCTCGGCCTGCTGTTGAAGCGTCTGTTGGATATTACGATCGCCTCTGCGGCTCTGGCATTTTTGTCTCCTGTCATGCTGACCATCGCGATGGCTGTTCGTTGCGATTCCGAAGGCCCCATCCTGTACCGCTCCGAGCGCATTGGCCGCAAAGGCAGAACCTTCAAATGCCTCAAGTTCCGCACCATGGTGCTCGATGCCGAAACTCGCAAGGAAGCCCTGAAGCACATGAACGAGCGCGATGGCGTGCTCTTCAAAATGCGCCATGACCCGCGCGTTACACGGCTGGGATATCTGCTCCGGAAATATTCTCTGGACGAGCTGCCCCAGTTCTTGAATGTGCTGCTGGGAGACATGAGCATCGTCGGTCCGCGGCCGCCCCTGGCCGGCGAGGTCAGCCAGTACGAATTGCCTCACCTGCGGCGTCTGGACGTTCTTCCCGGAATCACCGGCCTCTGGCAGGTACAGGCGCGCCAGGATCCCTCCTTCGACAATTACATCTCTCTCGACACAGCCTATGTCGATAACTGGAGCCTCTGGCTGGATCTGAAGATCATTACGCGCACCTTTGGCGTGGTCCTCAGCGGTACCGGAAATTAACAAAGAATTGTTGCAGACTGGCCGCCGCTCCGGTTTCGTGGCTCACGTTTGTCACCTGCGAAGGCAGCCGATACACTGAGGATTGTGATTCTCGCTTTAGCGCAGATTAATCCAACAGTTGGCGATTTTCTGGGCAATCTCAATAAGATTGCGGAATTCGCGCAGGACGCCCGTACGCAAGGCGCGCAGTTGGTTATTTTCCCCGAAATGGCTCTATGCGGTTACCCTCCGGCGGATTTGCTGGAGCGGCCTGCGTTTCTGGCGCGCTGCCAGGAAGCGCTTGAGGAAGTCGCGGCCATGACCTCCCGGTTCGGCATCGCCATCCTCTGCGGATGCATCACGCCGGCGCATCGCTCCACCGGCAAAAGCGTCATGAATTCCGCGGCACTCTTGCAACATGGACGCATCGAGTTCCTCCAGTCCAAGCGGCTGCTCCCTTATTACGACGTGTTTGATGAGCAACGCTACTTTGCCCCTGCAGAATCGCAAAGCCTGCATTCCTTCGGCGGCGAACAGATTGCTTTCACCATCTGCGAAGATGCCTGGAATGATAAAAACTTCTGGGCACGCCGCCTGTACAGCGTGGACCCCGTGGAGCAGTTGATTCATCAAGGCGCCTCGCTGGTCATCAACATTTCGGCTTCTCCTTACTATCGCGACAAGCGCGAGTTGCGCCGGGAGATGCTGTCCGCCATCGCGCGTCATCATAATGTGCCCGTGGTCATGGTGAACCAGGTGGGCGGAAACGATAGTCTCATCTTTGACGGAACCAGCCTGGCGATGGCTCCGGACGGCACCTGCATTGCACGCGGCGCTTCCTTCAAGGAAGATCTGGTTCTGGTCGACACCGTTGCCCTCACCGGCGATATCCGCCCGTCGAATGAACCCAGTGAAGATGCTGCGGTCTATAACGCCCTGGTGCTGGGCACGCGGGATTATGTCCGCAAATGCGGCTTCTCCAAAGCCATCGTTGGCCTCAGCGGAGGCATCGATTCCGCTCTCGTCGCTGCCATTGCCGCCGACGCGCTGGGAAAAGAAAATGTCCTGGGCGTGGGCATGCCCAGCGAATATTCCTCAACAGGTTCCATTGACGATGCGCGGCAGCTTGCCGGAAATCTGGGAATCGATTTTGAGCTGATCCCCATCCAGACCATCTTCCACGCGCAGCTGGCTGCGCTGGACCATGCCTTTCAAGGCAAACCGCAGGATACGACAGAGGAAAATCTGCAATCGCGCATTCGCGGCACTCTGCTCATGGCGCTTTCCAACAAGCATTCCGCGCTGGTGCTGACCACCGGGAACAAATCCGAGATGGCCGTCGGCTACTGCACGCTCTATGGAGACATGGTGGGTGCGCTGGCTGTGATTGGCGATGTCCTCAAGACGGTGGTGTACCGGCTAAGCCACTATGTAAATCGGGATCATGAGATCATTCCTAAGAACACCCTTATCAAGGCTCCGTCGGCAGAACTGCGCCCCGGACAGAAAGACACCGACGCTCTGCCGCCGTACGATGTGCTGGACCCTATTCTGGAAGCGTATGTGGAGCACTATCAGGGAACAGCCGCCATCGCGGTTGCTCAGGGTCAGGATCTTGGGTATGTCCGTAAGGTGCTGCAGTTGGTGGAACGAAGCGAATATAAACGCCAGCAGGCCGCTCCCGTCCTGAAAGTCACCGAAAAATCGTTTGGGACCGGACGAAGGTTTCCAATCGCTGTAAAAGTACAGGTTTAATAAATGAGGATGAACGCATGAAAAGAAACGTATTACAGATGATTGCAGCAGCCGGATTAGGTTTTGCTGTTTTGGCGTACGGTCAGACTGCCCCTTCGGGTCCAACACCGCAAAACCGCTCCCAGGCAATTCCGCCCAATCAGGCGCCGCTCCAGCTTTCCACTCCGGGACAGGCGCCCACGCCCAAACCGATTACCTTTCCACCGCCAAACCCCAAGAACTTTACCGCCACCACCCCCAGCATGGATACCGTCAATGCCTTCCTCAAGCAGCTTTGGGGCTTTGACCCAAATCGCAAGTGGCAGGTGGAAGCCATCCAGAAAACCGAAGCTCCCGGACTAAGCCGTGTCATCATCTTTGTCGGTGAAGAAGGCAGCAGCAACCGCCCCGGGGAAACAGCCTTTTTCGTTACGCCCGACGGCCAGCACCTCATTGCCGGGGGACAGGTCATGCCTTTTCCCGATCCGTTTGCCGCCACGCGTACGCTGCTCGAAGAGAAAGCCACGGGGCCGTATCGTGGCGCAGCCTCCAAAAAGTTGTTGCTGGTTGAGTTTGCCGATCTGCAATGCCCGCATTGCAAGGAAGCCGAACCAACCATGGAGCGGCTGGAGCAGGATTTCCCAACCGCCCGCATCGTCTTTCAGAACTTTCCTATAAACAGTCTGCATCCTGCTGCCGAACAGGCCGCCGAGTACGGCGTCTGCGTTGCGCAACTGAAGGGCAACGACGCCTTCTTCAAGTATGTGCAAGCAGTCTTCGACACCCAGGCCGGCTTGACGCCCGCCGATACAGACAAGACGCTGGCCGATGCGGTCACCAAGGCCGGAGCCGACCCCGCCGCAGTCAAAACCTGTGTCGCGAGCCCGGCAACCAAGGCTGCCGTGGATGCTTCGCGTCAATTGGGCGTGGACGTGGGTGTCAACGAAACTCCCATGCTGGTCATCAACGGACGTCCCTTAGCCGTCAATTCTGTCCCTTACGCCACGCTGCGGCAGCTTGTTTCCTATGAGTCTTCGAAGCTCGCCGCACAGTCTAGTACGGCTGCTCCTTCACTGCGCACCAAGCCGTAATATAGCCATTCGCTTGAATGGATCGCAAAAAGGGATGGGTGCCTGTCGGCGCTCATCCCTTTTTCTTTTATTGTTCACGCGATCTGGAACTGCTTGCATCAAGAGTTTTTAAAGGGGCACGGTTTCAGCCGCGCCATCCAGGGCCTCATGGAATTTGTACAACCATTTCTATCCGGATATCTATCGTTCGGTATCGCCGGTCGGCACAGAGATCCTCATCGAAGCCACGGCACGCGGGCTAAAGTTGATAATGTGCGGGGTCACCACCAGCACCACGTCACCCACGGTCACCTGCGTATTCTTGTCGCCCGTCCATGTCATGCCGGGCAGCTCACTCAATCCGGGAATGCCGGACAGAACGTTCTGATCTTCCCGTGTCATGTTGCTCACAATCAGAGCACTGTCTCCATCGCGAACTTCAATGTCGGACACAAACGCGCGGCTGTTTAAAACCGGAATCCCGTTGAGCGACGATCCCGCCAGTGCTTCAATTTTGAGTTGCAGCTGCATTCGCACGTGATGATCTCTCTGGATCTGCGGCGTGGCCTTCAGCGTAAGACCCAGATTCTCGTACGTCACCTGTGGCGTTGTTGTCAGGGCGTTGATTCCGCTCGTTGTCGAGTTCGTTCCCAGCCCTGCAAATCCACCCAGACCCGCCGCTCCAGCCAGGCCCGGAATCGTCGGCGTTGTTGTGGTGCCGGCGGAGTAACTTTGCGTGATGATCGGATACCGCGTACCAAAAAGAAATGTGGATGTCTGGTCATTCTCGCCGCGCAACTGCACATGGTCCAGCTGTTTGGAGCTTGAAATATTCAGCGACGCATTGGCGCCCACCGTGCCAAACGTCAGGCCGCTCAGCGTAAGTCCATTGCCGAATAAAGCAAATGGCTGGCTCAAAAGGGAACCGCTCGCCAGTCCGTAGTAAACCAGCAGCGCGGCAATCGCGGCATAATCGCCCGGACTGACCAGTCCGCTCGCAATCAACTGGTTGATTAGGCTCTGGTTGCTTTGGATCAGGCTTTGTATTTCCGTCGTTACATTAAAAACGGTAAACGCCTGCGGCAGTTGCAACCCCAGGTTCTGCATATTGGAATAGTTCACCTGGTAGGCTCGTACGTCCAGAATCACCTCCGGTTGCTCCTGATACAAGTGGGCCACCGTCAGGTTGATCGCACGCAGCACCGACTCCGGTGCGCGAATGCTGATCGTGCTGTTCGTTTCATCCACAGCCACCTGCTTCACGCTGAAGACGTTCTTGATCAGATTTGTTGCATCGATCATCTGTTTGCCCGACAGGCCGGGCAAATACACCGTCTCCAAAAGCAGCCGTTCGAATTTCTTCCGGTTTTCCGGCGTATCTTTTGCCACCAGCACGCGGTGCGGGTCCAGCGGAACCACAAACGTGTTGGTCGCCAGCTGCACCGCTGTCGAAGCGGCGGCAAAGGGTGCCTTGTCGATATCGAACTGCACGACAGTGCTCGGGACCGACTCATCCAGCAACGCCGTAATGCCATACGCATCGAAGACGCGATGAACCAGGTCCTGCGCCTTGGCGCGAAGATGAAAAGTGTCTTCCGTGGTCTTCGCATCCAGCGGAATAATTCCACTGCCCAGCGGAGGCAGCGGCTTCGATTCCAGTGTCGCCGGAGCCTGTACGCTCATGGCCTGAATATGCTCGCGCACAAAGGGACTGTCCGGGTCCAGCGATTGCGCCTGCTGCAAATCTCCCAGGGCCGCATCATGCGCGCCGGAATTCTGCTGTTTCTCCGCGGATCGCATCAGCGCGGCAATCCGCTGCTGCTTGGCGATCTCATATTCAGCCAGATATTCCGTGTTGGCCGGGGCCAGGCGATGTGCCTTCGCTAACAAGGCCAGCGCTTTTTCCGATTCGTCCTTCTTCAGCGCCGCCGTGCCTTTTTCAAAAAGGCTGCGCGCCTTCTCCAGTTGCTTTGGGGAGACCGCTGGAAGGGGCTCCGTAGTATGGCTCACCGAAGTCACCGGAGCGGTCGGCAATTCTGCCTGCTGGGCCAGCAGCAGCGGCTCCGTCACGCCGCAAAGCAGCGCGTAGCAGAGCAGCCACGTCGCAATTCGCTTCCATCTGGAGACTGTCGTTTGTGGTTCTGCCGCACGCATCAGGGTTCTGCCGAGGTTGCGCAAGCCATCAGCTCGCGCAACGTGGAAACAGCGAATTCAGGAGCATGCTGACCCAATTCTTCCAGCGAATACATCCCGGTCGCTACGGCAATTACGGGAAGGGAATTGGCCTGCGCCGCGGCAATGTCCGCCGGCGTGTCTCCCACGACGCAGATGCGGGCCTGTGCGCCTGCAA
Source organism: Acidobacteriaceae bacterium (assembly GCA_036267255.1). Classification (GTDB taxonomy): domain Bacteria; phylum Acidobacteriota; class Terriglobia; order Terriglobales; family Acidobacteriaceae; genus DATAWK01. Next base: position 124,444 of record DATAWK010000003.1, on the reverse strand, counting down.
GCGCGCGCGCCTGCTCGGCTCCATTCGCGATCAGCTCGGAGCGAACATGAAAGTGGTCGCTGAATGCGCCAAAGGTAAAGTAGTCGCGCAGACCGCATATCTCGGTCTTCAGCCAGCCGATCGATTCCAGATTCCCGGTACCTAGTCCCAGCAGACGGTCCCGCCGGCGCAGATGTTCCAGCGTGGCGAACACACCCGGCATGGGATAGACCACAATGGAATGCTTTCTGGCCAGAACAATGCGGCGCATGGCATCCAGAATCTGGGGCGTCAGCGTCTCCGCATCCGCCGCCGCGATTGCATGACGCCGAAGAACTTCCTGCAAAATGGCTGTATCGGTATTGCCGTGCAGCGGAATGCCATCCAGACTGCCTTGCAGTCCGGTGATCGTCCAAAGGCTTTCTGCAAAGGAGCTGTAATGGGTGCGGTCGCGGCTGCGCAGCAGCGTGCCGTCAATATCAAATAAATATGCGTCGAAATCGTCCCAGGCAGGCAGCCGCGTCTTCATGCTTTTGAAGTCGATGGCTACGGCAGCAGATGGATCGCTCCCTGCTGCCGGAAGAATGTCATTCACAATGGTCTGTGCCACAACCGGGATACTGCCCTCAAGGAACTTGGAATACAGAGAACTACCTTGAGCGTACCACTTGCATGCCGTGTCCCGCTGCCTGCTCCGCGCGGGAAGGCCGCTTCAGGCCCAGTTTTATCTGGACCGGATCGAGGTTCAACTCCGTCATCATCCTGCTCAGCGTGTTGCGGTGCACGCCAAGTTCGCGCGCCGCCTTGCATTGGTTCCCTTTATGGTTTGCCAGCACTTCCTGAATATACCGGCGCCGAAATTCCCGAACGGCCTCTTCATACGTGATGCCGCTGGCGTACATTTGAACAACCAGACTATCGAGTTCGCGTTTCACACTGACCTCATCGTGCATTTGAGCTGATGTTGCTTTGTTTTACTCGTGCGACGGGGGATTATTCGGCGACATGTTCAATTGTATCCACGAAGACTTCGGATGTTCGATGATTGTAATCCCCAAGGCAATTTTTTCTTTTAATTCAGCCGGTGCTTGAGTTGACAGCACTCTTGCTCCCGGTAAAAAATACGGTGCCAGCCGTGAACCCTGCATCCACGGCGCACCGGGCCGGAATGCAGCGATGGCGATCATCGCCACCATGACCAATACACAACCTCGTACCAATCCAAAAACTGCACCCAGCAGGCGATCCAGCCCTCCTAGGCCTACGCCATGCACTGCTTTACTTAACACAGTTCCTATCAGTCCGGCAATCAGCATAATCACCAGGGCTATCAGCAAAAAAGCCAGGGCTTCGGCAATTCCCGGAGAGTGAATCAAGCGGGCAAGCGGAATAGCCAGTCGAGCATAATTCCAGGACGCCACCACCAGGCCGATCACCAGCCCAACCAGCGAAAATATCTCCCGGAAAAATCCCTGGGAAATTGCCGCGAGCGTCGAAATGACAATGACGGCAATGATCACAATATCAACCAGTGTCATCTTTGTTTACTCCAATGCCTGCTTGCCGGTAATGCGGCGAAAGGCTTCCAGATATTTTTCGCGGGTATGCTTCACAACGTCTTCGGGCAAACCGGGTGCAGGTGCCTGCTTATTCCAGTGAATTTCCTCAAGGTAATCCCGTACGAACTGTTTGTCGAAGGAAATCTGCGGACCACCGGAAGCATATGTATCTTTTGGCCAATAGCGAGATGAATCCGGCGTCAGCACCTCGTCCGCCAGCACGATGCCGCGCGCCGTGCGGCCAAACTCAAACTTTGTATCTGCCAGAATCATACCGCAGGCCTCGGCGTGCAGCGCCGCCCGGTTGTAGATGGCCAGCGTCAGCTTGCGCAACGTTTCGGCATCCTCGCGTCCAACACGCGCGTGCATCTCTTCAAACGAAATGTTGATGTCGTGCTCGCCGCTGGCGCTCTTGCTGGCCGGGGTAAAAATAGGTTCCGGCAGGCGGCTCGATTCCTTCAGTCCGCTGGGCAACACAATGCCGCAGACTTTGCCCGTCGCCTGATATTCCTTCCACCCGGAGCCGGACAGATAGCCGCGCGCCACGCATTCCACCGGAAACATCTGCGCGCGCTTCACCAGCATGGAGCGGCCGTGAAGCACGTCCGCATACGCCCGAAGTGATTTTGGATATTCCGCGACATTGGCTGTAATCAAGTGATTGGGCGCCAGATCTTCCAGGAAGTTGAACCAGAAAAGAGAAATCTGCGTCAGAATTTTCCCCTTGTCCGGAATGCCTGTGCCCAGAACATGATCGAAAGCGGAGATGCGATCGGTCGCGACAAAGAGAAGATCTTCGCCTACCTCGTACAGGTCACGAACCTTGCCGCGCGCGTAAAGATGCAGGTCCTGAAAGTCGGTTGTCTGGAGTGCTGCTGGCAAAGACGGCGTGCCTCACAATCAAGAAGTGAATCTTGATTGTGAGATGCGGCAGGGTCTTTGTCAACGGACGATCAGCGGATCTCTGCATCCTGCAAACGGCAAAGGATCAATTTGGCGCGGCGTTCAAAACGCGGGACGTACAAAAGTAATCTATCCGGCATTACCCAGATGGATTCTCCATACGGATTTATGCGCTCACCCGCTCCGGCTCTTCTCGTTTTTCCGCGCGGTGTTCGTTGCCGCCCAACCGCACCGAGACCACCTTCGACACGCCGGGTTCCTGCATCGTGACGCCGAAAATGGATTCCGCCGCCTGCATCATGCGTTTGCTGTGCGTGATGACGATGAAGTGTGTCTTGTCGCTCAGTCCCTTCAGCATCGTGGCCAGCCGTCCCACGTTGGCCTCGTCCAGCGGGGAATCGACCTCATCCAGCAGGCAGAACGGGCTTGGCTGATATTGGAAGATCGCAACCAGCAGCGACAATGCCGTCAGCGCTTTTTCTCCGCCGGATAGCAACAGTACATTCTGCAGCTTCTTGCCCGGCGGCGACGCGACAATGTCGATGCCGCTCTCCGCTGTGTTCTCTTCGTCGGTCAGCCGCATGAAAGCCTGGCCGCCGCCAAACAGGCGCGCGAACGTCACGCTGAAGTTTTCATTGATCCGCGCAAAGGCCTCTTCAAACTTGATGCGTGAGATGGCCTCAATTTCGCGAATGCTGGTTTGCGTATTCTCGATGGAATCGAACAGGTCCTTGCGCTGCGTCTCCAGAAATTCATGGCGCTGCGCCGCCTCTTGATATTCCTCCAGCGCCATCATGTTCACCGGCCCCATCGACTCCAGCTTCTGCTTCAGGCCACGGCAGGCTTCGTCTTCCACCGCCAGCGCCTCAGCCTCCAGTCGTACAAAGGAATCGTCCCCGCGCAACAACTCGGCGGCAACGCCCAGTTCCTGCAGGCAGGTCTCTTCCTGGTGCGCCAGATCCGAGGACAACCGCGCAGCCCGCGTCGCAACTTCGCTCCGTTTGTCGCGTTGTGCCTCCGCATCGGCCCGCAGCGTGCGCAACTGATGTTCCAATTCCGTCGCCTGCTGACGCAGCAGGGTCGTCTGCTCGGACAACTCCGTCGCCAGCTGGCGCGCCGTCTCACGCGTCGCCTCCAGTTCGATCCGCCGCTGCTCCAGCCGCTGGCTCTCCTGCGTGCGCTGGACGCGCTCCGCCTCTCCGGCTGCCAGTTGCTGCTCCAGTTGCCGGACACGCTGCTCCAGATCGGAATGCATGCGCTCCAGCCGTTCCGCTGCCGCTGCCGCGCCGCGATGGCGTTCTTCCAGACCGCCCAAATGCGCCGCTGCTTCGGCCAGTTGCGCCTGCGCCGTCTCCCGCGCGCTGCGCAGTCCTTCAATGGACGCCTGCGCTTCCGTCAATTGCTGCTCCGCCGTGGCATGCTCGGCTTCCATGCGCGCAATCTCTTCGCGCCGCTTGGCAATCCATTCGGATTTCTCCGTCTGCGCCTGCTTGTTGCGTTCTGCCTGCAACGTCGCATCCTGCAGGCGACGCTCCAGGCGTGCCGTCTCGGCTTCCAGTTGGCGCAACGCCGCACCGGTGTTCGCGGATTCCTGTTCCAGTTGGCGGCGTGCCACCGATTGCTCTTCAATCTGCTGCACCAGTTCCGCAACCATGTGCGTCAACTCGACCGCATGCGTCTCCGCCTGCGCCAGTTGTTCTTCCGTCAGCGCCAGCGTCTGTTGCACATCGCGCAACTCGCGCTTCAATGCCAGCGGACCTTCCACGCTGGGTTTGCCGCCCGTGACCGTGACGTTGTGAAAGCATTCGCCCGTGGGCGCCAGAAAAAATGCCTCTGGATTTTCCAGCGCCAGCGTCCGCGCCGATTCTGAATCCGGCACAACATAGCCATCGCGCAGCTTCGGCAAAATTACTTCCAGCGATTTGCCGAATCCATCCAGCACCTGGATGCAATCCTTCAGCCGAACCACACCCTCGCGGCTCGCGTCTCCATTCTGTGTTGTCGCCAGCGGAGGATACTCTCCCGGAGCAAAGGAGAACTTCGCCTGCGAGTCCTCCGGATGAACCAGGAACGTCGCGCGGCCATCGACATCGGCCTTCAACACGCGCATGCCTTCCTGCGCTGCATCCCAGCTTTTCACGACGATGTAATTCAGCTCATCGCGCAGAAATTCATCCACCACCGTCTCGTACTGGCCGGAGACTTCCAGAAAATCCGCCAGCACGCCCACCGGAGCCATGCCACCCTCCAGCGTCTTCGAGCGCAACAGCGTGCGCACCGTGTCCGTGGAGTAGCTATGCCCGTTGATCAGCGCTTCCAGAGAATTGCGCCGTCCCAGCATTGTGGCGTGCTCAGCGCGCAGTTGATCCACGCTGCGCCGCGCCGTCGTTTCCTCGCCGCGTTTGGTCTCCAGCGCCGTCCGCAACGCCGTCAGGTCCGTCTCAATGCGTTGCAGCGACTCGGTAGCACTGCCAAAGGTCAACGAGACCTGCCCACGCTCCACGCCCAGGCGTTCCAGATCGCTATGCGCGCCCTGGCTCTCTGCGCTCAGTCGGTCGGCCTCGCGCTGCAGGCCCTCCAGTCCGGCTTCGCCCTGCATGATCTGTTGCCGCACCTGATTTGCCTGCGTCATCCAGTGCAGCATCTGGCGGCGAACATCTTCCATGCCTTGTTCCGCACTCGAAAGATTGGCCGTGGCCTGCTGCGTCGCCGTCTGGCAGCCTTGCATCTCGCGGCGCGATCCATCGACGGCCTCGCGCGCCTGCGCCAGAAAACTCTGATGCTGGCTGCGCTCGCCAGCCAGCTCCGTAAGCTGTCTGCGCGTCTCTTCCAACTCTGCTTCCGCAGCCTTCAGCCGGATCACCAGCTCTGAGGATCGCTCCTCGTTGGCCTGCAGTTGCGTCAGCGCGCGTTCCAGTTCCACCGTGGCTGCATTCGCGCGAGAAGATGCTTCGCGCGCCTGGTTCTCCAGCGCATATCCCTGGGCAACCGTCTCCGCCTGTTGATGATCCAGCGTGTCCACCCCGGCGCTCAGCTCATCCACCCGCGCCGTCAGCGTCGCCAGCTCTTCGGTCAGCAGAGCAGACTCGCTATCCATCGCCGCCAGCCGCGTGGCAATCACCACGCGCAGACGCTGCTGCAGGTCTTGCCGCAACGCACTATATCGTTCGGCCTTCGCAGCCTGCCGCTTCAGAGAATTCATCTGCCGCGTCACTTCATCGAAAATGTCGTTGACGCGTGCCAGATTCTGTTTCGCCTGCTCCAGCCGCAACTCCGCCAGCCGCTTCTTGGTCTTAAAGCGCGTAATGCCGGCAGCCTCTTCGATAATGGCGCGGCGATCGTGCGGCTTGCTGCTGAGCAGTTGTCCCACGCGCTCCTGTTCAATGATCGCGTATGAATCCGGCCCCAGGCCCGTGCCCATGAAGATGTCCTGAATGTCGCGCAGGCGGCAGAGCTTGCCGTTCAGCAGGTACTCACTGGTGCCGGAGCGGAACAGTCTCCGCGTAACGACAATTTCTCCGCGCCGCGCCGGCGTGCGCTGAAATTTGCGGCGGCGAATCTTCAGGACAACGGCATTGCTGTCGAATTCGCTGGCCGCTATGCTGGTCGCGCTTCCGTCGGCATCCTTGCCGGTGTCGGCGATTTCAGGTTCTCCGTCCTCGCCTTCGAGAATCTGTCCCGGCTGCAGCTCGGCAACCGTCTCTTCCGTTTCCTGCGCTGCCTGCGCGCGAACGGAGGTCTCGTCCCAATCTTCCAGCTCGCTTTCCGGGACTGCGCCCAGAACAATCTCCGGCTCCTCTTGCGCACCGGAGTTTTCGCCTTCGTACACTTCCGGGTCCACAAATGTCAGCGACACCTCGGCCATGCCGGTCGGCTTGCGCTCCCGCGTGCCCGCAAAAATTACATCTTCCATCTTGATGCCGCGCAGACTCTTGGCTGATTGCTCGCCCAGCACCCAGCTCACTGCGTCCGAGATGTTCGATTTGCCGCACCCGTTGGGGCCAACGATCACCGTCAGGCCGCCGGCGTTGTTCTCCAGCGCCACTTCCGTACGATCGCAAAAGGACTTAAAACCGAGAATGTGTATTTTCTTTAGCTTCAGCAAGAGGGGAGACTCCTTTCCGCCGCTGATTGCCTATAGCAGACTGCCTATACCGGTTCAGACCCGCTGCGGAGAGTATTTGTTGGCTTCAATGTAATCCGCTCCACTGCCGTGGTCAACATCGCGAACGCTATATCTTGTGGATAAGACGTTCTAAACCCAAGCCATAGCGCACCATAGGTAGAACCACCCTCAGTGTACCTCGTTTATCACTGAATTCCGGCCTCTTTTCGCTGCGCCGTCAGCTCTTCAGCGTGGGCCGGATCAGCACTTCGCTTACAAAGGATGCGTCCGTCTGCGTCACCAGCATCTCCACCACATGCGCCACATCGTCCGCTGCCAACGCTCCCAGCGGAGACTTCTTCGCGCTCAGGCTATTGCCAAACTCCGACCGGGTCGTTCCCGGCGCCACCAGAGAGACACGAATCTTGTGCGGCCGCAGCTCCTCTGCCACCGAATACATCAGGCCGTTCAGCCCCCATTTGGAAGCCGCATACGCCGCTCCATTGGTGACTGGATTTTTCCCGGCAAGAGAAGAGATGTTGATGATGTGGCCGCGCTCAGCGGCAATCATGGCAGGCGCAAAAGCGCGAATCAACAGGTACGGCGCACGCAGATTGGTTTCCAGTATGCGGTCCCACTCGCTTGGCTCCATGGTGTGCAGAGGCCCGCCAAACCAGCCCAATCCGGCATTGTTCACCAGAATGTCGCACCGCCCATGCTGGTCGAGGACGGTCTTTGCCAGCCGTTCAATCTGGCTGGGATCGCGCAGGTCGCAGGCGATGGCTTCGCCCTGCCCACCGGCGGCGACAATCTTGTTCACCACGTCGCCAAGCCCGATCAGGTCCCGCCCGGTCAATATCACGTGCGCGCCAAGCTTTGCCAGGCGCTGCGCAATGGCCGCGCCGATACCGCGGCTGGCCCCGGTTACAACGGCAATTTGCTTCGCTAGGGGAGGCATTTCTACCCACTATAGTCGCGTTCCCACGCGAATCCAATCTGCGTCACGCTGTCGTCTTGCCCCGTGCAACGTCTCTATATCACGGAAATTTTGCAACTTTCGTTGTGTTGTCCCTTGTCATAGCCAAACATGCTTTTTATAATCCGCATCACGAGGTAGTTGCGGCGGTTTCCCACGCATAAGGCAGATACTCGCATCTCAGGCTCTTGGCTGGTGCGCACTCTCCGATTACGTTTTCCGCATGGACGCACTACAATCCTGATTGGTAACACTCATTCGCGAGGAGTGATTGAATGAAGAAAGTTTTGTATATATCGGTGCTAGCCTTGGCTACTGCCTTCATGAGCACAGCCCCCGTCCTTCTGGCACAAGCCGGCCAGTCGACGATTACCATTAAGGATCCAGCAGAGTACAACGCCTACACCACCGCGGTCAGCCAGTCCACACCTGCGGCACAGGCTTCCGCCATTGAGCAGTTTCTCCAGCAGTATCCCAACAGTGTTGTCAAACAGGATATGTTGCAGCGTTTGATGGGGGCCTATCAGCAGACGGGCAACACCGACAAAATGCTGGACACTGCCAAGCGCCTGCTTGAAGTAGACCCCAACAACCTTCGTGCTCTTGCGCTCAGCTCCTATCTGTTACGCAGCCAGGCCGCACAAAAGACAAACCCTGCAGACGCACAACCTCTTCTCGACCAGGCTGCACAATATGCTGAACGAGGTCTCAAGGCGACGGCTCCCGAGTCCGGGCCGGATGCAGCGAGCTTCAGCACTGTCAAGACTGCCGTCACGCCGATCTTTGACGGCGCCATTGCCGCCGACGATCTGAATAAGAAAGATTACAAGGACGCCATCGAGAACTTTCAGACCGAACTGAAGGCCATGCCCGAGGCGCAGACCACCCAAAGCACCGGCCTGCAGGACACCTACTTCCTCGGCAACGCCTACGTACAGGAAAACCCGCAGGACCTGATCAATGCCATCTGGTTTCTCGCCCGCGCCGCAGCCTATGCCCCGGAGCCTTATCACACGGAGTTCCAGAAGGCTGCCCAGTACTGGTACAAGAAGTACCACGGTGGCACCGATGGATTCGATCAGGTGCAGACGCAGGCCAAGGCGTCTTTGAACCCGCCCGCTGGCTTTACCATCACGCCTGCCCCGCCGCCGCCGTCGCCGCAGGAACTGGCTTCGCAAACCGTTGCCAGCACGCCGGATCTCAGCACCCTCGCCTTGGGTGACAAGGAATTCATTCTGGCCAACGGCAAGCCGGACGATGCAAATAAGGTCTGGGACACCATGAAGGGCGTCACCACCAAGGTACCCGGCATTGTGGTTTCGGCCACGGCAAATTCGGTGCAGTTGGCCGTCTCCGACGATGCGCAGCAGTCCAAGAAGGCCGACTTCACCATCAACATGAAGAAGCCCCTCCGGACACCGCCGACCATCGACTCTACCGTCTCCTACATTGCCACGTTCGACTCCTTCACGCAGTCTCCACCGATGATCATCATGAAGGATGGAGAAGCACCGGCGGCGACAAAGCCGCGTGCGGTGCATCACCACTCGACCCGCTAAATCGCACGATACCGAACCAGGCAAAGAAGGCAGCCTCCACAGGCTGCCTTCTTTCACATCAGGGTAAAAAGTTGTCTCATTCCCCCAGCATCAGGTGCTTGATCGCCTGAGCACGGCCCGTGCCCGCATCGCAGGTAATCAGCGCGGCGCACATCTTGGGGTTTTCTTTGGCCGGATCGAACTTCGCCGGCATGCCGTTTAGAAAACGCTGCACCACTTTCTCCGTCTCCACACCAATCACGCTATCGTACGGACCGCTCATGCCGACATCGGTCTGAAAGGCCGTTCCCTGGGGCAGGATGCGCGCATCGGCCGTCGGCACATGCGTATGCGTGCCCAGCACAGCCGTCACCCGCCCATCCAGATACCAGCCCAGCGCAACTTTCTCTGAGGTAGCCTCGGCGTGAAAATCCACCAGAATCACTCTGGCCTTCAACTGCGCCAGCAGGGCATCGGCAGTGCGGAACGGATCGTCGCTGCTGGCCATGAAGACCCGGCCTTGCAGATTGATCACCGCGTAGGCCGTGCCGTCGGCCAGCTTGCCTTCATACACTCCATGCCCCGGAGTGCCCGGAACATAATTGGCTGGCCGCAGCAAACGCCGCGGACGCTCATGGCTGTCGGCGGGCACGGAATTCATCCAGTCGATAATTTCCCGTTTGTCCCAGATATGATTTCCCGATGTCAGAACGTGCGCGCCCAGCGAAAACAGTTCGTCCGCAATCGGGGGCGTCACGCCAAAACCGCCGGCGGCATTTTCCGCGTTGATCACGACCAGATCGACCGCATTCGTTTCCAGCACATGCTTCAAATGCGCGTGGACGATCTTCCGCCCGGCGTTACCAAAAACATCTCCTACAAAAAGAATCTGCAAAGGCTTTCTACTCCTGCTTCTAAAAACTTGATAGTAGCACCGGAGATATTTCTATAGATCGCCGCTCCCGGCCCGCATCGTCCGAACAAAGCGTCTGACGGGTAGCGGGTCAGTTTGAATCCATAGAATATCTTCTATCGCGAACGCATGATAAAGGACATTATCATGCGTGAACTTTGGGTGCGGGATCACTACCGACAACCGCGTTTCCCGTTACTTATCTGGTGACTGACACGTAAGCCGAGATCGGTGAATCCATTTGCGCTTTTTCATCAATTGAGCTGCGAACTTCCCAAAAGCTTTATGTCCTTTAGGTGCATCGGTGCGACTGCATGGGTTCTCGTCGAAGACCGTAAAGTTCGCGATCTTATGCGGTCAATAAAGCCGATATATCACACGTTAGGCGGCACGCCATGAAGAATCAAGTGATCGCAGAATGCCGTGACGTAATCTTTGTGACGGATTGAGAACGTGTTGATTCCCATCGCTGCGCGACCAAGGTACCGCTGGAGGTGCTGGTTGAGTGAGTTACTGCAAAGATTCGTGTAACAGGCTTCAGCAAATGCTGCCTCGACTGCGTTGGCCTCGAATGTTTTCGGCGTGATGACGGCCCGCGTCCTTTGGACATTTGGCAGAACGTGCAGGCAGGCGATTGGAGAGACAGGTAGAAGGACTTCGACGTTTGGCTCGCGAAATCCTATGCCGTATTGCGCGACTCCCTCCTGGTCACGTTGCCAGGTCACGACTGGAGCATCTCCAATCACGAATGGATTGTCCCGTTCAGTATGGACTATCCCCCATTGTGCACCGTCGAACGTTGTGTCCTTGTCTTCCATTAGGCGCTCCATCGTGTCGGCGTAGGAAGTCTCGACACCACCGGGACGTTTGAATCTCGCGATGAACGCATCTATAGTTTCGATTACCTTGCTTACTCCGATTGGCTCGTTCAACCTCCAGCCCTGCCGAATCTTTTCGAGGGTCCAGCTCGCTGCAATTCGTTCGAGGAGGTCATCCCTGTTTTTCAGTTTTTCGAGTGAATCGATTGAGAGATCGGAGTTCAGAGTTGTAACTGCCTTCCTAGCTTTGGAACGGTGCCACAAGAGCGCGATATAGGGGGCAAGTGCGCTGGCATGATGCGCACCAAACACGAAGGTTTGGAAGCCGAGCTGCTCGATGAAGTCGTGGACAGGATTCTCGAATCTTTGATTGAGCCTTGTTTCGATGCGCTCCTCCCTCGCAGGATCAAGCGGGTCAAAAAAGTGGCGTTTGCTTACGGTCGCCTTCGTCGGCGATACGTCCCAGTACGGCTCTTTATTCTTCTGGTAACGCCAAAGCCTCAACCCTTTGACGGGATGTCTGAACGCGAACTGTTTGAGGAGCTTCTCGGGGACCGTGTGAGATTTCATGGCGACAGTGAGCTAGGAGATGATTCGATGGCTACTCTAGCCGAGGTCATTCGCTTCAATATTCTCATTTGACGATAAATCACCGAGTCACCAATCGAGCCTGAGATTAGTCCTGAGAAGTCGGCTTATCATCAGTAATTCGAGTGAGGAGCGCTCTTTGGCGGCATAATCCAAAGGCTCGATTTTGGCTATTCGCAACTGCGGGTGCAAACTGGCTCACTACCGCTATACGGAAAATAAAGCGTTCCACCGGAATCTGTGTTAGATATACACCCATGGCCGCGAATACCAGACTCTCGATGGGTATGGAAGCCCTGGCGCTGATGGCGATGGAGCCGGAAAAGCATCACACCTCCCAGTCGCTTGCCGCCAATATCCGGACAAATCCTGTTGTTGTCCGGCGCTTGCTGGCAGCCCTGCATACAGCCAAGCTGGTTTCCAGCAGCAAAGGCCCCTCCGGCGGATCGCGCCTGCTGCGCTCGCCAAAACAGATCACCTTGGGCGATATCTATCGTGCGCTGGAGCCGGGAGAGCTCTTCCACTGCGGACCGCATGTCACGGCAGGGAACAAGGTGCTCGTGAACTCCATGCAATCGGTCTTTCGCAAATCGCGCCGTGCCGTGGAAAAGGAACTGGACTCGGTCACGCTGAATCAGTTCATCAAAAAAGTCAGCAAGAAGAGTGCCAAGGCCAGCGCCGCAAAGGCTGCCGGCACAAAGACTGCCGGCACAAAGGCTGCCGGCACAAAGGCTGCCAGTGTAAAGACCGGTAGTACGAAAGAAGAGTCGAAACAGCCCTCAACGTGAGTGCGCTGCCATCTTCTCCGCCGCGTGCCGCGCCGCCGCTTCCAGCTTCGCAACCAATGCATCCACATGCTGCGGCTCGGTCAGATAGCTGATGATCATCATCCGGATCACGCTTTTGCCATTCACCCGCGATGTCGATATCCAGTGCTCGCCGTTTTCCGTAATCTCATCCACAATCTGATGATGCAGCCGGGTTGTTTCCTGCTCGCTCAGATTCAGCTCATTCGCCAGCCGCGTTCGCAGGTTCAAAATGGTCAGTTTGCGCGGCACCGCCAGGTCGAAGCCTCCGGTCGCCAGCACCTGCTGCTCCAGATACGCCGCCAACCCAAGCTGCCTGTCGATCATCTCTTCATACGCGCTGCGGCCATGCACGCGCAGCGTCAGCCAGAACTTCAGCGAGTTCATCCGTCGCGACCATTGCGCCGAGATGCGGAAGTTGTCCGGCAGCGGTCCCTCCGAGGTGCGCGGCAGGTACGCCGTGTCGATGCCAAACACTGTCTCCAGATGCTCCGGATGCCGCGTCAGCATCACGCCTGCGGCAAAGGGCATGGCCAGCCATTTATGCGGGTCGATGGTGATCGAATCCGCCCGCTCGATGCCCGCCACCAGCGACCGGTGCTTGTCGGAAAATGCCGCCGCTCCGCCGAACGCCGCATCCACGTGAAACCACAGTCCATGCCGCTCGCACAACTCCGCCAACGCAATCAGCGGATCCATCGCGCCGGAACTCGTCGTCCCCGCCGTTCCCACAACGGCCAGCGGTAGCAATCCCGCCGCCTTATCCGCTTCGATCTGCTCCTCTAAAGCATGCAAATCGATCTCCGCCGCAGGCGTCGCCGCAATCCGTCGCAGCGCCTTCCGCCCCAGGCCTAACAGAGCCAGCGATTTGTCCAGCGAGTGATGCGACTCCCGCGAAGCATAGACGACAGGCCGCACGCCCAGGCCGATCAAGCCATTGTCCGCAGCCTCAGGAAAGCGGTGCGTCAGCGCCAGAGCCAGCGCGCTGAAGTTCGCCTCATTGCCGCCGCTGGTAAAGGTGCCGCCAAAATTTTCGTTCTGCCAGCCCACGCGCTGGGCGATCCAGCCGATCGTTTCGTTCTCAATCTTTGAAGCCAGTTGCGACCGCGCCAGCGTCGCCAGTTGTGGATTCAGCGCGGCGACCAGCGCCTCGGCCAGCACTGCCATATAGGTCGGCGTGGGATTCATCAGGCCAAAATAATTCGCGCTGGGCACGTGGAAGCCCTGGCGGATCATCTCGTTGCACAGATCGTCCAGCACAACCGCGGCGTCTTCACCCAGTTCTGGAATGTCGCTTTCGATGGGAACAAAACTGCGCAGCGCGGATGGCTGCTGCACCGGGCGCGTGGAAAGCCCGGAGAAATAATCGTTGATGCGGTCAATCAGTTGATAGCCCAGCTTCTTGCGCTGGCTGCGATCGAAGTCAAATCCCATACGGGTACCTGCCTGGCAATGCGGTCGTGCAAATTTCGTTGTTTTCCACCCTCGTCAATCCATGGAGCAGACTCGCTCTCACAGTTGTAGAAGCAGAAAAACCCTTAACAATTCTACGCCTCTCGTCAGGCTTCTGGCGTCCCGTTGGCCGTGCTGTCGCTCTCCGCCGCGGTTGCCTGCTGCGGGCGCATCAGCGGGAAGAGAATCACATCGCGAATCGACCGCGAGCCGGTCAAAATCATCGTCAGCCGGTCGATCCCGATGCCTTCACCCGCCGTCGGCGGCAGGCCATACGAAAGCGCGCGCACGTAGTCTTCATCCATCGCGTGCGCTTCCTCGTCGCCACGCTCACGCTCGGCCAGTTGCTGCTCAAAGCGGCGCCGCTGCTCGTCCGGATCGTTCAATTCGCTGAAGGCATTGCCCAGCTCAAACCCGCCAATATAGAACTCAAAGCGCTCCACCCACTCCGGCTCCTCCGGCTTCTGCTTCGAGAGCGGGGAAACGGCGTACGGGTAGTCGTAAATAATCGTCGGCTGGATCAGGTGTTCTTCGGCAACCGCCTCAAAGATGGCGGCAATGTTTGTTCCTATCGGAGCCTTCGCATCGAAATCGACATGGGTATGGGCCTGATGCAGATGCTCCACCAGTTGCGCCACCTTCGCTGCATCTGCAAAATCTTCCATCGCTGGCCTGGCTCCGGCACCCTCCGGCCAGAACGCGCCAATCGCCTCGCGCATGGTATATCGCTTCCACACCGCCAGATCGATTTCGACATCACTCCCATCCACATGGAACACCGTCTTCGTCGTTCCATTCACCTGCATCGCGACATACGCAATCACTTCTTCTGTCAGCGCCATCAAATCGTGATAATTCGCGTACGCCTGGTAGAACTCCAGCATCGTGAACTCTGGATTGTGCTGCGTCGAAATGCCCTCATTGCGAAAATTGCGATTGATCTCATACACGCGATCCAGTCCGCCCACCACCAGCCGCTTCAGGTACAGCTCCGGCGCAATGCGCAGATACAGGTCCATGTCCAGCGCATTGTGATGCGTCGTGAACGGCTTCGCCATCGCGCCGCCCGCAATGGTTTGCATCATCGGCGTTTCCACTTCGATGTAGCCCAGCGCGTCAAAGAACTGTCGCAGCGCCCGCAGCACCGCCGCGCGCTTCACAAAAACCTCGCGCACGTCCAGGTTCATAAACAGATCAACGTAGCGCTGGCGATAGCGCAGTTCCTGGTCGGCCAGCCCGTGATATTTCTCCGGCAGCGCCAGCATCGCCTTGCTGAGAAAGGTCAGCGTATCCGCGTGAACGGTCAGCTCGCCCGTGCGCGTGCGGAACAGATAACCCGTCACGCCAATGTGGTCGCCCATGTCCAGCAGCTTGTACAACTGAAACGCCTGCTCGCCCACGGCATCCAGTCGGACATAAATCTGCAACCGCTGGCCCTCCTGCTGCAGCGTGGCAAATCCCGCCTTACCCTGCGCGCGAATCGCCATGATGCGTCCGGCAATCGCCACCGGCACGCGCGGCTGCTCCAGCACCTCTGCCGTCGCCGCATCATATGCTGCGCGAATTTTTGCAATGGTATGCGTCGCCGCATAGCTGTTGGGGTAGGTCTTCTGCCCCAGCGCCGTTATCTGCGTCAGCTTCTCGCGGCGCAGTTGATATAGCTCTTTTTCAAATTCCGATTCGTACACGCAGGACGTCCTCTTCGCTTGGCCAATTTACAAATAACTGGAAATAACTCGATGAAGTCACTGTCAGTATAAGAGGTTTGCCGCATGGGTTTCCTTCGCCGCGCTCTTTTCTCATCCGCACGCCCGCAACGCAAAACAAAATGGATTGTGTACGATCCTGCGTGCCGTGCATTAGGCTAGGAGAGACATTCCTGCTCATCCCGATGCCCGCACCCTCCCAACCCGAGAAGAACCCTTCGCCCGCCGGCGAGCGCCACACCGTCCTCGGCGGTTTCATGAAGGCCGACTCCATGGTGGAGATCGCCCTGGCGCTCCCGCTGTCAACCATCATCGGCTGGCTGCTGGGCGATTTCATTGGCCGCCACCTGCACGCCACATGGCCAGCGATCGTCGGCTTGATTCTTGGCGTGATTGCCGGCTTCATCCAGATCGTTCGCCTCGCCAACAAGGCCAATCGCAATAACCCGTGACAGAATCCTGCACCAGCAACGCGGCCAACAGCCCAGCACCGGAAAGCACCCTGTGTCCTTTATTGATCTAACCGACGACGATGTCCGCCGCAGCCTGCGCCGCGCCCTCTGGCTCACGGGAGCCTTGACGCTCGTCGCCACGCCAATCCTCTGGGTGGGCCTCGGTTGGCGCAGCTGGGTGCTCTTTCTCGTCGGCGCAGCCATCTCCGGCACCGGAATCTATGAATGGCTTCAACTCATGGCCGCCATGATCGCCCGCATGGACGTCGGCACCGAAGGCGTCCAGCCCAAGCCGCTTGGCCCCGTGCTGGCGTGGTTTTTCCTCCGCATGGGGCTCGCAGTCGTGTTGCTCTATGTTAGTCTAAAGAGTTTGGATGGATCGATTTACGCCCTTCTGGGCGGCCTGGCGTTAAGCCTGATTGCGTTACTGGTTGAGGCAATCCGGCTATTGTCCCGCAGGGGATCCGGACCAAGTTAAAATCGAAGCTGCTTCAGAAATAAAAGAACGGAATCGACGGAAGTATGCCGCTCCAGCACTATTTTGCCCACATCCTGAATCTGCTCTTTGGTGGCCCCGTCACGCACCTGCTGACGGCCATCGGTCTTCCGCCGGCACACCCGGGCAGGCCCATCGACGGCACCTTTGCCATGGAGATGGTCGCGTTTCTCATCCTGTTTCTTTTCTTTGTCATCGTGCGCATCACCCTCAGCGTGGAGCGCCCCGGTGTCGCCCAGCAGCTTGCGGAAATGACGCACGAGTTTGTCGTGGGCCAGTCGGAGCCGATCATCGGCCACGGCTACGAAAAATTCCTCCCATACCTTACAGTCATCCTTCTGTTTGTGGGCGTGAACAATCTTTTAGGTCTGCTGCCCGACGTCGATACTCCCACCTCCAACCCAGTCGTTCCGCTTGGCCTCGCGCTGCTCACCTTTGTCTACTATCACTGGCAGGGTTTAAAGGAACAGGGTCCGCTGAAGTATGCCAAACATTTTCTGGGCCCGCTCTGGTGGATTGCCTGGCTGATGCTGCCGATTGAGATCATCTCGCACATCGCGCGCGTCCTGTCGCTCACCATTCGTCTCTACGCCAACATGTTTGCCAGCGATCTGTTGACGTTGATCTTCTTTTCGTTGTTCCCGCTGGCATTGCCGGTAATCTTTCTTGGCCTGCATCTCGGCGTGTCGCTCATTCAGGCCTACGTCTTCATGCTGTTGTCGGCCATCTATATCGGTCAGGCGATTTCGCACGAAGAAGAAGTTTAGCTGTCCCGCCGCCTATGTTCGCGGCCAACAAGTTTGGCTGGAGTCGCGCTTCCGCTCCAGTTGTTCGGCCTGTCAGCGTGAGGGTGCCAGCACGGTGAGCATCAACCACCCACTGTCAGGAAAATCTAAGGAAGCTTTGGAGCTCAATATGCGCACGTTACAAAATGTATTTATGACGCTGTCGGTCCTTTGCATGGCCGTTCCAGCGTTTGCACAATCGACCGGTGGTTCCGGCAACAGCATGGTGCCGCTCGCCGCGGGTATTTCCATGGCCATCGCCTCCGGCCTTTGCGGACTCGGCCAGGGCCGCGCCGTCGCCTCTTCCACCGAAGCTCTGGCGCGCAATCCCGGCGCACGCCCCGGAATCTTCCTGTTCCTGGTCCTCGGCCTGGCTTTCATTGAATCGCTGGCCCTCTTCACCTTCGCTATCATCCTGTTCAAGGTGAAGTAAGCACGTTTTTTTCGCTGCATCGAAAGGGCCTCCGCAATGGGGGCCTTTTCCTTTTCGCGTATCCTGCAAAAGGGTCCTGCATCGGTGCAAACCGCGCTCGAATTTCGCGATGTTCACAAAGCCTTTGGGCAAAAGGAAGTTCTGCGCGGCGTCAGCTTCTCCGTAAATCCCGGAGAGATCGTCGGTTTCCTCGGTCCCAATGGCTCAGGAAAAACTACGGCAATCTCCATCGCGGTCGGCCTTCTGCACGCCTCCAAAGGGCAGGGAAGCATGCTCGGCCACGCCTTCGGCGACCCCGCCGGACGCGTCCGTCTCGGCTATCTGCCCGACAATCCCGTTTTCTTCTCTCACTCTGCGACCGACGCCATTCGTTTCGCCGCAAAGTTGCAAGGCGTGCCCAGCCGTGAGCTGCGCGAACGCGTCGCGAGCGTCATCAAGGCCGTTCCCATCGCCAGCACCAAACAGCAGGCACGCCGCCTCTCGCGCGGACAGCAGCAATATCTTGCCTTGGCCCAGGCGCTGGTAAACGATCCGCAGCTTTTGATCCTCGATGAGCCAACCTCGGCCCTCGACCCCAGCGCCGTCATGCAGGTCCGTGAGCTGCTGAAAGCCGCGCGTGACAACGGGAAAAGCATCTTTTTCAGTTCTCACCAATTAACGGAAGTCGAACGCATCTGCGACCGTGTCTTGTTTCTCCATGAAGGCCGCATCGCACGGCAGGGAACCTTGCAGGAGCTGACAGAGTCCACCGATACCTTTGTGCTCTCCTTCCGTGGCCTGCCGGCGTCCGCAGCAGTATGGAGACATCTTGACCTGGCGCCGGCAACCAGCGCCGGTATTGTAACGGTCACCGTTACACATGCAAATGTCCGTCCGGTAATTGAAACTCTCTGGGCCGCCGGCGGAGAACTTCTTGAGCTTACGCAGCAACGGCAAAGCCTGGAGAACCTGTTTCAACGGCTTGCATCCACTTCCAAAACGGAAAATCAATCATGATCCGCAAAGTGGGTACCATCACCGTCGCACTGCTCCGGCAAAACCGCTGGCTGGTTCTGTTGCTCATCGCATGGCCCTGGATCTTTCTTGCCTTGCTCACCCTCCCGGGGCGCAATTTCTCGCCGGATGACATTCGTTCTCTTCTGCAGCAGGAATATTTCTACGGGATTGCCCTCACCATGTTTCTCGCCGCCAGCCTGCTCGGCGCGGAACTGCGTGCGCGCCGTGTCGCCGCTGTTCTTTGCCGCGCCGTATCGCGCAACCAGTATCTGGCCGCCCTATGGATGACAGCCCTCGTGCCTGCCATCTTGTTTGCGCTGTCGGTCTTTTTTTCTGTCTGGATCGCTGCCGCTGGAATCGGCTTCTCTCTAAAAATCCTGCTTCCTTTTATTCTGAGCCTCATGCTCGTCGAGCTGTGGATGACTGTTTGCGGCGTGTTGTATTCTCTGTTTCTGCCTGCGCTCCTGGCATCGCTCGCCACCGGACTCACGGCTGTTGTCCTGGTCGCAGCCGGCACGCTCCAGCTTGGAAGCTGGCTCGGCTTTGGCTCGCTGCTGCTGCCCGTGCTCCAGGAAAATGCCGGTCTGGGAAGTATCGCTGGCTCACAGATGGGGATTGCCGTCGTCAGCATGCTTCTGCAGGTGGGGGTCGTAGCCCTTCTCAGCCAGCAAATTTTTCGGCGGAAGGATTTGCCGTCCTCTGGCGATTGATCGCCATCGCAGCAGAAAATTTACCGGGGAAATTTACCGCAAGACGTGCTCAGCGGAAATTCCCGCGACCGCGGACGTTACGGCAGGGAAATACGTCGCGGCGGCATTCTGTGCCAGCCGCAACGTGCGATTTGGCACGATGCCCAGCACCAGCACGGCAGCCACAAGCAGGGCGATCCCCAGCACAAAGGCAGGTTTTGCCGGTGCGCTGGCAGCTTCCAGGTCGGCATGGTACGGCTGGGTATAAAGCTGCGACAGCAACCGCAGATAATAAAACGCCGCCAGCCCGCTGTTCAGCAAACCGATAATGGCGATAATCCATTGCCCGGAATGCATCGCTGCGGTAAAGACATAGAACTTGCCGAAAAATCCTGCGGTGAAGGGAATGCCGATCAGAGATAGCAGAAAAATTGCCATCGCCGCCGAAGCCATCGGATGCCGCCTGGCCAATCCAGCATAATCCGGCAGGTTCACGCGTCTCTCATCGTAACCGGAAAGATAACTGATAATCGCAAACGCGCCCAGGTTCATCGCGGCATACGCTGCGGTGTAAAAACAAGCCGCGGCCAGTCCATCGGCGGAAAATGCAGTAAAGGCAACCAGCAGATATCCCGCATGCGCAATCGACGAGTACGCCAGCATGCGCTTCACATTCCGCTGCGTCAAAGCGCCCAGATTGCCGATCGTCATCGACGTGACCGCCATGATCCACAGCAGGATGATCCAGATGTGCGACATGGCTCCAAATCCGCCAAACGTAATGCGCAGCAGCACCGCGAATGCCGCAGCCTTCGGCCCCGTCGACATGAACCCCACAACCGGTGCGGGCGCGCCTTCATACACATCCGGCGTCCACACATGGAACGGTGCCGCCGACACCTTGAAGCCCAGGCCAATCAGCATCATTCCCAGCGCAACGGTCAGCAGAATCGGCGATGCGCCGGACGCAACCCCTGCGGCAATGGAATAAATATTCGTGCTGCCGGTGGCTCCAAAACACAACGCCACGCCGTACAGAAAAAATGCCGTGGCAAACGATCCCAGCAGAAAATATTTGATCGACGCCTCTGGACTGGTGGCGCTGCGTTTGCGATACCCGGCAAGAATGTATGTCGAGATCGACGAAATCTCCAGGCCGATAAAAACCATCAGCAATTCCACGGCACAGGTCATAAACATCATGCCCACGGCGCTAAATAAAACCAGCGCGTAAAACTCGCCGACATACGTGGAATGCCCTTCGAAATAATCCAGAGAAACCAGCAGAGTTACCAGCAGAATGCCGCCAATCAGCAGATGGAAAAAGACGCTGAAAGCGTCCGTGCGAACCGTGCCGAAAAAAGCCGTCCCGGCAGGGAGCCGAAGCTGATATGCGCTCGCGCAGATCGCGGCCACCGTGCCCAGCAGCGCCAGAATGCCCAGCGGTTTGCGGGATGTCTTCGCACCCAGCAAGGGTTCCACCAGCATCACCAGAACGCCGGTGAGCGTCAGCAGAATTTCAGGCAAGATGCGCAGTGCTGGAGAAACCGCAGTCATCGGGTCGTCATCATCCTTGCATAGTTTGTCGTGTGCACCGCAGCGGAAGCAGGAGCAAAGTGCGGCACCGTGGAGTCAATGGCCCGCATCCAGTAAACAGAGGCAACGCCCATCACAATCATCAGCGCTACCGTAGGCCAAAGAGCCGCGCGTTCCCGCCAGTTGACATCGATCTGCGAACCATCCGCAACCAGTTTCGACGGAGCGCCATAGAAAACCTTCTGCAGCATCGACAGCATGTAGGCCGCGCTCAGAATCACACCCACCGTCGCTGCGGCTGCCAGTCGAAGATGCGTTTGAAAGCTGCCGCTCAAAATCAGAAACTCACCGACAAAGCCATTCAGAATCGGCAGACCAATCAGCGAGAGCGCCGTGATGGTAAACAGGGTCGCCAGTCCCGGCATCTTTTTCGCGACCCCGCTCAAATGCCCGATATGGTACGTCCCATATCGCTCGTACAGGATGCCCAGCAGCATGAAGAAGGCGCCGGCAGAGACGCTTTCACTCAGAATCTGATAAACCGCACCATCCATGCTGGCAGCCGTAAAGGCATAGATGCCCAGCACGCAAAAGCTCAGCGCCGCCAGCGTAGAATACGCAGCCAGCCGCTTCAGGTCCGTCTGCACCAGCGCCAGCAGCGAACCATACAGGATGCCGATCACTCCCAGCGCCACCATCAACGGGGCAATGCGCGCCGCCTGCTCCGGAAAAAGTCCCACATGAAAACGCAGCAGGGAATAGAGTCCCAGCTTTCCCGCCAGAATCATCGCAACCGCCGTCGGCGCTTCGCTGATGCCATCGGCCAGCCACGCGTGCAGCGGGAACACCGGCACCTTCACCGCGAACGCTACAAGAAATGCCAGCGATGCCAGCCACATGCCCGTCGCATCCGCGCCGCTTGTCCATCCATGCAATTGCTGCTGCAGCAGAATATAGTCGAACGTGCCCGTCTTCGCGTAGAGCCACAAAATGCCGACCAGCAACAACGCCGAGGGAATAAACGCATACAGGAAAAATTTAATGGCGGCGGCACGGCCATTCTTTCGGCCAAATATCCCGATCAGCAGCGTAATGGGAATCAGCGATAGTTCCCAGAATGCGTAGTAGGCCATCAGGTCCAGCGAAACAAAAATGCCGAACATGGCCGTCTGCTGCAGCAGGAACAGCGAATAAAACTCCCGCTGACGATGATCGATCACACGCCACGAAATCAAAACGCCCAGCGGCGCCAGAAAGCCCACCAGCACCACCAGCCAGAGCGACAATCCATCGACGCCCACGTGATAATGGATCGCCGGACTCGTAATCCACGGGACATTGCATTGAAATTGAAATCCATGCTGCGCCGTGTCAAAGTGCGCCGGAAGATGCAGCGTAAGCAGAAAAATAAACAGCGTCAATATCAGGGTGAACGCGGGAATGATGCGTCCTCGCTTCGGCAGAAGCGTAACGATCACTGCGCCCGCGACGGGCAGGAAGGTGATGAGAGTGAGAATGCTTGCGTTCAGCACGAAATCCTTCCCCTATATCCAATGTGCCAGGTATGCGACAAGAATCAGCACCAGTGCCGCACCCATAGCTAACCAACCCGCGTACGAGCGAATATTTCCCGACTGCATCCGCCGCACTCCTGTGCTCAATTCAGCAGCACCATCCGCCATTGCCACGCCCGAACCATCGATCAGGCCGCCCTCGACGACCTTCCACAAAGCAAAACGAGAGATCGCCAGCAACGGCGTTACGATGACGGCGCCGTAGATCTCATCAATCCAGTATTTATGCAGCAGCAGCTTGTAGAGTGCTGGCATTTTCTTTGCTGCTTGTTCCGCCAGTTTCGGATTTCTGCGATAAAACGTATCCGCCAGAAACCATCCAGTCAGCGCCAATGCCAACGACAAACCGGTCAGCATCCATTCCGTGGACGAAGAGGCATTTGCAATCGTAACCGGCGCTGTTACAGAAGAAGCAAAGACAGGATCCAGAAAGTGCGCAAACCAGTCATGTCCGCCGAGCAATGCCGGCCAGCCCATCCAGCCGCCTGCCAGCGAAAGAATGCCCAGCACAATCAGCGGCACCAGCATCGTCCAGGAACCCTCATGCACACCGTGACCCCCATGTCCGGCATGCTCCTCGTGATAGCGCGCCGAACCGAAAAAGGTCAGATACCACAGACGGAACATATAGAACGAGGTCAGCGCGACCGTCACCACGCCAACCACCCACAGCACCTTGCCGCCATTCGGCGAATCGAATAACGGTGCGTTAAACACAGCAGCGAGTATCGCATCCTTGCTGAAGAATCCGGAGAATGGGAAAAATCCACTGATGGCAAACACCGCCGCCGTCATGGTCCAGAACGTAATAGGAATTTTCTTGCGCAGGCCGCCCATCACGCGCATATCCTGTTCGCCGCCCAGCGCATGAATCACGCTGCCAGCCGCCAGAAACAGCAGCGCCTTAAAGAAAGCGTGCGTCACCAGATGGAAGACCGCAGCCGAATACGCCGCCACACCGCAGGCCAGAAACATATAGCCGAGCTGTGAAATCGTCGAATACGCCAGCACGCGCTTAATGTCGTTCTGCACAATGCCAACCGTGGCCGCAAAAAACGCTGTCGCCGCGCCAATCACGGCAACCACGCCAAGCGCCACTGGCGAACAATCGAACAGCACATGCGCCCGCGCCACCATATAAATGCCCGCCGTCACCATCGTGGCGGCATGGATCAGCGCCGAGACCGGCGTCGGTCCTTCCATCGCGTCCGGCAGCCAGATGTATAGCGGAATCTGCGCGGATTTTCCCGTCGCGCCCAGAACCAGCAGCAGAGCGATCGCCGTCAACACACCGCTGTTCCACTGCGGATGCGCTGCGATCGCGCCAAAGACTGAAGTAAAGCTGAGCGTTCCAAAATGCGCGATAACCAGAAACATGGCGAGCAGAAATCCAAAGTCGCCAATCCGGTTTACGATGAAGGCCTTCTTCCCAGCCGCTGCCGCCGAATCTTTCCCGTAATAAAAGCCGATCAGCAGGTACGACGCCAGCCCAACGCCTTCCCACCCGACAAAGAGCAGCAGAAAATTTTCCGCCAGCACCAGCGTCAGCATGAAGAACAGGAAAAGGTTCAGATAACCAAAAAACCGCCAGTAACCATCTTCCTCCGCCATGTAGCCGACGGAATAAAGATGAATCAAAAATCCAACACCGGTCACCACCAGCAGCATGACCAGCGTCAATGGGTCCAGCAGGAAAGAAAAATCAACCTGAAAGCCGCGAATCCCAATCCATGGCGTCGCGAACCTTTCGACATGCGGCAACGTTAAAGAGCGAAATTGCGCTGCGATCCAGAGGACCTGCGCAAACGCCGCACCGGAAAACACGAGTGCGATAGCCGTGACCCACGTCTTCGACAAACGGCGCCCCAGCGAGCCATTCAACACAAAGCCCGCGAGCGGAAGCAGCGGCAGCAGCCAGAGATGCAGGGAAGTCGTCATAGCTTCATCAGGTCGATCTGATCAACGTTCAATGTTTCGCGGGAGCGGAAAACCGCAATAATGATGGCGAGTCCCACGGCAGCCTCCGCCGCAGCCACCACCATGACAAAAAAGACAAATATCTGGCCGCTCACCTGGTGCCAGTGGTGCGCAAAGGCAACGAAGGCCAGGTTCACAGCGTTCAGCATCAACTCGATCGACATAAAAATCGTGATGATGTTTCGCTTGATAAGAAACGCACAGACGCCGATTGAAAACAGCGCCGCGCTGAGAACCAGATACCAGGAGATCGGGACCACGAGGCTAGTGTTCCTTTCGAGCCAGGACGACTGCGCCCAGAATGGCCACCAGAATCAGCACCGAAGTGACTTCAAATGGCAGCAGTAAATCGCGGAAGAGCACACGGCTCAGATCGCTCGTCGTCACCAGAAAGCTACCGAGTTGCGCCGAGCCAAAACTTTTACTCAGTGAAAGAAAGACAGCCGTCAGCACGGCAAACAGCGCCAGCACACCGGGAATCCCCACGACATAGGCCGCGCGACTCCCATGCGTCCGTTCCTCTTTGCCGACATTCAGCAGCATAATGACAAACACAAACAGCACCATAATGGCGCCGGAATACACGATGATCTGCGCCAGCGCCAGGAACTCCGCGCCCAGCAGCAGGTAGAGCACAGCCAGCGAACTCATCACCACAATCAGGGACAGAGCGCTGTTGATCGGGTGCCGTTGAAAAAGCAAATTCAACGCACCGGACAAACAGAGAATCGCGAAAATGAAAAATAAAACTAGATGCATACAGTTCGCTCTGCAGTGGAAGCGTGTGCGCCATTGCGGCATGCGCTCCCATCACATTGTAAAGCACTGAAATCCAAAGCCTCAGACAGCGACACGCACCGTCCGCTACCCATGAAACGCCAATACCAGGCTGGTAACAAGAATGTTGGCCAATGCCAGCGGCATTAGAAATTTCCAGCCGAAGCCCATCAGTTGGTCATAACGGAATCGGGGCAACGTTCCGCGCACCCAGATGTACAGAAACAGAAAAAAGAAAACCTTGGCCACAAACCAGAAGAGCGGCAGAATCGCCTGCACAACAGGGCCGCCAATCGCAGGCAACAGATTGCCAAACGGGCTGCTCCATCCGCCAAGAAACAACAGCGTCGCCACGCAGCCCACGGTAATCATGTTGGCGTACTCGGCCATAAAGAACATGGCGAATTTCATGGAGCTGTATTCCGTGTGGTATCCGCCGGTCAATTCCGTCTCAGCCTCCGGCAGATCGAAGGGCGTGCGGTTAGTCTCCGCATACGCCGCGATCAGATAAATAAAGAACGCGACAAACTGAAATCCGCCAAACACATTCCACGAGCGCATTCCATGCGTGCTCTGGATGTCGACAATGTCTCGCAGGCGCAGCGATCCGGAGCGCAGAACCACTCCAACCACCGACAGGCCCAGCGCCAGTTCATAGCTGATCATCTGTGCCGTGGAACGCAGCGATCCCAGCATCGAATATTTATTGTTCGACGACCACCCGGAAAGCGCAATGCCATACACACCCACCGACGTGACGGCCAGAATCACCAGCAAGCCAATATTGAGATCGGCAATTTGAAACAGCTCCACGCCGTGAACCCGCAGCGCAGTTCCAAACGGAATCACGCCAATGGAAATCAGTGCGCAGGATAGAGCAATCATCGGCGCAAGAATATACAGCGGCCGATAGACACCCGCCGGAATCATGTCTTCCTTCAGAAACAGCTTCAATCCGTCCGCCAGCGGCTGCATCAATCCAAAGGGCCCCACGCGAGTAGGTCCCCAGCGATTCTGTATGCGCCCGACAACCTTGCGCTCCAGCAGCACCGTATAGGCCACAGACGTCAGCAGGATCACCGTGACGATGATGACCTTCACCAGGCTCAACAAAATGAAGAGAAGAATATTCACGTTTGTACGCTACGTTTTCCTGTTGTCGTTTTTACTTCTGTTTCGTTCCAGCTTGTTCTCGTTCTAATCTGCTGCGACCGATGCTTCTTTTTGGCGAGAACGAATTTCTTCTGTCAGCTTGCCGCTGTAGCGGCCCAGTGTTCCGGAGGTAAACAGCGTGTCCTGCGACGGCAGCACGCCGTCTTTTCGCTCGCGCAGGTTCGATATCTGCACCATCCGGCTGCTATGCGCGGCAGGCTGCACATGCTGATCGTTTCCGGCAAACAACTCCATCCGCGAAAACGCGTAGCCGGGAACCATGCGCTGAATTTCATCCAGCAGCGCATTCGGATCAAACGGACTCAGCTTCGGCTCCAGATTATGCGCCGCCAGCCAGATCGAATGACGATCGGCCTCGCCCGACTGTGCCCCGCGCGATTGCCCCATGTCCGCGCGTGTGCCCTTACCGAAAGGCACCAGCTTGTGCACATCCGCGCCCATCTTGTCGGCAAGCCGAACGATCAACTCAAAGTCCGTACGCACACCGGCACGGTCGGCTGCCTTCTTCACCTGCTGCAAATCTCCGAACGTGTTCGTCACCGTTCCGGCCTTTTCGTAGAGGTTGGCAATCGGCAACACCACATCGGCCAGCAGCGCCGTCTCCGTCAAAAACATGTCCTGCACCACGATGAATGTATTCTTCAGGCTCTCCGCCGCCACGCCGTATCGATGCACCGGGTTCGATCCCACCACATACAGCGCCGCCAGATCGCCCTTTGCCGCCGCATCGAACATCGACGGCAGATCCAGCCCCGGCTCGGCAGGGAAGCGCTCACCATATTCCGCGGCAAACGTGCCCGGCTCCAGCCACTGCGTGTACCCCGGCAGCATGTCCGGATACAGGCCCATGTCCGCCGCACCGTGGGAATTCACATAATCGCCCAGGCAGGCGAATTTCGTATCCGGCAACGAAAGCCCGTAGTGAATCAGCGACTCAATGTCCGCTCCCCGCAGCTCCGATCCAAAAATAATCAGCAGATTCGGTTCCTTGCTCAGCGCATCGCGCAGCGTTGTCGCTTCTGCCCCAAACGCCGCATTCTCTTCGCCGCCAAGGAAGCGCGTGAACGCGCCGTAGCCATCGGCCTGAATTTTTAGCAGCCCTTTGGCCTGCCGGCGCAGCTTGATCTCCTCGTGGTTCACGATATAGATCCGCGCGCGGTTGTGGCGGACGTTGGTGCGCAAGCTCCAGGCCAGCATCGGATGCTGTTCCGTCGGATCATTGCCAATCAACAAAATCGCCGGAGCCGAACCGACATCGCGCAGGCTGGCCGTGCGATGTTCATTGCCCGTCAGCGCCTTCATAAAGCTCACGTAGTCTGCCGTGCGGTGATGGTCAATGTTGTTGGTGCCCAGCACGCTGCGCGCAAATTTCTGCAGCAGATACGCCTCTTCATTCGTGGTTCGGTTTGACCCGATCACGCCCATGCTGGCGCCGCCGCGCTCGTCGCGAATCTCCCGCAGACGCTTCCCGGCAAATTCCAGCGCCTCTTCCCAGCTTCGCGGCTCCAGCCTGCCCTCACGATTGCGAACCAGCGGCTGTGTCAAACGCTCCGTGTTATTGGCGAAATCAAAAGCATAGCGGCCCTTCACGCAGAGAAAATCTTCGTTGATGCCGCTCTTGTCGCGATTGTCGCCGCGGATAATCTCCGTGCCATCGCCGGTGCTGCGCATGCCCAGCGTCGTCTTGCAGCCATCGCCGCAATGCGTGCAAACCGTGCCCACATGGGTCATCTCCCACGGACGCGTTTTGTAGCGATAGGTGTCCGAAGTCAGCGCACCCACCGGACAGGCATCGATGCACATGCCGCACTCTTCGCAATCCAGATGATCCTGGCCATTCGGCGCAATCACCGAACTCACGCCGCGATTCTGCACGCCCAGCGCCCAGACATCCATCCCTTCGCCGCACACACGCACGCAGCGATAACAGAGAATGCAGCGCGGCCGATCAAAATACACCACCGGCGACCACTGCTGCTCCTCGCGATGGTTCTTGATATCGACAAACTTGGAATCCGCCGCGCCGTACTTGAACGTCATGTCCTGCAGTTCGCACTCGCCGCCCGCGTCGCACACCGGGCAATCCAGCGGATGATTGGCCAGCACCATCTGCAGCATCGCCTTGCGCGATTGTTTGATCTCGTCCGTCTCCGTGGCAACAATCATGCCTTCGGCCACGGGAGTCGTACAGGCCGTCTGCAGCTTGGGCATTTTTTCAATGCGCACCACGCACATGCGGCAGGCCGCCTGCAACGAAAGTCCGGGGTAATAACAGAACGCAGGAATCTCAATCCCCGCCTGACGGCAGGCGTCAATCAGCAGCGTGCCTGCTGGCGCGGTAATCTTTTTGCCATCGACGGTAAGAGTTACATCAGCCATAAACCCATCACTTTCATGCGCGCACGCGGCTGGCGTTTACATCAGAGCCGCTGCACGTTCCCACGCCACCGCTGGCTCTTTTCGAATTTCAAGCAGAGAAAGGAATTTCAACCATTTCCGCTGTGGAAGTCGGCTCGGGAACAAGTTCGCCATGCTCCCGCATGACCTGAATGTGCGCTTCAATGCCTTCGCGAATCAGCTTTTTGGTATCGTCCAGCGTCTTCCCGACGACGCCCAGCCCCGGAAGATCCGGCACGTATGCGCCATAACCCGTGGCCGACTTTTCATAAATTACCGTGTACTTCATTTCTAGCTCCCTTGCTTCAACCCGGCCTGTTTCAGCATGCTGTTCAGCGTTCCCCTGGGTATATCGTCGTTGCCTGCCCCGCAATGGTTACCGTTCCAGGTTTCACGGGATGATGGTAATGTTTGTGACTGCCGGTCGTTCGCACATGCTTCCATCCATCCTTTTCGATCATACGAATAAAATCCCGGTAGTTCACACGCTGACCAGTTCTTCTTGTTTTGCATACGGGCACGGTCTGCCATTCAGGTGATCTTCAAACTCCTGCCGGAATTTCTTCACAAACGCAATCGTCGGCATCGCCGCGGCATCGCCCAGCGGACAGAATGTGCGTCCCATCATGTTTTCCGCCAGGTAACGAATATTGTCGATGTCCTTGGCCTCGCCCGCACCTGCGTGGAAACGCGTCAGCGTCTTCTTCAGCCAGTCCGTTCCTTCGCGGCAGGGAATACACCAGCCGCAGCTTTCATGCTGATAGAACTTGATCGTGCGCAGCGCGAACTCCACCATGCAGGTGTTTTCGTCCAGCACCACCACGCCGCCCGACCCAAGCATGCTGCCTGCCTTGCCCACCTGATCGAAATCCAGGCCAATATCAATTTCATCCGGCAGCAGCACAGGAGTCGACGATCCGCCCGGCACCACGGCCTTCAACTGGCGTCCGCCGGCAACCCCGCCCGCAACTTCATAGATCAGCTTCTTCAGGTTGTAGCCCATCGGCAGTTCATACACGCCGGGCCGCTCGACGTGGCCGCTCAGGCAGAACAGGCGCGTTCCGCCGTTGCGTTCCGAACCAATCTTGGCGTACGCCTCACCGCCCATGCGCAATATGTGCGGCACCGTGGCAATCGTCTCCGCATTGTTGATGACCGTCGGTCCGCCGTACAGTCCCACCACAGCAGGGAAGGGCGGCTTGATGCGTGGAATCCCGCGTTTGCCTTCCAGCGATTCCATCAGCGCGGACTCTTCGCCCACTTCGTAGGCTCCGGCTCCGGTATGTGAAATAATGTCGAAATCCTGGTCCGTCCCGAAGATGCCTTTGCCCAGAAAGCCCTTGGCATACGCGTCGGCGATGGCCTTCTCCATAATCTTCAGCAGGTAGCGATACTCTCCGCGCAGATAGATGAAGCCTACCTTCGCGCCAATCGCCAGCCCCGCAATGATCGTGCCCTCGATCACCGTATGCGGATCGTAAAGAAAGATCAGATGATCTTTGCAGGTGCCCGGCTCGCTCTCGTCGCCGTTCACCAGCACATACTTCGGCTTCTCCGATTGCTTGGGCACGAACGACCACTTCATCCCCGTCGGAAAACCCGCGCCGCCGCGCCCGCGCAGACCGGAAGCCTTCATCTCACTCAGGATCCAGTCCGTGCCTTTTTCCAGCGCCAGGCGCGCGGCCTTATAGCCGTCCAGTTCGATGTAGCGATCGATCTCGGTCGCTCCCATGCCAAAGCGGCTGGAGACAATCTTCACTTCTTCGGGATGGGAAACCAGGGTCGGCATCGTTTGTCCTATTTCCCCGCCTGTTTGCGATATTGATCGAGGACGGTGTCCATCGACGCATTCGTCAGGTTGTCGTGAAAGTCATAATTCACCTGCACCGCCGGCCCCCAGCTGCAGGCGCCGATGCACTCCACTTCTTCCAGCGAAAAAAGTCCATCCGGCGTGGTCTGCTTGTTGCCGATTCCCAGCCGTTGCTGGCAATGCGCAAACAATTCATTCGCCCCGCGCAGCATGCAACTGATATTGGTGCAGACCTGCACGTGATATTTGCCCACCGGCTTGGTGCGCAGCAGGGAGTAATAACTCAGCACGTTGCGAACATCCAGCACCGTAATGCCAATCCGCTCGGCAATCTCTTCCATCGCCGCTTCGGTCACGTACCCCTGCTCATCCTGCGCGTACAACAGCATCGGGATCAGCGCCGACCGGCGCACCGGATACAGCGTCACCAGCTTGTCGAAACGGGCCGCCAGTTCCGGCGAAAATATCGTTTTGGCCTCGGTTGTCATCCGCGTCTCTATCCCTGAACTTTCTGCCCTTGCAGCTTCTGCAACTGTTGCTCCACCACTGCTTCCAATTCCAGCGCTTCTACTGCATGGTCCAATCGAAGAAAGCCATCTTCGGTAAATTCATATCTGCCGCGTTCGCGGTTGCCCGCGCTGGTGCCCGGTCCGTCGATCTCAATTTCTCCGGCTCCGCTTGCATCCGGTGCCGTCCAGCGCAGCGTTCCATGCGCGCCCTTCACCGTCACACCCTGCGTATTCACGGCAATCGACAACGCATCCTTGGGCCGCGCAATCGAGTGCATCGCCGCATGGGACGCAACCAGCGCCTGCAGGGAGATCCACATCTCCGCCGCCAGCCCGGCATGTGCATTCGGTTCCGCCGTCGTCATCGTCGCAACACTCACCGGTCAATCTCTCCCAGCACAATGTCAATGGAGCCAATCACCGCAACTACGTCCGCCAGCAACCGCCCCACGCACATCGTCTCCAGGGCCTGCAGTGAAGCAAAGGTTGGATTGCGCATATGCACGCGGTAGGGCTTGGCCGTGCCGTCGCTCACCACAAAATAGCCCATCTCACCGCGCGGCGACTCAATTGCCTGATACACCTGACCCGCTGGAACCGTAAAGCCTTCCGTCACAATCTTAAAGTGATGGATTAAGGATTCCATCTGCGTCTTCATCTTTTCCCGGTCCGGCAGCACGATCTTCGGCGCGTCCGCCTTGATCGGTCCCTCCGGCACGCCATCCAGCGCCTGCTGCGCAATCTTCACCGACTCGCGCATCTCTTCCAGCCGAACAACATAGCGCGACCACACATCGCAGCCTTGCGACACCGGCACCTTGAACTGAAATTTCTCGTAGCTGGAGTAGGGCATGTCGCGGCGCAGATCCCAATCCACTCCGCTGGCGCGCAGCGGCGGCCCGGTCACACCCAGCGCAATGGCGTCCGCGGCACTCAGGTAACCAACGCCCTTCGTACGATGCACCCAGATAGGATTGCCGCTCAACAAATTCTGATATTCGTCGATCTTCTCCGGCAGGATCTTCAGAAACTTCCGCACGCGATCGTAAAAATCCAGCGGTGGCTCCAGCGCCAGCCCGCCAATACGAAAGTACGACGTCATCATGCGCTGGCCCGCAACGCAATCGAAGATGCGCAGAATCTCTTCGCGCTCCCGGAAGCAATACAGAAAAACCGTCAGCGCGCCCACATCCATGGCATGCGTTCCCAGCCATACCAGGTGCGAATTCAGCCGCGTCAGCTCTGTCAGCAGCACCCGCAGCCACTGCGCGCGATCCGGAATCTCCAGATCCAGCAGCTTCTCGACCGCCAGGCAATAGCACAGGTTGTTGGCCATCGGACTCAGATAGTCAATGCGATCGGTCAGCGGCACCACCTGCTGATAAAACTTCGCTTCGCACGTCTTTTCAATCCCGGTGTGCAGATAGCCGATGTCCGGCGCCAGCCGCACGACAATCTCGCCATCCACCTCCAGCACCAGGCGCAGCACGCCATGCGTGGACGGATGTTGCGGCCCCATGTTGAGGATCATCGTCCGGTCCTGAATGGCCTCCACCGGAGGCGTCGCTGTCAGAATTTCCGTCATTAGCGATACCCCTCCACAGGGAAGTCCTTACGCAGCGGATTGCCGTTGAAATCTTCCGGCATCATGATGCGGCGCAGGTTGGGATGCCCGCCGAAGCGCACTCCGAAGAGATCGAAAACTTCGCGCTCGTAAAAATTTGCCGCTGGCCAAACGGAGGTAATGCTGTCCACCGACGCATCGATCGCATCCACCATCACGCACAGTCGAATGCGCTCCTTCAGTCCATGCGACAGGATGTGGTAGGTCACCTGAAAGCGCGGCTGGCTGGGATACCAGTCCACACACGTCACATCTTCAAAAAAGTTGTACCCGGCTGCCTGCACGGCACGGCACACATCCACAATCTGTTCTCTCGCAACCGTCAGCGTCAGTTCCTTGCGATCGAACTTCGCATCGACAATCGCGGTGGGAAGTTGTTGTTGGAGGATGGCGACAGCCCGGTTGTTCTCCTGGGCTGCAAGGACAGCGTCTTTTCCTGTCTCCGATGCCATGTTCTTAAAGATCTGCCTTATCTTTGGACCAGTCGAGAATGCCTTTTTTCCAGATGTAGAAGAAGCCCACCAGAACGAATCCGATGTAAACCACCATCTCCCAGAACCCGAAAAATCGCGAGCCGGTAATCTCCGGAAGCCTGCGGTAAATCACCGCCCATGGCAGCATGAAGACCACTTCTACGTCGAACAGAATAAAGAGCATCGCGACCATGTAGAAGCGGACGGAAAAGCGTCCGCGAGCATCGCCCTGCGCCACCATGCCGCACTCGTATGTCTCCAGCTTTACCTTGGAGTTGCGATGCCGTCCGATGAACCACGACGCCACGATAATGACGCTGGACAGACCAACTGCGGCAACGATCTGCATCAGCAGCGGAATGTAGTTCCAGATGTACGTTGGCGCGTTCATAGGCTCGTTTCGGCGCGCCTTTTATCTCCTGCGCCCCTAGCTCGACTTTAAGTTTCAAATGCACCACTGTCAAGCCGCGCACCGGCTGGCAAATCGTTTCTCCTCGATAACTTCGAAAGACAACTTCGAGAAAATTGCAAGTGCAAATTCAATGAAAATTTGCATCGCCCGCAAACCCGAAATGCAAAGCTTGCCATGCCGGCCGTCACCCGGCCAGTCAGAAACCTCTCCACGCAGCCTTTCCCGTTCTGAAACGCAGCTCCGATCTTGTTCCAATTTGGATATTCAATCCGATTTTCCCTCCTGCTTTTCTCCATGCCATGCGCATTTTCATCGATAACTAAGCCAAGGGAGACATAAAGGATGAGTTCGCAGGGATATGCTGTTCCGGAAATGCTCCAACCCAGGCAGCGTCCGCACACCATGGACGCTCAGGTCGCCACCTCGGCTGCGTTGCATGCATGTGCCGGTGTGTTGCGCGGCCGTCGCCGCATGACACGTGAACAGGGCCGCGCCCTGGAACGCATCGGTCACGCCGCCGACTACCTGCTCGACACCTATATCTGTTTTGGTCCCACCAGCGAAATGCTGCGCAGCAAGTCGCCTCAGATCGAAGCCATGCACATCGAAGCTATCCAGATCCTCGGCCATGCGCGCAACCGCATCCTGGAATCGCTGCCCATCATCGAGCCGATCTATCGGCGCATCTGGAACGCAATCGCCCGTACGCGCATCCGCATATCCATCAACCGCAAGCCTGCCGCCGCAGTCTCCTCCGGCAATTTGCAATAAAATGGAGCGATGAAGCTCCTCCTCAACGGACGCGACCGCGAGTTTTCCGAACTCGATCAGGACCCTCGCCTCACCCATCTCCTCGACCTGCTGCAACTGAAATCCGACCGCGTCGCCGTCGAACATAACGGCGCCATCGTTGCCCGCTCCACTTGGTCTGCGACCATTCTCAACGCCGAAGACCGGCTGGAAATTGTTCAGTTTGTCGGTGGCGGAAAATAATTCATTGCCATGGCATGACTGCCGAAAGCTGCGCGCGACTGGCCGCGTGCTCTACTGCCCAAACAGCAGCAGCCCGAACAGAAAAATCCATAAGATGCCCATCGTGTGCCAATACCACGCGGCACAATCGACGGCAATCTGCCGGATCTCCATGCGCTTGGCCAGAAACAGCGCCAGCAGCGCCGCCGTCAGTGCAAAAACGCCCAGCAGAAGATGCAATCCGTGCGTGGCCGTAATCATGTAAAAAAAATGGCTGCTGGGGCTGGAGGCGTAATACACGCCTTCCGCCTTCAGTTGCGACCATGCCAGCAGTTGCCCGGCAAGAAACAGGCTGCCCAGCACGGCGGTTGCAATCAGCCACGGCGCAGCCCGTTTGACGGCTGGCCTGCCCAGTCCAAACCACTCTTCCATTACGTGAATTTCGCTGAAAAGCTGCCGCCGCGCCACTTCCATCGTGATGCTGCTCAGCAGAATGATCGCCGTGTTGATCCAGAGAATCGGAGGGATGACCAGCGGAACCCAGTCCAGCACGTAATCATTGGCCGGATCGATATGCCCGGTATGCTGCTGCACATAAAACGCCAGCACCAGCGCCGTAAAAAACATCAAATCGCCGGCCAGGGCAAAAAACAGTCCTAAGCGGTAATGTCCCAGCAGTTCTCGCGGGCCGCGTCGGCCATGCGGGTGCTTGTCCCAGTTCTCGCCGTCGCCGCCGCCGCCGGTAGGCCGGTGATCGACAGGTGGTTTTCCGCCAATGCCTGGGTCTTTACGCTCAGTGTCGACTGGAGTACGGGTGATGATTGCTGGCATGCAGGAAGTCCCCCGACACAAACAGTCTACTCCCGTTCCACAATCGTCTCGCAAGGAATCGCCGTCCCCGCTTGATCGTGTGGAAGTGAATATTCATACGGACCGCCAACCATCACTGTCTGCGCATTCTCCGGCGCATCTTCCGCGTACGCTTCGCTCCACTCCAGCGTCGTCGCCTGCCAGGGATTTCTCGCCGCAATCCTGCCATGCCGCATGCTATGCAGCAAATTCCATACAAACAGCAGCTGCGCCGCGCCCAGCGCAAACGCCGCCAGCGAAATAAATTTCTGCAGCGGCACCAGTTGCGCCAGGTATGCCGCCGTCCCGGTCAACTGCGCATAATGGCGCGGCTCTCCCGCCAGCCCCGCCCAGTGCATCGGAAAAAAAACCGCGTACGCGCCCACCAGCGTCAGCCAGAAATGCCATTTGCCCAGTGCTTCGTTCATCATGCGTCCCGTCATCAACGGGAACCAATAGTACACGGCGGCAAACAGCGCAAACACGCCCGCCATGCCCATCACCAGGTGAAAATGCGCCACGACAAAATAGGTATTGTGCAGATAGCTATCCAGAACCGGCTGCGCCAGAATCGGCCCGGTCGCACCGCCGGTAATAAACATGGAGAGAAACCCCAGCGTGAACAGCAGTGGCGTGGTGCGCCGCAACCCGCCCCCCATCAGAGTTCCCAGCCACAAAATCACTTCGATGGTCGAAGGAACCGCGATGGCAATCGTCGTCAGACTGAACGACCGGCTGGCGTAGGGATTCATGCCGCTGACAAACATATGATGTCCCCAGACCATAAAGCCCAGCACGCCAATCGCAATCGTCGCGTACACCATGGCGCGATAGCTGATCGGAGGACGCCGCGAAAAATTCGCCAGCAACGCCGACGTCAACCCCATCGCCGGCAGCACGGCAATGTAGACCTCCGGATGGCCGAAGAACCAGAACAGATGCAGCCACAGCAGCGGGGAACCGCCCGCGCGATGCAGGATATGTCCGCTCACAACATCCACTGCGGGTAGAAAGAAGCTGGTGCCCATGTGCCGGTCGCTGAACAGCATCGTCGCTGCCGCCAGCAACACGCTGAACGCCGGCACAATCATGCACGCCCCGACAAACCACGACCACACCGTCAGCGGCATCCGCATCCACGTCATGCCCGGCGCGCGTCGCAAAAGCACCGTGGCAATCACGCTGATCGCGCTCAGGATGGACCCAAAGCAGAACAGCGCGATACTCACCAGCCACAGGTCCATGCCCATCGCCTGCCCCGGCCCCGCTCCGGCAATCGCGCTCAGCGGCGGATAGCTCGTCCACCCGGAGATCGGCGCGCCTCCCGTCACGGCAAACGTCGCCAGCAGCACCAGCAGACTCCCCAGCACAATCCAGAAAGAGAGTGCATTCAACACCGGAAACACCATGCGCCGCGCACCGATCTGGCCCGGCAGCACCAGGCTGGCCAGCCCATTCTGCGGTGCCGCGGTCAGAACAAAAAAGATCATCAACGTGCCGTGGATTGTCACCAGCGCCAGGTAATCTTCCGGCTTCAGCATGCCGTAACCGGGCATCGCCGTATTCGGCCACACCAGGTGAATGCGCATCAGCAGCGACAGCAGCGTGCCGCAGGTCACAGCCGCCAGCCCCAGCCACAAATACTGCATGCCGATCACGCGATGGTCCGTCGTCAGCACGCAACGTCGAAACCGGGAACGTTTTTTCAGCGACTCGTCCATGCTATGGCTCCGCTTGTGCGGCCTCCTGTTGCGCCTGCCACTGCGCAAATTCGGCTGCCGTCACCACGCGCAGCTCCGCATGCATGCGATAGTGTCCCAGCCCGCACACCTGCGAGCAGACAATGGCATAACTCCCCGTCTTCATGGGAGTGAAGTGGAGTTGCGTCACGCGCCCCGGAACCGCATTCAGCTTCACGCGCATCGCCGGAATAAAAAATCCGTGGATCACATCCTGCGCGCGCAGTTGCACATGCACTTCTTCACCCACCGGCAGCACCAGCACACTGCGCACAAGATCGTCTTTGCTATGCGGATCGTTCGGATCGACGCCCAGAGGATTTCCCCCAGCCGCATCGATCAGCTCCGGTCGCGTTCTTCCATACACACCATCCGGGCCGGGATAGCGAAAGTACCACTCAAACTGCACGCCCGTCACTTCCACCTGCACCGCGTTGGCTTCGGCTTTGGCGATGCTGGTCGCCGTCCACAAATGCTCGGCCACAGCCGTCATCCATACAAACAGCGCGACCAGCACCACCAGCATCCCCCAACGCCACGGTGCGGAAAAGCGCGTCTTGGCTCGCGGCGCGAGAAATAATCCCGTAAAGGCCAGCACCTGCGCCAGCAATAAAAAGCCCAACAGAATGCCGAGACTGGTGCGCATCAACGCGTCAATGGCAGGCGAGTGCAACGAAGCGCCCGGAGGCATGCCCCAGAACGGCGCTCCGGTCAGCAAAAAGACAGCAGCGTCGTGCGTGGAGAAAACAAGCATCGCTTAAGAATAGCGGATGACCTTTGCAGGAGAAGCAGTTCTAGCGGACAGCCTTTGCAGAAGAATCCGCGGGCAGGGAAGCAGCAAACCCTTCCACCATCTGCACAAAGTAACGATGCACG
The DNA here is from genome assembly GCA_036267255.1 of Acidobacteriaceae bacterium. GTDB lineage: Bacteria > Acidobacteriota > Terriglobia > Terriglobales > Acidobacteriaceae > DATAWK01. The sequence continues at coordinate 86,552 of DATAWK010000003.1, read as the reverse complement.
CGGCGATCCGCCGACAGCTCCGGATGAAACGTCGCCGCCAGAATATTTTTCTGCCTCACCAGAACAGGGAAGCCGTCGCGCTCAGCAAGGACCTCTACGCCCGCGCCCGTCTTTTGAATGCGTGGCGCGCGAATGTAGACCATCTCCAGCGGACCGCCCGGCAGCGCTGTCTCCGCCACTTGAATGCTGCTGTCCACCTGCCGCCCATACGCGTTGCGCTCCACCGTCGCATCCAGCACCGCCAGGCTCTGCTGCGCGGGAGACAGCACTTCCTTGGCCAGCAAAATGCACCCGGCACAGGTGCCAAAGGTCGGATACGCTTCCACGTACCTCTGCAGGGACGCCAGCATGCCCTCGCGCTCCAGAAATTTCAGAAATGTGGTCGATTCGCCGCCGGGAATCACCAGGCCCTGCACGCCCTCCAGCTCCAGCGGTGTGCGCACCAGCTTCGGCGTCGCTCCCGCTTCGGCAAGCGCATGAGCATGGGCCTCGTAATCGCCCTGCAGGGCGAGCACACCAATAGTCGGTGAAGTTTGCATGGAAATTTCCAGGTTGCGGTCCGGGCGCGCCCTACCAGCCGCGCGTTTGCAACAGCGCCCCTTGGTCCAGCGCGGAGATAGCCAGCCCCTTCATGGCGCCGGTACATTCTTCGCTGGTCTCGGCCAGTACCTTCGGATCGTCGTAGAACGTCGTCGCGCGCACAATCGCGCGGGCACGCGTCTCGGCTTCCTTGGGATCGGCCAGCGTATGCGAATCGCTCATAAAAATTCCCGAGCCGACAAACACCGCCTCCGCGCCCAGATACCGCACCAGCGCCGCGTCTGCAGGAGTCGCAATGCCGCCCGCAGAAAAATTCGGCACCGGCAGCTTGCCGCTCTTGGCCACCATCCGCACCAGTTCATACGGTGCACGATGTTCCTTCGCCGCCGCGTACAGTTCCTCTTCGCCCAGCACCGTCAGTGCGCGCATGTCTTTCACAATCTGCCGCATGTGTTTCACCGCGTGCACCACATCGCCGGTGCCCGCTTCGCCCTTGGTCCGGATCATGGCCGCACCCTCGGCAATCCGCCGCAGCGCCTCACCCAGATCGCGCGCACCGCACACAAACGGCGTCTTGAAAGCATGCTTGTCCACGTGATGCACTTCATCGGCCGGCGTCAGCACTTCCGACTCGTCAATGAAATCCACACCCAGCTCCTGCAGCACCTGCGCCTCGGCAAAATGACCGATGCGGCACTTCGCCATCACCGGAATCGAGACAGTCTTCATAATCTCTTTGATGATCTTCGGAGAAGCCATCCGCGCCACGCCGCCCTCGGCGCGAATCTGCGCCGGCACGCGCTCCAGCGCCATCACCGCCACCGCGCCCGCCCTCTCGGCGATCTCCGCCTGCGCTGCGTTGATGACGTCCATAATGACGCCGCCCTTCAGCATCTCCGCCAGGCCCACCTTCAGGCGCAATCCGTAATTGCCGCTGCCGTTTCCGTTCACGTTATGCTCTGCCATCGTCGTCCCCCCGCCAGGCATTCTTTGCTCTGGAATCTCTCAAATGTTCTTCGCCTGCAACTCTTTAGTTTAGCAAGTTTTCGCGCCTCACCCTACCGAATCAAGACACAGGCCGTAGCGCCGCTGGATGGATGCTTATGCGCACTCGTTGGATGGAGCTTTGCCCGCACGCGCAGATACCCGCGTTTTGCGTCCGGTTAAGCCCCGGCCCTGCATCGCCAAACCCTGCATACCTTCCGGTTAGCCGACGATGCACCCGGAACACGAACCAATGGCTCCTCAACGAGTGCTAAGTCCTGTTATCGTCAATGGAAATCGAACTTCGGGCTTGCCGGTCACTGTGTACTGCCCCCTCGTCACGAGGTTCACGTGACTAAGAGATTTCGTTTCAAACAATCGAGCAATTCGACACCAGCGGTACCGCACACGTACTTGGTGATGTTTACCGGCTCGTATTCGGTATCGTTGATCTTTATCTGAAGCGATTTGCTTTGAAGCATTATCCGATAATTGCGTGGCATATCGTCATCGACATGAGCGCCCTCTTTGTTGGCGATGCCGAGAATGATGTCCTTTCGAGAGAGCGGAGTTCCCCCCGGAACGACAAGTCCCAAGTCGGTCCACCATCGTCCGAGTGTTTTCTGTTCGCAGCCTTCGATATTGATCGTAGGTTTGAGTGAGAGCTTGCCGTCTGCAATCATCAAGTTCGCCGCGACATGCATTACCGTCACCGCTCGGACGTTTGGCGGAGTAGGCTGAGGTTTCGGCGCGGCGGCCGTAAAAATCGGCAGCGAAAGATAGTCTGTCCGCAGACGTTTTAGCAAAGGGATGCTGCTGCCTGTTTCGTGTAGGAGGACGCGAATAGATGTCGCGATAATCAGTGCATGAACTAGATTTCCTTCAGCCATTTGCTCAACGGCGGCTTTCATAAGTTGCCGATGCTGCTCTAGCGCCGTCAGGTAGTACGCTTTCCTCTCGCCTGCGCTCAACTTTGCCATAGGTAATGTGAGTGTAAACCGCCCTGCGCTGCTAGAAGTGGTCGCAAAGGCGACGCTTCGGGCGTGTGGCCGGCAAACCGGCAGTTTGCCCGCACGCGCCGATACCCGCGTTTTGCGTCCGGTTAAGCCCCGGCCCCTGCACGTTCATCAATGCAAGCCGCGCCTTGGCTTACCCCTCGGAGCGGTGTAATCCATCCCTCATACAAGCTCGCTCATCTGGATATTCACACCGAACGAATTGGCGCTGGCGGCACGATGACTTCAACAAGTCCGGTCGCAACGTCATAGACGAGACCGGAAAGTAGCCACTCGCCGGGCAATACGGGAATCGCCCTGAGCACGGCAACGTCGACGGCAACCGCCGTACGAGGATCGAGGACCGACTTGGTCTTGAGCTCCCCTTCCTGTATCTGAAAATAGTGCGTCAGCAGGGCAGTGTCGCCCGCAAGGCGCGTCATGCCGCAATCGGTGTGCTGCAGCACGATGAGATGAAATTCGCCGCCGCCTCCAGGAATCTCTTCGGCAACCTGTCCGATTCGTCCGAGCAAGCCCAACTGCTCCAACAAGCCCGGGGTGATTCGACCGCCGATGTTTCGTATCACGACGGCTTCGCCCGGTTTGATTCCGAGCACATGAGCAGGATCCACGCGCATATCGGCGCAACCGATGATGATCGCCTTCACATTCGGTAGCGACCGCGGCAGCGATGGCATAAGCGTGCCCGAAGCAGACTGCTGAGCAGCAAAATCTTTGTTCCGTTCCAGCATCGAGTCGAGATTGTTCATGTTGATTCTCTTGAAGAGACGTTTCGCGATACGTTTCTGAACAGCGAAATGTAAAAGATCGCTGCAACGAGCGAGCACAAAGACCGTACAGGTATTGTAATCAGGCGAATTCACTCATAGAGGAACGGAGGCCTTGGGTGGGAGCGCGGGTGCTTCTGCGCTGAACTGGCAGACCAGTATTTGGGAGTGGTGCAGTTTGGCAATGGCTCTTGGATAGACTCCCGGCTTTAGCCGGGGGGAATGGAGAATGGGTAGACCTCGGCTTCAGCCACTGAGGACCTTCCCATTCAAACTGCACCACTACCCGGTATTTCTATCAGGCAGAAAATCTGTTTCATTCCTCATCGCGATATGCGAAAATCACGCGATGTCGATTTCCGGCTCCTACAAACATTTCAGCAAGGCAGCGAAGTATGTCTGACCAAATCGCAGCAAACACCCTTACGTTTGAGGTAAAACGTGTCGGAGACGCTGTCCTGGTGCGGTGCCACGGCAGGCTGGTGGCCGGCGTGAACAATATTTTCTACGACACCGTCAGCCAGCAGATTCCGGGCACGAAGCGCCTTGTGCTCGACCTGAAAGATATTACCCGCATGGACAGCATGGGCCTCGGCGCACTGGTTCGCCTGTATGTTTCCGCCCGGTCGGCAGGTTGCAGCCTGGAACTCATACATCTCGCCAAACAGATTCATGATCTTCTTGGAACCACTCGGCTCCTGTCCGTCTTCGCCATCATCGGAGAAACGGGCATCAAGATCGGCTGATCGCAACTCGCGCGTCTGCCCGCCCAACCGCGCCCAAACGCAACCATCGCCCATCAGGATTTCTTCTGCAACGGCACACCCTTGCGCTCATGTTTGTCGAACATGGTCGCCGGATCGATGGCGATAAACAATCCTTCGCTGCGCGCCAGCACGTGGCCATCCAGCGTACGAATCTCCGCAGCATTCTGATGCTTGCGGCCATGCTCGCTCACCGGCCAGCCCACAGCGTGCAGCTTCGTCGCCAGCGGAACCGGCCTTAAATATTCAATCGACATCTGCCGCGTCAGCGCCACCACCTGCTTGCGCCAGTTCACGTGCCCCATCGTTTCGTCCAGAATGGTGGCGATGATGCCGCCATGCACGTGGCCCGGAGGCCCTTCAAAACTGCGCGTCAACTCAAAATAGCATTCGACGGATTTCTCATCCGAGACCCGCTCAAAGTGCAGATGCAACCCGGTACGATTATCCGGGCCGCACCCAAAGCAATGGTTCCGGTTCACCGTCATCGGAGTCGTATCGCTCGACCGGTCTTTAGACCGATCCTTCTTTGCTGCCTTCGTTTCCATCGCTTGCTTCGGCATAGGCCTCTCAGAAAATCCTCGCTCCATCCTTGCAACGTATTGTTTCAATCGCGCTGCGCGATCAGCTCCACCACGCCCTTGACCGCGACCGTCTCGTTGTAATGCAGAATGCGCATCTTGGAATAGGCCTTCAGCAGCTCCTGCGATTGCAGCAGGTACAGCGGATTGCGCGGGCCATTCGGATTCTTCAAGCGTACATTGTCCACCGTGTAGCTCCGGTACAGCAGCAGGCCATCGGGAGCCAGCAGCGATGGCAGCATGGACAATACCTCGCGCTCCAGAAAGAAGGAAACCAGCACGAACCCGAATTGTTGCTTTTGCTCGATCAAACTCTCCACCACATAATGAGCCGGTCCGCACAGCATCTCCAGCCTCGTCCCCTCCGACCGCTCCCGCGCGATCGCAATGGCTGCCTGCGAAAAATCCACCAGCGTCATGCGCCAGCCCTGTTGCGCCAGCCAGATAGCGTGGTGTCCCGCCCCTCCGGCAAGATCCAGTCCCGCGCTTCCGGCCATCAGCAATGGCTCCAGATAGTTGTGGTGCGCGTCCATCACAAACGCGTCCGGGTCACGATACCCGAACTCGCCCGACCTGTAGCGCTCATTCCAGTCGTCCTGGTCTGTTGTGATCACGATGAAGCTTAGTTTATTTCACTCGATTGCTGAAGCCCTGCAAAGCGGCCTCCAGCCAGAGTGGCAGGAGGGCGTAGTCACATATCGCTATGCATTCCTCATGGAAGTTCCCGCAGATCGTCCATCACAGGAACGAAGGCCAGCAGCAACAGTACAGCGGCCAGCGGCAGCGTAACCACGAATCCCACATGCTCGAACCCAATTGCGCCCAGAACTCCGCCAATAACAAACAGACCGACCAGCGAAGTAAGCAACCAAAGGTTGCCTCGATCGGCCCGTACCTCCTGTCGGCCCGGGTATACCCCTCGGTTCCAATAGATCAACCTGCCGATCTCAATCCCGATGTCCGTCACCATGCCCGTCACATGCGTTGTCCGAATTTCATACTGAGAGATCTTCGTGATGATGGCATTCTGCAATCCCATCGTGAAGCACAGTAGTCCCACCGTGGCTGGCACGAACAGCCAATGATAATCTTCAAACCGCCCGCCCATCACCCCAAAACAAAGCAGCAGTGCGGCTTCCACCATCAACGGAAACGCGTACTCGCTCTGCATCTGCCGGCGGCGGCCCCAATTCACCATCACCGCAGTACAGGCTGCTCCAGCCACAAAGGCCAACATCGCGCTCACCCCCGCAGCTGCCAATCGAAGCTCGCCCACTGCCATATGGTTCGCCACCGAGGAGGCTATTCCGGACATATGCGATGTGTACTGTCGCAACGTAATATACCCTCCGGCATCCGTAGCACCGGCAATAAACGCTAGGAAGCGAGCCAGTTGCCGGTTGGCCGCGTGGCTTCGTTCCTTTCCGGTCAGTCGTCGCAAATACGGTACGGGCATAACTCAGATCTCTATTATTGCAAAGGCTTCGCACAACGACTTCATGGGATCGCGCGGCAGCCTGAGCAACTGCGCAACAGCGACTCTGCGCTACGCAGCCCTTCCTCAACGAAAGGCCGCGCGGAAGCGATCTTTGCGGCCTATAGCATCGCGAAAACCGGTATATACTCACGTTGAATGGTGGAGAATCACAAGACGTTTTACCTGGAAACCTTTGGCTGCCAGATGAATGTGCATGACTCGGAAAAAGTCATCGGCACACTGGTGCAGCAGGGCTATCGCCAGGTGCAGGAAGAGATCGACGCTTCGCTCATCCTCTACAACACCTGCTCCATCCGCGACAAGGCCGAACAGAAAGTCTTCAATCGCCTCAACGATTACAAAGCGCTGCACAAAAAAGGGAAGCGCTTCGCCGTTCTCGGCTGCGTCGCCCAACAGGAAGGCGAAAAGATCTTCGACCGCGCGCCCTACGTTTCCATCGTCTCCGGCTCCGCGTCCTATCGCAATCTGCCGCAGATGCTGGCTCGCCTGGAAAACGGCGAAGAGCGCATCACCGGCCTCGATGACCGCCAGACCGACGAAACCTTTGAGACCGAGTTCACCGCGCGCAGCAATCCGCACCGTGGCTACATCACCATCATTGAAGGCTGCGACAAGTTCTGCGCCTACTGCGTCGTCCCATTCACTCGCGGCAAAGAACGCAGCCGCACCGCCGACTCCGTTCTCCACGAAGCGCGCCGCATGGCCGACCTCGGTTATACGGAGATTCAGCTTCTCGGCCAGAACGTCAACTCCTACCGCGACCCCTCCAGCCAGAAATCTTTTGCCGAGCTGCTGGTCGCCGTCGGAGAAATTCCCGGCATCCGTCGCGTCCGTTTCACCACCTCGCATCCGCGCGACTTCACCCGCGACATCGTCGAGGCCATCGACGCCGTACCCACGCTCTGCGACCATGTGCATCTGCCCGTGCAGAGCGGCTCCTCCAACGTCCTCCGCGCCATGCAGCGCCTCTATACGCGCGACTGGTATCTGGAACGCATCGCCTGGATCAGGGCCGCGCGCCGTCCCATCAGCATGACAACCGACATCATCGTCGGCTTTCCCGGCGAAACCGATGCGGACTTTGAAGAGACCCTCTCGCTGCTGGCGGAAGTGCAATACGACGCCGTCTTCGCCTTCAAATATTCGCCGCGCCCCAACACTCCGGCAGTCTCCATGCCCGACAGCATCGCCGATGCCATCAAAACCCTGCGCCTGCAAATTCTTTTAGACCGTCAGCGGGAACTGCAAAGAGACAATTATGCCCGTCATATCGGGGAAATAGCTGAAGTAATGGTTGAAGGTCATAACTCCGCTCGCGGTCAGGTCATGGGACGCAGTTCGCAAAATAAAACCGTCAACTTCACCACCCACTCTCCCATTCTTCCTGCCCCTGGAAACTATCTGAACGTCCGCATCACGAAGAGTTTTCCCAATAGTCTGCTGGGAGAAGCGGTTGATATGCTTCCCACAGGTGCATTTCCCGAAATCTCCGCCCCCGAACCTGTTGGAGTCACCGTCGTATGAGCACCGCATCCAAATCCGAAGCGACCGGCACGGCATCGGTCGATGGCATCATCGAAGTCAAAATCCGTGGCCTGATGATGGACCCGGTCACCAACATGCCCATCGTCGTCCTTAAGGACATCAACAGCGACGCCGTTGTGCCCATCTGGGTCGGCATTTTTGAAGCGAACGCCATCGCTTTGGAAATCGAGAAGACCACCACCCCCCGGCCCATGACCCACGACCTGATGATCAATCTCATTCGCAGCACCGACGCCGTGCTGCGCCGCGTGGTCATCACCGAGCTCAAAGACGACACCTTCTACGCCGTCCTTTGGATGGAGCGCGACGGCGCGCTCACCAGCATGGATGCTCGTCCCTCCGACGCTCTGGCGCTGGCCATGCGCATGGATTGCCCCATCTTTGTCGCCGAGCAGGTTGCCCGCGCAGCGCGATTGACCAACGCCGGCACGGAAAATTTTTCGCCGGAAGAGCTGCGCCGCTGGCTGGAAAATCTGAATGACGAAGACCTTGGCCGCTATAAGATGTAGTCACTCGTAACACCGCGCGGATGCCGAATCGACTCGCTATCGCCCCCAGCTCCGTCAAATACAGGGCATTGCGTGCCCTCGCCGGTCTCGAAAACATTCTCCGCGGGCATCAGCCCACCACACCGCAACATCTCTCCTCCATCCGCAATTTTCTGTTCCTGCAATACGACACGCCCCTCGGCAGCGCCGTCCACGCAACGCCGCTCTATGAAGCCATCCAGCTCCAATTGCCGGACGCAACCATCTTCGTTGCCGCCAGCCCCATGGCTGCCGGCGTTCTGCGCCACAACCCCTTCCTCGACCGTTGCGTCGTAACACCCGCTCCGTCACAGAGTTTCACCGGCGCACTCCGCGCTCTTCGCCAACTCTACGCACAGTTGCCGCCCGGCCCGGTCTGCATCGCAACCACTGCCAGCAATCAACGTCCCACGCTGGCCATGCTGGCGCTGCTCACCGGCAAAGCAACCCGCCTGGGATACACGCTCGCTACGCCGCTCTATTCTCTGCCTCTGGAGTACGACGCCGACCGGCCGCAGATCGAAAGCAACCTGGACATTCTGCGTGCGCTTCACCCCGGCACGTTCTCTCACGCCGCGCCAATTCCAGAAGCAACGCCAGAGCCGCGAATTTTTTTCAGCAGGGAAGACGCCGCCTACGCTACGCGTGTTCTGGCCGAAGCATCCGTCACCGCAGACCATCCACGCATCGCGTTCGTCACGCAGAGCAGCGGTGGCCAACCCAAGCTCTGGAGCGTCGAGCGCTTCCGCCGTGTCATCGCGGAGCTCCACGCCACGCGCCGCGCCATCCCCATCTTTCTCGGCACCTCCGACGATGCCGCTGCCGTCGAAGCTCTCCGCCAGCCTCTTTCCGAGCAGGGAATTTCTCTGGCCGGCAAAACCACCATCCCGCAGCTCGCCGCTGTCCTCGCGCAATGCGATGCCATCCTCAGCCTCGACACCGGCACGTTTCACGTAGCGCGCGCCGTACAGCTTCCCGGAGTCGTCATCGCACCCGCCTGGCAGAATCCCTCCGAGTGGCTCCCCCTCCGCAACCCTCGCTACCGCATCCTGTGTGGAGCGATGATTCCCATGCCCACATCGAAGTATTGGATTCAGGAAGTCAGCACCGAACAGGTTCTGGCTTCGCTCGATGCTCTGCTGACCGCGTACCCGCCATCCGCCTCCGCTCGCGCTGCCCGCCTCCATCGCGCCCTGGCAAAGAAAACGCCATAGATGCCCTCTGGCTCCGCTACACTGCTCTCAACACCGCTTTTTGCACTCCGATTTTCCCCGGAACGGAGCCTTCGATGCCGCCACTGCCAAAGCATGGCTCGCGGAAACTTTTTTTGCTGCGCGCCGTTGCCGGGTGCGAACGTTTGTTGCGGCACCGGCCATCGCTTGCTCCCAACGATCTCCGCTCCATCCGCAATTTTCTGCTGCTGCAATACGACACCCCTCTCGGCAGCGCCATCCACGCCACGCCCTTATATGAAGCCATCAAGCGCCGGCTTCCGGACGCAACCATCTTCGTCGCCGCCAGCCCCTTGGCTGCAGGCGTTTTGCATCGCAGTCCCTTCGTCGATCGCTGCGTCGTCACACCCGATCCCTGGAAAGATTTTCGCGGCGCCTTGCAATCCGTGCGCAAAATTCTTCATGATCTCCCGCATGGCCCTGTCTGCATCGCAACCACGCGCGGCAATCAACGCTCCCGAGCCGCACTCCTGGCCATGCTCGCGGGCAATGCCGTCCGAACCGGATTCACCCTGGCCACGCCGCTCTATCACCTGCCTTTGACCATCCATACCGACCGCTCGCAAATCGACGACAACCTGGACATCCTGCGCGTGCTCGCTCACCCCGCTGCAGCATCGGAAATTTCCACGCCGGAACCGCGCATCTTCTTCAGCCGGCAGGATGCGGACGTCGCCTCCCATCTCCTGTCGGACAAAATCCATTCCGCCTCGCGCACCCGAATCGCCTATGCCACGCAAAACAGCGGAACCCAACCCAACCAGTGGCGCGCCGAACGCTTCCAGCACGTCATCCGCACCTTGTCGCAAACGCTCCATGCTCTCCCCATCTTTATTGGCAGCGCGCGGGAAGCGTCCGCCATCGAAGCGCTGCGGCTTCCACTGGAGGACCCGGGAATTTCCCTCGCCGGCAAAACCACCATCCCGCAGCTCGCTGCGGTTCTCGCGCAATGCGATGCCATCGTCAGTCTCGATACCGGATCGTTTCACGCCGCGCGTGCCGTCCAGCTGCCCGGTGTCGTCCTCGCTCCCGCCTGGCAGCCTGCCGTGGAATGGCTTCCCATCCATCACCCTCGCTATCGCGTGCTGCGTGGCGCCTCCATCGCTGCTCCTCCCGCCAACCCATTCATTGACGAAATCAGTGCGGAGCAGGGGATTGCCGCCGCAAACGACCTGCTCGCGCACCATCCACCATCGCTGGACGCGCGCCAAACGCGTGTGCGCAACGCACTCTGCGACAATGAGCATACGGTGCGCACCTAAGCATGGGAATCCTCACCCGCATTCTAAAAGTGATGGCAGCACTGCTGACCTCCAACGTGGTGAACCTGGTCACCAAGCTTTTGCTGCCGCCCATTTTTCTCTTTCGCTACGGCACCACGCTCTACGGCGAATGGATCGCGCTCTCCGGCGCCGTCGCCTACCTCAGCACGCTCAACTTCGGCATCCAGACCTATGTCACGCAGGACCTCACCGTCCGCTATCAGCGCAACGACCTCGAACGCTACCATTTACAGCAATCCACCTCGCTCCGTTTGCTGCTCGGCATTCTCGGCACCGCAGCCGTCGTCGCGCTCGTGCTCTTCGCTCTGCCCGTCAAAAATCTGCTTCGCCTCACCATTGCGCAACCTGTCGCCGCACTGGCGCTCTACTTTCTGGCGCTGCAGGTGCTGCTCGGCGTGCTCTTCGGATACTTCACCGGCATGTACATGGTTCTCAGCCGCGCCCACACCGGCGTTCTCTGGACCAACGGCCTGCGCCTCTCCATGGTCCTATTCACGTCCTTTGGAGCCTGGATGCGCTGGTCCTTTCCAACTCTGGCCGCCATGCAACTCAGCGTCTACGCGCTCGGCACCTTGCTCATCCTGCTGCACATCCGGCGCATCGCACCCGAAATTTTCCCGCAGGTAAATCTCTGGGACCGCAGCGCCGTACGCAGCATTCTCAAACCCAGCGGCTACTTCGGCCTCATCAGTATGAGCACCTTTCTCTCCTACGAAATGCCCGTACTCATTCTGCAGCGCGAAGCCGGCCCCTTCGTCGTCGTCGCCTTTACCGTCATGCGCACCATCTTCTCCATGTGCCGCCAGCTCCTCAACGCGCCCACGCAGGCCATGGCTCCCGAAATTACCCGGCTCTTCGGCAGGCAGGAGTGGAAGGAGCTCACGCGCGTCTACAACTACTCCGAACGTCTGATCTTTTCGTTGATCCCAACCGTCAATCTTGGCGTCTTAATCATCTCGCCCGTCCTGGTCGTGCTCTGGCTGCACAAGCCCGGACTCTTCGCCGTGCTGCCCTACATCCTCATGGCGGCCATCTCCATGACGCTCTGCACCAAGGAACACAAATTTCAATTTCAGTTCTCGACCAACACGCATGAGTCCCTGGCCCGCATCATGTTCTTCAGCTATATCGCACTCATCGCGCTCGCCATCCCCATGGTGCACTGGTATGGCATGGAAGGATTGCTGCTCACCTGGCTGGCCGTCGAACTCTATCAGGTCATCCGCATCATCCGCCTCAATCAGGATCTCTTCGCGCACACCGGCGAACACACCCTGAGCTATGTCTACCGGCTGGCAGGCCTGTGCCTCGTCGGATTGGCCGGGGCTGGCATGCTGCTGCGCCACACATCCACCGATTCATACTGGATGCAGTGCGCGGCAGGCGTCGGCACCAGTGCAATCCTCGCAATCGTCGCCTTTTTCCTTTTCGATATGCGAACCATCATCCAGAAACTTTCCACTTTCTTCAGCAAGCGCATGGGATGGACCTAAGCATCCAACTCAAATAACGCAAACTCCTCACCCCCTTCAGGAGAAGTCCATGGCAAACAGTAGTTCTGAATCCTTCAAGAAGAAACTGAAGCGCGCTCTCTATGAACGCCTGGGTCTCGTCATCATGCGCGGACAAATTGTTCTGGAGATGCATCGCCTCTCCAACCTCACGTCCCGCGACTACATCCGCGTCTGCTCCCTGGCGCTGGTTGCTGAAGAAATTCAGGCCAACGCCGTCCCCGGCAGCGTCGCCGAACTGGGCGTATATAAAGGAGACTTCGCGAAGCATATCAACGCGGCCTTTCCCGGCAAAGCTCTCTATCTGTTTGATACCTTCCAGGGATTCAGTGAAAAAGACAAAGGCGTGGATGTCGAAGGTGGTTTCTCCTCCGCGACAGAAGACTTTTCCGATACCACCGTCGATCTGGTGCTAAAGAAAATGGAGCATCGCCAGAACGTAACCATCCGTGCCGGTTATTTTCCCGATTCCGTCCAGGAGGCCGACCACCGGGAATCCTTCGCCTTCGTCAGCATCGATACGGATTTGTATAAACCCATCTACGACGGGCTGCAGTTTTTTTATCCGCGCCTCAGCAAAGGCGGTTACATTTTTCTGCACGATTACAACAATCCGGATTATCCCGGCGTGAAAGCCGCCGTCAAAAAATATTGCAGTGAAGAGGGAATCAACTGTTTTCCATTAGTCGATCCTTGCGGCACCGCCGTCATCACCAAAGGCTGACAGGGAATCAGGCTGCCGAGCTTGCTTCCGTCCGCTGGCGCAGAACGCGTTCCGTCAGCTCGTCCAGCGCATGCGTGTACAGGCTGTACTCGCCATTCGACTCCAGCGCCTGCACCGTGCGACGACCTTGCTGCGATAAATGACGGCGCAACTCCACCGAAGAGTGCAGCGACTCGATCGCTCCCACCAGGGCATCCACATTGCCCGGTTCAATAATCAGCGCATCCTCGCCTGCCCGCAGCAACTCGGAAGCCCCGCAGTTGGTCGTTGCAATCGCCGGAACGCCGTGGGCCATCGCTTCCAGCAATGCCATGCCAAAACCGTCATCGACCGCGGGAACCACAAACGCGTCGCAGCGATGATAAAACTCGCTCATATTGCGCACATGGTCAATGCGTTCCACATTGTTGGCGCGACGCAGCATATCGCGCAGTGCCGGATACGTCTCCAGGTCGGCATCGCTCCGCAACAGCAGCCGCGCATTGGGAAGGTTCAGCCGCAGCCACGCCTCCAGCAGGTACAGATAGCCCTTGCGCAGCGGCTGTCCACCCACCGTACCCACCACAAATTCATTCGTCCGCCGCATCTCCCGCACCTTCGGCGAACCAACCCGCCCGTACAGCGGAGCCTTGATCAGCTTCTTCTGCAAATGTTGCGGGAACGACCGCGCCGTATATGTGGACGGAACAACAATCACGTCCGCCTCTTCATACTCCGCAATCTGCCGGTCGCGAAACCACTCCGGCTCCGGCGCGTAGGGATAGCCCACCATCTCGGCCTGCTGCCGCAGCATCGCCTGTTGGACATCCACATACGGGCACGCCCGGTCCAGCACAAAACTGGCGCCACGCTGTCTGGCTCGTCGGCCCGATGCCAGCGATCCCGTCGCCCATCCCCAGAAAATGTCGAACTGTCCCATCTGGCCGGCCACCATATGGTCGTACAGCAACGTATCCATCCGCTGGACAGACGGCGGCATCCGCACACCCGTCACAAAGTTCAACGTCGAGCCTACCGCTGGAGCGAACCGCAGGCGAACCTCTGGCCTGAGCCTCGTAAATCGGGACCGGTACGCCGCGTTATAAATGGTGACGTCGTCGCCTTTGTGCGCCAGCAGATTGGCCGGCAGCACAACGTGGGAGGGACGGGCCGTGGAGAAAGCAATCTTCATAGGCGTAGGGGGACGCGTGCCGACAGAATACCGCAATCCATTCGGCACGCGAGAGAATTTTCCCGCGGCTTGTAATCCCGGTTATCCATTGGATTAAGAGGGTTACGGGGAAATGCAGGCATCGTCAAATCGCAATTCATTTTACTTTACAGAATACTTGTTATCGGACATAACATATCCTGATCTTTTCTACCGTTCCTTGAACTGTACCCCTGAAAGTCCATGGTATTGCAACCGTTCTGCCCGGGAGATGCCCACGAATGTGCCTCCTGTTCCGGATGCCACCTATCCTGTTGGATGCCGTCCGTCCTGCGTTACAATTGGGCGCGATTGTTTTTCGTTTGTGAATGTAATCTTTAGCATGTGAAAAATATGAAACTGCCATGGGAGTCGATGCCCCGATGAATCGTCGCGAGTTCACCCTCAGTATGCTTACCGCTGCCTGCGCCGCCACGGCTTTGCCGGAGCCTCTCTATTCGCTGCCCCTGCAGAACAGAAAGCCTCTGTTGCAGTTGCAGCAGCAATTTCTCGATCTCCGTTTCGGCATGTTTATCCATCTCAACATGGCCACCTACGAGCAGCGCGAATGGGGCGACCCCAAGGCCTCGCCCAAGCTCTTCAACCCGACCCACCTCGATACGGATCAATGGGCTGCGGCGGCCAAATCCGCCGGAATGGCCTACGGCTGCCTGACCACCAAGCATCATGATGGATTTTGCTTATGGCCCACCGCCACGGCAAGCCCCAGCGTCAAGGATGCCGCATTGCATTACGACATTGTTCGCGCCTATGCCCATTCCTTTCGCCGTCATGGATTGAAGGTTTGTTTGTACTTTTCCATCCTGGATCTGCGCGCGAACATTCGTCCCTACGACGTCACGCCGGAAAAGATCGCCATGATTAAGGCGCAGCTGACCGAGCTGCTCAGCAACTATGGCGAAATCACCATGATCATCTTCGACGGCTGGAATGCCGGATGGTCCCGCATCGGCTACGATCAAATTCCCTTTCAGGAAATTTACGACCACGTCAAAAGCCTGCAGCCCAATTGCCTCGTCACCGATCACAACGCGGGGCGATTTCCCGTCCCCATACTCTATTACACCGACGTCAAGGAGTATGAGCAGCATGCCGGTCAGAAAATTCCCTCCGACAGCCTGGTGCCGTCGCAATCCGGAACCACGCTGCAAAGCGAGTGGTTCTGGAAGCGCGACTACCCGACGCAGCAACTGCGCCCGGCGCATCAGGTCGTCGACGATTGGCTTGTCCCATTCAATCAGCAGCACTGCAATCTCATTCTGAATGTCGCTCCCAACCCCGAAGGACGCTTCGATCCCAATGCCGTCGATCGCCTCGCCGAGATCGGCCGTCTATGGAAAAACCCAGGTCCCGCGCCGCGCTTGAGCCCCTCCATACAGATCCTCACGCCCAACCTGGCCTTCGCGCAGCCCTCCTACGACAGCAGCGGTTTAGACGGAGTCGGGCCGGATCTCGCCAATGACAATAATTTTTCCACCGATTGGCGCTGCGACGTTGGCCAGACTTCCGGCTGGATCGAGATCGACTTCCCGCACGCAACTCGATTCAATACCGCCACCCTCATTGCGCCGCTCTCTGCCGACTACGGCGCGCAAAGCCGTGTCGAAGCCTACCGTCTGCAATATTGGGATAGCGCCGCATGGGTGGACATCGCCACGGGACAAAACCTCGGTAGCTTTAAAATTCACCGGTTCCCATCCATCACGGCGAAACGCGTCCGCATCACTCTGAATGGTTCGAAGGAATCTCCCGGCATCGCCGAATTTGGCATCTATAACGAACTGGGAATCCGCTAGGATCGCCACTGGAGATAGGATCGCCACTGGAAATAGGATCCCCGCTGAAAAATAGCATCGCCCACTGGAAAAAGACAGCTGCCGGGCACGGCCTGTCTCACCTGCTCTGGTGACCCCGGGAAGATTCGAACTTCCGACCTGCGGTTTAGGAAACCGTTGCTCTATCCACCTGAGCTACGGGGCCAGGATTTGCCATACAACGTCGCTAGTTTATCGTAACCGGGCGCAGTACCAGGCCCGTCATGCTGAGCGCTGCGAAGAATCCAGACGGTGACGGCTGTACCATGCCGTTCTAAGCAAGCTCTGATTCAGTTCCTGTTTTGCAGGGGACGGGCTTCAGCCCGTCCGTACATACTGCAAAAGGAATGCGGCTTTAGCCGCTGAGGGACGACTCAGGGCTGAATCAGAGTTTCCCTAATACCGAACATCCGCCATCAGCGTGGCAACTTCCCGCTCTTCTTCGCTTGTCAGCGGCAGCAATGGCAGGCGTGACCGCCCGCCGTAATAGCCATTCAGGTCGCAGGCATATTTAATTCCCGGAATCCCCATCTTCGCACCCACGCGCAGCGACGCCTCCTGCACGCGCAGTTGTTTTTCCGCCGCCAGCGGCATATCGCCTTCTTTCCACGCGGCGTAGACCTCATAACAGCACTGCGGAGCGCAGGACGCAAACGCCAGCACCCCTCCGCTGGCTCCGGCATCCAGCGATGCCTGCAGCGTGTACGGCGCGCCGGCAAGGACGGCAAATCCAACCTCCTTCTGCCGCGTCTTCATCGCCGCCTTCGGTGGCGCAGCCGCCAGCGCCGTTCCCGTCTGTCCCAAAGCCTCCGCGGCAACAAAATTCTGGCTGCCGGTTCCCGACTCATGCGCCGTCTGCATGCGCGCCGTCACTGCGGCAAACACCGGCGTCACCGTCACCGTCCGCCTGCGAAACTTCGTCGCTTCCGCCAGCGCGGCAATGCGCTCCGATTTCCCTGAAGAATCCTTGATGCCGATAATGTTCGGGTGCTGCGCCAGTTCCGCAACCACCTCCGCCGGAAGCTCATATTGCGTCAGCACCGGCACGCTGTACAGCAGCACCGGCAGCGCCGACTGGTCCGCCACGGTGCGATAATACGTCAGCATTTCCGCCGGCGCGCGATTGGTCCGATGCAGTTGTCCACGGTAAAAATGCGGCGTGCGCACCAGCACCGCATCGTAGTTCAGCTTTGCCGCAGTTTCGGCCAGCCGCAGCGTCTGCAGCACGCTCTCCTGGCCCACACCCGCCAGCATCACTTTTTCATCCGACGCCGCTTCGATGGCCGTCTTCAGAACCTCGCCCTGCTCCTCCATGCTCAGCATGACCGGTTCGCCCGTCGAGCCCAGCACCACCATCCCGGCCAGTTGCGTCCGCGCATAGCGGTCGACATTATGCTCCAGTTTGCGCAGGTACAGCGTGCCGTCCGGATAGAACGGGGTCGTAATCGCCGGGAATATACCTTCTATTAGCATAGAGTTCCACCTAATATTGAATCTTTTAGTTGAACTAAATCAGTTGGCAACCACCGGCGCATCATGCAATACCTGCAAGGCTCGCACCGTAATCACTTCTTTCTGCAGCGCCGCAATCCCTTCGGCAGCCGCCCGCGCCGCCGACAGCGTCGTAATCGTCGGAATCCGCTGCGTAATCGCCGCCCTGCGAATTGCCTTGTCATCGAAGAACGTGTCCTGCCCAAGCGGCGTATTGATGATCAGTTGAATCCGCTCTCCTTTAATCAGGTCGACAATGTTCGGACGGCCTTCCTTCACCTTGAACACGCGCTCGACCATAAATCCGGCGCCCTCCAGCACGTCCGCCGTGCCGTGCGTGGCCACCAGTTTAAAGCCCAGCTCCACAAACTGCCGCGCCAACTGCACAATCGCCGGTTTGTCCCGGTCGCGCACGCTGATAAAGATCGTTCCCTGCGTCGGCAGCTTCTGCCCCGCCGAAAGTTGCGCCTTGGCGAACGCCTCGCCAAAATTGTCCGCCACGCCCATCACTTCGCCCGTCGATTTCATCTCCGGCCCCAGCAGCATGTCCACGCTGGGAAATTTGTTCCACGGAAACACCGGCGACTTCACAAAATAGTGCGGCCCCGTTTCCAGGTCGCTGCGCTGCTCAATCTGCTCCGGCAGAAACTCGCGCAGCTTGCGTCCCGTCATCAGGCGCAGCGCAATCTTGGCCAGCGGCACACCCGTCGCCTTCGACACATACGGCACCGTCCGCGAAGCCCGCGGGTTCACCTCGATCACAAACACCTTCTCGCGCTGAATGGCGAACTGGATATTCACCAGTCCCACCACATGCAGCGCCAGCGCCAGTCGGCGCGTATGCTCGCGAATGGTCTGCTTGGTCGCTTCGGAAAGATCGACCGACGGCAGCACGCACGACGAATCGCCCGAGTGAATACCGGCTTCTTCAATGTGCTGCATAATTCCGGCGATCACCACGTCCTCGCCGTCGCACAGCGCATCCACATCCACTTCCACCGCGTCTTCCAGAAAATGATCGATCAGCACCGGGCGTTCCTGCGAATACTCCACAGCCTCGCGCATGTACCGCGTCACTTCGTTTTCATCGTAGGCAATCACCATCGCGCGCCCACCCAGCACATACGAAGGCCGCACCAGCACCGGATATCCAATGCGTTCCGCTCCGGCAACCGCCTCTTCCACACTGGTCGCCATCACACCCGGCGGCTGCGGAATCTCCAGCTCTTCAATCAGTTTGCCGAATCGCTTGCGATCCTCCGCCAGATCGATCGACTCCGGCGACGTACCCAGAATATTCACGCCCACGGCCTTCAGCGGCAGCGCCAGGTTCAGCGGCGTCTGTCCGCCAAACTGCACAATCATGCCTACCTCGGCGCCCGAAGACGTTTCGTGCTCGTAAATTTCAATCACGTCTTCAAACGTCAGCGGCTCAAAGTACAGCCGGTCGCTGGTGTCGTAATCCGTCGAAACCGTCTCCGGATTGCAGTTCACCATGATGGCTTCATAGCCATCTTCCCGCAGCGCAAACGCCGCATGGCAACAGCAATAATCGAACTCAATTCCCTGCCCGATCCGGTTCGGCCCGCTGCCCAGGATAATCACTTTCTTCTTGCCGGTCGGCGTGGCCTCATCTTCCTCGTCATAGGAAGAATAAAAATACGGCGTAAAGCTTTCAAACTCCGCCGCGCACGTATCCACCAGCTTGTAAACCGGACGAATGCCATGCTGCTTCCGCAGATGCCGTATCTTGTTCTGCGATGCCCGCTCCGTCATGCCCCACACATCGCCCAGCCGCGTGTCGGAGATGCCCATCCGTTTCGCCTTGCGCAACATCTCCTTGGGAACGCTCTCCGCGGAATGTTCTCCAATCGCGGTAATCATGTCGGTAATTTCTTTAATCTGGTGCAGGAACCACGGATCAATCGAAGTCATGCGCGCCACTTCGCGCACAGAAAATCCTCGGCGAAACGCGTACCGGATGTAGCTCAACCGCTCCGGATGCGGCGTCACCAGCCGTTGCGTCAATCGGCGCGGCTCAATGATTTCCGAGTTCATGCTCTTGCCGGTATCCAGCGAGCGCAGCGCCTTCATCATCGCTTCCTTGAAGGTGCGTCCAATCGCCATCACTTCGCCCACCGACTTCATCTGTGGCCCCAGGCTCTCCTCGGTACCCGCAAATTTCTCAAACTGCCATTTGGGAATCTTCACCACAACGTAGTCAATGCTCGGCTCAAAGCACGACGGCGTCTTCCGCGTAATGTCGTTCGGAATCTCATCCAGCGTGTAACCTACCGCCAGTCGCGCCGCAATCTTGGCGATCGGAAATCCCGTCGCCTTCGACGCCAGCGCCGACGAGCGCGAGACGCGCGGGTTCATCTCAATCACCACCAGCCGTCCCGTCGTCGGATGCACGCCAAACTGCACGTTCGATCCGCCCGTCTCCACGCCAATCTCGCGAATCACGCGGATCGCCGCGTCGCGCATCGCCTGGTACTCACGATCCGTCAACGTCTGCGCCGGCGCCACCGTAATCGAGTCGCCCGTGTGCACGCCCATCGGATCGAAGTTTTCAATCGAGCAGATGATGATCACGTTGTCGGCAAGATCGCGCATCACCTCCAGCTCGAATTCCTTCCATCCCAGCACCGACTCTTCAATCAGACATTCATGCACCGGCGAAAGGTCCAGCCCGCGCGCCAGAATCTCCATCAGCTCTTCGCGGTTGTACGCCAGTCCGCCGCCGGAGCCGCCCAGCGTGAACGACGGGCGAATGATCACCGGAAATCCAATCTTCCCGGCAAACTCCAGCCCATCGCGAATATTGTTCACCAGCGCCGAACGCGGCACGTCCAGACCGATGCGATGCATCGCATCCTTGAATAGCAGCCGGTCTTCGGCCTTCTTGATCGCTTCCAGCTTCGCGCCAATCAACTCCACGCCATACTTGTCCAGCACGCCGGAATCCGACAACTCCACGGCAAGGTTCAGTGCCGTCTGCCCGCCCACCGTCGGCAGCAGCGCAAACACGCCCTGCCTGTTCTCCGCCGCCAGCATCTCCACTTCCAGCCGGATGATCTCTTCCAGATATTCCTTGGTCAGCGGCTCTATATAGGTGCGGTCGGCCAGCTCCGGATCGGTCATGATCGTGGCCGGGTTGGAATTCACCAGCACCACCTCATAGCCTTCCGCGCGCAGCGCCTTGCACGCCTGCGTGCCGGAATAATCGAACTCCGCCGACTGCCCAATCACAATCGGCCCCGAGCCGATCACCAGAATCTTTACGATGTCATTCCTGCGTGGCATCTATTTGGTCGCGCCCTTCATCCGTAAACGTCGTTTTGGTGCAATCTCACTCTTCACTTCTTCCACTCCTCCATCAGCTTGCGAAAATCGCCAAACAGATAGTTGGAGTCATGCGGCCCCGGGCTCGCCTCCGGGTGATACTGCACGCTGAACAGCGGCAGCGTCCTGTGCCGCAAGCCTTCCAGCGTGTTGTCGTTCAGGTCGATGTGCGTCAGCTCCACTTCGCTTTGCTTCAGCGAATCCGGATCGACGGCAAAATTGTGATTGTGCGCCGTAATCTCCACCTTGCCCGTGTCCGTCTGCTTCACTGGATGGTTCCCGCCATGATGCCCAAACTTCAGCTTGTACGTTTTGCCGCCCAGCGCCAGACCAATCAATTGATGTCCCAGGCAAATTCCAAAGATCGGCTTCTTGCCCATCAACCGCCGAATATTTTCCTGCGCGTACGTCACCGGCTCCGGGTCACCCGGGCCATTCGACAGAAAAATTCCATCCGGATTCAGCGCCAGCACATCCTCCGCCGAAGTCTGCGCCGGAACCACCGTCACCCGGCAACCCTCCTTCGACAGCATGCGCAGAATATTGTGCTTCATGCCGTAGTCGTAGGCCACCACATGCAGGTTCTTCTCCGGCAGCGGCGGTTGCGGCCCAATCGCCAGCGGATCGTCGTTGCCATTCTGCGGATCGTCCGTGTCCCACTCATAGCGCGCCTTGGTGCTCACCACGCTGGCAAGATCGGTACCGTCCATCTTGCGGATGGCGCGCGCCTTCGCAATCAGCGTCTCCGGATTGTTTTCAATCGACGAGATCACGCCGCGCATCACGCCATGCGTGCGCAAATGCCGCACCAGCGCGCGCGTATCAATTTCTGAAATCACAGGAACTTTGTAGCGCTCCAGGTATTCATCGGCCACCTGTTGCGACCGCCAGCTGGAGCTGATCGGAGAAAATTCGCGCGTGACCAGGCCTTCGATATAAGGCCGCGTGGCCTCATTGTCCGCGTTGTTCGTCCCGTAGTTCCCTATCTGTGGATTGGTCAGGACGACAATCTGCCCTGTATAGGAGGGATCGGTGAAAATTTCCTGGTAACCGGTCAGGGATGTATTAAAAACAACTTCCCCATAGCATTCGGCCTTGGCTCCGTAGCCGAGTCCTTCAAAGATACGCCCGTCTTCGAGCGCCAGGATCGCTTGCATTGCGTCTCCGGGGAGTGGATTTATACAATTTTAGCAGGGAAACGCGCTTCCCTCACCCAAGGATTTTGGCTTCTACGCAACAAAACGCCGGTCGGCGTTTATCTGGACTTCCTACCGCACCACGCCCATCTTGTCGATCGGCCAGTAAACAAACACCGCTTTGCCGTAGATCAGCTTTCTCTCCACCGGCCCAAAGTCCCGGCTGTCGCTCGAAATCGACCGGTGATCGCCCATCATAAAGTATTCATTCGCCGCCAGCTTCGTCTCCGGATACGAGCGCTGGTCCCGGTAGCGCTCCGGAACATACGGCTCGGCAATCGGCTTGTCGTTCACAAATACCTGTCCGCTGTCGATGCGAATGGTGTCGCCCGGCTCGGCAATCACCCGTTTGATGTAGCTCTTGCTGTGATCGCGCGGATACAGAAACACGACCACATCGTCGCGATGAACCTGCTCAAAGTGATAGGCAAATTTATTGATGAACAGCCGCTCCTGATCGCGCAGCTCCGGCATCATGCTGGTGCCTTCCACGCGTACCGGCTGGTACAGAAACGTAATGATCAAAAAGGAAACCGCAACCGAAAACATCAGGTCGCGCATCCACGCCGACACCAGGGAACGCTGCGGCTTGCGCTTCCCTTCTACCGTCTCAACGGCTGGTACAGCTTCATCACTCGGCTTTTCAGATATTTTTTCAGGATCGGCGGACTGCAAGTTCGATCAAACCTCTATTTCCATCTTATATATTTCAGACTTGTTTGTGCGCGAACGCCGCGCTACTCCTTCACCCCGTCGTTCACCTGGCCGCAGTCCATGCGGAGCGTTCCGTTGTCATTGAACACCAATCCGCGAAAGCGCAGCAGACTGCCCACGGCTGCCGGGTCGCTGTTCAACTGATGGGTGTTGCTGTCCACATACACGACGACGGTGTTGGGGTTGGTGAGCAAGGTGGTTTGGCCCGGTTGCACGGCCAGATTCGCGAACAGGTCGTAGGAAGCCAGCGCCACCGTGTAGGTCGTAAAGTTGCCACTGTTGGAGACCGCGGTCACCTTGCCGTTGATGGTCTGCGTAATCAGCGTAATGGTAGTCGCCGGGACGTATGTGGGGCCTCCCGATAGGGTCGACGCATGGGTGGTGATGTAAAAATTCTGACCGTCAACCATATTGGATGCCTTGAAGCTGGCGCTGAATGGAAGCTTCTGCACGTTGGCAAGTTGACCGGAGGTTTGGAAAACCGCATTCGTGAAGTTGAAATATAAACTCCCGCCCTCCAGGCCTGCCAACAGCGGGCCCTTATTTTCAACCACAAGAGAGGCCAGGGCTGGCACAGAGGAAGCCAACTCAATCAGCGGGCCGCTCGCCAGCGTGAGATTGGTTGCGTTCGTGTCATAGACGCCAACCCGTTTTGCCAGCAGCGAGCCATCCGCCTGGATCGCCACATCCATATCCACGGACATTCCAGTGGCAAGTTGGGAGGCTTCCGTGACTCCTTGAAACAGTGTGCCTGTGCCGGAATTGACTTGCCATGTGGGACCATCCGCGCCTGCCACGCGGAAACTGGTTCCACCCGAACTGACGCTTGCGATCACTCCACGCAGGCCCGTTGCCATGCCGTTCGTGCTGTTTGTGGGCTGGGCCGCGATGGTCACAGGAATCAGATTGAAGGTCGGCGTAATGGAGGCTGCGCCATTCGTCGTCGATACGCAGTTGAACGAAGATACCGACTTTGAAACCAGTAAATTCAGCTCGAGTCCCATGCCGGACCCGGTAACCGTGATCGGCTCTGGCAGATTCACCGTTATCTTGGGCGGCGCGGTATACCCGCCAATGGCCGCGTTGGTAAGCAGGCCGCCGCCGGCAGGTTCCTGGCCGACGCAAGTAGGAAATCCGCTTGGTTGGAGAGTCGCCGTGGCGGAAGTATAGACATCCTGCGGAACGCTCACGGTGGTAAGGGGTTCCACGCTGCCGTTCAGATGGATGAATTCCGCGGTCTGGGGCGTCGTGAACACGGTAACCGTCTTGCCCGACTGGTTGGTCAACGTCAGGCTGGTCAAGATGACATTAAACCGTGACAACTGATCGTTTGCCGTGCTGGAGGCCAGCAGCGTGACCGCAGTGTTGCCGCTTAGAACTGGACCTGTGGAAGAAGACCCACTGCCATTGGTGCCGCAGCCCGTGGCAAGTCCGACAGCCAGCGCAGCCGTGCATGCTAACAGAAAGTAGGAATCGCGGAAAACGAACGCGCGTGAAAGCAGGAAGCACCTTATTTTCATACCGAGAGAACTCCTTTTCAGCAGGCCAATTCCCGACGTATCCTATCACCGCCAACACAGCACTTGGAAGCGAATTTTGCAGCAACAAAACGCTCCATCTCCTCGCGGTTTCCCCCGCGTTGACCGGCCTCTCTCCTCGGTATTTCAGCCACAGCTCCCCCTGCCGCTTCCTCTCGCTACCGGCGTCAAAACACCTGCTTCGACCGCGCTCGATAGAACTTCTCGATCGCTCCGAAAATGTCATCATTCCGTAACATAACGCTGCTAGCGTCACTCACACAGTTGCTTAGGACTCATAAGGTCTGCGTCATCCCCCGCGCCGGCCGCCAGAAAGAGGAGTACCGCATGGCTGGTCGCCTCACCAGTTTGTTTCGCAAGGCGGGACGCGCTGCGGCGCTGACCGTAGCATTCGCTCTGTTTTCTTTTGCCGCTGCGCATTCCGCGCCTCTCACCATCACAGAAACTGGCTCCACGCTGATCTATCCTCTCTTCCAGGCCTGGGTCGCCGCCTACGCGAAAGTCGTTCCGGACCTGCAGATCACCGTCGGCGCTACCGGCTCCGGCGCAGGCATCGCGCAGGCCATCGCCCGGCAGGTGCAGATCGGCACCTCGGACGCCTACATGTCCGACAACCAGAAGATGGCCAACCCGCACATCCTCAACATCCCGCTTGCCATCTCGGCGCAAACCGTTGAAGCCAACCTTCCCGGCATGCACGGTGCCGCGCTCAAGCTCAGCGGCCCGGTACTGGCGGGCATTTATACCGGCAAAATCCGCGAATGGGATGCCACACCCATCGCCGCCCTCAATCGCGGCGTTTCTCTGCCCCACCATGCCATCGTGCCCGTCCATCGCGCCGATGGTTCGGGAGACACCTTCATCTTTACTCAGTTTCTGAGCTTCACCACGTGTGTATCCGGGGACAGTGACGACCCATCGTGCAACGGCACCTGGGCAAACACCATCGCCTACGGCACCACAGTATCCTGGCCGTCCGTGTCTGGCGCTCTCGCCGCATCCGGCAATCAGGGCATCCTGCAGACAATCGCCCGCACGCCGTACTCCGTCGCCTATCTGGGTGGCAGCTTTCAGGATGACGCGAACAAGGCCGGACTCGTCACCGCCATGCTGGAAAATCAGGATGGAAAGTTTCTGCTGCCGACGGCAGCGACCGTGACCGCCGCCGCCGCCTCGCTCACGCCGCGCACACCTGCCGATGAGCGCCTCACGCTGGTCTTCGCACCCGGTGCCGACTCGTATCCGCTCATCAACTACGAATATGCCGTCGTCTCCGATCAGCAGCCGAACCCGCAGCTGGCCTCGGCTATCGGCAATTTTCTGCTCTGGTGCATCTCGCCGCAGGGCGGCAGTGCAGCCGGCTTTCTTGATCCTGTGCATTTCATCGCGTTGCCGACCGCCATCCGCGCACGCAGTGAAATCCAGATCGCCAAAATTCAGTAGCCGGTTCGGGCGGCTTGTCTTCGCTCGCCCCACCCGCTCAGCCAGTTCTTAAGGAGTTCTCCATGCCGGATACTTCCACCACCCAACCCCGCACCGTGCAGGACTATATCGACGAGCGTCCGCTCTGGCCCGACGGTACGCGGCTTCACACCTTCCCCATGACGAAGATGCAGCGCCGCATCTGGATGCTCGCCGCAGCCGGAAAATTCTTCGAGGGCTTCGTCGTTTTCATGACCGGTGTCGCTCTGCCGCTCATCGCGCGCGAATTCAACATCGGCCCCGCGCAGCACGGCCTGGTCAGCGCCGCCAGCCTCTTCGGCATCCTGATCGGCGCCGTCGGTCTGGGCAGCTTGTCCGATCATTTCGGCCGCAAGTCCATGTTCATCGCAGAAATGATCATCTTCACCGCGTTCCTCGCCGCAGCCGTCTTCTGCACCAACTTCACCTCGCTCGTCATCTGTCTCTTCGGCCTCGGAGTCGCACTCGGTTGCGACTATCCCACCGCGCACATGATCATCTCCGAAAGCATCCCCAGCACCAGTCGCGGACGTCTTGTGCTCGCCGCCTTCGCATTTCAGGCTATCGGCGCTCTCGGTGGCACCGCCGTCGGCTATGCCGTTCTGGTCGCCGTGCCCAATCTCAATGCCTGGCGCTGGATGTATGCCACCGCCATCGTGCCCGCTCTGATCGTCACCATCGGTCGCTTCTACGTTACAGAAAGCGCGAACTGGCTCTTCTCTCGCGGCGCGCACGAACGGGCCACCATCGCCACCACCCAGCTGCTCTTCCGCAAACCGCAATATCCGCAGAACATCGTGCTGGCGCAGCAGCCGGCCGCCGCTCCCGGCCACGCGAATGGTCATAGCGGAGGTTCTTTCCTGTCCTTGTTCAGCAAGCGCTACCGCCGCGCCACCATCCTCGCCTCCGTTCCCTGGTTCCTGCAGGATCTCAGCACCTACGGCATCGGCATTTTCACACCCACCATTCTTGCCTCAGCCATCGGCCACAAGGCCGAACACGTCCGCAGCATGAGCGATCTCATCGCCAACGACATCCTCGCCGCCCGCGGAGCGGCCATGATCACCCTGCTTCTGATCGTCGGCATCGGCTTTGCCGTCCTGCTCGCCGACAAGCTCGGTAGGATTTCCCTTCAGGTCTTCGGCTTCTTCGGCTGCGCCGTCGGCCTCTTCCTCGCTTCCCTCTCCGGCGATGTCACCGGCAGCATGAAGATCGTGCTCATCTTCGCCGGCTTCATGCTCTTCAACTTCATGACCAACGTCGGCCCCAATGCGCAAACCTATCTGCTCGCCGGCGAGGTCTTCCCCACCGCCATCCGTGGCAAGGGAGCAGGTTTCGCCGCCGCCTTCGCCAAGATCGGCGCCGTCGCCACCGCGTTCCTGTTTCCCATCCTGCTGGTCAGCATCGGCACGCGCTGGTTGCTCTACGGCCTGGTCATCTCGTCGATCCTTGGAGCGATCGTGACCTGGATGTACCGCATCGAAACCACCGGCGTGAACCTGGACCACATCGGCGAAGCCGCCAGCGAAGCCGAAGAGTCCAAAGCAATCGCCTGAACCTCAACGACGGCAGAACGGCAACAGGTGCGAGGGAAGGCCGGGTTCCAGTAAAGTAGAAGACGATGCGTGTCTTCCCCGTTCAGCGACGCCTGTCCCTCCTCTGCCTTACGCTTCTCGCCGTTCTTCTCGCCACCGGATGCATCGCCGCTCCGGTCAGCAGCTATCAGGTCGTGGCAAAATATCCGCACTCCACCGATAGCTACACGGAAGGCTTCTTTTATCTCGACGGTCTCTTTTATGAAGGAACAGGCCTCTACGGGCACTCCGCGGTTTTAGTCATTCAACCCGCAACCGGAAAGGTCCTCCAGCGGCGCGATCTTCCCGCACAGTATTTCGGTGAAGGCATCATCAACTGGGGTCCCAATCTGTATGAGTGGACCTGGAAGTCGCACATCTGTTTTGTCTACGACCGCTTCAGTCTTCGCCTGCTCAAACAATTCTCTTACACCGGCGAAGGCTGGGGCATGACGCGCACCGCGACGCAAATCATCACCAGCGACGGCACCGCAACGCTCCGCTTCCGCGACCCCAGAACTTTTCAGGAAGTTCGCCACATCGTCGTGAAGGATGGCGACCACCCCGTCTCCTGGCTCAACGAACTCGAATATATCCACGGTGAGATCTACGCCAATGTCTGGCACACCAACCGCATCGCACGCATTGCGCCGCGCGACGGACACGTCCTCGGCTGGATCGATCTCTCCGGCCTGCTGCCCGAAGATCAAATGGTCAATCAGGAATCCGTGCTCAACGGCATCGCCTACGACGCGCAGCACAACAGAATCTTCGTCACCGGAAAACAATGGCCCGCCATCTTCCAGATCAAAGTCCTCCCGCCCGCCCACAAAAATTAAGGGAACTATATACTTAATTCCCCTTCGAGGGAATCAAAATGATGAAGCTAAACGGATGGAAAAGAATAGGGATTATCGCTTCAGTTGTCTGGATTCTCGGTGCGGGGATACACACCTATGATTCAGAAATCGACAGTGCCTCGGGATTTATAGCTTCCACCCATGTCGCATGTGACAGCTATCTGGCGGGCAAAACTGGAGACGCTTATACTGCGAGCTTCAATGAATGCGATAAACAAGCCGACGATTCTCTTGCGTTAGCACTTTCTAATGCTCGGTTCGCCGCAGGGTTAGTCGCATTCGTTCCCGTACCTCTGGGCTGGGGGTTTACCTATCTAGTTCTTTTTCTTGTGCGCTGGTGTAAGCGTGGATTTATGCGGCCCATCTAGCAGAATGTTTACAAAAAGGAGTCAAGTATATAATTCCCAAAATTAAGCTTCCCGATAAACTGGGGTGCCCCAGGTCTCGATTCTGAGACCTAGGATTCGCAGATGTCTCGTTCCTGCGGAATAAAAATTTCTGATGCCGGAAATTAGTTTCTCGACAATTTGCCGATCCGATGCCGGTCGATCTCGACTACTACCTCACTGGCACCCTAAACTTCCATCCGGACAAAGAATCTGCCGCGTCGCGCCCGGCTTCTTCATCGGCTGCGGCTGGTTTGGCGCTGCCACGTACGAGGACGCTCCCGCCGCGCCCGGCTGGCTCGCCACCTGGCTCGTTTCCAGAACCAGCGGGCGTTGCAGCGTCATCTCCAGCGGCGTCCCTTGCGGAATAACAACTTCGTTGCTTCGGGTAAACATGCTGTACACCAGTCCCACCGCGGCTCCGGCAACACCGCCCAGCAACAATCCCCTGCCCGCCTCGCCTGCCGCGGCTCCGGCAATCCCGCCGATTCCCGCACCCTCGGCCGTCGTCTTCGCAATCGTGCCCGCGTCTTTGCCTTTTTTCCCGTCGGACTGCACGGTGCCCTCGTCG
This sequence comes from Acidobacteriaceae bacterium, assembly GCA_036267255.1. Classification (GTDB taxonomy): domain Bacteria; phylum Acidobacteriota; class Terriglobia; order Terriglobales; family Acidobacteriaceae; genus DATAWK01. Next base: position 57,420 of record DATAWK010000003.1, on the reverse strand, counting down.
TCCTTCATGCGACTATCGCTCTGCCCCGGAATATCGTGCAGCGATCCCGGAATCGTCACCACCGAACCATTCTGCAGAATCATCGTCGTAAAGTGCATGCGCACCTCCGCGCGATGGTACATGCGCCCGGCAGCTTTCACCGCATCAATCTGGCCTTGCACGTACGCCCCCGCGGGAATCACCACGCGATTGCCCACCACCACCGGAAACGTGGACTCCAGATAGACGCCATCGCCCACCCGCGCCGACCGCGTATTCACCGCGCTCTTCAGCGCCAGCAGAATCTTCGTTCCCGCGGGAACAACAATCTCCGAATTTGCCTTCCCCTCACTCGGATTCGCCTGGCTGGCCTGCGCCACCGTCGGCACCACGATGACGGAAACTCCCGGTACGCCCGCAGGCTTTCCACCGGTCGCACTGCTGGCCTGGCCGCTCGTCTGGCTTCCGGTCTGGCCTCCGGTCTGGCCTTTGCCCCCGCGCAGCACAATCACCGGAGTCGCCGTAAATTGGGGCTGCCCGGCATTCTGTATCGTCGCCGACGGCGGAGCCGGAGGCGTCGGTGGAGCTGCCGGAGTGCTCGCATTCTGCGCCAGCATCGGCCCGCACATTCCCAGCGCGACAGCCACAACAACTGCCTTCATCGTTCGCAATCCCTTCCCGGCCATACACCCTCCAACTCCATCATTGTGACCCTGAAATCGCCTTTCGGCTAGCGCCACTCGGCCCATATTTGCCACCGCGGGCCCCATTTGGGTGTCAATTTTCAGAGGTTTTATCACAAATAAAATTCCAAATGATTTTTTGCCGCTTCTCAGGCGCATAATCGATGCATCGAGTCGAGCGTACGCTTGGTAGCTGCAATGCTGTAACGCCCGTCCATTACCCCTCATCTCATTCATGCAAATAATAATTCGGAGTCAACCATGCGAATCATTGCTGGAACAATTTGTACCGCACTTTTGTTGGGTTCTGCTGCATTAGCACAGTCAAGCCCAGCCGCCGCTTCAACCACGCAGCCTTCGCCCATTTTCGTCGAGCTGTTCACTTCCGAAGGATGTTCCACCTGCCCACCCGCCGATGCTCTGCTGGCACGAATCGGTCAGGTGATGCCCAACGCAATCGTCCTTGAAGAACACGTCACCTATTGGAACCAGGGCGGCTGGATCGATCCCTATTCTTCCGATGGATGGACCTCACGCCAGGACGACTATAAAGATCATTTCCATCTGAACGACGTCTACACCCCGCAGATGGTCATCGATGGCCGCTATCAATTCGTCGGCAGCAACGGCCCGGCCGCGCAGGCAGCCCTCAGACAGGCGGATGCCGATCCTAAAATTCCGCTCGCCATCACCAGCGTGGCGCAACCGGATTCAGGAAAAGTGAACTTTCATTTGACCGCCGGAGCGCCGCCCAAAAAAGCCGAGCTGTTCGTCGTCGCTGTACAAAATAGCGGCGTGCAGCAAGTCGAGGCAGGCGAAAACAAAGGTACGAAGATGCAGCAGGCCGCCATCGCGCGATCGGTTCGCCACGTCGCAACCTTAAAGCCCAATCAGAATTTTGATGGGAATGTCGTCCTCGACCTGCCGCACGACAAAAACGTCAATGGCTGGCACCTGGTGGCGTTCCTGCAGCAGGGATCCGGCGGCCCCATCCTCGGCGCCGCATCGCACAGCATCGACAGCGTGGTTGCTCAGGCAAAATAGCCTTGCGAAATTTCCTGGCATCCAGCCATCTCCCTGCAACTTGCATCGGGATAGGCTGGGTGCCAGTTTTGACGCTTGGCGAATGTCAGTTTGACGCCAGGCTCAACGCTTCGTTTGACGCTAGGCGAATGCTATTTTTGACGCTAGGCTGAATGCTTGGAATCTTCTTTCACCACCGGCCCCGCCAGCATGCGCAGCTTTCCCGCCGCCGATGCCGTGCTGCAACAGGCCATCCAGCAGCATGCCTTTCCCGGCGCTGCCTACGGAGTGCTCGCGCACGGCAACGTTCTTGCCAACGCCGCGATCGGCCGTTTCACCTATGAATCCGGCGCGCCGCCCGTTTTGCCGGAAACCGTCTTCGACATCGCCAGCATCACCAAGGTCGTCGCCACCACAACCATGGCCATGCTTTTGTTACAGCGCGGTCAGCTCGATCTCGATCAGCCCATCGCCCACTGGTTGCCAAAGTTCGTTTCCGCTGCTCCCGCTGCCGAAGCCGGCGAACGTCGGCGCGTGACCGTCCGCATGCTGCTCGCCCACTCTTCCGGCCTGCCCGCCTACGCGCGTCTTTTTGAGCAATGCCCTTCCGCCGAATCGCTCCTCGACGCATGCCTGCACATGCCGCTCGAAGCACCGCCCGGCACCCGCGCCGTTTATTCCGATATAGGATTCATCCTGCTCGGCGCTCTGCTGGAACGCGTCGCCAACGAAAAACGCGAAGCAAACGATAAATTAGACACTTTCTGTCAGCGCGAAATCTTCACGCCGCTCGGCATGACGCACACCGCCTTCCTTCCGTCTGCCGCATCGAAACCCACCATTCCGCCCACGCAAATCCCGCCTACGCAGATCGACGACACGCTGCGCCGTCGCATCCTCCAGGGCGAAGTCCACGATGAAAACTGCTGGCGCATGGGCGGCGTCAGCGGTCATGCGGGCCTCTTCTCCAATGTGCCCGACCTGTTGCGCTTTTCCGCCTGCATGCTTCGCGGCGGCGCGCCCATCCTGCAGCCGGAGACCATCCGCCTCTTCACCACACGCGACGCAGCCATCCCCGGCAGCTCCCGCGCCCTGGGCTGGGACACTCCCTCGCAACCCTCCTCATCGGGAGAATATTTCAGCGCGCACGCTGCGGGGCATCTCGGCTACACCGGCACCTCGCTCTGGCTGGATTTTGAAAAGCAGCTTGCCGTGGTCCTGCTCACCAACCGCACCTTCCCCGGCAACGGCCCCGGCGGAATCTCAAAATCCATCCAGCAGGTGCGGCCCCGTTTTCATAACGCGCTCCTGCAATCGCTCCCTCCGGTTCGCTGATTTTGTACCCTGCGCCGGAACCGGCAGCGCGCAAGCCCGGATTGTCAAGCGTTTTGCCGAAGAAGATTCCATCCCCGCTTTTCTTCTCCCCGGTGTATCGTCCATTTGGAGATACAATCAACGCAGAATCAGCGGAGCTGCACCATCATGCCTCAGACCTTAAACCCGGACGCGAGCCACGTCGCAAAAACTGAAAAGAACGGCACGGGCTCCATTACCGAGCTGCAGAAGCTCATGACCGAAAGCCGCAATGAAGCCTCCGAAGGCTTTGACACCAAGTCCGCTCTGGACATTGCGCGCATCATCAATCATGAAGACACCAAAGTCGCCGCAGCCGTCAAGAAGGCGCTGCCCGAAATCGCTCAGGTCATCGACACCGTCGCTCGTTGTCTCCGCGACGGCGGACGCCTCATCTATGTCGGTGCCGGTTCCAGCGGTCGCATCGCCGCTCTCGATGCCTCGGAATGCCCGCCAACCTATTCCACTTCGCCGCAGACGGTGCAGTACGTCATGGCCGGTGGACCCAAGGCACTCGCTTCGGCAACTGAAGTCAATGAAGATTCCCGCGAGCTGGGCCAACGCGACATTGCCCGTCGCCGCCCCACCCGCAAAGACATCGTGATCGGCGTCTCCGCCAGCGGCCGCACGCCCTATGTTGTCTCTGCCGTCGAATACGCGCGTGGCCGCGGCGCAAAAACCGCAGGCGTCACCTGCAACTACAACACCGAGCTGTCCACCGTCGCCGAAGTCACCGTCGTGGCCGAAGTTGGCCCCGAGGTCGTCTCCGGTTCCACCCGCATGAAGGCCGGCTCCGCGCAGAAGATGATCCTCAACATGATCACCACCGGCGCCATGACGCGGCTCGGCTACGTGTACGAAAACCTGATGGTCAACGTGCACATGAAAAATTCCAAGCTCGTCGAACGCGGCATCCACATCCTCATGCGCGCCTGCGCTGTGGATCGCGACACCGCCGTCCGCACCATCCGCTCCGCGGGAAAAAGCATGCCTCTTGCCCTGGTCATGCTCAAGGCCGGCGTAGACAAGCCGGAAGCCATGCGCCGCCTGCAACGTTCCGACGGCAACGTGCGTCGCGCCATTGAAGATTCCGTGATGGAGTTGTAACCACACCACAGCCATGCGAAACCATTCACCACAAAGTTTCATCAAATAGAGTTTTAGGTTCTAATGTTTTATGGATAAGTTCATCATCCGGGGCGGCAATCCCCTGCTTGGCACCATTCGCGTCAGCGGCGCGAAAAATTCTGCGCTTCCCTGCATGGCCGCGGCCATCCTCACCGAAGACGAAATCATTCTCGAAAACATTCCCGACGTGCGCGACATCCAGACCGAGCGCAAGCTTCTCGTCTCCATGGGCGCCGAAGTCGAACTCGGCTACGGTCGCGCGCATCATCGCACCCACATCCGCTGCGCCATCCTCTCCGACCCCGTCGCGCGCTACGAAATCGTCAAGACCATGCGCGCTTCTTCACTGGTGCTTGGTCCGCTCATCGCCCGCACCGGAATGGCGCGCGTCTCCATGCCCGGCGGCTGCGCCATCGGCGATCGCCCCATCGACCTGCACATCAAAGGCCTGCAGGCCATGGGCGCGGAGATCATTCAGGATCACGGCTATCTCGAAGCCCGCGCCACGCGCCTCAAGGGCACCCGCATCGTCTTCGACAAAATCACCGTCACCGGCACGGAAGATCTTCTCATGGCCGCCACACTCGCCGAAGGCGAAACGCTCATGGAGAACTGCGCGCGCGAACCGGAAGTCAGCGATCTCGCCGCACTGCTCGTCGCGATGGGCGCAAACATCGAAGGCGCAGGCACCTCGACCATTCGCATCCAGGGCGTCGAGCGTCTGCACGGCGCGCGTCATCGCATCAATCCCGATCGCATCGAGGCCGGAACCTTCCTCATCGCCGGTGCCATCTCCGGCGGCGACCTGATCGTCAGCGCCTGCAACCCCGCGCACCTCTCCGCCATCATTCGCAAACTTGAAGAGACCGGCGCACGCTGCGATGTCCTGGCCGACTCCGTCCGCGTTCGCAGTGAAGGCAATCTCAAAGGAGCCGACATCTCCACCGAGGAGTATCCCGGCTTCCCCACCGACATGCAGGCGCAATACATGGCGCTGGCAACGCAGTCGGAGGGCGTCTCGCAGATCACCGAAAATATTTTTGAGAACCGCTTCATGCATGTGCAGGAGCTGTCCCGCATGGGCGCGAACATCCGCGTCGACGGACGCACCGCCACCGTGCGCGGCAAAACGCCGCTCTCCTCCGCCGCCGTCATGGCTTCGGACCTGCGCGCTTCCGCCTCGCTGGTTCTCGCCGCTCTGGTCGCCGAAGGCGAAACCATCATCGACCGCGTCTACAACATCGACCGCGGCTATGAGCGTATTGAAGACAAGCTGCGCAACGTTGGCGCGCAGATTCGCCGCATCGGCAACGTCTTTCCTGAAAAGCAGGCCGTAGAGCAGCCTGCCGAAGCCTAGCCTCACGAAGCCTGTTCCGCATGTTTCACCGGAGACACACCATGGTTCTGGAAGTTGCGATTCTCGATGTGCGCCAAGACCGGCAGGATGCGTTTGAAGCCAATTTCCGTTTGGCCGCGCCTCTGCTCGCCGGCAGCCCCGGCTACATCTCCCATCAATTGCAGCATTGCATCGAGAATCCCAGCCGCTATCTCCTGCTCGTTTCCTGGAGAACCCTGGAAGACCACACCATCGGCTTCCGTCAATCCCCGCAATTTGAAGCGTGGAAAGAACTGCTCCATCATTTTTACGATCCGCCTCCAACCGTGCAGCACTACCGGTCCTCATGAACTGCAAGGGAGAAAGCATTTGATCGTCGGAGCCATTCGTTTTCTCTGGAACGCCACGCGCGGCCATCGCTGGACACCCTGGCGCAGCGAGTATCTTAAGTGGCGGATCGAAACCTACTCCGGCAAGCGCGCCGGCACCATCGGCTTCCGCGACTTCTGGCAATTTGTTTTCGAGCAGAAAGGTCAGCTCCTGCATTTCCTGCGCTGGACCGCGGAGATGGAAACCTGGGAACGCACCAAACCCAGGGCTCACTAAATCACACCCTGCATCCCGCTACATTTTTCTGGTCAGCTTCCGGCAATCCCGATACCCTGACCTCACAGCACAAAATCGTACAGCTATGGAAAAATTTCTCTACTTCGGCCGCTTCCTTTTCGCCATTGCTATGGCGGCGTTTGGCACGGAATATTGCATCCACGCGCTCTCCATATCCGCTCAAACCCCCGGCCCTCCCTGGGTTCCCGGGCATCGCCTCGTTGCCGTCTTTTTCGCCATCGTCCTGATCGCCGCCGCCGTCTGCATCGTGACCAACGTCAAGGGACGCGCCGCAGCAACGTTGTTGGGATTTTTGATTCTTGTCTGCGCCCTCGTTCTCGATCTGCCGAAACTCATCGAACATCCGCGCAATCCCAACCCCTGGACCAGCGGTTTTGAGCTTCTCGCTCTATGCGGCGCAGCCTGGGTTCTCGCCGGTGCGGCAGCTTCGGACCAGAATCAACGACGGCACAATCCCCTGGCGGCCATCATCATGCCGGGTCGAATCCTTTTTGCCTTCTCCCTGATCGTCTTCGGCGTGCAGCATTTTATGTACGCCCATTTTGTGGCGACAATTATCACCCCGTGGATTCCCGGGCATCTCTTCTGGGCCTACTTCACCGGTGCCTGCTTTATCGCCGTCGCCGTTTCCATCCTCGCCAACCAGTTCGCGCCCTTGGCGACAGCCATGCTGGGTCTCATGTTTTTGCTTTGGGTCCTCGTGCTGCATCTGCCGCGCGTCCTCGCCGCGCTGCACAATGCAAATGAGTGGACCAGCCTCTTCGTGGCGCTAGCCATGTCCGGCGGCTCGTTCGTCCTCGCCGGAACCTTCGCACAGCGTCGCTATCGGTCCTAGCCGCGCACCATCGGCAGCTCACCCGATTCAGACTTCCGCCGTGCTGGCGGGCCGGAAGCAGCGGCACCTCAGAGTGGAAGCGTCACACTCACTTCCACTCTTCCCCGCATCCACCGGGTTATGCCGCCAGGGGTTTAATCTTTATCAGTTTTCCTCTGCTTGCCATACGCAGGTCATAATCGTTCTGCAGATTCAGCCAGAACTGCGCCGGCAATCCAAAGTAAATGCCCAGTCTGAGCGCTGTATCGGCAGAGATGGAACGCTTACCGCGCACAATATCATTCACCCGCGGAGCAGGCACACAGAGTTCCTTGGCCAGCCGGTAAGCGGTCAGCCCGTGCGGCTCCATGAATTCCGTATGCAGAATTTCTCCCGGGTGAATCGCAAAAACCTTGGTCATAGCGTCCTCCTATCCGTGATAGTCCATCACTTCCACATCGTAGGCATTTCCATCCCGCCACACAAAACATACACGGTACTGGTCATTCACACGGATGCTGTGCTGCCCCTTCCGGTCTTTCGCGAGTGCCTCCAGGCGATTTCCCGGAGGTATGCGAAGGTTGGCCAGTTCCAGCGCTGCATTCAGGATTGCCAGTTTCTTCCACGCTGTGCGACGGATGCTGGCAGGAATGCGTCGGCTCCTGCCCGTTTGCCATAGCAATTCCGTATCGGCATCGCGGAAGCTGACGATCATGGATCAATGATATCGAACCGCGTTATGAACGTAAAGCGTTATTAGTATGATCGAGGGGCACAGCGTCGCTATCGGTCCTAGCCGCGCACCATCGGCAGCTTCGCCGCTTCCCACGCCGCCAGCCCACCCGCCAGCTCGATCACGTTCGTAACGCCGTGCTGGTTCAGAATGCTCACCGCAATCGACGACCGATAGCCGCCCGCGCAGTGCACGGCAATCCTGCGATCGCGCGGAACCTCTTCCATATGGTCCTGCAATTGTCCCAACGGCAGGTTGATGCTGTCGTTCAGATGTTTCGTGTTCCACTCCCCTGGCGCGCGAACGTCCATCACCAGCGGCGGATGTTCCGAGGCCAGCTCTTCCGCCAGCATCGACACGCTCACCCGTTCCGTCGACCACACCAGATCCTGTCGTTTTGCCAGCGCTTCCATCCCATCCTTCAAGTAACCCTTCACGTCATCGAATCCAATCCGTCCCAGCCGCAACGCCGCTTCTTCTTCGCGTCCCGGTTCAGCGATGATCACAATCGGCCGCGCCGGGTCCAGCACCGTCCCCGCCCACGTGGCATACTGTCCGCCCAATCCAATATTGATGCTGCCCGCCAGGTGCCCTTTCGCATACTCCGCCGCATCGCGCACATCCAGGATCTGCACACTCGGCGCGCCCATCGCGAGAACTTCCTCCAGCTCCACCGTTTGCAGCACCCGCTGCATCGTCGTATCCAGTGTCGCCCTCTCGCGCGTATTCAGGATTGCGTCATACGTGAAATACGCCGGAGCATCCGGCTGATCCACCGTTACCAGCTGTGTGAATTCTTCTTTCGTCATCGCTTGCAGCGCGTAGTTGAAGCGCCGCTGCTCGCCCAGCGTGGAAACCGTATCGGAGGAAATATTCTTTCCGCACAAGGAACCCGCGCCATGCGCCGGATACACCAGCGTTGCATCCGGCAACGGCATCAGCTTCTCGTGCAGCGAATCGTAGAGATGATGACTCAGCGCCTCAGCCGTCCAGCCCAGCGAAGCGCGCAGGTCCGGTCGTCCCACGTCTCCGATAAACAGCGTGTCTCCTGTCAGCACGGCGTACGGCTTGTCCGCATCCTTCTGCAAATCGAAAATTAAAATGGAAATCGACTCGATCGTGTGCCCCGGCGTCTCCAGAATCTGCAACCGCATCCCCGGAAAATTCAGCGTATCGCCGTCTTGCATCGGTACAAATTTATACTCGGCCTTTGCTCGCGCCCCCAGCCGGATCACCGCTCCGCAGCGGTCCCGCAACTCCAGATGTCCGGCCAGAAAATCCGCATGAAAATGCGTCAGAAAAACATGACGAATCTGTACTCCCAGCCCCTCCGCGTCCGCCAGATATTGCTGGATGTCCCGTTGCGGATCAACCACGATCGCGTATCCACTGGCTTCGTCGGCAATCAGGTACGACGCGTGGGCCAGGCAGCCCAGATAATATTGTTTGAGGAACACGCCCCCAATTCTAGATCACAAACAGCATAGCCACGCCGCCATCTTTTATCGCGAGGACGCTCCTGTCGCTATATCATGTCCGAGACAGGAGCAGGTGCATGCAGCGAAAGCATTGGGTCGCAGGAGCGGTATGCCTCCTGCTGCTGATCATGATGGCGGAGGTCGGCTTCTCGACGCGTCAGGAATCGCCCAGCTGGGATGAGGGCGATCATATCTACGCCGGTTACATGAACTGGAAGCACGACCAGTACAGCCTCAACCCGGAGCATCCACCGCTGGTCAAATTGGTGGCAACGCTGCCGCTGCTGCCCCTCGATCTCAACATCGCTCCCCGCCAGGGCCGATTCTTCAAATCCGAATCCTACTATGGCGGCCGCTATTTGCTCTTCCACAACGATCCGAAATACGGCGGTCATTACAGCGCGGACACACTGCTCTTTCGCATTCACATGACGGTTCTCATCTTTGCGCTGGTGCTGGCCCTGCTGCTTTTTTTCGCCGGGCAGGAGATGTTTGGCACCGCCGCCGGGCTCATCGCCATGACGTTGTTTGTCTTCGATCCCACCGTGCTGACCAATGCGCCCTTCGTCACCACGGATATGGGCGCGGCCTGCGGCTTCTTCGCTGCCGTCTACACCTTCTATCGTTTTGCGAAAGCGATGCGCTGGCAGCGCGCCGTCGTGTGCGGCCTCGCCGTCGGCCTCGCTCTCACCGCCAAGCATTCCGCGGCGGCGCTTCTCCCCATGTTCGTTCTGCTGGCCGCAGGAGAGTTGGCCGGCCGATGGAAAGCAGCGCGCGTCTGGCCCGCTCGCGATGCCCTGCGCCTGCTTCGCGGCATGGCAGCCATCGCGGCCGTTGCCCTGTTTGTTCTCTGGGGAGTCTATAGCTTCCATTACGCCATGCACCCGGTCGGCGTCCTCATGCCGTCTCTGGCGGTGGAGATGTCTTCGCTGCCTCCATTGATGAAGAGTTGTATCTCCTTCTTCGCGCACTATCATCTGCTGCCGGAAAGTTATCTCTACGGCCTCGCCGATGTGCAAAGAGTCGGACGCTTCATGCCTGCCTACATCTTCGGCAGGCTGTACGCGCACGGACAGTGGTTCTACTTTCCCGCCTTGCTTTCGTTGAAGTGGAGCATCGGCGTGCTGGGACTGCTGGCGCTGGCCATCTATGCCTTCGCCACCGGCAAAGTGCACCGCCCGCGAGAAGTCTTCTTTCTCGCGTTCCCTGCCCTCTTCTATCTCGCCGTGGCCATGGCCGCGCCGCTCAACATCGGCGTACGCCACGTGCTCCCGGTCTTTCCATTTGTCTTTGCGCTGGCAGGCGGCGGCGCGTGGTGGCTTCTGCGCCAGAGAAAAGCATGGGCGTATCCGATTGCCGCGTTGTTGCTCTGGCACATGGCGGCATCCGTACGCATGTTCCCCAACTACATGCCGTATGCGAATGTCCTCTGGGGTGGCCGGACAAAGACGCATTTATATTTTTCCGATTCCGCAACCGACTGGGGCCAGCAGCTCAAGTGGACCAAAACCTGGCTCGACGCGCACCACGTCCAGCAATGCTGGTTCGCCTATTTCCCCGCGCCATTTCTCTTGCCCAGCGACTATGACATCCCATGCAAGCTGCTGCCCACCGCAGACACCATCGGCGAGATGGACATTTTCCTGCCGCCCGTCGTGCACGGTCCCATTCTCATCAGCTTCGCCGACCTGAACGGGTTTGAGTTTGGCAGCAAAGTGCGCAATCCCTATCAGATGCTCTTCGAGCGCAAGCCGGACGCCGTCATCGCCAACGGCATCGCCGTCTTCAATGGAGATTTTCATCTTCCCGATGCCGCAGCCATGCAGTACGAGTGGCAGGCCCGCGATCTGCTCAGGAAAAATCCGCAGGCATCTCTCAGCGCAGCTCAGCAGGCCGTCGCGCTGGTTCCCGATGGCTTCGACGCGAATCTCGCACTCGGCGACGCCTTCGCAGCCCTGGGAAATCCAGCCGCGGCCCGCGCTGCGTATCAGGTCGCGAGCAACCGCATCCCGGAGATGGAGCCGACATCGCAGAAGCAATGGCGACCCATCCTGGAAAAGCGACTCGCAACCGTACCCACCAATGCGCCCGGCCTGTGACGCGCCGTCCGCCGCAGCCAATATCGAATCCGGATTACATTACCTGTTAATGCTCAGTGATAGGCTACCTGCAACATGATAATTAGCGGGTTACTTTCTGTTTATCTGTTACCTGATCTTTGGAACTGGTTATATACAAATGGCACGGCAGTGCAGGCGCTCAGTTCTGTACTGGCGGTGGTTGTCGGCATCGTGACAATCATTGTTCTTCGCATTACGTGGAAGGCTATCAACAGACAAGCCGCCGCCGCTGAAGAGCAAACTAAGGCATCCTATGCCCTTATAAAGGCTGCGGAAGAACAGACCAAAGCAACAATTGAGACAGCAGCGGCGGCCAAAGAACAAGGCAGACTACTCGCGCTCCAGTATGAACAAAGCTTGGCTCCCTTGATCGTGGCACGACGTGTATTTGGAGAGCCTGGCAACGGTCTACCTATGCTCGAGCTGAAAAATATTGGTACAGGGGTAGCTGTCGACGTGGAGGTAATATTTTACGAAGTTGAAATTGCCGCTACAAATATGATTTACCCATCGATCAGATTTGACCCTTCCACCTTGGGTCCTGGCGAGACCAATGCAATTGGATTGCCCACGAGCAGTGATGGCTTTTTGACGATCAGGTACAGAGGAACTGATCGCCTCGAACGCTTCACAGTCTTCCATATTATTGGGACAATCAGCCAGAAACACTGGGTACAACAAGGAACTGGGTTTGTGAGTCTGCAACCTGCAACCGTCGCCTCCAACACACCCGGCCTGTGACACGCCGTCTGCAGACTATGCCATCGTTGCTAGCGCCCGTTCGATGTCTGCGCCTTTTGTCTTCCATCCCTGCCCCATCATCCTGAAGGCAAAATCTTCCGGATGGAATCCATGATGTACCAGCGTCAGCCGCGTGCCGTTCTCTGTCGTCGCTTCCAGCGTCCAGGTAACGGTGGTCTCAATCCTGTGTCCAAATTCCAGATTTTTGTCCGAGCCGCCGTTCCATGTGTAGACCAGCTTGCGCTCCGGAACAACTTCCAGCACCTCGCAGTCCACAACGCCATTCCAGTCGCCCACCGGCTGCGCGCGAAAGTTGAACCTGTGGCCGACAATCGGCACAATGTCGTTCTGCATCAGCCACACCGCCAGCAGTTTCGGCTCGGTCAGTGCGCGCCACACCTTTGCGGGAGGCTCCGCGAGCGCATACTCGACAACAATCTGTTCATTTCCCTTTTTCATCCGGCATCTCCTTTAGCATTGCGCTGAGCGCGTTGATTTTCTCCGGCCAGAACTGCCTGTAGTGATCGAGCCACTGCATCATGGGCCGCAGCCCTTCCGGGCGTCCGCGATAATGGGCAAATCGCCCGGCTCGGCGTTCGCGGGCCAGCCCGCAACGCTTCAGCACACCCAGGTGTTGTGAGATAGCAGGCTGCGAAACATCAAAGTGCAACGTCAGTTCGCTCACCGTGTACTCGCGCTTACAAAGACGCTCGAAGATAGCCAGCCGGGTGCCATCGCCAAGCGCTTTCATCAGCTCCATTTGCATACTTCAATATATAAGCAGTTACTTATACGTTGTCAAACAGCACTTCCAGCCCGTCTGTGGCTCTGGGCCTGTCTGGCGGATTGCTTCTTCTCGCCCGAGCATTGACGCAGCACCGGCAGGAATGCGACAATTAGACCATAATGATCATGTTGGTCATTATGGCTTGAGGTTGCGATGATTACCGAAGTGAACGCCGTAAGTTTTCGCCAGAACCTTGGCGAAATGCTGAATCAGGTGCAGTACCGCAACGACAGCATTGTCATCAATAAAGACGGCAAACCGGTGGCGGCTCTCGTGGATGCCGAACTGTTTGCCCGCATCCGCCGCATGCGCGACCGCTTCGACAAACTCAGCGAACGCATCGCAGCCGCCTATGCCGAAGTGCCGGAAGAAAAGGGCCTGGCTGAGATCGATGCTCTGGTGTCCAAAGCACGGTCTCGCTAATGCCAGGTTTCCTGCAGGTGTATAGGAGCGAAAGGTAGCGTGCGCCTCCGTTCCTTAAAGAACGGAGGCACGATACGATTGCTGGCAATCTATTGGCAACAGGAAAACGGGTCGAATGGCGGGTTTGCGTGTGGTGCTGGATACCAATGTTCTCGTATCGGGATTGGCCTATCCGGCAAGCATTCCGGGTCGCATCGTCAACGTCTGGCGTCAGGGTGGACTCGATGTTGTATTGTCGCGCTACATTCTCGATGAGACAGCCCGCGTGCTGCCGCGCCTCGCGCGCATCCAGCTGGACGCTGCCGAAATCCGCGACCTGGTGGACAGCCTTATCTTCCTCGCCGACATCATCGAGCCCGATGCCGAACACGACGCGCACCTGCGCGATTCCGCCGACCGGCAGGTACTGGCGACCTTTCGCGCCTCCAAAGCACAGTATCTGATTACCGGAGGTAAGGACCTGCTGGCGCGCGCAGACACCTACCCCATCCTGACCCCAGCCGCATTCTGGGCGCGTCATGGCTGAGCAATCGCTCTGCATGCGTTCCCGGATACACACCCATCGCAACCTGCAGATCAGCGTGTTCCTCTCGCCTGGCTACGACTGGCGAGTAGTTTGTGTTTGTCTGTATTGAAGAAAAGCGCGGGCAATAACGGGTAACGGGGAAATTTCCGGATTGCCAATAAATCACCCGGAACGCCACAGGTTCCCTGTTCCGGGCTCAATGAGCAACTCGGCCTGAAGTCATCAATTGAGAACGTCCGGACGAGTCGCTCCCGAAATGCCAACTTCACAGGAGAGAAAATTTGCGTGGCCTGGCTCAATGCAAGGCCCAGAAGATGCGACAGCGCGAGACAATGAGTCATGAGCATTTTTGCCGAGCAAGACGCGATAGTAGAACCTCTTTGTGTTTTTGGACATCGCAACGGATACAGTACCCAGATTGGTTACCTTGTGTCGCAGCTCAACTGGATGCGCGCGGTGGTTCTCTCACGTTTGCAGAATCTGCCGGTTGAAGAACTCGATTGGCTGCCGTACCCGGACGGGAACTCGATTGGTGCTCTGCTGATGCATCTCGCCGCCGCCGATGTCTACTACGGTTTGAACACCTTCGATGGTGTCCCTTGGGGCCGCTTTCCTTATGAAGCTCGCAAGAAGTGGGGTGTGGCGATCAACCTCGGTCAGACTGCGCGAGTCCGCTACAAGGGCTTCGATCTGCAGTACTACAAATCGCATCTATCTGAGGCACGGGAACATACCCTGTCGGAGTTGAGCAAGCGAGACGACGAATGGCTCATGGCGATTGACCCCTCATGGATTTGGGGAGCTACCAACAACCTTTGCAAATGGTTTCATGTGTGCGAACACGAGTCTCACCATCTGGGCCAGATTGATCTCATCTTGAAGCAGTTACCAGGACGCCAGAGTCGCGACAAGCGTAGTTTGCACAGAGGTCATGCGTCGCGTACCGCACTCGGCGTGGCGTTGCGACGCGCGACTCATCAGGTCTATGACGCAAGCCCGTTGGTGTTGAATGACCCCGTTGCCGTGCCGCTGCTGGGGAGCAGGTACGCGAAAGTCTTGGCTGACTCCAAAGAAGATTTGTATGAGGACTCGTCCCGGATGATGCGAGCGTGGTTGGTAGCTCGTAGCCGGTTCGCTGAAGATCATCTCGCACGCGCGGTGGAAGGTGGTGTTCGCCAGTATGTCCTTTTGGGAGCTGGTCTCGACACCTTCGGCTTCAGGAATCCGCACCCAGGGCTTGAGGTCTACGAGGTTGACCATCCTGCGACGCAGTCATGGAAGAAAGAGCTGGCTGAAGCGAGCGAAGTTTCGGTCCCAGAATCTCTTCACTTTGTGGCAGTGGATTTTGAAACGCAGAAGCTCTCCGAACGGCTAGAGAAAGCAGGGCTGGACACCAATGTACCGACGGTTTTCGCGATGCTCGGAGTGGTGATGTATCTGACTGCTGATGCCTTCGGAGAGACGCTCAAGTACATCGCAGGCTTTCCAGAGGGGAGTGGCGTGATCTTTGACTACTCTGTGCCGCGCGACATGCTTCCAGCAGAAGAGATCGATGCCCGGGACGAGCTTGCCAGCCGTGTCGAAAGTATCGGCGAACCATTTCGTCTCTTTTTCGGTCCCGACGAAGTCGGGGACGTGCTTGGCGCTTTTGAGTCGATAGAGGATGTGGACGATAGGGAGCTAAATCGCCTCTATTTTGCAGGCCGAACCGATCAGCTCAACCTCAAAGGTAGGTCCGGGCACATGATCGCTGCTTTCCGAGGCTCCTCGTTGGTACCGTGAATCGCTCTTCTCGTCAGTCAGCCGGTACTCTTACTTGACACCAAATCGCCGGGTCACTTATCAAACAATCCATGCAGCGGATCGGGATAGCAGCCTATCTGTTGTTGAGAATTCCGGGCGACCGCCAATCCCCAAACCCACCCCCGATTGAATCCCCCCATCCACCCCTGATTCGTGCTATCCTCTATGTAACACTGAGAGAGTGTAAACGACTGAAAGTAAGAGGAGTAAGCCACCCCGTGCTGGCACCTGCAAAGAAATCCGAAATTATCGCTACCTTCCGAACGCATGACAGCGACACCGGAAGTCCCGAAGTACAGATCGCGATCCTGAGTGAACGCATCGGCGGTCTGACTGATCACTTCAAGGCCCACAAAAAAGATCACGGTTCGCGCCGCGGCCTTTTGATGCTTGTCAGCAAGCGTCGCCGTCTTCTCGACTATCTCAAGAAGAACGACTCGGACCGGTATCGCGAAGTCATTGGGAAACTGGGCATCCGCAAGTAAGCGGCTCCAACGCGTCGCAGCGTTCTGCCTGCGAGCGTGGTGAATTGCAGCAACGCGGCCCGTCTTGCGGAAGTGCTCATCCAGCCCTTCCGCTCCACAACAACAGTTTCCCGCCGCTTGCCAAAATTTTCCATCCTCTGGCGCCTCTGCCTCGCCGCCCCTCAACAAACAATCGAGGTTTTATATGAAACATGAAGTAACCATTGAACTTTACGGTGGCAAACGCATCACTTTTGAGACCGGGCGCATTGCCAAACAGGCCTCCGGCGGCGCGCTCGTCACCAGCGGCGACACCGTCATTCTCGGCACCGCCGTCGCATCCCCCGAACCCAAAGAAGGCATCGACTTCTTCCCCCTCACCGTCGACTATCGCGAGTACACCTACGCCGGTGGCCGCATCCCCGGCGGATTCATCAAGCGCGAAGGCCGCCCCAGCGAGCGCGAAATTCTCGTCTGCCGCCAGATTGACCGTCCCGTTCGTCCCCTCTTCCCCAAGGCCTTCCGCAATGAGACCCAGGTCATCGTTCTGGTCATGTCCGCCGACAAGGAAAACGATCCCGACATCATCGGCATCAACGCCGCCAGCGCCGCGCTCAGCCTTTCCGACATTCCCTTCGGCGGTCCCGTCGGCGCAGTACGCGTCGGCCGTATCGAAGGCGCCTTCCTCATCAATCCTTCGTATGAAGAAATGCGCAACAGCGAACTCAACATCACCGTCGTCGGCACCAAAGACGGCATCGTGATGATTGAATCCGGCGCGAAAGAAGTCGAAGAAAACATCGTCATCGACGCCATCGAGTTTGCCCACGTCGAGATCAAAAAGATCTGCGCCGGCATCGACGAGCTGGTCTCCAAGGCTGGCAAAACCAAGCGCACCGTCACTCCGTTGGAGTTCGATCAGGCCTACTTCGACGAGCTCTCCGCCAAGGTTGCCGGACCCCTCGCCGACGCGCTCGACACCAACAAGCATCCCAAGTTCGAAAGCGCCGCGCTGGTCAAGGGCATCAAGGATTCGTTGAAGGCCGAGCTGCCCGCCGACGATCCCAACGCTCCCAAAAAACTCAGCAAATATTACGAAGCTCTGCGCGAAAAAATGTTCCGCGAGCAGGTCACCAAGGAGCGCATTCGTCCCGACCGCCGCGCCTTCGACCAGATTCGCCCCATCAGCATTGAAACCGGCTTGCTGCCCCGCGTTCACGGCTCCGCCCTCTTCACCCGCGGCGAAACCCAGGCGCTCGTCACCGCGACCCTCGGCACCACCGACGACTCGCAGCGCATCGAGACCTTCGAGGGAGAAAAGCGCAAGCGCTTCATGCTGCATTACAACTTCCCGCCGTTCTCGGTTGGCGAAGTTGGCCGCATGACCGGCGTTGGCCGTCGCGAAGTCGGCCACGGCGCTCTCGCCGAGCGCGCCATCACCGCCGTTCTCCCCGGCGAAGCCGATTCGCCCTACACCATCCGCATCGTCTCCGACATTCTGGAATCGAACGGTTCTTCTTCGATGGCCACCGTCTGCGGCGCCAGCCTGGCGCTCATGCATGCCGGCATTCCCATCAAGGCAGCCGTCGCCGGTGTGGCCATGGGCCTCGTCAAGGAAGGCGACGAGTACGCCATCCTCACCGACATTGCCGGTGCCGAAGATCACTACGGCGATATGGATTTTAAAGTCGCCGGCACCCGCAAGGGCATCACCGCCATGCAGATGGACATCAAGATCAGCGGCATCACCGGTCAGATCATGCGCGAAGCCATGGAGCAGGCACGTCGTGGCCGCCTCTTCCTGCTCGATACCATGGACGCCGTCATCGCTGAGCCGCGCACGGAAAAATCTCCCTTCGCACCGCGCATCGTCAGCGTTCAGATTCCAACCGACAAGATCCGCGAGCTCATCGGCCCGGGTGGCAAAACCATTCGCGGCATCATCGAAACCACCGGCGTCAAGATCGATGTCGATGATACCGGTCGCGTCAACGTCGCATCCTCCGATGCCGACGGCCTCAGCCGCGCCCTGCAGATGATCAACGACCTGACCGCCGTGCCCGAAGTCGGCAAAACCTACCTCGGCAAAGTTGTCCGTCTTGCCGAGTTCGGCGCCTTCGTCGAAATCTTCCCCGGCACCGACGGCCTGCTGCACATCAGCGAAATCGCCGAGCACCGCGTCCGCGAAGTCAAGGACGAGTTGAACGATGGCGATCAGATCCTCGTCAAGGTCCTCGGCGTCGAAGGCAACCGCATCAAGCTCTCCCGCAAGGCCGTCCTGAAAGAACAGCGCGCCAAGCTCGGATTGCCCGATCCCAATGCCGCGCCTGCGCACGATGGCGAAGTTGCCGAAGTTCACGCCTCCGCGCCACGCCGCAACGATCGTAATGACCGTAATGACCGCAACGACCGCGGCAACGATCAGAATGGCGATCGTCAGCCCAACTCCAACGCCAGCACCATCACCATCGAAGGCGGCGAAGACTTCGATGACGACAACGGTTCAGAAGTCGTTGCCGAAGGCGACGAGCCGAACTTCAACCGCGTCGATGGCGCACCGCCCGCTGCAGGCGAAAACCGCAAACCAGCCGGTGCCGGTGGCAGTAACGATCCGCGTCGCCGTCGCCGTCGTGGCCGTCGTCCCGGTGGCCCAGGCTCCGGTGGCGGTTCCGGTCAGCGCAACTAACCCGGTAACTCTTGCGGGCTGCATCCCACGATGCAGCCCGTTGTTTTTTAGAGCATCGTTACACATGAAAATTTGCGAGATAAAGAAATGCGGGTGCCCCATGCTCGCGTATCGGGGTCCCCGGCGAGTGTGCTCGCTGGGGTGAGTAGCTAGCATGGGGTCGTTTGCACGCATCTCCTAATATGACCGTCCAACCTGAAATCCCATGAAGCCGCGCCACATCTTCGCGATGATCGCCCTCGTCCTCATCTGGGGCAGCACCTGGGTGGCGATTCACGTCCTCGTCGGCGCCGTCCCGCCCATGCGCAGTGCTGCGCTGCGTTTCCTTCTTGCCGCCGCGCTGCTCGCGCCCATCATTCAGTGGAAACATCTGGCATGGCCCACGGGCCGCGGACTGAATGCCTCGCTCGTGCTCAGCATCACCATGGTCACGCTTCCCTACGCGCTCATCTTCTGGTCGGAGCAGCACATCTCCTCCGGCCTCACCGCGCTGCTCTACGCCTCCATGCCTCTGCTCACCACGCTGCTCACGCCGCTCATGGCGGGCCGCAGCGTTCCCCGCGCCGCATGGCAGGCCATGATCCTCGGCCTCGGCGCCATCGCGCTCGTCCTCTCCAACATCGTCTCCACCTCGCTCACCCAGACCCTCGGCGCCATCGGCGTGCTCTTCGCCGTCGCCCTGCAGGGCGGCTCGTCCATCTACGCCAAGCGCCATCTGCAAGGCGTGCAGCCCATGGTCAGCACCTCCATCCAGTTTTTCTGTGCGGGAATTTTGCTTTCTCTCGGCAGCCTCGGCCTGGAACACAGCAGGCACGCAACATGGAGCACGCCCGCGCTGCTCGCCCTGCTCTTCCTCAGCATCTTCAGCAGCGTGATCTCCTATTCCGTCTATTACTGGCTACTCCGCACCGTCGAAGCCTACCAGATCACCAGCCTGCAACTGGTCGTTCCCATCATCGCCGTCGCCGAAGGCGCCATCATCCTGCACGAACGTCTCTCGTGGTACATGATCGTCGGCTCGCTCGCCGTCCTCGGCTGCGTCGTCTTCGTCATGCGCGCCCGCCGCGAAGAAGACGAAGCCATCGCCCTGGAATTGTCTCGATAAGGTCTGCGCATCAGGAAACGGAAATTACGGTTGGGACGAAGCTGCGACTGGTATCATCCGGGCAAAAGCGGTCTTAAACCTGGGTGCCCCACGTCTCGCTTCTGAGACGTGGGTTAAGCTGTTGGCATGACGACAGGACTTGTCCGCTATCAAAAAGCCGGAGACCTGCATTTCATCACAGTAAGTTGTTATCAGCGCCGTCCGTACTTTGCTTTAGCATCGGCCCGGAATCTGTTTCAGTATTCGCTGGAGGCGATGCGTGTCCGGTACGATTTCTTCGTGAGTGGTTATGTTGTGATGCCCGAACATGTCCACCTTCTGATTAGCGAACCGAAAAGGGCTGCACTGTCCAAGGCCATGCAAGCCTTGAAACTTTCCATGACCGTCCGGCACAATGAACGTCCCTTCTGGCAACCGCGTTACTATGATTTCAACGTATTCACAGACCGGAAGCGCATCGAGAAGCTCCGGTATATTCATCGCAACCCTGTAGAGCGCGGCATGGCAGTAGGACCGGAAGATTGGGCGTGGTCTAGCTTCCGGCATTATGCGACGGGAGAAATGGGAGCCGTGGAAATTGAGAGTCCATGGACGGCGCTTGGGAGAGGTCGAGTTGCGACAAACTCCCACGTCTCAGAAGCGAGACGTGGGGCACCCGGATTGCTCCTGTAATTTTCTGCCGAAAATTCTCTACCTTCTTGTCGTCGCCATCATCTGGTCCGTTACCAGCTGTGTCAGGTCCTGCTTCTTCAGCCCACGCTCCGCGTTGTACTCATCCACCTTGCTGGACCAGTTCATGCTGCAGAACTTCGGCCCGCACATGCTGCAGAAGGCCGTCTCTTTGTAGTAGTCATCCGGCAGCGTCTCATCGTGCATACTGCGCGCCGTATCCGGGTCCAGTGACAGCGCAAACTGTTTCTCCCAGTCGAACGTGTACCGCGCGTGGCTGATCGCATCATCGCGATCCCGCGCTCCCGGACGATGCCGTGCCACATCCGCCGCATGCGCCGCAATTTTGTACGCGATCATGCCGTCCTTCACGTCCTTCTCGTTCGGCAATCCCAGATGCTCCTTGGGCGTCACATAGCACAGCATCGCCGCGCCATGCCATCCAATCATCGCCGCGCCAATCGCGCTGGTAATGTGGTCGTACCCCGGCGCAATATCCGTCACCAGCGGCCCCAGCGTATAGAACGGAGCGCCATAGCACAGCTCCACTTCCTTCTCCACCTGTTCCTTGATCTTGTCCAGCGGCACATGCCCCGGCCCTTCGATCATCACCTGCACGTCGCTCTGCCACGCCTTCGCCGTCAGCTCGCCCAGCGTCTTCAGTTCGGAAAACTGCGCTTCATCGCTGGCATCGGCAATGCATCCCGGCCGCAGCCCATCGCCCAGCGAATAGCTCACGTCATGCTTGGCCATCACCTTCGTGATGCGGTCAAAATTCTCATACAGAAAATTCTGTTTGTGATGATGCGTCATCCACTGCGCCAGAATCGCCCCACCCCGGCTCACAATCCCCGTGATGCGCTTGGCCACCAGCGGCACATATTGGATCAGCACCCCGGCATGCACGGTAAAGTAATCCACGCCCTGCTCGGCCTGCTCCTCAATCACTTCCAGGTACACGTCGATGTTCAGGTCTTCCAGCTTCTTCACCCGGTTCAGCGCCTCGTAAATCGGCACCGTGCCAATCGGCACCGGCGAGTGCCGCAGAATGGCCTCGCGAATCTCCGGAATATCGCCGCCCGTCGAAAGGTCCATCACCGTGTCCGCGCCAAAATGCACCGCCGTGTGCAGCTTGCGCAGCTCTTCATCAATATTCGACGCCACCGCAGAGTTCCCAATATTCGCGTTGATCTTGCACAGCGACCCAACGCCAATCGCCATCGGCTCCAGCTCCGGATGGTTCACGTTCGCCGGAATGATCATCCGTCCCGCCGCCACTTCCTCGCGGATAAACTCCGCCGCCAACTTCTCTCGCTGCGCAACAAACGCCATCTCTTCGGTAATCTTTCCCTGCCGGGCAAAGTGCATCTGCGACAGGTTCCCATCCCCGGTGCGCGCCGCTTCTTCGCGCCGTTTCACAATCCATTCCGCGCGTGGCCTGGGGGTAGCGTGTCCGTTGCCGTTCCCGTTTCCATTCTGGAGATGCGTGCCGTTGTCGCTCATCGTGTCCTCTGCCTGCTGAAAGTTCCGTCGCCGTTCTCAAGTGCTCGCAAACGCAATCATTTCATGCGCAACTAGCACGATTATACGCTGGCTTTTTCCGCAATCCGAACCGCCGCGCGCACCGTATCGCCTCTTTCCCTGTTCCTTTCCATGTTTCCCTGTTCCTTTCCTTGGATGCATGGCTGCGCTGTGCAACAACGCGCAAAGCGCATCAAAAAACAGGACGCTTCCGGTACCAACCGTTCTCACCCATGGTCTCTAACAGCGCGACCGCCATCGCATTCAACGGCGTCGAAATGCCATGCTTCTTTCCCTTGCGCACAATCGCTCCATTCCGTGCGTCGATCTCCATCAGCCGCCCGGCCATCCGGTCCGCCAGAATGGAATTGATCGAATCCGCTGGCTGCGCTCGACATCTCGCCAGCACTTGCTCCCCCATTCCATCTTCAATCCGTGCGCCTTCTGCCCGCCCCACCGCGACACATTCCGTCACCATCGCAAGGGCAATCTGTCCCAGCACCTCATCCTGCAGCACGCCTACCGGTTTCCTTACCAGCGCAGGGATCGCACCTGCCGCGTTCATACACAACTTTCGCCATGCGGCTGTCAAAAAATCATCCGTAAGCACAACCTGTGCCTTGCTTCCTCCAAACAGCTCCGCAAATTCCCTTCCCAGCTCGTCCTCTTCCACATGCATCTGCGCCACGCCGCGCTGCACCACGGTGCCATCCTCTCGCCGCTCTGCAGGACAATCGATCACCACCGGCAGAATCTGTTCCGCCTTCACGTACTTCGCAAATCGCTCGCGATGTTCCACACCGTTCTGCAGCACTGCCACCGGTGCGCCCTCGCGGCACAGCTCCTGGAACCAGGCCCCCGCACCCTCCGCGTCATACGCCTTCGTCGCCACCAGCACCCAATCCACCGCCTCGGCTTGCGCCGGGTCCATGATGTTTCTTGCTTTCATCCTCATTACTCCGTCCGGAGTCTCCACGGTCAAGATCTCCAGCGGCCGCCGCGTGCACAAGGTAATTTCATGCCGCCCCGTTGTTTTCAGCAATGCTGCAATCGTCCCGCCAATCGCTCCCACACCCACAACCGCCACTCGCGCCATTCCGAATCCTCCTTCACACTATTGTTTTCACAAAACAGTATGTACGCTATCGATCGAACGCCGCTCATGTACTTTCCCATATCCTGGGAGTGGTACAGTTTGGCCATCGCTCTTGGGTAGACCCCCGGCTTTAGCCGGGGGATGGAGAATGGGTAGACCCCGGCTTTAGCCACTGAGGGACTTCCCATTCAAATTGCAACCAGCGCGCACTTGACCTCGCACGCCAACCTTCATACTCTTAAAGGTTGAGGTCTTCCATGCAGAGTAAAAGCACGACGCTTCGTGTCGCCATCGCGATGGTCATCATTCTCGGCACCATCGGCTATCTGGCCGTCACCGGCGTCCGGTCCAATAAAAGCTACTACGTCACCATCCAGGAATTGCAGGGCATGGGCAACAGGGCCTTCACGCGGCATCTCCGCGTCGCCGGCAACGTCCAGCCCGGCTCTATCAAGCAGGACGGCTCCCACATGCGCTTCACTTTGGTCGAGCAGGGCCGCACCCTCAACGTAAATTACACCGGCATGGAACCGCCTCCCGACACCTTCAAGGACAATGCCCAGGCTCTCGCCGTTGGCTTCTATGGTCGCGATGGCGTCTTCCACGCCTCGCAGATTCAGGCAAAGTGCGCGTCCAAATATGCAGCCGTTCCGCCAAAGAACACCGCCGAAACCATGGCCCCGACACAAAAAAAGGCTGGCTGAAACTCGCTGCTCCCCATGCTCGCGTATCCGGGCCCACGGCCCGCGTGCTCGCCCGGATGAAAGCTAGCATAGGTTTTTTGCTCTAACCCCACAATAGAATTATCGCGAATGCAGCCTTCCGCCGGAAATACAAATTCACGCCACGTTTTTCCGTATACTCCACTCGTGCCCTCCGACAGCGCAGCCATCCAACTCGATGCCGTCTCCCGGCTCTACGGAGAATTTGCCGCCCTGCGCAAAGTCACGGCCACCTTCTCTGTTGGAAATTGCTACGTCATCACCGGCGACAACGGCGCGGGCAAATCGACGCTGTTGCGTGTCATCGCCGGCCTGCTGCATCCCACACTCGGCGTCGTGCAGATCTTCGGCTCTCCGGAAATCCAGTACCAGCGCCGCCGCATAGGCTATCTCAGCCACGCTTCCATGCTGTATGACGAGCTGACCGCGCTCGAAAATCTCCGCTACACCGCCGCGCTCTATGCCGGCATGCCGACCCTCACGCCGCAACAGGCACTCGCTCTCGTCGGTCTCGACCCCGCGCTCAAGCGTCCCATCGGCCAATATTCCCAGGGCATGCGGCAACGCACCGCGCTCGCCCGCGTGCTGCTGGCGCAACCCGAACTGCTTCTTTTAGACGAACCCTTTTCCAGCATCGACGCCGCCAGCGCCGAGCAGATGCTGCGCGTCCTCGCCGACCTTCGCGCGCAACAATGCACCATCCTGCTCACCACGCATCAACCCGAGCTGACCCGCTCCCTCGCCAACGCCTTCGTCCACATGCGTCAGGGAGAAATCGTCCACTTCGGCACCGCGCCTGCCGTTGCCGCGAGGCCTCCGGCATGAAGACCAATGCCTGCCGCATCCTCGACGCGCTCCACATTCCCTACACCACGCGCGAATACGCCGTCGATCCGGACGACCTCACCGGCCAGACCGTCGCCCGCAAAATCGGCCTGCCCGAGGCGCAGGTCTTCAAAACCCTCCTCTGCCGCATCGACACCACCGAGCTCGTCTTCGCCGTCCTCTCCGTCGCGCAGGAACTCGACTTCAAAAAGCTCGCTGTCGCCGCGGGCGGCCACAAAGCCAAACTCGCGTCTCTCAGTGAGGTCCAGCCCCTCACCGGCTACATTCGCGGCGGCGTCACCGTCTTTGGCGGCAAAAAAGATTTCCCCGTCTTCGCCGACCGCTCCATCGAAATCTTCGACATCATCTCTGTCTCCGCCGGCACGCGCGGCCTGCAAATTCTCCTCGCACCCGCCGACTACCTCCGCGCCGCCAACGCCACCGTCGTCGATCTCGCCACGCATGCCGGAGACGCCCCATGACCTACCTCCGCGTCCTCCTCACGCATCTGCAAAAAGACCTTCGCCTGGAGTGGCGCTCCAAAGACGCCATCAACGGCATGCTCTTTTTTTCTCTGCTCGTGGTCGTGCTCTTCAGCTTTGCCTTCGATCCCACCATGGCCGTCTCGCGCCAGATCGCCGGAGGCATCCTTTGGGTCGCACTCCTCTTCGCCACCGTCACCGCGCTCAACCAGACCTGGACGCGCGAATTGCGCAATCAGGTCCTCGACGCGCAGCGCATGGCGCCCTCCCCGCCCAGTGCGCTCTTTCTCGCCAAGGTGCTGGCAAATTTTCTCTTTGTCGTCGGCGTTGAAATCATCCTCGAACCCATCTTTGTCATCTTCTATAACCTGCATGTCATCGGCCAGGGCTGGCTCTTGATTCTGGTATTGCCTCTCGGCACCTGGGCACTCGTCGTCAACGGCACTTTCTTCAGCGCGCTCTCCATGCGCACCCGCAATCGCGAGCTGCTCCTGCCGCTGATTCTCTTCCCCATCTCCATCCCCGCGCTTTTGGCGATGGTGCAGGCCACCACCGCCATCCTCACCGGCGAACTCGACCCCGGCCTATGGATAAAAATGCTCGCCGGCTACGACATCATCTTCACCACCATCGGCCTGCTCCTCTTTGAAACCATCCTCCACGCCGAATAATTCCCTCTTTCCCAACGCACCCATACAAGGACACGCCCGGACCTGTCAGCCAGAAACTTTTTCACTCTTCACAGAAAAAACCGCGCGTCCCCCACCGGATTTCAAACATCCAAATTACAGGCAGCATGCCACCGTATTCCCTGAAGGAGACTTCATGATGGAAACTTCCCCGGCAACAACATTTCAGACAACAACCTTTCAGACAGATACATTTCTCGCTCCCATCGAAAATCCCCGCGGGCTCATCATGAAACTGGTCTACAGCATGTCCCGCCGGCAATACGGCAAAGTATTAATGCCGCTCAAGGTCTTTGTCGCGCGCATGCCCGTTGCCTTCGGTCTGTTCTCGGGAAAGATCAGCAAGCTGGATAAGAAGCTGCAGCTCCCGCCGGAGATGGCCCTGCTGGTCCGGGAACAGGTGGCGCGCCTCAACGTCTGTCTTTTCTGCATGGATATCGGCCGATCCTTCACCATCAAGGCGTCGATGAATCAAGCCAGATTCGATGCGCTCGACCAATACGCCGCCAGCCCTCTGTTTACCGCTGCCGAATGCGCGGCTCTCGATTACGTCACCGAGCTCACAAAAGATAAAAAGGTCAACCCGCAGACCTTTGCCCGCATGTCCAGCTATTATTCCGAGCGCGCCATCTGCGAGATCGTCTGGCTCGTTGCCAGCGAACATTTTTACAATATGGCCAATATCGGCCTGAACATTCATTCGGACATGCTCTGCGACATCAGCAAAAGGAAGAAGTAAAATCGCGCATCGCAGAATCCGTATGACACAGCAGCAGAGCCCGCAATAGCTAACGACCGGTCCATTCCTTCGCCCGTGCATTACAATAATCTCTAGTGAATTCCCTATGAAGCGCCTGCTCTGGTTCGGTTTCCCCATCACGCTCGCCCTGCTGGCCTATGGCTTTTACGACGCCATGTTTCTGGCCCCCACGGAAGTCACCATGGGCAACCTCTATCGCATCTTCTATTACCACGTTCCGTCGGCGACCCTGGCGCTCGTCTTTCCCTATGTCAATTTCCTCGCCTCTCTGGTCTATCTCGCCAGCCGCCGCAACCATCCTGACCGCGCCTTAAAGGCCGATGCCATCGCGCTCGCCAGCGCGGAAATCACTCTGGTCTTCGGAACCATCTGTCTCGCCACCGGCATGCTTTGGGCCAAGCCCACCTGGGGCATCTGGTGGACATGGGATCCGCGCCTCACCAGCATGCTCATGCTCTGGCTTATCTACGTCAGCTATTTAATGTTGCGTCGTTTTGCTGCCGCCGGCGACTTGTATTCGATTGGCCTCACCACCACCGTGGCCGCCGTCTTGTCCATCTTTGCCGCCGTCGATGTGCCCATCGTGTATATGTCCATCCGCTGGTGGCGCACCCAGCATCCTGCTCCGGTATTTTTTGGCGCACCCGGCTCAGGTGTCGCCAAAGGAATGGGCTCGGCCATCGTATGGAATCTGGTCGCCTGGGGAGCCTGGGGAATTTTAATGCTCACCCTCCGCTATCAACTCGAACGCCGTCGTCAGCTGCAGCGGCAGGAATCGGCGTTGCAGGCACTCGAAGCCAGCCTGGAAGTAAGCAACTGACGGCGTCGCAATAGTAGAATAGAAAGATCGTTATGGCACACCGGAATCTCATTCTCGCCTACGTCATCACCTGGGTCCTGCAGCTCGGCTATCTGGGCACTATCGTCCTCGGTTGGCGTCGCAGCCGCAAATAATTCTGTTTTTATCCGGATCCATCGCTCTGCATCGCCTCACTCGTACCTCCAACCCCTGTTGGAGTGCCTCTCCGGGCAACGGCGCTGCAATTCTTTTGCATCTCGCTCCACCCGCTCAGTAAACTGAGTAGGAAGAAAGGTTTATCCCATGCTCGTCGTCATGAAAGCTCAGGCCACGCCTGAGGAAATCAAAGTAGTCTGCGAACACATCGAACAGCTCGGCTTCCGCGCCCACCCCATGCCCGGCGCGCAACGCACAGCCATCGGCATCACCGGCAATCAGGGAGCCATCGATCAAAGCAATTTCGAGGAGCTCTCCGGCGTCGCCGAAGTCATCCGCGTCTCCAAGCCCTACAAACTGGTCAGCCGCGACGTCAAAGACGAAGACACCGTCATCCGTTTTCCCGGCACCAACGCCGTCATCGGCGGCAAAAATCTCGCTATCATCGCCGGCCCCTGCTCCATTGAATCCCACGAGCAGGCCTTCGCCATCGGCGAGGCCGTCGCCGCAGCCGGAGCGCAGTTCTTTCGCGGTGGCGCATACAAGCCGCGCACCTCGCCCTACGCATTTCAGGGCATGGGCGAAGAAGCTCTCAAGATCATGGCCGAACTTCGCGCCGCCTTCGGTCTGCGCATCGTCACCGAAGCGCTCGATCACGAATCGCTCGAGCTGGTAGAAAAATACGCCGACGTCATCCAGATCGGCGCGCGCAACATGCAAAATTATTCTCTGCTGCGCGAAGCCGGACGCACCCGCAAGCCCGTCCTGCTCAAGCGCGGCATGGCCGCCACGCTGGAAGAACTTCTCATGGCCGCCGAGTACATCATGAGCGAAGGCAACTACCAGGTCATCCTCTGCGAGCGCGGCGTCCGCACCTTCATTGACCACACGCGCAACACGCTCGACCTCAGCATCGTTCCCGCCGTGCAGCGCCTCAGCCATCTGCCCATCATCGTCGATCCCAGCCACGGCACCGGCAAGCGCGACAAAGTCGTTCCGCTGGCCCGCGCCGCCGTCGCCGTTGGCGCCGATGGTCTCATCGTGGAAGTCCATCACCAGCCCGACAAGGCACTCTCCGACGGCGCGCAATCCATCTACCCGCAGCAATTCGCCGACATGATTCAGGAAGTCCGCCAGATCGCGCAGGTTCTGCACCGCGACATTCCTCACGGCATCGTCGTCGACAAAGCCGCGGAACCCGCGCCGTTGGCAGGAGCCGCGCGATAGAAATTGTAGCGTTGAAATTTTCGAAACCGGGTGCCCCATGCTCGCGTGGCTAGCATGGGGTTTTCTATCCGCTCAGGGGAAAGACCGCACAATGCTACGCGCGGCAAGCTATCGGAGCAGTCATTCTGTACGCAGCGCAGCGGAGTGAAGAATCCAGACAATCTTCCCTTCACCCATACATTCCGGCAAAGTTTATCCTGAGTTCAGCAAAGATCGCAGAATGACAAATTTCCCGTCCAAAAGCCGCAACCGTCCGCTCCATGCAGGTTGCAGCGCTCTTTTGTTTCTGGGAACGATATCCCTTCTCCTCACCGGCTGCCGTCCGCACGACTTCCCCACCTACCCCGCCAACTATCGCGAATACCTCTACGTCACCAACGGCGGCAGCAACACCGTAACCGTGCTCGACGTCGTCAATGTCCGCCTCGATCGCACAATCCGTGTCGGCAACAATCCCACCGGCATCGCCATCAACACCAAACGCAACGAAGTCTACGTCGTCAACTCCGGCTCCAACTCCGTCAGCGTCATCAATACGGAAAAGAACGCCGTCGTCGCCACCATCCCCGTCCATCAGCGGCCCTATTTCATTTCCGTCAGCACGGATGGAACCCGCGCCTACGTCGCCAACTCCGGCTCCAACAATGTCTCTGTCCTCGACCTCGACAAGCGCCGCGAAATCGCCGTCATCGGCGTCGGCGAATCTCCCGGCGAAGCCGTCATCAGTCCCGATGGCCGCACCCTCGTCGTCTCCAATCGCCGCAGCAACAGTGTCAGCGTCGTCGACGCCAAATCTCTCCGCGTGCGCAGTGTCTTTTCCGGCTGCCCCGGAGCCACCGATATCGCCATCCTGCCTCACTCGGAAAAGGCCTTCATCGCCTGCTCCGGCGGCCATCAGGTCATGGTGTTGGCGCTCGCGGTAACACCAACTCCCGCGCAGACCAACAGTGGCTTGCCCACCAAAGATGCCTTACTGGATTTATTGGACGTCGGCAAAACTCCGGTTCATCTGGCGCTGAAGCCCGACAGCGGAGAAATTTTTGTCTCCAACTTCGGCTCCAACTCCATCTCGGAAATCGACACCGGCACCAATGAGGTCGGCGGCGCGTACATCGTGGGAGCCAATCCCTCAAACGGCATCGTCAGCGCCGACAACTCCACCCTCTACGTCAGCAACTTCGGCGCCGAATCGCTCAGCATCTTCAGCGTCGACGAAGCCCAGCTCGTCGGCTCGGCTCGCGCCGGCGACGGCCCGGATGGCCTCGCCTTCTCCGCCGTCGGTCATCTCCTGTTCGCCGTCGACAGCCGCTCCGGTGACGTGGCCGTCATCCGCACGCTCACCCACACGCTCTTCACCATGCTCCCCACCGGCAGCAAGCCCAACGCCATCGTCGACAAGGCCTTCACCGTCCGCTCGCTTTGATTGCATTGGTAATTATCCCCTCGTGTTAAGTAGCGCGATATGATTAGGAATGCAGCAGATCGACGGCATCGTCGAGAAGTTAAAGCGAACCGAAGAGAACGTCTTCAATCTCCAATCTGAAATCTCCGCTTTCTTTGAGAAAAGCGACTACCCAGTTCTGCCAGAGAACGATCGCAAGTTGCTTCTAAAGGCAATCGAGTACCATAAAAATCTCGCGATCCCCCCACGGTTTAACGTGCTGGCTGGCGAGGTCATTCATCATCTCAGGTCCAGCTTTGACCATATCGTTTGGCATTTCTCCGTTGGAGCCACAGACAAAGACAAATGGATTGAATTTCCGGTATTCGACGAACAGCCCAGCAAGACTAAGGACATTGAAAGATTTAAAAGAAAAATAGAGCGGGTCAGAGATCCCAATGTCATTGACCTGATCAAAAGACTTCAGCCGTACAACTCCGCCGATCCGACTGACGATCCCCTCTCCATCATCCATAGCTTCGATATCATCGACAAACACAGAGAACTTATCCTCTGTGGCGCTACTGGTTCGACAGTCGTTCCCCGAACGATGGAGAGCACCATCAAAAGTTATGAGCGGGCACACCCCGAACTTGACCGCGCCCAAGTCGCACGCCACTTTAAGAACTATGGCGTTTCGAAGCCTTGCGTGTCGTTCAAGAATTTTGGTCGGCAGGAAATCCAACCTGTAGTTCAAGGGTTGTTTAATTTGTTCAACTATACGGTTGAGGCGATCAGAGGATTCGAAGCTCTTTGACACACTCCCGTTTCCCAGCGCTCGCCGGGCGTCACTCTCATGACGCCCGACGAAATCGCGCCATCTTTATTTCTGCCAACCATCCGCCAGACCGTCATAGACAGCATTCATCAGTTGTCCATCGGGCATATCGTTGTCCAGGCTCCAGATCATCGCACCCAGCAGCTTGTTCTTCAGCGCATAATCCATCTTCACGTGGATGGTCTCCGGATCGTCATACGTCCAGTATTCGTTGCCGTTAAACAGCCACACCACGTCCGTCTTCGGATCGCGATATTGCTTGTACGTCGGCATCAGTGTCACGATGTACGAATACGCATCGCCGCCCTGGTCAACCGGCGTGCCCGGCTGAAACTGTCCTTCGTTGACGTTCGGAACATCCTCCCAGCCATACCCGTAGAACGGAATGCCCAGCACAATCTTCGATGCCGGAACGCCCGCGGCAAAGTAACCCTGCAACGTCCGTTCAATGGTGTAGTCATCCGGTACCGGGTCCAGCGGCGACTCCGTCATCGGAGCCACCGGCCCCGTCGAGTTCTGCCACGGCCCGTTGTAGTCGTACGTCATCAAATTGATAAAGGTCAACTGTTTCGCCGCGGCTGCCAGTGGAATCGGATCATACGCCCAGCTCCCCGCAGGCCCGGTCATCGTCAGGATCAGCCCCGGTCGCACCGCCGCAAACTGGCGGCGAAACTCCTTGAGAAGCGCAACCAGATTTTGCGCATCCGAAGCCACCGGATACTCCCAGTCGATATCGATCCCGTCGAACAGCCCCGGCAGGGGCTTCACACTGGGATCGAAATTCCCTTTGATAAACATATTCACGCACGAAGACACAAACGCTTCGCGATTTTCCGGCTGCGCCGCCTCCGAAAAGGACGCCGCACTTGTTTGGATCGATAGGATCATTTTCAGTTTTGGATACTGGCGTTTCAGCTCCAGTAACTGCTGAAAGTTTCCGTGCAACGCCATCGGCGCTGCAGAGTCGTTCCTGCCGTTGACGCTGGTATCGGCGGTAAACACCTGCTGGATGTCCGCGTAAATGTCGGTAAGCGCGCATTGGTTGTTGGTAACCGCTCCAAAGGCATACGACAGGTGCGTCAGCTTTCTCGCCGTATGGCTCGTGACCAGGTTCTTCACGTTGAAATTGTCGTACGTTGCCCACTCCGGGTAATAGCCGTTGATCACCGTTCCCGGCTTCGGCCCTTTTGTTCGTGCCAGGTCCGCCTGCATTACGGCGTTGTATGCGCGCGGCACATAGCGATCGCGCGGCCGAATTTTGTTCGCGTTCTCTTGTACCTGTGCAAAGCTGCTGGAAAGTGTGAGGAAGGTGAGGAGGATAAAAAGAATTGAGCCTGTAAGCTTGTTCAGCGACAGTATATTTCGCATCGAGATAGCTCCTTGGGGATGAACTAGCTCGCGATTTTATCGGCACAAGTGCAGCAGGTCAATCAGGAAAATATCTCAACGCTGCCGCGCCAGCACCAGCGTAATGTCATCCGGCTGCTCCGCCGCGCCAATCCAGTCATCCAGCGCAAGCATCATGCGGCTGCAAATCTCCGACAGCGGCAAGTGTCGATTCTGGCGAATCAGCTCGATCATGCGCTCCTCGCCAAAGTCTCCAAACTCATTCTCCGGTTCCGTCACACCGTCGCTGTATCCCACAAAAATATCTCCCGGAGCCAGTTGCAGCCCGCCATCCTCATACGTCACGCCCTCGATCAGGCCCACCACCGTCCCGCCGCAATCCAGCCGCTCCACGCTGTCGTCGGCGCGCAACACCAGCGGCGGCAGTTGCCCGCCATTCGAGTAACGCAGCATATTTTCCTTGGCATCGTAGCGCGCCAGAAACAGCGTCGCATATTTTTCCGGCTGCGTGCTGAAGTAGAGATGACGGTTCAGCAGCGAAAGAACTTTTCCCGGCGACTGAAAAATATCCTCCAGCATCTCCCGGTCCACCCCATTGCCGCCCGTCGGACTTCCATTCGACAGCAGCCGATGATTCGCGATCATGTCTTCGCTGTAAAAACGATAGGCCCGCACCGCCGAATGCAGTGTCGCCATCAGCAGCGCCGCGGAAATTCCCTTCCCGCTGATATCGCCGATGGCCAGCCCCACGCTCGTCTCGCCGAACAGCAGAAAGTCGTAGTAGTCTCCGCTCACTGCGCGCGCCGGCCGGCTTCCGCCATACAGTTCCAGCCGCGAAAATGACACATCCCGATTGGGAAACAGATTCTCCTGCACCTCTTGCGCAATGGCAAGCTCGCTCAGCATCCGTTCTTTTTCTTTTTGCTCCAGCAGCGATCGTTCCAGAGACGTTGCCATACGGTTGAAGGAGCTGCTCAGCTCCGCCAGTTGATCGTTCCGCGTCACCTGAATGCGATAGTTTAGATTTCCTTCGTCCACGGCGTGGGTCGCTTCATACAGGTCCGCCACCGATTTTGTAATCGTCCGGCTCAACCGGCTGGCCATCAGCAGCGCCAGCAATTGCAGCACGCCAAACACAATCGCCGCCACAATCAACGCGATCCGCAGCGCCGTCCCCATAAGAACCGATTGCTGAAAGAGTCGTTGATACAGCAGCGACGGTCGCGATGTCACCACCGCAACCACGGCAAACTTTAAGCCGCTCTGCCAGTCCGTCGTTTCCAGCAGCGTCGGAATATTGATGGGAATATCCAGCAGGTTCACTCTCTTTGCCAGCGTCCCGCCGGAAATCGTCTCCACCGGAGTCTTGCCTGCTTTGTCGAATGTTTTTGCCTGGTTCAATACCGCCGCATCGGAATCTTCTTTCGCCGGTTCTTTCAAATTGCCCGCGCTCGGGGAAAGCCGATTCGACACCCGCGTCGTTACGCGCGTATTCGGCAGCATCGTAATTCTGCCCAGCCCGCTCGCCACGCGTCCCAGAAATTCGCTGTTCAGCGGCAGGCTGGTAATCGTCACAATGGAATGCGTTCCCGCTCGCTCGCGGTCGATCGCGCGAAAAAAAACCTGGTCGTGGTCCAGCACCAGTCCGCGAAACGACGCTCCGGCCCAATGCGGCGGCGCAATGCCCTGCATCTGCATCGGCTCCGGCAGCGATGGCATCGCCAGTTGCACGCCGTCCAGAAAGGCTCCCAGCTTCAGCCCCGTTCCCGCCAGCGCCATATCTTCGTTCGACAGTTGGATCCCCATTGCCTGCTGCGTGGATACGCTGCCGCCATGATCGGTCACCGCATGGGCAATCTGATTGTCAAAGGCTTGATTGCGCGTCGCCAGCTCGGCCAGTTGCGTGTTGATCTCCGCCGTCGCCGCAAAGTTCGCAAATTGTCCCGAGCAAACATACGCGGCAATCGCCGCCAGCGTTCCAAACAGCACCACCGGCGCCAGCCCGATCAGCAGATAGGTCACCAGCAGGCGATTGCGCAGCTTCCACAGCATGCGCCAGCGCAGCCATCGCACCACCAGCGGAATCGCGCCAAAAACTCCGGCCAGCAGCGTCAGCGAACCCAGCGAGCGAAACACCTCTCCCACGCCGCCCGGCAGCCATGCCAGCACATACAGTCCCACCGTCAGCGCGAACAGCCAGAACACGCTGTTTCCCAGTCTGCTGGCGGGCGGCTTTCTGTGCAGCAGGTGAAAAAACTGCTCTTCCAGCCTGCGCAGAACGGATTGGTTGTAACTCTGTTTCGGAACCATCGGATGCATCGATCTAGCTCAAGTGTACCGTTTTGCCGAAACCTGGTTCTTCTCTTAAATCAGATGACTTTCCTCGCTCGCTGTCTTCTCTTTGCTCGCGCTCTCTCGCGCCATCCGCCGCAAACTCCGCGTCGCCGTCAGATGCGCTCCCGCCAGCAGAATCAGGCCGGAAAGAAAGGCCCACATCATCAGTCCCACCGAAATCGCAAACGGCCCGTAAACCGATTTCAAATCCAGCCACGGCAGCGCCTTGATGTATGCCAGCTTCGCGCCCTCCCACACCAGGCCCGTAACAATCGCGCTGGGCAAAACCGCGCGCGCCGGAATCTTCCGGTTCGGCAGCAGCCAGTAAATCAGAAAAAATATCCCGATGCTCGCCACGCCCGCCAGCACCTTCAGCACGCTCTGCGCCAGGATGCGAAACGCCATGTTCTGCGTATGCCCGAAAAACAGCAGCGTCAGCAGCGTCTGGTGCGCCGCGGAAAATGCCACCGACGCCAGCGCCAGAATCCCCACCGCGCACGCCAGCCCCAGAGAAACCATCTGGTTCCGCCAGTACGAGCGGTTTTCCTTCACCCCCCACACCTGGTTCAGCGCAATCTCCAGCGGCAGAAACACGCCAGTCGATGACACCAGCAGCATAAACACAGAAAACGCCGCCACCGTCTTGTGCGAATGCACCAGCCACATCATGTTGCGCACCACAAATTCCTGCCCTGTCGGCAGCAGGCTGCGCAGCATATCGCCAATCACCAGCTCCATGCGCGGCGAATGAAACACATTATCGGTCAGCGTCAGCAGCAGCACGATAAACGGAAACAGCGAAAGAATCGTGTTCGCCGCCACGCTGAACGCGTAGGTGTGCACGTCCGTCCGGCTCAGGTACCGCAGCATCGCCACGGCCTGCGCCACGAACCCCTCGTCCCGCACAGGCTTCACCTTCAGGGGCGGTTCGCTCGGCGGCGCTGGCGACGTTAGGGAGAGGATCGGCATGGAATCTATCTCAAGCATAGCCGTCCGCCCGCTCCTCCGGCGCTGTCTTATGGCCGCCCTTGGATCTTTCTTTGCCTCGGCAATCGTTTTCCTACCCCCTTGTTGCAAAAACGATGCATATAGTTAGATTTTTCTTGCATTTGTCAAATTTTCCTGTCATAACATGGTCACGAAATGCTACGAATCTAGTGCTTGTTCGTTCGTAACTGTATTTGGGGTAGGCCAATTGCAAGACTGGTTGGATCATCTCTGTGCGGTAAGGATCGAATTGCGAAGCAGTCGCCTTGGTACTGCGTCTCGGTACCGTGCGTCGGCTTCCATCCGATAACCCCACCCTGCTGGCGGAGATAACAATCGAAAGGATTCATCCGTGCGGGAACAAGGTGTTGTGAAGTGGTTTAACGGTGCCAAGGGGTACGGCTTTATTCAACGTTCTACCGGCGAAGATGTATTTGTTCACTTTTCTGCAATTCAGGAGAACGGCTATAAAACCCTCAATGAGGGCGATGCCGTCGAGTTTGAATGCCAGCAAGGCCCCAAAGGCCTCAACGCTGCCAACGTAATGCGCAACGCGTAGATTTTTTACTGCGCGTAGATTCTTGTAACGCGTAGGTTGTTGCACCGCGTAGATGTTTTACTGCGCGTGGATTTTTAAGTTTCCCTGCAGTGGAGAGTTCAGCCCTCCCCCAGAGCTGTACATCGCTTCCTTTATTGCTGCAGGGACGTAGGCACTCTATGCACGACATGGAGTGCCTGCGCAGAGGCACTCACGCACGCCTCACGGTTTGTAACTCGCTTGTTGCTTTTCTGTAGCTGTATTTCCTTGGATGTTCCTTCTGTTCAGTTCTCTCTTGTGTCTCCCCCATTGCGATTCCGCACAGCCATCCCCACATGCGTTGTGCCCATACCCGCTCCCGTCCATTGTTACCAACCGGCCATCTCGTTCCTTGAGCACGAAGGCGACTTGCGTCCACCGAGGAGAAGAACCGATAGCTCCCGGATTGCCGACAATCCAGAAGTGCATGACGACAAGCGCGTTTATCAGGACTTATCAGTCTTCCGGCACATCAACCGCTATCGCCTGTTCAATCCACCGCAATAGCCGCGCTAAAGCCTGGTTCCCACAGACCCCACTCCGCGTCAAGGTTTTCCCGCGTTCGGGTGTATGTTACGGTCTTGCTCGTACCATCGGGCATAAGAACGTCGATTTGCAGCTGCTGGATCAAGTCGCCGTCCGTAAGTCTTGCCTCATCGTAATCGCTTGAAGGTTGCCCCTTCAGACTCTGATAAAGATCATTTAGCTCTTGTTGTGAATGGTTCATAGACGCCTCTGGGCCGATTATCACATCAAGCCTCTGGAAAACGGATAGTCGTTAGGTGTCTTCGAGCGCCAGAATAATAGCTCCTCATATGTCGGCTTCTCGTTAGTAGATAGTCGGTGCCTAGAAGAGCGTTTTATGAGGACTAATGTCCCGATGTCGGCTCAATTCCTTGCTCGATGAGTGCATTGGCCTGTTGGCAACAGTCAAAGACGAGCGAGATAGTTTCATCCCGACGGGAAAACTGGCCTTGCTGTTTATGTCGTTTACGGTAACGATGTCTGAAGAGTCGTCAGGGTATAGCTGACGCACAGCAGTGCTGCATGGTGTCCAAAGCGAAGGATTTAGTCATCAATGGGTTTAGAGTGGGTCCAGATGAATACAGTTGAACTGTAGGAACAGAGGACTCCTCATACTTATGGATGGATCTAGGGTTCGTGGTTACTGGTCTGCCGAAATAGATGCTCTGATCAGGAAATACAGGCAGTTCGAGACATTGATCCCCGCCAGTAAGCGTCTTGGCTCTGCTCATAGCGGCGAGGACGGACGGTTCGTCGAGGAGCTAATCCGCCAGTATTTGGACGCTGTATTACCCAAAGACCTAGAGGTACTCACTGGCTTTATTCTTAAACCAGCAGTGAAAACGGGGGAAGATGGTCGGGAGCGCCATGGAACTGGTGACGCGCACTCGACTCAGCTTGACATCATCGTTTACGACTCAGCTCGATACCCAGTATTCCAACGTCTCGGAAATACAGCGATCGTGCCGCCAGAGGGTGTCATCGCTATTATCTCGGTTAAGAAGCACCTCAATGAACGCGATATTAAAGCCGAATGCAAAGCCTTGCAAAAAGCTGGTCGCCTTTGTGCTGGCCCGGTGCGCGATCGAGGACGGGCCATGGTGCGCGGGCCCTACCTCGCGCTTATCGCTGTACATTCCAACGTCGACAAGCCCTCGATGGGAGTTCTTGAATGGGCATTTAGCCAAGTTGAGAAGGCATATGGTGGACTCTCCAAACCGACGTTCGATGAAGTGATTGGCTACATAGGCGTACTCGATAAGTGGAGTCTCTTCAAACGTCGGCCTGAGGGGAGCGGGGATAAAGCAGGATTTGTCGGCTTTGAGCACAAGCATGATGAATCACATCTTGGCTTCCAGTTTCTCTTGACAGGCATATTGAGCGTTTTCTGCGACGTGACGCGGCGCAATCTGAGACGGCCTGGGATCACCGCTTTTCCTCCAAATCGGGCGCACGATAAAGATATGGGCACACTCCACTGCTCCGGGCTCAGGTAGGGCTTGGTGTCTTATGCTAGCTTTTTGGGCTTAGGAGGCCGCGCACTTTCCCTTATCCGTTGCCGAGTTCGAAAACTACACATGTCGCCAAATCGCGAATGCAATCATTGTGCCGGATTAGTGATGAGAAGTCGGCTTATAGGAAGTGATCCGGATTCCTCCCCAATCACGGTCTAACCGGAACCTGAACCGTAGTTGTTACGAACAGCCCAATTCCCTCACCGATCACTCCCGCCATCACCCACTCCTCTACCCTCGGCAAATTTGTTTGAAAATCCAGAAGTGCATGACGACAAGCGCGTTTTACAGGACGGGGTACCTGGTCTCTTGAGCTTTACTTCTTGGGCCGCGACTCCGGCGGCACAAGACCCGCGAGGCGGTAGTACACAACGAGCTGGCCGTAGTGTTCACCGCTATGTTCGATGATGCCGTAGGCTATGTCGAGAACGCGCGATTTCTGCTGAGGGAAATAAACAACCTCCCTCGTCATGCCTTTTTCGCCTTCCGCCTGGATGGCGGCTGCGCCATCGGCGAAGGATTGCTTGACGTACGCAACGATGTCGGCCTTGGACTTGTATTGGTCGCGCTTCGGATCTTCTCCCACGGGAGGCTTCTGCACCATCACAGCATTCGTGAAGTAGTAGCATGAACCCGCCGCGTGCAGCAACTGCTCGGCGAAGCTCCGCTGCGCGGGTGTCGGCTTGAAGTCATATTTGTCCTCGGGAAAATCTTCGGCCATCACCGTCAGCTTGCGGCCAATCTCATTCCAGGAATCGAGCACGACTTTCACTTCCGGATCGGCAGGTTTAGCTTCATCTTTCTTCATCGCGTCCTGGGCATGGGCGGCAAATGCGAATGCCAGCAGGGCGATAGCGAGAAACGATAGTCTTTTCATTTCTTTCTCCACGATTGAGTTTCACGAATCAAACCTTCAGCTTCCTATTTCTCGTGCGCCAGCTCTGCAACAACGGCCGCAATTTTATCGAGTGTCTCAACCCAGCCCTCGAATTGACCGCTCTCTTTTGCGTTCTCCATAGGTTCATTTCCAATCAAGGTGAGCTTCGTCTGGCCGTTCCCGAGATCCTCAAAGAGGACCATGTCGTACGCGCCGTCAATGGACTCAGGTTCGATTCCTAACTCCTCAGGCTCAATCTTGTTTCCCTGCGGGTCGGAGAAGTAGAAAGAGTAAACAATCTTCTCGTGCAGAACAATCTCGTGGTATTCCCCGCCGTTCCAGCCCTCCTGGCCATCCGGCGTTCTCATGCAGTAGCGAAATTTTCCTCCCACGCGAAAATCAATCTCGCAGGCGGGGCAGCTA
This sequence comes from Acidobacteriaceae bacterium, assembly GCA_036267255.1. GTDB lineage: Bacteria > Acidobacteriota > Terriglobia > Terriglobales > Acidobacteriaceae > DATAWK01. The sequence continues at coordinate 17,862 of DATAWK010000003.1, read as the reverse complement.
AAGCCCTTCGGCCCCCACCACTGCATCACGTATTTCGGGTTGGTCCATGCCTTCCAAAGCAACTCGCGTGGAGCATCAAAAACTCTTGTGACAACCATCCGCTTTGTCTCGTTAACCGTGTTTTCTTTCATCTCAGACCCTCCTCTTTCTTCATTTGATTTACGACCACTTCCAGCTTGTCGAAACTCTCTTCCCAGAATCGGCGATAGCGGATGGTCCAGTCGCTGACCGTCTTGATCGCCTCTGGCCGAAGCGTGCACACACTCTCTCGTCCACGCTTCGTCTTGATCACAATCCGTGCCCGCACCAGGTAGGCGATATGTTTTGAAATCATCTGCTGCGAGAGTGCAAACGGTTCCGTCAATCCATGCACAGAGGCAGGCCCGTGGGAGAGTCGTTCGATCATTGCCCGGCGGGTTGGATCCGACAAAGCCGCAAATGTTGTACCAAGCTTATCCACAACCAAACGGTAGTGGATTGTCTCGGTCAATGTCAACTGCTAATTTTGCGATTCCTTATGAGGACCTATGGATTACGGTGTGGGCGGAGAAGGCAAAACGCCGAGCTGGGCCATCATGCCAAAAGTATCCATAAGGATGCGAGTGTCCTTAATACGGCCATCCTCCAGTCGATCAATGACAACTCCCCAGACGCGCACAGGCCGTCCTGTTGCCGGAATGCCGAGAAATTCACCTTTGTGGGTGCCGGTCCATTCAAAGCGGCTGGCGACTTTATCGTGTTCTGAAACTTGTTCCTGAATGGAGAAGACAATATCCGGAAAACCGGCACGCATGGCGCGGATTATGTCTTTCAGGCCATCAAGACCGGGACCCTGGCCAGGCAGTGGAACCTGCTCAACCACGTCTTCCCAGGCATAATGCGCCGCCGCTTCGATGTTTCCTTGCGTGATCACTTCGTCTGCAAAGCCGCGGACGATCGAGGCATTATCCTGTGCCATTCTCTTCTCCTGCCGATCCTGAATTCATGATTATAGCCATGCTCCCTATAGAGAACATTGGCTACGGCCCTTTACCTTAGTCACTCCTGTGTGTGTGACGGGCAAACCGGAAGTAACTCTCCATAAGCGCCTTCCGCCCAACTCCCCATCAAGCACTCCCGCCATCACCCACTCCTCTACCCCGGAAAATTTGTTTGAAAATCCAGAAGTGAATAGAAGTGAAGGACGACAAGCGCGTTTCCGAGGACTCGTGTTGAGAGCCCCTACGGCTGTCCCGTTTCCAAATGCTCGGCTAAAAAGGGCAGAACCTCTTTGGTCATGCGTGAGCTTTTACCCCAGTAGGCGTCTTCGCCAATACCGTTGAACTCCTCGGCTTCATGCTCGATCCCGTATTCATTCAAGAGATGGGTCAACGCTTGGTTGGCGTAGACGTGGTCATAGATAGAGTCGCTGCGTGGCCAGTCGATCTTGAGTGCGCGGAGTTGTTTGATCTGTTCCAGATGTTGCGGGACAAGCTCAGCGATGAAAAAACGGGAACGCAGCTGCCTCATCCGCTCTGCATTGACCGGAAAATTGCCGGATATTTCGTCCACAGGTAGATCCACATAGAGCGGCGCCTTCGCTGTATTTGGCAGAAAGGCCTGAAACATGGAGAGAAAGAGCGTCGAGAAGCCCGCATGCTGCACCTGGGCTAAGGAACTTGCATGCTCGAGCAGAGCCCAGTCAGGCCTGGATGTGAATACCTCCACGCCGGATCCTGTACCCACTGGGTGCATTGCATAGACAGTGCCAAACACATCCGGATGCAGAAATCCCAGCCGGAGTGCGCCGTAGCCGCCGATGAAGTTCCCAATAATCGCGCGCGAAGAGCTTCTCGCCAGAGTGCGGAAGTTTGTGTCGATGTAGGGTACAAGCTCCTTCACCGCGAAGTCATCCCAATTGCCTGTCACAGGAGAATTGGCGTACCAGGATGGACCCAGTGGCGTTGAGAAGTCCGCAACAACAAAGATGCATGGCGGAATAATCTTAGCTGCGATCGCTTGATCCAAGACCTTTGCTGCACTATGCCGAGTGAAGTCCTCGCGAAAATCCCCGATAGGATTGGGCAGCATGTATACCACGGGGTATTGCTGATGGGACGTTGCATAGCCGGCCGGCAGGTAGATCAACAGCTTCCTCACACTGTCCGTTCCAATCTTGCTGTGTTGAAGGCTCTCGGCATGAATTTCACGCTCAACGACCGATCCGTTGTCCAGGGCCAGGGCCTGCCGGTGGAACAGTGTGAGAGCGATGAAGGCGGCAACCACATAAAAGACGCGCTTATGCATGGGCATGACGGGCTCCGAAGGATTGGATCGACCAGCAGTACATCGCAGGCGCTGCCAGGAGGAAAGCGTTCAGGATTGTGTAGCCATGGCTGATAATGGGTGGCCCCAGCATCAGCGTTACCAGCAGCATGAAGATAAGCCCCACACGGTGGTAGTGTCTTTGCCGGTATCCAATCCATGCTCCATAGAGTGTGGGTATCGCGAAAAGGAAGAGGAATCCCATCTGTAAGTCTGAGCCGTGATACCGAAGGGCACAGGCGATAGCCGGCGTCAAGATCGCGATGGTCGCTAACACAGCGATAGTCCGGGCGCGGGACATTACGGCAATACCAACGCCGAGAGAAGCGGCCCAGAGTAGACCGCATAGGCGCAGAAGCTCGACAATGCCCAGGAACGAACCGGCTTGAATTTCGCGCGCAGCCTGAGTGGACAGGGCCACGCTTAGGCCGACCAGCAGAGGGCTGATGATGGCTGCGACGGCGATACAAAGCCAATCACCAACACCCGCGTATGGAGGCAGACAGCGCCGCCAAATCAATGCTGAAAGGTCGAAATGCGCGTTGAGATTCGATAATCCGCTTTCGCAAATATCGCCAAGGATGGCTTCGCGATCTTCGCCGGGAAGAAGTCGTGCCAGCGCTTCCAGAGAACGTGTCATCGTGAGCTCTCCGCCCACCGCACGTCACGGCTGGCTACGGAAATCATCTTGTAGAAGTCAGCAGCTGCCCGAGCACCTGCAGCCGTTACTTTCACCATTCTCTTCGCGCGGCCGCCGCGCTCTGCCGTAGGCTCGCTCATTCGTGTCACGATCAGACCCTTCGCCTGCAAACGGTCCAGGCCGGTGTGGATAGCCCCTATGGAGCGAACCTGTCCGTCTTCTTGAAGACGCTTCCGTATCGAAGCGCCATAGGCCCCATCTTGCAGAGAGCTTGCAACCGCCAATAAAAGGTATTCAAATTCACCGATCGCCATTACCTCTGCAATGTAGCTCTAATCGAATGCCGCGTCAAGATGTTGCTATCTTTACGTGCCTGGAACTTCCTTGTCGCCTCTACCCCGGCAAATTTGTTTGAATATCCAGAAGTGAATAGAAGTGAAGGACGACAAGCGCGTTTCTCAGGACAAATCTGCTATCTGTAAGCAGGCCTCGCGGGGGAGCTCCGCATGGCTGGAGCTGTCGAAAAAATGAAGTAAATTTTCTGTGGACAGGCTCAATTTCAAAGTTCATTATTCATTATCGTTAGTAAGGATGATGCGCACCCGCTTGCGGATACCCCAGGAAATTGGGCCGGTTACCGTTCTAAGCTCATGAGATTCTTATCCAATCCCGATGGTCGGCAGCGCTCATCTGGCTTGATTGACTAAGCTTCAAAGCATTGGTTTGTTTCGCGGAGGAAGTCGTTTCATCGCATCTCTTCTATTGAGATTCAAACAAAGCCGAGGAAGTCATGAAGAGTATTATCCTCTGTGCAGACGGAACGTGGAACACGCCCCATGCCGACTCCCCTACAAGAACGGATACGAATGTTCGCAAATTCTATTGCGCACTACTCAATGAACCCACCCAGCTCAAGTATTACGACAGTGGTGTGGGCACGGATGGCACGCCCATAGATCATCTTTCGGGTGGCGCAATGGGAGAGGGTCTCTTTCAGAAAATTCAGGATTGCTACGAGTTTCTTTCAGATGTGCACGATCCTGGCGACCGGATATTCCTTCTTGGCTTCAGCCGTGGAGCATTTACGGCGAGAAGCACGGCTGGAATGATCGCTGCCTTTGGTGTGCCGACTGTCAATTTTGACAACATGACCGTAAAACGAGTTTTCGAGGCATATCGAGAGCCGGATCCCACAAAAAAAGCAGCGCTCAAGCTGGAGTTTAAAGCTGCATATGAAATGCAGGATGTGGACGTTTGTATGGTCGGTGTTTGGGACACTGTGGGATCTTTGGGCATACCGGGCATTTTCTTTAATCTGCTAAATCAGAAGCGATTTGGGTTTCTGGACACGACACTACATCCGTGTATTGCTCACGGCTATCACGCTGTTTGTATTGATGAGCGCCGTGCTCAGTTTATGCCGACGCTTTGGACAAACTCTGATGGTACGGACCGTCTGAATGACGAAAAGGTGGAGCAGGTCTGGTTCCCCGGTGTTCACTGCGATGTTGGAGGGAGCTATGAGGATTCTGGACTTTCGGATGTAACCCTGAGCTGGATGATGCACAAGGCAAAGGAAAACGGACTACATTTTTCCGAAGATAGCGAAAATGCCTACCTAATACCTTCTCCCGAGAGCGTCCTGGGGAATGCACATGACGAGTGGAAACTTGTTCCTTGGGGTTTACCGGAACACCGTTGCATTCCTGCTATCGCGACCATGTCCAATACCGTGCAAATCCGACTGGACAGAGATGCAGACTACCGGCCTGGCAATTTAAAGCTCAGCCAAACGCAACTGGATGGATATTCCATCGCTCAGGTCATCCCGTACAACCCTGCTGTATAGGTGCGGTCGATTAGTTCAATGAGTTCGATGAGTGCCTCGGTCTCGTAGCCAAAAACTCAAACCTTAGCATTGCGCCCGTATCACGGGCAAACCGGAAGTAGCTCCCCATAAGCGCCTTCAGCCAACTCCCCCATCAAGCACTCCCGCCATCACCCACTCCTCTACCTCGGCAAATTTGTTTGAAAATCCAGAAGTGAATAGAAGTAAATGCCGAGAAGCGCGTTTATCAGGACTAATAGCCTCTAGCCCAAACTCGGGTCCAACGGTCGCCGAAGATTTCGAGCGAGAGATTGATTAGGCAAAGGGATCGATGTTCTTCGGTCATTAACATCCGCAACCAGTTGTATTGGTGCACCAGTAGGGCTAAGATCACAACTGGTTGCATTGTGCAATCAGTCTTCGAGCAGCACGGGACAGGAGAATTCGATGAGTGAGCGTCATGCGGCAGAGATTATTCGCAAGTACTACGCGGCATACGAATCAAAAGACAGGCAGGCGCTGGAACGTCTATTGAGCGACGACTTCACGTTCAGCAGTCCCCAGGACGATCGAATTAGCAAGGAAATATACTTCGCCAAATGCTGGCCCTTCAGTGAAAACGTTCGCCACTTTCATATAGAGAGAATTTCTGAGAGCGGAGACGAAGTCTTTGTTCTGTACGAATGTGAATCGGCGAGTGCCCCGGCATTTCGCAACATAGAGGTCTTTCGGATCGAACAAGGCAAAGTGGAAGAAGTGGCCGTCTACTTTGGGTGGAACACCAAGAACGTGCTGGCGGAATCAGAGGCCGGAGAAATTCGCAGACTTGTGGAGAAGCGGCTCGAAGCCATTCGTGCCAAAGACGCCGAAGGAGCGACATCCGCGGCGGCACCCGATGTGCTCTTGTTCGACGTTGTGAACCCGCTGCAATCAACTGGCGCGAATGCGGAAAAGAGTCGCGCGGAAGAGTGGTTCTCCACATTTCAGGGACCGATAGGCTACGAGATTCTTGATCTGCAGATCACCGCTGCTTCCGAGGTGGGATTCAGTCACGGTCTAAACCACGCGAGTGGGACAACGAAAGACGGAACGCGATTCGATATGTGGTGGCGGGCGACAGCTTGTTACCGAAAGATTGACGGGAGATGGATGATAACCCACGAGCACAACTCGGTTCCTTTCGACGTGACGAACGGCCAGGCATCTCTTGGCCTTAAGCCGTAGGATCCTGGATGGATTGCACGCCGTAAGAAAAGCGAAATAACCGTTGCGCGCAGCCGCCGCACGGTCGGCGAAATGAGAGTTCACTCATTGAGTATCCGATGAGTACCGACAAGTCGGCATCTCGCCACCGATCCACAACGGACGACAAGCGCGTTTCTCGCTCCTTATGTGTCCTCAATCCGTTCGGGTAGTCTTGGGGTGGAGAAGTCACTTGAGCTTTACAAGAGGACGCAATCATGACGAAGAGAGAAGCCGGAATCAATGTAGTCCGCGAAATGATGGGCGACCAGGCGGCCGCAAAACTCAGCGCTTCCGCTGACTCAAACACCTTCGGTGCCTCGATCGCCGCCTACGCCGTCGACCAGGTCTTTGCGGATATCTGGACGCGTCCCGGTCTGGACAGGCGCTCCCGCAGCCTGGTTTCGATGTCCGTCATGATCGCCATGCGTCAGCCCCATGAATTCGCCATCCACATGGGGGCCGGGCTCAAGAACGGCCTCACCTTGAAAGAAATCGAAGAAGTTCTCATCCAGGCGCTGCCATACGTTGGCTATCCTGCCATCGCAACAGCACTGGCTGCTGCTGCCGACGTTATCAAGCAGCATGGTCTGGACGCCGACAAAAACTACGCTGGCCACCGCGGCCTGCTTTGACACGAAACGGCATCCGCACTGCCGTTGCAATACGAGTTGCGCCCAGGCGCTACGAAACGGAAGAGCGCTCGTCTTCTTCCCCGAGAAGATTGCTCACCCGAACGATGGTATCGATCTGTTCCTGAGTCAGCCGCGACAACAGATTCCGCCGAACTGAGGCCGCATGTATCGGGCGAGCAGCAGCCAGCTTTTCTCTGCCCAGTTTGGTAAGCACAACAAAGACAGTCTTCCCGTCCGCACGACGGCGCTCGATAAGCGCTCGTTCCTGCATCCGCGTCAGCTGATGAGAGAGGCGACTTTTATCCCAGGCCATCATGCTGGCCAGCGTTTGTTGCCGCATCTCCCCTTTGCCCACGGCAGCCAGGCGCGACAATACCCCGAATTCAGAACCTGAGAGCCCGGTCGCCTGCGCGATGTCCCGCCCAACGCGATCCAGCACATCTTCGTGCATCAGCCGGAAGGCATGCCACACGCGAAGCTCCTGCGGGGATAGCGGTTTCATCGTCATGTCTGTGCCAAGCCTATCAAGCCAAGGTTGACATGACAACCTCCAGGTGTTTACCTTGGTTGTTATGTCAACCATTGCATGCGCATTTTCGCGCCAGCCTGAAATCGAATGGAACCCCGATCTGCACGCCTTCCTCTGCGCCCTGGAGGTCGATTCTTCCCTCTTTCAGCCCGAACAACTGCGGGAGCGCCTGATCGCGCTGGACGACCTTGATGCTCGATTTGGAGGCTTCGATTCCGAGGATTCCGAGGATTCCACGACATGTCCGGATGCACCAATTCATAAGCGTGCGCAGGCACTCCGCTCACGGCTCGAAGCCGCCAATGCAGAACTCTACCACTCTGTGCGCTCTGAGATTGTTCGCGGCGCTCAACCGCGCGCGCTTCTTCATTGGCTGCAGGATTCAGAGAGCCGGAACGAATCGAAAAGTCCATTGCCCGGCTTGGGCTTCGACTGTCGGGACGAGCTGCTAAGCGGAGTTCTTCAACTCCGCGAACCAGGCGAACCGGACCTGCAGCGATCGCCGGAGATGGAGCCTTATCAGCCAACGCCCGTGCGCCATATTCTCCACCTCATAGCAGCCGCCGCGCTTGCGGAAGAGGACGTCTTTGTCGATCTCGGATCGGGATTGGGACATGTGCCGCTCCTCGTGTCCATGGTGACTGGAGCCCGCAGCCTTGGTATTGAGCTGCACGCGGCCTATGTCGCCAGTGCGCAGGAATGCGCGCAAAGCCTTCACCTCAGCCGCGTCCGCTTCATCCCGCAGGACGCGCGCGCGGCCGATCTGTCCAGCGGCACCGTGTTCTATCTGTGTTCGCCTTTCCACGGCTCAATATTGACTGCCGTGCTGAGCGCGCTGCGCATGGAGAGTACGCGCAGGCCAATCAAAATTTGTTCACTCGGGCCCTGCACCCGCACAATTGCGAACGAGTCATGGCTGAAGGCGAGCGCACTGCCCGATACCGGGCGCATCACCGTCTTCGACTCTGCGGAGGTACACTCTCTATCACACCGCTCCACCGCCCGGACTTCCCCCGGCAATGAAGGCCAGCGGCAGGTCACAGCATCGGGAGGGCAACCATGAATCGACAACTGGCGTTAAAGATCGTGCTGGCGCTGACAGGAGTGCTTTTTCTGGCTTCCGCATATCCCTTGGTACTCTTCATCCGGCAAGAGCCTGCCTTGTCCATGATGTTCAGCCTGTACGTCCCGCTTGGCGTTTTCTTGCTTCTGGCAATCCGCAACCCGTCAGCGAATCGCAGCCTGATTGCCTTCGCAGCATGGTCCAGTCTGGTTCACGCCGCCGTTATGGGCACGCAGGCGTTGCGCAACATGGTGGAACGCGGAGAACTCATCGGTGTGGCCGCTCTCGCAGTCATCGGCATAGCCTTGCTCGCGCTCGCACCGGCAAAGCCGCCTGCGGAACCCGCCTGACGCTGGGTATGCATCCGCCACCGTCTACTCCAGGTTTGTCAGCGATGCCCATGGATTGTTCCGAACCATCACCGCCGTCACCAGCCACGACTCCGCGACGCACCATCCGAGTTGCCGACAATCCAGAGGTGAATGACGACAACCGTGTTTATGAGGACTAATCCAGGCTCAGTGAGTGCATCGGCCTGATATCTTCAACTGAAGATCCAGCGGTCGAGATTTAATAAACCAGAATCCTGAAAACGATCCGTGCATCGCGGAGGAGATTGTCATGAACGAAGGCGACCAAGAACGTCGAACCGTCTCGCCACAAGGTTATGTGCTCGGAGCTGGCGAAGGCGAACATCTCATCCATTTTCGTGACCATGGTCAGATCGTTATCAAGGCCGGCTCCGCAACAGGGTTCGACAATCTCGCGTTGGGGACCCAGCAAGTGGCGGTTGGTGCAGGCATTCCGATTCACCGCCACCTGAAGATGAACGAAGCTTTCTACGTTCTGGAAGGCAGCGGAGTTTTCATACTGAACGATGTCCGGCACTCATTTGAGAAAGGCGGAACGATATTCATCCCCAAAAATTCCTGGCATGAGTTCGTGAATCCCGATCGGGAACTGCTCCTGCTTTGGATCATGTCGCCTGCCGGACTGGATGGCTTTTTCCGTGAGACCTGCAGCCCGCCCGGCCAACCGCCAAAGCAACTCACTCGGGAGCAGATCAAAAAGATCGCCTTCAAATATGCGACCGAATTCCGATGACGAATCCGCCCCGATGAGTGATTAATCGCCAATGCACTCGCCGACACGGATTAGTACCGAGAAGTCGGCTTATAGGAAGTAACCCGTGGCGTGGTTCTAGCATCCGTCAATCGCTTCCAAATTACGGGTAAACCGGAAGCAGCTCCACAACTCCGCGACGCAACATCCGCTCCCACTTACCAACCCACCTGACTCATGCGTTCCAAAATAATCTCGCTGTAGCGATTCATGCGCTCCGGCCGTCGCTTCCGTGGCGCGGGCAAAATCGCGGCGAGCCGTGCCGCCTGTTCCCTGCCGATATTCCGCGCCGCGGTTCCGTAGTAGACACGGCACGCCGCGTCGGCGCCATAAATTCCCTGCCCCCATTCCACCACGTTCAGGTAGATCTCCAGAATGCGACGCTTCCCCAGCACCAGCTCCGCCACCGGCACCAGCGAGGCCTCCGCACCCTTGCGCAGTATCGATCGCCCTGTCCCGAAAAATAAATTCTTCACCAGCTGTTGCGTAATTGTCGAAGCTCCGCGCACCCGCCCGCCTTCTAGATCCCCAGCCGCATCAATCTGCACCTGGTGCCAGTCGAATCCATGATGGAGATAGAAGCGCGCATCTTCCGCCGACACCACCGCATGCTGCAGGTTCGGCGAAATCATCCGCAGCGGCATGTACTCATAGTGTTCGCGATATGGCTTGCCGTGGACATCAGGCTGGAACCAACCCTGCACCTGTCGCTCCGCCCGCACCGCCGTTGTCGGAGGATTGATCCACCGCAGCCCCACCAGCATCACTGCCGCCAGCAGCCATAGCGCCGCAATCCCCAGCCCAATCCATCGCAGCCAGGTTCGCAGACGGCTCTTGTTAAACCGCGCCTTCGGGGGAGTCGATGTCTTTCGCTTCACATCAGAATCATAGCGTGTGCGACTCGCCGGCTATCACTTCCCCGAGCCCCCGCCCGGCAACACACCCAGCTGCCCCATCATGCCCAGGGTGTCCATGATGATGCGCGTGTCCTTGATCCGCCCATCCTCCAGCCGATCAATCACGATCCCCCACACCCGCACCGCCTTTCCCGTCGCCGGAATGCCGAGGAAATTTCCCTGATGCGTGCCCGTCCACTCAAAGCGGCTCGCAACTTTGTCGCCCTCCGTGATCTGCTCCACAATCGAAAACACTATGTCAGGAAATCCAGTCCGCATGGCGCGAATCGCGTCCTGCAGCCCACTCAGCCCCGGCCCCTGGCCCGGCATCGGAACCTGTTCCACCATGTCCTCCCAGAAATATTTTCCTGCCGCTTCAATCTTTCCCTGGGTGATCACCTCATCCGCAAATCCACGCACAATCGCCGCGTTGTCCTTCGCCATTCTCTTCCCCCCTCAGACCTCAGTGAAGGATGATAGCCGTCCACCATCCAGCCATCGCCACCCAGCAACACGTGTGGCAAGTCAGCAGAAGTGCCTTCCATCATGGGTTTGTATCCTCGCGTGCCCGCCTCTTGGCGCAGCTTACGCGTTCGTCCCGCCATCCACCGTAAGGTTCGCTCCGGTGATGTACGAGGATTCAGGTCCCGCAACAAACGCTACCAATGCCGCAACCTCTTCCACCTGTCCATAACGGTTCAGCGCTGTGACGGCCTTCTGCGGAGTTGCCCAGTCACCCGCGGCGGGATTCAAATCCGTATCGATCGGGCCCGGCTGAATGTTGTTCACCGTAATGCCACGGCTCCCCACCTCCCGAGACAATCCCTGGGTAAACATCTTCACAGCCCCCTTCGTTGCCCCATACGCGGCCAGCCCGGGCGTCAGGTTCCGCTCGCCGACGCATGAGCCGATCATAATGATCCGGCCGCCATCGTTCATATGCTTCAGCGCCGCCTGCGTCGCAACCATAACCCCACGAAAGTTCAGATCAATCATGTGGTCCATCTCCTCCAGCGTCGTCTCCTCGAAAGCTTTCGGAATCGCTGTGCCGGCATTGTTCACTAGAACATCAATTCGCCCCAGCGTAGCCACGACCTTTTCAATCGCCGCTTGAATCGCCTTAGGATCGGCAGCATCAGCTTGGATGGCAATTGCCTTTCCACCGCCGTTTTCAATCGCTCCCACCACTGCGGCGGCCGACTTCGCGTCCTTCGCATACGTGATGGCGACACTGGCTCCATCCGCGGACAGACGTTTCGCGATTGCCGCTCCAATACCCCGTGAGGCGCCCGTAACTAGCGCCACTTTTCCACCTAACTTAGACATAGGATCTCCTTTGTGCATTCTGTGAACGATACACCATTTCGATGAATTCAATTCGGCTGCAAACTTTTTCGGATGACAGACTGGCTATCGAATGTTCCAGTGTCGCAGTTGGATTTGGCGATCTCGTGAATCGCAACGATTTCTGACAGGAATAGATTCGAACGAACAATGAGAATCGACGATGGCCATTGAAATCGCCCTTGCCCAGCGTCTAACTTCGCGACCGTATCGCCGATAGACGCACGCTGACCGCGCAACTGTTCGCAGCTTGCTTGCGCACTGCTTCCGGAATTTCAACGCGTGCTCCCGCTCCATCCCGCTGCCACTTCAGCTCCGTGTCATATCCCAGGAGACGCAAGCTCGCACCCTTCGCTGGCGCAATTTTCGACATCGCAATCGTCCCTGGAACTGCCTCGCCCTCATCCAGCAAATAGATCGCGTACACCGCGCCATCTTTGCCACGGGTAAAACACACCTTGCCGTCGCGATACGGCGCAATCGGTCGCGTCGCATAAATCGCCTCGCCGTTGCTCTGCATCCACACCCCGATTTCAGCCAGCCGCGCAACCGCTCCTGTCGGCAATTCGCCCGTCGGATCAGGCCCAACGTTCAGCAGATAGTTGCCGCCCTTGGCAACTATATCGACCAGCATGTGCACCACCTTGCGCGACGACTTATAGTGATCATCCGGCGCATACGACCACGAATTCCCCAGCGTCATACATGTTTCCCAGGGATAAGGCAGCGGCGTATCCGGGATCTGCTGTTCCGGCGTGCGATAGTTTTCGTACGGACCTCCCACCGCGCGATCCACCACGATCAGGCCCGGCTGATTTTTCCGCGCCAGCGCTGCCAGCCCCGGCATGTCGATATCCTGCGGCCATGGCACATCCTGCCCGCCGACAATCGCATTCGGATGTGCCGTCGGATTCACCCACCCACCATCCAGCCACAGAATATCCACCGACCCGTATTCACTTGTCAGCTCGCCCACCTGTCCATGCACAAACGCAACGAACTTCTTCCACCGCTCCGGATATTCGCGGGTATCGTAATTGACGTCCCTGTTAGGAGTGGCCCATTCAGGCGCCCAATAATCCCCGCTATGCCAGTCCGGCTTGGAAAAATACGCGCCGACTCCAAACGACTGCTTGCGAAACGCCGCAAACACTTCATTGGCGACATTAGCCCGCGGATTTGTATGGAACGGAACATCCGGCGCGGTGATGCGGTAATCCGTCAGCTTGGTATCGAACATGGAAAAGCCGTCGTGGTGCTTGGTGGTAAACACAACGTATTTCATGCCCGCATTTTTAGCGACGCTGGCCCACATATCAGGATCAAATCCAATCGGATTAAACGTCTTCGGCAGCGCCTCGTATCTTCTCTTGTAGTCCACGTAGTTCGTCCCCGCCGGACGTTTGATCCAGTCCTCCGAACAGATCGACCACGATTCCACCACGCCCCACTGGCTGTACGCACCCCAATGCATCATGAATCCGAACTTCCAGTCCTGCCACGTATCCAGCTTGCGCACCACCAGCGCATCCGTCACCGGCACGTACGCGTCGCTCTGCTCCGCCGCCGCCGCGCCCACCGCCTTCACCGCCGCCGATGCCCCAATCAACTTGCAGAATTCTCTCCGCTGCATTCCATTCCCTTCTTTTGAACGGCTTGGATCTGCCTTCAGCTTCTCATGCGAAATCATACGCAGTCGAAAAAGTTGCAGCCGCACGGGTCAACTCAAATACTCGCTCCCGCTGCCGCGTGCATAATTATTTATCCGGAAGAACCGAACTTTCCGCGGCCCCGGCCCCTCTATCAAGCATGCACACGCGAACCGAAACGACGGAGCCCGCGACGTCCGACCAGACTCTTCTGGTCCTTCTCGCGCAAACCGGCGATCGGGCCGCGCTGGAACAACTTCTTCGCGAAGCCTATGCCCCGTTGCGTCGTTACATCACCCGCCTCGCCGGCCCCGCCCTCGCCGACGATATCCTGCAAGAAACTTCGCTCCAGATCTTCCGCAAACTCCCCTACCTGCGCGAACCCGCCGTCTTCCGCGCCTGGACCTTCCGCATCGCTTCACGGATTGCTTTCTCGCACCTCAAACACGCTCGCCGCTGGCAACCCCTCGACGACGCACCACCGGACCAACTAGCCATTCTCAACCCCACTCTCGGCGAGCCGCCGGACGAGGCCTTCTTCACCCTCCTCAATCATGTATCCCCCGCCAGCCGAGCCGTCCTCCTGCTTCGCTATCAGCACGACCTCACGCTCGAAGAATGTGCCGCGATCTTGGAGATCCCGATCGGCACCGCCAAGTCGCGCCTCAATTATGGAGTCACCACCCTGCGCAAACACTTAACCTCCGAAAGGAAACCAGCATGAGTCCCGAACACCAGCAACCTAACTCTGAGAATACCAACGCCGAACTCGCCTTCGTCCAGCAAGCTCTCGCCGCCGCCGACCGTTCCGAACGCACCTCCCGCATCGTCGTTGGCGTGCTCGCCATACTCGCCATCGTCGTCTTCGTCTGGATGCATCTCCACCTGTTCCCGCCAGAAAATCTGGGCGCACTCCTGCATTCACTGCTTCGTGTTGACCTTTTCTTTTTGGTTCTTTTATTCGCCATCACGATGTACCTTCGTCAGGTCATCAACAGGAACACACGCACCATCCTCCGCGCGCTCGCCAACACCCGCCAACGCTGACTCGATGGCAAAAGAATGCGGGCCGCCCGGCCCGCGTGTGCACTTGCAACCAGGAGCTCAGAGCCCTCGCATCAAGAACATCATTGACGATCGAGAAATCAAACTCATGAGCTGCCGAGTCTATTTCGAATTCTTAAAGTAGAAACTCTCTTCGGCCACTTTCTTCTCGCCACAAGGGGCTACTCACTCCGCAGCGCTTCCATCGGCTCGATGCGCGCGGCTCTCCGCGCTGGCCACCACGCTGCGAAAAGCCCCGTGAGCGCCAGCACCAGGCTCGCCCCTGCCAGTGTCAGCGGATCTCGCGGCTTCACGCCAAAAAGCAAGTTGCCCACAATCTTGGCGCCCATCAATGAAACTGTAATGCCGACGGCGAGACCCATGCCCACCAACACCCCCGCATCTTTCAGCACCATCCGGGCTACATCTTCACGTCGCGCGCCAAGAGCCATGCGCACTCCAATCTCCCGCGTCTGCCGCGCAACCGTGTACGACATCACCCCATACAAGCCCGCTGCACCCAGCACCAGCGAAATAAGCCCAAACTCGCAAAGCAAAATCATGCTGAATCGTTGTTGCGCCACCGACGCGTTGATCAGTTCATCCATCGGCTCCACGGCCAGCAGTGGCGCATGGGAGTTCTCCATAAAAATCCGCTCAATCGCATCCAGTACGTCCAGCCGGTCAGATCGCGTCCGCACCACCCAGCTCTCCCCCAGCAGCCCATTCGTCAAACGCGTTTCCATATCCGGGATTTGTGCTGCCGGCACATACATGATGCCGGGCGCAGGCTTATCGAGGCCCGTCTGTTTTACGTTGCCCACCACGCCGACAATCTCGCGCGCCGGATCTTCAAATCCCGGTCCCATAAATTTGCCGATGACAATATGCTGACCGATAGGATTCTCATTCTTGAAATAGGTTTGCGCAAACCGCTGATTCACGATCACCACCGGCGCTGATCCGTGACTATCTCCGGATGTAAACGCACGCCCCGCCATCACCGGAATTCCCAGCGTCCGGAAAAATCCAGCGGTGATCGAAATATACTTCTCGTCTCCCTTCGCGTCGCGCCGATTGGACGGGCGTCCCATCACATCAAACGGCAAGTCTGGAACAAGCTCGGTCGGAAGTGTGCTGGCTCCGGCGGCCGACTCCACCCCAGGGATGGCTTCGATTCGAGATCGGAGTTCATTCAGCCGCAGTCCAAGCGCTGCACTCGTGCTCGCTTGCTGATCCGTAAAGCTGTTCTTAAACGTCAGCACGTTTTTGGTCGTGAAGCCTGGCGGAGTGCGGATGAGTTTCCAGAAAGTAGTCAGCAGCAGCGCCGCTCCCACCAGCAGCACCAGCGAAACCGCCACTTCGCTCACCACCAGCGCCTTCTGCGCAATATGCCGTCCGGAGAAAACACGCGGCGAATTTAACTGCAAGCTTTCGTGCAGTCGCACCCTCCGCGTCTCCAGCATCGGCACCACGCTGAAGATTACGGTGCACGCCAGTGTCAGCACTGTGGCAAGAACCATGGCCGCGACCCCGAGATGAAGTGAAGCAAACTGCGGCAGTTCGAGCGGACTCAAATGCAGGATCGCAGGAGCAGACACTTCGGCCAGGGCCACGCCGGCCATGCCCCCGGCCGCACAAACCAGTACGTTTTCCACCAGCAACTGCCGCAGCAGCCGCCAGCCCGACGCACCCAGCGCGACCCGCACGCCCAGATCGCGGCGGCGAGTCACGGCACGGGTAAGCAAAAGACTCAAAATGTTCGCCATCACAATCACCAGCAGAAGTCCCACCGCACCCATCAGAACGCGCAACGCGGGCCGCAGATCGCCGGTGAATGAGTCGTGCAGGTTCTCGACACGCACACCTTCGTACCGATCCCACAGGTTCGGATAGGTCGTTTTCAATTCCAATAGGATTCGCTGCAGGTCCGTCGTGGCGGCCGCCTCGCTCACTCCCGGCTTCAGTCTCGCAACAACGTTGTAGTTGTTCGATTGGTCTTCAGGGCTTTCGGTGATGGGCAGTGGAATCCACGCGTCTGCCTTCGCATCCAGGGCGAAGCGACGATTGGCAACCCCGATCACCGTGTAGCTTCGGTTGCCCAGGGTGATGGCCTTGCCCACAATCTTTGAGTCGCCGCCGAATTGCTGTTTCCACAGCGCGTCGCTCAACACCACAACTTCCGCCGCCCCAGGAATCATATCTTCAGCGCGGAAGCCTCGACCGATCGCAGGTTGCATTTCGAAAACACGAAAGAAGTCTGACGTCACTCGAAGAAGGCTGATAGGTGTGGCGCCATCTCCTTGCAACAGGTTCGCATGCGACGGAATAAAGTCATAGGCAGCCATGGCAGAAAAAGCGCGGTTCGCTCGCTGAAAGAACAGCGCTTTCGTTCCCGAGTACGCCGGTACAGTGACTCCGCCGCCGTAACTTCGCTCAATGCGTACCAACTGGTGCGGACTCTGAAACGGCAGCGGCTTCAGAAGAACACCGTAGAGCACAAGGAAGACGGTCACATTCGCACCGATTCCCAACGCCAGAGTCGTTACCACCGCGACCGTAAAGCCCGGAGATTTCCGCAGCCCGCGAAATGCATAGCGAATATCCTGCAGCAGGCTCTCGAGCAACATCAGGCCCTCCTCTGCGTGATATTCCTCGCGAACCCTTTCCACCGCTCCGAACTTCACTCGCGCCCGCCGGCGAGCCTCAGCCGGAGCCATGCCCGCCCGCATGTTCTCCTCAGTCTGCATCGCCAGGTGCGCATCCATCTCCTCGCGCAGTCGACGATCGCCACGTTGCCCCGATACAACATTTCGCAGTCGCGCCCACAAACGGTGCATGCTTCTCATGCCAGATCCTCTGCCTTCACCTCAAAGAACCGCGCAATAATCGCAGCGGTCTGTTCCCAGTCGCGCTTCTCCGCTTCCAGAAGCTTGTGCCCGGCGCGAGTCAACCGATAAAATCTCGCCCTGCGATTGTTCTCGGATGGCCCCCAATCGGACGCAACAGCGCCCTCCTGTTCCAGCCGCAACAACACCGGATAGAGCGTGCCCTGATTGACGAAAAGCAATTCGCCGCTGATCTGCTCAATGCGTCGCGCGATTCCATATCCATGCAAGGGGCCCAGCACATCCAGGGTCTTTAGAACCATTAGCGCCAGCGTCCCCTGTTGCACATCCTTCTTCTGCTTCATAATTTCCTGCCGCCTCGACCCCTTTGGGTTACCAACAGGAAAAGAGTGCCACACTTTCATTGGGAAAGCAACAGGAGAGTTTCACATGTCGACCCGATTACCCCACAAATCCCCAACAACATTCTGCGACGTCGAAGTTTTTTCGTGTACAGACCTGTCAAAATCCATCGATAATCAACCCGGCATCAGCCAGTTCTAACGATTCGTATCCGCACGCAGCGAACTTGAAGTCGTAGTCACGTAGACCCCCAATGGATGACGATTCGAAGACAGCAGGAATGTCGGGCGACATCCCTTTAGTGGGTTTCTACAGTCTTCCGAGCTGCCGACTTCCGTTCTTCCAATTTCCATTTCGGCAATGCATCATCTTCGT
>DATAWK010000002.1:0-7330 GCA_036267255.1 Acidobacteriaceae bacterium | reverse complement strand
TAGGCGTGACACCGCGGTGTTACGGTCACGGGTCACGCGGGTGCGGGTGCGGTGTTCGAAATCTGAACCCCTGGCCACACCGCGACCCGTTACTGCGGGTAAGGGGTTTCATGGCGGGTATGAGCGCTTGCCGGCTGGCCTAGATTGCCGGAATTGCCGGTTGGTTGCCACAAGTAAAAAAAAAATTCGATGATATCTGCCATGAGTCCCACAACGCCCCCTGCCACGTAAACGTTGCTCCACATTCTTGGGACGATGTGCCCCACTTTTCTGGCCTCACGCTCCCCACTATTCTGGCCTCGCGCTTCCCGCTGTTCTGGACCGCGCGCTCCGTCACTCCTCTCTCGGATTGTCAGACTGTAAGACTCTCTCTCTAGGCTTCGGAAAACGACCTCACACATCATCAGGTGACGCATGCCTGTTCTCGCCACGTAAAAGCGGCGGGTTAAGGCTCTAACCATATGATAAAATAGTAAGTAGAGGATCTTCAACCTCTTCATTTAAACTGACGAGTTTTTTCAACTTTTTTGTCAGCTCGTCCGCCTCCCCATCTTTCGGATTCTTTCCACCTGATCGTCCCGTTCGTGTTTCCCCCTTTGAATCTTCGACTGGCGTTTCTCCAGTGCCGACCGTCGTGTCCTTCAAGCCATGATCCCCTTGATCCTCCCCAGGCTCCCCTTCGGCTACCATGACATTGATGTGCCGACTTCTGCATTCTTGATCCTCCCCAGGCTCCCCTTCAACCACCATGACTTCGACGTCCGAGGACCAAGGGGTATCGATACGGCCAGGTTGCGTTGGATAAATGCCCTGCGTTGCCGCCGTCACGAAGTAGTCCCCATTCTCCCATGACTATCATTAAACCTAATAAACTTTCTGCGCAGGGAAAGTCGACACGGGCCCCACACAAGCCAGCTGACTCGCCTGCGTCTGCCTTCTCAGCGGTCTCAAGAAAGTCGAGTCGAGTCCCACGCCCTTCGTTTAAGGTGGCTGACTCGCTTGCATCTCTTTCCTCCTCGTCTTCGTGGCACCGGCCATCTTCAAAACCCTCACCTGAGGCAGCTGCCTCTCTTGCCCCTCTCTCCTCATCGCGGCCCCCACTCAAGGCAGCAGACTCGTTTGCCTCTCTCTCCTCCTCGTCGTCGCGACCCCCACTCAAAGCAGCCGACTCGTTTGCCTCTCTCTCCTCCTCACGGCCCCCGCTCAAGGCAGCGGACTCACTCGTCTCTCTTTCTTCGACCTCTCCACAGTCCCTTCAATATGAATCTCGGGCTAGCAGCCCGGACTCAGAGACGCAGACTCACATCAGTTTGAGCGACAACGACATCGAGGTTGACCCGCAGGTGGAGCTCGGTACGTTTGTAGGTGTGCTTTATCTCCATTTTACTAACTGACATTTCTTTTAGACAACCTCAAGAAGACCTGGCGGTCCCCTGTTTATAGTTTCTTCAAGTCCGACATATCGATTCAATATCACGATGACCGACTCTGTCACTTTTTCCCCTGTGCAGCACGCGTCTGCAAGACTGCACTCGGAGGCGTTCGGCGTTATCAAGACAAAGGGGACAAGGCGTCCACTGCAAACCTACGACACCACGCCATTCGCTGCTTCGGCGAAGAAGCTGTAAAAACTGCAATGAGCGTGAAGGATGCGGAGGCGAATAGTGGATCGATCTTCGCTGCCTTTGCTCGTCAGGGACAGCGACCAGCCCGACCCTCTCACCGTTCTCTCACTAACCCGGAAATTCGGTGCGTGTTAGGCATATTCTTACATGCTTATTTACTCATGACATTCAGGGCCTGTATTGTCAAGTGGGTCACCGAGAACAACCGCCCAGCGAGCATCGTCGGAGACAGCGAACTTGGGATCATTATGACCGCTGGGCGGCCCAACGCTACTGTCCCTTCTGTCTCAACCGTCATACGAGATATCAACGCCTCCTTTGCAAAGTCTCGCGAGAAAATTGGCAAGTTGCTCAAGGTAAGTGCCAAGTCAGTGAAGTCATCTGCGCACTTAACATATTATAAGGAATATCCTGGACGGCTACATTTCGCGACGGATGCTTGGACGTCACCCAACCATCGAGCCTTCGTTGCGTGGACGGTTCACCTCCAGCACGAGGGTAAGATGCTCGCGTTTCTATTGGACATTGTCGAGGTGCCTGAGGTAAGGCTTTTTCTGCAGTTCATTCTTTTTCTCATGGTCTTCGAGTCACACACAGGCATTGTCCTTGCGAATGCCTTCCAGGGAATGTTGGAGCGCTTTGGACTGGAGGAGAAGATTCTCTCCGTGACTGCCGACAATGCAAGTTCAAACAACGTCCAAGTGGCTGCTCTCTACGAGCTCGAAAACTCATTTGACGCAGCCAATCATGTCCGCTGTTTCAATCATACCATTCAACTCTCTGGCAAGGCCCTCATCAAGCCCTTCAATGCAGGTATGGGCAAAGCCGACAGCGGTGTCAATCATGACGACGAGCCAAGTCTCGAGTCTTTCGATCATAACGACGACATTAGACACGACGCTGACGCGAGGCTCTTTGAAGACGGGGACGAAGAAGATGATGGCGATGGCGAGTCTGAGACGCTCAGCGAGGAAGAGCTGTCGGCTCTCATGGATGATACGTCGGCAGTTCGTGAGACAGTGTCCAAGGTATGTTACTCTTATTTCTGTTTTATCTCCTATCGGTGACTTGCACAGCTTCGACAACTTTCATTCGCGATCATCCATTCGACTACCATTGCCCTCCTGGCATGGCGACGAATCTGCTAGGCCCATGACCTAGTGCCGAACCTGATCCCTTGTGACGTTGTCACGCGTTGGAACTCGATCCATGATATGATGACATTTGCCCTCGAGTATCGGAAGCCGATTGACTCTATTACAGCGGACAAATCTTTGAAAATGCGGAAATATGAGCTGGACAACGAGGGCTGGGGAATTATCGAACAGCTTGTGTCTGTCTTACAGGTAAATACGATGTTCCCTTCGGTCTAACTATCACTAACGCGTTGTGCTTGCTTAGCAATACAAGTCGGCGACACTCTACTTCTCTCAGGACTCGGCGTGTATAGCGGGTGTTATTCCGGCAATGGACACCTTGACAAGTACTTTGGACCCGGAAACCAAACTGCCATTTCACCCTTCGATCCTTGCTGCGATGGCGTTGGCCAAAAAGAAGATGGACCGGTATTATTCGCTTACAGATGAGGCGGCACCCTACCGAATCGCAATGGGTAAGTCGCTCATGTCCTATGTCTAGCAGCTGGGCACTAACTTAACACACCAGTTCTTCACCCCGGACTCAAACTCGAGTATTTTCGTCAACACGACTGGGAGAAGGAGTGGGTTGAACAGGCTGAGAAGATGGTGCGTGAGGAATATGCTGCGAATTACGAACAAGCTGCGGCATCGGAGGAGGTGAGCTTCGAGGCGTCACCGGTCCAGGGCGTTTCGCTGTTCGCAAACTTCTCTGTCGGCGCCTCGGCTGCGACTAAGCTCAGTGAGCTTGACGAGTACCTTAACCGCCCCGTCGAGAACACAGTCGATCCTCTCAAATGGTGGAATGACAACCACAGGGTCTATCCGAACCTCTCGTCCATGGCCCTTGATTATCTGTCCATACCGCGTAAGCACCCCACATTGTCACACAGAATTACACTATATTAACAAGCAGTGCTAGCGACGTCAACTGCAGTCGAACACGTCTTTTCTCAAGGCCGGCACATTTTGCACTTCACTCGGAACCGGCTATCACCCTCATCCCTTCGCGCATACCTTTGCCTTGGCTCGTGGGCGCGCCATGGCCTCATAAGCAGTACCGATCTTGTGAAAAACATCCAGTCAGGGTCCAAGAGAAAGCGGGGTGACGATGTTGAGGACGCCTTGTGATGAGAGATCTTGTTGTTCCAGTGCGCTGCGTAGTAGTCTAGTCGATTGCATGTCTCTTGTTTGCGTTGTCGTTTTGTCTTGCCGCTCTTGTGTTGTCGTTGAGTTTCTTATTGTCATCGTATTTCTTGTTGTCGAACTTTCTCGTGTTGTCGAATTACGTCGCGTTGTCGAATAATACATCTTGCCATCTCATCAATACATCAAGTTTCTTGTGTTGTCAAATTATGTCGCGTTGTCGAATAATACATCTTGTCATCTCATCAATACATCAAGTTTCTTGTGTTGTCGAATTACATCGCGTTGTCGAATAAAACAGCAAGTTGTCATCTCATCAATAAATCAGTTGTCATCTCATCATGCTTGTGTGTGCCATGATTCAACGATGTGCTTCAATTAGGTGTCATCACAATGCCCACGGGGCACAGGGGTTTCGGCCGTTTAGGGTTTGCCCTTGCGTCGTTCTCACAATCACCTGCTATCTGCGTTGTCTCATTGCATCACACACCGGCTCCCTCAAACCCATTCAAGCTTCCAAGATTACCTATGACGACACCTATTCTAACAATCCAACAAGTCATGGTACACAAGGGACGCATACAAGATGTCCAAGGCGATGTGCACGATGGTACAAGGCGTTGGCAGGCTGGCAGCGATGTAAATGTTATTTCTTCTGAGGTCCAAGAGGTCAACCGTTCGTTATCTCTTTAACCCCTGGTCATCGTTCTGACGTTCTAAGGGCTCAGACAAATTCACAGGGAATCAGCTCAGATATACACCCATCCGTGTAACAGAAATTCAGCCTGGTGCGCATATCATGCTCGTCTCCTCCCCGCCAAACATGCTGTTCTTAATTCTGCACTGCCAGACAGGCATGGTACTATGATGGTAGAGACTGAATTCTCCATCGTACGCTATTGCGGAGACAAGTCCGCTGCGGACAAGGTGTACGATGGTCTGCAGCCATGTATGCGACTTCTTGCTTCCATTGATTGTCAGCTCACAGTCCCTTAGTGACAGCGGAAGACATTGCGGAGGAAATCGTGTGGGCGGCCGCACGCCCGCTGCACGTATATTCACAGCATTTCGAGCTTTTATTACTGGACCACATCTTTCCCCTGCTCCTCAAAACGCCCTCTGGGCCCTCTGCTTCCCCGCTTGCCCTTTGCAGCACGGTCAGCACCCCCGTGTTGTCTTTCTCTTACTCAAGCAATTCCACTCCGAGCTTGAGACTGAGGTCCAAGCGATATCGATCCATATACCATATACCCGTCCATCTTTTCATGGATGCACACTCATACCTTCGGAACACACACTGACAATTTCTCCCGATGCTAGAACACCCACGGCGTCCGGCATACATCGACGATGACACACCCTGCATGCACGGACACGGCGACGGGGAAGCTATGCGCGAATTGTCTGTGCGCACAGGGCCACTGCCTGTGCTCATGCGGGGAGCTGACGAGCCCGACGCAGTACGAACCGGATGACGATGGGGACTGGTGAGATGCGATTACACTTCGTGTCTGCGACTAATGGTGCTTCCAATGGCCGGGAGAGGAAGTCGCTCAGAGCATTTCACTCGCGATGGAGATCACGCCCAGGTTTTGATTTGCAAATGCCGCCTGGGCGGCCTGAAGGACCCTCCTCTTGCTCAGCTGGTATGTGATCTTTCTTCGTTTCTTTGTGATCAGCATATTCTAAATAATAATGTCAATTCAGGCCTGGTCTCTGATATTTAGCGGGCATGCATGTGCTGGGCTCTGTGGGCCTCGCTCACGCCGAGAGGAGGAAGAGGTCGGTCTTTCAACTTCGATCAGAATCGGGCATGGCCATGGCCATGGGTGCCAGTGGCATTGATGCACTCCCCTGGAGCTGGAAAGAATGTACTCTCTTGCGTGTGTAGTACTGCACTCGTCGAAGCTCACGTGACTTGCAGCAATTGGGCCGCGCGTTGTTTGGACCCCTCGGGAAAGCTCTCTCGTGTAGTGCATTCAACGCCTCTGTTCTCTCTCATTCCCACCACCACTGGTAGCGAAGTCGAGGCCAAAGTCTACACGACAACGAGTCAACGACGACAGCAACCACGAGCACAAGCAACTCGGAGATTCAAGTAAACAAGCAGTTTCGTTTCGATTATCCATTCAAAGCACTCTGTCCTGTCCTCCCTTTCACCCCACAGCCAAAATTCGTGCGGAAACGCATACATAGGCTCTCCGTGATCCAGAGCACACAGGTCTTCATGCCTCGCCCCGATCTCGATCATCGCATCAACCTGCACGTGCTCCAGATGCCCATCCCCAACAGACAAGGATTGGACGACACACGGGCGACCCTTCAAGGGCGCATACAAGTGCGCGTGCAACGTCAAAGACTCAAAGCCCACTACCCTGGCTCTGCACTCTATGCCCTTCTGCGTCTCCCAGCATCATGGACCCTCACTAACAACGCTCGACACCACCTCTTATGAGTCCCACACCAGCAACTCGACGAGCAGCCTCTCCGTGGCGGATGTTCAATGAAGACTTCAATATCACCATGGTCCCCCCAAACACTCGCCTTGTGAACCAGGCACGCGACGCGTCACACAAGTAGACGACGCATTGTCGTCGACTTGACACCGCGCACGCACACACAGGTCGTCGTAGACTCGACACCGTGCTCGCGCACACAGAGGCATGCGACGTGTCGTCGACGTCGTGCACGTGCACCAGGCATGCGACGCGCCATCGACGCTCACTGTGCACGCATGCACAAGCAGACGACGCGTCGTTGTCGACTCGACGCCGCACGCACACACGCACAGAGGCATGCGACGCGTCATCAACGCTGTGCACGCACGCACAAGCAAACGACGTGTCGTTGTCTACTCGACGCCGCACGCACACATGCACAGAGGCATGCGACGCGTCATCGACGCTGTGCATGCACGCACAAGCAAACGGCGCGTCGTTGTCGACTCAACGCCGCACGCACACACGCACAGAGGCATGCGACGCGTCATCGACGCTGTGCACGCACGCACAAGCAGACGACGTGTCGTTGTTGACTCGACGCCACACGCGCACACGCACAGAAAACAACAACACACACACGACGACGACGACGACGACGACGTGCACGCACACACAGGGGGAGACGACAGCGGCGCGCGCACACACACCGAGACAACGACAACGCACACGCACACAGGCAGGCGACGAGGGCCATGGATGCTGCATCACCTGCACTTGTCCCATGCGGCCATGCCTCCATCGCGCACACACTTAGGCAGGTGACGTGGCGGCGGCGGCGTCATCTGCGCCTGTCCTTTGGAGGCTCAGACCCACTCTGTAGAGCTCATTTGTGTACCGTACAATTAAGAAAATATACTTTATTTAAATGAAACTTGAGTGACTATCAGAGTGATATAGAAGTGGTCGAACCTGCGGTTTCTCA
>DATAWK010000001.1:0-1812 GCA_036267255.1 Acidobacteriaceae bacterium | reverse complement strand
CGTCGCACGCCAAGCTCAACCAACCGTTGCTTGACGATCGCCAGCAGCCTAACATGACCAATGGCCTGGATGGAGGATAGGGCAACGCAGGAGTGCGACCCGAGCGCCGATCCAGGGGCCAAGACCGAACGGCGGGCGATGTCCACTCGCGGCGCCGCCCGACCTTCCCTTCGGGATTGGCGCCAAAGCGATAAACTCTCGTGGCACGACGCCACGAATGCCGCGGCAGGATGCCCTTCAACACTCGCTAACGCCAATCAGCCAACATTCCAGTTCACGCTGAACCAGGACAGGCATTTTGGGCTGCCTTCACTCCTAAGCTTACTTGTCAATAGACACCTGTTTCGAGGGTGTTATGCCGCAGTACCTGCAATTGACGAAATGCCTCTGGCTGGCCGGCTGTATAGCGTTTGCGTGTATTTTCCGATCCAGTCCAACCGGAAATGATGGCGTGACCTGGATGCAGATGCAAACCGCCCTAGCGTCTCCGGAAGTCAAAACATTCAGCGACTTGTGCGTCCGATTGAGCAAACTGCCAATCGATGATGAGTCTCGGAAAGAATACGCAGACGTTTCGAAACGCTCGGGAGATTTCATGCCTCTCGACAGGTACATTGCCCAAACGTATCAGCAGGCGGCGCTTTATCTAATTGCGAAGGAGAAGGGCGTGGACATGAGCCTCTCAGCAATCCGCAAGCGATTGTCGGACTCGATAATTTGGAAATCGATGAAGCCAGAATTAGACAAAGTAACACGACATTATCAACTATATACGACTCCCGCGGACAATGCCGGACTGCTCTCGCCGGGGGATCCAATTTGGTTTGACGTTTATACTGACGATAAAGGCGCAATTTTCGGATGGGCGCATACGGATGCGCCTCAACACTTCACCACAATAATTGTTAACGGAATGCAGAAGACTGTTGGCGACTGCACTATCTCGGGAGCCGTCGTCGAGCTAATGGCCTATCAAGATTTAATCGCTCGAAAGCCAATGACGCGTTTCGCGGTTCGCTATAAAGATGGGCCGCTTGCGAATCGTGAAGGCACGCTGAGCGCCGATAAGGGGCTGAAAATTAGGAACGGGATGGTCTTTGATGTCAGCATCGAGAAAAATGGCACGGCACCGAAAAAAAGGCCGGAAGGAGGCTGCGAATGACATTCCGGAGAGAATTCCGCGGAAGCCGTGCATATTGATAATTCGACGTGAGTGGCCGCGCGTCGTTCGAGCGGATATAAAGGGGACAGGCGCATATAATGGGCAAGATGAGAACGTGCGCCTTCGGTTTCTTGCGCGGTCGGCCTCGTGGGGCGGAGCGTTGGTTGCAAGCCCAGAGGTGTATTATAAAGGGGACAGGCGCATATAATGGGTAAGATTGACAACCTCGGAAAGATTCCCGGGGCAACGTCAACGATATTGGCCATAACCAACCAGTCATTTCAGTACATGCGCCTTTCCCCTTTGCTCGGCCCTTTGCTCGACACTGCCGTCTCGTTCCGGCCAAACCACTAAATGCACAGTAGTTCGGCATCAGGCAAGCCGCATGCGGCGAGTCAGCATCGATTCTTCGATCGCGCGCTCGAATGCCAAGAAGTCGTGGTCTTTTGCAAATAGCTCGCGCGGCCCCACGCTGCGGTTTGGAACATGGAACAGCATGCCGAGGGGCTGAAAAGGTGCCAGGAACGAATGGCACTGTCGGCCGGATTGGTTGCCGCACGCGCATGGCGCGATAGGCGCGGCGCTGGAATTTTGTTATTTTCCTGGCCGTCGCAAGTGATCTTGTGGCGATAGCCGCCCTTGGCTATTAA